>DIBV01000008.1 GCA_002415085.1 Arsukibacterium sp. UBA5043 | reverse complement strand
TACACCGCCAGGCTCCCAATAAAGCCAAAGAGCCCACTCAATCGAGTGGGCTTTTTGCTTTATCTTCCCAAAAAACTATCCCAATCTTTCCATATGGGTTGTAAGCCTTGATGCGTAAGCGCTGTTGCAACCTGTTTTGGTAAACGGGTATCGTCAATGCTGAACTGTTCTAAATTATCCGGATCGACACTGTAGCCACCGGGCTGAGTTTTCGAACCAGCACTGATACTGGTTATTGCTAACGGGATAACATGCTGGCGGAATAAAGCAGACTCACGGGTCGATAAACTGATTTCAAGCTCAGGGGCAAATAGCCGAAAAGCACAGATTAGCTGGATCAGTTCCTGATCACTAATAGGGTAAGCGACATTGCTGCCACCACTGCAGGGGCGGATCCTCGGTACTGATAAACTAAAACGACTTTGCCAATACTGTTTTTGCAGATACATAAGATGCTGCGCCAGTAAAATAGCATCGGTACGCCAGTCGGTCAGGCCCAGTAAAATTCCCAGGCCGATTTTATCAATACCGGCTTGGCCCACTCTGTCGGGTGCATCCAGCCGCCAGCTGATATCTGTTTTTTTGCCTTTTAAATGATACTGCTGATATGCCGTGGCATTATAGGTTTCCTGATACAGCATCACGGCATCGACCCCCAGAGTTTTCAGCTGCTGGTATTCAGCCGTCGTCAGCGGCTGTACTTCAAGCTGAATACTGCTGAAGTGGCGTCTTATAACCGGTAGTGCCTGGCAAAAATATTCAATACCCACTTTTCGTTCGTGCTCGCCGGTTACCAGCAACACCTGATCGATGCCCAGTGCTTTTATCGCCAGACATTCCTGCTCTATTTCTGCAACATTTAAGGTGCGACGTTTTACTTGCTGGCTCATCGAAAAACCGCAGTAACTGCATTCGTTAGCACATAAATTTGATAGATACAGCGGTGCAAAAAATTGCACCGTATAGCCAAAACGTTGCCGGGTAAGCTGCTGTGCCTTTATCGCCATCTGCGGCAGTAATGACAGTGCTGCAGGCGAGAGCAGCGCCTGTAAATCGGTTAAAGTCAGCCGGTTTTTAGTTAACGCCGCCTGTACCTGACTGACAGAAAAATTACGGCTTTGTAGTTGCAGGCTTTGCCAGTGTTGTGGTTGCCATTGCTCGCTGAAACTCATTGCTTTTTTCACTACCCGGGCCTCATCGCGCTGCCAGAAAATCGGTGAGTGGGCTGGAGCCAACAGCCTGTTGCTCAGTTGAAACAAGCCCAGCCAGATACGCACGGCGACCGGCTCTGACTGCATCGGCAAAGGCCGCGGCCATTGCTACCGGATCTGAGCTACTGGCAATGGCTGTATTGACCAGCACTGCCGCGGCACCCAGCTCCATCGCAGCAGCCGCATGGGATGGTGCACCCAGGCCCGCATCAATAATGACCGGAACCTGGGCCTGTTCAATAATAATCTCAAGCATGGCGCGGGTTTGTAAGCCCTGATTTGAACCGATAGCAGCACCGAGTGGCATTACTGCGGCACAACCGGCTTGCTCTAGTCGTTTACACAGTACCGGATCGGCGCTGCAATAAGGCAGGACGATAAAACCCAGTTTAACCAGTTGCTCGGCTGCCAGCAGTGTTTCTATTGGATCTGGCATCAGATAGCGCGGATCCGGATGGATTTCCAGTTTAAGCCAGTTAGTTTGCAAGGCTTCACGCGCCAGCTCTGCAGCAAATATTGCTTCTTGGGCCGTTTTAGCACCCGATGTATTGGGCAATAGCTGAATATCCATTTTGCGCAACGGTGCCAGTAAATCATCCTGGGGTTTATTCAGCTCCAGCCGTTTAATTGCCAGGGTAATCAACTGACAGTTGCTGGCTGTAACAGCCTGTTGCATCAGTTGGCTAGTTGCGAATTTACCACTACCGAGCAGCAGCCGGCTGTCAAAAGTTTTCTCAGCAATCTGTAACATATCAACCTCCGGTAACTATCTGAAAAAGTTGCACGTTATCATTGCTTTGCAGTTTGTGCTCTGGCCAGCAGCGCTTACTGATCACAGTATTATTAATCGCAATCGCCAGCCCTTCACTTACCAGCTGTTGCTGCTGTAGTAGCTCGCTAACGGAACAGTTGGTGCTAAGTTGCAGCGGCTGATCATTGAGCAGAATATGCATAACGGGACTCCCGGCTAAATTGGTTAAATTGGTTAAATTGACGGCTCAGTTCGCTGAACGCGCACTCAGGATTAGCGCTTTTTGTTATCGCTGAGACTACCGCTACCCCGTCGACGCCACAGCTAACTACGGCCTCCAGCCTTTGCATATCAATGCCGCCAATGGCTACCGTTGGTATATCGCGGCACAGTGCAGCATAATGGCCAAGGCGCTTTAGCCCTTGTGGTTTTGATGGCATCAGTTTGGTTTGGGTAGCAAAAATATGACCCAGCGCAATATAGGAAGGGTTAAGTTGCCTGGCCCGCAACAGTTCAAGATAGCTGTGGCTGGAAAGGCCAAGCCGAAGGCCAGCTTGTGCTATGGCATTAAGGTCGGCCTGTTCGAGATCTTCCTGGCCAAGATGCACCCCATATGCCGCATATTTAATCGCCAGTTGCCAATGATCATTGATAAACAGCCGCAGATTATAATTGTGGCTAAGCTGCACCGCCTCGGCAATCTGTTGTTCAATTTCATTCTCAGAGCCCTGTTTAATGCGCAGCTGAATCACATCGGGTTTTAGTGGCAACAATCGTTTTAGCCATTGCACACTGTCGACAACCGGATATAAACCGATGGGCGTATTCATGCTGGCAAAGCCAGCATATTGGCGCTGCGGTGGCAGTTGTTCGCAATGTTCTGGCCAGTACAGCGTCGGAAAATACCGATACTCTGCCGGCCAGCTGTGATGTTGCAGACAGCCCGCGCCTTTACCAGTCGGATAACCGTGCTCAAGCGCTTGTTGTAAGTAGGCTGTTGCGATAATAACCGCATCATGCAGCGGGTAATTCTGAGCGCAAGCCGCAGCAATAGCTGCGGATAATACGCAACCGGTACCATGGGCATGGGGTGTTATTATTCTGTGGTGTTTAAGCTCGAAATAACTGTCTTTTTCAAACAACTGATCGGTAACCACATCGTCGTCAGTACTGTGGCCACCTTTTACCAATACAGCTGTCATAGCATGTTGTACCAGCTGTGTTACCTGAGCTGCAACGGGCTCATCCGGCATGCCGGACAGTAGCGCTAATTCCGGCAGGTTAGGGCTAATAAGGTCCAGCAGCGGCAGCAAGTTGCGCCAGCTGTTGATAAGCGGGCCGCTGGCAAAGTTATGGCCGTTACTGGTGCTTAGCACCGGATCGGCAATAACCCTGAACGAATGGTTCGGTTTGTTTTGTTCCAGCCATTGCCGCAGCAGCTGCAGTAACAGCTCATCCGGGATCAGACCAATTTTAATGGCAGCAGGCGGCATATCGCTGAGCAGACAATCAAGCTGAGATAACAGCAGCGCAGGGTTGACAGCCTCTATGAGTTTGAGTGTCATACTGTTTTGGGCACTAACGCCAGCGATAGCACTGCAGCCGTGGCAGCCAAGGGCGGTAAAGGTAAGCAAATCCGCTTGAATACCGGCACCGCCGCCACTGTCTGAGCTGGCAATAGTCCAGACAATGGGTTTGTTTGCGACAGGTTGCTCAGGCATCATTTAATGCCTCGTCTGCTGGTTTTTGCTGCTGCACTTGCTGATTTAACCGCATAGAGCAAAATTTGGGGCCGCACATCGAACAAAACTGTTCGCTGTCTGCACCTTCATGGCTCAGCGTTTCATCGTGATAAGCTTTGGCGGTAAACGGGTCCAGCGCCAGATTATATTGATCCTGCCAGCGGAATTCGTAACGGGCTTTTGACAAGGCATTATCGCGCTGCTGTGCGGCAGGGTGGCCTTTAGCCAAGTCAGCCGCGTGAGCAGCAATTTTGTAAGCAATAAGCCCTTGTTTTACATCCTCTTTATTTGGAAGGCCTAAATGCTCTTTTGGCGTGACATAACAGAGCATGGCACAACCAAACCAGCCAATCATGGCTGCGCCAATACCAGAGGTAATATGATCATAACCCGGAGCAATATCGGTTGTTAGCGGGCCAAGCGTATAGAACGGTGCTTCGTGACAGTGCTTTAACTGCTCGGTCATATTTTCCTGAATAAGCTGCATCGGCACATGGCCAGGCCCTTCAATCATTACCTGGACATCATAACGCCAGGCAATTTTGGTCAGCTCTCCCAGGGTTCTCAGCTCGGCAAATTGCGCTTCGTCATTGGCATCAGCTATGCTGCCAGGGCGTAAGCCATCGCCCAGTGACAACGAAATGTCATAGGCAGCACATAATTTACAGATATCTTCAAAATGTTGATACAGGAAACTTTCCTGATTAAAAATCCGGGTCCACTGCGCCATAATAGCACCGCCACGCGATACTATTCCGGTTACGCGTTTTGAAGTGAGTGCGATATAATCCTTTAGTACTCCGGCATGGATCGTAAAATAATCAACGCCTTGCTCCGCTTGCTCTAGCAGGGTGTCATAAAATACCTGCCAGCTGAGCTGGCTAACATCACCATTTACTTTTTCCAGCGCCTGATAAATTGGTACGGTGCCAATGGGCACCGGAGAGTTGCGTAAGATCCAGTCGCGGGTTTGATGAATACGCCGGCCAGTGGATAAGTCCATAACTGTATCGGCGCCCCAGCGGGTCGCCCACACCAGTTTTTCTACTTCCTCTTCAATGCTGGAGCTGACGGAAGAATTACCAATATTGGCATTTACTTTTACTTTAAAGTTACGGCCAATAATCATTGGCTCTGCTTCAGGATGATTAATATTAGCGGGAATAATAGCTCTGCCGGCAGCCACTTCCTGGCGTACAAATTCTGCCGTAATCTGGTTTGGCATCGCAGAGCCAAAGTTTTCTCCCTGATGACGTCTGACGCCGTCCCCAGACGCTGTTATATTCTCCCGCAGGGCAATAAACCGCATTTCAGGAGTAATTATACCGGCACGGGCGTAGTGCAATTGCGTTACAGTTTTACCAGCTTTTGCTTTTAATGGCTGATGTTCAAATTCAGTGATTTGTTCATCCAGACTTATTTCCGCAAACACTGGCAGCGGTGATACCTCAACATCGCTGCGGCTGTTAATCCATGGTAGGCGTAATTTGGGTAAGCCTTTTAGTACATCAGGCGTTTGTGCAGGATCGCCATATGGTCCTGATGTGTCATAAACAGACAAGGGTGCATTAAACTGTGTGCTGCCGTCGGCTAAACGGGTCGGGGTTAACTGAATATCCCGTACCGGCACGTGCACGCCACTTTGCTCACACTGCAGATAGCGGCGGGTGGAACCGGGAAAGGTTTCGCCGTGCAACGCTTGAATATAGGCTCTGGCATGAGCACGTAAATCGCGTTTCGTTAAGGTTTTATCAGACTTTTTTTCAGACATAGCAAGCTCCGGTTATACAAGTTGGGATTGCTTGTCCGGAGTGGGGGCAGGATATAATAAACAACAAAACCACAAAGGTTTTGCTTAATTAAGTGCTGTATTTCCCCTTGTTTCCCTTCGCAGGTATTAGCCTGATCAGGTTCAACGGATCCCGTTTTCACGGTCTCAGCCCGCTGTAAACAGCTGGGCACTCCGACAAGATGGTGCTAAGTATTGACGTATTCGCTAAGAAATTCAAGACTTAGCGTTGTATACATTGGTTTATAAAGTTTGAACATACAAATACAAGGCTTTTAAAATTTTCATTTTTTGTTCATCACTGGCATGTTCATGAGCCAGGTTCTCCAGCGCCAGGCTAAATGCTTCCATAGTCAGGTTAGGGTTGTCCAGGCCGTGCATCAGTTTATCAGTGCGGTAACGCTGCCATTTTTGCTGCTCATTATCATTCAGGCTTTGTGGATAGTTTCGTGCCCGATATAAAAACAACAAGCTGTTTAACCGTTCATCTGCAAAAAGTGGGGCGTTTATGCTGAGTTGTTCAGGGGGTAAGTTGTGCAGCTGCTGCATTTTTTGTTTGTCGGCATCACTGATAAAACCATGATATAACTGGTAGTCAGGGTTTGTTTCCTCCGGGTAATCAGCCGGCTGTTGATAAAGTTCTATTACTTTTTGCTGTAACTGCCGATGCTGTTTAAACCATTCAAGATTTGCAAGGCATTGTCCGCGGTCGATGCCCAGTGCCGTGGCGCGCTCGACACTGAGTGTTTTGGCATTCGCCAGCACCGGACATTTGTTTAAATGGATTAATTTCAGACCAAGTCGCTCTTCGCCTTCAGCTAAATCAATACTGCGGGTATAGAGTTTAGAGGTAAGCGTTGCCAGATCATCAGCCAGCAATGGCGCGGGATCAGCTTGCAGGTTATAGCAAATAACTGCATTTTTGTTAGTGGGGTGGAAGGCAAGTGGCACAATCCAGCTTACACAGCCTGAGCTGGCAGGAAACTTAGATGACACATGCACCAGTGGCGTTAAACCCGCAACGTCTATCAGCTCGGCGACTTTAGCTTTCTTCCGTAGTTCAAATAAATAGCTAAAAAGTTTAGGTTGTTTTTCTTTTATTAGTTTTGCGATAGCAATAGTGGCATAAACATCAGACAACGCATCGTGTGCTTGGGTATGCGCCAGACCATTAGCTTTGGTTAAATGCTCCAGTTTAAAGCTAGGGCTGCCATCTTCTCGCAATGGCCAGTTAATGCCTTCTGGGCGCAGTGCATAACAGGCGCGGACAACATCTATCAAATCCCAGCGGCTGTTGCCATGTTGCCATTCCCGGCCATAAGGCTCAAAAAAATTACGATATAAACTATAGCGCGATACTTCATCATCGAACCGCAGACTGTTATAGCCAAGAACGCAGGTATTGGCTTCGCTAAAACGTGTAACGATTTTTTGCATAAAATCGGTTTCGCTAAGCCCTTTTTTATTACAAAGTTGCGGGGTAAGTCCGGTAATTAGCGCTGCTTGTGGGTGGGGTAAATAATCATTTGCCAGGCGGCAGTACCAGACGTCAGGATCACTGATAATATTTAACTCTAAATCGGTGCGAATGCCTGCAAATTGAGCTGGACGATCGCGTTTAGGATCTGCGCCCCAGGTTTCATAGTCATGAAAATAGTAAGACATCTGTTTAGACATATTTTAATTCTTTAAGAAGTGAATTTGGGGCGTGCATTAATGTATGGATAATACACCAATGAAAGGCAGTTATGCTATTTGTCCGGGTCCATCAGACTCTCCAGTGCAGAACCTGGATCTTCTTCTCCACAAACAGAATTGTCTTCAGGCGCTGCTGCCTCTGCATCCCGATGCGTTAGCGGCTTAACTGGCTTTTTGACAGGTGAATCATGCTCAGAAAGTGCGTCATCAGCTGAATTTATAATTTTTCGCATGGATTTAAATCAATAACAAAACTGAGTTAAAGTATAGGCAAATCTGTTTATAACGCAACGATGACTGGCTAAAAACATACCGTACTAACCCGCACTTGCCAATCGATCCAGCGTATCAATTTTATGCTGATAGCGTTCTTTATCCTCATTTGATAATGCAGCACGCCTGGACTTACTAAGATAATAAGCGGCTTTATGGGTATTATTTAACGCAAAATAGCTCTTGGCGAGACCAAAATAAGCTTCATGCATACTGATATTTAAGCTAAGTGAGTGGCGGAATAATTTAATCGCTTTTTCTGGATTATTAAATTTTAATGCTTCATTACCAAGCATCACGTAATACCATGGATTAGCTTTGCGCTTTTCATGCACTTGTTGTTCAAGGCGGACTGCCTTATTTTCGTTACCCATATACCGGTATAGCATAGCAAGATTCGCCAGTGTATTAATGGCTTTTGGGTTTAATGCTAAGCTATGATGATACGCGTGTTCTGCCAGCGAATAGCGATGATGTTGTCGATACAGCACCGCAAGGTTTGACCACGTAGCCGGATAATCAGGATCTGCCTTAATTGCAGCCAGATAATACCGATAAGTTTGGGCAAAATTACCACGGTCAAAGTATTCTGCTGCTTTGTTGTTATAAAACATTGCTAAAACCCGCTGAGGGCTTATCTTTTTTGTAGTAAAACGCTGTTTCAACGTGATGGAATCAAAATCAATAACAATATCGTTGCCAAGCAGAACCATGCCAGAGCCGTAATTCAGTTGTCGATTTTGAAGTATTTTCAGATTTATGTGGCCACTCAACCAGATCTGGTTAATGCCACTGCTCCAATATTCAGGAATGGCGACGTCCTGAAATACAGGTTCCAGCCCTACTTCTTTTGCTATGCTATAGGCCAAAATTGACAGGCTTAAACAATTTGCTTCACCCGTTGCGAGTGTCTCGCTGACGGCTCTGGTTTTCGTTTGGTTGTATGCCAAGGCTCCGTTGGTATAGGCCTGAATATACGCCAGGATAGCAGTAGAATACTCAGCGATATCCTTTCGTTCCAGTTTGAGTTGACTAAGTTCTTGTTTGTTAGCCTGAGGCAAGCGAAATATTTCGTCTGCAGTTTGCACAGCATGCAACTGACCCTGAAAGTAGGCTTGGTCGACTAATAAATCTTGCGGCTTTTTTAATTGCCATTGAGCGGGGGTATGCTGGCATGACATCAAGATAAGCAATGATATTGCCAACATAGTGGCAGTTAAAGGACGCATTATACTACTCCGAACTTAAACACCTTAATAATAGACCATGTTATTGGTTAAAGATTGCATTCAAGATATTGTATAGCAGGGTTGATACGGTAACAGAGCTTTACAATGTATTGTGACTTGCTGATAAATCACGTAAAAAGAACATCAAAAATAAATGAATGGAGCAAACAATGAAACGACTACTACTGATTCTTGCACTAGGTATGCCTGCAACGATTTTGGCAGCAGCACCGCCCGTTGGTATTGTTATTCATGGTGGTGCCGGCACCATAGACCGTAGCCAGATGAGCAGCGAACAACAGAAAAACTATGAAGCTACCCTGGCTGAAGCCGTAAACAAAGGTTATGAGCTTCTTGCGGCTGGGGGGAGTAGCGTAGATGCCGTGACGCTTGCGGTTACTGTGCTGGAAAATTCACCATTGTTTAATGCTGGAAAAGGCGCGGTTTATACCTGGGAGGAAACCCATGAGCTGGACGCTGCCATAATGATGGGACAGGATCGGAATGCCGGAGCGGTTGCCAGTGTTACGACCGTAAAGAATCCGATTTTGCTTGCCCGTGCCGTGATGGAAAAGTCTGAACATGTCATGCTAACGGGTAAGGGGGCAGAACAATTTGCCCTCGCCCAGCAGTTGGAGCAAGTGGATAACAGCTATTTTAATACCGAGTTTCGTTATGAAGCATTAAAGCGGGCCAGGCAGGCTCAGCAATCAGTGCCGCATCAGGCTGCAATTATACCGGACCCAAACTGGAAAATGGGTACTGTTGGCGCCGTTGCCATTGATAAGGATGGTAATCTGGCAGCCGCAACATCCACTGGCGGGATGACCGCCAAACGTTGGGGCCGGGTGGGAGATGTACCGGTAATTGGTGCCGGTAACTTTGCCGACAATACCAGTTGCGCCGTATCTGGCACCGGCCACGGTGAGTATTTTATCCGCTACAATGTTGCATCGGATATTTGCGCCAGAGTTAAATATCAGGGTAAAAATGCGGCGGTAGCAGCCAAAGAAGTCATAACGGAGTTGCTGGATGCTGGTGGTACGGGCGGAGTTATTGTGGTTGATGCCCAGGGTGAGCTTAGCTGGGCGTTTAATACCCCGGGTATGTATCGGGCTAAACGTAACCATCGCGGCACTGTGATTGAAATATTCGCTGATGAGAGTGAAAAAATAAGCAATTAACCCATTATTAGCTAAACTATTTAGTGGGCGCTGCCTGTAGTTTGATGTGTTAAAGGGGAACGTATGGACTTACTGAAAGTAGCTGACTATATGCATCGTCATCCGGTGACTTTTACGGTTGATATGCCGGTTGAAATGGCTGTGGCCCTATTAATAAAAGGCCGGCAGACCGGTGGGCCTGTGGTTGACCTTAGCAACAGAATTGTCGGTTTTGTATCCGAACAGGATTGCCTGGCCAGAATGTTGATGTCAACCTATCATGATCAGCAGGCCGCCAGGGTAAGCGATGTGATGAATACCGATGTATTAACCGTAAAATCCTATGATGGCATTATCGACTTAGCTCAGATGATGCTGAAAACTAAGCCTAAACTCTACCCGGTGGTGGATGACAATGGTGGCTTACTGGGAATTATTACCCGTTCTGATGTATTGGCCGCGATTGACAAAGAATTACATTCTCATTACCGAAGCGTTGTTTAACGCTAGACCTTGACCCCGCTAGCTTGGTAGCATGACGCCCTCTGATTTCTGAGGGTGTTATTTTGTCAGTTGAGCCCGTAGTAACTGCTACAACTTTATATTCCCAACTTAGCGATTGCCTGATGCAGGATCAATACCGGCTGCGTCGTCGCCTGGTAAACAGTAAAAAAATGAGCGGTAAGGCCGATCAGCAACCGGTGTTGCAAAAAATAGCAGCAGATATTCAACGCTCTGTCAGCCAGCGACAACAGCGTCAAGCCGCTATGCCTGTTATTAATTATCCGCCAGAGTTACCTGTTGTTGCTAGTAAAGATCAGATTAAAGCCGCTATAGCTACCAACCAGGTGGTCATTATTGCCGGTGAAACCGGCTCAGGCAAGACAACGCAAATACCAAAAATATGCCTGGAGCTTGGACGCGGCGTAGCCGGCACTATTGGCCATACTCAACCACGGCGATTGGCGGCCCGCAGCGTCGCTGACCGGATCGCCCAGGAACTTAACTGTCAGGCAGGGCAGCAGGTTGGTTATAAAATTCGATTTGGAGATCACACAACACATCAGACCCTGATAAAACTGATGACTGACGGTGTGCTACTGGCAGAGATGCAACAGGATCGCTTTTTAAATCAGTATGATACTATTATTATTGATGAAGCCCATGAACGTAGCCTCAATATCGACTTTTTGCTGGGTTATTTGAAGCAGCTCTTACCAAAGCGGCCGGATTTAAAGCTAATCATTACCTCTGCTACTATTGACCCGCAACGTTTTTCAAAACACTTTTTTGATGCGCCGATTATTGAAGTCTCGGGCCGCACTTATCCGGTGGAAACCCGTTACAGGCCCTATACCGATCAGGAAGATAAAGACGCTGATCAGTTACAGGGTATTTTTGATGCAGTGGAAGAATTATACCGGGAGCCACCTGGTGACATTTTGATTTTTTTAAACGGCGAGCGGGAAATTCGGGATACAGCTGATGCCCTGGAAAAACTAAAATTACCTCACACCGAAGTATTGCCGCTTTATGCCAGGTTAAGCGCAGCAGAGCAAAACCGGATATTTCAAGGCCACACCGGGCGACGGATTGTACTGGCGACTAACGTTGCGGAAACGTCACTGACAGTACCGGGTATTCGCTATGTAATTGATCCCGGCACGGCTCGGTTATCCCGTTACAGCTATCGCTCAAAAGTGCAGCAACTGCCGATAGAAGCCATCAGCCAGGCCAGTGCCAATCAGCGTAAGGGGCGCTGTGGCCGGGTGGCAGCTGGTATATGTATTCGGTTGTACAGTGAAGAAGATTTTAATGGCCGGCCAGAGTTTACCGATCCGGAGATTCTGCGGACTAATTTAGCCTCTGTTATCATGCAAATGCTGGCGTTAGGACTGGGTGATATTGATGCGTTCCCGTTTTTGCAACGCCCGGATAATCGCTTTGTCAATGATGGTATTAAATTACTGGAAGAGCTTGGTGCAATCGAGCCACAACGTGGCCGACAAAAATTAAACTTAACGGCTTTGGGTAAGCAACTCGCCCGGTTACCCATCGATCCCCGCCTGGCCAGAATGGTGGTGGCGGCAAGCACTAACGCGGCACTGCAGGAAGTGCTGGTAGTGGTTGCGGCGCTTTCTATTCAGGACCCACGCGAACGGCCGCTCGATAAGCAACAAAAAGCCGATGAATGCCATGGCCGCTTTGCTGATCCCGACTCCGATTTCAGCAGTTGGCTGAAACTTTGGGCCTATTTGCAGCAACAGCAGGATGATCTGAGCAACAATCAATTCAGGCGTTTATGCCGTCAGGAGTTCTTAAACTATCTGCGGGTCAGAGAATGGCAGGATTTAGTCAGCCAGCTCAGTCAGCTGGCAAAAGAGCAGGGCCTTATTATCAATGGCAGCCCGCCAAGCTATCAACAACTGCATAGCGCGTTGTTAACCGGTTTACTGGGGCAGGTAGGTTTTAAAGATGTTGACGCCGATTACCTTGGACCACGTCAAACGCGCTTTTATGCCTTTCCGGGCAGTCATTTGTTTAAGCGAAAGCCCAAATGGGTAATGGCCGCAGAATGGGTTGAGACCAGTAAACTGTATGCGCGCAGCCTGGCCAAAATTGAACCGGAGTGGATAGAGCCCCTGGCAGCCCATTTAGTTACTCGCAGTTACAGCGAGCCACACTGGGAAAAAAAACGTGGTGCGGTCGTGGCGTTTGAACAAGTTTCGCTATACGGCCTGGTCATCGTGCCAAAACGCGCAGTGCTTTACAGTAAAATAGATGAAGTGGTGTCTCATAAGATCTTTATCCGGGAGGCACTGGTTAATCAGGAGCTAGGCACTAATGACGCATTTCTGAGCTTCAATCAGCGATTGATTGACGATGTCACCGCCCTGGAAGAAAAATCACGCCGGCGCGATATTCTGGTTGATGAGGATACCTTAGCTACTTTTTACGCAGAGAAAGTTCCACAGTGGGCGAATAATCGCATCGATTTTGCTAAATGGTGGAAAAAGCAACGTGCTGTTGCCCCCGGTTTTTTAAATTTTGATCCCGACAGTCTGCTCAATCGTGATACCAGCGATATTACCACTGATAAATTCCCCGAAAGTTGGCATCAGGGTAATGTAACGTTGCCACTGGACTATCATTTTGCGCCCGGCGAACCTGATGATGGCATTAGTGTCGTTATACCACTGGCATTACTAAATCAGATTGATGACAGCGGGTTTGACTGGCTTATTCCGGCACTGCGTCATGAGCTACTGGTCGCATTAATAAAGTCGCTGCCAAAGCAATACCGGCGAAACTTTGTTCCGGCTCCAAACTATGCTGACGCATTAATGCAGTTGATAGCGCCGGAACAGGGTAAGCTTATTGAGGTAATCAGTCAGCGTTTAAAGAGGATGTCAGGGGTGACGATCCCGGATGATGCCTGGGATCTATCGGGTATTCCTGCCCACCTGACTATGAACTTCAAAGTAGTGGACGAAGCAGGTAAAACGCTGCAACAAGGCAGGTCTTTGTCCATATTAAAGCAGGGATTGCAGGGCGAGGTGCAGCAAAGTCTCAGTCAGGTTGCCGAGCAGGGTATTGAACAGGAAAATCTGACTCAGTGGAGTTTTGGCGCTCTGCCCGAAGAGTATGTTAAATTGCAGGCGGGATACGAAATTAAAGCGTTTCCTGCCTTAGTTGACCAACGGGATTCGGTGGCAATAAAGCTGTTAGATAACCCGCAGCAGGCAAGGCAAGTGACGTTGCAGGGGTTGAGACGTTTACTGTTACTAAATGTACCGTCGCCGGTAAAGTATCTACAGGAGTCGCTACCCAATAAAGCAAAACTGGGGTTGTATTTTAACCCTTTTGGCCGGGTGTTGGAGCTGATTGACGATTGCATTGCTGCTGGCGTAGATGCATTGATTGCGACAGGTGATACGCCTACAACGGGTCAGGAATTTAAGATATTACGGGACAAGGTAAGAGCGGAACTGGGTGATACGGTAGTGGCGATAGCATTACAGGTTGAACAAATTTTAACCCTGAGCCACGATATCCAAAAGCGCCTGAAAGGCAAAGTAGATTTGGCTCATATTCAATCGCAGGGTGATATCAAACAACAACTTAATGAATTGGTGTTCAAAGGGTTTGTCAGCCAGCATGGCGCAACCAGGTTACCGGATATCCTGCGGTATTTACAAGCAATGTTAAAACGGTTAGAGAAGTTACCGGTTGACCCACAGCGGGACCGGTTATTGATGCACGAATATCAAAAAGCAGTGGATGCTTATAACAACGTATTGGGCAAATACGCTGGTGGGGCTATAGTGCCAGAGACGTTGCACAATATTTACTGGATGTTGCAGGAGCTTAAGGTATCACTGCATGCTCAGCAATTGGGTACGCCTTATCCGGTGTCGGTAAAGCGGATATTGCATGCGGTAGCCGAGTTTAAAAATTAAGCTGTGGCTGAATTAGCCCTCTGATGCCGCGGGTGTCAGATGACACTTTACACACTGTTCGGAAAGTTCTATAAATAGTATTGTTGTATTGACAGGGGAAAGTTATGTTAACAAAAGGCGATGGACGGCATTATTTCAGAATGATGGTGAATGCAGATGTACAACTACTGCTAAACGATCCTGAAGCAGGCCGAACCATAGATGGGGTTTGTCGTGACTTGAGCGCCTCTGGTATGTCAGTTGATATTGACGAGCCATTGGAAATGGGAACGTTAATCAAAGTGCGCCTGGAGTCTAATAACGCCAGTATCCCACCGCTGGATGCCACGGCTAAAGTAGTTAGATGCGCGCAGGAAAGCGAAGATGGCTATCAGATCGGTCTGGCTTTTATGGAATTAAACTAACCTGCTTATAGTTAGCAGGTTAGTTTTTTTCAGCAAAATTGCTTACCTCAGGCAATTTTGCAGATCAAGCCTTTTAAATAATGGCCCTCTGGAAATGTGCTTAGCACCAGGTGATCACTGTCTTGTTGTAAACGCTCTAAAAACTGACATTGGCGTTTTGCATCTAAAGCAGCATCAGCCACAATTTTCTGAAACAAGCCATCTTCCATTAAACCGGAGCAGGAAAACGTAAATAATAATCCGCCCGGTTTCACCAGTTGCATCGCCACCATATTGATATCTTTATAGCCGCGACATGCACCGGCCAGTTGTGACTTATTGTCAGCAAACTTTGGCGGGTCCAGGATCACCAGATCAAATTGCCGGCCCTGTTCCCGATACTGCCGAAGTAATTTAAATACGTCGGCTTTGCTTTGTTCCAGTAAGCTCAAATCCAGCTGGTTTAAGCTGGCATTGCGCTCAGCAGTGGCTAACGCCAGCTCTGACAAATCAACGTTGGTTACTTTACTGGCTGCTCCTTGCAAAGCGGCAACGGCAAAAGTGCCGGTGTAACTAAAGCAGTTTAAAACTGTTTTATCTTTGGCATAGCGTTTGACGGCCTGTCGACTGGCCCGCTGATCAAGATAAAAACCGGTTTTGTGACCATTGACTACGTCGACCAGCAGCGCCATGCCGTGTTCCTGAATAATCACTTCACCATCGCCCCGGGGCAGATGAAGCCAGCCAGTTACTGGCTCAAGTCCTTCTTTCTTCCGGACATCGACATCAGATCGCTCATAAATGCTGTGGTCAGGAAACCTTTTTATCAAGGCCGCCAGCAAAGGCTTGCGACTGGCCTCGGCCCCGGCTGACAGCAGCTGGCATACCAATACATCGGCGTATTTATCAATAGTAATACCGGGCAGACCATCAGACTCACCGGCAATCAGTCTGACCGCATTAGTGGTACTTTGATCAAACAGGCTTTGCCTTAATTGCCAGGCATCGTCTAAACGGCTATAAAAAAAAGCTTCATCAATTGACTGGTTCTGGTCAAAACTCCATACCCGGGCTCTGATCTGCGAGCGGGGAGAGTAAGCGGCGCTGGCCAGCCATTCACCTTTACTGCTTAGCACATCAACAATGTCTCCACTGTTGGGGGTACTGATAACCTGACTTATGGCATTTGAAAATATCCAGGGATGCTGCCGCTTTAGCGCTTTCTCCCGACCCGGGGCCAGAATAATGGCCGGACTTGCAGTTTGCTTGCTCATTCGTTTGGCTACACTGTGCTAGACTAAAAACCGCATTTTAGAGAAGCTGGCAGCAAAGCTAAAGCAAAAACTGTCAGTCGCTAACAATTAGGGGTTTTATGCCAGACGTTCCTTTGCTAATGCAAGTTATCGCTGTACAACAACCGGGTAAAAACAGTGCACTTGTGATAGAGCAACATGACGTACCCCGGCCCGCAGCTGGCCAGTTGTTAATCCAAGTTAAAGCCGCCGGGGTGAACCGCGCCGATTTAATGCAACGCCAGGGACATTACCCTCCGCCTGCGGGCGAGAGTGACATTCTTGGGCTTGAGGTTGCCGGCATTGTGGTGCAGGTTGGTGCAAAAGCCGATGAAAAGTGGCTGGGGCAAGACGTGTTTGGTATTGTTGCCGGCGGCGGTTACGCTCAATACGCTTTACTGCAAAAAAAACATGCAATCAGCAAGCCCGCAGCGTGGACCTGGTCACAAGCCGCAGCCGCTGCTGAAACGTTTCTGACTGCTTATCAATTGTTGTTTATGTTGGGTAATCTGCAGCCAGATAACAGGGTATTACTGCATGCGGGTGCCAGTGGTGTCGGTACCAGCGCCATTCAGTTAGCAAAATTAGCGGGCGCCAGCGTGGCGGTAACAGTTGGTCAGCCAGAGAAAGTAGCTGCCTGTTTGCAACTGGGTGCGGATATCGCAATTAATTATCGTCAAAGCCAGTTTGCCGCGGAGTTGGCAGCGAACTGGCCAGCGGGTGCTGATATTATTCTTGATCCTGTCGCCGGTGATTATATTGGCGAAAATGTTAAAGTTTTGGCAGAGGATGGCGTTATTATTGTCTATGCCATGATGGGGGGAAGAACGATTGAGCATTTTGATATGGCACCGTTTTTTAAAAAGCGTGGCCGGTTGATTTGCAGCACCCTTCGAAACAGAAGCCATGAGTATAAAGCGACATTAACTGCTGCCTTTTGTGAAGCCTTTGCTGCGCCGATGGCGGATGGCCGTTTGTCGCCATTACTCAGTGATAGCTATGACTGGAGAAACGCAGAAACTGCTCATAACATCATGAAAAAAAATATAAATATTGGCAAGTTGGTGTTGATATTTTAAATTCTCAACGATGCAATACTGACTCGTATTATCTCAGGTATGCCAAATAAGGATAAATATAAATAATGCAAATTGGAAATGTAGGTAAATCCAATTTTACAAAAGCCGTTAAAGCCCTGTTAAACCGTATTTATGACGACACAAAGGTGGCAGATTCATTGTTCGAGCAGGCAATGCAATGGTTTAACGGTGCTGCCGAGCGGGATCAGCAGCAGGCAGAGCGTGAACAGCAGGTATTTTTGTTTCAGAGCCGGCAAGCCCAGGCCAATAAAGGTGACCAGGCACTGATCGAACGAAACCTGCAACAGGCTCAGAGCGAACAGGAATTTTTTAATAAGCAGCTACAGCAAGACAAGCTAAACCGATATGAATCGTTACGGCGTTTATGTTTAGACATCCTGACACTGTCAGAAAGTGATTCTTTTGAAGAAACCAATATCCAAAGCGCTAAGATGCTCGGGACCATTCAGCTGATGTCACCGACTGCTGGCAAAAATATCGCGCCGTCCAATCAAAAAAGTAAACATCTGTACAAAGCATTGCTAAGTATACGTTTACTGGACAGGCTGTTACTCGACAATCAAATAAGCCATCCATTTATCCTGCAGAGATTTCAGGCTGCGGCAGGCACCGCTGCTGCTGATGAATATCAGCCGTTTCGGGACGATGTGCAGGTACCATTATTGATGGCGGCGCTGCTACAGGATATTGGCAGTTGTCACCCGGATGCCCAGCGGATCCTCAAAGGTTCTGCTGGCGATTTGGATGAATTCAGGGTGTTGGAAAATGACGAGCGAACCGAGCTGTTAAAAATCAGTTATCGGGAAAGCTTAAATTTTGTGGTGCAAGCAATTGGGATTGGTTCTTATCAGGGTAATTCTAAAGAACAACGTGACCGGTATTTGCAAAACGAGCGCGAAAAGCAGGCGTTTCTGATTTTTATGCTGAAAAATGCCATTAAACCCGAGCAAGGTGTCGGCAACTTGTTAAAGATACCTCAAATCTATACCTCGGTTGTCCTGTCTACCAAAGCGAACTATAGCTACGAGTCGTTACCTAAAGTCGGTTTAGTACTGGAAAAGGGTGTTGAAAAAGGGGTTTACAGCCCGGTTGCGGTATCTGGCTTACTTAAGATCACTGGAGTATTTCCACAGGGGTTTGGCATAACGTATATCCCCAAAGATTCTGACCGGCAGGATTTAGATCGTTACGAATATGCCATTGTCACTGGTTTATATCCGCAAGATCCGAAAATGCCCATTTGCCGGATGGTAACCCGTAATCTGACTTATAACGTCTCTGCTCAGGGCTGCGTGGTGAGTGTGGAAAATAATTTATATTACCCACATGCCCGCAAAAAGTTGGAGCGGATTAGTGAAGAACGACTATTAGAAATTTTAAGTAAACTGGTCTCTAATTTGGAAGAGCGTAAAAGCATGGCGTTATTACCTAAGTGCTGGCACCCGGGAGAATATTTCACTTTCTCCAAAAATCAGAACCTGTGGAATAAAGCGCTGATAAACCAGAACTAACGATTAATCTGGTTTAAGTTGTGTAGTATGTTGTCCAGCAACATTGTCATCCGCGGGGCCTGGCAAACAGCCATCTGCTGTGTCGATTGTCGCTGCTGATTGTTCTGGCACTGACTCCGAGCCGGCGCCAGTGTCATCGCGCATTTGTTGCTGAACCAGATCTTCATCTACCCGTGGGTCAAGTGCTGCCGCCAGTGGTGATGATACAAGATCACCAGATGCTACCTGATAATCAGACGATTGCTGTTGAGACAGCATGCGTTTGGCCATCTTCTGATTGTAATTAACCCGCTGTAACCGAATAAAAAGAATGAGGCAGGCCAGGGCCATATAGCCATATAACATGCTGTTGCCTAACAACTGCATTAACCCTGAGGCTATCAACGGGCCAATGGTGGCGCCAATGCCAAAGGTTAGCAGGATGGTAGCAGATAGCGCTACTCGTTCATTGGCATCAATATGTTGATTGGCCAGGGCCGTCGCCAGTGGATAAAGGGTAAATGCCAGAATACCAAAGCAAAACGTCATGCCAATTAACAGCGGGCCTTTTATTGGCAAAGTGGCCATCGCCAGTACCAGTAAGCCTAACAGCGCACTATTTACCCGCAACAGCCGGCTGCGCGGTATTTTGTCTGAGAGCTTGCCCATCGGCCACTGAGCCAGTAATCCGGCGAAAATGGTAGCCGACATAAATACAGCGATTTCTTTCGTAGACAAGCCAGAACCTGCGGCAAATGCCGGGGCCAGACCATAAAAAGAGCCTGAGATCCCGCCTGCCATCAGGATGGTAGTGAGTGATTGCGGTACCTGACGCCAAAACGGCAGAATTTTCAGCGGCGCGGGATGTAAAGGCGCCGGATGGATCCGTTTCGTCAGGGCGATCGGAACGATGCACAGCGCGTAACAAATGCCAACCAGTAACAACGGTTGTAGGCCAAGCTCGGGGAAAAACGACAACACCGTCTGACCGCCAACCATACCAACATAAGAGACAATCATATAACTGGCAAATACGGTACCGCGCTGATTCGTTTCAGCCTGCTCGTTCAGCCAGCTTTCCAATACCATGTACTGACACATCATGCCGGTACCGACCATTAACCGTAATACCAGCCATACCTGCAGATCATCAGTTAGAGCATGCCCTAACGCTGACGCAGTCACCATGCCGGCACTGGCAACAAAGGTTCTGATATGGCCAACCCGACCAATCAGTTTATGGCCGAGCTTAGAGCCTACCACCAATCCCAGATAATAGGCCGACATCATGCCGCCAATCCACAGTTGCTCAACACCATCTGCAGCCAGTGACAACCCCAGATATGTTGTTAACAGGCCTGCCCCTAACACCATGATCAGGGTAGTGGCAAACAGTGATGAGAAACTGCGAAAGGAGCTATGCATTGGCTTATTTTACCCGCATACCCGGCGTGGCACCGTCATCAGGGCTTAAGATAAATAAATCACCACCGCCCGGGCCAGCTGCCAGAACCATGCCCTCGGATAAGCCAAAGCGCATTTTACGTGGTGCCAGATTGGCAACCATAACGGTACTGCGTCCGACTAGTTCTTCCGGGATGTAAGCGGCTTTAATGCCGGCGAAAACCTGCCGGGTTTCGCCATTGCCAATATCCAGTTGCAATTGCACCAGTTTATCGGCACCTTCAACCGCGCTGGCACTGATGATTTTAGCCACCCTTAAATCAATTTTGGCGAAGTCTTCAATACTGATGGTATCACTGATAGGTTCACGGGCAGCGCTGCGAGGTGTGTCGGCATTTGCAGTGGTAACCGCTGGCGCAGCCTGGTGCGGTGTGTCTTGTGGTTGATTTTGCGCTGCAGGCTGCAGGTTTTCGGTTGACGCGGCCACCATTGCCGCCACTTTTAGTGGGTCTACCCGTTGCATCAGTGCTTTAAACGGATTAATGCTATGGTTTAGCAGTGGCGTTTGATAATTTTGCCACGTCAGCTCAGTATTTAAAAATGCTTCCACCTCTTGCGCCATCACCGGCAGTATCGGTTTTAAATAGTGCATTAATACCCGGAATAAATTCAGGCCCATTGAGCAAACATCATGCGCTTCCTGTTGGCGGGCTTCATCTTTTACCAATACCCAGGGCGCCTTATTATCAATATACTGGTTGGCTTTATCGGCCAGCGCCATAATGTCGCGGATGGCCCTGGCAAACTCCCGCTTTTCAAAGCTATCCGCTATGCTGGTACCTGCATTACCAAATTCTTGTAACAAATCGGGCTCAGCAATACTCGCAGCCAGTTTACCGTCAAAGCGCTTGCTGATAAAACCGGCGCAACGACTGGCAATGTTTACCACTTTACCGACTAAATCGGCATTTACTTTCTGGGTAAAGTCATCCAGATTTAAATCCAGATCGGTAATACCGGACGTTAGCTTAGAAGCAAAGTAATAGCGCAAATATTCCGGATTCAAGTTATCCAGATAGGTACGGGCCTTAATAAAGGTGCCGCGTGACTTAGACATCTTGGCGCCATTTACGGTAACAAAGCCATGAGCATAAACGGCGTTGGGTTTTCTGAAACCCGCACCTTCGAGCATCGCTGGCCAGAACAAGCTGTGGAAATAAATAATATCTTTACCAATAAAATGGTAAACCTCTGCGCTGGAGTCTTTTTGCCAGACGCTGTCAAAATCGACATTATTTTGATCACAATAATGTTTAAAGCTCGCCAGATAGCCGATGGGGGCATCCAGCCAAACATAAAAAAACTTACCGGGTGCTCCAGGGATCTCAAAGCCAAAGTAGGGGGCATCGCGGCTGATATCCCACATTTGCAGGCCATCAGTAAACCACTCTTGTAACTTATTGGCCATTTCTTCCTGTAGCGCACCACTGCGGGTCCAGTTTTGCAACATCTGACTAAATGCTGGCAAATCGAAGAAGTAATGTTCTGAGTCTTTTAATACCGGAGTGGCACCCGAGACAACAGAGCGTGGATTTTTGACATCGGTTGGGCTGTATGTAGCGCCGCAAACATCACAACTGTCACCATTCTGGTCAAGGGCACCACATTTAGGGCAATCACCTTTGACAAAACGGTCAGGTAAAAACATATTTTTCTGCGGGTCGTACAATTGGCTGATGGTTTTTCTTTTAATATGACCCGCGTCATCTAAACGCTGGTAAATCAGGCTGGCAAATTGCCGGTTCTCTTCACTGTGAGTTGAGTAGTAATTGTCAAAACCGATGGCGAAACCGGCAAAATCGGCCTCATGCTCAATTTTGGTCTGGGCAATCATTTGTTCCGGCGTGATTCCTTGCTGTTGTGCCTTGAGCATAATTGGTGTGCCATGGGCATCATCGGCGCAAACATAGTAGCATTCATGACCACGGGCTTTTTGAAAACGTGACCAGATATCCGTTTGAATATATTCAAGCAGGTGGCCTAGATGGATAGGGCCGTTTGCATAGGGTAAAGCGCTGGTGATTAAAATTTTCCGTTGCGACATCGGCTGGGCTCTTTGCATAAATAACTGAAAAAATATTGCTGAATGATACAATAGCCAGCGTAAAATCGCATCCGCCAAAGACCTTATGTGGCAAAATTGTCGCAGTTCACCACTAATTAGTTTCTTTTGCCGCAATGTTTGGAGCAATAATGTTCAATTGGTTGAAAAAATCGACACTAAAACCAGAGACCGGCGCAAAGGCTAAGCCTGAGCATAATCACGACCAGTCAGCAGCGCCGCTGAGCAGCCTGCTGGAGACGCTCCGGGCATTGGAACCCGTCATGACCAATATTCAGCATATTGTATTAGTCGCATCGGGCAAGGGCGGGGTTGGTAAGTCGACTACGGCGGTTAATCTGGCAACCACCCTTGCGAAAATGGGTTTGCGCACCGGCTTACTGGATGCTGATATTTACGGGCCGTCTATTCCGTTAATGCTGGGGCTGGCAGGGGCGAGGGCGGACTCGCCGGACGATAAGTTACTTAATCCAAAACACGCCTTTGGTGTTAGTCTGCAATCCATTGGCTTTCTGGTCGATCCGGAACAGGCTTCAGTCTGGCGCGGCCCGATGGCCAGCCAGGCGTTATTGCAACTTATCAATGAAACCTTGTGGCCGCAGCTGGATATACTTATTGTTGATATGCCACCGGGTACTGGCGATATCCAGCTTACCCTGGCGCAAAAATTGAAAGTCAGTGGTGCGGTAATTGTCACTACCCCGCAGGATGTGGCGTTAACGGACGCTGGTAAAGCCATTGCCATGTTTAATCAGGTCAATATTCCGGTACTGGGCCTGATAGAAAATATGAGTTATTACCTGTGTCCGCATTGCGGCGAAACCGATGATATATTTGGTACCGCAGGCGGGCTTAGGTTAGCTAAGCGCTACCAGGTGCCGGTACTCGGCCAGTTGCCGCTGGAGCGGCAAATTCGTGAGCATGCTGATCAGGGGGTACCGGCTGTGTTAAAGCTGCAGCCAATTGCCGAGATTTACCGTACAATCAGCAGCAAAATGTTAACTAATATGACTGGTGCCACCGCGCAACAGGTAGAAATTGTAATAACGGATGATTAAACATGAGATTGAGTGACCGCGATATAGAGCGTTACCTGGCCGAAGGAAAAATAGGCATAACCCCGGCACCGGACGCCGATATGATCAGTGGGGTAAGTGTTGATATCCGCCTGGGTAACAAATTCAGGGTATTTCAGGCCCATGCGGCGCCCTACATTGATTTAAGCGGGCCACGGGCGCAAGTAGATGCGGCATTAAATTCGGTAATGAGCGATGAAATTTTCATTGCAGACGATCAGGTTTTTATTTTACACCCCAGTGAACTGGCTCTTGGCGTAACACAGGAATCGGTGCGCCTGCCAGCAGATATTGTCGGTTGGCTGGATGGCCGCTCATCGTTAGCCCGCTTGGGTTTAATGGTGCATGTTACCGCGCACCGGATTGATCCAGGCTGGTCAGGTAATATTGTGCTGGAATTTTATAACAGTGGAAAACTACCGTTGGCGCTGCGGCCCCATATGAAAATTGGTGCCCTTAATTTTGAGTTAATGACGACACCGGCTGACAGACCTTACAACACCCGGGCGGATGCTAAATACCGGCAGCAAACCGGCGCTGACGCCAGCCGGATAGGTCACGATGACAGAAGCTGAGTTACACCCGCGTTTAAAAATTAAAAAACCCACGACAATGCGTGGGTCAAAAGCATAAAGCTATAAAGCAAAAATGAAGCGGGATTATTATGCAATAAAGTTGCATAGCTTGGCAATATCCTGCTGTCAAATAATTGCTGATATTAGTAGGGTTAATCACTTAGTTTCTTTGCAGGGAGCCGTGCTGTGGCGTTTGCCAGTATTATCCGTTTATTGAGTCTGGCAGCGATTTGGGGCGCATCTTTTCTGTTTATGCGCCTGGCAGTGCCCGAGCTGGGACCTGCCTGGCTAATGTTTGGCCGGGTATTACTGGCATCATTGTTTTTGGCGGTAGTGGCGATAGCTTATAAACGGAGCTTGCCACTGCGTCAATATGCCGGGCACTTTATGCTGCTTAGCTTTTTTAATACCGCCTTACCTTTTTTACTGTTTGCCTATGCAGCTCAAACGCTAACAGCTTCATTGCTGGCGGTACTCAATGCTACAGCACCGTTGTGGGGGGCAGTAATCGGCTGGCTGTTTTTCAGGCAGGCCATGACGTTCAGAGTTGTGACAGGCTTGCTATTGGGTATCAGTGGTGTGGCTATTCTGGTCGGTTTTGATCCGATTGTAGCCGACAGCGCTGCACTACCGGCTATCATAGCGGCTGCCGGTGCTGCCTGTTGCTATGGTATTGCCACGTGGTATACCCGGCTTGCCAGGCCGGTACCGGCGTTTATTAATGCCCATGGCAATATGTGGGGCGCGACATTATGGTTGCTGCCATTATTGTGGTTTATCCCGCTGGCTGAAACTCAGCCAGCCACGCAAACTCTGCTCTCAGTGTTGGCTTTAGGTGTGCTTTGCACCGGTGTGGCATATTTATTATATTTTAGACTGGTGCAGGATATTGGTGCGACGCCTACTCTGACAGTCACTTTTTTGATCCCGGTTTTTGGCGTAGGATGGGGTCACCTTTTTTTGAATGAAAGCATCGGCTGGCATACGCTCTTCGGGGCCGGAATTGTGATCATCGGTACTATGCTGGTAACCGGTTTTAATTTAAATGCGGTTCGCACCACAAAGGCGTTAAAGGAGCACTAATGAAATTATACGGTTCACAAACCTCACCCTATGTTCGGCGGATCCGCTTATTTGTGGCGGACTCTCCTTGCGACTTTATCAAGCTAAATATTCTGGAGGGCGCGGATCGTGAAACGCTGGCGGCCATGAATCCAACAATGCGTATTCCTATGCTGGAAGATGATGGTCATATTATTTTTGATTCGGGGGTAATTTACCGGTATCTGGCGGCGAAAGTGAAAGCTGGATCGCTAAGTTGGTATCAGGAGAATCAGCTGACAGTGATCAATGCAGTAAATGACTCGCTGGTAATGTTATACCAGTGCAGCCGCAGCGGCCTGGATACTAATGAAGATAAATTATTTTACAATCTGCAGCGCGAGCGGATCGCAGCATCAATGTTTGTCTTGGAGCAGCAAGCTGCTAATGCCGAGTTCGCTAACTGGAGTTATCCGGCAATGGCGCTATACAGTTTGCTTGACTGGATAGCATTTCGGGAGCTTATTGAACTGGATGACTATCCGGCGTTGCTGGCCTTTCTCGACCAGCATAAGCAGCACCCTATGATAAAACAATCAGATCCAAGGCTGACATAACCCAGATTTATTCGCGTCGCTGCATTACGCCGGTTGTTGCGCCATTTTCAGGATCACCGGCTCAATCAGCACGCTCTGATTAGCGTCAGATAACCAGATCTGGCCTTCACTGATATTACATTGCAATTGCATATTACGACTTACCAACGTAGCCATTTCCTTTACAGCCGTTTCCGGGATCTCGGTTACTTGCAGGTTTTGATAACGCTGTAATGCTGATTCAATATTCTTCCACCACACGGGTACACTGCGGCCACCGTAACAAAATAATTGTACCTGACGGGCTCTGCCACACGCCTTACGCAGCCATTTTTCATCACTCTGGCCAAACTCAACCCATAAATTAATGTTACCGGTTAAATCGCAGTCCCATAACTCGGCCTGATCTTCTTCCGCACTTAAGCCTTTAGTAAACGTCAGACTGTCTGAAGCGTTAAGCATAAACGCCAGTAAACGCACCATCATCCGCTCATCATTTTCCGAGGGGTGCTGAGCCAGGGTTACGCTGTGGTCCTGATAATAATTACGGTCCATATCTGCAATTTGCAGCTGAACTTTAAAAACCGTCGCTTTAAGTGCCATAAAGTTGTTCCAGCCATAAAAAAGCCGCAGTGTAACGCAGCACTGCGGCTATCGCATTAAAAACAGCTTAGTTGCTGGCGGTATTAAATAATGTGTTCACTTTGTTCCAGTTGACAACCTTCCACCAGGCAGTGGCATAGTCACCACGTTTGTTCTGATATTGCAGATAATACGCATGCTCCCACACATCCAGCGCCAGCAAAGGTGTGCCTTGCACATCCACCACATCCATCAGCGGATTATCCTGATTTGCGGTAGAGGTAACAACCAGCTTGTTGTTTTCATCGACAATAAGCCAGGCCCAGCCAGAGCCGAAGCGGGTAGCAGCTGCCTGGTTAAATGCTTGTTGCAGCGCAACCAGAGAGCCAAAGTCACGATTAATGGCAGCCTGCAGTTCGGGCGAAGGTTGGCCGCCCTGGCCCGGCGGTGCCATGACCTGCCAGAACAGCTGATGATTATAGTGGCCACCGCCATTATTGCGTACCGCACTGTTATAACGCGACATCCGCGCCATAATCGCTTCCAGCGGCAGCTGTGCTAACTCAGGAAAAGTCGCAACCTGACCATTCAGGTTATTAACATAAGCCTGATGGTGCCTGCCATGATGTATTTGCATGGTGTCTTTATCAATCACTGGCGCCAGGGCGTCAGCAGCGTAGGGTAGGGGCGGCAGGCTAAAAGTATCGGCAGCGGCTGTAGCGACACTGCCCAGGGAAAATAAGGTAGCAAGTAAAAGTGATTTGGCAGTTTTTAGCATGGTGGAATACTCCTGTTAAACCTAAAAATAGGCGGCACTTAACTCAATTTAATGGTGAAGCTGAGTTAACATATTAAAATTAATGGAAAATATACTATAAACATAAGACAACTGGCTGGCTACTGCCAACGCGAGGAACGGTGGTTCCCTGGCGATTAGCGGCGAACAGCGCGGAACAAGTTTCAGAAAAACACCGGCTGATTCCAGACGATAGCTGCTGGATGTTTACGTGCTATCGATTATGATTGGTTCAAGGACACGAATTCAAAGGTGTGTTTATGAAACAAATCATCAGGATCAGCTACCTGCTCTGGATTTTGCCATTTGCTGTAGCGGCGACGGTTTATAAATGTGAGCTAAACGGCGTAATGACTTACCGCCAGCTTCCCTGCAGTAATGAGGTAGAACTAACGCAATACGCTACCGATAAGGCTATCAATCCGACCAATCCACTGCAGCAGCCAAAGCAAACCGAAAGCCCGTCAGAAGCATTGGCAAAAGGGCGCGATGCGTTGGTAAAACGGGATCTGCAGTCAGAAATAACCAAACTTAAGGGGCGAAAGGCCAGGCTACAAAGCCGGCGTGATATCGAGATTACAAAATTGCGTCGTTCTAAGCTTCAAGGGAACAATAATCTGGCTGGTGCGGTATGGGAAAAACGTGTTTCAAAAGAAATAGCGGCAATAACAGCGAAGTACGATACCGACATTCGCACGGTAGATCGCGAGATCGACAGATTATTAAAACAATTAAGAGACCTTTAAAAAAGTGCTTTGCCGTTTTTTATCAGCAGGCTTGGGGTCATTGACGACAGCATCCACAGCATTGCCGCCTTTTCTTAATATTTGCTCAGCAACCAGGGCACCATACTGGTCTGGCGAGGCAACTGCTGCCTGACCGTTGAGGTTTGCCTGCACCGGGGCAATTTAAATTATCAGGTAACCTTCATTTTTTCCGGACACATTTTAGTAACAACGCAAAGTATCAGGCACAGATAACAGTCAGCATAAACTTGACGCAATGCTATAGCCTGAACTAAACCTAATGATGTTTTATATTAGTCGTTTATCAGACGATAATTTACCGAAATGTGCCAGAAAATCGTTACAACCGATAGTAAGGGATTAGCCGGTGTCAGACACTTATTATATGGACGAAAGTAACAGAATCGTTGCTGGGCGTTTTAGCCAACAAACTAATCCGCTCCTGGATTTATTAGTCACGATGCCAGAGAACAGCTGGCAGAACATCAGACAAAATACATTTCAGAGCGCCTGGCTTGAACCGGAGCTACGGCCGCCTTATTTGAATGGTAAGGCAAGCCCGGAACCACTAATCAGAGCCTGGTCGGGTTTTGCATACGATAGCAGCAGGCACTGGCTGGTGCTATGGGGCGGAGGCCACGCCAACACATCTGATAACACGCCCTATATATTCGATATGCTTGTGGGCAATTGGTTTTATGCTTTTTTGCCATCTGATTATCATTCATTAAACTCGGATAATCACGCGCCAATATGTGGTGGCTTTCGTCAACCATGTTCCAGCCATGTTTATGACAATAATATCTATTTGCCACTACTAGACCGCTTCTGCACTTTTGGTGGGGCGCAGCACGGTGATGGCGGCTATTTAAAATTACATGATCCCGCAAATAGCTACGTTTATTTACGCCCGGCCGGTGCCTATTTGCTTGACTTAAACCAAGCTGGGCAAGGTCTGGTAGCGGGCGGCACGGGCGACAACCCAAAATCTGGCAGCTATAGCGGGGTTAACCTTGCCGGAGCAGATGCCTGGCAACTACGTGACTGGTTTGCGACTGGGCAGTCTGCGGCATTCGGTTCTGCCATTAATACCCGAACTTGCCACACTGCATATCGGCAGGAAAACGGACATGATGTGATTTACGCAACCAGAACATCAAGCACAACTAAATCATTATATCGTATCGAGTTTCATTTGGATCCGGCCGCTGACGTTATCAGCAGGGTGGGCCGCCCATGGAACGGTAATAGCGGCGAAATGCCAGCAGCACTTGATAGCCAACGTAACGTTTATGTTATGTGTAATAGTGGTACCGTAGCGGCCTTTGTATTCTGGGATTTGGATTATGCAGGCTCCACTAATAACGATCAACGCGTGCGTTACGACAGTATTGCCGGGGACATTAACGACTTTTTCAATGATGAGCACAGAACCCGGATGGGTATAGATTTTAGTCAGCAACTTGAACAGTTTGTATTATGGGGCAACGGTGGCCGTTTGTACTATCTTACGCCTCCTGCTGGCAAACCAACATCAACGAATGGTTGGCACATTGAGCGGGTGGAACCGACAGGGTCGGCAAGACCGATGACCCGAGATGAACTTAATAACGACGGTGGTAGCGGTGTCGGTATATTTGGAAAATGGAAGTACGCGGCCGACTTGGGCTGCTTTATTGGGCTGCAGCATGCACTGAATGGGGATGTTTGGCTATATAAACCCAGGAACTGGGTTGATCCGAGAACTTTGTCATGAGTTTGCTTTTCAACGGCATTAATCAGTATGGCCAGTTTCAGAATGAAAATATGGCGCTTACAAATGGTGCCATCGGTATCTGGTACCACTATCAGGCTGGGCCAAATGATCTGAACTATTTGTTGTCAACTGGAGGTTTAAGTAGTTCGACAGTCAACATCTGGTATTCATCTGGCGGCAATAATGCCGGAACAATATCGCTTCACCGCGGCAGTACCTTTGGCAATAAACTAACTATGCCGAATGATTTTAAAAGTGGCTCAACACCTTTCTTAATAATCTGGGAGTTAAGTGCCAGTAATAATTATCTGTGGTTTTGCAAAGCGGGTGGTAGTGCAGTACGCCAATATTGCGGAAGCGCTAGCGGACTAGCTGGCGATGCCAACTGGAATCTGATGCGCAGGGGAGATGGTAACGCTAATCGGTATGCCAGCGGGGTGCTGAATCAGTTTTTTAAAATAACGACTACGACAGTGACGCCGCTTACAGAGCAGCAAGTTGAAAATTTAGCTAATGAGCTGGATCAACCACAGAATTTGAATAATGCCGATATCGTGTTCTTATTTGACGAGGGTGCTGGTACTACGGCCACTGATGTCATCCGAAATGAGGTCATGACGTTGCATGGTAGTCCTCTGTGGCAAGGGGGGGCTCCTGCACAGGTGCCTCAGGGGCAGGTCACTTTTGGTAGTATTTTCACTACCAGTAGCACTGCTGAAGTGAATTTCAGCTATTCTCTAACCGATCAAACAGGTTTTGAATATCGGCTTAACGGAGGCTCAGCTTATGCAACCAGCAGACCTGTTGGCCTTAGCGGCTTGGCGGCTAACACAAGTTATAATATTGAAGTTCGCGCAATTAACGCTATGGGAGCAGGCGTCTGGTCTGCAGAAACTTCTTTTTCTACCGACCCGACGGCTAGCTGCGCCAGCTTCAGCAGCGCACCATTGCGTGATAATACCGGTCAGCTGCTAGCTAACCAGGTTTTGGAATATGTGGCGCTTTATGATCCCGTTAGTGGTTCGCTTGTGACACGCGTAACCAATCTGAGTACTGATAGCAATGGTATATTCACCTTGGTTTCCGACGAACTCAGCGCCAATAATCAATATCGGGCTGATTGGAAACTCGCTAACGGTGCCAGCCGCATGCCACTGGGGACTGCTTTATGACGGAGCAGTTATGAGCGACTTGACGAAAAGCTGGCTTAGCGGCGAGTTACACAACGGCTGGACCAGCTCGGCTTATTTTGGTTTAGGTATCGTGGCTGAGCAAGTGCCCGCTAGCGGTGAAAATGGGCCATCGCTGCTTTACAGCGACGCATTGCTGCACCCAACGGCTGAACTGCGCTACGAAATCAGCCAGCCACCGGTACATGGTAACTTGAGCGTATTCGAAGACGGTAGCTTTATTTATCAGGGTGATGGTACAGCAGATAGTTTTACCTATCAGCTTTTCGTAAACGGCGTTGCTAGTGGTTTGCATGTTAAAACATTACTACCCTATCAATCTTGAGCCGCTATAAATCAAAAAAGCCGCTAAGCAAAACTTAGCGGCTTTTTGGTGTAAATTTAATGGTCGGTACGAGAGGATTCGAACCTCCGACCCCTTCACCCCCAGCGAAGTGCGCTACCAAGCTGCGCTACGTACCGACGTAGGGCGTATCATAATGATTCCCCGCCAGAAAGCAATGCTCGATGAGCTAACTGCAGCAATTTTCGCCAGTTGGCGGTTCTCAACCCAAATTAACCCGAGGTTCAGCCAGAATGTTGTTAACTAAGGCCACTAACATCGAGGATAATATAATGAAAAAAGCATTTGTAGCAGGTGCAGTTGTTGCTGCCATTTCAACATTAACCGCATGTGGGGGGACGTCGGAGGATCAGCCACAGGTGGTCCAATTTAGCCTGGGCGTCAGTGATGCGCCGGTAAATGGTGCCCGGGCAGTTATGGTGTGTTTTAATGAAATTGAGCTAACCGGCAATGGGGTAGGTAACCAGAGTTTCATTATTGGTGATGACAGTGTTGCAGCCGAAGCGAACGACAAATGTCGCAACGATCAGGGCAATATTATTCCAAACACCCGCGGTATCGATTTATTACTGCTCGATGGCGCTAAATCGGAAGCACTGGTTAGCGGTGCTGAGTTTACCGCCGGTAACTACGGCCAGTTGCGCCTGGAAATAGCTGAAGGCAGTTATGTTGAATTAGAAGATGGCAGTCGCGTGCCACTTCGCGTGCCTTCAAATGAGTTAAAACTAGGTGGTTTGACGTTATCTGCCGGCGGCACTTTTAGTTATACCTTAGAATTTGACCTGCGTAAGGCCATGGTAAATCCGGTTGGGCAGGCTGGTTATCTGTTGAAGCCTACTGGACTACGGTTGGTGGATAACAGCGAAATCGGTCATATAATTGGCCAGGTTGCAGAAGGTATTCTGATAAATAATAACTGTACCGTGGCACCAGCAGATGAGGCCGTGGCCGTGGCCACAGTTTACTTGTATCAGGGGGCAGACAGGCCACTAGCTGAATTGTCCGATAACGGTGGTGATAAAACCTATCCACCTTATGCCAGCACTAATGTCTATTTTGATGGCGTCAGTGAGTACAACTATAGCATTGGTTATGTTGATGCTGACAGTTACACCGCAGCCTTAAGCTGTGATGTAACTGACGATCCTGAAGCTGTTGATGAGATAAACTTTTTGCAAGCTGAAAATGTGATTATTCCCGCCAGTGCCACACCAGTGGAGCTGAACTTTGTTGATTAAGTGACATTACGCTAAGAGTATTAAATAACAAAAGGGTTATGCGGCAGTATTTTACATGGTCGTTGAGCCCTTTTACATAGCCACTATTTCGGTGGCTTACTACTATTTCCTCATTTTTATTGCTAGCATAGCCATCTTTACGTCTCTGGGCTTATGCCGTGCTGTGGATCCCTTTTACCTTGCTGGCTGCGTTTATGCAGGCCTGGCGCAACGCGTTTCAAAAGCAATTAAGCAAAGAAGTCAACGTGGCAGGGGTAACTCTGGCGCGTTTTATCTGGGCATCGCCATTGGTCGCGTTGTATTTATGGGCGTTATACCAGTGGCAACCAGCGCCTTTACCCCAGCTTAACGGCAGTCTCGGGGGCTTTATTATTGGTGCAGCGCTGGCCCAAATTCTGGCCACCGGCTTAATGGTCAAACTGTTTATGCTACGCAATTATGCTATTGGTGCGGGCCTGGCAAAAAGTGAGGCAGTGCTGGCAGCTGTACTTGGCGTGCTGTTTTTCAGTGAAACACTCACGCCACTGGCGTGGCTGGGCGTGGCGCTGGGTGGCGGTGCGGTGTTTTTATTAAGTGGTGCCAGCTTACGTCAGTTGTCCTTACCGGTTATGTTGCTTGGCCTTGGCTGCGGCCTGGCGTTTGCGTTGACATCGCTTTGGGTACGACAGGCCAGTTTGGTGCTGGGGTTGCCATTTCCTCACGGCGCGGCCTGGGTATTACTGCTGGTTATTATTTTACAAACGTTTCTGCTGGTGCTGTGGTTAAGTATGAAAGACCGGCTAACCCTAGTAGCATTATGGCGGCGGCCTAAATTAACCTTGCTGGTTAGTGTATGCAGCTGTGTTGGCTCTGTTGGCTGGTTTACCGCGATGAGCCTGGAGTCAGTGGCGCTGGTGAAAACCCTTGGCCAGGTTGAAGTACTATTTATGTTGCTAATTTCAACGTTTGTGTTGAAAGAAAAGCTGGTACGAAATGATCATCTGGGCCTGGTATTTATTGTGCTGGCTGCCATTTGCGTTATGTGGGCCTGAACGAACTGTTTTAGTGGTGAGTTTGCGCTTCAGACAGAAAAAATGCGTTCTGTGCTGGTGAAATTTTGCTAACTCAGTAAAATAGGCCGCTGTTTTAACTAACCGAACTGAGTACTAGTGGAGCAGGATCCTTTTGCCGACATCCGGCCATATCATGATAACGAAGTAGCGCCTGCTATCGCGCGCCTGATTGCTGACCGTGAGTTTATACAGGCCATCTTACATTATCGTTTTCCGCGTTTATCCGGGCCTTTTGGTTGGTTGCTGTCACCTTTGGTGCGGCTGTGGTTAAAACGACGCTGGTCCAGATTAAAGTCGGTTAAGGCAGTGCAGTTGCAGGTTGCTGGCTTTATGGACAGAATGATTGCCAGTACCACTGATAAAGTTACCTATTCAGGTCTTGAAAATTTAGATCCGACCCAAACCTACTTATTTCTATCGAACCACCGCGACATCGCTATGGACCCGGCACTGGTAAACTGGTGTTTACACCAGCAAGGCTTCGCCACGGTGCGTATCGCTATTGGTGACAATTTATTGCGTAAAGCCTGTGCTACAGAGCTAATGAAACTCAATAAAAGCTTTATTGTAAAACGCGGCGCCAAAGGGCCGCGCGAAATGCTGAAGAACCTTACTCAGCTCTCTGCCTATATTAAACACTCGCTGGATGAGCAGCATTCTGTCTGGATTGCCCAGCGCGAGGGTCGGGCAAAAGACGGCAATGACCAAACTGATCCAACCATTTTAAAAATGTTTTATATGCAGGGAAAAAAACAAGGCCTGAGTTTTAGCGAGTATTTGCATAGCCTGAATATCGTGCCGGTATGTATTTCCTACGAATACGACCCGTGCGACACCGATAAAATAAATGAGCTGTGGCAGAAAAAAACTCTGGGCAACTATCATAAAACAGAATTTGAAGATATTGACGCCATTATAAAAGGTATCGTCGGTTACAAAGGTAAAGTTCATGTCGCTTTTACCAGTCCGTTGCAGGCATTACCTGATGATCCTGATGAGGCAGCTGCCGCTATCGATCAGCAGCTTTGGCAACATTACCGCTGCTATCCCATCAATGCATTGGCCGCGGGTATTGCCAAACCTGAAGCAACCGAAAAAGCCATTGAGCAATGGCAGCAACGACTGCAGAGCGTTCCGCCCGGAGCGCAGGAACTGATGACAAAATTGTACGCCACTCCTGTGGTTAAAAAACAGCCATAATGGGCTATCTTCTTAGTGTTACCGTGCTTTGGGCTTTTTCGTTCAGCCTGATAGGGGTGTATCTGGCAGGGCAGGTAGACCCGTATTTTGCCGTGTTAACCCGGATACTGCTGGCACTGCTGTTATTCAGCCCGCTGCTACTGCGTTATCGTTTTGCTGCTCGGCTGGTCTGGCCGGTAATGGCGTTTGGTGCGGTGCAACTGGGTGTTATGTATCTGTTTTACTACCAGTCTTTTTTGCTGTTAAGCGTGGCAGAAGTATTGGTTTTTACTATTTTTACCCCTTTATACATAACGTTGTTGCATGATCTGCTGGCAAAACGCTTTAACCCCCAGTTTTTTGTTGCGGCACTCATTGCTGTGCTGGCGGCAGCATTAATGCGTTATCAGTCGGTAAGTGTACAATACTGGACCGGCTTTGCCGTAGTGCAGGGTGCTAATTTATGTTTTGCAGTTGGTCAGGTCGGATACAAAAGGTTTATGGCGTTGCATCCTGCGATTAAACAGCATCAACTGTTTGGCTGGTTTTATGCCGGGGCGGCACTGGTGGCAGTACCTGCCTGGCTATTGCTTGGCAGTGCTCAGTATCCTGTGACCAGCGTGCATTGGGCCGTGCTGTTGTGGCTGGGCTTAGTCGCCTCTGGTCTTGGCTATTTTGGTTGGAATAAAGGAGCGACTCAGGTATCCAGTGGCATGCTGGCAGTGATGAACAATGCGCTGATTCCGGCCGGTCTACTGGTTAATATTATCATCTGGCAGCGCGATACAGATTTAGTGCGCTTAAGCATTGGCTGCGCTATGATCGGTTTTTCAATCTGGTTATGCCGCAGGCCAGCCAGGCAGGGAGGTTAAGTGGCAAGACAAGTACAATACACCTTTAAAGGTACCAGCAAAGTTATCGCGTTTAGTTACGATCGTTTTGTTGATTTATACGAGGCAGTGGCCGCGGCAGAAGGCATCGATTTAACCAGCTTTCTGGCGATGGAGCAGCAGGTTGCAAAAACTGCGAAAGACAAAGCCGCCATAAAAAACTTCCGGCAACAGGCCTTTACCAAAATGGGTTTCAGCAACATCATTTTTCTGCGAGACGAGCCCTGAGAACCATGTTCAGCCCACATCGGCTATGTTAGGCTTCGCCAATATATATAACAGGAATTGAATTATGAAAATTACCAGCAACTTTGACAGCGGAAACATTGAGATAATTAAAGCCGATGATCCGGCTGACATTCAGTTGGCCATTCGTAAAGATAATAAGTCAGATTTTTACCAATGGTTTCATTTTCGGTTAAATAGCCCGCATCCGCAACTGCACAAAATTACCATCACTAACGCTGCAGGTTCGGCGTACCCTGATGGCTGGCAGGATTATCAGGCGGTTGCCTCGTACGATCGTCAAACCTGGTTTCGGGTAGAAACTGAATATGATGGTAAAGCGTTAACGATTAATCATTACCCTGAAGCCGAATCGGTTTATTTTGCCTACTTTGCGCCTTACAGCTACGAGCGGCATCAGGATTTATTGCATCAGGCGCAAAATGATTACAACTGCCAGCTGGTTGATTTGGGCGAAACGCTCGATGGTCGTGATATGAGTTTACTGGTGGTTGGTGAACCGGACGATACTAAAAAGAAAATCTGGATCACCGCGCGCCAGCACCCCGGGGAGACCATGGCAGAATGGTTTATCGAAGGGCTGCTGGACAGATTACTGGATGAAGATGACGGCGTAGCCCGCAGTTTGCTGGCAAAAGCGGTTTTTTACATCGTGCCGAATATGAATCCAGATGGCAGTGTGCGCGGAAATTTGCGCACCAATGCGGCTGGCGCCAACCTGAACCGCGAATGGCAAAACCCGACACTGGAACACAGCCCTGAAGTGTATCTGGTACGCCAGAAAATGCTGGAAACCGGCCTGGATATGTTTCTCGATATTCATGGCGATGAAAACTTGCCGTATAATTTTGTGGCCGGTGCTGAAGGGGTACCTTCTTACAATGATCAAATGCAGCAATTGGAGCAAGACTTCAAAACTGCATTATTAACGGTTACCCCGGAATTTCAGGTGAAATACGGTTATGACAAAGATGCACCGGGCCAGGCCAATTTAACGGTTGCCACCGCCTGGGTAGCTGAGCAGTTTAAATGTCTGGCTTATACCGTTGAAATGCCATTTAAAGATAACGCCGATTTACCAGATGAGGCTTTTGGCTGGTCTGATATTCGCTCAATGAAGCTGGGCCAGGACAGTTTAAGTGCCATCTTACAAGTAGTGGACAAACTTCGTTAAGGTAACAGTAATAAGGTAAGCAAAGTATTATGGCCATTATTTCCTGCCCGTACTGTGGGCAACGTATCTCTGATAAAGCCGCTAGCTGCAGTAAATGTGGCGGCGATCTTACCAGTAACACGCCGGAGCAACTGGCAGCTATCGAACGGGATAAGAAAAACCGTAAAATGCAATCACTGATGAACCAGTCAATGCTGGCAATGGTATTGTTTTTAGGTGGCTTTGGCATTTTGTACTGGTGGCAGCCAGTTAATCACAGCTATAACCAGTATTTATCCAACGCCGCGATTGGCTTCGGATTTTGCTGGTACGTGGTTTGCCGTGCCCGAATTATTTTATTAAAGCGAAAATAACCCTATGGATTTTAAAGCCCTGGTTAGCGCAATGGCGCCTGAGACCTATCAAAAACTGGCTGATGCCGTTGCCACCGGGCGCTGGGCCGATGGCAATGTGTTAACTGAACAGCAAAAAGCCCAAACGCTGCAACTGGTACTGGCATATCAGGCCACGGTGCTCAAATCAGACGAATTATTTACAGTAGGCGCCGACGGTCAGCTGATCCAAAAATCGAAAGCTGAACTTAAGAAGCAATTTAATAATGATGCAATAGCAAGGTTCGGACACGATGATATTTAAGAATTGGTTTAAACCGAAGTGGCAACATCCAGACCATGTTGTGCGCGAGCAAGCTATTGCCAGCCTGTCTGCCGGCCAGCGCGAGCATAAAGAAATTTTACACGAGCTGGCATTTAACGACAGCAGCGAAGTGGTTCGCCGCAGCGCGCTGGAACACCTGAACGATTTCTCATTGTGGTGGCAAGCCAGTAAGCAGGACAGTAATGACCGCCTGCGTCAGCAGGCAGAGCAACAACTGCTTCTGATGCTGTTAACACAGCAAATTAGCAGCCAGCTAAAACGCCAGTTTATTGCCCAGTGTAACCGCACTACCTTGCTGGAGCAGTTGGCCGAACAGGAAACTGACGCTGAAATTTTATTTATCGTATTGCAGCGCTTAAACCGGCCCGAGCTTAATGCAAAAGCGCTGACCGGCACGGTACTTACCATTGCCCAAAAACAGCAATTGCTGGCGCAACTGGATGATTCTAAACAGCTGGAGAAACTGAGCAAAGTGCTCAGTGGTGAACTCGCTCAACAGCTGGAGCAAAAGTTAACCTTACTAACTGAACAACAGCAACGACCGGCAAAGTTACGCAAAGAAATCACCTTACTATTGGCCCGGTTAAATGCGTTGCGCGAGCGTTTTAGCGCGGCTGAGATCCCGGCGCAACTTACCGAATTGCAAAGCGAGTGGCTGCACTGCTCTGCTCAGCTAGGCTGCCTGCCGGTGGCGGAAGCGGCTGGGATCAGCGATAAATATCAGCAATTGATTGAAAAACTGGAAAGCTGGCTGGCGCCACAATTACAGCAGCTGGCCCTGGCTCAGGCTGAAGCCGCCCGGCTGGCAGCAGAAGCGCAACAGGCCAGACAATTTACCGAGGCACTTGGTCAGGTAAGCAGTCAGTTAAGTGATGCTTTAGCGATTGTTGATATCAGTACGGCACAAGCTGTGGGCGAGCAGCTGAACACGATTGCCGAGCAGATAACTCAATCTAACCAATTAAATGAGGCGCAGCGTCAACGCTTATTGCAGCAGCATAGCACGCTGGCAAATCAGCTAACCCATTTACCGCAAACTGCTGAAAAGTTAAGTCAGGCGTCGCGTTTAGTTAGTGATTGGGCGGCGCAGCCGGTGCCAAACGATCCGGCTGAGCTGGACGCCGCAAAAGCGCAATTGCAAGCGTATAAACGTCACTGGCGCGATATTACTGCTAATTTACCCCTGGCAGTACCCGAACAAGTGGTGGCAGCAAAGCAGCAATTACAGCAACAATGGCAACAGGCCCTTGCTGATGCTAACAGTCAAGCTGAGCGCGCAGTGCGACAGTGCCGTAGTAAAATTGCCCAGTTCAAACGACTGGATCAACAAGGCCGCTACAAAGTATTATTTGGTTTATTCAAGGGTATCAGCGCCGATTATGCTGCGTTAAATCAGGCTGAACACCAAAAGCTGGCTGCAGATTACCAGTTGGCCAGTAGCCGGATCAGCGAACTGGCAGACTGGCAGGAATATATTGCAACGCCTCGTAAACAGGAAGCTCTGACGCACATGCAGCAGCTCGCTCTGACTGAGCCAACTGATATTCCGGCACGGGCTGAGCAGGTAAAACAAGCCCGCCAGCAATGGGGCAGTTTTGGTAAAGCCGGCGCTGAGCAGGACACTGAATTAAATACCGCCTTTGATACTGCCTGTGAGCAGGCCTATGCGCCATGCCGGGTTTATTTTGCCGAACAGGATGCCATAAAAGCCGCAAATGTAACGGAGCGTGAGCGGATCATTGGTGAGCTGACACAGTTAGCTGCAGCGCAACCAGATGCTGCAACCCTGGAAAGTGGTTTAAAATCCCTGACGCAGGCCTGGCAGCAAGCCGGACCGGTTAAGCGCCAGGACTATGTTAGCCTGCAGCAACGTTTTCAAGCAGCACTGAGCGAGCTGAAAGACAGGGCTGCTGAATTTCAGCAACAGGTTGCTGAACAAAAACAAGCACTGCTGAATGAAGCTAAAGCCGCCGTGGCGCTTAGCGATAGTAACCAAACCAGTAAAATACTTAAAGAGCTGCAGCAGCGCTGGAAACCGCTGGGCTATGCAGGTAAAAAGCTTGATCAGCAACTCTGGCAGCAGTTTCGTAAAGTCTGTGATGATTTCTTCAGCCAGCGCCAGGCAGTTTTTGCTGAGCAACAACAACAGCAGCTAGTTCAGGAGCAGGCACTGAGTATTGCGCTAAGCGAAATTGCGCAGGCAGTGCAAGCGTTAACCCCTGCCAGTAGCAGTAGCGAGTTGCAGGCAATAAACGAGCAATTGCACCAGCTGGATGTTGGGGTCATTGCCACGGCGCGCAAGCAGCGGGACAATTTGCGCCAGCAATTACAGGCACTAATCGAGCAACAAGCCAGTCAGGTTGCACAGCACGATCTTAACACGCTGTTTAGCTGCTTAGATCAGGTCGATTGCAGTAGCGATAACTGGCCACAGCAATTTAAACCACAGCCTGAACTGGCAGGTGCCCTGGGGCTTGATCGCAAGGGGTTAACGCAGGCAATGGAAATCATCAGCGAGGTATCAGGTCCTGAGCGCGAGCGCACCGAGCGTCAGCAGGTGCAACTCACCTTGCTAACTCTGAAACACAACGCGGGTGAAGTAACCGACAAACACAGTCTGTTAAAACACTGGCTGGCTTTCGGACCTGTGGCTGAGGCCGAGCTTCCCTTGGTTGAACGGCTAAAAGCACTCTTTCTGGGGCGCTAAACGCCCTGATTTGTTAGCTCGCCGCGTAAGTTCTGCTGCATTTTCTTACGGATCTGGCTGGCATCTAACGGCTGGCTCAGCAAGTAATGCAGCTTAGTCAGCGTGGCTTCCAATGTCATATCATAGCCGCTAATTACGCCACTGGTTTTCAAGGCATTACCGGTGGCATAACCATCCATATTTACCTTGCCTTTAAAACATTGGGTACAGTTAACCAGGATCTGGCCACGTTCAGTGGCACCCTGTAATACCTTTAGTAACTCTGGCCGCTGTGGAGCATTACCTACCCCGAATGATTTTATGATGAGTGCCCGCACTGGCGAATGCAGCATATTACTGATCACGTCAGTACTGATCCCCGGATACAACGTGACCACACTAATTGGTTGCGGAGTGATGGCAGCTACCTGTAAATCCGAAATCTGCCCTTCGACCGGGCTTACCTTACCTTCGATCAGATCGATATTAATGCCCGCTTCAAGCAAGGGTAAAAAGTTTGGCGAGGCAAAGGCATTAAAACCATCAGCATCGGCCTTGGTGGCGCGGTTGCCGCGAAATAGCTGGTTGTTAAAAAATAATGAGACCTCAGCAATAGGGTAGTTAGCGGCCAGGTATAACGCATTTAATAAATTAACCTGACCATCAGAGCGCAACTGTGCCAGCGGTATTTGCGAGCCGGTGATAATAACGGGCTTTTGCAGGTTTTCCAGCATAAAAGACAGTGCTGATGCGGTATACGCCATGGTATCGGTACCATGGAGCACGACAAAGCCATCGTAGTGCTGGTAATGTTGCTGAATATCATTGGCAATATGTTGCCAGTGGGCCGGTGTCATGTCAGAAGAGTCGATAACCGGGTGATACTCATGAATGTCAAACAGTGGCATATCGGGATGAAAGAACTCTGGCATTTTTTTTACTGTTGCCGATAAAAAACCCGGTATCGGCACAAATCCCTGGCTGGATTGCTGCATACCTATAGTACCACCGGTATAAGCGACATAAATACGTTTTCTGCCTGAGGTCTTTTGTTCATTTGTGTTGTTCATTAAGGCAACGATCCCAAAAAAAATGCCCGCAAGATGGCGGGCATTGTAATAGAGATTGGGGTATCTGTCAGTTAATGCTGCAGGTTACACAGTACGAATAAATACCATTTGGATCATTAAACTGGTTCAGAATAACAAAATCCTTACGCAAATGTTTGCCTACCCGCTGCAACATCAACTGTTCTGGCGAGGCTTGCACCTGCGGTAACCAGCCATTGGCCTGCGCGGTGCCAAACAACTCTTTGAGCATTTGCTCGGTAGGGGTTAGCTCCTGGGTAATTACCTGAACATCATAGTTATCCAGGCCTGCTTTCTCTGCAGCTGCGGCAACAGCATCGTCGAAGGTGCCCAGCTTATCTACCAAGCCCAGCTCAAGCGCAGTATTACCTGTCCATACCCGGCCTTGTGCCACGGCATCAACTTCAGATATTGACATATTGCGGTTGCTGGCCACCATGGTTAAAAACTCGGTATAACCGCGTTCAATCAGTAGCTGGAAAATATCCTTTGCTCTGTTATTCAGCCCCTGATAAAGCGGTAAGCCCGAAGATAAACCTGCCAGTTCAGTGGTGCCAACACCGTCAACATTTAAGCCCAGTGCACCTAAAGAGTTCTCAAGAGTATGCAGCAAGCCAAAAATACCTATTGAACCGGTAATGGTAGTAGGTGAGGCCCAGATTTCATTGGCAGGAGCTGCTATCCAGTAACCCCCTGAGGCGGCAACTGCTCCCATCGATGCGATAACCGGTTTGCCGGCTTCACGCAGCAGGGTAATTTCCTGGCCAATTACTTCAGAAGCAAAGGCACTGCCGCCGCCGCTGTCAATTCGCAATACAACGGCTTTCACTTTATCGTCGTAGCGCGCTTTACGCAGTAATGCCGCGGTTGAATCACCACCTATAGTTCCAGCCTTAGCACTGCCATCGACTATCATGCCGCGTGCGACCACTACCGCCACTTTCGACGTTAACGGATTAACAAAGTTAGTGTTGGCAATGGCGTACTTGGCATAATCAGCAAAACCCACATGGTTATAAACATGTTTATCGTTTTCACCAACAATATCAATTAGCTTCTGCCGGAACTGTTCCAGGGTTGCCAGGTTATCTGCAAAACCGTTATCGACAGCATACTTGGCGGTGTCACCATCAGCGGCCTGTAATTTCTGGAATAATGCTTCGTAGGTTTCATCAAAGTTACTGATGGCAAAACCACGGCGGGCGCTGACATCTTGCTTATAACTATCCCATAGGCCAGATAACCAGGCAACATTAGCTTCTTTGGCTGCTTCAGACATATCACTGCGTAAAAAAGGTTCTACAGCAGATTTGTAAGTCCCCACCCGGAATACATGAGTATTTATTTTCAGTTTCTCTAAGGCGTCCTTATAGTACATCGGGTAGCTGCCATAACCTTCGAGGATCACCGCGCCCATTGGGCTTAAGCTGATTTCATCGGCGTAGCTGGCCAGGTAATACTGAGTCTGGCCGTAGTAGGCACCGTGGCTGAACACTTTTTTACCAGCGGCTTTAAAGTCGTCAATGGCGACACCCACCCGCTGCATTTTATCCAGCGAGGCAGCGCCCAAACCGGATACATCAAGCACCATCGCCTGGATCCGATTATCAGTAGTGGCCGTTTCTATCACTTTAACCACGTCCGATACCAGGATCTCTGGTAACTCTTCGCCCGCACCCAGACTTTCATTTATTGCGCTGGCAAAGGGGTCAACCCAGCGCTTCTCTTCTACCAAATCGCCATTCAAGTTAAGGACCAGGGCGGCCGTATCGGCAATTTTTACTTCGTCTTCACCACTGAACATGGCAACCAACACAATGGCGACGATAAAGATAAACAGCAGATTAAGCACAACGGCTTTGAAGGCTTTAAAAACCTTCCAGATAGCGCCAAAAAAGCGGCGTATAAGACCTTTTCGTGGTTCAGACATAGTAAATTCCTGTATAGATTACAAAATAGTATTATGGTAATCCTGCTATGCTAACCAATTTGCCGACAAAGACTAAATGCAATTTGTAAGTAAATGTTTAGCACTTGCTATCGATAGCCAAAGCGGCTACATTCTTCCTATTTAACAGGTACGACCAGAGAGGCTGCGGTGGCATATCAAAAATTATTACAACCACTGGATTTAGGTTTTACAACCCTGAAAAACAGGGTGATTATGGGTTCGATGCATACCGGCCTGGAAGAAGAGAAAGATGGCTTTGCCAAGCTGGCGGCATTTTACGCTGAACGCGCCAAAGGGGGCGTGGGCCTGATTATTACCGGCGGCATCAGCCCCAACTTTCGCGGTAATCTGGTGCCGTTTGGCAGCCAGCTTAGCCACTGGTGGCAGGTTAAAAAACATTGTCAGGTAACTGCAGCGGTGCATCAGCATGATGCCAAGATTTGCTTACAGCTGCTGCATGCCGGTCGTTACGGTTATCATCCTTTTAATGTGGCGCCGAGCAAAATTAAATCGCCCATTACCCCCTTTAAGCCTGCCGAGATGTCAAAGCGGCAAGTCACCGGCACCATTAAAGACTTTGCCTATGCCGCGAAGCTGGCAAAAAAAGCCGGTTACGACGGGGTTGAGGTAATGGGCTCGGAAGGCTATTTAATTAATCAGTTCGTCTGTCAGCGCACTAACAGGCGTCAGGATGAGTGGGGTGGCAGCTTTGCCAACCGCAGCCGCTTTGCCATTGAAACGGTAAAAGCGGTGCGCGAGCAGTGCGGTAATGATTTTATTATAATTTATCGCTTGTCGATGCTCGATTTAGTGGAGGACGGTAATACCTTTGAAGAGGTTATCGAGCTCGGTAAAGCGATAGCAGAAGCCGGAGCCACTTTGATCAATACCGGTATTGGCTGGCATGAAGCCCGGGTGCCGACCATTACCACCCGGGTGCCGCGCGCCGCCTTTAGCTGGATCACCGAGCGGGTGAAAAAGGAGCTGAGCATTCCGGTAATTGCCACCAACCGGATTAACGACCCACAGGTTGCGGAAGATATTCTGGCCAACGGTCAGGCCGATATGGTGTGTATGGCACGGCCGTTTTTAGCCGATGCCGATTTTGTGAACAAAGCCGCTGCTGACAACGCCGATTTAATTAATACCTGTATTGCCTGTAACCAGGCGTGTCTGGACCATGTGTTTCAGAACAAAAGGGCCAGTTGTCTGGTTAACCCCAGAGCCTGTTATGAAACCGAGCTTAATTTTACCGCTGCCGCAATACCGAAAAAACTGGCGGTGGTCGGGGCGGGCCCTGCTGGTTTAGCCTTTAGTGTGTATGCAGCGCAGCGTGGCCACCAGGTGCACTTGTTTGATAAATCGCATCAAATTGGTGGCCAGTTTAACTACGCCAAACAAATTCCGGGCAAAGAAGAGTTTTATGAAACCCTGCGTTATTTTGGCCGGATGCTGGAATTACATGCCATTAAGTTACATCTAAATTCTGAGCAAACCGCCGAATCGCTGGCAGAAGCAGGTTTTGATGAGGTGATCCTGGCAACCGGTGTATTGCCGCGCGATATTGCCCTGCCAGGGCAGGACCACCCAAAAGTGCTGAGTTATGTCGAGGTACTGCGTGACCATAAGTCGGTCGGTAAAAATGTTGCCATTATTGGTGCCGGCGGCATTGGCTTTGATGTGGCTGAATACCTGACTGAAGAGCATTCGTTAACGTTGCAGCCTGATGCCTGGTTAAAAGAGTGGGGTGTTGATAAAAGTTATGCAGGCCGTGGCGCTTTGTTACCCAGCAGCTTGCCAGTGCCGGCACAACGAAAAATCTATTTAATGCAGCGTAAAACCAGCAAAGTGGGCGCAGGTTTAGGTAAAACCACCGGCTGGACCCACCGCGCGTCGCTGAAGAATAAAGGCGTCGAGTCGATGGGCGGCGTTAATTATCTGCGGGTAGATGACAGCGGCTTGTGGCTGGAAATTGGTGGTGAAGAGCGTTGTCTGGATGTCGATAATGTTATTATCTGTGCTGGCCAGGTACCGCTACGGGAATTACAGCAAGGCTTAACCGAGCGTGGCATTACTAATCATCTGATTGGCGGCGCCGATGTCGCAGCAGAGTTAGACGCAAAACGCGCCATCCGTCAGGGCGCAGAACTGGCTGCAAGCATTTAGCCGCTTACCTTTTTCAAGCTTGGCTGCTTTCTATTGATCAAGCCGCACCAACATGGTGCGGTTTTATTTTGTCATCTTGCTGTAACCCAATTTTCGTTTCCCGCCGTTAAAATCTATTGCTGGCCATGGTATGGCGAAAGATCACCGACTTAAGTCTGATTTTGCTATTGGCAAGTCACTTTTCTGGTGCTTTATTTGTTAATGCTGCTATCGTGGTATTAGATCTATATATACAAAGTCATTACAGGGAGTCTTTATGTCAGGTGTGTTAACCATGGTACTGGCCGGAGGCGAGGGGACCCGTCTGGCGCCGCTTACCGGCATTCGCGCTAAACCGGCTGTGCCATTTGGCGGAAACTATCGGATTGTCGATTTTGTTTTAAACAACTTTGTAAATTCTGACTTATTGCAGATTTTTGTGATTACTCAGTTTAAATCGCACTCGCTAATGAAGCACTTAGGCCGCGCCTGGCGGGTAAGTGGCTTAACCAACCGTTTTATCGACCCGATACCGGCCCAGATGCAAACCGGTAAACATTGGTATCTAGGCACTGCTGATGCCATTTATCAGAACCTGCACCTAATTGAAGGCCTGGATCCGGAGCACGTTTGCGTATTTGGTGGCGACCATATTTATAAGATGGATGTGCGGCAAATGCTCGATTTTCACCGTCATAACAAAGCCAAGCTTACCGTGGCGGCGATACCGGTACCGGTTAGTCAGGCCCATGAGTTTGGCGTTATCGAGGTTGATGAGCACGGCAAAATGATTGGCTTTGAAGAGAAACCGAAAAGCAATCCGAAAACCATTCCGGGCCGGCCGGATTTTGTGCTGGCGTCGATGGGTAACTATATTTTTGAAGCACCGTGTTTAGTCGAGGTGCTCGAAGCAGATGCCAAAGTTGCTGACTCGAAACATGACTTTGGCCACAATATTATTCCGGGCTTGTATCCGCAGGGCGAAGTCTATGTCTACGACTTTTCCAGCAACCGTATTCGCGGCGAGTCAGAAAGCAGTGCTGGCTACTGGCGCGATGTTGGCACCATAGATTCTTACTATGAAGCCAATATGGACTTAATCTCGATTAACCCGCCATTTGATGTCTATAACCGTTACTGGCCGCTACGCAGCTATACACCGCCAATGCCACCGGCTAAGTTCGTGCATGATGAAACTAACCGCACCGGCCAGGCGATAAGCTCTATGGTGGCCTCGGGCTGTATTGTCAGTGGCGCTATCGTCTATCAGTCTATCCTGGGTTACAACGTCCATGTGCACAGTCACAGTTATATTGAAAAGTGTGTATTGATGGGGAACAACGACATTGGCCGGGGCTGTCGCATTCGCCGGGCGATTATTGATAAAGACGTGAAAATTGCTCCGGGCACCATTATCGGCGAAGATCCGGTGCAGGATAAAGCCCGCTTTCATATCTCACCCGGTGGAGTGGTCGTGATCCCTAAAGGGGCCAAGATTGGTTTTGATGACGTCTGAGTAAATAGCTAAGGATTTTGTGTTGCGTATTCTGTTTATTTGTAGTGAATATGAGGGGCTGATAAAAACCGGCGGGCTGGCGGATGCCTGTCGTGGCCTGGCCAGTAGCTTACTGGCGGCAGGCCATCAGGTTAGTGTAATTTTACCCAGATACGGCTCGCTTTATCAGGTACCAACCCGCGGCGAACAATCAGTGTTTGTTGATCTTGGCGGCAAGCGCTTTGGCTGCGCAGTGCGCCAGACTGAGGTTGCCGGGGTAACCGTGTATCTGGTAGAGCATCATGATTTTTATGCCAGAGCCCGGCCTTATGATGATGGCGCGCAGGGCTATCCGGATAACCCGCTGCGCTTTGCATTTTTCTGTAAAGCTGTACTCCAGTGGTGCACCACCCAGCCGGCATTTGATGTGCTGCATGGTCACGACTGGCAAACTGCACCGGCCGCATTTTATCTGGCAAATTACTACCGGCAGCAGCCAGAGCTTGCGGCAACACCTTTTGTATTTACCATTCACAATGGCGCGTATCAGCAGCAATCTGCGCCAGATTGGGCAGCGCAGCTCGATTTACCCTCGCATGGCAACAGCGTTAACTTTTTACAGATAGCGCTGCAGTATGCGACGAAAATTAATACTGTCAGCCAGGGTTATCGGGACGAGTTATTAACGGAACCGGCAGCTAATGGCCTGGCAGCCTGGTATCAACAGCGCAGGGAAGATTTCAGCGGCATTTTAAATGGCTGTGATTACCAGCTGTGGAACCCGGCGACCGACACTGCTTTGCCGGCAAACTATGATGCTGCTGATTTAGCGGGTAAAGCAACGTGCAAACAACAGCTGCAGCAACAGTACCAGTTAGCCGAAGCCGGCTTACCGTTAATGGTTGCCGTTAGCCGGGTCACCGGCCAGAAAGGTTACGATATAATGATCCCGGCTCTTAAGTATCTGCTGGCTAATTATCCGTTGCAGGTTATCGTAGTTGGCAGCGGTGAAGCACACTATTGCCAGCAGTTGCATCAGCTAACGGTAACGTTTCCGGATAAATTTCGTTTTATCGAAGGCTTTAATGAACAGTTAGCCCATCAGGTGGAAGCGGCGGGGGACTTTTTCCTGATGCCAAGTTTATTTGAGCCTTGTGGCTTAAATCAGTTATACAGTTTACGTTATGGCAGCTTGCCACTGGTGCGGTTAACCGGCGGTTTAAAAGATACTGTTGTACCCTGGCCTGATAATAAGGCAACTGGCATCGGTTTTGTTGAGCCCACTCCTGAGGCGCTGCTCGAAGCGTTGCGCCAGGCACTGACCCTGTATCAGGACAAAAGCGCCTATAAAAAAGTGCAGCAGTGTGCCATGGCCCAGAATTTTAGTTGGACAGCAGCCTTTGAGCAATACCTGGCGTTGTATCAGCAGGCGGTTCAGACGTTAGTGAGTAAGCAATAACCGGTGATATCGCTGTTAAAATCGACATTGTGGCCAGTGACTGAGCAAACAGCTCGCTAAACAAATTTTGACATGTGCTAAATGAATAAAGTTTGCTAGCCTGACAACAGAGTTATTGAAAGAGGTTGAGTTATGGATGCGTTGACGTTACTGACAACACGATATTCCACGCCACGGTTAACTGAGCCGGCTCCTGCTGGCGACGCGCTGGAGTTGATCAAAAGGGCAGCACTTAAAGTACCTGATCATGGTGGTTTGCGGCCATGGCGGTTTGTTATCGTTACCGGTAAAGAGCCGTTGAATCGGTTAGGCGATGTATTTGCAGAGGCTGCCATCGAAGATGCGCCTGGCATTTCGCCGGAGATGCATGAACGCGCCAGGCAGTTGCCACTGCGCGCACCCATGGTGATTGTGTGTATCGCCAAAGTTACCGAGCACCCGAAGGTTCCCGGTCATGAGCAGGTGCAATCGGCAGCCTGTGCGGTAATGGCGATGCAGCAGGCAGCGTTTGCCCAGGGTTTTGGGGGCATTTGGCGTACCGGCAGTTATGCTCAGCAAGATTTTGTTAAACAATCGCTTGATGTCGGTGAAGACGATGAAATTGTGGGCTTTTTATATTTAGGAACTGCAGCAAATAATGCACCGGCGCGTAATGATCCGGATCCGGAGGCGTTTTTTAGTTACTTTTAATAGCCACCAGCAGTAAAACGACAACGTAATAAAAAACAAACCCGCCAATGGCGGGTTTGTTTTACAGCTGCAACCAGCTTATTAAAACTCAGCGTTGCCAGGGGTACGTGGGAAGGCGATAACATCACGCACATTACCCACACCGGTAACATAGGAAACCAGGCGCTCAAAGCCCAGACCAAAACCTGCATGCGGCACCGTGCCATAGCGACGCAGGTCACGATACCAGCTGTAGTCTTCTTTATTCAGACCCATTTCATCGAGCCGCTTGTCAAAGTGCTCCAGCCGCTCTTCCCGCTGGCTGCCACCGATAATTTCGCCAATACCCGGTGCCAGTACGTCCATTGCGGCCACCGTTTTACCGTCGTCATTTAAGCGCATATAAAACGCTTTAATGTCTTTCGGGTAGTTTTGCATAATAATAGGTGCGCCGACATGCTCTTCTGCCAGGTACCGCTCGTGTTCAGACTGTAAATCGACACCCCATTCCACCGGATACTGGAAGCTTTTGCCACAGGTTTTTAAAATCTCAATGGCATCAGTGTAATCCATCCGCACGAAAGACGAGTCAACCAGCTTTTGTAAGCGGGTAACGGCTGTCGGATCGATACGCTCAGCAAAAAAGGCCATATCGTCGGCGCGCTCAGTCAGCACGGCCTTACAGACATACTTCAGCATATCTTCAGCCAGCTGGGCGATATCTTTCAGTTCAGCAAAGGCGACTTCCGGTTCAATCATCCAGAACTCCGCCAGGTGACGGCTGGTATTGGAATTTTCAGCCCGGAAGGTTGGGCCGAAGGTATATATTTTTGACATGGCGCAGGCGTAGGTTTCACCATTTAACTGGCCGGATACGGTCAGATAGGTTTCTTTACCAAAGAAATCTTCGCTGTAATCTACTTTGCCTTTATCAGTGCGCGGCAGGTTTTCCAGATCCAGGGTACTGACCCGGAACATTTCGCCGGCGCCCTCAGTATCTGAACCGGTAATGATAGGAGTACTGATCCAGAAATAGCCCTGTTCATGGAAAAACCGGTGCACGGCCTGGGCTAAGCAGTGGCGAACCCGGGTGACGGCACCCATAACATTAGTGCGTGGCCGCAGATGAGCATGTTCGCGCAGGTATTCCATACTATGTCGTTTTGGCGCCATCGGGTAAGTATCAGGGTTTTCCACCCAGCCAACTACAGTGACGGTTTGGGCCTGAATTTCAAAAGCCTGGCCCTGGCCTTCAGAGCGCGCCACTGTGCCATTTACGATAACTGAACAGGCAGTGGTTAAACGCTTTATCTCATTTTCATAATTAGCCAGATCTGACGGCACTACGGCCTGCACCGCATCAAAGCAGCTGCCATCGTGCACAGCTAAAAAAGAAATACCGGCTTTGGAATCGCGCCGGGTGCGGATCCAGCCTTTAACAGTGATCTGTGAACCGGTGTCGTACTTACCGGCCAACACATCTTTAACTACGGCATGCGTCATGCAACAAACTCCAGATGGTGTTATAACTAGGCTATATTTATGAAAGTTGTAATCATACTTTGCCAGAAGCTGAAAACAAGTAAAAGTTGGAAGGAAGCCAAAAATGACCGCATATAATAAGGCAGGACCGGATAAAGGCGGCCCGGACTTTGAGCGTAGGGAAGGACCCGACTTACTTCGCCGGGCATTTAAATATGTGGCCATTATTGCCTGGCTATTATTTTTCGCCGCACTTGTTGTCAGCCACTATGCCAGACCGGAAATGGATTCGGGTCTGGTACGTTATCTGGGGCTGGATATTCGTGATTATTGGCGGCCACGGCTCACCTTTTGGTTAGTGTATCTGTTATGGGGTAGTGTAGTCGTGAGTATGGTCAGTTTAGTACTTAACAGAATGCGTCTGAAACGGCGCAGCGATCATTTACATTTTAATATTATTTTGTTGCTGCTAAGCGCCAGTGGCATGCTGTTTTATATTTTGCGCTAAGTTTGCCCGAACATACTAACTGCAAGTCCGGGCCACTGTTACCATGGCACTTGTTAGCCTGGTTAACTGTGCCGCGCTGATAATAAACGGCGGCATTATATAAATCAGGTTGTTAAAAGGCCGGACCCAAACGCCCAGTTCAACGAATTGCTGCTGTAACCTGGCGACATCAACCTTCTGCTGCATTTCCAGCACGCCAATGGCGCCTAACACTCTGACATCTTTCACTGCTGGCAGCGCCTGACAAGGAGCCAGCTCTTGCTTAAGCTGCTGCGCCATTGCTGCTACCTGGGCAGGCCAGTGGTTCTGACGAATTAGCTCAACGCTGGCATTGGCCACTGCACATGCCAGGGGATTAGCCATAAAGGTCGGGCCATGCATTAAGCCGCCAGCAGCGCTCTGGCTGATACCCCGCGCGACTTCATCTGTGCAAAGGGTAGCCGCCAGCGTAATGTAACCGCCGCTTAAGGCCTTGCCTAAGCACATAATATCAGGCGTGACAGACGCATGTTCGCAGGCAAATAATTTACCGGTACGGCCAAAGCCGGTAGCAATTTCATCGGCAATCAGCAGTACCTGGTATTGATCGCACAAAATGCGGGCCTGGCGTAAATAATCGGGGTGGTAAAAACGCATGCCGCCGTAGCCCTGAACAATCGGTTCCAGAATAAGCGCAGCGATTTGCTGATGCTCTTGTTCCAGTAAAGCTGTCAATGGAGCCATGTCTGCCGGATTAAAGTCCGCATCAAAAGCACTTGCCGGAGGCGGCAGAAAAAAATGCTGGTTTAAAATGCCGTTAAACATATCGTGCATACCCTCTACCGGATCACACACGGCCATGGCAGCAAAGGTATCACCGTGATAGCCCTTACGCAGGCTGATCAGTTTGGTTTTTTGTGGCGTGCTACTTGCCAGCCAGTACTGCAATGCCATTTTAATGGCTACTTCTACTGCTACCGAGCCACTGTCGGCTAAAAACACTTTGGTTAATGCTGCCGGGGTCATCTCTACCAGCTGCTGACACAAACTGACGGCCGGCTGATGGGTTATACCGCCAAACATAACATGGGCCATCTTTTGTAATTGCTCAGTAACCGCAGCATTAAGCACCGGATGGTTGTAACCGTGAGCAGCGGCCCACCAGGAGGAAGTACCGTCCACTAAGCGTTGGCCATTTTCCAGAATAAGTTCACAGCCCTCAGCGCTGCTTACCGGATATACCGGTAGCGGTTTTAACATTGAGGTATAAGGATGCCAGATATGCTCGCGATCAAACGCTAAGTTAACAGTCATAAATCAATGCTCATAAAATAATCATTAGTAAAGTTTTTGTTGTGGTCGGCGTTGACAAGTTGCTACCGGCGGTTAGACTAGCCCAAAAACCGGATAACAACAACGGATACGCCCTTATGCAAGCTGTCACCGCTCAGGTTCGCCACAACTGGACTCTCGCTGAAGTTAACGCACTTTATGCATTGCCATTTAATGACTTATTATTTCAGGCGCAAACGGTGCATCGCCAACATTTCACCCCGAATGAAGTGCAAATTAGCACCTTATTATCAATTAAAACCGGTGCCTGCGCGGAAGATTGTAAGTATTGCCCGCAAAGCGGCCATTACAACACTGGTTTAGAACGTGAGCGCCTGATAGAAGTAGAAAAAGTACTGACTCAGGCCGCTGCAGCAAAATCGCAGGGCGCCAGCCGCTTTTGTATGGGGGCGGCCTGGAGTAACCCTAAGCAGCGTGATATGCCCTATATTATTGAAATGGTACAGGGCGTAAAAGCCATGGGCCTGGAGACCTGCATGACCCTGGGGATGCTGGATACTAGCCAGGCGCAAACGCTGGCAGAGGCCGGGCTGGATTACTACAACCATAATCTGGATACCTCACCTGAGTTTTATGGTGAAATTATTACTACCCGTACCTATCAGGATCGCTTAGACACCCTGAGTCATGTGCGCGATGCCGGCATGAAGGTATGCTGTGGTGGTATTGTTGGTTTAGGTGAAAGTGCTAACGATCGTTCAGCATTATTAATGCAGCTGGCCAACCTGCCGGAGCATCCGCAAAGTGTCCCCATTAATATGTTGGTTAAAGTAAAAGGTACCCCGCTGGAAAACGTCGAAGACTTAGACGGTTTTGAGTTTATCCGCACCATTGCGGTTGCCCGCATTATGCTGCCACAAAGCCATGTTCGTTTATCGGCCGGTCGCTCACGAATGAATGAACAAATGCAGGCGCTGTGCTTCTTTGCTGGTGCTAACTCTATATTTTACGGCGATAAGTTGCTGACCACCGATAACCCTGAAGCGAATGCGGATATGCAGTTGTTCGCTAAACTTGGCATTAAACCTGAGCAACGTGCTGACGTTTCGGACGAAGCACACGAGCTGGCGATGGCTGATGCACTAAATGAGCAAGCCAACCCCCCGCTGTATCACGCAGCGCAATAAGATATGTTGCAGACAAAACTGGCGCAGTTACATCAGGCTGTTGCTGAACGCAATGCTCAGCAGCTGTTGCGCCAGGCGGTAACCGTAGAACATTATAACGGCCGTTTAATTACCATAGGCGGCCAGCAGTATTTAAATTTTTCCGGCAATGATTATCTGGGACTGGCAACCGCCCCAGAGGTATTACAGGCCTATGCCGATGGCGCTCTGAAATACGGCGCCGGCAGCACTGGCTCACCGCTGATCACCGGTCAGCATACTATACACCGCCAACTGACCGATACACTGAGTGACTGGCTCGGTGTGGAGCGGGTGCTGCTGTTTTCCTCCGGTTTTGCTGCTAATCAAGCTATGTTGCAAGTGCTGGCTGCAAAATCAGATACCCTGTTACTGGATAAACTCAGCCATGCCTCGTTGATTGACGGAGCTTTGCATAGTGCGGCGAGCATGAAGCGCTTTGCCCACAACGATATAGACGCATTAGCAAAACTGTTACAACAAGCGCCACAGTCGATGGTCGTAACTGAAGGGGTATTTAGCATGGACGGTGACAGCCCTGATCTGGCTGCGCTACATAGCTTGTGTCAGCAGCATAAGGTGCCACTGTTGCTGGATGATGCGCATGGCTTAGGGGTTCAGGGGGCGGAGGGTCAGGGCAGTGCGCCGGCACAAGGCATCGAAAACAGCGAACTGTTTTGTCTGATGGCCAATTTTGGCAAAGCGCTGGGGGTGGCGGGTGCTTTTCTCGGTGCTGGCAAAACGGTGATTGATTATATTGAACAATTTGGCCGCCACTATATCTACAGCACCGGATTATCACCCGCACTGTGTGCTGCGGTGTTAAAAAGTATTGAGCTGTGTCGCAGTGAACACTGGCGGCGCGATAAGCTGCATAGCAATATTGAAAAATTCAGAATGCTGGCGGCAGATTTACCGTTGATGAGTTCAGGTACGGCTATTCAGGGGGTAATACTGGGTAGTAGCGAGCAGGCGGTGAATGCCAGCTCACAGTTAAAAAAATCCGGAATTTGGTTGACTGCCATCAGACCACCGACGGTGCCGGTTGGCAGTGCCCGGTTAAGAATTACCCTGAGCAGTCAGCATAGCGACGATGATATCGCAATGCTGGTAAAGAAGTTAAGGCGGTTATCGCTATGATGTCCCTGAATTCTCCGACAATAAACACCTCTGAGAGCCAAAGCGAAAACACGTTTTTAAAGCAGGTAGCTAATAGTTTTGGCAAAGCCTGTGATAGCTATCTACCTGCTGCGCGCTTGCAGCAGCAGGTCGCCCTGACGGCACTGGGTATGCTATCTGTTAATCGTAAAGATAAATTGCTCGATTTAGGCTGCGGTCCGGGTTGGATCCACCCAGAGTTAAATAACCGCTGCAATGAATTTTGCGCCGTAGATTTAAGCGCTGGTATGTTAAAAAAGGCGCAAAGTTTACATTTAGCAACGAACTATGTTCAGGCTGATGCTGCCGCACTACCGTTGAAAACCGCGCAGTTTGATGCCGTATTTTCCAGTTTAATGCTGCAATGGTGCCCCAGGCCTGATGCCGTATTTGCCGAGGCCGCCAGAGTGCTGGCGCCGGGCGGGCAGTTGATTATAACCACCCTGGTGCAGGGAACGTTAATCGAGCTTCAGGGTGCCTTTGCTACGTTAGATCAAAAGCCGCATACCCAGTTGTTTTTACCCGAAGCTGAGCTTATGAAAGCTGCTGCCAACGTGCCACAGGTAAGCTGGCATTTTAAGCAACGAAACTACTCACTGTTTTATCCTGATGTACAAAGCTTGGCGCGCGAGCTTAAAGCCTTAGGCGCCAACCAGGTTGCAGGACGCAGCGCAACCGGTTTAACTGGCAAAGGCTACTGGCAAAAGCTGGCAGCTGCGTATGAAAAGCACCGGACGGCTCTTGGGTTGCCGGCCAGTTATCAGGTGTTATTTATCACAGGAACCAAAAATGCCAGCTGATTGCTACTTTATTACCGGCACCGATACAGATGCAGGCAAGAGTTACGTCTGCAGTATGTTATTGCAAGGCTTTAAAGCGCTTGGTCTTGCAGCTGCGGGGGTAAAGCCAATAGCCGCGGGCTCCAATGATCAGGGGCAAAATAGTGACGCGTTACTGTTGCAGCGCCAGTCTGGTATCGCGTTACCCTATGATGTGGTTAATCCTATATGCTATCAGGCGCCGGTAGCACCGCATCTGGCGGCGATTAACGAGCAGCAGCCAATCAATGAAACAACACTAAACCAGGCACTGGCCTCTTGGCGGCAGTTACCGCTAAAGCAGCTGCTAATTGAAGGTGCTGGTGGCTGGCTATTGCCAATAAGCAATGAGCGTTATCTGGCAGACTGGGTGGCCGAGCAGCAACTGCCGGTAATATTGATTGTGGGGATGAAGCTGGGCTGTCTGAACCATACCATGTTGACCGTGCGGGAAATTGCCCGAAGTGGCTGTAGATTGGCTGGTTGGGTCGCCAATTGTGTCGACCCGGATATGGCGCTATTACAGCAAAATATTGCTGATTTACAGCAACGCATTGGTGCGCCGTGTTTAGGTGTTGTGCCTTATGAACCAGATGATCAAACGCAATTGGGTTTGACGTTAGTTGGAAATTTGCTCAGGACTTAAGGTCGCAATAGGGGCTAAGCTCGCCAACAGTATTCATGCAAGTTTCGTTACCGCTATCAGAACGCAGTCTATATCGTGAAAAGGTTAGAAGACGCGATCCTCTGCTCTGCTTTCGCTCCTGCTTTTTTTACGACGTTATTTTTAAACCAATAAGAGGGTTTGCCGGGATTCTGGA
>DIBV01000009.1 GCA_002415085.1 Arsukibacterium sp. UBA5043 | reverse complement strand
GTTTTACATTGCCGGTGACAAGACTTAAGTTATGCAGCTGAACTTGAGAAAAATTCTCCTTTTTTTCCCGTAAAACAGGAAGCGTATGTTCACTAATAAAACCAAAGTGCCTCCCTATAAGCCCTGCTATCACGTCAGAGATCTGGACGCCTAAACTCTCCTTAGAATCTATAAATTTATAATTCAGTTTGTTTGCTCCGTCACGAAGTTCCAAGTTAGCTAGAATCTTCTCTACATATGTTTCTTTATCAAATGTATGCGATGCGTTTTTGAACAGATAGGTGCAGTGTAAAAAGTGAACAGAAAAATCTCCAATCAGTTCGCCAGGCTCGTTGTCGTGCAAAAATTGAAGCTCTAATCCTGTATAACGTGAAGCCTGAGAAATCGTTTGTTTTAGAATAGTGGTTGCTAGACTTCGATCTTCCACCTCTTGATCATCTAGGAAATTAGAAATCTCGTCAAGAAATGAGGAAACCTGAGACCGCTCTATATTTGGATATGCGTAGCTCACCAACAACCTTAGAAATTCAGAAGGGTTTTGCCTGACAAAATAATAAAGTTCTGACTTAAGTTCATGATGAAAAGCTGCTATCCGCAGTGGGTCTCCAGGCATGAGTGATTCAATGATATCAAGAATTGACCAATACAGAATATCAAGAATAGAATAATGAATGTAAATATTATTATCTAACAGCCAGCTCAAGAGCACAGAGACCTTTTCAGACCCCAATGCATCTTCGTAGCTGCTGCCAGCTAGATGTTTGTACTTTATCTCTTTAGCAGATTTTTGGATACTCAATAAATGCCGGAGAGTTTCTTCACTCGACTCAGGAAGCCCACCATTTCGAATGGCAATGCCCGCAATAACAAATGGGCTTATTGATGCATTGAGACCTACTTCCGTTAGCGTCAATCGTCTTATGTTATTAGTCTCATCGTAATACAACTGTATTTTCTCATCCCAATTACGAAGAGTAGGAAGTCCACTTCTTAATCCATCGACTTGTAATACGTTAGCCATAAAATCAATTCCTTTTTACGATCAAGAAAACATTCAGAGATTGCTCTACAAGCCCTGCCGACTTTTATGCCAATTAGTCTTATCAGGACTTGCGCCAGTCAAATAACTTTAGCTCGAACATAAGCCTTTCCATAACCAACTGCATGGTATGTTCTTGAATTGCTTTTTTAAGCTTGTTCATCTCAGCAGTAACTCCCCGAACTACATCTTCAGGCATTGATGGCATCATGATCTGATATTCAAATTGAAATTTTTGGAAGGTTGGTTTGAATTGCTTCAGAAATTCGTCCACCTGTTGTTTTGTTGCCCCCGCTTGAGTTGCAGGCTCCATAAACCCAGCAACAACGATATCCCATATTTTTTTTTGATTAGTTGGAAATTGCACTACGTTACTCATTAGTTACTCCTAATGCTTGGCTATCTGGCGTTTTGAAAGCCAGTTTTTGAAAGACCAGCTACTGTCGATAGACGGTTGCTAAAAAACGACAATCAACTTCGCTACCGCTTTAAGTCTGATAGCAGACTCCCTACTCGGTAGTAACCGCTTTCACGATACTTAATTGACCCTGACATCATAAACAACGAAAGCGTGCTACCAATTACCTGTTTTCTCAAAACGAGATGACGCATAGACTCATCTGAAAACTTCCGGTGAACCTTAAACTCAATTTCCAAATATGCTGGATGCAATCCAAATTCTCTCGATAATTCTGAAAACACCTCGGTAGTATCAATCAACGTGTTGATCGGTATGTCATCAATGATTTTTGCCAACTTAGCGATTAGCAACACATGCCAAGTATCGAACATCCAGAGATGTGGATGTTTTCTATGCTCTTTGATCAGCCTTGGTATAGACGGATTCTTCTTACTTGCTGAAGGTGTGAATAAATTATTGTTTATCAGCCACCTCTTCCAAATACCGTACCCATGGTGAAAGTAAGAGTCCTGATTGTCGGCATATTGCTTAGCAAGCACACTTACATTTTCGATGTATTGTCTTGCTGCTCTTAGCTGCACCAGTTCTTGGCTACACTGCTCTTGAAATTCATGCATTTTTTCAGCTCTGAGCTGATTTAACCTGGGATTACTCAACCAATGCCATGTTGATACGGTTCTATTACCTTGTGCAGGGATTCGAACAATAACAGCATCCTTAATGGCTTTAACCTCGTCAGGAATTTCAGGCGTATACAAGTATGCTGCCCATATCCGTCTGCTGCCTTGTGAATTAGACACGATACCTTTTAGCAATAAGTACTCCTCCTGTTCACTGTCGATTTCCAATGACGATAGTTTGAACTCCTGACGCGTGAACAATCTTATCTCTTCTTTGAAAAACACCCCTTCCAGCATGCATTCGAACTGTTCATCTATTGAGGGAAGCATCAAGTAACAACCTGCAATAAGCTTGTTTGCAGACTTAGCTGCGCTTCGTTTCTGTCTCAACAGTTCTTTTTTTCTTTCAGCTTCTTTTTCTTTCAAATAACTTTCTATTAACTGACCTTGAGACCATCCGTAAATCCATTCGTATGGCACGGTGTTATTGGCTAGCATGGCCATAGTTTGCTTAAGTTCTGCGTCAATGAATGACGACAAATCATATTCAAGCGAAGGTCGCTTCGAGCCAGTTAAAAACTCGGACTTTTCGTCAGAACACTTGCTGGTCACGAGAATTTCGATAATGACCGGCCCGACTTCGGTATGCAGAAGTACGTCAACCCTGAATTTATCAATCGATGCTTCTAGCTCTACACTTTGTACTGCTACCGTTTTGGGTAAAGTTTCCAAAGTACAACCGTCATACCGGAATACATGCTTAGGCAAGGTAAAAGATTTAAGTGGTAGGAAGTAATGTTGTGCTGCTAAGTGCAGCTGTGACATCAAACACGTTCTGCCCTCGACTCTAGTCCGGTGTGCGAAGTGGTTAGACATATCTATGCAATTATTTTTAGCGCTTAACTGATCGGCACAGTCAGGGTTTGGGCATATACAACCGCATTTAAAACCGTTGGGGACGTTATCAACGTGAACTACTTTCTTTTTTCTACCGTTCTTTTGAATCCCTAATACAAGCATGGTGATATTACTCATCCATCCTGTCATTATTATCGTTTAGAATTTGATCCGCTTCGCGATCGTAGCTGTTCGCCAAACCTTTCAATGTAACTGCAAATCGCTGAAATCCAGCGTTCTCTATTTCTTCGGCTTTATTTCGGAACTGTTCAGCCAGCTCTCTCTCCGGGCTTGCGGTTGGATCAATGATATGAGCTCCTCGAGAGTTATATGTTCCAGTCCGGTAACCATCCCGCATTTCTTCTACTTCACGCTCATTCAATGCGGCAGCGACAACGCGGCGTATCCATAAGCCGTCTGGATCGGCTGGGGCGTGAATCAATACTTCGCCAACATTGATGAGTGTAACTTCTAGGTGGCCGGAATTAGTTGAGATTTCCTTTACCTTTTGAAGCCACTCCATAAAACACCTTTCGCTAAACGTTCCATCTCGCTGTGTCCCAGGTGGCGTCTTCCATTCGTTAAGTAGTCGCCAAGCATTTGTTGCAAGTGCTTTTGCCCCCTCATTAGGCTCTCTCGACGATTGATCTTCTTTCTTAGAACGATAGATCAATCGAATTACTTCACAAAAGAATTCAGGATCATTGGCCAGCCGGCTTTCAAGGAGTATTGGCGCTGCACCTGTATGACGGTCGAGCAAGGGAACATAGGCCCACTCGACCTTAAACAAGTCGTCTTGGTTCACTGCTAGGTCTGTCTGAAGAAATTTTATCAGTTCGACGATGTGATACACGTCCATCGCATAGCTGGGCTCATTGGAGGAAAGTGCTGCAAGCAAGGCTCGGACACATTGATTACTATCGATGGCCTTATTATCATGACGCATCATGTCCAAACAGTTTATTGCTGCGTGTGGCCTACCATGCTCAATAAGTTTCTCAATCGCAATCGAAAGATCACCATCGGCATGATAAGCATTTGCGTCGGTGCGGGTCCAGTATTCACTCTCATTCGTCTTAAGCCACCCTGACGCACGGCTCCATGTTTCCGTAGTAAACGGCAAACAAGCAAGGAATTGACCTATCTGCCTCTGCGTCCAACCTGATTTATCGAGGTTGTCGCACCACTCCCATCCGTTGATATGATAACGCCTCCAGATAAAACTGCTAACAAAGGACTTACGCTTGTTGTCCTCTGAATCTAGAAAATGAGGCAAGAGAGTACGTTCAAACACGTCATCGGTAATTATACCAAGCGCATGCCCTACCTGCCTGGATGAAGAAACGGAATCGGCAAATCGAATTACACCTTCGACACCATCTTGGCGAAAGACTTCCGAGATGGCGGCTTCGCGTCGGGTGTCTAGTTTCTTTCGCTGCTCTGCCCAATTTCCATTCTCTTCATAGAGATCAGAGTCCCGGTCTGTAAAAAGATGCTGATATAAATTAAATGGGTTATTGGGGGCGAGTTGCTCGGCAACCTGTTCGATACGCGTAATCAGCTCATCAGGCAATGCCCATTTCGCTTCAGAGAACCTTCTGTGTTTGTTTGTGAATTTCGTGAGATGGTCCCAAATTGAAAGTCGTTGCTCTTCCGGGAGTTTTAAAATCGGTTGGGAGGCGAGAGTCTGGAGAAGCTCGTCAAAAGCAGTTCCCGGCAAGTTATCAAAATGGTCAATTAACGTTGAAAGCCGAGCGGTATCATGGTCTGCCGCAGCCACTGCAAGTTCAGCATAAAAAGATGCCTGTTGCCAGTATTCCTGATGTGTAACACCTTTTTCCCAATCTTCGGGGATAATCTTGCGCCAGCTGGGTTTGTGTGATCCGGATGAGGTCTGATGCTGACCGGGAAGTAGCCTGATGATCAGACTCCACGCGATATCGGGCCATTCCTGAAGGAGCGTTCGTACAGCCACCTTGCGCTTATCAACAGGTGCAAGTGTTTGAGGCAGCCAAGGCAACAATATGGTTGTAAGAGAATTGGATGGACGATTGGCCCATTGGCCTCCGGGGTCATGGCTGGCAAGTTCACCAAGCGCAACACAGACACGAACTAGGTATTGTTCATCCCAAGCCAGCCCCTCCAATGCCCAGAGTAGACCTGTTAAATAATTTCCGCCGGTGAAGCCGCTACCTTCCTGAGAAAAAAGCTCATCAAAAGGACAGGGTATCAGGGGCATAGCCTTCTCAACCGCATCAAGAAATTCTGATGGTGCAGCTTCGGCCAATGTGGGTAGCAAACTATTCAGGCTACCCCACAAAACCCAGTTGGCATCTGTCAGAAGTTCACGTACCACCAATATGCAAGTGGTTTCCGCTTTCCCATGAGAGCAGTTAATGCACAGCTCCGGACGACTTCCCAGAATAGCTAAACCATCAGCAATACCTTTTCTCAACACTTGGGAACATTTCAACACCTTGCCTTGAATGCTTGCCATGTATCGCTCTTCGACAGACAGTTCGAAAGCAGGGTCTGGTTCTTTAAGTCTTTCAACAGCGAGCAACCTAAAGGTATCGAGATTCTGATCAAGGATGCGAGATCCCAGCAGATTCCAAAGCTCTGCTCGATTAACAACTTTCCAAATACCATTTTTGAGAGACAATGGGCTATCAGGTAAGTGTAATAATTCCCGCGCCTTCTTTAACCATTCGTCGTAACTGATATCAAGCAATTGGGTTATCATTTCAAGGTCGGATTGGCTCTTGTCTTGCCACGAACCAATTAAGACAGCTAAAGCAAGGTAGGTGGCATCGGGGTGATGAGACCAGTCCGTGCTGTGTTCATGAGGCAGTGCAAAATTACTTGGCATTTCACTGATAGGCTTGGCAACGAAGACACTCGTCAATTCATCTGGGAAGTCGTTTTTAGTGATGCAACCTGCATGATGATTTCGATTGTTGGAGAACTCCAAAATTCGACTCCATACCAACCGTGAAGACTCTGGTTTAAATTGTGAGATATGAGAGTTTATGAGTGATATTACAACTCCCTCTTCTTCGCCCAAGTCATATCCTAATAGGTAAAAGTGGGTAAGAAATTTGTGAAAAACGTCATCAGTTAGCTCGATGCCGTTATTTGCAACTTTCAAATGGTCACGGATGACGTTTAGTTTCTGGCGTTTTACATTCGAACTAAATTTTGCAGTTGCAATATTCCTAAAGAATCTTTCTGGGTCACTTTGATTCGATCTGGCATGATTTAAGATCCAAACTACTTCAGTGTCAGTTTGAGCAAGTGGTCCTGTGATCAGAGCAATGATATCTTTGTTTTTACTAAAAACATTTGGGTTATTAAAGTCATTCCAAGCGGCCTGTATCACTTCTCCAAAAATGGTGCTGCCCTGTGTAATAGCGATCGAATGTTTGACCTGCCCAAGAAGTTTTCGTCGCTCTTTGCTGGTCACATTTTCAACAATAACAATGAGGTCGTCTGTATCATAGTCGTCAATCTTGCCCTGAAGTTTGATTTCCACAATGGGCCAGCATGGTAGACAGGGAGCGTGCCCACCAGTAAGCATTAGTGCTACAAAAGACGCCTGGACATGAGCTTCAAAATGGACACCGCCTCCGCCGGTGGAGAATGGATTGCTCAATTCCTTCTTCTTTGCCATCTGCGTCCTCACTTGGGTTTAAATACCTAACATTTGTACATTACGTATGCTCGCCTAGCATATAAGATAGTTGAGATTTTAAGATACTTTTTTTGAGTTTGTATCGAGCGAGGTGCGCACATTAGCACAGCGTTAAGGTGTAGAAAACGTAAACCACCGACACTGTAAACACTACTCTCAAACCTAAGTAATATCACCAAGCTCGAGTAACCTCTCTAATCCTTTGCCTGGATCGCTATCTTTAATTTATTGTTTTTATTGATCATATCATAGACAATATTAAGAAAGTTATCAGTAAACCTTGGGAGTTTTTCATGAACGACATTGTTTTAACATTAGTTGGTAGTGTTATCACTGTATTAGCAGGCTTCACTTGGTACAAACTATCGAGATTAAATGTGTTAAGAGATAGAGAGCAAGATGAAAGGAAGAAACAAGATGATAGAATGGCAGACAGAGTATTAGCCCATGTCAATAGCCTTAAAAAACACAAAGAATTTTTGATATCAACAAAAAATGAGTTTGACTCTAATTTCATTGTTCAGACTCTAGAATCACGCAACCCACGGGACCATTTGATATCAAGACTAGTACCGATTAAAGCAGGTATTAGTTCCTTGACAGTTTTCGCCGAGCAAGATGCTCCAAAGCTTGTCGAAGAGCTCAGCCTCTTAACCAAATATGTCAAAGAAGTAGAAACATATATGTCAGACGCAATTACTCAGAAAGAATGTGAACAACACAATTCTAACCTAGGAGAGCTTCGCGGAGCTGTATGGAATTGCTCCCAAAAATGCCACAGCTTGAAAGTTGATATTGATAGTTTACTGTTAAAATCTAGAGCATAACTTTACTAATATCAGCTTTATATTTTGGTATAATTTGGCATGCCAAATTTCAACTGTCACTCTTTGCCAGTATCAATTCTGCCAGATCATCTTCTATGCAAAACAAGTAGGCCGTAGGCACCTGCAAAACCTTAGCCAGCGCTATAACGGTTTTAAATTCCGGCGCATGCACTCCCCGCTCGTACTGGTTCATTCGCGCAGACGCGACAAAACGGTCCATCCCGGCAAGTATGCCGAGCTGCTTTTGCGACAAGCCACGCAGAAGGCGGGCTTGTTTCAGGCGCTTTGGTAAGGGCGAACCGTCAGTATTATTCACAGTGTGAGATATTGGCTATTGAAAACTAAGATTTTCTTAGCTTTAATAGCAGCTAGATACTAAGGAATACTTAGCACCCTGAGTTTCAGGCTGGCGAATATTAAAGAAGTGAGAATATGAAAATTTCAGTAATAGCTCTAACCTGTGCTGTAGCCCTTGCTTGTAGTGGCTGCGTTACCGTAACTAACGGCAAAGGTGACAAGAACCAGCTATCGACAAACGGTCTGAACAAGCTGAATTCTAACGAGAGCAATGCAGTAGTCAGCGCTAGCGCACAAGCTTTAGCAATCTGTAATGGCACTGCCCAGCTAAAACTGTTAAAGCAAAACGCTGAATTTCACGATGCTGCTTATGTGGGTTATCACTTGGAGGGCAGCAAGCCAGTTATTTCTTTGGAGAAATTTGTTCAAAGTAAAACTGAGAAGTTTAATGAGTTTGAGCAAGCAAGGCGGCAGCAGGCGTTTGAAACTTATTACAGCGAGAAGCAGTACAAAGACACCTACTACGTGAGCGGGCAGGCAGAGCTGGGCGAGTATGACTTCAATACGCAGTCTTTCCCTCTCACCTTCTTCAATCAGTTTGAAATAACGCTGGATGGCCAAGGCGCGCATATTTACTCAGTTCAAACCGACCGCTTCGACAACGTGGCCGTGCCAGCTGAGCATGCAGAGGCTTACCTGAAAAGAATCACCAAAACACGCACAGGCCGAATTGAGATCGAACCTGAATTGGCCTTAGCACTAAGTGGAACCGGCAGCAGTAAAAGGCGTATCCGCTATTACGCATCGTTTAGTGACGTAGCAAGCCAGGGCAATCAGCTGGTTCTTAACCCAGATACGGTGCTACTTGAAAACACTGCCGGCGATTGCAGCTCGATAATAACGCCGACCAAAGGCCAGTTTATTAATTAACAATTTGGCATGCCAAATTCCCATATAAGGTACAAACTATGTTAGGTAAAGTATTAAAAGTAACAGGCTTAGTAGCGCTTGGAACATTAGATGTTCTTTTATCTGGGTCAGATGACAGCGACAGTGATCAGCTGGACATGCTGGATGACGGTATGGGTAATGTTATTGCTGATGGCGAACATATGAGCCGGTCAGAGGCGGGAGATGCTCAAGATTTGGGTCAGCTCTACGATACCTTTTACTAAATTTCCTGTAATAGGAATTTGGCATGCCAAATTTCACTTTACAAATAAGAGTGGTTTTCGGGAGGGGCTCTCGCAAACTTACTCGTAACTCTTAGTAGTTCTCTGGTATCTAAAGGCTTCCAACAAACTCGCTGACGAGTGCGAGTGTGTGTGTTTAATTTACGGAAAATCAAACCAGTGTGAGGCATTAAAACCCAGACAATGAAATTACATATCGGTACAGGTAGCATTAAACGTTTAAAAAGTAATGCCTCAACTCTTTTAACCAGAGCTGCTATGTCAATGTTTCTTTCATCGTTAATGAATTCAATGTCTTCATTGAAATCTTCGTAAAATATTGAGATTGGAACTTGAGATACAGAAACATCTCTCAGTCCTTCAGCAGCCCATGTTATGACACGATGAATTTTATCGAGATCCAAAGGCTCCCGTCTTCCATCGCGTTTAGTTACATAAAGTCGCTGGCTCATTTGCTTTAGATTTTTATCCTACTTTATTCTGGAAACACTGCTACTTCAGTGAGTCCGGCTTCATTCAGGGGATTGGCACTCCCCTAATTAACATTGGTTTAAGCGAAAATAACTCGATCAAACAGTATAGACTTAGGCATTTTTTGCCCTCTTTTTTAAAATTCTCATAAAGTACATTGAGTTTTCCTAATAAACTTATGCGCTACACACCTCCTTCAAACAGTGGTTTTATCATGCCTGCCAAGCACTTAAAAACTAGAAACAATATTCACTATAACGTCGAAGTGTCGCCACAGCTTCAGTAATATTGGCAAAAATTGCCATATTACCCTGCATAACCAGCAGGACTTGTTCGAAGAGGCAGGTTGAGCTCTTCTCAGCTTCATCCGCTGACTATTCAGTCGTTTCTTAACCCTGAATAATTTACCTTTTTTATTAACATTCTTACGTTTAGGTATCGCCATATCTAATCTCTACGATATGGGGACTACCGAAACCAACTGTTAAACCGCAAGTAGGAACGGTTAACTGATAAGTGGGGACTGTGTTTAACTATTCAAGCTTTGAGGCGTGTATTTATTAACGATTAAACAGTCAGGTTTTCAGGTTGAATACCGCAAATGGATCAATAAATGTTCAATATAGGAGCAACTCGTCGCAATAGGTGTTTTGGCAACTACTCTATGGTGAAATTTAAATGGATAAACATATTCTTTGACAAGGAATTACGAATTACTAGTTCCAGCAAGTATTAAATCCGTATTAGTGGGTTTCGTGATTATCCTTTACGAACATCTTCCGCTACCTCACTAGCATATGAAGTTTTTTTGTCATTTAATGCTACCCGACTCAGCAACAACATACATCGTGATTCCAATTTGTCATGCCACGCAGAACTAGGAATCAACGGTTGAGGATATTTCAATTGTGCAACCATCCGGAGAGCATGTTCGAAGGGAACAATTGACAGATCCTCACCAAATTTAGCCACTAATCCACTTTTACCTATTGAGCTTGAGCCATAAAAAGCAATGGATAGATATGCTGATGCTATTTCGCGCTTGTTAATTCGCCTAACAATCATCAATGCGAGTATTTGTTCACGGATTTTACGGGCAATTGTTTTCTCGTATCTGTTGGTTACAACCCTTACAAACTGCTGTTCAATTGTACTTGCGCCCTGAATTTCCCCCCTGTAAAACCTTACCCATATCGCTCGGAATATCGCAATGGGATCAATACCTGGGTGTTTGGTACTTCGATGATCTTCAGCGATTATTAATGCTTCAACAAAGTAAGAGGGCACACTTTCACCATACTGACGTGAAATATCAACACACCTTTGAAGATCAGAACTAAAACTCTTAGTTGAAATAAATTCCGCAAGTAATGAAAATGCAATTTGAGGCGTTGACAATAACCAAAGCAAAAATTTCAAAACATTTCCTTTTGCCACTGTACGCTGCCATCTTGTTCAGCAACCATAGAACTGAAACGCCCCTTCATAGTCCCGTCAGGTTCAAATATAAGATCGTAAAAATTCGTTGATTCACGGCCATGGCCGTCCTCTACAACATGTAAAACAATTCGATCTCTAGTGAAGTAGTTTTTTTGAATGTACCCTTCAACTCGGCCTCTCGTACGATCTTTACCCACAAAAGGCCTTTTTCCTGTAGAAGAATCTTCGTAAAACTTTTCGACCGTGCCCTCAATACGACCGCCTTCGCGCCAAAGCATCGCTACATATCTTAAAACCATTCCTTTATAAGGGTTATAAGCGCTGTTCTCTGTAAGCATCTCAAAATACCAGCGACCTGTGATGTCTGGTAAAGGGAATACTTTTTCTCTCAACCAAAAGAAGAGAAAGGTGAGGAAACCGCCGCCAATTATGGTCGAAAGCAGGCTATTTAGAAAATTTAGTGCGAACTGCTCTTTAGTCATACGCTCTCCTATTTTTCAAAAAAAATAGTTTATAAAAGTTTATCAATGAATCATGCCAGAGACCTAAATTTGATGCTCAATAAAGCTGGTTTTACTCCGCCGGGCCATACTCTTTTTCTCCAGCCTTATTTCGCCACCACAGCTTTAACAGGCTGCTTACTGCGTTTTTTATCCTTAACCCAAAGTACAGAGCCGTTCGTTTTACGCATTTCAAATAGATCGATGGCCATAAACAAGTCACTTAGCTTTTTAAAGCCATAGTTACGCTGATCGAAAGAGGCATGGTTAGAGATATGAGTGCCTATTGGGCCAAGCATCGCCCAGCCCTCTTCGTCCTCGACTGCTTCAATGGCCTGTCGCAGCAAATTAATTAACTTGGTATCGCTTTTAATATTGCTAGTCGCCTTTTGCACCGGTACTGCCAGTGCTTCAGGCTCATCCAGGTAAAGAAAGCGCGAGCAGCTATTAACAAATGCCAGCGGCGCTTTACGCTCGCCAAAGCCGATAACAAACTTTCCATCGGCCAGTGCTCTGGTAACTAAGGGAGTAAAATCACAATCAGAGGAAACCAGACAAATAACGTCAACATTCTTGGTATACAGCACATCCATTACGTCGATAACCAACGCCATATCGGTGGCATTTTTGCCCTTGGTTAAATCGAATTGCTGAATTGGTTGGATGGCAAAGTCGTGCAGAATATCTTCCCACGGCTTTAATTTGGCACTTTTCCAATTACCATAGGCTTTGCGGATGTTAACCACACCATAGCGAGCCAACTCCGACAATACTTTGTCTATTTTACTGGCCGGTGCATTATCGGCATCAATGAAAACAGCGATCTTTTCCTTATCTTTCAAATGCCTTATCCCTAACTGCTTAAAGCTATATGTACCGACTTTAGAGGATTATTGTTAGTGATGCAATAACTGAAAAAGTACCTCTATATGACCAATAAGAAGCTTTTTAGATAAAGCTGTTGGAGATGATATTAAGTTGCCGAATGCCCTACTTTAAATGCAATTTATTTGTAAATATTGAGTTATAAAATAACTTTGTGTATGCTGCCAAAAGTTATGAGATCCAAGGAAGTTAAAGATGAGCTGGATACACACTGGTAAGACGCAGGCGTTTAATTACACTGGCCTGGATAAAAACATGGCACAGGAACATGGCATTCGGCTGCCAGCTCAATACCTTGTCAATAAATGGCAACTGACTCATCAGGCACTGTTAATGCTGGCCAGCCTTAATGACTATGATCAGCAGCAGGTAATGAAAGAGATTGAGTACGTTACCCGTTACCCAAGCACTACCTACTCTACCAAGCACAGCTTAAACCCATTCCGGCGTATCTACCGCACCCGCTATCCGTTTCGTAGTTACCATTATTTAATTGAATACCGCACAGCAGCCAATGGCCAGGTGGTGATTGATGACATACTGTTTGACCAATCGCTGCAAGGTGCTAAAGCCGGCAATGCGGCGGCAGAGCGCACCATGCTTTATCAGGTTAAGCGTAAAAACCCAAGTAACTACACCGGCCCAGCATCGCAAGGCGATATTAATAGTTTGCAAGATGCCTGGGATGAAGGAAAGCCTGTGCATCAGGTAATTACCGAACATGCTGCTGTGAATGGCATGCAGAACGATCAGCGAAAAGCTGCCTGGTTGATGGGAGCGCATGCTCATGCTGCCTATCAGAGCGACGGTATTAGCGCGTATACCCTGTTTCATAATCCAAGCGATGGCTGGAAGCTGGATCTGGCTGAGTGCATATTTGACAAAGCCAGTCGTTCCAAATCACATAACGCCCAGCATTTGGCCGCGGTACTTGCGCAGGTACAACAGCAGGGCAAGAGCGTAAAATGGGTAGTACACAGTCAAGGAGCAATAGTGTTTAATGCGGCCTTGCTGCATTACCGTCGGCATTACGGCGGCCAATTACACCGGCAACAGTTAACTATTCATGGCAGTGGCGCAAACGTTAGTAAATTAACGCAAATTGCCAACGGGCTAGGTGTTAAGATCGTCGCTGCAAGAAACAACCCGTTTGATGTAGTGCCAAACTTAGCCGGTGGCAACGATTTGTCAGCCAGCAGCTTATGCCGTAGCATTAAATTCTGTGGCCTGGTATTTGGTAAAGACTCCGAACCGGGCGTAAGCCCACACACGTTGCCATACTTGGGCATAGAGACATATAAACAACAGCTGTTAATGTTTGGTCAGCATAAAAAGGCTGATCAGGTGCAAAAATACATTAATAAACATGCGGGAAAGGTAAGCTAATGCAGCCTCTTAAAAACTGGTGGCAGGGATTCGCTGGTGGGCCCGATTTCAACCGCCTGCAAAAGCTCAGCTTTTTGCTGGAAGAGTATTCTGTCCAGCTCACAATGCCTTACTCCAATATTGGCTCTGCCGAGCCACCAAAGCAGGTTAATTACCCGTTTCGCTCTAATGGCTGGTTTGAGCAAAACCAACAGCAGAAAGACCAGCATAAGTTCGTGCCATTGCATACCGAGGGTTGGTGTTACTTAGCCCCCCTACTACGTTTTGATGGCGGCGAGTACGGCTGGTTGTGGTTAAACGTCTGGTTAAAGAAAGTGCCAGAGGGTATTGATGCGCTTAACCGCCAAGCTTTAGCCCTGCATGTTATTAACGAGCATGATCAGCATTACAACTCTGCTGCAATTGATGCAGAAGGCAAAAATGGCCTTGGCCGCAATACCGAAATTGAGCGAGAACTAAAAGAATATGCAGAGCTTCGCGCATCCAGAGGTTCGCCATTCACTGAAGAGCGCTACCGCGATGAGCTACAAGGCCGGATCAACAATTATGGCTATCCGCCGCTGCAGCCGGCAAAGCTGATTACCCTGCAAGGTTTTGAGTGGGTGTTTTATCAGGAAAAATACGACCGGCACCCAACCCGGACAGACTTTTACTGCCTGCCCCTTAGCAGCAAGTTTTACCTGACGATTGGTTTTAAGCATCGTGTTGATAATGCCAGCGAAAAATCCTGGCAGAAAGATGCTGAAAATGCCCAGCAAAAAATTATTAAAACAATCAATATTTCAATGACGCGAGATGTTGCATTACCAAAGTTACAAGTACAGCAATGACGGGTAAATCGAGCTCAGCTGCTGCGGGTGAGTAAAAACCGTATGGTACTTTCATATTCGTAGTCTGCCCTACTATAACCATCATTTTTATAACGCTTTTGCCGGATGGCACTGCGTAATTTCTGGATGTCAGCAGGGCAAAGCGCAGCCACCATAATACCTTCAATATCGACACAAACGCGATCTACCGCATCCAGGTATTCCTGGTCGCGTAGTTCCAGCATGGCTTTTTCCAACGTCAGCGCAGCTTGCAGGAGTTTGACCCGGTTTTTGCCCTTGGTGATTGTGGTATCACTGTTATAAGCACGGCGCGACACGGTAAACACCAGCAGGTACTCGATAACGTATTCCAGATCTTGAACGTCTATTTTGGTTGCTGCTACTCTTGCCATGCTGAAAGCCTAATTACCGTTATTTTAATAACAGATACCCTGCCGTTATTGTGTACTACGCAGACCGTTGGAAACTAATCATCTAAAAAACTAAACGACTGATGCTCTACCTGTTCCCACTCACAAAGTGATATCACCCAGCGGTAGAAATTCATTCGCTTCTCCAAAGGGTAAATGTCCAGGCCCAGCTTTAAAGGCCCATGCTTTTCGGCGAAAGCTTTAAACGTCTCGCTGCTGGGGCACCAGGCGTTGTCGTGCTCATCCAGGAAGGCAAAGTCTAAAAACGGCTGTTGCATGATCTGAAACCACATTTCGTCTTCAGTTTCCACCAACTCAAGCTGCAGCGCAAAGTCAGGGAAATGCTCTTCAATGCCGACCATGTGGGCTGCAAGAACTTTTACAGCCGGAATAAAAGGTCGTAGTTTTGAATTTAGCATCATTGATTCGTATAGTTCTTTCATAATAGGTTTCCTAATTGCTGTTGAAGAATTTGGCATGCCAAATTCGTGTCAGAGAGAGTCTATAAGAGCTGGCCATCGCATTTCAGTGAAAAGCTACCCCCAAATTTCATAGGTTTTCTCTCGGTACAATTAGCAAAGCCACAAGCAAGAAATTTGGCATGCCAAATTCCCAAAACCACAACAAAAGATTTAAGGTAGGCATCATGAGCAAGTGCCTCCCTTTTTTGACTGGCTGCGCCAGACGCTGTGTACAACGCTCATTAGCATGGCTGTACACAGCGTCTGGCGCAGCATAGAGCCTTTACACGCAGATTTTTAATTGCAGATTGCAACGAAAATCCAAAGCGGCTAGACTTTAAGCGTAACTCGGGCTTACGCCCAACATCAAAAAAGGCGCTTCTGGCTGCCTGCAACATGTCACCCATCAGGGCAATCACGTAAATCCTCCTATTTTAACGCGTTTAACTGCTGCGTTTTCCCTATGCATTTTCGGCGAGATCAGTCCGGCCGGTTTATCTGAACGAACGGGGCGAATAGGCTTAATTGCCGCTGAACTGGAGCAATCCAGTCAGTTAGTTCTTACAACTTTACAACCCTATTCCCTGACAGGTATTTGCAATGACTAAATTTGATGTTGAAACTGAACTGGCCAAGTTAAAAGCTGAAACCCGAGAACTCCGGCAAAAGCGGTTTAAAAACTCAAGGCTAAATTTTTATCATGGCGAACTGGTAAAAATGCGTATTAAAGGCGCAACTGTTGCCGAATTGCAGCGCTGGCTTAAAGTAAAACGCATCTCGGTAGCCTGGACTACCGTTAAACGCTGGTTAGATAACCATGGCTAAATTCGCCAAGCCTGCCAAACAAGCTGCAGCTGTGATGAAACAGCTGCAAGGCGATATTATTAAATCAGTCGGCTCAGTGCGTAACTATGAGCAGGCGTTAACCACTGTTGCCGACTACTGCCAACAGATGAAGCTACCCAGCTTAAGGGGAATGTCGATAGACGATGCGATTACCTACCTGGAGCTACGCGGCCAGATTGTTGGGCAGAAAATGCTGGATCTGGAACGCCAAGCGCTGCAAATAATGCTCCATCATGTTAGTAAGGCTTTACCAGAAAATTCTCGCCTACCGGTTATTAGATCTGAACAGCAACAAGTCTTAAAGTCCCGCGCTTACTCTGAGCGGCAAGTAGAGATAGTTGCAGGCAAACAATTTACGTCGAATTCACTGGCTACTCAGCTTAGCTATGCTGCTGGTTTACGTGCACACGAACTGCTAACACTGGCCCGTTGTAATGAACGGTCGGCAGATAAGCGCCCAGCCAACGAATACAAATGGGCCGGACGTGATGGTGTTTTATATACGGTGCAAGGTAAAGGTGGCCTGATCCGCCAGGTACTCTTGCCGACCAAACTAGCTGAAGAGTTGGAGTTACACCGCAGATCACAGCCTATTACTGTGCGCGACCGGGAGATTAACTACCTAAGCAGGTATAACGTTGCCGGCGGCCAGCGTTGGTCGAATTCATTCAGTGCGGCATCTAAGCGAGCTTTAGGCTGGTCACGCGGCGCTCATGGTTTACGTCATAGCTATGCCCAGCAGCGGATGTATGAACTGCAAATGCAGGGTCTTGTAAGAACTGTAGCGCTGGAAACCGTTTCACAGGAAATGGGGCATTTCAGGCCAGAGATTACTGAGACGTACTTACGATAGGAATTTGGCATGCCAAATTCCTATCTAAGGTACTAAAATCAGTCTTTTATGCTAAATGAGCGATTACGTTATTTTGTTAGTGCCTATTCAATTATATCTATCTGCCCCAGATGTTTCTCAACAAGAAATTGATTTAAGGGTGACTCAGATCCATGGCGACGAAGAGCACGACATGTCTTGTTATAAATATCTTGATAGATCAAATCATGCCCTTGATCTGATGCGTCATGCATAACACCGAACCTCAGTAGATATGGAATTGCATCATCAAGATTAAGGTTGTTAGCATCGGGTTTCCGCATAAGCAGTTCATAGTAGTCTTCTTCCGATGCTTGTGGTGCTATTTCTAAATACTTCGTATCAATACGATTGATAGCTAAAGCGTAAAGTGCTTGTTTAACTGTTATCTCGGGTTGCTCTTGTGGAACAAAACTCTCGATACTCGAACTTATAGCAGGATGCAGCCCGGAAGTTGACTTGATAGAGGCTAAGGTTTCGGAGTTGATCTTACTCAGATACTGAGTGACAAATAGACTGATTTCGTTCCCAAACTCATCGAATAAACTCATCAAATAGCATATATCATTGAATTCTTTTATATGTATGCAAGGAAGATGTTCTTTCGCAGACAGGTAAAGATTTCTCACCCTCTCTTTTGCATCACAATTAGAAAAACCAGAATTCAGCTCAATGAGTGCTGAGCGATAGCTTGTTTCACGTCGATTGAACTGCGCTTGAGCTTCTAACTGATCAATATGCTTTACCAATTTACTTTTGTCGTGAATACCTGATGTAATACCATCCACCAGAGCGTCAAATATTGGTCCTGGTTCGTCGAATCCGGCATCCAGTAAAGTTTTATTCCATATTTTTTCCTGCTGTGTAAGTTTCTCATCAAATAATCCGTAGAGAGTGTGTGACTTAATATAATTTAAAGTCGGCACAGTGTCCGGCTGAGACGCGCTGCAAGCGTCAGATAATTGTATTAACACCAATGGATTCAGAACATTTGAAAAAGTATCTGGATGTTTACCTTGAAGAATTGGTAATATCTGCTCAACAGAACTTTTCAACTTCAATAATATTCTGATATTACATATATTCAGGTTGCAACATACTTCACTAAGAGTGTCGTATGCTAATTCGTGTTTTAAGTCATGAAAAGCAACTTCGAATGCTTCAGCAGCTGTCGGCTTAAGGACAAGCTCATAATCAACAACTTTTTCTTTATAACGTTTATAAATATCGCTTTGTATTTTGTTGCTGTTAAGCAATAAAACAATTTGAGCTTTTTTTGTAGTCTTCAACCTTTCTATTAGCCCCAATATTTCATCCAAGCTGAGTGCATTAGAGAGACGTTCTATATCGTCAAAACAGATTAGTGTATCTTCGTATGGCATTAACTTATAAAGTGGGATATCAAATCCAGAAATATACTGTGAAATTAGCGGGATACCACCTAGCCATTCTCTCACCCATCCAACAAACTTGAATAAACCTGTTGGGCCGGAGTTTTGAATTTTCTTACCTGTTTTCTTGATTGACGTAAGGACGGTATTGTAATCAGCTGGGTTGGCAGCTTTGTCAATGGGGACGTGATTTAAGAATATTTCCTTTTCGATGTTTGACACACTATCGATGCCAAACAAAGAGACATAGGAATACTTTGGCCTCGCTTTTATTAATCTAGTTTGGACAAAGGTTGTCCAAAGATAGGTTTTACCGACCCCCCAATCGCCAACAACCGCAAAAACCCCAGGTTTTTTATTATCAACATAATGCTGCAATTGATCGATAATATATTGAATACTCATTATTATTTTAACCTCTGGAAAAATTACACGGTGTGGCTATACAATGTCATAATCAAAAACACACTCTGCAAGTGTATTAGTTGGCGAGTAGGGACCTCGCCTGCCCCCCTGCATGCGTTGTTGCTCAGAAATTAGATAAAGATGTTTACGTGCTCGAGAACTTATAACGTACAGCAACTTTTTAGCACTGTTGATACCTCCATCAACCTCTGCTTCTTCACTAAAATGTGGAATCATTCCTTGCAACAGGCCAAAGGCTATTACAACATCAAACTCTGATCCCTTCACTCCATGAACGGTGTTAACGGTGATACCACATCCAGGTCGGAAAACTTTGCGGAAAAACTCTACGCCACCGATGTATTCAGCCCCTTCCTTGCGCAGTCGCGCAATCTTCGCAGCCGAACTATCAAAGAAAGCATGATGATGTTCGCAAAGCAAAGCGTGTAATTGCCATTCGATTCCGAGATTCTCCATCAATGACGTGAAAAACTCCCGAAGGTACTGCAGTCCATCAGGTTGATTCAATTTGATCATATTGCTCACCTGAAGTAGACGCTTAGCGGAAAGATCCCGAGTATTAATCCCTTGATTGGTTAAATCTCTTATTACCTCAGCCGCCCAGCGCGTCCGCCTTACATATTGTTCAGGAGATGCCTCAGTCAGCGCGATTCGCGACAACCGATACCAAAAATTTTCTTGATCACGACTAAAAGGAACCATGCCTGGGCCGTCAAACTCATACTCTGGCAAAGCGCTCGCAAGTCGACGTGTTATACCCGCTAACAGTATCCACCATGGTGCCAGTACACAAATTTTTTCCGCTGCAAATCCTTGGGCTGTGCTTAGCCTTATCAGCCTCACAAGTTCTGCTTCTAGTTGGTCCCTCACCAAATTGGTGTTATAGCTAATGCTGCTTTGGAAGGTCCTGTCTGAGGACGCTCCGCGAATGCCTGTCGGCTGAACAGTGAAATTCGAAAAATATCTGATTAGGCGGTCAGTGGATCGATAATTTTCTATTAGTGCACGCTCTGACAAATGCACGCCGCAGAGCTGTCGAAGTTCTTCGAACGGCATGGCGAAACCACCAAGTGAGGCAAAAATTGCCTGATTAGGATCGCCGACTACAAATAGTTTGGTTTGCTCAGCGCCGGCCCTAACTATCGTTGTAACGATTGTATATTGAATCCTTTTCGTATCCTGATATTCATCAATCAGCATCCAAGGAAAGATGTTAGCCAAAACTCTAGCGATCTGAGGTTGATTTATAATCAAACGCGTGGCATAAAAAAGTATTTGCTCAAAATCAATTTGCCTACTATCCTCTAGGCGATTGAAATATAAAGTAAAAATTTCGTGAAGACGCTCGTGTTTGGTGGGATCCCTGCAAGCCAACACGTATCCTTGTTCGGTGTAGTAGTATTCACAATCCCAATAGGTGATTCCTCGCTGAGTTCGACAAAGCTCTTCAAACAGCTTTTCTTGCTCATGGCTGTCCATAACCCGAAAACCAGATGCTAATGCAGGCTCATAAATGCCGTATGGCTTAAGTATCCATTCTAAACAGAAAGAGTGAATCGTTCCTATCCAAAGCTGTGAAGTGTCAACACCAAGTCCCCCGATACGTTCATGAATTTCATCAGCCGCTCGGTTTGTATATGTTAAAGCAATGATATATTGCCGCTCATTCTGCAGGCGTGAAAGTTCATAGGCGATCTTGTAGGTTAATGTTCTGGTCTTCCCGCTGCCAGGGCAAGCCACTAAAAAAACGCTGCCATCTTCGCGAACAGCTTCCGACTGTTCGTTGTTCAACTCGGTCGAAGTCCAGACAAACTTCAAGGCAGATCATCCAAAAATGCAAGGATTTGGTCGCCGTGAAGACCGGCAGCTGACTCTCTCCTTATAGTATTAAAATCAACTAGGCCTTTTCGATATTCAAGAAGGCGTTCCCAATAGCGTTGAAGCGCTGGCGGTGTGGCGTCGCCGCCCGGATTATTCATTGATACTCTGTACTTTAGAATGTTGAAGATCAAATCTTTTGAGAATGTGCCGTGTGCGAAGATGATTGCTTGCCTGATATACGGCGGAATAACGGTTCGATGATCTATCCGTTTACCCAAAAGAATAGCGAACCAACCTTTGCCTTCATAGTTAGCCATGGCTAGCACACGTTTTCCAAACTGAGTTGGATCAGCCGAACTTAACTCAATTATGGATTGAGCGCGCGTTGCGGGTTGAGTATAAACATCATTAACTGAAGCGACTACTTTGTCTGCATTGCCACATGCAACGAAGTCAACTTCGAAAGTATTAGTAGCATAGAAGGCGTCCAGCCATGCGTTACCGGCTGTTTGTTCATCAAGTTTTAATTTTCTAGCAGCACCAACCACTTGGGATCTTAAAAGTTTATTTTTTAATTTCGACGTATCAGGGTCGTCACCAGGTAGAGGGAAAGTGTTCATAAATGCAGCGTCCAAATCTGTGATGATTGCACATCGCCGACGGACTCTTAATTCGTGGAACAGCACTGAAACATTAGCGAAGCCGGTACTACCGATATTTATCAGGCTGATTCCGAGTTCATCTAGGCTAACTCCCAGTACCTTCTTCACCATCACCGGAATAAGAATTTCTTCAGCATCGCCTTCAACTAGCAACACACTCTTTGCAAATAGAAGGTTACTACGGACTGCGTCAAGGTAACGCTGAACATTCCCTACCTGGTCGGGGGTAAGACCAGCAGATGGCTGAAATGCGTCACAAACCGTCCCGTTGCGCCCCAAGATGTTGACTCTCTCGATGTTACTTACTTCTGAGATATGCGTTGAGTGTGTCGAGTATATTATCTGTGCTCCAGCGTATCCGATTCGATCGAATAGTGTTTTCTGGACGTGTGTATGTAGATGCGCTTCCGGCTCCTCGATTAGAAGAAAATTCGCAAGTGCTTTACGCTCGTGTTGATATTTGAACTCTAAAAGCTTCAGCGTCAAAAAAATGAGATTTGCACCACCAAGGCTAAGTTCCTGAATGCCCCCCTCATGGCTTGAGTCAAACTCTCCAACAAAAAGTTTAAGCGACTGAAACAGTAAATCGGCTTCGTCTGGGAGAGCAGATTTGATTGCTAGTAGAGACGGAGAGTAGGTCTGGCCCGCTGCTCCATGAATTGTATCCATGATATCAGTTCGAACAGTTTGCACATCCTTCAGCTGCTCAATTTCTGTGTTTAATTGCTGTGCACGCTCAACAATTGGTTGAAACTGGACAGAATCAATCTGGCCACTCTTGCTCTTTAGCAGGGTTAAAAGTGGGTTGGTCCGGTTATTGTGGAACTCGGAAATTACGTCTCGCAGAGCTTGAATAAAAGTGAATGAAACTTCCTTTGTCACCGACAATAAACCTGGGATACGAGCACCTAATTCCGGAAATTCGACTTCACTAGAAAATTGAGCATTGGCAAAGTCACCTACTATACGGCGATAAAATGCAGGATTTGAGAAATCTGCATCACTTCTTCCCGTGAATAGGGTTTCATAATCGTCAATTGTTACTCGCTCTAGAATTGCGTTCATTCCATCAAAGTCAAAATCCGCAAGTGCGGCCAAGTTCATTCGGACCTGTTTATTAGGCCGAAATATCAGGTTGTACGTAGCCTTCTCTACCACCCCATCATGCTGCACGTTCCCCGTTCCGTGAATAAAAAGCGCTTGTACCGCCTCATCTGTACTGATGTCTTCAAACTCGACGCTGATAATGATCCAGTGGCCGCGCCAGGAACTGAGGCCCCGGTAGAAGTCCGACTCATTAAGTTTGTATGAAGCTCGAACCATATTGTCATCAAGCATCAACCTAATTGCTCTTAATACATTCGACTTTCCAGAACCATTTTCACCTATAATGGTATTGACGCCTTTACTAAATCGCAGTACCGCGTTCGAAAAATTTCGATAATTTATAAGAGTTAACTTTGAAATATGCATCAGTACCTTACGATCCTTGTTCCGTTAAAATATTTAGTAAAATCAAGCCATAAATGGAACAATTGCGAAATCCTTAAAAATAGGACAGATGCAGAATCACGTTCGTGATCAGCAATAGTTGCATTTTGAATAGCTTAGTCCAATTCAATTAAATTACTCCAACTCTTCTTCAACCTCTTCGGCATCAGAAAAATCAGGTTCAAACTCTAACTGATGCCGCATCCACTCAGCAGCTACGGCCGGGTCGCTTTCAATCAACTTTTCTATTTCGAGTGTTTCCCGGTACTGAGCGGCGTCTGCTGCCATTGTCCAACTGCAGTTGTGGCCGCGTTCTTCAACATGGGTTCTGATATCAGCGATGCCGATTTTGAAAAACTCTTTTCTGGGATTTATTTTATTCATCTGAGCCCGGAGGAAATATCGATGCAGATCTCGCTCCAATGCCGGCGCATCTTCACTCCAAATCATTGCATGGACATCAAACGGGAATGGGACACTGGCGTCGCCGAGTTCCCGAACCCGATCAAGTGGCTCAAGCCGTCGTGTCATGCCCACTTTATAGACGTGTTCACCGAATGAGCCGACATTAGAGATCACGTAAACATGGCCAGTTTTGGTTTGCTGCGCCATTGATAATGCGCGTTGGTTTCTCGCTTCAGCTTCAGTCAGTTTACCCTGAAGTTCACTCAGCATTAGCTCGTATTCAGCCCGCTGCTCTTCGGTAGCCTTCTCAAGCTGAGTACGCATTTTATCAACCGCCTTTTGTATTGCGGCTTCTTCTTTGGCTGCATCTTTAATGGCGCGCTCAAACTCACGCCGAGCTTTCTGCTCTTCTCTAATCTGATCTCGTATTCTGCGCTGCTCTTCCCGCTCGTTTTCCCGCACCACATTGACTGCTGTAATCCAGTGCAGCTCATCAATCCGGGCCGCCAGGTATTCATCCGTAATTCGGGCACTTCTGAAAGCTTTACCGTTGTGATTCACAAGCGAAGCGGCATCGCGTATTTCAGCTTCCAACTTACCGAAGTTATCCGTTTTGGAGCGCGATAAGATTGAGTCAACCTTGCCGTTAAACGCATCTATAACAAAGTTGATAGCCGTTTTTGCCCGGCCTTTTTCAACATAATCACAAGTGGCAGCACGCTCGGTGGTCACAAGCAACTTTGTCCGTTCTCTTGCTAGCTTTAACTCCCGACCCGCATCCTCAAACGCATACATTTCAGCTAACTCGTCAAGCAAACCATAAGTGGGTTTCATATGCTCATCACCATAGCCATTCACGACGTTTTTTAATGCCTGTATCACGCTTTCTAACCGATCAGCCTCCCGCAAGGCTCTGTAAGCATCCCCAGCAACTTGTTCGGCGCTGGCTTCTGCCTTGGCGATTATAATTGCCGCTTGTGCATTAGCCTCGGCCAAGAGGGCTGCCGATCGTTCACGTTTCGACTTAGTATCAGCGTTAGTGTCTCGCCGAAGCACATCAGCTTCCAACTGTGCTGTACCAATTATCGAACTAGCCTCATTGTTGGCTCGCTGAAGTAAATCGGTGATTTGTTGCTGGCATTCGTTTTCTCGGGCAAGGATTTCAGCCTTTAAACGCTCAAGCTCTAAAGTGGTATCCCGAACATCAGTAAACTGAGATAACGACTTAACCTCGGCGATTAAGTCGGCAACCTGGCTGGTAAGTTTGTCCCTCACCGATTGAAGTGACGCGAAGTCTTGAGTTAATGCAGTATGAGTTAACTTAAGGTCAGTGTATTCCTCAGTTTTCTGCTTCAAACTGTTTTCATAAGAATCACGGTTAACCGTAAGCCGTCTAATCAGTTCAATTATGATAATAAAAAAGATAATGGCAATTACAACACTCAACTTGTCCATAAGCACTCCGGTTCACTTCCATATAAAGAGGTTAATTTTGGCCCTATAAGCCAAACATTTAATACCATATCACCAATTAGAATTTACTCAAGCAACAATAAACAGCAGAAATACAATAGGGTGCAGTTCAGAAAATACTTGCGGCAGTGTCAGAACTATTTAGAATAAAATTTGGCATGCCAAATTCCTTTTTAAGGAACTTGGTTTGCCGATTGGTCATCCTGGAGAGTACATGAACACTGACAATCTTTATCAGACAGCAGAGCTACGGCCATTTATACCGGCTATTTTCGAGTTACAAAACCGCATTGCTGGCATCGAGAAGTACCGCGAACCGCTTGGCTTTGAGCTGGCTGAATCTTATGAGACTGAAGAGCAACTGTTTCACGATTTATTCAGCCAGAAAGCCTTTGCTTTCAAGGTTAGCAACGAGCGGGAAGAGTGTTGGGATATTCTGATTGAAACCTTCAGTCAGTTTGCGGCACGGAGTACAGACCTGACCTTTGCTGCCAAAGGCAATAGCCCCGAGCGCTTACAAGCAATTAGCCGGTGGCTGCTCCTGCTTTGTGACTGGAACCAGACAGGCATTGTAAACACTACTAAGCACTGAACATTTTCCTGAATTGATAACGAAATAATTTGGCATGCCAAATTTTTCTCTCTCATGCAGCGCATGAGTACCTATTTTAATTAAAACCCCACGAAATTCACCCCAGCTTTTCGCTGAAATTTTGGAAAATATTCTAATAATAGGTAAGCACTTTGACTGACAAGTAAGGAAAGTGCTTATGAAACCCTTGTTTTATCGCATAGAGGAAATTGCCGCACTGCTGCATGTTTCCAAGCAGACGCTTTACAACCACATTAATCACAACAAAAAATCGGCAAATCAATACCCGATCCCTCCGCACATCAGGATTAACGGCAGGCTGTTATTTCCGATCAACGACTTTGAAAGCTGGGTTAAAAACCAGCCCAGAAACTAAGGCGGGCTCCAAGCAGATGGAAGAGAAGGTATTTCACTGTGGCAGATCCACAAGAGCGCTTAAGTCGGATATTTTCACCCTGGAATATCCAATATTTGCATTGGATGGCAAAACGCAAGACTCCCCGCTTCACTATGAGCATAAAGGCATTACCATAGACATCACCGTGAAGGAGAATAGCGAGGGCATAGGTCGAGCCACCATTAAGGATAAAGAGATTTTAATGTTCTGCTTTAGCCAGATGATGCATCAAAACGTGCTCGAAACTGAGAAAACTTATATGGCTTCTTTTACTATTTATGATTTTCTGATGTCCGTCGGGCGTGGCGTTTCTGGGGCCAATTATCAGCAAGTCTTCGACGGCCTAAAAAGACTATCGCATACCTATGTGCTGACCAATCATTTGTTTAATGGTAGGCGCAATTACCAGTCGTTTAGTCTGATAGACAAATACGAAGTCAGTGAGACACTCGGGTATAGCACGATAACAATTACACTCGGCAGTTGGCTTACACGACAAGCTATTGCTACTCCTAAAAAAATATTAACGTTACGATCAGACTATCTGACGCTTAAGCGGGCATTGGAACGCAAAGTATATGAGTTCTACCGAAAACGCTGAGGGAGCAGAAAAAACCATTTGAGATAAGTATCGATAATTTTCGACAGCGAATAACCCACACGACATATCCTAAAAAGTTTATCAGGTTGATAAAAGTTTTGAAACGGATCATCGTCGAGATTGCCAAAATCAATGGATTACTGCCTTCCAACTACCTGACGAAGTTGTTCGAAACTGCTAACAACAAACACCCACAGGAGGTAAATAAACTGCTGCCGCACGGATCGAAATTACTAAACAGTCATACCTTAACACACAGTTGTTGCTAAATTACATACTAACTACTTTTAAAAAATATTGACACAATTAAAACCATAAGTAATATATATGTTTCTGATTTTTACAATTTGAGGTAAGTGTGCGTAAAATATTTTTTTGTTTACTATTGATGATTAGTCATGTTACTTGGGCTGGAGAGTTAAGCTATCAAATAGAAATCTGCGACTTTTGTACTATTAAAAGTGATTTCGAGCAAGTCGCGTTAGATAAAGTAGATGCGAGGTATTACAGCAAGGTGGTTGTTGTCAATATAAATCAATCAATCTCTTATGCTTTTAATATGTTGGTTGAGTACGAGCCCGGAAGAGTCTTTAAAAAAGCATTTTCATCCTCTGTTCCATCAGAGATTCTTGAATCTATTCTGTTATATAAAGAAGTGAAAAGTGCGATAGAGAGCGATGGTTCTATGATGTATTCTAAAATACCACTTCATCTCTCTGCTGCTAGTTATCCAAACGGTGGTGGGAGTATTTCAAGTAATTTTTCTTGTGAAATAAAGGGTAACACCAATCCTGTGCCACCGTATATTGCAAACTCTGTCAAAGATTTGGATGGTGATATAGACAACACGCAGAAATTAGTCCGCGAAATGTTGAGAAGCACCTATCTGTCTAATATATTTGGTTTAACAAATACTGCAGTGAAAGCGACTATATCACAGTTTTTCCTGAAACGTCCTTTGCTAGTAACTACATCTTTTAACGACGGTTCTTCAATCCAATGGCAGACTGGGGACTTGTTGGGGACCTTACCATTTATAATGCTTCCTGATACTGCTATGGACTCAAATTGTAAATTAATAGAAATGTCCAATAATAATTTCTTATCTATAGGTGGCGGGGAGTATTTTACTAACAATATGATTCCAGATGGTGGCGGGTTTGTTTCCCAGTGTCGGATGACATTTACTAACTCAGGTATGGGAACTAAGTTCGTATCTAGTCTAATTTGTTATTGGGTGAGGTATTAAATCATGAAGAAGTCTTTTCTAAATATTACAATTTTTTTGCTCGGTATTTTTTTAGGGGCAACAGCAGCGGCTTTGCTGCTCACTAACTATCAAACTTCCAGTTATGTTAATTCAAAATTAACGGAGAGCTACGGGCTGTATCAACGTTTTTCTAAGGCTGCTACGGAAGAGCAACGCTCGCTTGTGCTAAGACAACTGCTAAAATGTGATTTACAGAATTATCAGCAAAAGATGAATATGGTTTTAGGTGGTCGGTCAACTTCTGATCAAACTATCCAAAAGCTAGTTGCAGAAGCAGAAAGTATAACATCGGATACATCCTGTCCGTGGTAAGTAATACTTATAATCTCCCGGAACGCAGATTGTAGAAATCTATGCGTAACATAAAAAGCAGGTGCAGAATATTTAACACCGTCGCGCTATACAGCAATCACGCTTCTTGGTGTGGTTGCTGATACGCTTACGGCACAGTTTTCATTTTTTGCATAAAATTTTGTAAACATCCATTCTTAATGACAGCCAAAATAGAAATATTTAACTTGTTTGGTGATTTAGTTAATTTTCGGATGATTGAACACCAAAAATTGCACTTGTCTATCATGGTTTTGCAGTCATATCTTATTAATCATCCCACGCGGTAGTAAAAGTGTATGTTGAGGTTTAAATTCCGAACACCTCTGTAAATATACGAAGTTTCTGCTCTTTTGTCATTCCAGATAACAAAGTCTTGATGTTATCCATGTCAGCGACAGGAGGTTCAGATACATCGATACCGGCATACTGATTTATTCGCGCTACAATGCGCTGAGCAGGTTCCTTCAACTCCTCTGCCGTGAGGACTGTATAGCCCGCTGTAACGTCGTTACGGCCGGTTTTATGGTTTAACAACCGCTTGATTGTGTAGGTACCAATACCCAGGCTTTCTGCGATTGAGCAGTAGGTTCGGCGTAGGTCATGCAGGGTAAAGCTTAATTCTGCCAGTTCGTTGATCTTTTGAATCACCTTTTTCGGCTCTGTAATGCGGCCTAAGCGATTATTAGCCCCAAACACGAAGTCCGTAACCTTGTATTCCTTACGTCGCTGCAGAATGGCTTTTAAAGGCGCGGTTATTGGCAACTCAAGATCATCATGGTTTTTGGTATCGCGCAGAATAAACAACTCGTCTTTCAGATAAACATCCTGCCACTTCAGTTCTAAAAGCTCAGTACGGCGCAGGCCGGTATAAGCGGTAAACTCAACGTAATCACATACCGCTACAGTGAAATCCTGCCGGTAGGCGATAGCGTCATCACGTAGCGTATTTATCGCCTGCAGAAATGGCGTTAACTGCGATGGCCTAAGCCTAGTCTGGCGACGGGCCACGTTATTCCAGGCGCGCTTTTCAGATAACACTACAACCGGGTTTGCCGGAAACAAGGTACGGTTGGCCGAGTCTTTGTATTCCGCTTTGGCAAAGTTAAACAAGGCACGCATCGTACGCATGGTGTAATCGGCTTGTGCCCTGCTCGACTGGCTGAGCTTTTGATGGCGTTTATACACCATATCTTCACTGATATCGGCCATCCGCTTTTGCTGCCAATCAGCAAGGTAGCATTTCATTAATTGCTGATAGCCGCGCAGTGTGGTGTCTTTTAAATCACGCTGCTCAAGAAAACGCTGGAATACTTCAGACAGTTTGACTGAGGCTGCGCGAAACTGTCGCTTGCTGTCATTTGGGTTGATACCATCTGCCATATCAGCCATCGCTTTTCGCGCCAAGCGGCGAGCGCTTTCTACGGTTAATGCCGGAAAGTCCCCCAAGGTGACTGACAATGGCGTTGCCCTGCCCGCCAGCTTTTTATAAACCCGAAAAGCTTTTTTGCCGGCAGTGACATCGAGCACCAAGCCTGGCATTTGGGTATCATGCCAGCGGGTGCGTTTTTCGGTGATGGGTAAGGCTGAAATTTCAGCTTCGGTGAAGCGAATATGGTTGGTTCTGGTCATAGCGGTGCTACCTCTGTGCTACTTTCAATGCAAAATCGACGGCGTTGTTTTGCAACGCATTTATGCATCAGAGGTAGCTAACCAAGCAATAAGCTGCTGAATTAGCTATGTAATTTAGTAAAAGTCTATTTCAATCAGTAAACAGCAGTAAACCGCCTTCGAAGGCCTCATAATCGATCGGTCGCTGGTTCGAGTCCAGCTGGGGCCACCATTTCAAGCTACTTTCTGTCATGCCTTAATTATCTGGTTTATTGTACACTCTCAGTCATCATACCAATTGCTGCAGGCTTGCCTTTTCCCGGCCTTTGTTACTACCCTTAATATTTAACTGGAATTTGAACCGGAGATATTTTTATATAACGCAACAAATGGGTAACCCTTATGAATACTAAGGAAACCATGATTGAACGCCATCTTAAAGGCAGAGATATTGATGACCCCAGAGTAGTAGCGGCAATGCAAGCAGTCGACCGCACCGTGTTTGTGCCTGAACAGCTGCACTCTTATACCTACGAAGACCATGCACTGCCAATAGGCAAATCCCAAACTATCAGCCAGCCTTATATTGTGGCTTACATGGCCCAGGCACTCGACATTAAACCCAATGATAAAGTGCTGGAAATTGGCACTGGCTGTGGCTATAACGCTGCTGTGTTAGCTCAACTCGCTAACAAAGTATATTCGATCGAAATAATTGGTTGGTTAGCCGAACTGGCCAAAAACAACCTGCAGAAAATCGATAGCCGTAATATCGAAAGTCGCCATGGTGATGGTTATGAAGGCTGGCCAGAGCATGCGCCTTTTGATGCAATTGAGCTGACTGCTGCGCCGGCAGTCATTCCCGACAGCCTGAAGCAGCAGCTGAAAATTGGTGGCAGGTTGCTGGCGCCGGTAGGCAAGTTAACCCAGGAACTGGTATTGCTGGAACGGGTCAGTGAGCATGAATTTAAAGAAACCAAACTATTACCGGTGCGCTTCGTGCCGATGACCGGCAAAGTGGACAACTAACGAAGATGGACTCCGTGATTAACCAGGGAGATTAATGATGACAGATTCAATTATTAATACCATTAAGCAATATAAACACGACTTCGATAATACTGACGATTTACGGCCGCTGCTGGAAGCCGTTAAAGACAAAAAAGTAGTGATGCTGGGCGAGGCTTCCCATGGTACTCACGAGTATTACAAATGGCGGGCCCGGATATCAAAAATACTATTAGAGCAATACGGTTTTGATTTTGTGGTGGTTGAAGGCGACTGGCCGCCCTGCTATCAGCTGAACCGGCACGTAAAACACTACGCTGATGCCATTGCCAACACGGAGCAGGCGCTGAAAGCGTTTCAGCGCTGGCCTAGCTGGATGTGGGCTAACTGGGAAGTACATGAGTTTGCTAAGTGGTTACGGGAGTTTAACCAGTCGCAGGATGACAACCAGCGCAAAGGCTTTTACGGATTAGATGTATACAGCCTGTGGGAGTCGATGGACGCCATAATGAATTACCTGCGCGATGCAGACCCCGACGCTTTTGAAATTGCGAAAACCGCAATGCGCTGCTTTGAGCCTTATCGTGATGAAGATGGCCAGCGCTATGCTATTGCCACCCGGCTGGCCCCTGAAGGCTGTAGTGATGAAGTCAGTAAGTTATTAACTGAAATACGCAGTAAAGCCCCTGCTTATGACCATGATCGGGAAGACGCCTTCAGTGCCGAGCAAAATGCCACCGTTAGTAAAAATGCTGAACATTATTACCGGGCCATGGCCAGCGGCAGTGAGTCTACCTGGAACCTGCGTGACCAGCATATGATGGACACCCTTAACCGCCTGATGGCCTTTCACGGCAAGGATGCTAAGGGTATTGTCTGGGCGCATAACACCCATATTGGTGATGCTTCCTATACCGATATGGCCAGCCAGGGCCTGTTTAATCTTGGCGAGCTGGGTCGCAAACACTATGGTAGCAAGCAGATAGCCCTTGTCGGCTTTGGCAGCTATCAGGGCAAGGTACTGGCCGGCAGCGCCTGGGGTGCCCGGGTTGAAAACATGCACTTGCCCCCCGCCCGGGAAGACAGCTGGGAACATCTCTGTTATCAGGCCGGCAAGCAGTTCTTTTTACACTCTGCCGATTTGCAGTCAAACCCGGCCCTGATGCGGCGCTTTGCCCATCGTGCGGTTGGGGTAGTGTACAACCCCCGGCAGGAACGCTTCGGTAACTATGTACCGACGGTGATCCCGAAGCGCTACGACCATTTTGTTTTTTTTGCCAACAGCCAGGCCCTGCACAATATCAATATTAAGGAAGATACGACTAAGCTTCCTGATACTTATCCGCACGGGCTTTAGCTTACTTACCTGCCGGGTTTTCGCGATGGCGGCCTTGTCGTTTGTTCATTCGACAGGCAAGCCAAGCGCGCTCCAGGCTTTCATACCGCCTAATAAATTACTCACATCCTGAAAACCCGCTTTTAGCAGAATACTGACACCCAGACCGGCCCGGTGTCCTACCCCACAGGTCACGACCACAGGCCGCGTTTTATCTAAGGGTAGTTCATTGAGTTTATCGGCCAGATAGCCAACGTAACAATGCAGCGCACCGGGTATATGGCCACTGTCAAATTCGTCAATCTCACGTACATCCAGCACTTGCGGTGCGTTATCCATATTATGTAGCACCGCCGGAGTTATCGCGCCGCTATGCTCCACGTCCCGTCCGGCGTCCCGCCAGCTTTCAAAACCGCCGGCTAAGGCCCCCTGCACATTATCCAGGCCAATGTTACTTAAATGTCGTACTGCATGATCTACATTATCGTTACGATCTGTCACCAGATAAATTGCACTGTCCGCATTACCAACCCAGCCCCCAAATACCGGTAAGCCGCCAAGCCAGATACTGTGACTGTCCGGAATATGACCGCCGGCGAACGCTTCCGGCAAGCGGGTATCGTAAATATAGTTGTTCTGCGATTTATCGGCAAAAGAGTCGGTATTTAAAAGGCCAACATCGCCCTGTCGCAAGGTTGGTGGTAAGCCGCCCTCTAAATTGACCTTCTCCATATGGCGGAAATACGGCGGTCTTGGCAAGCGCTCGCCGCCTTTTTTTTCAGCAAATTCTTGCCGCGACAGCGTAAAGACATCATTATAGGTTTTTTCATCGCCAAGCGTTGACCAGGAACGTTTGGCCATACCACTGCCACAAACCGAGCCCGGGCCATGGGCAGGCAGAATAAGTGCTGTATCGCCAAGCCCGGCCAGTTTGTTGTGTACCGCATCATATATCCGGCCTGCATTTTCTACAGATTTATCTTCGTCTGGCAGATCAGAGCGGCCGGTGTCGCCAAAAAATAAGGTATCGCCGGTAAATATTGCCCAGGCTGATTCGGCGTTATCGTCTTTATAGACTGCATAACACATACTTTCCGGCGTATGGCCGGGCGTGTGGAACGCCCGGACTAACAGTTTGCCCACGTAAAAGGTATCACCGTCCTCAAGCCGGCAATCGCCATGCCCAAAGGTGTCATGGTTGCCGTTGTAAATTCTGGCGCCGGTGCGCCTGGCCAGCCAAGCCGCCCCCATTACAAAATCTTCCTGCCGATGAGTCTCAACGATATGAGTAATCCGGGTTGCGATATCTCTGGCGGTATCCAGATATTTCTGCACGTGCCGGCTCGGATCCACTAACATTGCCTGCTCACCATCGGCCAGCAGCCAGGCATAATGGGCAATACCCGGCGTTTCTATACGTCGTAGTTCCATTGAGTTTTCCTCCTGTGCAATTCCTCTTAGTTTTAATTTCAGCCGTCGTCTGTTTTAAATTTAGTGCTACGCCAATGCTGCAGCAACATGCCAGCTATCATGGCAATGACAAACAGCAACACTTCAGCCTGTAACGTTGTTGCAGCTACAATCCCCGGGCCCGGGCAAAAACCGCCGAGTCCCCAGCCAATGCCAAAAATAGCAGCACCGACGATCAATTTGGCGTCAATGGTTTTGTTTGCCGGGATATCGAAGTTATCAGCCAACAAGGGCCGGCTGCGACGGCGAGCCCAGTAGAAACCCGGGATAGCCACCGCAACAGCGCCTCCCATCACCAACGCTAATGTAGGGTCCCAGCGAGGCCCCCAGTCCAGAAAGTTTAGTACCCGCGCCGGATTACTCATCCCCGATACAATTAAACCCAGGCCGAATACCATGCCACAGAGCAATGCGATGATAAGTGTTTTCATATGCATTCCGTTGATAAGTTAGATGAAGTAACGGACGGTATTAGTAGTAATGACTGCCGCCCCGAAAAAAACCAGGGTCGCGACGATTGATCTGGGCGAGAATCGCGCCAGTCCGGCAACGCCGTGACCGGATGTACACCCACTGCCCAGCCGGGTCCCAAAACCGACCAGTAAACCAGCTACGCCCATCCATATAGCACCGAATTGTGTTTGCACCTCAAATGGACCTGCAAACAGCAGGTAAAGTGGTGCTGCTAATAATAAACCGGCCAGGAAAGCGAGTCTCCAATGTTGCTCCAGGTGTTTTTTGGTTATCGCCCCGGCAGTTATGCCGGAAATACCGGCAATTTTGCCTATAAACATGAGTAAGAGCACCACGGCAGTGCCTATCAATAGGCCACCGGCCAAACCCGCCCATGGCTCAAAAGGTGTGCTGGTCCATTCGTTCATCTTTTGTTCCTGGAAATACGGTCCTGAAAAATATCTCTGGTCTGGCTGTTGCCAGGACTCCCCGGTAAATTAGCGTTGCCTATGCATAATAAATACCGGTATGCATAATAAATGCCGGTATTCAAACCAGCCCTGATCTGACTGCTAATCGCCGCGTAAGCCACTCCACCCGTTAAAAAATTGAAATTTACCGTGCAGCTCTATGATATGGGAGTATTGAAAAACATGCGTTTGTGCCTGCATATTTTACCCGCGATGATAATAATTACCTTGTAAGCAGCAATGTTAATCTCTGCGCCAGACAACACTTGTCATTTTGTGCGATAAATTGCTTAATAGTCTGGGTTCTGAAGCATATGAAAAGGAACAATCATGAGAAAACTGGCGCTATGTTTACTGGTGTTAATTCCGCCTTTATCTGCCAATAACACTTTACCTGACGATTTGCTGATTATGCAAAAGCCAATTGTGTTTGATGCCAAGCGCAAAGCGCTGACCCTGCAGTATATGCAACAGCGCTATAACATGGTGCAGGATGAGCCCACTATTAAACCGCGGATGGTGGTGGTGCACTGGACCGTTATTCCAACTTTTGAAAAAACCTTCGAGGTGTTTAACCCGCCAGAGCTGCCAGCTGCAAGAGACGGGATCCGGGCCGGGGGGGACTTAAATGTTTCCAGCCAGTTTGTTATCGACCGCGACGGCACTGTTTACCAGCTAATGCCGGAAACGACCATGGCACGGCATACCATAGGCTTAAATTACACTGCCATTGGCATTGAAAATATCGCAGATGGTAACAGCCTGCCGATGACTGCTGCCCAGCTGGCAGCCAATACCAAACTCATTAAATATCTGGCCAGCAAATATCCGATAGAATATGTGCTGGGCCATAGTGAATACCATCGTTTTCGGGATACAAGCTGGTGGAAAGAAACCGATGCCAGTTATTTTACTGAAAAAAATGACCCGGATATTGCCTTTATGAACCGGCTACGCAGCCAGCTAAGCGAGCTGTCACTGAAGCCACTGCCTTGATAACTACAATACGTTAGTCAGCAATACTAACTTTGTTATCCCATAAAAAAATCCACCTGTTCAGGTGGATTTTCTCAGTAAGTTATTTAGCAAAAGCCACTGTTAGCTGCGGCGCCGACGCGTCCACAACATGGTTAGCCCAAAACCAAATAGTGCCAGCGTCGCCGGATTGGGCACCGCCATCACCGTAAAGCTTTGTATCCAGTCAACGTGATCGCTAACCCGCACAGAGCCAAAAATTTCGCCATATTGGGTGGTAGATGGACGATACAAACCACTACCAAAAGAATGGACGCCAGCAAGCAGCCACTCACCGCTTTGCTCAATAAAGGCTGCACCACCTGAATCGCCGCCGGCAATACCGTATTCCATGTCCAATGCACCACTTTGCGAGGTTATGCCAAAACCAAACACGCTATAAGCATAATTTACAAAACCATTGTGGGTAATGCCAGTGTCGGGGTTGATTGCAGATTGATCAGGATGATCAAAATCAGACAACAGAATTTGCTGCCCCGAACCCTCGTCAGAATAAAGGCCATCAACCAAATTCTGACCGGCACGACGGGTTCCCGGCCCCGCCGTTACACCCGTTAATCCGTTGCCGGTAGCTCCGTAGCCAACATGCGTGGTTACTGCACCACTCTCATTGTTGCCGTTATACAATTTGGCAGGCGTTACATCAAACGGATTGTCGAAATACATCAAACCAATATCCCAACCGCTCCATAAATTAGCGCCGGTCCAGTTTTCATGAGCGGTCCAATCTGTTGCTGTGTGTGCAACGTGGCCTAACAGTGTCGTTCTGTCTGCATTAAATTGTGGCAGTAAGAATGTCATACTCAGGGCGTCATCCACACAATGCCCTGCCGTCAATACCCAATTTGTGGCGATTACGGTGCCGCTACAAATGTATCCACCCGCCGGGGTGTCGAATAAAATGGCACCGACACTGTCGAACTGTTGGTTGTAAGAAAGCTGCCGGTAGGCTATATCACTAACATCATCACGAATTACTCCAGCCATTGCATCAACAGACAATAAGGCGAGCATGGACGCGAGCACTACTTGTTTTTTCATTATTATTATCTCTCGGTTCATTTTTATTATAATTACATCAAGTTACATTTTTCGGCATCAGTCAAGCAAAAAATAAACCACAAATATTTTTAATATAAAATCAACAACTTAACTTTAACCAATTATGGAAATGTAAAAAAATCTGACACAAAATAAGGTGTGATGTAAAAAAAGCAAGCAAAGAATAACAATTTGAACTGATTAATATTTTGGCTGTTGGCGGCGCTGTTGCTTATCTTTATACATGGCCGCATCGGCCTGGCTTAGCAATTTATCGCCGTCGGTAATGTCACCCGGCTGCCATTGCACCAGCCCTAGACTGGGACCATTGTAATTCAGGCTAAGGTTGCTTAGCACGAAGCGACCACTGGTAGCAGCACGGATCCGTTGAATTAAATGTTGACCCTGCAGTTCTGGCGGACTCCCGGCTGAAAACTGGCATAACATAACAAACTCGTCCCCGCCGTGACGGGCGGCAAAATCACCACTGCGCATCGCTAAGCGGATCCGGTTAGCAAACTCCCGCAAAAACTCATCGCCGGTTTCATGGCCATAACTATCGTTTATGGCTTTAAACCCATCTAAATCAATAAACAAAATGAAAAAACTGATTTGCTGACGCGCTGAGCGGGCTAACTGGCGGGCCAATTCGTTAAACAAATACCGGCGGTTGGGCAGTGCTGTCAGGGCGTCGTGCTGTGCCTGATATTCCAGTTGCTGATTTACCCGGGTAAGGGCCTGATGGTCAGCCAGTCTGCTGGCCATTAACGACAATGAATTACTGATTGCCGACAGCAATACCTTATTTTCAGACTCTGCGGCAGCCCCAGGGCTGAGCAGCGCAAAAATAGCGGCTGTCGGGGTGTATTCAGCAAATATTTTAAGCAATACCGCATTTTGTCCAGGCAGCAGTAAGGTATCGAATTGTTGCTGCACAGCTTCTGACACGGAAATCGGAATAATACTGCGACGCCGGGTTTCAACACTCAGTTCAGCCCGCAATGTTGAGACCACCTCCTGCCAGGCTTGCTGATCCGGGGCAATCGCAATATAGTCATCTTCTACCAGTTCAAAGGCAATCGCCTGAGTACAAAAACCACTTTCCATCATATAGCCGGCAGTTTGGTTCACCGTCAAACTCAGTGACTGGCCACCGACACAAAGCTCACTGATTCTGGCGAACAAGGTAATCCGGTTAAGCTCTGATTCGGCCTGCTCAGCCCTTTTCGCAATTAATTTTGCCTGATCTTCGCGGATAAGCTGATGCGCAATAAGATCAGCACACAATTGCAGCAATTCAGATAAATGCGGCATGCCGGTGAGGGCAATATGGTGCGAACTGGCACCACACAGCGTGCCAAAAACACTGCCATCCTGATTTTTTACCGGTACACTGATATAGCTTTTTAACCCCAGTTCCCGGGCCGCGTCGGAATCGCCCCAGCAACCCGCGACATCTTCGGTAACAAATTGCTGGCTCTCCAGTGCTCTTTTGCACAACGTGTCATGCCAGGGCACAGTAAGTTCTTCCGGCAGTGTTAACGCCCCGGCATTGTGGGCAATTAAAATATGTTGCACACCGGCTGTTTCATCAATAGCAGTCAGGTAGGTCGATTCAAGACCGGTTATCCGCTGCAGCAGCGCTAACAACGGCCGGGTTAACCCTTCAACGGTATTGGCGGCTGCCACAAACTGGGCAAGTTGTTCAAGCTGTCTGTCCATTGATAATTCACTATATTAGGAAAATACGTCTAACTAACAAAGCCTTAGTTAAGGTTAGTTGCTAACAGATAATCTGACAATGCGTGCTGCAAGACTATTTGTTGATGCTATTCAGCGGCCAGCTGATTAGCAAAATCGTGGTTCACGTCGCGATGACCTGCTTCATCCGCACGTACGGCAATAATCACTTCACGCAGGCGGGCATCTGCTGCTAAATTCCAGTAATCAATCGCAACCTGGGGCGCGGGGATATTGGCAATAACCTGGTTATCCACTTCCTGCAGATAGCAACTGTAACTGTATACCGCCTCTTCTTCAAAATACCCTACCAGACGGTGGGCGGTTTTGGCCGAAACAATGTACAGCACTAAAAAAAAGCTGAAAAATACGCCTTGAGCCAGCAGGATAAGAAAACGCTCAAACCAGTTTGGCTTAGCAATTTTGATGAAGGTCATCAGATGCATCCGTTCATTTTCGGCTTCATCTAACAGGGTGCGGATCCAGCCGTGGTCTTCTTCCATCCGGCGTAAACTGCGCATATGGCGCAGCATACCTGCCACCATGCCTGGTACCCCGGCCACCGTTTCCAGAATAACGGCGCGATGGCCGTAACGCTTGGCAAAAAACGTATCGGCACAAAAACGCAGCATTTTGGTTAGGCGAAAGGCAATGCGGTCGGAAATATTGGCAGGCTTGTGGTGTGACGCGAGTGGATCATCAGGACTGGTGCTACTGTTGTTGGCGTTAACGTTTTCGGTCGTGTCATCCGGTGCAGACATCGGTAGCTCCTTTGGTGTTCAGAATAAGTAAACAACATTGTTTCTACGGTGGCAGCGTTAACCTTAACCTGGCCTGAGCCTGGCCATTTACTTGTTGGCAAATGACCAGATTAACCCGCTCTACCCCCTTACTCCCGGGTGTATTCAGGATTTCGGCGGAATACGCTCCAGCACGGCCAGCAGTAATTGCCAGTACTGGCCGACGGTTTCAATATTGACCATTTCATCCGGTCCGTGTGGATATCGGATAGTAGGACCAATGGAAACCATATCCATTTGTGGATAAGGTTTTTTAAACAAGCCGCACTCTAAACCCGCGTGAATAACCATAATAACCGGCTGTTTCTGATATATATCCTGATAGGTATCATTAACGATTTTCATCACGGCCGAGTCCGGATCCGGCTTCCAGCCCGGGTAGGCACCACTGAACGTGACCTCTGCTCCGGCCAGTTCAGCCAGCGACGTTAACATGGTTTCGACATGTTCACGACCCGAGTCGATTAACGAGCGAATTAAACACAGTACCTGCACCTTATCGCCAACGGTGCTGATAACCCCCATATTTAGTGAGGTTTCAGTCACACCAGGCACATCGTCGCTCATCCGCATGACGCCATTCGGACAGGCATGCAGCAGGTTTAACAGTGCTTGCTGGCTGGCAGATGTCATTACCTGCTGTGGCAGACTGGCTTCACGCAGGCTGAATTTAATCGCAGGCTCAACAGCGGCCAGTTCGGTTTGAGCTAACTGCTCAAAAAAACGGATTTTCTGCTGCAGTAAATCAACTTTATCAGCGGGCAAACAAAGGGTTACCTGTGCTTCGCGTGGAATAGCGTTACGCAGTGAACCGCCGGAAAATTCACTTAGCTGCAATTGCAGTTCGCGGGCTTCAGCCACTAAAAAGCGGGCCAGCAGCTTGTTGGCATTACCCCGCCCCAAATGAATATTTACCCCGGAATGGCCGCCTTTTAAGCCGCTTAAACTAAGGGTAACCGCTTGCGTTTCAGCCGGTACCGCCTGCCAGTTAACCGGTACGCTAAATTCAGCATCCACCCCGCCGGCACAGCCCATATAAATTTCACCTTCCTGCTCTGAGTCGGTGTTAATTAATATTTCAGCTTCCAGCATACCCGGCTCCAGGCCAAAAGCTCCGGTCATGCCCGCTTCTTCGTCAATGGTTAGCAGCACTTCTAACGGGCCATGCTTTATTTCATTGCTGCCGAGTATCGCTAAAGCGGAGGCCATACCAATGCCATTATCTGAACCCAGAGTAGTGCCATTGGCGGTTACCCAGTCACCATCAATATAGGCCTCGATGGGATCTTTAGTAAAATCATGTACTTTATCGGCATTTTTTTGCGGCACCATATCTAAATGAGCCTGAATAACCACCGGTTTGCGGTTTTCCATGCCTGCGGTAGCAGGCTTTTTAATAATAAGATTCCCCACCTTATCCTCAACCACATTTAAACCAAGCTTGCGGGCCCAGTTCTGAATGAACTGACTTAATGCCTGTTCATGTTTTGACGGATGAGGAATGGCACAAATCTGTTCAAACCATTGCCACAAAGGTTGCGGGTATAAAGCACTTAATCCAGCCACGAAAAACTCCTGCAAAGGGCTATCTGAAAATTAGCGGCAGTTTAGCATAAGCAAGCAGCCGAGTTGAGGGCTGCTCTGACGGGCAATAGTAGCGCAGCTGAGTACTGTAAAGTTGCGCTGCCAGCAGGTTATGGCGGGCTGAGCGAATAGCGGAGCCTGATAATGACAAATTCTGCCGGTTTAACCGGGGCAAATCCCAGCTCAATGATCAGCTGCTGCTGGCTGATGTCTTGCTGGGTCATGGTTTCATTCAGGCCACAGCGAACAAAAAAGGCTTCCTGGTGTGTGCTGCCCTGAAATGCCCCGGCCCGGAACAACGTAATCATAAAATTACTGATGTTGCGCCCTACCGCCTGCCACAACGGTTGATCATTTGGCTCAAATACTGTCCATTGCAGGCTTTGTAAAACGCTTTGCTCGATAAAAATGGCGGTTCGCCGCACCGATATATAACGCCACTCCGTATCGGCCTGGCTGGCTAGTGTGCGGGCGCCCCATAATACCGTACCCACCCGCGGTAAGGTGCGAATGCAGTTAATACCCAAAGGGTTAAGTTGTTGCTGTACGCTGTCGTCAATGTTAACAGCCAGGCCGGTAATGCCGATTAATTTAGCGGTAACCCCCGCAGGGGCTTTCCAGACACCATAACGGCCGTCACTGCGGCAGTATAGACCCGCTGCTACGGCTGCCGGCGGTATAGTCAGCGTACCTTTTGCCAGCGGGTTTGTTATGGTTAACCAGGGATAATACAGCGCGGCAAAGCTTGATATGGGTAAGCCTAGGGTATTTGTAGCGGCAGCACTGCTAAGTTGCACATCAGCGGCTAAATCCATCAATAACATGCACTGACGCTGTTGCTGGCAAAATGCCAAGCTGGCACTGATCACCGCATTGTCTGGCGAATTTTTATTGCTATTCCAGTGCTGTCCTGGCAGCAATAGCAGGCTGTAATCATGTAAGGTTGCCATTACGGTCTGATAAAACCGGGTATAGTCATTTACCGTCAGGCTGGCAACATTATTATCCTCATCCTTGCTGGTCAGTCGGCAAATATAGGCGTCTTTGCCACCATTGCCGAAAAATGCCATAACAGCCAATGTCATCGCATCGGCTTGGGTAGACTGATCAGCATCTGCAGAGCCCTGAAACAGCCGCTGATACTCGGTAAAACTGCTGATTAGCACCGGCTCACTAACCGGGCCACTGGCGGCACAACCAACAAACATAACAGTACTGGTCGACACCGCTGTAACAGGTTGGGAACTGGCCGGTATTTCATTAATGTACACACCGGGCCGAGTGTAATCTGGCATGATTTTGCTTTCCAGAGTTGCAGGCTCAGCGCTAAAGATAGTCAGTAACAAACACTATTGCTAATGTTACACCGTGCTTTTTTGTCGACGACTTTAAGTCGCCATCATGGTCAGATGTCGGTAGTATGACCATATAAAAATCGACAGGCACCACGGAGTAGTAGCAGTGTTCAGAGCGCATTACCTGAAATTTAGCATCGTCATTTTACTTTTTGGCTGCCTGGGTTTTGTTGCCCTGTCATCCTTTAAACTGGATTTAAACTACGGCAAAGCCTCAGCAACCAACAGAGCCGCATCAACAGACGCCACTGCAGCACAGGCCGAGTTATACCAACAACTGGCAAAACCTATTATTGAACGCCGTTGTGTAGTTTGCCACGCTTGTTATGACGCCCCGTGCCAGCTAAAAATGAGTTCAGCGGCAGGTATTAGCCGGGGGGCCAATCCACAGGCGGTATATGACGGCGCCAGAATTACTGCAGCCACTCCGCAACGTTTATTTATTGACGCCTCAGGGCCGTCAGAATGGCGGGAACGTAGCTTTCATCCGGTGTTAAATGAGCGAAAGCAAACTGCCGAGGCCAATATCCGGGGGTCTCTGCTGGCACAAATGTTACTGCTAAAACAGCAGCATCCGCTGCCGCCAGCCACCAGGCTGGATGACAGCTTTGATCTCAGCCTGAACCGTGCCCAGCAATGCAATACCATTGAACAGTTTGACCGCTACGCCAGCAACCAACCGTTAGCCGGCATGCCCTATGGCTTACCTGGCCTGGCAGATGATGAACACAAGGTACTGATTGATTGGCTGGCCAGCGGCGCCGCAATGCCGGAATCATTGAAGCTGTCTGAAGCGGCGTTAACGGCAGCAAATCAGCTTGAGCAATTCCTAAATGGCGACTCTCTGAAAATGCAGCTTAGCGCCCGCTATATTTATGAGCATTTATTTGCTTCGCATTTGTATTTTCCGGCCCTGACAAAGCCAGACCAGCCACCGCAGTTTTATACCCTGATGCGTTCGACAACGGCACCGGGCCAACCAGTAAACGTTATTGCCAGTCGCCGGCCATTTGATGACCCCGGTGTTAACCGGGTTTATTACCGGTTAGTACCGGTTCTGGCCAGCATTGTTCATAAAACCCATCAACCCTACGCGATTGACGATGCACTGCTGGCCAAGTGGCAGCAATGGTTTGCTACTGCCGATTATCAGGTATCTGCGCTGCCGGGTTATCAGCCGGAAATTGCTGCTAACCCACTGACTGCGTTTGCAGAATTGCCGGTAAACGCCCGCTACCGCTTTATGCTGGAGCGGGCAGAACATACCATCATGGGTTATATCAAAGGTCCGGTATGTCGTGGCCAGGTTGCACTGAATGTTATCAATGATCATTTCTGGGTCTATTTTGTTGATCCCGATCTGCTAAACTCGGCCGAGCTCGAAAAGTTTTACCAAAGCCAGCAGGCTAATTTAAGACTACCGGCAGAAGATGAAAGCACCACCTTGCCTACACACTGGCTGGATTTTGCTAAGCGTCAGGGTAATTTTCTGCGGGCCCGTAATCAGTTTCTGGCCAACGCGGTCGATCCAAAGCATTATCTTACCCCTGCCACAATCTGGAACGGTGACGGCACTAATCTCAATGCCAGCCTGACGGTTTTCCGCCATTTTGACAATGCCACGGTAGTTCAGGGTTTAATTGGTGCACCACCAAAAACGGCCTGGGTAATTGACTATGTATTACTGGAGCGTATCCATTATTTGCTGGTAGCAGGCTTTGACGTACACGGAAACTTTGGCCACCAGTTAATGACCCGGTTGTACATGGACTTCCTGCGGATGGAGGGAGAATCAAACTTTCTGGCTTTTCTGCCACCGGCACAACGCCGGGCAGAACTGGCAGACTGGTACCAGAACTCGGCGCCGGAATTAAGCCGGTTTCTGGGTGAAGATATTAACCCTTTTGATCAGCCCAGCGGCATCAGCTTCAACACAGATAACCAGAAAGCAGAGCTGTATCAGCTGTTTGGCCAACACCTGCAACAGGTGCAACCTGCTAAACACCAGCTTGCCAACAGCACACTGAGCAATAGCAGTACGCAATTACTGCAACAGCTCGCTAAGTTAACCGGTGTACCCGCTACTATTTTGCCGGAAGTTACCATGATCAAGATAGAACCGATTGACGGTAGTGCACCAGAGCTGTTTACCCTTATCCGCAACAGTGCCCATTTTAATGTCAACAGCCTGTTTGCCGAAGAAGATAACCGTAATCCGGCAAACGACAATATGACGTTGGTCCATGGCTTGCTGGGCAGCTATCCCGATGCGTTCTGGCATTTACAGGAAACTGATATCGGTAAATTAGTCACAGCGGCGCAGCATATAAGTAATGAACAAGATTACGCCAGTTTGCTCGACCAGTTCGGAGTCCGGCGCACTAACCCAAACTTCTGGACATTTAGTGATAATATCAATGCGTTATTTCAGCAGCGCAATCCGGTTACCGGTGGCTGGCTGGATTACAACCGGCTGGAAAACCGCTAGGCCATGGACGTGCAACTTTCAACAACACGTAAACTAATAAGCTGTCGGAGATAAAAAATGAAATTATGGGTTTGGGTAAGCAGCCTGGCGTTCGCCATGCTTAGTCTGGCAACCGCTGCAAAGAGCAGCACTGACAGCCATGCGTTAAATCTGGCTGAAGCCAATAAGCTGGTCAGCCTGCCGCTGCATTGTGTTGAAACACCCTACCCTTATAAAACCGGGGTCGTGCTGGCCAGCGCAGCAGATGTCAAAGAACCGATAGCCATGCATCCGGTGTTTTATGGCTGTTTTGACTGGCATAGTGCAGCTCATGGCTACTGGTCAATGGTCAGCTTGCTGCGGCAATTTCCACAGCTGGAACAGGCCGCAGCAATAAAAGCTATCCTGAAGCGCAACCTGACGGCAGAAAAAATAGCGCAGGAAGTGGCGTTTTTCAGTAAAGATATCAATGCGTCGTTCGAGCGCACTTATGGCTGGGCCTGGTTGCTAAAGCTATCCGACGAGCTGCATGCCTGGCAGGATCCATTGGCCAGTGAGCTGGCCACTAACCTGCAACCGCTGGCCGATTTGCTGATAGAGCGTTATATCAGTTTTTTACCGCGGTTAGTTTATCCGGTGCGGGTGGGTGAGCACACGAATACCGCTTTTGGCTTAAGTTTCGCTTATGACTACGCCATCAACCGCGGCCATAGCCAACTGCAACAGCTTATCGCACAGCGGGCCAGAGACTATTTTTTACAGGATAAAAACTGCCCGATTAACTGGGAGCCCAGCGGCTATGATTTTATTTCACCCTGTCTGGAAGAAATCGGCCTGATGCAACGTGTTTTACCGGCGGAGCAGTTTTTACCCTGGTTAAACGGTTTTATGCCGCAACTGGCCAATCCTGACTACCAGCTGGCACCAGGCAAAGTAAGCGATCGCACCGATGGCAAACTGGTGCATCTGGATGGCTTAAACTTCAGCCGGGCCTGGAATTTATACGCGCTGGCCAAACAATATCCACAATACGGTCATCTTCGCCACGTCGCTGACCAGCATATGGCATACTCTTATCCTAACCTGATTGGCGACAGCTACGAAGGCGGCCACTGGCTGGGTAGCTTTGCTATCCATGCCTTAAACAGCAAACAGCAGTAAAGGGTTTTTTATGCGGGTTATTGTTAAAAGTTTACTGGCGGGGCTGGCGATTATTCTGCCGCTGGTTATTACCATTGAGCTGCTGCGCTGGCTGCTGCACACCGTTGAAACGCTGTTAAGCCCGCTGCTGCAACTGGTATTGCCTGCCCAGTGGTACTTGCCTGGCATGGCCATACTGGGCTTTATTCTGCTGTGTATTGCGATTGGTTACAGCTCGCGCTGGCCCAGCTTTAACTGGTTATGGCAATTGCCCGGTAAAATTATGATGAAGCTGCCAGGCACCAGGCAAATTTACGGCATGCTGCAGGATATTATCGACCTGATGTCAGGCAAAAATTTCAAAGATGGTTCAGTAGTTATGGTAAAACTGCCAGCATCAGAAATTGAGCTGATAGGCATTATTACCAAACAAGGCGGCCAGACTGATGATCGGATGTCATCCCTGATGGATGAAGAACAGCTGGCAGTGTTTATCCCAATGGCTTACAACGTCGGTGGCTATACCATTATTATCCCGCGCAGCTGTACCCGTAATATCGATATGAAACCGGCCGAAGCACTGCAGCTGGTATTAAGTGGTGGTTTAGGCAGCAATAAAGCGCCAGGTAAAAGCTGGTAGCCCGGCATAAATTAGCCGAGCAGCATCCACAGCGCCACGCCAAACATCAGGCTGGCGCCAATCCGGTTTAAATACTGCACCCGGTTAGAGCGGGTTAAAAATAGTGCCAGTGCTTTGCCACCACTGGCATATAACAGCATCGATAAAAACTCTAACAGTAAGATAATGCTGATTAAAATCACCAGCTGTGGCCAGAACGCCAGCTGGCCGTCGATAAAAGGCGGCAACAGCGCCATATGAAAGGCCCAACCTTTCGGGTTAGATACCGCAGTAATAAAGCCCTGGCTAAACAAGGTACGCCTGGGTAGCAGTTGTGGTACCAGCCCTGCGGTGGGTATCGCCAGCTTGCCTCTTGCCCGCCACATCTGCACACCAATATAGGTCAGGTAGCAGGCGCCGAGCACTTTAAACCACTGAAAAACCGCCGGAAACTGCAGCATCAGCGCCGCCACCCCCAGCACCGCCAACACGGCAACCAGGCCAACGCCGAGCATCTCGCCCCACATCATCCAGAAGGTACGGCGCACGCCCTGGCTCATGCCCAGGGTCATCGCCAGCGTCATACACATACCCGGCGTCACCGACACAAATAAAAATGTTGGGATAAAAGCGCCCATCAGGGCCAGATTAACCATAGCAACCTCAACTGCAAACTGGCGCTATTCTCTCTGGTTGTTCAGCACTCAGCAAGAGGCTTGGGCAGAGATTTTATGGTGTTGAGCGCAGTAGCAAAAGCCACAAATGTATAAACGCAAAAGAAAATAGCCCCCTCAAGGTTGTCATATGACAACCCAGGTATTGGTAACTATAATTTTGTCAACATTTCAGTAAATAGAAACGCTCTAAGCTTAAGGAGTAAGCCGATGAAACTATATGAGTTTACTTTAAAGTTTGCCTTGCCGGATGCTGTCCATAATGCCGAAAACTATGTTGCCGCACTGGCGCAATCTGGCTGCGACGATGCCCTTATTGGTATCGGCCAACCAGGCCGCATTGCACTGCAATTTAGCCGTGAAGCCAACAATGCTTTTGCTGCAATAACCTCTGCTATTAAAGATGTAAAAACTGCCATTCCACGCGCATCCCTTATTGAAGCTACTCCCGATTTGGTTGGCTTAACAGATATTGTCGACTTACTCGGTTTTAGCCGGCAAAATATGCGAAAGCTTATGCTCAGCCATAGCCAAAGCTTCCCCGCCCCATTGCACAGCGGCAGCACCAGTATCTGGCATTTGGCTAAAGTGCTTAGCTGGTTTACCAAACAGCAAAACAAAGCAGTAACACCGGAGATCGCTGAAGTGGCTCAGGTAACCATGCAGGTAAATATCGCCAGATCACTAAGCGAGCTGCAACCCGACACCCATCACGAGTTTATGCAAATTCAGGAAGAGCTGGCGCAGTATCGGTAGGCTTTCAATCTTTGCAGACTTTCTCAACTGACACTCGCGGCATATCTGTGCCATGCTCTGTACGCAGCAATTCTTGCAGCGGAAATTCCTGCCAGCTGCCAGCCATATCACGAATGATTTGCGGCCAGGTGTTGGCTAAGCGCTGTTGAATTAAACTAGCCAGCCACTGGTCTTGTGTCATCTTCGCCTCGGCTGCAGCTTGCTTTACTTGCTGGATAAGCTCGTCATCCAGCTTAATAGTGATTCGCGTCATAGCTACCTCCAAACTTCCATTTAACAGTAAGTATAACTTTGCATAATGCAGAATCCAGTCAAACAAAACATTCGTTACTAGATAATTTCCGCAGCGCCAGTTCTTGCTTTTGTCGCTTCAAATACATAAATTAATTACTATAATTTAACACTTAAATCACAATGCAAAAATAAGGAACTAGAACTATGGAACAACAATCTGTTTTGAAGGATGTTTTCATCTCAATGGGTGAACTGGAAAGGTATTTCGATGGCGCAGTACCAGTGAATTTGTGGCGCGGTCTGAACATCAAGAAAAACACTGCTCTGTTTGACCTGATTGAAACCCCCCACAAAATGTCGAATGGCAGGATCCGTAAGCCAGATATCACCATTGAAAACGGTTGGGTTAAGGTTAAACATTGGCCTCGGGGCATTTCTACTTTTGATAAACCCGGAGTACCAAAGGGAAAGGACTGGGTACATTACATCATTCCAGCGGGAACACCGTTACCTCGCGGTTTAGCGATTGTTAAAGACTCTTACAACGAAACCTTTATGGCAACGCACTACACTATCGCCCCGGCCCATGATATGCCTATAGCTACATTCAGAAATCTGCTAAGGTCTTTCGCAGCTCAAATTGAAAGGATAGCAAAATGATTGAAATTTCAAACGCCGCTGCGCCTTTGTTAGTACAGGCGTTACGTGACGCGGTAAGGTACAACGAACAGCTGTTAACCAGTGAAACCTTACGTGACCGCGCTGACTATGAAGAGTACTTAATGGAAGTAAGTCAGCTTTACGCTGAGGTTAAGGCGCAGTACAAAAGGATTGAAACTGATGTTGGTATAGCGTTAGACGATATTGTTTAGCTACCTGCAGCTGACTGGCGTTAATTCCCTCATAGGAAACGCCAGCCGCGGTTTGCAAGACCGGCGGAGGATCGTTTGAGTAAGACATATACCTTAGATGAACTCAGGGAAATGAAGAGCAAAACCAACATGCTGCGAGTTAAAAATACCACTGAGTTAGATATTTTGTAGCAGATCTTTGCAGACCCAGAAACACCCTATCTGACTGATGAAGAACTGAAAGAATTGACTACGCCAGGAGAACGGCAGAACAACTAAAATAAATTGCTTCCACCTGTCGAATCCGGTATTGCTGTTTCGACTAAGCTGTAATTCAGAAAATTATTGAGTTAAGCGCTGGAGAATCAATATGTCAGGTAATACCGTAACATTGCACCGGGTTATCAAAGCAACACCAGAGCGGCTATATCGTGCCTTTTTAGATGCAGATGCACTGGTGAAATGGTGCCCGCCACATGGCTTTACCGGCAAGGTGCATAGTATGGATGTACGGGTGGGCGGTGGCTATAAAATGTCTTTTACCAATTTTAATACCGGTAAAAGCCATAGTTTTGGTGGCACGTATCTGGAGCTGAAACCAAACGACCTGATCCGCTATAACGACCAGTTTGATGACCCCAACCTGCCGGGGCAAATGCAGGTAACCATCCGGTTAAAACCGGTACTGTGCGGCACTGAATTGCATATTGAACAAAGCGGCATACCCGAAGCAATACCGCTGGAGTTTTGTTATGCCGGCTGGCAGGAATCATTGCAATTGCTGGCGTTGTTGGTTGAGCCGGAAATACCTGATCAGGGCGAGGATAATAGCAATAAGTAAAGCAACTTTGTCACGCTAGCCTAACAAGCAATAGCTGACTTTTTCGGATCTCTATTTGTAGTCTTGAACTGGCGTCACGCTTAAAATTGATTCTTTCAAACGCCAGTCCAGTTGTGTCATTTTGCCATCAGTAATTAGAATTTTGTCGTTCAGGTCGCTGGCGTATTTAACTTTTAATCGCCCCAGCAATTTATCGATCGGATAAGGCCGCTAGCCTGCGTCTGTAACTGTTAATGTCATGAAATAAATTCCATTCAGTTGTAAAACCTCCATAGTCATGTTCAGTTTTTTTGGCCAACATTTACTACATTATCAACTGGTTTTTTAGGCATTCGGCCCAGTGTCGCATTCCATTCTATTCTCACTTCCGGGTTAGGCAGAGTCCAGCACTCCCCGTTTGAATTTAGAAAGCACACCCACATAAGATGCTGCTCAGGCCCGTAATCTATTACACCGTGGGCCAAGGCAGATTCATTTTTTGAGGGAATATATAGCGGCAAGGAGGGATTAAGTTGGGTAAACATTGGCGGCCTCCGGGTAATAGTTCACCATGCACAAAAGTTGAATAAACTTTGCAGAATCCGGACCACAATTTTTCTAATCACTGGGGGTTATATCAAGCGTAATGTTCGGTAGCACGAAAAAAGCCGGTATTACCCGGCTTTGTTCTATTCCAGTAACAGTACATCTGCCCTACATCAGCTGAATACCGCCACCAAAACTGCGGTAAATGCCCACCAACCGGATAAAACTTTGCTGTTGCAGTTGCGCTAACTGGTCGCGGCTTTGCAGCAGTTCTCGTTCGGCGTCCAGCAAGTCCAGAAACTCACCGGTACCGGCGTTGTAGCGCTGACGGGCAATCTGCACCGCCTTGTTACCAGCCTGCCATTGTAGTTCAGTGCTAAGTTGCTGCTGACGGCTTAAGTTGTAGCTGTTAAGCGCTAACTGCATTTCGTTGATGGCGTTAAATACCTGCTGTTCAAACTGGGCCAGCGCCATTTGGCTGCTGGCCTCGGCCTGGCGGATACGGGCTTTTACCGAGCCTAAATCTGCCGCCCGCCAGCTTAACGTTGGCGCCACGGCCCAGCTTTGGCTGTCACTGCCCACTGTTAAACCCGGGCCGGAGATAAAACCCAGAAAACCACGTACTGACAAATTCGGATACAAGTCAGCCGTTGCCACACCAATTTCAGCCGTGCGGGCTGCCAACACCCGCTCAGCACTGGCGACATCGGCGCGGTAGCGCAGGTAGTTCTCCCCGTTAACCAGCGCGACTGGTTGTTTTAACTCAGGTAAATGCGGCACCGCGCCTAGTTGTAACTGACCTGGCCGCTGCCCCAGCAAAGCCGATAAGGTGGCATCGGCCGTTAACAGCGCCACCCGGTAGGCCGGCATCATCGCCTGTACCTGATGCACCTGCACCTCTATCTGCGCCAGCTCCAAATCAGAAGCCATACCGGCTTCTAAGCGCGCGAGCACAATAGCCCGGCTTTGTTGCAGATTTTGCAGGTTTTGCTCTGCCACTACTAAGCGCAGCTGGGCGCCCCGGTACTCACCGTAACTGGTTGCCACCTGGCTTATTAACTGCACCTGGGCGTCATGCCATAAAATATCCGCCTGCTCTGCCTGCGCCTCTGCCGCTTCAGTGGCCCGGCGCAGTTTACCAAATAAGTCCAGATCCCAGCTTAAATTGGCGCCGCTGCTGTAACCACGGCTGATTTCGCCGTCATCAGCTGGTGATATGGTCGGGTTTTCACTGGCCTGGTAACCGGCGTCAACGGTCCCTTTCGGTAAAAAGTCGTTATTGGCATCACGAAACACCGCATACGCTCTGTCAACGTTAGCTCTGGCCTGCGCCAGAGTACGGTTTTCAACCAGGGCCTGACTAATCAGCTGGTTTAACGCAGCGTCATCAAACGCCTGCCACCAGTTCTGGCTATGCTCTGCCCGTTGGTACGGGCTGTTAACGCTGATATCAGCAACCTTAGCCGGTGCCTGATAATCCGGGCCTACCGCACAGGCGCTTAATGACAGCAGCATCACCGCAATAGCTGATAATTTAAAGTTATTACCCATGAGTAACCTCTGCTTTATCTTCACCACGCTTGGCCAGCACGTAGTAGAACAACGGGGTTAAAATTAAGCCAAACAAGGTGACACCTATCATGCCGGAGAATACCGCCACCCCCATCGCCTGGCGCATTTCCGCGCCAGCTCCGCTGGAGAACACCATTGGCACCACCCCCATAATAAAGGCGATAGAGGTCATCAGTATTGGCCGCAGCCGCAACCGGCCCGCTTCGAGGATCGCTTCCATCGCGCTCATGCCCTGATCCTGTAACTCTTTGGCAAATTCAACAATTAAGATGGCGTTCTTCGTTGCCAGCCCCACCAGCACAATAAAACCAATTTGAGTGAAGATATTGTTGTCGCCACCGTAAAGCAGCACGCCACTCAGGGCCGATAACAACGTCATCGGAATGATCAGAATAATCGCCAGCGGTAAACTTAAACTCTCGTACTGCGCCGCCAACACCATAAACACCAGCAGAATAACCAGCGGGTAGATAAACATGCCAGCATTACCAGCCAGAATTTGCTGGTAGGTCAGTTCGGTCCACTCGTACGTCATACCATTGGGCAGGGTTTCAGCCAGTATTTTTTCAATGGCTGCCTGGGCTTCGCCGCTGCTGTAACCTGGCGCCGGGCCACCGTTAATTTCAGCGGTGGTAAAGCCGTTATAGTGCATTACCCTATCTGGCCCTGCGCTATCAGTAACATTAATAAAGGAGCCCAGCGGCACCATATCACCGGCGTTATTGCGCACTTTTAACTGGGCAATTTGTTCCGGCGTCTGGCGAAACTGCTGTTCGGCCTGCATATTCACCTGATAAGTACGACCAAACTGGTTGAAGTCGTTGACATAGACCGAGCCCATATAGGCTTGCAGCGTCTGAAACACCTCGTCCAGTGCCACACCTTGTTGTTTGGCTTTGGTGCGATCGATATCTAAATCCAGCTGCGGCACATTCACCTGATAGCTGGAGAAAATGCCAGCCAGCTCTGGTGTTTGCCAGGCTTTCATCATCACTTGCATCGTCACGTTATACAGCTCTTCGTAACCATGGTTTGCACGGTCCTGAATTTGCAGCCGGAAACCACCAATCGTGCCCAGCCCCTGCACCGGCGGTGGTGGGAAAATGGCAATAAACGCATCTTCAATACCGGCAAACTTCTGGTTCAGTGCCGCGGCAATAGCTCCGGCTGACATTGATGGATCGGTCCGCTCGCTGAAATCTGTCAGTGGGGTAAAGACAATGCCGCTATTCGGGCTATTGGTAAAACCATTGATGCTCAGACCCGGAAAGGCGACAGAGTTGGCAACACCGGGTTGCTCCAGCGCGATCCGTGACATTTCTTTAATAACCGCGTCTGTGCGCTCCAGTGAGGCCGCATCCGGCAACTGGGCAAAAGCCACTAAGTACTGTTTATCCTGGCCAGGCACATAACCGGTAGGGGTGCTGGCAAACTGCAGGCCGGTTACCCCAACCAAGGCGATATACATGACGCCAACAATGGCACCAAACCGGATCACTTTTTTAATCAGCCAGCCATATCCTCTGGATAAACGGGCAAAAAAGCGGTTAAAAGGTGCAAACAACCAACGGCCAAACAGCTTATCCATGCCGCGGGTAAGCGCATCTTTTTTCTCGCCATGGCCTTTTAGTAACAACGCCGACAGCGCCGGGCTCAGTGTTAACGAGTTAATCGCCGAGATAAAAGTAGATATGGTAATGGTTAACGCAAATTGCTTATAAAACTGACCGGTTAAACCCGACATAAAGGCAGTGGGAATAAACACCGCCGCCAGCACCAAGGTGGTGGCAACAATTGGCCCGGTGACTTCTTTCATCGCTTTTTGGGTAGCCGCAATCGGTGATAAGCCCTCGCTGATATTACGCTCGACGTTCTCAACCACCACAATGGCATCATCGACAACGATGCCGATGGCCAGTACCAGACCGAACAGCGACAGTGCATTTAGTGAAAAGCCAAGCAGATGCATAAAGGCGAAGGTACCCACCAGTGATACCGGTACCGCCACCAGCGGAATAATAGACGCACGCCAGGTTTGTAAAAACAGCACCACTACCAATACCACCAGCAGCACAGCCTCAAGCAGGGTTTTTACCACCGCCTCAATAGAGCCGCGCACAAATACGGTTGGGTCATACACAATGTCGTACGCCAGGCCATCCGGAAAATTCTGCGATAATTCGGCCATTTTCGCCCGGACATCGTCGGAAATCTGAATGGCATTGGAGCCGGAAGCCTGAAAAATAGGTAGCGCAACGGCGTCTTTATTATCCAGCAGAGAACGCAATGCATAAGTCGATGCGCCAAGCTCCAGTCTTGCGACATCTTTCAACCGGCTGATTTCACCATTAGCACCCACCTTAATAATAATATTCTCAAACTCGTCCACCGCCGCCATCCGGCCTTTAACGTTAATCAGTAACTGAAAATCGGCATCGCCACTTGGCTGAGCACCTAAACTGCCGGCTGCGGCCTGCTGGTTCTGCTCACGAATGGCCGCCGTAATTTCGCTTGGGGATAAGCCCAGCGCTGCCACTTTGTTCGGGTCCAGCCACACTCGCATACTGTAATCGCCAGCGCCAAATAAGCGCACCGCGCCTACGCCTTCAACCCGCGCCAGTTCATCTTTTACATTCAACGCAGCATAGTTTGACAAATACAGCATGTCGTAGCGGTCATCAGGTGACGTTAAATGCACCACCATGGTTAAATCCGGTGACGACTTTTCCGTCACTACGCCCAATCGCTGCACTTCCTGCGGTAAACGGGGCTTAGCCCGCTCTACCCGGCTTTGCACCTGGGTTTGAGCTAAGTCGGCATCAGTGCCAATGGCAAAGGTAATGGTTAAGGTCATCCGGCCATCGGATGTGGCCTGCGATGACATATACAGCATGCCTTCGACGCCATTAATTTCCTGCTCCAGCGGCGAGGCCACTGTTTCAGCAATCACCTTCGGGTTGGCACCAGGGTAGTTGGCCGTAACCACCACCGTTGGTGGCACCACTTCCGGGTATTCAGTAATTGGCAACTGCCATACTGCAATCGCACCGGTAATAAAAAACAGCAGCGAGATCACCGCGGCAAAGATCGGCCGGCGGATAAAAAATTGTGACAACATGATGATTTCCTTAACCGCGACCCGGCGCTTTGCCGGTGATTACTGTGGGTGCATTGGCAGCCTGAGCGGTAAGCGCGGTGTTTACCTGGTCCAGCAGCTGTTGTTGCTGACGAAGGTCGGCAAGTTGCTCATTGCTGGCCATCGGTACTAATTTGGGTTCAATTTGCATATTGGGCATCACCCGCTGCAGGCCGTTAACCACAATTTTGTCGCTTGCGGTCAGGCCGTCAGTAACGATGCGCAGACCGTTTACTTTTTCACCCAGGGTTATCGCGCGGTATTCCAGCTGGTTATTGCTGTTTACCACCAGCACAAACTTGTTATTCAAATCGGTGCCAATGGCCTTTTCGTCTATTAAAATGCCGTCGTAGCTGGCACTGCCGGCCAGCCTGATCCGGGCGAACAAGCCGGGCAGCAGGCTGTTGTCAGGATTGCTGAAACTGGCACGGATCCGGATGGTACCGGTCTGGCTATTCAGCTGATTATCAACAAAATCAATCTGGCCATGGTGGGAATAATGTTGCTCGTTCGCCAGTGCCATAGACACCGGGTTGGCGCTGGCCTCACGGGTATCAGCACGCTTGCCCTCGTCGCTCAGGCGGGCGTATTTCAGATAGCTTTGCTCGTCTACATCAAAGTAGGCATACATTTTGTCAGTCGATACCAGGCTGGTTAACTGGCTCTGGCCAGCGTTAACATAATTGCCTGCTGTTATCAGGGCATAAGATACCCGGCCACTAATCGGCGCGCGGATACTGGTGTAGCTTAAATCCAGCTCGGCCCGCTGTAATGCTGCCCGCACCGAGGCCACCGCCGCAGCGGTTTGTTGCTTGCGGGCCTGCCGGCTGTCCAATAGCTCGGCAGAAATAGCGCGCTGGGCACTTAGCTTCTCGGCACGGCCATACTCGGCGTCAGCCAAAATGGCGGCACTTTCCACACTTTGCAGTTCTGCTTTTAACCTTGCTACCTCAGCCGCAAAAGGTCTGGGGTCAATTTGCACCAGTAAGTCACCTTTGTTGACCAGGGCACCTTCGTTAAAATGCACCTGCTCAAGATAGCCAGATACGCGCGGCACCAGATTAACGGTTTGCGGCGCCTGCAAGCGGCCGGTGAACTGGTCCCACTCGGTCACGCGTTCATTTACCACCTGCGCCACGCTGACTTGTGGTGCTGCTGCAACCTGCGTCTGATCGGCAGCTTGTGGATTGCCACACGCCGCCAGTGCTAACGCTGCTGCACTTGCCAATAGAAAAACGCTTATCGTGTTTTTGGTGCTCATAACCCAATTCTCCGTGCTGTCGCTTTATTTTAGTGCTAGACTTGCATTCTGTACCGCCCGGTAAATATATAGGATGACAGAAAACTGTCAATCGATTTATGTACCGCACGGTAAATAAATATGTTTATAGAGTAGATTATTCGGTTATAAGCCGTGTTGAATGGTAAATATTGAACACAAACCGCTAGTCAGCTGTCTGATGCGAATGGGAAAGACAAAATTATGGTACTGCCATAACATGACAAAGGTACTACAGACGATATTGCCCTTGCTGGACATCGGCTATTTTGCTGTTTACTCTATAGGCAGTTTTAATGCAGGAGCTGAACAATGACAGCAGTAAGTTGCTCTCCGACCATTGGCCGGCCTCGTGCTTTTGATATGGACAAAGCACTGGAAAGTGCGTTGGAAGTATTCTGGCGCAAAGGCTATGACGGGACATCGTTAACCGATTTAACCGAAGCCATGGGTATTAACAAACCCAGTTTATATGCTGCTTTTGGCAATAAAGAGCAGTTGTTTTTAAAAGCAATAGAATTTTATGAAAGCCGGCCTTGCTCGTTCTTTTTGCCTGCACTGGAAAAACCTACCGCTTATCAGGTAGCGGAGCATATGTTGTATGGCGCCGCAACGAATATGGCGGATCAAAGTCACCCGCAAGGTTGTGTTGTAGTGCAAGGCGCCCTGTCATGCAGTGAAGCAGCCGCAGCCGTTAAAGAAGCTCTGCTGAACCGCCGGGTAGAAAGCGAGCAAAAGTTACGCCAGCGGTTTGAATTGGCCGTGCTGGACGGCGACTTACCGGCAGCCACCGATACGCAAGTGCTGGCTCGCTATCTTGGTACTGTACTGCAAGGCATGGCCATTCAGGCCAACAATGGTGCCACAGTTGAGCAGTTACGCCAGGTGGCCGACATGACATTGCTAGCTTTTCCCCGCAATAACTAACCGCGCTACCGGGGCAAAATAAATATTCTGCCCCGCTACTGTTTTAACGCCTGCCAAGGCGCTATGATCGCCGCCTTTATTGTTGTCTGCGCCTCCTTGCTATGAAAAATGCCCTGCTATACCTTGTTACCGTTCTTATCTGGGGATCGACCTGGTTCGCCATCGAGTTTCAGCTGGGTGAAGTGGCAGTGGAAGTGTCGTTAACTTACCGCTTTGTGTTATCGGCGCTACTGATGTGGCTGTTTTGCTGGTGGCGCCGCCTGCCGATGCGCTTCAGTGCCAAAGATCATGGTTTTATTGCCCTGCTGGCCCTGTTTAATTTTGCCTTAAACTATATTTTGATTTATCAGGCGCAGCAGTATTTAACCTCTGCCATGACCGCCATCGCTTTTACCACTATGTTACTGATGAACATCATTAATACCCGGCTGTTTTTTGGTAAGCCGGTTGCAAAACGTATTTATTTTGGCGCCCTGATGGGCATTGCCGGCATTGTGGTGCTGTTTTACCCCGATTTAGATGGCCTGGATTTCACCAATGCCAGTTTAATTGGCCTGGTGCTGGTGCTGGGCAGTGCGCTTAGTGCATCATTGGGCAATATGGCCAGCGTCCGTAACTCCCGTGCCGGCTTACCTATTACTCAGGTCAATGCCTGGGGTATGCTGTATGGTGCCGTTGGCCTGACAGCGCTGGTGTTAATTAGCGGTACGCCTTTTACGTTCAGCACCTCGCCGGCTTTTATTATTTCGTTGCTGTACTTAGCGGTGTTTGGTTCGGTTATTGCGTTTGCCACATATTTTGCCTTGTTAAAAGGCATGGGCCCGGAAAAAGCCAGCTACACCATCGTACTGTTTCCGCTGGTGGCGGTAGTGCTTAGCACCCTGTTTGAAGACTTTGTCTGGAGTAGCTACACCTTTAGTGGCTTTGCGCTGGTGCTGCTGGGCAACGTCCTGGTATTAACCCCGTTTTCGAAAATTAAAGCATTTTTATTTAAACCAAAATTGCCAGCGCAGCCTTTAATGCCCTGACCAGTAAGGCCTAACGCCTGCTAATGCTATAAAAATCAGTAGAGAGACCAGCAAATAATTGCAAAAACTGGAGACTCAGGCAAGATAACTTCAATTCCAACGATTTGAATATAAAAAGGATGTAATCATGGCATATGATTATGGTAGTGAGTCCTTAGGGATCCGTAACCCATTTAAAGCAGAAGGCCTGCTGCGCGCCGTACGCGGTTTAATAGTTAGCTTGCTCGGCATTTACCCGCTGTTACAAGTCGTTAGTCTGGTTCAACACGATAAAACGCTGGCATGGATATATGCAGGTGTCGGGTTTTTATTGCTGGCAGGCGGATTAAAAGCACTGGGTAGTGGTATTGCCCAGATGATGCGATTTTTTGTCGGTCGCAGCGTACCCACCTCGCTGGCACCAAACTTTAGCAAGTCTGAGCGGGAAACGGCAAAACTGGAACAGCCCCATTATAAAAGTATTGATCTTGAAGAAATGCTGATGGGCCGCAAGAACAAAACCTTTGTTGAGCCAGAAGGCTTTATTTCCCGCATGGTACATACTCTGGTACCCAAGCTGATTTTTCTGCCTTACCCGCTTCGTAATCTGGCGCAACGTTTCGCTGGGGCGTTAATTGCTACTGCCGTTGCGCTGTTAGCCTATGCATTGACAGCATTCGTGTGTTTAACCGGGCTTGCCGGTGAAACCGGCGATATCCTTTTGCCTTTTTTCTCTTTTGTGCTGGTGGTGTACTTAATTTTAAGCTGGCGCAGCGCTAGTACCGTATACCGCAAGGCGGAAAAAACCATTGAAACCCAGGGCAAGCTGAAACTGGCCAAAATTATGGCCTTTGCTATCCTGGCACCGGTACTACTGGGTTTAGCGATAAATTTCCTGTTGCAACAGCGCGAAGTACAAAATTTTGTCAGTGAATTACAAACCTCTGAACTGCAAAGCTTTGCCGTGATACCACAATTATTGCTGGTGCTGGTTTTTGGCGCGATTAGTGGTGCTTTTATTTTTCTGCTGTTAAAACAGCGCACTGCCAAAGTGCAGGCGCAGACAAAAGTATCTGAGTATCGTGCTAACTGGCAGGAAAACATTCACCCCCGTGAGTTGTTCGTCAATATCGATAATATTGTTATGGCAAACCGCCGTTACATGGAAATTCCTAACCGTGTATATCGTGAACTGACCCCTAACCTGAACGAGCAATCGGAAAGCAAAGGTGATTTTAATGGTGAAGTAATGATAGAAACCCAGCCTGCTTATGCGCCGCTGGAACATACCGCTTTATTTAAACACCTACGCATTTGGGCGACGATCACAGGCCAGTTGCTGCTTTTGATTGGCCCTTTTATTTTGTTTTATCTGCTTTTTGAGGTACAAACTGTACTGACCCTGGTGCGCGAATTTGCTGCGCTGGCGAGTCCTGGTGATGCCGCATCCCAGAGCTTTGTAGTTAATCTGTTTAATGAAAGTCAGTTTATCTTAAGCCTGATTTTCAGCTGGCTTATTTGCCACAGCTTTGGCCGCCTGCTGGAAAATTACAGCCACACCTTCTGGGCAGAACTGAATTTTGACTCGCTGCTGGTATATCTAAAATGCGAAGGCACTTATACCCAAAGTAAACTGACCACAGGTAAAGGCATTTATGACTCTACCTCATCGGAAAATTATGTCATGCGCTCCTCGTTAACCCCGTGGATCATCAGTTCGCGCATTATGAGCAGCACCTTTGCTGACAGCGGCGCCAAAAATGTCGAGCATCCGCGGCATATTCTGGAAATGCAGGACAATCCGCAGGAAATGCAGGCGATAATTGACGATATTCAAAGCTTTTTATCTGAGCGTGAAACCATTGCTAACGTTAAAAATGCGCAGGATTTATCGAACACTGAACAGATATATCAGATTAATCAGCAATCACGTGCAATGCCGGTAACACCGGATCAAGCCAGCCTGGCCAGCCCACAACAAGACGCTGAGGCCAGTCTCAACCATCAAGTAGGGCCGGAGAAAGCCTGAATCTGCTAACCCTGCTCTAACCCCGTGCCGCAGCAGCGGCACGGGGCTATTGCTGCTGCACCAGCATCGTCTCTTCTTCCATTTGTTTAATCATAAACGCCACCCGCTGTAAAAAAGCATCGCGGCTGTCAGCCGGGATCGGCTCTGCCAGCGGTATTTGCGCATTCATCGGGTTTACCGGCCGGTTGTTGACATGTAATTCATAATGCAAATGGGCCCCGGTTACCCGGCCGCTGGCCCCGGATAAGCCAATCCGCTGGCCTCGTTCTACCTGCTGGCCGGGGCGAACCAGGCTTTTATGCAGATGCAGATAGCGGGTTTTATACTGGCCATAATGCTGAATTTCGATATAGCGACCGGCGTAGGGGTGGTTCTCTACCCGGACAACCTTACCCTCGGCTGCCGCCAGTACCGGTGTGCCGGTTGGCGTCGCAAAATCAGTGCCGTTGTGCGGCTGCACCCGGCCGGTTACCGGGTGCAGTCGGCGTGGATTAAAATCATCACTTATCCGATAGTTACGGGCTAACGGCACCCGCATAAATGCCCGCTGCAGGCTTTCACCATTGGCGTCATAAAACTGGCCATTGTCATGCAAAAAAGCACTGAGCTGCTGGCGACGGTTAAACAGCCGTACCCCTTCAATCCGGCTCAGGCCGGTTGCGGTGTCGCCAACAAAGTTGTCGCTGCGCACTACCTGAAAGCGGGCGCCCGCCTGAATGTCGCGCGAGAAATTAAGCCGATCCCGGAACAACTGATGCACGGTGGCAATGTCGGCATCGCTTAAACCGGCCTGTTTCGCCGACTGATAAAAACTGCCGGCTATTGTGCCTGTCAGGGTGCTGCTCTGCCACTCACCCTGGTCAAGCAACTCCTGATAACTGAATTCGCCATCGGCTTCACGCTGATACAGCACCCGGTTACCGGCATGGATAAACAGCTCCATCGCCTGTAGTTGCTGATTATCATCCAGCTGAAAGGTCAGATTATTACCTGGTCGCAGTACATCCAGCGCTAACAGTGATTGATCAGCAGCCATTATCTGCTGCATTTGCTGCTGGCTGAAACCCTGGCGTGAAAATATCCGGCTTAAGCTGTCGCCGGCCTCAATAGCATAGCGCCGGGATAGCTTAACGTCAGGGGATGGCGGCGGTGTTGACGGCAGTGAACTCTGTGATTGCCTGGCATGCTGCCCTTGCTGAAGCAGCGGCAATTGCCGGGCCAGTTGCCACCCTAAAGCGAACAGGCCAGGCATCGCCCCAGCCGATTCAGATTCAGCGATATGTGTTGGATCGGGCCACAAGATGATAATGGCAGTCAGCATAATAAGCGACTGCGTTGCACGGCGGTGCATTAATGGCAGAATCGCAGAATGCTGCGACACAGGGCTCGGCATTAAATAGCGCTCCAAAATTTGGCGGGTAGAAGAATAACCTCAAGCTCACCCCGGCGCCAGCTAATCAAGTAAGTTACAGGCAGTAAATGGTAACTTTTTTGCCACTAACTTTAGCTTTCTGGCCATGTTAATCGGCCGGCCAATATTTGATCATTAAAACCTTACAAGCTTCTGTGAATTATCTGGTATGGTTACTCTAGTGCCATGTTCTTCTTTAACTCAGAACTCACCGGAACCGATGCAGCAGATTTTCGAACAGAATGTTAGTTTCAATCAGGTGCGTCGTCGCAGGCTAATGCAAATCTGTGCGATTACCGCGCTTGGCTTAATAGCAGCATTAGCCGTTGCTAACGGTATTACTTTTATTATTTTTGCTGCCGGTGTGGCTGCGCTGTTGCTGGCGTTCGTGTTTGCGTTCAGGCAAAAACTCCAAACGGCGGCCTATATTCTACTCTGGTCAATGAGTGCGATGCTCTCTGCATTTGCCATGACCGGCGCTGGCTTATTTGACTTGGCTATTCTGGGCTATCCGGGGCTGTTAGTTTTTGCTGCGATCCTGGGCAGTATCGGCCTGTTTATCTCGGTGCTGCTGTTTGTTATTGCCCAATGTATTCTGCTAACCTGGCTGACCCTGCAAGGTTATATCACCCCTAATATCCCCAGTTTAAGCTGGCCCCACCTGGTGTTTATTCTGGTTATTTTTATTGTTACCGGTTTCTGCATTTACATTCTGGTACGTGATATCAAACGTCTGATGTGGTCGCTACAACTCGAGAATAGCAAGGTGGAACAAAGCCAGGCAAAAATTCAGCATCTGGCCAATCATGACTCACTGACCAATTTAGCCAACCGGTCGTATGGTGAAACGCTGTTTCAGCAATCATTAGCCGCCTGTCTGCAGCAACAACAGCAGCTCGCTCTGCTGTTCATTGATTTGGATAATTTTAAACCGGTAAATGATGCGTTAGGCCACGCCGCCGGCGACGACCTGTTAAAACAACTTGCACAACGCCTGCGGGCAATTCTGACCAAAGATCAGGCACTGATCCGCTTTGGCGGAGACGAGTTTCTGGTGCTGGCGCCCCATGTCGCCGATAGTCAGCAGCTGGAACAACTCGCTGATCGCTTAATCAGCCAAATTACCGCAGCATTTACCATCTTGCAAACCCAGGTTAGCGTATCGGCCTCAATTGGCATTGCCTGTGCTCCGGCAGATGGCACTGATTTTAAACAACTGTGCCGCAAAGCTGACATAGCTATGTACCGGGCAAAAGAAGAGGGTCGTAATACTTATTACTATTTTGATGATAGTCTGGATAAAGCCAATGACGACAAATTTAAACTACTGCAAATGTTGCGCCTGGGATTACTTGAGCAGCAGTTCAGATTGTATTACCAGCCGCAGGTTGCGTTAAACAGTGGTCGCATTACCGCAGTGGAAGCACTGTTGCGCTGGCCTCAGCCCGATGGCAGCATGATAGGTCCGGATCAATTTATTCCACTGGCCGAGAACAGCGGTTTAATTAATGAATTAGGTAGCTGGGTCATTGATCAAGCCTGCCAGCACATTGCGCAACTTCGTCAGCAGGGCTTTGCACATTTACGTGTTGCGGTGAATCTGTCGGTTGTACAATTTAAAGATGGTCAGCTGCCAGGCATTGTCCGGCAAGCACTGCAGCGGGCAGCACTACCGGCACAAGCCTTAGAGCTGGAGCTAACTGAATCCTTGCTGGTTGATAATACCGATCATATTCTGCAGCAACTTAATGCTTTAAGCCAATTGGGGGTGACCATTGCCATTGACGATTTTGGTACGGGTTACTCTAACCTGAGTTATCTGCAGCGTTTTAACGCCAGTACCTTAAAAATTGACCGCTCGTTTGTTTCAACTGATGCCCAGTGGCAAGCAAATGCACCTCTGGTTCAGGCTATTATTCAGATGGCGGGCAGTCTTGGTTTAACTACCATAGCAGAAGGTATTGAACATGCCGCAGTAATGGAAAAGCTGCTGGCTCTGGGTTGCAAAGAGGGCCAGGGGTACTACTGGTCACCCGCCGTGGCAATGGAGCAACTGCCTGCCCTGCTCAGCAAACTGCAATTACAGGCAAAAGCGCTCTGATATGACGTGTACCTCTGTCACTGTTAAAGAAAAGTGTAGCGTGCGGCGTCTGCGCTACCTGCTGCTACTGGTAATGTGGGTTAGCTGCCCTTCCGTAGCAGCCGCCCCGTCCGAGTTAAACTCTCTGCGTCAGGCAGTAGCAGAGGCCCGTCAACAAGGGGAGATGGATAGCGCAGATCAGCTTGCGCAGCAGTATCTAAGCGCCGCAATTGCACAAGCTGACCAGAAAGAATTGGGCAATGTCTATTATCAGCTGGGCCGTAATGCAATGGAGCGCAACAATTACCCGCAGGCCAGAGAGTATCTGGAGCAGGCTGTCAGTCAGTATAAAAGTGCGGCAGCGACATTGTCACTGGCCAATGCATTGCGACAACTTGGTCAGACATTCCGCTATCAGAGTGATTATCAAAAAGCACTGGAATACCTGTATCAGGCCATGCAACTTTATCAGCAGCTGAACGACCCTTCGGCCATTGCCTCTGGTTACAACAGCATTGGCACCACGTTGGAAAAAATGGGCCAGTATGAGCAGGCATTGCAAGCCCATCAGCAGTCACTCACCTTACATTATCAAACCGGCAATAAAAGCGGGATTGCCAGTGCTATTTTCAATCTCGGCGACTTGCACCGGGTGCTGGGCGATACAAGCCAAGCCTTGAGCTATTTTCAACAAGCACTGGAACTGGATAAAGCGAACGGTAATCTGCGCGATATCGCTTATAGTCATAATAAACTGGGTTACCTTTATAGCGAATCGGGTGACTATCAGCAGGCCGCAGATCATTTGCAGCAGGCCTTAAGCCTGTTTGAACAAATTAGTGCACCACGCGATGCAGACTGGGCCCGCACCAATCAGGCCAAACTTGCCATGCATCAGGGTAATTTCCCGCAAGCCGTAACACTTATTACTGGTGTTATTAGCCGCGCCACCGTGCACAACTACAACAGTTTGCTGGTCGATGCCTACAAACTTGCCACCGAGCTCGCCATCACCATGAGCGAGTACGACACCGCTCTTACTTACATTGACGCCGGTGTTAACCTTGCCCGTCAGAATCTGGAGCGGGCAGATGAAGCACAACTTTGGCAAATGCGGGTGAACGTGCTGCTGCAGCAAGACCGGCCCCGTGAGGCGCTGGCAGCCCTAATGCAGCAAAACAAACTGGAAGACGATATTTTTAATAATAAACGAGTGTCTGCTATTGCTTCAATTCAGGCCCAGACCGAATTTATCCGCCAGCAACAGCAAATTGATCGGTTACAACAACAGCAAATTTTGCAGCAGGCTTTGCTGGAGCAACACAGATGGTCCCGTAATTTTTGGATCCTGGGTCTGGCGGCCGCGTTTATCCTGCTGCTGTCGCTGTATCGTCGGCTAATTCAAAAACGGCTTAATCAGCGTCTTAGCCAACAGGTTGCGGCCAGGACAGCCGAGCTGCATCAAAAAAATAATGAGTTAAGCCTGGCCTATCAGCAACTGGAAACCATCAGCCTTACCGACAAACTTACCGGCCTGCATAACCGGCGTTTTTTAGAGGATCATATTGAAAGCGATCTGGAACACTGCCGACGCATGCAACAGGACTGGCAGGCAGGCAAAACGGCCAGGCCAAAAGGGGCCGATCTGGTTGTGTTTATGATCGATCTTGATAACTTTAAAGCCCTGAACGATACCTACGGTCACTCTATCGGTGATTTAATTTTAAAGCAGCTAAAACACAGAATGCAGCAGGTATTTCGCCAAACAGACTATCTGGTGCGCTGGGGGGGTGAGGAATTTGTCGCAGTCGCCCGGTTTATTGAACGTGAAGATGCCAGTCAACTTGCCGGGCGGTTTGTCGAATCAGTGCACAGCGCCCCTTTTGAAGTTGATAAGCAGCACTCGCTAAATGTTAGCTGTTCAGTGGGATACGCTTGCTACCCGTTTCCAGAAGGTGCAACCACCAGGCCCTGGCCTGCACTGCTTCGCCTTGCCGATCTCTGTCTGTATGCAGCAAAATACTCCGGGCGAAATGGCTGGGTTGGCGTACAACACTACCAAAGTGCTCTGCCGCTGGACGCCGCGGATGTTGACGCAACACAGCTGCAACGCGCGATTGCTGATGGCGATATTGAAATTTGTCATTCATTTACCGACACCCTTAACTGGCTCCCGCCGGTTTAATTAAAATGCCTGCTGCACCCGCAAAAACCGGGCAAAACGCGGCAAGCCGTTTTTAGTCAGACCGTTATAGCGGTACGTTACCACAGTACCAATTTCTGGCGGGGTCTGGCGCATAGCGTCGGTTAGGCCGCTGCCAATGGCAAAGGTTTTACCCTCCGGCGTTTTAACAATTAGCGCGCCCGCCATACCCCGGTATTTGCCCTTGCCTGGCCGGTAGCCAATAACTTCTGCTTCAGTATCCTGATAGGTCTTCAGCTTCAACAAATCGCTACTTCTACCGGTTTTGTATAAGGCATCCTGATGATGCAGCATTAACCCTTCCGCACCGGCGTTTTCCAGCTCTGTCAGTTTAGCCCGCAATTGCGCGTTATCAGCAATCCGAAACTGCGGCACCACCTGCAAATAAGGGCTGCTGTATTGCTGCTGCACCAGGCTGTGCATCGCGCGGATACGCTCAGTGAAACTGCCGTCAGCTTGCGGCAGCTCAAAAATGTAATAACGGATTTGCTGCCATTCGCTATCCACCGGCTTAGTTTTACTGACAATACTTAAGGTATCAGCAAACTTATTGCGGCCCAGCCATAATTCACCGTCTAATTTTTGCTTAGGGAAACCGGCGACAAACCAGGCTGGCGCCGCAATAACATTACCGCCACGACTAATCAGCTGTTCGCCATCCCAGAAGGCCCGCACCCCATCCAGCTTTTCGCTGACCCAGTACTGCTGCACATCGATATTTTCCTGATAAACTTCAGCCAGTAACAGTTCAGGTTTAGTTGCTGCAGATAAATGGCAACAGCATATCAATAGCAATATTTTTAACATTTTAATCACCATTTTGCATCCTTACGTTTAAATCAAAAAGTATAGTAAGTAATAATGGTGCGACAAGCAGAAAGACACACTGGAGGCTGGAACAACCTCTAAGTTAAGGTTATTAACACGGGGATCTGCCCCTGAAAATTATGACCGCTCAACATGACAATTTTGTTTGGCCTCAAAAGCAAACCCCGGCGTAACAGGCGTATATTATTGACGAAACGACTACCTTGTTGCTGGCGCGGTGTCAGCTGAAATAAGCCGCTTACAAGGTCAGCCGCTGCTGCAAAAAGCCGGTAAAAGCGGAAATCCGGCTCGATAGGGTGGTGTTGCGATAATACACTGCCTGCACCAGCTCTCTGTCGTTGGGCGACAATACACTACCCGGCAATACTTCAACCAGGCTGCCGCTTTGCAGTTCATTGTGGATCATAAAATCAGACAACAGCGCTATACCGTTGCCGGCCAGGCATAACTGCTTTAATACTTCGCCGCTGCTGGAATACATCGCAGTCCCTGCAGGAATACTAAATACTTCACCGCCGACAAGGGCCCAGCTGTTCAGTGTGGTAGGTGGCGTAAATGCCAGCCAGCGCTGCTTGCTAAGATCGGCCACATTGTTTGGTATGCCGCTGCGCGCCAGGTAGGCTGAGCTTGCGACCATACGCAGCGTGCTGCGCCCCAGCAGTTTTGCATGCAGATTAGAATCGCTCAGCCGGCCAATGCGGATAGCAACATCGGTTCTTTTTTCAATTAAATCGATTATATTCTCGCTGCCAATCAACTCGGGGACAATCAGCGGATAGTCCTGACTGAATTCTGCCATCAGCGGCACCAACTGATTCAAAATAAAAGGCGTGGCAGCGTCGATACGTAAACGACCGGATGGCATGCCTCTGGCCAGCCGCAACTGCTCTTCTGCACTGCTGATACTGTCCAGCCCGGAACGGATACGCTGCACAAATAAGGCGCCTTCGTCTGTCAGCGTTACCCGCCGGGTCGTACGGTTAAATAAATTGCACTGCAGCTCAGTTTCCAGACGTTGAATAGCCCGCGATGCTTTAGCCACCTGGATATTCAGTGCTGTTGCTGCTGCCGAGAAACCACCGCTGTCGGCCACCGCCAGCAGAATCTCCAGCTCTTCTGTTTTTGATATTATTGTCATAATTGATAAAGTTAATTGTGATTTATAGCATTTTTCACAACAGTAGCAGGCGGCATAATTCAGTGCAAATCAATATCACGGAGTTAAACTTATGCCACTTGCACTGTGGGCGCTGACATTAAGCGCTTTTGCCATTGGTACCACCGAATTTGTTATTGTCGGCCTGGTACCCACTATCGCTCAGGATCTGGGCGTGTCTTTACCTTCGGCCGGCTTGTTGGTCAGCTTATATGCGCTGGGGGTTGCCATAGGTGCGCCGGTACTGACGGCACTTACCGGCCGCTGGCCGCGCAAAGCCTTGCTGCTGAGTTTAATGGCGTTGTTTATTGGCGGTAACCTGCTGGCCTGGCTGGCACCAGGGTATGAATCGCTGATTATTGCCCGCATCATTACCGGCTTAGCCCACGGCGTATTTTTCTCGGTTGGTTCAACTATTGCCACCAGCCTGGTCAGTAAAGATAAAGAAGCCAGCGCTATCGCATTGATGTTCAGCGGTTTAACCGTCGCATTGGTTACCGGTGTGCCACTGGGCACCTGGATTGGCCAGCTCTTTGGCTGGCGGGCGACCTTTTTAGTTGTCGCCATACTGGGGCTGCTTGCTTTGATTGGTAGTGCCCTGTTGTTACCGGCCAAACTTAAACAAGCCGCTCCGGCCAGGCTAAGCAAACAACTTAAAGTACTGACCCAACCCCGCTTACTGTTGGTATACGCCATGACAGCGGTGGGCTATGGCGGTACCTTTGTCGCCTTTACTTATCTGGCACCTATTCTGGAGCAGGTAAGCGGCTTTGCCTCTGGCGCTATCGGGCTTATTATGCTGGTGTACGGCGTATCTGTGGCCGCAGGCAATATCTGGGGTGGTAAGCTGGCCGACAAACTCGGTCCGGTAAAAGCCCTACAAATTATCTTTGCCGCGCTGGCACTGGTACTGTTTGTATTTAGCTTTAGCGCTGGTAACGCTATTACTGCGGTACTTACCGTGCTGATATGGGGCGCCTTTGCTTTTGGCAATGTGCCTGGCCTGCAGGTGTATGTTGTGCAACTGGCAGAAAAATATACGCCCGATGCCGTAGATGTCGCCTCAGGCCTGAATATCGCCGCTTTTAACGTCGGCATTGCGATAGGTGCTGTAATCGGTGGCGTCGTGGTAGATAACATGAGTCTGACCGACACCGCGTGGATTGGTGCGGTAATTGTGGTGCTGGCACTGCTGCTGACCCGTTGGTCGGGAGCGCTGGATAAACGCGCCGCATTAACTGATGTTGTGCAAACAGCCTGAACTTGTTTAAGCGAAAACTTAAGCTTTGTCTTGCGGCCTGTTTATCCAGGCCGTATCTGCTTGATCCTATTATTTTAGGATGGGCCCCAGATAACCGGCGCCAAGTTGTTGCATTTGCCGTTCAACCCAGGCTACCCGCTGCTGCAGATACGGGGTTAACTGACGGGCATCACGGCTGCGCGGCCCCGGCAGCAGCACGGCCAGCCGTGCCGCTTCATTTCTGGTTAGCTTGCTGGCCGGTTTATTAAAGTAGTACTGGCTCGCCGCTTCCACGCCATAAATACCTTTGCCAAACTCTGCGATATTTAAATACACTTCCAGGATCCGCTTTTTACCCCAAATCACTTCCAGACTCAGCGCCAATCCGGCTTCCAGGCCTTTGCGAACCAGGCTGCGGCCGGGCCACAACAGCAGATTTTTTGCCGTTTGCTGGCTGATGGTGCTGGCACCACGCAAACCGCCGCGCTGTTCTGACTGCGCCAGGGCATCACTGATAGCACTAAAATCGACCCCAAAATGCGCCGGAAAACGCTGATCTTCAGAGGCCACCATCGCCAGCGCGACATGTGCCGGCAGCGAATCAATCCTTACCCACTGCTGGCGCACCGGATAAGGGCTTTGCAGCATAAAAGAGGAGGTGGGCGGCGCTACAAACCGCAGCGTCAGCAGCAGGATCAGTAACAACAGCAGCATCCCCAGCACGGTGCGCCACAGCACAAACCATGTCCAGCCTCCAAAACCGCGTTCACTCTGGGTCATTCACTCTTTACCACCCGATGTCAGATATCAGAAGAGCAGCAGTTGCTCGGTGCCGCCATTCGCAATGTTCAAGCATACAGGGTTTAAGCCTACCGCATACTGAACTGTAAAAACAAAGATCCATACCTGCCGGCACAGATCTGAAGATCACATTATCGTCATTAAAGTTGCGCTTTTAATTCACATTAATTCGCTAGGGTAACACTGCCGTGCAGTGAATCGGCTGTTAAATGCGCTCTTTAATGCTGCTATTGTTAAACTAACTACCAAGGAAAATTTTATGCTTAACTTAAAGATCTTGCGCGGTCTTGGCATATCCAGCCTGCATCTGGCCATGTTGCTTAGCCCGGTTTTGGCCTTCGGCAATGCTGCTGACAACGCCCTCCGCCAAACCGATAGTCAGAAAAATATCAGTCGTCCTTATCTTAAAGTACCCGACAAGTATGCTGTGCAGCTCGGGCCGCGCCCCGCTTACCTGGTTGATAATATGGATGCCAGCCCGCTGAAGCAGCGCTTACAAAGCTGCAATACCGGCCGCAAGTTAAAAAAAACCCAGTTTTCAATTGGCCATCGCGGCGCACCATTACAATTTCCGGAGCATACCCGGGAATCTTATGAAGCCGCTGCCAGCATGGGCGCCGGTATCATGGAATGTGATGTCACCTTTACCCAGGATAAAGAGCTGGTGTGCCGCCATTCACAATGCGACTTGCACACCACGACGAATATTCTGGCAATACCCGAGCTGGCAGCAAAATGCAGCGAACCGTTTACCCCGGCAGACCCTGCCACTGGCACACCAGCAAGAGCCAGATGCTGTACCAGCGACTTAACGCTAGCAGAATTTAAAATGCTAAAGGGCAAAATGGATGCCTTTAATCCAGAGGCCACCACAGTTGCCGAATATATGCAGGGCACGCCAGCCTGGCGCACTGATCTTTATGCCACCACAGGCACCCTGCTGACGCACGCCGAAAGCATAGCGTTATTTAAACAGCTGGGCGTAAAATTTACCCCGGAGTTAAAAGCAGCCGAGGTGCCAATGCCTTATCAGGGCACGTACAGTCAGGCTGACTATGCCCAGCAGCTTATTGATGAATATCGTGCTGCCGGCATCAAAGCCAAAGATGTCTGGCCGCAGTCGTTTGATATTGCAGACATTCGTTACTGGCTGGCCAATGAGCCGGCTTTCGCTCGCCAGGCAGTTTATCTGGATGACGCCAATACGCCTTTTGATCTGCCGTCAGCATCAGAGCTGCAAGGTTATGCAGCAGAAGGTTTTACAATTGTTGCTCCACCAATGTGGGCCCTGCTGGAACTGGATGCAAATGGCAATATAGTGCCATCGGCTTATGCCCGCAATGCCAGAAATGCCGGGCTGGATATTATTGCCTGGTCTTTTGAGCGATCTGGCCCGTTAGCCAATGGCGGCGGCTGGTATTATCAAACTGTCAATCCGGTTATTAACAATGACGGCGATATGCTGGAAGTGCTACACGTAATGGCACAAGACGTCGGGGTAATCGGCGTGTTCTCAGATTGGCCAGCCAGCGTTAGTTTCTATGCTAACTGCATGGGCCTGCCCTGAGCATGCTGCAGCCTTTTCCGGCCGTTCAAGTCGATGGTTTGGTAACGGCAGGTGAGGTGGTTACTCTGGTTAAGCTAAGCCTGATGCCTGTGGCTACACCGGGCCAGCTTAGATAAACTGCCAGCTTTTGCCTGTGATTAGTTGCCGAAAACCTTATCGTTGGCTTAAAAGCCAGGCAAGCTCGGTAGCCTGGCACTTTTTCTTTAAGCCACCCGGCACCTCGAGTTCTGCCAGGCGGTTAAGATGATAGGCATGGCTATAGAGATTATCCATTTCTTCGCCATTAACCGAGAACGGCGGCCCGGCCAGTAGCGCCTGATCATATTCAAAGCAAATGACCAGTTGCGGCGCGCTCTGGCTTATTTCGACCAGATGCTTTGCATAGCGTTGACGCATCTCAGCCGGCAGCGCCACCAGCGCAGCGCGGTCGTATATTGCAGCAACCGGGCCTAAGGTAGCTTGTGATAGCTGAAACATATCGCCGACAAACACCTCAAGCTCAGCAGCATGATAATGCTGCAACTTGCCGACATTGCTGACAATCGGCGTTAGTCCCAACTCAGCAAATAGCTCTTGTACTGCCATTTCACTTAACTCGGCGCCGACAACTTGATACCCCTGCGCTAATAGCCAGTGGATATCGAGACTCTTGCCGCAAAGGGGCAGCAACACCCGCTCGCCAGGCGCGATGGGTAACTGACTGAACCAGCTTACCAGCAGAGGGTTAGCCGCAGCCTGATGAAACGCAATTTCTCTTTTTTGCCACTTTTGTTGCCAAAACTCCGGGTCCACAACCCCTCCTGTTTCTGTATTTTTGTCAGCTACTGCGGTATTGCAATTGAACACAACCCATTTGTCGTCGATCTTAGCATTGTTGACACCCTTTCTTGCATTAGCTCAGCCGGCGTCTGGCATTAATCAAAGTTTGCCTGGACGTTCAGGCACGAATAATGTTGAGCTTCCCCTGAATACTTTATAGTTGGCTGATCAAATCCAGATGTCATTGCTAGCTGTGTGTTCACTGACGTCACCGTCCCCTGTATTTATGACACCCCTGGGCTCGATCAGAAGGACTTCTGCTTGTTGTTCTGCATAGGGCTTGTGCTCGACGCCTTTGGGAACGACGTACATTTCGCCTGCACCAATATTGACAAAACCATCTCTAAAATCAATGCGCAGGCTTCCTTTCAGTACAATAAAGGTTTCATCCGTGTCTTTATGATCATGCCAGACGAAATCACCTTTTAGTTTCACCAGCTTAAATTGATAGTCGTTCATCTGCGCGATAACTTTTGGTGTCCACAACTCCGAAAAAAGAGCCAATTTCTCTGCAAAATTTATTTGTGTATGCTTCATCCTGAGATCTCCTGATACAGATAACTCCCCTGTAATAGCAATGTCTTGCTTAGGAAAAAACAAGACATTGCTAAATGCGTCTCTTATGCAAAGTAAGTTGAAAATCAGCGCATGGCGTAAAGCATCGCTGAAAACTGACGCCGTCAGACAGAGGCGGCAATCAGCGCTTGCTCGATATCCGCCAGCAAGTCATCAATATGTTCAATACCAATGGATAAACGTACCATGTCAGCCGAGACACCTGCCGCCGCTAATTCTGTCTCGTTCAGCTGGCGATGGGTTGTAGCCGCGGGGATAGCAGAGCAACTTTTGGCATCACCAATGTTGACCAGGCGCAGGATCAACCGCAACGCATCATAAAATCGGGCCGCGGCTTCACGACCACCGACAATCCCAAAACTAAGAATACCCGATGCCTGCCCTTGCATGTATTTTTGTGCTAACGCATGGTCTTTATGCTTTGATAAACCGGCATATTTTACCCAGCCAACTTGTGGTTGCTGCTCAAGCCAGTTCGCCACGGCCAGCGTGTTCTGGTTAATACGTTCAATCCGCAGAGCCAGTGTTTCCAGGCCTTGCAATAGGTTCCACGCTGCCTGAGCACTTAACGCCGCCCCCATATTACGAAGGGGCACTACCCTGGCGCGGGCAATAAAAGCGGCATCACCCACATCCCGGGTGTAACTGACTCCATGATAAGAAACATCCGGCTCGTTTAGCAGCGGGAAACGTTTAGCATGTTTAGCCCAGGGAAATTTGCCGGAATCAACGATCAGGCCACCAATGGTGGTGCCATGGCCACCGATGTATTTGGTAGCCGAATGGACCACGATATCGGCGCCCTGCTCAATAGGCCGCCATAAAAATGGCGTTGCAACTGTGTTATCAACAATCAGTGGTAAACCGTGGCGGTGTGCCAGCGCGGCCAGTTTTTCAATATCGACAATACTGCCTGAGGGGTTGCCAATACTTTCACAGTAAACGGCCTTGGTGCGCTCATCAATTAACTGCTCGATGGCATTGAAATCATCTTTATCAGCAAAGCGGACCTCAATACCCTGACGAGGAAACGTGTGCGCAAATAAATTGTAGGTGCCGCCATAAAGCTCGTTAATTGAAATAATATTGTCGCCGGTTTCTGCAATAGTTTGAATGGCATAGGTAATAGCTGCCATGCCAGAGGCCACGGCCAGAGCGCCAATGCCCCCCTCCAGAGCAGCGATGCGCTGCTCCAGTACTTCACAAGTGGGGTTCATAATTCGTGAATAGATATTGCCGGTTACTTTTAAGTCAAACAAATCAGCAGCATGCTGAGCACTATCAAAGCTAAACGAACTGGTTTGGTGAATAGGCACCGCCACCGAGTGCTGATTATCAGGCTGGTAACCATGGTGCAGTGCTATGGTTTCGCGTTTCATTGCAGATCCTCCGAAAGAAATAGGCTTTATCAAAGCATAGCCTTTAAATCATGTCAATCTACATGTCTGGACGTCTAAAGCAAGGGTGGCACTTACATTATGTTTGAGGTGTCCCCACGGTTATTGCGGTTTCGAATTTCTGCGTTTAAATGCAATGAATACAGAAGTATCCATAGGTATATGGATAACTCAAATACTCTTTGCGCTAGCCCTAGCAATGGAAATTCAGGGTTAAGCAAAAAGAACATGATGGAGGCTACAGCACCAAAAATATAACCGACAATACTGAGTATTTTACTGCCGTGTTGCTTAACGTATGACGCTAAAAGAAAAACTGCCGCTACCGCGCTTAGATAGCCTGACATAGCAGACAAGTTGTGAATAAGTTGAGAAACACTGGGGTTCTGTGGCCGACATCCGGAATCACATGGGTACAGCGCAGCAATGCCGAGGGTTACAGCATATACTGCAATTCCCATCAGCCCAAGGAGCTGTTTCTTCTGCCCGGATGAATGAGATATTGCCATAACCACAAAGAATACCAGTAACACACTTGCCGGTATAAATCCGCCCAAATTGACCCATTGTCCATTTGCTGCACCAGTAGCACCAAGCTCACTGATATATTGCGACATGTGCTGATAATCAGGCTCATAAGCACCAGCTAAAATAATGGTAGTTAAAAACCAGAGCGCACTTACAACCGGAAGTATTATTATTAGTTTTTTCATAATTTTTGCCTGTTCCAATCCATGTCTGACAAGAAGCATACCGACAGTACCACTGTTGTTAGCCGGCTAGGGTTTATATTTGCCAAGCTAGTGAAGCTATCATTTTAATGGTAACTACTTTTGCTTAAAAGCAGCTTATTTACCCTATAATAACGCACGTTTTACACTTCGGTAAGTGCTTGTTGTGGTATTGGGCGTGGTATTAGCGCTGGCGGCCAATGAATGGCGGCAAAACCGTGCTGAAGCCGCTGAGGCAAATACTGCGTTGACAGAAATAGTGCGGGAGCTTGGCGCAAACCGACAAGCGGTTGCAACGGCGCTGGAATACCATCGCGGTTTAGTTGACAGAATTGTTCAGGTAGCAGATACGCCGGCTCAACTAAGTCTTCGTGATTTTAGCCGCGGTTTTATTTCGCCGGCGCAGGTTCATCGCACCGCCTGGAGTTCGGCAGCCGAAATTGGGACGCTTAGCAATATGTCTTACGAGTCGGTGCTGGTGTTATCCCGCGTTTATGCTCAGCAGGAAAATTATCAGGAGCAAGCGAAAAGTGTTGGCCAGATCATATACAGCGAACTCTACAGCGGCGGAACCTCTGCCATTATCGCTAATTCAGCTAATCTGGCAGGCGTACTGCAAACCTTCACCTACCGCGAACAGCAACTATTGGCGGCTTACGACACACTGTTAAGTAAAACCTTTATTGAGGTACAGCAGCAGCTGCAAGCAGACTGATCTTTTTAAGCTTTATTTGTGAAGAGTAATCGGGCAAAGGAAGTGTTCTGATGAGTCAATCAGAAGAGACTTTCATCGAATATGAGCGTATGTTTGTTATCTGAAACCTTTCAAAAGACACCTTGCCATGAAAAAAATTTGCACACTTATCTTACTTAGCACGTTAAGCATTGGGCTTAGCGCGGCTACTACTTCAGAAATTTCAAACAGCATAGACAAAGACTATAACGCGCATCTCGCTGCATTGTGGGATCATTTTCATCGCAATCCTGAATTGTCTTTAATGGAACACAATACGGCAAAACGTCTGGCGAAAGAAATCCGCGCGGCTGGCTTTACCGTGACCGAGGGCATTGGCGGCACAGGTATTGTGGCAATATTGAAAAATGGTCCCGGACCAATGGTTATGCTTCGCGCCGATATGGATGGTTTACCGGTAAAAGAATTATCTGGCTTAAAAAACGCGTCTCAAATCGTAATGACTGATTGGGATGGCAATGAAGTTGGCGTAATGCATGCGTGTGGTCACGACGTGCACATCACCAGTTTGGTGGGAACCGCAAGGTATATGGCTAACATTAAAGATCAATGGTCTGGCACCCTAATGTTAATCGGACAACCTGCTGAAGAAAAAGGCCCGGGTGCGTCGGCCATGATGGCTGATGGCATTTGGCAGAAATTTGGCCAGCCCGACTATGCGCTGGCTTTTCATGTCGATGCTGACTCAGTTGCGGGTAAAATTACTATCGATGAAGGTTCACCCTACGCCGGGTCTGATTCTGTAGATATTATCGTACATGGCGTGGGTGCGCATGGCGCTTATCCGCACCAGGGTAAGGATCCCATTGTTATTGGCGCTCAAATCGTCACCAATTTGCAAACGATTATAAGCCGGGAACTCGCGCCACGAGATGCAGGGGTTATTACCGTTGGCTCTTTTCATTCAGGCACCAAACACAACATTATTTCTGAACGCGCCCATTTGCAATTAACGGTAAGAAGTTTAAACCCACAGGTTAGGGAGCAATTGTTATCAGCAATAAAACGTGTGGCCATAGGTACTGCAAAAACAGCGGGCTTAAGTGACGACAAAATGCCCGAAGTTATAGTGAGCCCTGAAGCTTACCCACCAACCTTTAACGATAAAAATTTAGCCCAACGCTTAAAAGGGGTTATCGTTAAAAAAATGGGAGAGGACGCGTTAATTCCACCGGCAGAATCGGGTATGGGCGCTGAAGATTTTGGTTTCTTTACCACAGAGCCGTATATTCCCAGTGTGTATTTCTCAGTAGGTGGCACGCCAAGTGAAGACTTTGCACGAGAAAAAGCAGGCGGCGCACCGGTCCCAAGCCACCATAGCCCGCAATTTAAAATTTCACCCGAACCCTCTATAAAATCAGGTGTTGAAGCAAGCGTACATGCCTTGCTTGAATTAATGCCAAAAAAGTAAGTGGTAACACGTTAGCCAACCCCTAATAGCCTTGCTATTGGGGTTAAGCTATTGGAGTCAGATCATAATTATAGCTGCCACTGCAATACCTTAGCCCTGTCTTGTGAGTCCCGCGGCTTAATTATGAGCTGACCTCAATACTTTATTTAGATCTGACCCTAATACTTATAAAAAATTATCCCTGCAATCATACAAACCAGTAGTGATATTTGCATCCATACTGCCAGCACATAATCCCTTCGTCTGGCTAATGCGCTGCCGTCTTCATGGCGGATCCCATAAGAAATAGACGCTCTTTGCCAAATAATTGCAAGCGCATAGGTGCTAATTCGCGAGCCCCTCCAGTCTGCCGTAGCCCAGTCTCTGCCCATACGCGCCGTTTCTTTATCAAAATATTTCACTGTAACCCTGATAAAGCACCACATGGAAATCAGGGTACTAATAACTGAAATCATTGCAATAAAAGTCAAAGCATCGTAGACAAGCGCAATGTTGTTTGAATTCAAAATCAATCTAAAATTAATCACTTATAAATGGGTAGATCCCAAATACTGCAACAAGAAAGAGTAAGAAAGACAATTCAAACCACAGTGCAAGGTAATAATCTTTCCTGCGGGCAATTGCTCTTACCTCAGCGCCTGCTATTAAAGGCGTTTTGGCAAACCATTCTGAGAGGATCGCAAGCGCATAAATACTGATTCTGATACCAATACCATCCCATACCGGCTTACCAACACCTGATAATGCGAGCTGTCTATCAATGTGTTTTACTGAAACACGTGCAAACCACATGGTTGCAGCTAAAAAATTAAATATCAGAACAATGACAACTAGCAGTAAATTACTAAATAACTCACTGGGCATCACTTAAGCCCTATCGCCGTGCTGGAATGCCATAAAACATCACTAATGTCTTTACCAATTTCGTCAACAAATTTTGCTGATATTAAACCTGCTATCAATCCAGCACCAATAGCTATCACCCAGCCATACGGCGTGGCGATAAGAATTAACGTTAAGGTTGTGGTTAGCTGACCACCAACAATAGATCCTGCAATCACACCAAGTCCGAAGCCCGTCATTTCTCTGGCCAGTTCTTTTTGCCAATTGCCGCCTTGATTATACGTATCCTGAACTTTATTTACTCGCAGCCCGGCATCAAGAACAACAAGCCCCTTGCCCGCAATATTGGCAACACGCTGAAATTGCTGAACGCGCTTTACGTTATGGTAGCTTTGCAGTTTTATCGCTGCATCGGTTTTACTACCACGCGCTAAACCCATAGCTCGTTCCGGATTACTCCACACCGTACCCCGATTGCCGGTTTTGGCATCATTAGTGGCCATAATACGCTTAATCTCACCCTGAAAATGCCTGTTCACCTCTGCCTGAGCCGCCGCAACCTTTTTTGCCAATGCTCGTTTTTCTGCTGCTTTTACTTTATTGATGTAGGCCGCACGGTATTGTTCCAACGCCTGCTGATAATCTTTGATATATGAAGCAAAGTTTTTCAAACGTGAGTCGAGTGCCGTAGCAGCTGCACCAGCGAATCCCGGTATTTCCTTTTTCACATAGGGTATTGCGGTATTTTGAGTAAAACTATTTACCGATTGCAAAGCGGGCTTTAACTGCAACTGATAAAACTCGGCCAGGGCATCTACCACTTCGGTGCCAAAATCTTTATTGAGCCGGGCGATGTTTCTGCGATCGGTAGCAGGCATTTGCTTTAACATTTCCAGAAAATGTAAAGCACCTGAATCATTAACCACCGCATTATCAGATTTGGTGATATAAGGCGTACCTGCAGCCAGCAAAGGTGCAGCCGCAACAGACTTTTCATCTAAGGTATGACCAGCCGGACAAGGAATAAACTCTCTGGTAACCGGATTGGTGGTAATGCATATTTCTATGGCCATTATTCATCCTTGAAATAAATTGTTAATTAATAGTGAATATTAGTTATCATTTTGCATCATTGCAAGAAAAAATAAGCAGCGCCAAATTTAACGTCTGCCATTTATCATTTTAAGTAATTCGACCGTGGCGGTCGCATCATCCAGCGCGCGGTGGTGGTTGGTGAGGTTGATGTCGAACTCGGTGCATAGCTTGCCTAAACTGTACGATTGCAGGCCCGGATAGTAGCGGCGCATATTGACTACCGTGCAAAGCTGCGGCATATCGAAAGGCATTTGTAGCCGGGTGAATTCGGCGCGGATAAAGCCATAATCGAATTTAACATTGTGGGCGACAAATACCGCACCTTGCAAAAATTCACTGAGTTTAGGTGCAATATCGGCAAAAGTAGGCGCATCGCTTACCATGGCGCTGTTAATGCCGGTTAGCCGGGTAATAAACGACGGAATATAACGCTGCGGGTTAATTAAGGTGCTGAAGGTATCGAGCACTTCACCGGCCTGCACTTTTACTGCGCCTATTTCAATAACCCGATCTGAGCCTGCTTTGCCGCCGGTGGTTTCGACATCCAGCACCACATAAATACGGTTGGGGTCGATAATCCACTGCAGCTTTTCAATGCGGGCGTTAAAACCGGCCTGTTGCAAGGCTAAAAGCCTGGCCAGCTGATGGCGCTGTATTTTATCGCCGGGCGCTTTTACTTCAATAAACTGAAGCTGCTGATCTTTAATCAACAGTAAATCGGGGTAACCACTGCGCTGGCGCTTAAAATCCTGCGCCATGGAGCGCAGTATGGGTACCAAGCTACTCGTGCCATCTTTTGCGAAGCCACAGTAAGTTATTAACGGTAATAGCTGCTCTGCTAAGTCACTGTGCCAGTAAAACAAGCTGTTGGCTTTGCCGTAGTGGGCGGTTAGCGCTGTCAGTAACTGACTGGGTGCATTGGGTGCGGCCAGCTGGCTAAGCTTGTGCTCTATATCGGTTTTAAACTGCTGATAAAAGCCGCCGCTGCTCAGGTTGCGGGGCCGGCGCTCAAACGGGTTATGCAGCGCACTGTCCTCGTGCTCAAACAGCTCGTGCCAGAACCACAGGCCAAATAGCGCCAACCACAGGTTATTCTCGCAGTGAAATACCCTATAGCCTTGCGCGGCATAATGGGCCATTAAGCCCTGCTCGGCTTTGCCCAGATAGAGCTCATCAATACCGACCAGTGGCGCATTGTACAGCAATTCAGTCAGCCGGCTGCGCTGCCCGCCACCATCAGGGTTAAACTTACGCCGGTAAAAATCATCCGCAAACAGCCATTCTTCATCACAGCTGGGATCGGCCAGTAATTGCTGCAACAGCACTTGCGCCTGGTCGGTTTGTTGTTGTTGCACCAGCAGTCTCACCAGCCGCTCACTGGCCGGAAAGCCATTGCTTAGCCGATAAAAGCTGATGGCAAGTTCCGGTAGCTTTGCCTGCTCAGCCAGTTTGCCCAGCTGATAACACAGCTCGCTGCGCTTAAGTTGCAGCGCCTCGTCCTCATGGTTGGGCCAGGCACTTACTTTGCTAAACCACTGCTCCAGCAACGCTGGTGCCGTATCTGGCTGTTTTTTTAATTGCTTACCAAGCTCTGTTATTGCCGGTCTGGCACTCGCCAGTTGGTAGGCCAGCTCTGCCTGGCTGGCCTCAGTAAAGCGTGGTTGGAATTGCTGTTTAAACTGACCGCTTTGCCGGATCCCTAAATCGCGCAGGGTAAATAGTGATAAATTGGCCTCGATGCGGCCGAAATATAAAAAGTACAAATAGTTCAGCGCATCCTGACGTTTCAGCGCAACATAACGCTGTGGCAGTATTTGAATGATTTGCAGCCAGTTAACCTGCAGCTTTAACGCCGCGCCCAGTAACAGCGGTTTAGTCTGGCTTTTTTTAATGGCTAAATCGGCCACCTGCGCTTTCCAATCTGCCGCTGAAAACTGGCTTTTAGCCAGTTGCACTAATTGCCACAAGGTGTCTTTGGTTAGCCGCAGCCAGAAATCAGTTAAATCATCTGTAGTTAGCGGCGCGATAAAGCCTACAGCAGCCAACTCATCCAGCACCGGCCCGGTTGGGCCAATTTCAGGGTATTGCAAATCGGCATCACTAAATACCAGGCCCTTGCGGTTTAGCATGCGCACCAGCAGTTGCTGGCCATTTTCGCTAAGCGCAGTAAAGTCACTGATAAACGCAAGGCTGTCAGGGGTTAATACCGGCTGGTAGTGCTGGCTGACAAACTGCAGCAACTCATTAAAGTGCTGCAGATAATAACCGCTGTCGAGTTCGGGTTGCGCCATCGTTTTACTCACGTTAAAAATCGGTCGTCACTTTAGCCTGTTACAACGACTGTTGGCCAATACTTACTGCCAATGTTAAGCTGCTGTTTTTAAGAAAAGCTGATACCAAGGGAAAATTATCATGGGTAACTTACTGACCATTCTTGTTATTTTATTTGTCAGCCTGTTTGTAATAGTGACCCTGGTAGAGAAATTCGGCAAAAAAGCTGAAGATCAGGATTTAAGCAAATACTCCCGCTGGATTTACCCGCTGATGGCCATCATGCTCGGTGCTATGCTGATTAAGCATTTTTTTATGTCTTAACCGCTAGTTCCTGCCGACGCGGCGTTGTTGCCACTGCATAACGGTGACCAATAGCGCCGGCAAAAACGTCAGAGCAATAATCGTTGAACACAGCAAGCCGGTTAACACGATAATACCGACGCCCCGATAAAGCTCAGTGCCTGCACCCGGGATAAAAACCAGCGGAGCTAAACCAAAAATAGTGGTGGTGGTTGACATTAATATCGGCCGCAAGCGGGTGGCTACCGCCGCCGTTACTGCCTCAATAACGTCACAACCCTGTTGCTGCAAATTTTTGCGACTTTGATCAACAATTAAAATTGGATTATTAACCACCGTACCCAGCAAGATTAAGAAACCCAGCATGGTAATCATATCAAACGGCTGACTGATACCCGGCAATCCCAGCAGGTTAAGGAGATCTCCCAGACCATTAATCAGGGCTAACCCCACCAGCCCACCGGCCAACCCAAGCGGCACCGTGGCCAGAATAAACAAGGGATAGCCCCAGTGGGTAAATATCGCCACCAGTAACAGATAAATCAGTAGCAATGCGATGGCAAAGTTGCCCCCCAGCGCTGCCTTGGTGGCATCTAACTGATCGGCCGCTCCGGAAATGCTCAGATTAACGCCGGAGGCAATGTCGCCAGCTCGTTGCAGTTGTGGCACCAGTTCGTCCTGGACCCGCGCTACTGCCGTTTCCAGCGCCACCTCTCTGGGTGGAATAATATATAAAGTGACCGTACGCCGGCCATCTACCCGGCGTAAACTGGCGCTGTCAGCTACTTCAACCAGATCGGCCAGTGCATTTAACGGCAAAACGGCCCCCTGGGGTGTTAGCACAGGGGCCTGAGCCAGTTGCTGCAGAGTTTGATTGGTACCCGCGCCGCTGAACAGGAAAATATCGACTTTATCATCCAGCATAAAGAATTCATCCACAAAGGCACCATCACTGAGCGCCGCTACCGCAAAGCCGAAATCACTGGCGTCAAATCCCAGCTCGGCCAGCCGGTTCCAGCGGGGCCGGATTTGGATTAATGGCTGATCCAGTGACAACGACGATGGATCAGAATTTAATTGCGGATTATCGAATATCTGGCCGGCGGCCAGATAAGCGGCTTCGGCGGTACGGTATAAGTTAGCCAGATCTGGCCCGAAAATATCCAGTGCTACAGCCCGGGTGCCACCGTCATTACTTGAAATGATTGAGCCGCGCGCTGAAAACGCCCGCATTCCGGGATACTGGCGAAACAACGTGGTTAAGCCATTCATCATGGCCTCGATATCTTCATCACGGCTCGGTTCGCTTAATACCCAGATCCGCCCGACCGACACACTAAGCGAATAATATTGTAACGACGGAATAGATTCTTCACCGCGGACGAATAACTGCGGATCAGCATTTACGGCATCATTTAGTATCTCTCTGATTTCTTCAGCAATCAGGCTCATTTCAGATAAATTATAGCCGGGCGGCGCTATCATTTGTGAAAACGCCTTGGGCTCTTCCCCTTCTGGCAGATACTCAGCAGGAGGCAGTAATATCCAACCGGCGCCAACGGTAAGCGCCAGAGTCAGTACGAGCGTCAGTAACCGGCTTCTACCGCTACTGATAATTGTGCCAATAGTACGCAATAACACACCAGGCTGCTTGTTGTCGTTATCGTCGCGGGTTAATGCGGCGCCAGAGCCGAAACCCAACCGGGCAATGGCGGCGGGCACCACAAACACCGCCACCAGCATTGAGGCGATGATGGCCGAAGCAATGGCAATGGCGATGTCGGAGTAAAGCTGGCCGGCTTCCTGTTCCACAAATAAAATGGGGGCAAATACCAGTACCGTGGTCATGGTAGAGGCCAGCACCGCCGGCCAGACTTCCTGCACGCCGCTGATGGCCGCGTCCAGTCGTTTCTTGCCACTACGTCTGGCTTGTTCAATACTTTCCAGCACCACTATGGTGTTATCGACGGTCATGCCGATGGCAAAGGCAATACCCGCCAGTGAAATAACATTAATTGTGCGGTTAAACAGCAGCAGCCCTAGAAAAGCGGCAATGGTGCAGATCGGCACGCCCATCACTGCCACCAGAGTAGCGCGCGGCGAGCGCAAAAATAAATACATTACCAAGGTTGCCAGGAGCGCTCCTAACCCAAGGTTCGTCCAGACATTACGAATAGAGCTTTGCACATATCGCACATCGTCACTAACCAGTTTTAACTGTAAACCATTGGCTGCCAGCATGTCCTGATTAATCCGCTCCACCTCCGGCAGCATGGCATTTTTAATATCAATAACATTGGAGCCACTTTCCCGCCGCACCGATAAACTTAAGGTGCGTTCCCCGTCTGAGTACGACATGTCACGCACTTCAAAATGGTCAAGCTTTATCTTTGCGACGTCCTGCAACAACACCTGGCTGTCACCGCGTTGCAAAATAATCAGCTTTTCCAGTTCACTTAAATCACCAAACCGGCCAACCATCCTTAGCAAATAGCGGCGCTTGCCACTGTCGATATCACCGGCTGAAGCGTCAGTATTACGGTTACGAATCGCCTGGCGGACGTCTGTCATGCTGACACCGCGCTGAGCCAGCCGCGCTGGGTCAACCAGTACTTGCACCTGACGCGCCGCGCCGCCGCTTACGCCAATTTCTGAAACCCCGGCTACCCGCTCCATTCGTGGTCTTACATAATCTTCGGCATAATCCCGCACCATATCCATATCCAGCCCCAGCGGGTTACCTGGCAGTGGCATTAAACGGAAATACATAAACGCATTGCTGGAAAAAGAGCTGCTGAACAGTCGCGGTTGATCAACATTCTCCGGATAGGCATTGACCTGACTCAGGGCATTGCTAACCCTGATCAACGCTTCGTTAATATCAACTCCAAACGGAAACTCCAGCTCAATGGTGGCAGAGCCGGTTTCAGCCAGGGAAGTCATCCGTTTCAGGTTGGGTAAGTTGCGCAAATAGCGCTCTTGTTCAATCAGGATCTCTTTTTCGACATCTTGCGGTGTCGCGCCAGGCCAGCCGGTAACCACACTGATAGTACGTACTTCCAGATCCGGGATCATTTGCACCGGTATCCGCATGGCTGCGGCAATACCCAGCACCGCGATTATCAGTACCACTACTGCTAAAATCGTGCCACGGCGTATACCTGCTGCCAGCATAGCTGCTCCTTATCTGGTTTGAATTTAGTCCGGTTGCTGCTTTGACAAAATGCTGACCGACTGGCCGTCGCGTAAGGTTTCATTACCACGGATCACTACCGGCTCACCTGCCACTAAACCATCGGTAACTTCAATACCCTTGCCATTGCGCCGGCCAAGCTTAACCAGGCGCCGGTTGGCAATGTTGTCCCGCACGGTAAACACGCTGAAACTGCCATCCGGATGACGTAAAATGGCATCTGCGGGCACGATCACATTACCCTCGCCCTGGCTTGTCATGTTAAAGGTGGCACTGGCCGATGTACCAGGTAAAAGGCGTAATTGACCAGCCTGCCCGGGTTGTTGCAACTGCAGACGCACCAGAAAACTGCGGGCCTCAGCATCAATTACCGGCACAGTGGCGATGATATCTGCTCTGAGCTCTTTTTCCGGCTGCATATCGCTTTGCACTTTTATCTGCTGCAGCTTTGTCAGTGTTTGAAAGTATTCCTGAGGCATTTGCACATCTAAATACAACGGCCTTAGCGCCACCAGTTCCAGTACCGGTGTGCCCAGACTTACCCATTCACCGGCATCGGTAAGTCTGCTGGCGATAACGCCGGCAAAAGGCGCAATCAGTTGGTGACGTGCCAGTACTTCCTGCTGCTGCGCCAGCGCAGCCAATGCCTGCTGGTGCAACGCTTCAGCACGAGCCTGATTGGCTTGACGCAGTGCCAGTTCTGTTGGCGGAAATAATTGTTGGTCGGATAATTGTTCGGCTTCGGCAACCAGACGACCGGTTTCAGCCAGCTCGGTGGCAGTTACCCGGCTGGCCGCCTGTAATTGCTGCAACTGCTGCTTAGCCAGGGCCGGATCCAGCTCCAGCAGAATCTGACCTGCGCTAACTTCATCTCCGGCATCCACTAACACCCTGGCAACCAGGCCATCGGTTCGGGCCGACAAGCGGGCATGCTGGCGGGCGGTGAGCGTGCCCGTGAGTGTAAGTTGCTGCCCCACCTTTTGTTGCTCAGGCATGGCAACGCTAACCGGTACCGCTTGCTTCGCCTGAGTTTGTGCTTGCGCTTGCGCAGTAAGCAGGATGAAAAAAAAAGCAGTGCCTACGGTTAAAAAAGATATTGTGACATCGGGACGACAGGTGGCTATCCAGCTTCGCATATGGCATCCTTTGCTAAATAAGAACCGTTCTTGTTAAGCAACAGAGTATGGCGTATAGCTGGCTTTAGATCACTTTTTTATTGCCAGCTTAACGGATTTAGCCGGTAAAACTGACTTAATTGCTGATATAACGCCGGGTACTGGGCATGTAATTGTTCAGGTTGTTCAAAAAACACTTCGGAAATTACCGCAAAAAATTCAGCAGGATTAGTAGCACCATAACCGTCCAGCAAGCCATGAACGCCGTTGGCAGTTTCTTGTTGTAACTGACTAAACGCGTGCTGCATCACCGTTGACCATTGTTGATAATCACTGCTGCGGCTTAGCAGCGGCGCACCGGTGGCCAGACCTTTTTCCTGATCCAATTGATGAGCAAATTCATGAATAACCACATTACGGCCGTCATCGGGTGCTGCTGCACCTTGCATCGCATCCTGCCAGCTTAATACCACTTTACCCTGGCCCCACGACTCGCCGCTTAACACCCTTCGTTGCTCGCTTACTATCCCTGCCGCATCGGGCGACGTCCCCCGGACGATAAAGGCCGCCGGATAAATTAAAATTTGTGCCAGCTTGGGATAATAATAATCGGGCCGGTTCAGCAGTAATAAACAGGCCTGTGCGGCAATCGTAACGCGCATTTCATCGCTAACGGTCAGGCCTTCACAACCAATAAACTTTTTCTCGGCAATAAACACCTGAATAAGCTTCTTAAGCTGGAGCTGTAAGTCTGCTGGCAACGCCCGGAAATAAGGCATTCTTTGCTTAAGGATGGTACGCCACTGCTGCGGAAAAGGCTGACCCTGTATTTGTTTGCGCCGGTAGCGACGCCACGGTTCCTGCCCCAGTACAGCGGCAATGATTAAGCCGCCAAGCAGTATCACGATCAGGGTTGGCAAATTTTGGTATCCTTAAGCTGTACTTGCATTAACTATCAAAACACGCTGAACTGTTTGAATGGGGCTGCGTCTTATCCAAATCAAGCGGCTTTGCCGTCAACATGGAGTACCTATGTTTAATTTATTTAAAAATTTGATGGAAAAATCTAATTCAGACTGGCAAGGCAGCGGAAATGCTCATAGTCAGTGGCGTGAGGCCGGCCTTACTGAGCAACAATACCTTTCAGTGATATTGATGCTGCAATTGTCTCATGCCGACTTCAGTTCAGAGCAGCAGGAACATGATGTTATTATGCAATATATGCAGCAGGAGTTTGGCTTAACCGCTGACAAAGCTGAACCGGTGTTTGCTGCAGCTCTGGCTCAGGCGGGGGATGCAACCTGCCTGCATGGTTTTACCACTAAATTAAAAGATCTGCCTTATGCCGACAGGCTGACGTTACTTGATCAGTTATGGAAAGTGGTATTTGCCGATGGTGAGCTAGATCCTCATGAGGAAGCAATGTTGCGGAAAATTGCTGATTTACTATTTATTCGCCACAGCGATTATATTCAGAGCAAACTGGCAATCCAGCCACCTAATTAACAGGTGGCAGATTGTTTAGAGGCCTGAAAAGCCAGCCCGTCAAGAGGTTAGCGCTCGTCTTTGTTCAGTACTTCGCCCTCGATCACACGACTATCACGGCTAGACCGCTGAGAGCTATCATGCGGCTGTCCACCATGTTGCTGATGTTGTTCGGCGTGCTGACGGGCTGCCTCAGTAAAACGTCGCATTTTTTTGCGGTAACGATAAATAACAATAGGGATCACCAGCCAGCTTAGCAGCAGCATAAATAATAAAATTGCGGCGGCTACCACCAGCATGATCCCCAGCACTATCCAGGCCAGTAAGCGTTGCAGCAGGTTACCCCGTTGACGGTGGGCAAATTGTTGCTGCCAGGCCGCAGCCTGCTGACGAAACGAAGAATTAAACATAACCACTCCACATAATTCGGCACAATAATAAAGCATCCGGACCGCCTTGTCGCGAGCACCGCTAAAATTTGCAGTTATACTGTACCTATGATCTGCATCAAGGACAGTAATATGAGTTACTTTTGGCTGAGCTTTAATTTGCTAGCAACGTTAGCGACGCCCATTACCCTTGGCACCAACGTTACAAAAGTTAATGATCGGGCCAGCAATCAGATCCAATGCATTATGCAACAACAACATCAGCGTTATAAATTGAGCTATTTACCCTGGCGCCGGGCTAAACATGAGGTTAAACAGCAGCGAATCGATGGCTACTTTACCGCTGTGCCAGACCCGGAGATTACCCAATACGCCAGCTTGTCGGCTCCGTTATTTTTAGAAAACTGGTATTGGTTCTCGCGCAACAACCAGGATCAACCCGCTCCCACCAAAATTCGTTATGGTGCCGTGTTAGGCAGCCATCAGGCTGATTGGTTCCACGCCAACGGCTACCAGCTGGACGTTGAAGTTAACACTCTGGCTCAGCTTGTACAGCTGCTGGCTTTACAGCGTATAGATATGATGCTGGCAGATCAGGAAGACTTTGTGCTGATGCAAGCAAGCCTGAAACTGCCACAGCAGCAATTTAAACGCCGCTTCTTTCGTTATGTTGCGCTTGGAGTTTACTTTTCCAATAATTTTCTGCAGCGGCAGCCAGATTTTTTAACTCGTTTTAATCAGCAGGTACATCAGTGCGCCAGCAGCCCTTTTGCCTTGCCCGAAAATGAACAACAGAAAATTACCGCCTTGCTGCTGCCGGCGGTAACGGATCTACGCCAGCACGATATGCTGATTACGGCGATCCAGGCCCGTAATGATCTGCAGCAAAGCATCGGTTTCATTCAGCAGCATGATGAGCTGTGGGTAACCGAACAGGATCAGCAAAAATCAGGGCTGGCCGATACCATGCTGACAAGTACGCTGTCGAAAATGCTCGGCCAATGGCAGCTTAATTTCGCTGGCATTGTCACTGAAGTTATTGTCACAGACAATCAGGGCGCAAATGTTGCCATTAGCGCGGCGACTTCAGATTACTGGCAGGGCGATGAGGCCAAATTCCTCAGTATTTTTGCGCAACCCCGAACGTTTTACCTGGGGCCGGTGGAATATGACCAATCCAGCCGGCGTTTTTTAACCCACTTAAGTATGCCTGTACTTCACCAGCAACAGCATATCGGCACCATCATTGTTGGTATTAATATTGAACAGGCACTGACCGAGCGCAACTAATCTGCTTTATTACTCAGCGCCCAGCCGACAATCTGGCCCCAGCTGGGTTCTTTGCCATACATTTGCATGCCACGCAGGAAAATCCGGCCGGCAACCCGGCGTATCCACCATACTGCAGCCACTAGTAACAACAACGACAACGCAGGTTGCCACCAGGGCAACTCAACCATTGCCATTTTTACCGGCATAGCGGCAAAAGAGGTAAGCGGCAGCCAGCTTAATATCGTCATGGCGGTGCCGGTGGGGCTGTCAATAACCAGATAGGTAAACAGCATCGGCAGCCAGGTAATCATCATTACCGCGCCCTTACCACTGGTATTGGGGTCGTCAATTGACGCGGCAATCGCCCCCATAAAACAGGCGCTGAGTAATACCCCCAGTAACGCAAACGGCACCAACCAGGCCAGCACGCCCCAATTCAGCCAGCTAAGGTTAACACCGTCATCCCGTATCACCACACTAACTACAATAAACACCAGCAACATAACCAAAGCCGAGGTCAGCATTGCTTTCATCGCACTTAAACTGTGGCCCAGTACTTTGCCGTCCATCCATTGCTGCGGCGTGACAATAGCGTAAAGCTGCTCGGTTACCCGCTGCTGTTTCTCACCGGTTATGCTCAGCAGTACCTGACCAAAGGCAGTACTCAGGCCGATAAACAACAGAATCAGCACACCCAGAGCAATCATTTTCTCCGGCGTGTCTTTCCCTTTAAAATTTTCATCCAGATAAGCGTAATCAAGCGCCAGTGGCTGTTGCAGTTGCGCCAGTTGTGCCGGTGTTAACTGCAGTTTTGTCGCGTATTGCTGGCGAAAATAATCTGCCAGCTCAGTTTCCAGTTGCTGTTGCCATTTTTTGGCGGCAAGGGTGTGCAGCACCACGCTATATTGATCAGATTCTGTCGTGTTGAGCGTAATCACGCCGTGCCAGCTTTCGCCCGCTTTAAGCTGCGCCAGTTGCTCGTCAAGGGCAATAGTCGGCCGTTGAAACTGAAACTGTTCTGTATTACTGATAGTGAATTCTGCTGGTACTGCTATGCGGTATATTTTGCGGCTTTCATCAGTAAAATAGCTCCACAGGGCGACGGCAGCCATTACCGCCATCATCAGCAAATAAGAGATTAGCTGCTGTTTCCATTTGAAAAACCGCAAAAACTCCCATTTGGCAACAATGATACTTTGTCTTGAAATCATGCCTGTTCCCTTAACTGATGCTCTGCCATCGCCGTTAAATATAACTGATGTAAGTCAGCGGTTTGCATTTCTACCTGGGTCAGTTCTATCTGGCTCACCAGCTGCTGCAAAATGGCGGATACATTTTGCGCTGCTGTCAGCTTCAGCACAAAGCGGGTGCTACTTTGCATGTCAATCTCCAGCTCTGGCAGCCACTGCTGCAATTGTTCAGCGACGACCGGCCCGGCGCAACTTATCACCATCTGGCGCTGCGAGCCGGCCTGTTGCTTAATATCAGCCAGGGTACCGGCCAGGATCGCTTTGCCCTGTGCCATCAGCAACATATGATCGGCCAGTTTTTCTACCATCGCCATTTGGTGGGCACTTAAAATAACCGTCATACCGCGGGCTTTGAGCGCTTTAAGAAAGGTAACCACTTTTTCCTGATTAATCGGGTCGAGTCCGGAGAAGGGTTCGTCCAGAATCACCAGTGCCGGCTGATGCAGCACGGCGGCGATCAGCTGCACTTTCTGCTGATTGCCTTTGGACAACTGTTTTAGATCTTCTGAGCGCCGCTCGGTCAGTTCAAACACGTCCAGCCAGTGCGCCATTTCCTGCAGCGCTTTTTGCTTAGTCAGACCATGCAATTGTGCCAGATACAGCAGATTTTTTTCGATGCTTTTGTCTGGATACAAGCCACGGTCTTCCGGTAAGTAGCCCAGTAGCCGGCGCGGCACATGGTCGTAATGCTCTTGCTGATGACTGACCAGAATACTGCCACTATCAGGTCGGGTCATGCCAACCAGCATGCGGATAATGGAAGATTTCCCCGCACCATTTGGCCCCAGCAATGCAAAAATATCGCCGGAATTTATCTGAAAACTCACCTGGCGTACTGCGGCAATATCGCCGTAATCTTTACTAATAGCGGTAACAATTAACTGCATAACCTGCTCTGTGTTGACGTGTTATTTTTCTAAACTAACACTGCTGCACTTTACCAGCCAACGACAAATTGTTAGTAAATATGTAAGCGGTTGTTGATGATTTATCACCAGCCCAACTATATCCGTGGCGAACGTCGATTATATTTGTCGCTAAGGCCAGACCTTGCTATGGTATTTAACATTCTCCGAAAAGCGTGCCGGTATTATGAAGTTAGCTTTAATCGCCTGCGGACTTGTTGTAGCTATGGCGCTGTTCTGCGGCCAACTCAGCGCTGCAAGTTTAACCATCAGCATAAGTAACCAGCAGCAGCAACCGCTGGCTGACGCCGTGGTAGAACTTCGCTCGCTTAGTCCGTCGCAAATTACGCCACAACGGATCCAGGTCGCTCAACAGCAATTAACGTTTGTCCCTTTTGTTAGTGCAGTGCCGGCAGGCAGCATCGTAGAATTTCCCAATCTGGATAAAACCCGCCATCATGTTTATTCTTTCTCTCCAGCCAAACAATTTGAAATTAAGTTGTATGCTGACAAGCCGGAAGCGCCCATTACTTTTGATACGCCCGGCATTGTAGCGCTTGGCTGCAATATTCATGACTATATGCAGGCGTTTATTTATATTAGTGAGAGTAACCTGGTAGCAGTAAGCAACGACGCAGGAAAGTTGCATTGGCCAGATATTGCTCCGGGTCAATATCAACTTTATGTTTGGCATCCATGGCAACTGGCAGAGCAAGCGCCCAGCACATTAGAGATTGTCATGCCGGTACAAACCAGTTCGACTGCGCTGGCGATTGACCTGTCGCAGCAAAAACCTCAAGCGCCCCAACGTGGCTTTGGTAGCAGGTAGACTCGTGATGTTTCAATCGCTGCGCAGCAAATGGATTAGTCTACTGGTAATATTGCTCAGTGTGCTGATGCTGGTTACCGGCTATGCAACGTTGAAGTCGATGCGAGCCAGCTCAATCCAGCAGGCAGAATTGTCGCTGGAAGTTGCCAGCAAAGTTTTTCAGCAAGCCCTTGACAACCGTGCTGCACAGCTTAGCAATAGTGTCAGCTTGCTGGCGGCAGATTTTGGCTTTCGCCAGGCGATTGCTACCGCTGAACAAGCCACTATTGATTCAGTATTACAAAACCACGGTAGCCGGATTAACGCGCAACTGGCTTTACTGTTAAATCCTCAGGGCGAGTTACTGACTAGCAGCGCCAGCTTAGCTGCATCTGACATCAAACAGTTACGCCCCTTTACGCTTGGCAGCAGTGCCGTAACCGAGATCATTCTGATTGATGGCCAGGCATTCCAAATGGTTCTGGTGCCGGTGCGAGCGCCAGTGGTCATTGCCTGGGTGGGAATGGGATTTTTAATCGACGTCCCGCTGGCTGAACAAATTAAAGGCATTACCGGGTTAGAGATCAGTTTTATTCAGTTAGATAATGATGGCAGTCAGACACTTACCAGCACGCTGCCCAGTGCCACTCAACAACAGTTATCCGCTAAGCTGACTGAGATTATGCTGGCAGCTGATGCCACGCATTTTGCTGCCGACTTTAGTTTTATTACCCGGGGCAAGGCCCTGGATGACGAACAGCAGCTGTGGGCCCTGTTACACATGCCGGATGACCGTTGGCTGGCCAGTTATCAGCAGTTACGCCAGCAACTGGTAGAGATTTTTGCATTTGGCCTGCTGCTGGGTCTGATTACCGCATTTTTATTTGCCCGCAGCATCAGTCAGCCACTGCGCCAGTTAAGTGAATTTGCCAAAGCGATCGGCCAGGGTAAGGTAGCGCTGCCGCCGGCTATCAGCCAGGATGAGATTGGTGTATTAACCAGTACACTGGTAAACATGCAGCACAGTATCGCCGCCCGGGAGTTACAACTACGCCAGCAAGCCGAACACGACGCCTTAACAGGCCTGTTTAACCGCCATGCAGTAGAGCAACGCCTGCCTGACATTTTACAGACTCGCCAGGGTACCTTATTACAACTTAACATTATTCAGTTTAAACATATAAACGATACACTGGGGCTGGCTAACGGTGATATTTTACTGCAACTGCTGGCACAACGTTTAGGGCATCATCAGCCAGCGCCGGCCTTTTGCGCCCGCCTGAATGGCGATGAGTTTCTGATGTTCTTTGACGAAAGCCTGACCGAGCAACAGTTAGTCGATTTATATAATAGTCTGCAGCCCGCTTACAATATCCAGGACTCGTTAATTAATTTAAAAATTGCGATTGGGATTTACCCCTTTCAACCGGGGCAGGGCTCAGCCAGTGAAGCATTGCGCCGGGTCGATTTAGCGCAGGAAAACGCCAGCCAGGCTGGTGGCGGTATCGCCTTTTATCAAAGTGGTCAGGACGAAACCCATCAGCGGGAACTTACCATTATCCGCGATTTACCCGGCGCTCTTATCAGTGACCAGTTGTACGTGGTATATCAACCAAAAGTAGAGCTGGCATCACGGCAGTGCCACAGTGCGGAAGCATTAATCCGCTGGCAACACCCGCAACTGGGGTTTATATCACCGGTTGAGTTTATCGCCACCGCTGAGCATTCGGGCAATATCAGCCTGATAACCCAGTGGATGTTGCAAACCGTTGTTAAGCAGCTGGCAGCCTGGCAGCAGGATTATCCTACGCTCAGGGTAGCGGTGAATCTTTCAGCCGCCGATTTACTGGATCAAAATCTGCCGGAGCAAATTCGGAGTTTGCTTGAGCAATATCAGGTACCTGCAACTGCCCTGGCGCTGGAGGTGACTGAAAGCGCCGTCATGCAGGATACCAATAAAGTGATTGCTAACTTAAACAAATTAAAAGAGATGGCGATTAATCTGGCGATTGATGACTTTGGCACCGGCCAGTCATCGCTGGCTTACTTAAAACAGCTACCGGTCAATGAAATTAAAATTGACCGTGCCTTTGTTAAAGATATAGAAACCAATACCAACGACGCATTAATTGTCAATGCCACCGTTAAACTGGCGCACGGCTTGGGTTTCAAAGTGACGGCAGAAGGGCTGGAAAACCTGGCAGGGTTGAGTTTTCTGCATGATGCCGGTTGCGACACAGTTCAGGGTTATTTTTTCAGCAAACCGTTGGCAACTGCTGATTTCAGCCTGTGGCTTACGCACTTTGCCGCTACCGCCAACCAACCAGCAGAGGTAGCTGAATGAACTGCAGGTTATTATTAATTATACTGTGTTGCTGCCCGGCCATCGCTGCTGCTGGCAGCAAAATTATTGCTACCGGCGGGGTAACCACAGTTGAGGGCAACGCCGGCGGCGGCATTGTACCGTGGGCGGTAATTAACGGTTACGCCAGTAGTGACGAATGGGCAGCAACGGCCTTTGGCGGAAGGGTTGCTGTCAACGATTTCAGCCTGCACAGTGCCGGTATTGCCTTAAGTCTGGACAATAGCTGGGAATTCTCTTATGCCCGCCAGCGCTTCGAGCTGGAATCGATTGGCGGCAGCCTGTCACAGGATATTTTTTCAGTCAAATATCATCTGGCCGGAGAATTACTGTACACCACCATGCCGCAAATTAGTGTCGGTGTTCAGCACAAGCGCAATCAGGATTTCGCCCTGCCAGCCGCTGTCGGGGCCACCCGTGCCAGCGGCACCGACTTTTACCTGGCAGCCAGCAAGGTGCTGTTTCATCAGGTAGCAGGACGAAACCTGCTGTTAAACGGTACCCTGCGTGCCACCAAAGCCAATCAGACTGGCCTGCTGGGGTTTGGCAGCGCTACCGACAACCATTATGAAGTGGTGTTTGAAGGTTCAGCAGCAGTGCTGCTGAATTATAATCTGGCCATTGGCATTGAGTATAAGCAAAAGCCGGATAAGCTGGCTTTTGCTGCAGAACAGCACTGGCGCGATATTTTTGTCGCCTGGTTTATCAATAAAAATGTCAGTGTTACCGGTGCCTATGTCGACCTTGGCGACATTGCCGGCCAGGGTTCTCAAACCGGTTACTATCTGGCGCTGGAGGCGACATGGTAAAACCAGGTATATTGTTTGGATTTAGCCTGTTACTGCTGCTAGGCTGCAGCACTGCGACGCAGCCCGTTTTATATCAGCGGTTGGGGGCCGACGAAGGCATCAGCGCCATTGTTGACGGGTTATTGTTCGAAATTGAGCATGATGCAAGAATTGTTCATCATTTTGCAGACACCGATATTAGCCGCTTCAGAGCGATGCTAACAGAGCAGTTGTGTGAGCTGAGCGGCGGTCCCTGCCGGTACAGTGGCAGCACCATGCAGGAAAGCCACACCGGCTTTAATATTACCCTCGCAGATTACGACGCTTTGGTGGAAGGTTTAATTAAAGTGATGCAACGCCAGCAGATCAGCATTGCAGATCAAAACGCGTTGCTGGCATTGTTGGCACCGATGTATAAAGATATCAGCTACCGCTGATCTCAGGCGCTTTGATCAGCAAGGTGGTGAGCTGCCGACTCAGTGGGGCAAATATAAACACTAATGGAAATGCACAGGCATGGGCGTACATGTAGGCATGCATCCAGGCGCCGACAAAACCACTAAACCATCCTAGATTGATAAATGTCAGTATGCCTGACATCAGGAACGCCATAAATCCAGACATAATAAACGCAAAAATTCCAGCTTGAAATTTAACAGGAAACATAACCCCTCCCTAACACCGGGCCCTATGATAACCAAATGATTAGAGGATTGCATGACACATATCGTATTTCTGGATGCTGGCTCAATGGGCGATACCGATTTAAGTATGTTGCAATTACCGGATTGTCAGCTGCAATGTTTTGCCAGCACAGCACAGCAGCTCGTGACAGAGCGGCTGGCAGAAGCGGATATTGCCATTGTCAACAAGGTGGAACTCAACCAGGATATATTACAGGCACTCCCCAAACTTAAACTTATTTGTGTCGCTGCTACCGGGGTTAACAATATTGCCCTGACCACTGCAATCCGTCAGGGTATCAAAGTATGTAATGTCAGAGACTACGCCGATACCGCAGTGCCCCAACATGCCATGGCGTTGTTGCTGGGGTTAACCAATCAGATCTGCAATTATCAGCAAACCCTGGCCAGGGGTGAGTGGAGCCAGAGCCCACACTTTTGCTTGCATAGTCACCCGTTGACAGAGCTTGATGGCAAATGTTTTGTCGTAGTTGGCTATGGCGCATTGGGACAGGCAACTGCCAGGCTTGCCGCCGCTTTTGGTATGCGGGTTCTGATTAGCGAACATGCGGGTGCCGAGCACTGCCGGGAGGGCAGAGTGCGCTTTAACGAAGCACTGTCTCAGGCTGACGTATTGTCTTTACATTGTCCACTTACCGCAGACACTGAACAATTACTCAACCGTGGAACGCTGGCGCTGCTACCGGATGGCGCTATTATTATTAACACTGCTCGCGGCGGCCTGATAGACGAAAGCGCGTTATTAAATGAACTGAAAACCGGCCGGCTGGCGGCAGGTCTTGACGTCCTTTGCAGCGAGCCCCCTGCAGCCAGCCATATATTGCTGCAACATGCCCGGCCCAACCTGCTGCTTACCCCTCACATTGGCTGGGCCACCCCTGCTGCACGTAGCAGAATGACCGTACAACTGCGTGAAAATATCAGTGCATTTTTAGCAGGACACTCGCTGCGACAGCTATAGCCTGACCAACACTTTCCGGCTACACTGGCTGCAAAAAAATGAGCTAATACTAAACTATGCGAATTCGCAGTACTTTGCTGGTCTGCTTTATGGTATTGGCCAGTCTGATGCTCAGCGATAAGGCCTTGGCAACCGAGTTGGCTGAACGCTTGCGGCTGGCTTCAGAAAATTATGAGCAGGTAATTACCGAACTACTGGTCAGCAACCAGCAACACCACTATGCCGACTGGCTGGTGCTGGCGCAGGCGTATCTGAGTTCGAATAATAAAGACGCCGCCATCGCCGCGTTACAACAGGCTGAAACCTTAGCCAGCAGCGAGCAGCAGCATGCACATATTGCCCTGCTTCGAGCTAAAGTCTATGGCATTTTATTTCGTGACACCCGCCACGCTATTAGCTATTTGCAACAGGCCGACACCTTATTGCGTGCCAGTACTGATATTGCTGCCCGACAGTTATACAGTGAAGTACTGACCAATTTTGCCCAGGCCCATAACCAACTGGGCGACTTGACTCAGGCAGAACACTTTGCCAGCCAGAGCCTGAACTTAGCGCTCGACTTAAAAGATCTCCGTAAGGAGCTGGCCGCCAGGATTATGCTGGGACGGCTGGCATTGCAAAATAATAGGTTTGGCCAGGCACATCAACAGTTGCAGCAAGCACTGGTATTGGCTGATACCCTGGATGATAGTGATGCCAGGGCCTCCATTCATTTCCGGTTGGGCATGGCTTTTCGCAAAATAGGTGAACATAATCTGGCACTGGAACATATGCAGCACGCTGCCAGTCTTTACCAACGTCTTAATGACTTATCCAGTTACAGTTATACCCTGGTTTACATCGCTGAAAGCCATCTTGAATCAGCCGGGGGCATCGCTCAGGCCGAACAATACTTACTGGAAGCGCTAGCCATTAGCGAGCAAATTAATAATGTCATGCGCACCGCCATCGTAAAACAAAGTCTGGGGCGCGTTAGCAGGCTGCGCGGTGAGAACTTGCAGGCGGCTCAATATTATAATGCGGCATTGCAGCAATTCCGGCAAATTGGTGCGCAGACGTATGTCCAGGAAAGTGCGCTGGCACTTGCAGAGTTAGCCCTGATGCAGCAACAATTTAGCCAAACTGAACAGATTATTGCTGACCTAAGCCCCGGCATAGAGGGCGCAGCCAATTACCTGCAGGCCCGCTATTACACCTTGCGAGCCGAACTGGCGGAGCATAAACAAGACTGGCAACAAGCATTTCTCTTAAACCAGCAAGCCAATAAGCTCCACTTTACTGAGCTAACAACCACTACCGCAGAAAAGCTTACCGAACTAAAAGACCAGTTAAAGCAGAGCAATACTCAGCACCACAGCAACACTGCTCAGCTATTGCAGCAGCAGAGCCTGCGCCAGACACTCTGGTACTGGAAATTAGCTGCAGCGATATTACTTTTTCTGCTTATCGGGTGTGGCGGAATGTATTGGTGCCTGCGAACCCGTCACAACCAGACTAAATCGGTGCAACTGGCATTTTTACTGTCACACAACTGGAGTCGGTTCTGTGAGCGGCTGCAGCAGGACGATCGCGGTAAGCAACCACTACAATTAGTGGCTATTGCGCTGTCCATCAGTCAGCAACTGAAGCTGGATTTGGGTGAAGAGGCGCTGCGCCAGCCGCTGCAGGCGGTGCTCAGTAATCTGAACATCGCGCAGCTAAGCGGCTGCTGCATCAACAGTGATGTATTATGGCTTGGCTGCCGGGCGAGTCCTGCAGAGACCGCCTGTTTTGTCAGACAACTGGAAACAGATATCCAGCAAGCATTACCGGCCCTGGCAAAAGAAAGTCATCTGATCCGATTGCAACTTGAAGTGTCGCAGTTACTTGGTTCGCGATGGCAGGCTCATGAGCTTACAGCGCTGCGTGAAGCGTTTTGGTTAAGCTGGAAACTGGCGAGCATCACTGACAACACATCACCTTGCTGGCAGCTCAAGCTCAGCGCTGAGCAGCCACGCCCCTGTGAATGGCAAACCAGCAATCTCAGACAGGACATGATAAATGCGCTGCAACTGGGCGCCTTAACACTTACCCTAAATGATGAACTGCTGCCCGCCGATTTAAGCCTGGCGATGGCAACTGAGCTCGCTGAAACCTGTGAGCTGTAATTCGCTACTGAGCGCGATGGCACGCTGATGGTGCTGCAGCGGACAAGTAAATGCGATGGCACTCGCCTGTAGTGCCAAACCACTCTGGTTTTTGTTACCTTCGCCATAGCGTGGATCACCCATTACCGGATGATCGACGGCGGCAAAATGGCGCCGGATTTGATGTTTCCGACCACTAATCAAGTCAATTTCTAACCAACTGCTGTCGGTAGCAGCGTCGTAGCAACGCAGCACAAACCGGGTTAAGCAGGCCTTGCCATCCAGTGGCTTACTGATTTCTGCAGCAGCCAGCAAGCCAGGACTCAGTTGACCCTTCACTTGCACCAGATAGGTTTTAGTCAACTGCTGGGCCGCAATCAGTTTACTGAACGCGGTTGCTGCCGCCCTGGTATGAGCAATCAGCACCAGACCACTGGCTTCCCGATCGAGCCGATGCAGTAAAAACACCGGCCGGTTGCCAAAATGTTGTTCGGTAAATCGTAACAGGCTCAGATGATCACCCCATTCATTACCCTGGGACAGCATACCAGCAGGTTTAAACCAGATACTGTACGCACGAAAGTCGCTAATTAGCCGGGCGGGTGGGCAACTACGGCTCAGAATATCGGCATCATAGTGCAGTTGCAGCACCTGGCCTGCCTTTAACGCATATTGAGACCTTCGCAGCCGTTTTACCGGCTTAGTCAGCAACTGCACCGCGCCTTTGCTCATCGCGTCTTTCAACCTGCCCTTAGCCAGTTCCGGTACCGCCGCAGCTAAAATACTAATTGCCTGACCTGCGGCTTGAACGTCAATCTGGCGTGACAACTTCATCTATTTACTATTCCTTTACTCACAAGTTCAGCTGAAATTCAGCGCGTTAGACTGTAATAGTAACAAATATCGAGGAGATCTGCTTATGAAAACCCTACTGAAAACAGCGGCTGCTTTATTGTTATTTATGCCCCTGCTAAGCCTGGCAGACAGCGTTAGCACTGAGCTAAGAAGTCATCAGCACAGTGCTATGCAAACGAGTAAAGTACAAGGTTCAGCGATCAATCAGAGCTATCAATCCGATGTCTGGTTCCACAGCATTGATATCAGTCTGAACAGAGACGACAACTATAATGGTTATTTTCACCAGTTGTATGTTGAATTTGATGCCGACTCCGACTATGCCTATCAGCAGGTATTCGCCGAACTTAGCCTGACTCCCGACTACGGCAATGAACGGATTTATTACACCAGCTCAGTGTTTGAATTATTTGGCCAGAGCAGTAATGACTGGCTGGGTATAGAAACAAATTTGGAGCATCACTACCCGGCAAATTTTTACCTGCTGACCATCCGGATATTTGATGCCAATACCGGTTATTTAGTAGCAGAAGCATCAGGTTATGATCTCAGCGCGCTGGATGCACTGACTCTGGAAGATTATCAGCGTGACCAAATCCAGACCAGCAGCAGCGTAGAGGTATCGGCGGGCTCGACTGGCATGGCGATGTTGTTGGGGTTATGCTTACTATTTTTCAGACGAACAAAGCGGGACTAATTGTTAAAAGGTTATCTCTATTTTCTGCTGCTGCCATTACTGTTGCAGGCTCAAACCCTTAGTATGCAGCAGAGTGTTGACAATAATCAGCGCACTTTCCGTTATCAGTTCCGGGCACAGGAGCAGGATATTAGGTTGCAGTTCTCGGTCAACCCGGCGCGTATTGAGGACAATAGTAATTTGCTACAGATTTATGTGCCGCAGAGGATGCAGCAACAGTTATGGCGGGAGTTGCAGCTTCAGGCTAGTCAGGCTGGGCCTTACCGGCTGACACCGGGCCCGGACGGCGACTGGCAGAACTTTACGTTGCATCATGCGTCAGCGGCCACGTTGTCTCAAGAAACAATGGCCGATACAGAGCAACTGCAACAAAAGCTGCAACAATTCAGCCAGCAATTTCAGCAGCAGTATGTAACGCGGATGGGTTATCAACTGCTGTTGCTTGCCGACAATCGGCAGTTAATTACGGTTGATCACCCCGAAATAATTCAGCGAAGTCTGGACGATATCGCCGTTTTAACTCAGTCCGTTGTTAAACAGCTTGAGACTACCGATCTGCGGCAGCTTGTCGCAACGTTATTGAAATGGGTTCAACTTATTCCAAACCATCCGGCAGAGCAAAGAGAATATGGTCGAAGCTTTGCTCCGCCACTGCAAGTGCTGCGGCAACATCAGGGCGACAGCGCCAGCAAAACCGTATTGCTGGCAACCTTGCTGCGCAGTAGTACACCCGGCTTAAAACAAGCCATACTGTACTTACCACAGAAAACAGTGTTAGCGTTGGCCATGCCAGTGGGCCCCGACGACCTGACGGTTACGTTGCAGGGTACAGTTTATCTGGTTATCGATCCGTCAGCTGAGCAGGCCCTGCCCGTAGGGCAGATGTCAGCGATAGAAAAAGTTTATATTCTTAATCAGTATTTTGCTTATCGTCAGTTTTGAGCTGGCTGACTCGTTCGAATACATCCTGCCAGCCCTCGGGCACGCGGCGAACCCCGGCCTGCCCGTTGTTAAGCCGGTCAATATGGGTTGACAGGCGCTGCAACGGCCCCATTATTTTGCGTTTATAGCGCCGTGCCAATAGCCAGGCGAGCACCAGCAATACCCCGGCATAACTCAGCCAGTGTAAAACGAATCTCCCCATACCTGCATAAAATAACGAGCCGCGTTTATCAATCAGTGCCAGCGACCATGGTGTGCCAGTCAACCGCTGAATTTGTAATTGATACTGCTGCAGATTATCACCGTTAATAAAAGTAGAACTGGCAATGACATTACCCGCCTGATCCAGCAGCAGAAAATAACGATCAGGGTTGTTCTTTTCCAGAGTTGCCAGCAATGGCGCCAGCTCCAATGCTAAAACGAACCGGCCAATTTTACGTTCGTTAACATAAAACGGTACACTCATGGCCGCTTGTTCAAGAATAAAATCTTTGTAGAAAACCGGATTCCGATCATAGCCGTTTTCTGAACGTTGATTGCGCTGCAACCACTGAACAAGGTGCTCCACCACGTAGTCAGACCATTTGTGCTGACCGTTGTAGGCAAAACTTTGTTCTGATATATAAAACAAATTTTTCAGTGGCGTAATGCTGGCAGGAGCAATATCAAAATAGGGTTGCAACTGCAGTAACATTTGCAGCTCGGGATCAACCGCCTGATTGGGAAGATAAAGCTCATGCAGTACCACATCAAGTGTGGTAAGTGAGAGCAACGATAATTGATTTTCGTCCGTTACTGCCATCTGCATGCCCAGTTGCCCTCTGGCTTGAACCGCTTGAGCGAACTGCAAAACCGGTTCAATCTGAGCATCCATTTGCTGCGCAAACATTTCAAGTTGCTGGCGGTTATGTTGCAAGCTGGTATTGAATTGCAACAGAAACTGGACGAATGATACGTTGAAACTGAGCGCCACAATCACAATTAAAGAGAATCTGACGGTTCTGTTATAAACAGCATAAGCTGGGCTGGACATGCAACTCCTTTGCATTGCGCTACTTTTTAGTTTTGCAAATCCTAGACCATTTCTATCGATATGCAAACCGTGGCGGCGCTTTTTTTCCGCCGCCATAAGCCGATTACAAATTCGCTTCAGCAAAAGACGCTAAGCGACTGCGAACTACACCATTAAGGTTAATGGTGGTACTGCCTTCAAAGTTTTTGAAGCGTTCAACAATATAGGTCAGTCCCGAGGTCACTGCGGTCAGGTAATTACTGTCAATTTGTGACAAATTACCCGAGCAAATCAGTTTAGTGCCCTCCCCACAGCGGGTAATAATGGTTTTAAGCTGGGCAGCACTTAAGTTCTGACATTCATCCAGGATTACCCCGGTATAAAACTCGTACGGCTACCCCATTATAATAAATTTGATTTATCTTGTTACGCGGCTATACTTCAATACAAAGATAATACACGTTGGCTAACGTTGAGCGAGTGATGGCGATATGGTCGATTCATCTGCAGTACGCATAAAGGTATCGCTAAACATTGGTGCAATAGCTACATTTCAGACATCAAAAGACGGCTCCCCTTTGCTTGATGAATATGGTTTTAAGCAAATATCGTATCGTACCTCAGACTGTATCGACGCCTTCCCACTTATCTATCAATCTTCAATGCTTGATGTCTGCTGTGAGATGAATCTGTTTCTAATCCAGCGGGCAAAAGGTGAATATTCAACAAGGCGCAACACTCGGGATATCTCGAGAGCATGGAGTCAGGGTTATGTGGCTTCGATGCGTGGTGAACCATTAGACATTAAAACTGTAGAAAGCATTTCCAAAGATCTAAAACTCTTCCTCGATTTTCTCTGTAGAAATGAGTTATCGTATTTGGAGTTAATCGCGACACCTATCTCAACATCTTCGATAACATCAGATATTGAAGACCTACCCATTTGGAAATATCAGCGCTATCTCGTTGAAAGAATCAAAAGAAACGACCTTAGCTGGAGCACTGCGAATAGAATGATTCGGCGAGTCCGAGAGTTTTACATCTGGTCTTACCATAGAGGTATAGCTGAGAAATTACCTTTCGAACTTGAGTTGAAAGCTATAAGAAAGAAAAAAAGTAACGATTTCGATATCCTCTATTCAATTCCGAACAAGAACTCCTCAGGATCCTCGATTCAAGCTTGGGTTAGTAACCTGTCAATACCAAAAAAATTTAAACAAAAGGCGCGCAAACCAGAAGCATTGCAACCTTTTAACAGACAAGAGCTTGCTGCGTTGTTAAACACCAATGTTGCGAAGCATCCTACTTATGGCCTATTCCTTAAATGCGCCTACCTTGCTGGATTGCGGTCATTTGAAGTTGTAAAAATTGATTATTGCGACATTGTCAATCCATCGGAGTCACCTACGCGTTCTGTCTACAAAATTGGTCTAGTACGAAAACATCACATGCAAAAACCAATTAACATATCATCAGCGTTGATGGGGCAACTATTTGAATACACTCAAACTGCGCGTTGGAAAAACCGAAGAAAAATACATGAAGAGAAATATCAAATCAATAATCCGGAGCAACCCCTACCATTATTTTTGAACAGCTCTGGAGAGCGGATGGCAGATACAACAGCCGGAGATAGTATTAGATATGCGAGGAAAGAACAACGAAACAAGGGGGTGGAAGTCTTAAAACGCAGCTACCATGACCTACGTTCAACTTTTGGAACATATCTAGCTATGTATCTCATCCAAAAGCTCGAAGACCCAAGACGAGTGAGAGCTATCCTGCGTAAATGGATGGGCCATGAAAAAAGCATAGTAACTGAGAGCTACATCGATTTTGCTAAAGCAACAGACCCAAGTGAGTTTGGAGCAATGCATGATTGGGTTGAAGACATTTATCGGAATGTAAAAAAGCTATCTGAGGAGCCTATAGATGGCTCGACCTAAAAAAATACAAATCGCAACAATACCTGCAGAATTTGTTCAATACTCTGAAGTTTTAGCAGTTCAAATGGATAAGCTTTGGAAGCAATCTTTACCAGTAAAAGTTGTTGAGCAAATTAGTGTTAATGATAATGTCACTCTTACAATCGGTAATTTTCGACGTTCATTAATCAACTTTCAAAAGGCTATGCCATATCTAATGGACAGTTTGCCGGTAGAATTACTGACTGACATCAAACGATTCGGCTTGGATGCGCTGATCGATAAAAATAATAGGGATAAGTTTGAGTGGGAGCTAAACAAGCAAGTAGCACTAAAAATAAGTCCAAAAGCTGCGGCTAGCGCGGATATTGGCTTTTTCAATATCCTTGCCTTGCACACCGGCAATGTTCAGCTAAAACCGCTACCTTTTGAACTACATCTTAAGTTTAAACCTTACTCAATACCATTGGCACGTCAAATAGCCAATATGTATGAACGTGCAACTTTAGGTGACAATAGTAGCCATACCTTAAGTAAAATGAGACTGTACCATAGCATTCACTCTTTAATTGAAATGTTGCCAATTCTGTGGGTAAAGCTTCCGGCAGATGTTTTGAAACGATTTATTGAGCTTGGTTTGGACTGTTTAATTGAGAATGACGACAACGCCATTATTGAGCACCTGGGTGTACATGAATCAATCAATAAAAGAAAAATACCTACTAAGTTTGATGACGCGTTAGCTAACCTGCGGTCAATGCATCTAAATCAAACCTTCCCCCCGTACTCGCATGTAATTTTAAAAAGACAATCAATTGATATTTCTCGGGCTATGAGTTTAAGTTACCGAGAGTTCTCTAGCTTAAAAGTACTGATAGAAACTGTTGGCAGTTGGTATGATGATGATGGGAACAAATCTGATGCTACAATTTCAGAAAATTTGAATTCTACGGTTAACCACATTCAAAAACTTCTAGAAAGTGGACTCAAAAATATAACTGAAAACTCAAGCATTCAAATGATTTTAACTGAGAATCCAGATATCGTTAACAAGTATATTAGTAGCTTCCAGAATCCCCCTCATGCTTTTAATGCATTTTTAAAGCGCATTGCACCAAAGATTTATGGGGAGTATCTATTGGTTGATCTTCGGAGTGAAGAACAATTTTTCACTTATATCCAATCAATATCTTTCACTTTTATGACGGAATATCGCAGATACCTGGATAGCCAAAAAGCTCCTGCTTACAAGCTTTCAAATCAAAAATCTTTTGCAAAGTATTTATATGCTCATCAAAAAAATGAGGAAATTTCTACCGTAATTCAGATGCTAAAAGGCAAAGGAATTCGCGGGCTTGCAGAAAATAATGGTCACGGCTTTTTTCTTCTAGGTAAACATATTGAGGTTACTGCTGAAGGAGAAAGTATAACTAATCGGCAGCCTATCCGCGCAGCTCTTGAGATGTATAATTTTATATGTAACAGCAACGTAAAAATTAATCATTTTTTACCTTTTACTATACTATTTGAGAACGAAAATGATGGAATTTCTTCTTATGTAGACTTTAGCTTTGTCGCTTCTAAGTATAAATGTGTTTTTGACAATTTATTGGAGTATGCTGAGGTAAGTAAAACCAGAACTGACAGCAATGCAAAACAAATTTTAACAGTTAAAAGCCATTTAACACTTACTCAAATCATTTTTAAAAAGTATCACGATACACTTAACATTGATGATATTGAACTACTCAACAGCTTTGGCATTTATGCCCTAGCAAAATTTAACAACAGACTACTAAAGCATTTTAGGCAAATGATATTGCGCGACACTAATTCAAAAATATTAAAATCATCATATGCTGTGGCAATGCAAACAGCTTTAAATCAAGTAGTAGAATTTTTTGAAGTGGATAAGTCTGACACATTTCGAGTATCGAACTCCAAAACACAAAAGCTTGCGGCGCGAAATAGCAATAGAGATTTGTACTCGTTCGAACAAGTGGTACATATCGCTTATGCTATAGAAAAATGTCTACGCCGCGAAAATTTAACTAACTTGCAGAAACTAAGTCTTCACGCTGCAAGAATTCTTCTGAAAACAGGTTGGAATCTGACACCAACGCTTGAGTTAGACTGCGACGATCTAGTATATTTTGATACTACCTTTCAAGGCAATAAAACAGCTGCCGTAAGGCTTTTCAAACGTAGGGCTAATTATAAAACTGATTGGGTTAGGTTTTCTGCTGATGATAAGAAACAATTGATCAATGCAGATAGTGCGCTGAATGAATACGAGACAGGAAAGGTAACAGCCGCAGTAATATCAAACCTAGAGTTCATCCGACAGATGACCATTGGTATTGCTGAAAAACACACCAAGCCTAACCTTCAACGCCGAATTTTTGCATATAAAAATGGTCAGAAAGTAAGAATTCTCAATACTCAATCTTTTACGAGTTGCATTAATAAGATGCTTAAAAGTGAGGGAATTCATGAGTCATTTTCGGTCACTAAGATACGTAAAAAAGGTATGAATTATACCTACAGAAAAGTTGCGAAGAACTTTGAGAGATACCAAAAGGCTGGGATGCATACGCCGCAAGCATTTTATCAGTATTATCTTAGAATGGATGGAGCGGAGACAGAAGAAAGTTTAACAAAAGCTACCACTGTTATGGGAGATTTTTTTCTACGGGATATTTCAGATAATGTTATTTTTGTATCCAAGCCACCGATTGGATCTAAACAGACACCTACAGGTCGCTGCACTCAGAAACATGACTCAGTCGTTGTAACTGAATTTAAAAAGAAAAATAGAAACTTTTTTAAAGAAGATGAAATTAGTGGCTGTGCTAATTTTGGTGCTTGTTTATTCTGTGATCATTTTCGCTGTATAGCAGATGCAGAGCATGTATGGCGATTATTATCATTTGAGAAAGTTGTTATTCAAAGAATGATATCAGCTTCCTACTCGATTGGTGGTAATGATGGAAGCGATCAGCAGCGCTCAATAGAAAAAATTCAACTTAGAGTAAAGAGTATCTTGGATGATCTGGCTGAGATAGAACCAAGGGCTATTGAAAATGGTAAACAAATTTTCAATGAGCATGGTGTGCATCAAGACTGGGAGGTTGTTTAGATGGATTTATTTGATGTACAAAAAGTAGTTAATATAACAGATATCTGTATAACTACGAACAGTCAGGGTTTGTACAAAGTCAAGCCGATGTCAGACATAGTAAAAGCTGGATACAACCGACACTCATTCGATACAACCAGCCTCTGGATAGCTAAACATTTAGATTCTAAAAAAGATGGAGCTGTTTTATTTGGTGCAGAAACGTGGTTTAGTAACGAAAACTCGAACAGACACTTGAATTTTCCTTGCGATAGCAGTGAGATAGCCTTTCAATTACGAATTTATGCACTTGTAAGCCACTTTCAAGGACATGGCAAAGGATACACTGGAGAAAAACTTTCAACGCTTCAAACAAAGCTGGCAGCATTGAAACGGATGGGGAGCTGGTTGATAGAGAAAGGATACAACTCATTTCATCAGTTAGATAAACTTTCCGAGTTAAAGCTGCGAACACTTTTAACGGATTATATTACCAAAGTTGTTAAAGCAACTTCACCAATCAACAAACCGAGAGTTTTCCACGATTGTTTTAACTCAGCTAAAAGCTTAGGCCTAATTAGTGATCGCGTATCAAAGCTTCTTCAAGAAGTTCTAAATGAAGTATTTAAAGAAAATACAACCTCTCTTTCCCACCCGATTATTCCCACTTGTATCGCACGGAACATTGCCAAATTTGCTAAAACCGTTATTGAAGAATGCAGCAAAAGGATAGAAGCCTGGGAAGCCAGCAATGATATTATGATTGAGTATCTCTTGAAACAGCCTTTAAAACATAAGAAATGGAAAGGAGCAGATCTTTTAAACTACTCAGCTAGATGTTCCGGGGCTCATGAAGCATTAAATGAATTGGCCGAGTACTTTGTTGACCTTAAAGTTGCGGTTTATATTCACATTCTTTTATTTACCGGAATGAGGTACAATGAGGTTTTATCCTGTCGGTTGGGCTGTGCAGATAAATCAGATCCTAAAAATGGCAAATATCTTGTTGAAGCTGAAACTCATAAAACAGTTGAAACTGCTTTCTTAGACACCTGGATTGCTAATGAAGATACTTACATAGCAATTAAATTGTTAGAAAGGTATGTAAAAGGCTTAGAAAAAAGAGCGAAACTCCTTCTTAATAACTACCATAACAATATTAAAGAGTCTTTAATTCATAACATAAAGGTTGGTATGAATGAGAAATTGTTATTCGGTGTGACGCATAGCGCGAACTCAATAAGCTATGCAAAATCTGGTCACTTTAAGGACCTTAATGTGAAATCCCCACATTTCGCAGACAAGTTTGATTTGACGGTTACCTCTGATGCTATCGAAGAGCTAGAGAGATTAGATCAAAATTACTCAATATTACGAGGTAAGAATAGAGGAATTCCGTATGTCGTAGGAGATTCTCTGCGACTATCAAATCACATGTTTCGGCACACCTTTGCTTATTTCGTAGTAGCCAATAAGCTTGGAGAGCTTGACGATATTGCAGATCAGTTTAAACACCTAACCCTAGCAATGACTAAGATCTATGCTGACAAAGGTGTTTTGTCACATGAGGAACTAATCGATCTGGTTGATGGTTATGAGCAGTTGATGACCGTTGCGATTGCCAACGAGCTAACTGAGCAAGCTAGTAAAGAAACTTTAAGAGGAGGAGCTGGAGAACGTTTCAATAAAGCTGCGCGTGAGCTTGTAATCGGAGTTACCAATTCAAATTCACCAAACGCACAAGTCATCAGTCAGATTCACTTTAAAGATCTCGCAGAACTGAAGCGGTTTTTCGCCAAAAATCTTGAAACCATTAGGGGACTTCCTCATGGCTACTGTACCGCTGGAGATAGCTGCAAAATAAATGGAGCTTCGGTGCCCTCCGGGTGTGTTTATTGTCCTTCTTTCATCGTTGCAGAAAGTCACAAAATTCATTGGAAAGCACTGAAAATAAGAGCGGAAAAAAAACTTGCTATCATCGAGTCTCTTCCACTCGAGAAACAGCAAGACATGGAACTTTTTGTAATTGCTTATAAAAAAGACCTTAAAGCTGCCGAATATGCATTGAATTCAACGGTCAACAGAATAACACAAAGTGGAGGAGTAACAGAATGAACCATGAAAAAACCCCTTTAGAACGTGGGTATGATGCGCTGAAAGCAATGGTAGCCGAAGGTACAAAGGTAAACATGAACTCTGTGTCTACGAGGGCTAACTTTAGTCATACAAATTTTCGTTACGCAGAGTTTGGAGATCTTAAAGACGCCATTGAGGCTGCAAAAAAACACCAAGAAGCTACTAAACTCAGTAATGAAGTGGAAGTGCTTAAAAGCCAAATTTCTGATCTAACAGCAAAACTAAAAATTGCCCGAAAACAGGTAAAGCAGTTATCTGATAATAAAGCGCAAAAACCAATAGAGTTAATTATAAAGCTTACTGAGTACTATCGATTGAACGATCAGCTAAGAAGCGAAAATATTGATTTGAAAAATCAATTGGCACATAAGTTAGGTGTGACAGAAAAAGTTTTTAGTGTTAACTCTGACACTGGTGAAATCATTGGAATTTTTGATAGGTAGTTTCAACTTTTCGGTTTCACGCGTCCCCCACATAGACTGCCAGGTAAGTTGGGTTGATAAAGGTCAAGATCGCCGCTTATTTACTTGCATATACATTGCAACCAGAACTGAACAGAACCGTTAACAGATCATCGGATAAACTCCTGAATCGCTGTTAGGGATCACTGAAATACGCAGTTGTGCAGAAGAAGCAACGTGTGCACTCTCCGCGCCACCTTCGTATTTATGCACTATTGGCACAAATATTGAATTAATTCAAAAGATTGTCGAAAACTTCAAGTCATTCAAGAATGTTTTTCACACCTGAGAGCTTTCTTAAGTAAGGATTACACATGAAATACATAAAATTTGCAGCAATGATATTTACCTCAACTATTGCGATGCTTGTAATGATGTATTTAAACACGTACGCGGTATCACATATTTGGTTCAGCGAAACCAGGATGTATATGGCTCTCTACATGGGAGCTGGTATGGCCATTATCATGCTGGTGTTTATGCTTGGCATGTATACGAATAAAAAACTTAATGCTGTTATTCTACTGGGTGCCATGGTGCTATTTGCTGGTAATTTGTACCTAGTTCGCTCGCAAACCTTAATATCTGATACCGCCTACATGAAAGCGATGATTCCTCATCATTCCATTGCAATTCTTACCAGTGAACGCTCCAACATTAACGATATCAGAGTTCGTAAGTTGGCTGAGGGTATAATTAAGGCTCAGAGAAAGGAAATTGAGGAAATGGAGTGGCTAATACAAGATATAAAAGATAATGGTAAAGCAACTACCGTTGATGAAGCCGGCAAACGACCCATACCTAATTTTGAAGGTAGCTGAACAAAGGAGACAATGATGAGTAAGACCGCAATAATTTACAGAATGGTTACTGACGAGCATATATGTCCTTATGGGTTGCGTTCAAAAGATTTATTGGAAAGGGAAGGCTATAAGGTCGAAGACAACCATTTAACTTCGCGTGAAGAGACCGATCAGTTCAAAGAAAAGCACGGTGTTAAAACAACACCACAGACTTTTATTGATAGCGAGCGAATTGGCGGATATGACGATTTGCGTGAATATTTCAATAAAGGGCAAGCGGGGCAAACGGGAACGACTTACACCCCCGTAATTACTATCTTTTCCGTTGCTGCGTTGTTGGCGTTGGCTTTTCAGTATTCTGTTTCAGGTGAATATTTATCAATACGAACGCTAATGCTCTTTATTGCTTTTTCAATGACACTGCTCGCGGTACAAAAACTCAAAGATTTATATAGCTTCACGAATTCCTTTATCACATATGATTTACTGGCAATGAAATGGATCAGGTATGGGTATATTTATCCATTTGTTGAGGCTTTTGCCGGTATCGGAATGGTTGCACAACTCCCAGCGATGGCAATAGCTCCTTTCTCTATTTTTATAGGAACGGTGGGCGCTATTTCGGTTTTTAAAGCTGTTTATATTGATAAACGTGACCTTAAATGCGCGTGTGTCGGTGGTGACAGCAATGTTCCACTTGGATTTGTTTCCCTGTCCGAAAACTTGTTTATGATAGTTGGTGGATTAATCATGCTTTTTACATAAATTATGATTGGTTTAAAGTTAAAAAAGTATCCACTACGCATTTGTTAGTTTGTTGAGTAATTAAGATGTAATAAAATTGAAGTATCATGATAGAGATTTATTTCTTACACGATACTTCAACACACTGCTACGCTACCCTCTGTTGTCGCCCACAGCTTAACGTAGTAGCGAAGCAGGTTAATGATTATTCCGTTTGCTGTTTGCGGTTATCGTTTTTGTGCACCCAATGATATAATACGGGCAATACCAACAATGTCAGCAAGGTTGACGAAATAATACCGCCAATCACCACTGTCGCCAGCGGACGCTGCACTTCAGCACCGGTGCCAATATTAATAGCCATCGGCACAAAGCCAAGGCTCGCGACCAAAGCGGT
>DIBV01000003.1 GCA_002415085.1 Arsukibacterium sp. UBA5043 | reverse complement strand
CGGAACAAGTAAGGTAGGCTCTGCTAGCGAAAGCTAATAATCCACGTATACCAGCATGACAACCGACGAACATTACCAGCTTCATCTGATGCATTAACTCGCTTTAACAGCAAAAAGATGGTTCTTAAATGAGCAGGGATTTATTCAACCTGCTTGACTTGGGGAGTCATACCAACGCTAAGCACACGGGTGACGACCGCGCAGCGGTTGGCATCCCAGCGGCCGCAGGCCGCGAGTGCTGCGCATTGTTAAGTTTTTTTAAACTTTATCTGGACATTACTCATTTTAATTTTGTGAGATGTAGCCTCGACTATTTCGCCACAAAGCCAAAATGGTTCATCTTTATCAGCCACTAAGAGAGTATTGTTTGAGCTTTTTTCCAATTCAAACCAGACCCATAATATGGACTCATCTAACTCAGCAGTTACAAATACTTTATTTTCATCTGACATTTCTACAGACGCCAGCAATGCCCTCCACTGAACTTTCATACCCTTGTAAGTAGATTCTTTATGCTTGACGTCCATAGGTTTTGCACTTCGGATATCATTTTTAATTTCGATTGGTAAAGGTGTTAATTCATAATCACTCACCGGAAAAGGCGGGTTCAAATCCAGTACCGCAATTTTCTCTTGAAAAGTGCTTCTTATTACTCCAACCGAAAATGAGTTTCCGCCCTGCTCTGAAGAATCTGAAACAATACCTACCCTATTCTTATCATTACTCAATCTCAATGATTCAATAATAGATAAAGCTTGGTCAGTTTTATTCTCTAATTCTTGTAATTTCGAAGCATCTACCGAACCACTTTTCAAACCAAATATTGAGTAAAACAGGGCGATTATACATACAGCTACTTCACCGATTAGACCTTTCACCATTAACTCTCTTTCGCTTTCTGTCGGTGAACCAAAACCTAAAAATACCATTGCTAACGTTCCAAGAACCATAAGAACAAATAGGGTAAGAAAAACCCAAAATAGCACCCATTTCATTTGTTCTTTTTGATTACTCATAAATCTCCTAAAAACTTAACGCTTTAGTGTTTTATCCGGCACGTTGTTCAGTGACGGATAAACTCCTGTTGAACGGCCCGGCTCACTTAATTTTTGGTATAACTGATGCTAATGGAATTTGCTTATTTAGGGAACAATTAATTTACTGGCTTTTGTAGCGGATGTGATTAGTTTTGATACCTTTTTTGCTGCTCGTCATTGTGTTGCCCTCCTGCACTTTTTGCGGTTCACCAACGATCAGGCAATACCTGCCCTCCGACCATTTTAGCCAGTATGTTGTTGCTCTACTTCCTTGCCTGTTAGCCGTCGGGTTTACCTGGTGGTCGCACTACTAACATTGATGCAAGATGGAGTAGTCCAACATGGCAGTGCGGGCAATGCCAGCAAGGCTTTTCCTGCTCAGCTACTTTCTCTTCAGGCTTCGGCTTTTTTTCCTGCTGCCTGATTATCGCCAGTTTTCGCTTGCGGCAGCGGTTGGCCAGCAAGCCATAGTGCCGGATCCGCATAAAGCCTTTGGGCAATACATGGCTCAGATAACGGCGGATAAACTCACCACCATTGAGCGTCATCACCTTGCGCTTGTTGCCATCCTGATAGTCCCGGTAGTTAAAGCTGACGCCCTCTGCACCGATACGTTGTAAGCGGCTTTCATGCAACACACCTTTGCGGGTATAACGCCCAAGATAACGCAATACAGTCTCAGGTTTACACAGGCAGGCTTTGCTAAATACTGTCCAGGGTTTTGCCAGTAGTGCCTCTTTGTCCGGGATACTCAGCTGCTCATCCCGCAGTTGTTGCAACATCTTCGCTCTGAACACCGTAGATAGCGCCTTCACTGGGAACAAATAGCCTTTATCTATCACTTGCCAACGCTCTGCCTGATTTAACATCCCGCCGGGAATTAAACAGTGCAGATGAATATGCTGCGTTAACGTTTGGCCCCAGGTATGTAGTACTGCTGTCATACCCAACTCACCCGTTGTTTTTCGATGTTGCCGGGCGAACTTGCTCAGTGTTTGCCACACCGCATTAAACAGGCTTTTGTACAGTTTTTCCGGCGCATACTGGCTAATGACATTCAGTTCATGCGGCAGGGTAAACACCAGATGGAAGTATTTTACCTGTACCAGATTGGCGGCCTGCGCTTCTATCCAGTCACGGGTGCGCTGCCCCTGACACCGTGGGCAATGTCTGTCACGGCATGAACAGTACACCACTTGTTGCTGCTGGCAGTTATCACACTGCCATAACTGCTGTCCTAAGACTGCGGTACGACATTGCATAATGTGTTTACAGGCCGCTTGTTGCTGCCAGTTCAGCGCATGATGTTGCTTATACTCCGGTAAAAACTGCGCCAGAACATCACTCAGATGCAGACTCATGATACAACCCAACCCGCCAGTAAATCACGGGCACCACTACCCATCTCAGGCAACCAGTGCAAATAGCGCTGAGTGGTTTTAATGTCAGTATGGCCCAGCTGGTTTTGGAGTTCATACAACGGCATTCCCGCCACCAACTGATGCGTGGCATAAGCATGTCGCAAACTATGAATGCTGCACCGGCTTGATACCCCGGCAGCGCGCACCGCGTCTTTAAATGGCTTGCTAATACTGCTGCTGGACATCGGCTTGTCCATGCCATGGCCAGAATAAAACAGATAGTCATGTGGCCGGTATAACTGCCAGTATTCACGCAGCAAGTTCAGCACGGCTGGCGTCAGAATCACGTAACGGTCTTTATTACCTTTACCAGCCAGCACTCTTAAGGTACTTCTCTGGCCATCTATATCGGCAACTTTGGTGTTAATTAACTCCATTAACCGCAAGCCGGTGCCGTAGTATGTCATCAGCATAAAACGGTGTTTTTTGTAAGGGCAAAGCGAAATGACTAAATGTACCTCCGCTGGCGTTAACATAACTGGCGCTTTGACTGGCCGCCTTGAAAGCGGCTTGGTGATAGCCACCTCTTTGTGTAGCACAGCTTTAAAAAAGAAACAGATCCCATTGAGTCGAAGGTGAATTGTACTGCGCGCTAACTGCTTCTCTAACGTCAGATACCTGAAGTACTGCTCAAGCTGCGCTTCAGTAATGGTATCCGGACGCTGGTGGTAGTGACGGCTTAACTGCTCAACCGCATACAAATAGGTTTCTTCGGTTCTTTTGGCAAGACCACGCAACCGACATTCGTCGATCATTGCCTGGCGTAACGGGGTCATGATTATTCTCCGGTTGTGTAGGGAACATTCCCGGAGTAAGTGTGGTTCAGATGGGGGTAATTGCTGCTAGCTCCGCGCAGCGGCTTAGTTCAACGCTTATTCGACGGAAAGATCCGTATTTAAACACGGACTTTTCCATATTTGTAAATTTGATGGCTTGTACATTAACCAGAAACCCTCTTGTCGACAATATCTTATAAAAATTAATTTTTTACACAACAAGACAAATACGGATACATCCGCCTAACAAAGGGAACTTGACTTTTTCAAAATAACTGTATACTTAAACAGTGTTTTTTATGAGGGTTATCTTATGCCAGAGTCATCACCTTTTATGCAGTTCATTGCTGAGGAGATGTACACCCGACGCTACGCAAAACGAACCGTAGAAACTTATCTGCATTGGGTTAAATTTTTTATCTTGTTTCATAAAAAGCAACATCCCAAAGATTTACAGGAGGTGCATGTAGAGCAGTTTTTAACTCATCTTGCTGTTTCGAGAAATGTAGCGGTGCAAACCCAGGCACTTGCGCTGAATGCGCTAAGTTTTTTGTATAAAGAGATTCTTAAGCGACCGCTGGCGTTAAACCTTAACTTTAATCAGGCAGTTAAACCACGAAAGTTACCCGTTGTTCTTACCAAGCCTGAGGTTACGCAGCTTTTTACATACATGGATCCACAATATTTACTCTTAACGCAGCTGCTGTACGGTAGCGGCTTACGGTTAATGGAGGCTGTCAGGTTAAGGGTCAATGCTATTGATTTTGATTATTTATCTGTAATGGTGTGGCATGGCAAAGGCGGTAAACATCGTAGAGTAACTTTAGCTCCGGAATTGATTGAGCCGTTACGCCGGCAAATTAGTCTGGTAGAGGCATTTTATCAGCTGGATATCCGAACAGCTGAATTTGCCGGGGTCTGGTTGCCTTTTGCGTTAGCACGTAAATACCCGGCTGCGCCAAAAGAGTTGGGATGGCAGTATTTGTTTCCTTCCAGCAAACTCAGTATCGATCCTGATGCTAAGGTGTTACGCCGCCACCACCTGGATGAGTCGGGCTTACAAAAAGCCGTGCGCAGTGCTGCCCGCAAAGCTGATATTGCCAAAAATGTTACCTGCCATACCTTACGGCACAGTTTTGCTACGCATTTACTAGAGGCGGGAATGGATATTCGCACGGTACAAGAACAGCTTGGCCACACTGATGTTAAAACTACTCAGATATACACCCATGTCCTGAAGCAAGGCGCCAGTGGCGTAAAAAGCCCGCTGTCGATGTTGTAGCACTGGCAAGCGTCAATTCAGCTGCCAAAACCAAATTTCCTTACATGCAAAGTAACAAGCAGAATTACACACCTGAGCGGTGGTGGTGCTCTCTATAAGATCAATATGCCCGCCGTTATAGCCGTCAATTTTCCAGAATAGAATTACTCCTTTCTTATCGACGAGGTACTTTAGCGCATTTTCCCGATTTAATAATTTTGGCATGCCAAAAATACTTTCTTTTTTAAGCTGATCAGCAAGTAGTTTGGCACCAGGCTCAAAGCTTCTCCCGGTGAATTCCCCTGTTTTAATTCTCAAACGCCCGGTGAACTGCACTCCAGATTTCAATAGCGCAAGACTCATACGCAGCGCGCAGGTATTTACATATCCGGGGTTCTGCTTAATTAACTCATTTATGTCATATCCCACTTCCTGATAAGCATCAATAGCGCCAACATAACTGGGATTCATGTCATTAGAAGAATAATGGTTTTTCTTCAGCGTAGCGTAACTTGGTTTCATAAGTTCCCTTTACATTCATTTAATGCAATTAATGCAGTTTCAATGACAACGGCAGCCCTGAGTTGCATTTGCGTTTCAGGCAAATTCCTAAAGTAGCCGTTTAGATAATCCCGCAGGGAGATCGTTTTAAATTGCTGATAACTGCACCAACTTTTACCTTCGGTAGCCTCCATTACACCCAACAAAAAAAATCGTGCCGCATGTTGATCAGCCTCATTGCTGCTGGTGTAGGCTCGCCAAAAATGCTCTGCAGTAAGATTCACGCTATCGATTGAAATTAGTTCTGGCCTAGATGATTGCGGCACAGATGCTTCAACCTTAAAAATTCCAACTAGCGAATTACACAAAATCAAAAGCAGAAAATATCGTGACATAGAGCCTCCGGAGTCAGAAACTTACACTATTACAACACAACCAAAATGGCAACAATTAAAACCTATTGTTAACATTGCTGCATAATAAAAATAGCGTGTTACCTGATCACACCGATGTGCGCACTACCCAGATTTACACCCATGTCCTGAAGCAAGGCGCCAGTGGGGTTAAAAGCCCGCTTTCGATGTTGTTGTAATTATGCGGCTACTTTCACATTCGCTGCATTGCGTACAAGTATAAGTACAATGCATCCTATCTTTGTACACACAGAGATATCGCTAATGGACACCATGAGTTATTCAGCGTTTCGTGCCCAACTTGCCACAACCTTAGATAAGGTTAATGACGACCATAAACCGGTGCTGAAACGAATTAATACGTTAACTGAAGAAATAGCCAGACAGCCCTTCGCAGGCATCGGTGATCCAGAGCCATTAAAACATAACTGGTCAGGCTATTGGTCACGACGGATAGACCGGGAACACCGGCTTGTTTATAAAGTAACCGATGATGCCATTGTTATTGTTCAGTGTCGGTATCACTATTAGAGCGAGGCCACTAACCGGTTTCCGGTGGTTAATGGTCTCGCCCTTGCAGCTGCGGGTTAATTACCCCAGACAGCATTCACAAACTGCGGGTGATCGATAAAGGGGTTGCGGTTACCCTGATACTGGTAGGCCGCGTCGTTACGATCACGCTCTTTCTGACTAACCGGGTCCAGCTGATGCCACTATTTTAATAGTTGCAGTAACCAGCTTTCAAATACCTGATTGCTGCTGCCATTTAATGCAGCATTGGCTTCGCTGCTGTTGGTCTGCCAATTTGCCAGCTGGTTCTGGTAGCGGGTTGCCATATAGAAATAGGCCCTTGCCACATCACCTTTAAACTCATCTATTGGCTCAAACACCACACCGCTGTAGCCCGTGCCGGCAGCAGCATTACCCAGCCGGGTACCATTGGTTGAAGTAAAGCTGGCACTGCCTACTTCACCGTAGGGGTAACTACTGCGTTTGGAATTAACAAAGCCGTCGGATGCAAAAATATGGTGAATGTCGGAATTCATTGGTTCTATTGCCCCACCAAACCAGCTACGCGGAAAACTGTGCTCGCGGTTATAACAATCGGCTTCGCTGTTGTAGCTACCACACTGATCACTGCTGGCAGCGTAAACATAGCTGTCGCTGGCGGAAGGTTTTTCCGAGTAAATATCGAGTATCGAACCATCATTCTCATAGTAGGTATCCAGCTCGTAGACATTGTAAAACGTCCAGATAGCACTGTAACCCTGCACCGCATGATCTTTAATGATGTTGTGCAGCGCGGTTTTCAGGGCGTAGCCGGTTAAGCCTGCCGCCGGAGCATAATAAGCGCCCAGATCCTCATCTACGCCATCACCGCTGCCGACGGTGAAACTATGGCTTTGCGATGGACCAAAACTGCCACCGCTGAAGATATTAGCCCCGCCCAGAGTCAGACTGTAACTGCCGTTGCCGTAGCCACAACAAATGCCGTCACCGTAGCTGTCAAAAATGGTAAAGGTGTAATCACCTGCAGCCAGGCACCACTGTTCGCTGTACTGCGTGTTGCTGGCTAAGCCATCACCGCGGTAAAGCGTACCGCTGCCATCTGTTAGCTGCCAGCTGGTTTCGCCACCATAGTTATCAGTGGTCAGGGCAAATTCTGCGCTGCTCTCGCTGCAGCCTCCTGGTGGCGGTGGCTCACTGGTGGTTGGCTCAAACTGGTCGACATAAACCAGTTCAGCACCGTCAAAACCGGTGACATCATAAAAGCGTAAACCCACTTCAATAGTGCCACTCACCGTAGGCGTGTAGCTGTGACTGATTGTCTGCCATTGTCCGGTCAGGCCGGCATCAGAGTAGCTCTGGTAACCGTTGACATACAAGCGGGCCCTGACATTGCCCTCGGTATGGTATATGCCCGCACTGAATTGGTAGGCCTGGCCGGCATTAACGCTAACCAGCTGGCGAAAGTCGGTGTCGGCCTGGCTGGCGGTGTTAACACTGACCGCTGCTGCGCTGCTGCCGCTGAGCCTGATACTGGTTGACTGGCTGACAGTAATGCCGCTGTCAATCAGGCTCCAGTTGGCTGGCTGATTACCCGACCATTGCTCGAAGCCACCATTCAATACGGTTGCCTGCGCTGACACACTGAGCGTTGCCAGTAAGCCGAGTAAACACCCGGTTAGCTTGTTAATTCTGCTTATACTGTTCATAAAAAAGTCCTGTGGCTTAACATGCCAGCCAGACCGCCAGCACTACCCGCTACCCTACTGCAGGTTTGTTGGTTAAAAATAGCACAATAGTGAATTTTTTATGAAAAACAGACAACGTTGCAACGGCTGTGGGGCTAGATGTTGCGACGAGCTGTTGCAACTGGTTGTTGCCGCTCGTGGTGGTGGGTGTGGCTGTTGTCGCGCTTAGCGGTGTTGTTGTTTAACCTGCTGCCACAGTGCTTCCATTTCATCCAGGTTACTTTGCTGCGGGCTTTTGCCCTGGCCGTCCAGGGCTTGCTCTACCGCCCTAAAGCGGCGTTCAAACTTATTATTGGCTGCTCGTAGCACCGCTTCCGGGTCGAGTTTGTGTTTACGTACCACATTAACCAGGGCAAACATTAAATCACCCAGTTCTTCTGCCAGCTCCGGGCTACCGGCTGCGGTTTGCTCTACTTCCAGGATTTCTTCTTTTACTTTGTCCCAGCAGCCTTCTACGGTCGGCCAGTCGAAACCGACTGTGGCGCAGCGCTTTTGCAGCTTGTTGGCGCGGCTAAGCGCTGGCATGGCTTGCGGAATATTATCCAGCACACTGTGCTGGCCACTGGCTTTGCGCTCGTTACTTTTTAGTGCTTCCCAGTTTTGCAGCACTGTTTCTGCGTTATCGGCAGTTTTGGCATCACTACCCTCACCAAACACATGCGGATGACGCCGCTCTAATTTATCGCAAATGGCGGCGACGCAGTCATCAAAGCCAAAGCGACCGTCTTCTTTAGCCAGCTGGGCATAAAACACCACCTGAAACAGTAAATCGCCCAGCTCGTCTTTCAGTTCAGCAAAGTCTTCGCGGGCGATGGCGTCCGCCACCTCGTAGGCCTCTTCCAGGGTGTAAGGTACGATAGTGGCGTAGCTTTGTTTAAGATCCCACGGGCAGCCGGTTTGCGGATCGCGCAGCCGGCTCATTATGCTTAACAAGCGTTGGATATTATCGGTCACGTTGCTCTCTTTTCGTTTAAATATCTGGGTAGTATTGCTTAGCGGCCATTGCCGGTTCAGTGGTGCAAGCGCTTTGCTTCCACTACCTCATCTATCTGGCTCACTTTGCTTAATAATTTGTTAAGTGAATCGAGGTTATACAGCTCCAGGGTCATGTTAATTACCGCGGTTTGCGCTTTAATATCCGATGTGCTGCTCATTTTTGTAACGTTAGCTTTTTCATTAGCCAGAATACTGGTGATATCCCGCAACAGGCCGTTGCGGTCGTGCGCCACAATCCTGATATCCACTTCGTAGCCCGAGGCATATTTGTCGCCCCAGGTGGCATCCACTACCCGCTGCGGCATGCTGTCCTGCAGCGTTTTAAACTGGTCACAGTCATCGCGGTGAATAGCAATGCCCCGGCCCTGAGTGATAAAACCAATAATGGCGTCCCCCGGCAACGGCTGACAACAACCGGCCATATGGGTTAATAAATTACCCACGCCCTGCACCACTACATCGCTTTTACTTTTGGCCGTCGGCAAGGGTTTGGTTTTTAATCGCGGGTCAATTTCCGGCAACTCCAGCTTGCCGCTCTGGCTTTGAATAAAGTGCACCACCTGGGTCACTTTAATTTCACCACCCCCAATACCAACCAACAGTTCATCCATGGAATTGACATTAAAGCGGCTTAGCACCTTGGCCGGATACTCCATCACCAGATTTAAGCGGGTCAGTTCCGTATCGAGCAATTCTTTGCCGGCTGCCAGGTTTTTATCTCTGTCCTGCAGCCGGAACCAGTACTGCACTTTAGAGCGGGCCCGGCTGGATTTTAAATAGCCCAAATTCGGGTTTAACCAGTCCCGACTCGGGTTAGGCTCACGCCCGGTCAGAATTTCTACCTGATCACCGGTTTTCAACTGATAGGTAAACGGCACAATGCGGCCGGAGATTTTGGCACCAATGCAGCGATGGCCCACGTTAGAGTGGACATAATAAGCAAAATCCAGCGGGGTAGAACCAATAGGTAAATCGACAATGTCACCTTTGGGGGTAAACACGTAAACCCGGTCTTCGATGACCTGGGTTCGCAACTCATCGGCTAAATCGGTCCCGGCCAGATCAGTGCCATCAACCACGTCTTCCTGCCATTGCAGTAATTTGCGCAGCCAGCCAATTTTTTCATCATTGGCAACAACTTTATTACTGCCAACGGCTCCTTCTTTATAGCGCCAGTGTGCCGCTACGCCCAGTTCGGCATCTTCGTGCATTTGCCGGGTGCGAATTTGTATTTCTACCGCCCGGCCCTGCGGCCCCAATACCACAGTATGAATAGACTGATAACCATTTTGTTTCGGGGTGGCAATATAGTCATCAAATTCTTTGGGTAAATGGCGCCAGCCGGTATGAACAATACCCAACGCACCATAACAATCCTGCACCCGTTCAGTTACAATTCGTACCGCCCGGATATCGAACAGCTGATCAAAACTCAGCTGCTTTTTCTGCATCTTTTTCCAGATACTGAAAATATGCTTTGGCCGGCCATATACTTCCACATCCAGCTTGGCATCCAGCATTTTCTGGCGTACCGAGCCGACAAAATCCTGCATATAGTGTTCACGATCCAGCCGTTTTTCTTCCAGCAAACTGGCGACTTGTTTATACACACCGGGGTGCAGATAACGAAAGGCTAAATCTTCCAGCTCCCATTTTAACTGGCCAATACCCAGCCGGTTGGCCAAAGGAGCAAAAATAGCATTGGTTTCTTTTGCTGCCAGCACCCGGGTTTCTTCATCGGCATCTTTTACTTCACGTAAATAACAGATTTGAGCAGCCAGTTTTAATACCACCGCCCGCACATCTTCCACCATGGCCAGCAGCATTTTTCGTAAATTATCGGCTTGCTGCGGGTTAACACTCTGATTGGCGCCGGTAGGTATAGTGCGAATGGCATCCATTTGTTGCACCGAATGCAGCAAGCCAAGAATGGTCGGGGTAAACTCTGCTGCCAGCTGGGTTTCATTAAGTAAATTCGCATCAAATGCCGGAAATAATAACGCGGCCAGCAAAGAGTCATGGTCCATTTTTAAGTCGGCCAGAATTTCAACCATTTCCCAGCCGGTTCGCACCTGGACAATATCGTCATTCAAACCTTGTTGCTTCAACCATGCCCCGCAATGAAGTAAGGCGTTGATCTTTTTCTCAGTCAACCCAAGTGAACACAGCCATTCCAGCGTATCGCCGCCATGGTAGCCACTGCTGTGAGATTGACGAACCCTGACCATGAAAACCCCTTATTATTTTGCCGGCGCGCTTTTAACAGAAGCACTTTTAGACGACGCACTAAACAACGCCATCAGCTCCAGATGGCTGGTATGCGGAAACATATCAATGGCAGACAGTTTTTGCAGCTGATAACCCTGGCTAAGCAATACCCTGGCGTCACGGGCAAAGGTAGCAGCGTTGCACGACACGTACAATATCTGTGCCGCTTTCAGCGCAGCAATCTGTTCTATAGCGCCTTTAGCACCGGCCCGCGCCGGGTCCAGTACCACTTTGGTATAACCTTGCCCACGCCAGGGCGCATCTGGCCAGGGTAAATGTAAATCGGCCTGCGCAAAGCTGGCATTGCTAAGACCATTAAGTGTGGCATTGGTTGCCGCTTGCTGCACCATTTTGGCCACACCTTCTATGCCCTGCACTGTTTTGGCATATTTGGCCAGTGGCAAACTAAAATTACCCATGCCGGCGTATAAATCCAGAATGGTGTCATCAGCATTGACCTCAAGCCAGGCCAGCGCCTGGCTGACCATTTTCTGGTTAACCGCTTCATTAATTTGGATAAAATCGCCGGGCTGGAACTGCAACCTAATATCCTGCTCGGTCAGAGTATAAGCCGGCGTTGGGGTGTCCGGCTGCCAGTGTTGTAGCTGCTCAGTACCGTCATCCCCCAGAAAATACGCCTCGGGCCAGCTTTGGACAAACGCCTGCTGCTGCGCTGCAGTTAACGGTTTAACATGGCGTACTACAACATAGGGCCGCTGGTTGGCACAAAACAGCTCAAGATGGGTCACCACAGCCGGATCAGGTAACGCGTTAATTGCCGGCGGTAACCTCGTCAACACCGGAGTTAGCAGCGGGCTTAACATGCTGCACTCGCTGATCGCACTAATATGTTTACTACCCTCGGCCCGAAACCCCACACTCAACTGGCGTGTTTTTTTGTCAAACCAAACGCCCAGCCTGGCTTTGCGCCGGTAATGGGTATCGGCTGCAGCAATCATCGGCTGCCAGGGTAAGGTTTCAAGGCCAGTCTGGTGGCGGATCAGCTGATCAATGCCCTGCTGTTTTAAGCGGATTTGCTGATCATTATCCAGATACTGCAGCTGACAGCCACCGCATTGACTAAAATGCGGACAAAACGGCCGTTGCCGCCCGGGGGCCGGGCTCAGCACTTTGCTGGTGCGGGCTTTAATAAAACCGGCCTTATCTTCCAGCACTAACGCCTGTACCTTTTCCCCCTGCAATGCGCCGCTGACAAACACGATTTTTTGCTTGTAACGGCTCAGACCATTAACTTCATAATCAGTGCTATCGATATCCAGGGTAAGAGTTGCCCCGATCAGGCTGGCTTTAGCCTTTGCTTTATATAGTGTTACCATCTGCGCTCTGTATTGTAGGCAAGTAGAAATTGTTATGTCATTATGGGTGGACCTGCGACTATTGTAACAAGCTCTGGCCCGAATGACGAAAATTGCGTTACGTTACTGGATATTACTCTGCGCCCTTTTGCCCGCGGCCCTTGCCAGTATTGGCCTGGGTAGCTACTTTACTTACAGTAAAGCGGCAGAGTTAAACCGTAACCTTGCCGTACAAGCCAGAAATATAGCAGTACCCCTGGCCATCAGCAGTGAAAAGTTACTGGCAGAGGGCGACGTCGCGACCATTGAAGCGCTATTAAATACCAGCCATCGCCTGAATTCACCGGTGCTTAACAATATACTGCTGTTCGATGCTGATGGCCAAATGCTTGCAAGCAGCAACCCACAATACCCTGCCGAGGCCTATCCAAAGCCCGCCTCCCAACGCAACGCTGCCGCCGGGCAACTGGTGCCTTTTGAGCACAGCCTGCTTATTTATCAGACGTTACGCTTTAACAGTAGCGAACCAGCCGCCGGGCCATATATTCTGCTGCACTTGCAGAATGAACACATTTTGCTGCAACAACAACGTTATAAATTACATGTGGCCATGGTAGTGGCTGCCGTGATCATGCTGTGTATTATTTTCAGTCAGTTTGTCCGCCACAAAATCCAACCCATGCTTAGCCGGCTGCAGTTGCAGCTGCAACAGTTACAAACGGGTAATTATCAGCAGCAAACGAATGTTTCGGGGATCAAAGAGCTCGATAATATCCAATGCCACGTTAATCAGCTTAGTGAGCAACTCAGTTCACTGGAGCAGGAAATGCAACACAATATTGAGCAGGTTACCAGTGACTTACAGCTAAGTATGGAGCAGCTGGAAGTGCAGAATATTCAGCTGGATTTTTCCAGGCGCAAGGCGGTAGAAGAAAACCGCCAGAAATCTGAGTTCCTGGCGAAAATGAGCCACGAACTGCGCACCCCGCTCAATGGCGTTATTGGCTTTACCCGGCAGTTATTAAAAACTCAGCTTAGTGCCAATCAGCACGACTACCTGAGCACGATTCAAAAATCTGCTAACAGCCTGCTGCATCTGGTCAATGATGTGCTGGATTTCTCCAAGCTCGAAGAAGGCAGGATGGCAATTAACCCTGAGCCGTTTTCACTCCGTGATTTATTAAACGATGCCACCGAGCTGCTGGCCGCCAATGCCTTTGATAAACACCTTGAACTGGTGATGATGATTGACCATGGCTGCCCGGACGATCTGATTGCCGATCCGGGCCGGCTTATTCAGGTATTAATGAATGTCGCCGGCAATGCTATTAAATTTACTGAGCATGGCAGTATTGTTATCCGGGTTAGTGCGACCTTACTGAATGAAGATCAGCTTATTCTGCACATTTCAGTGCAGGATACGGGCCGGGGTATTAGCGAAGATAAACAGAACCTGCTGTTTCAGGGCTTTACCAGCAGCCAGCCTGAAGACCACAATAGCGGCTCTGGGCTGGGTTTAATGATTTCGCAGCGGTTGGTGCAGGCGATGGGTGGCAACATTGGTTTTGAAAGTAAAGCCGCTGAAGGCTCGACCTTCTGGTTCACCATTAAATGCCAGCGCCATCATTTATCAGTAGCGGATCCATTGCCTATCGACGTGCTCGATAGCAAAACCCTGCTGTATTTTGAACCACAACAGTATTCGCGGGAAGCCACACTTGACCTGCTGCATAGCTGGGGCTTGCAGGTAACAACCTGCGCCACCAAAGGTCAGTTACAGCAAGCATTAAATCATGGTCAGCATTACGATATCGGCTTGATTGGCCGGGCTATCGCCATTAATCAGGTGAGTCAGGTGATTAGCCTGGTGCAGCAAATTGAACCCAGTTGTCACTACACCTATTTACTGGTTAACACCTTATCACCAAATTTACGCGAAGCCATGCTGGCCTCGGGTGCTAACGCTTGTTTGCCTAAACCAACCCATCAGCGAAAATTAGCATTTGCGTTGGCTAAACCCTATCTGGATCAGGCAAAAAATCTGCCAATGCCTGTGATCCAGCCCCGGGCTGCCTTAAAGGTGCTGACCGTTGACGATAACGAAGCCAACCTGAAACTGATTAATACCTTGCTATCCGAACTGGTTGAGCAGACGGAGTCTGCCACTAATGGCGCAGATGCCTGGCAAAAAGCGACCCAGCATGTGTATGACATTATTTTTATGGATATTAATATGCCGGTAATGGATGGGATTAGTGCCTGTCAGCGGATCCGGCAAAGCTCACTCAATGAGCACACCCCTATTATTGCCGTTACCGCACATGCGGTCGCCGGTGAGCGCGCCCGCTTACTATCGCTTGGTTTTAATGAGTTTTTAAGTAAGCCGCTGGATGACAAAATGCTGCACTACACCCTGCAGGAATTTTGCCCGTTGATTGCTCAGTCTATCGGATCAACAGAAACAGAGGCGCCAACGCATGATCAGCAGACTAACCACGGCAATCTGATCGACTGGCAGATGAGCTTGCAACGGGCCGGCGGTAAACCCGGGCTGGCTAAAGATATGCTGCAAATGTTGTTAACCAGCCTGCCGCAAACTCAGCAGGCGCTAAATGTGGCCATTGCCGCCAACGACAATGAACAATTATTGCAGCTTATCCATAAATTACATGGCGCTTGCTGCTACACCGGCGTGCCTGCGCTGAAAAACCTGGCAGAAACGCTGGAGACCCAGCTTAAAACCGGCACTGATATCCAGCAACTGGAACCGGAGCTGTTTGAACTGGACGATATTTTAAGCGCGTTATGTCAGCTGGACAGCGACTGGCTGGCTAAGATTGACCTTCAAGAATAACGGTAGCCATCGCGTAGGCTTGCTCGTCACTTAATGACAACCAGCAGTGACTCACCCCTAAACGGGTCGCCAGCTCTGCCGCATAGCCTGTAAATTTAAGCTCAGGCCGGCCATGCTGATCATTGCTGATTTCAATATGCTGAAACGAGACCCCGCGGCCAATTCCGGTGCCAAGCGCCTTGGCGGCGGCTTCTTTGGCGGCAAAGCGTTTGGCAAAGTAACGGCTGGCTAACGGTTGGCTGGCTAGGGTATGCTTTGAAAAATGCTGTTGCTCGGTCGCTGTTAACACCCGTTTTACCAGGCCAGGCGAGCGCAGCAGGCTTTGCTCTATCCGGCCAATCTCAACAATATCAGTACCCAGGCCAATAATGGCCATTACCGTCTGGCCTCTACCATTAATCGTTTCATCTCTGATACCGCACCGGCCAGACCGCTGAATATCGCCCGGGCAACAATAGCATGACCAATATTCAGCTCGTACATCTGCGGAATAGCCGCTATCGGCTGCACATTGTGATAATGCAAACCATGACCGGCGTTAACGGTAATGCCCAGCGAGGCGGCATAGGCGGCAGCTTCGGTAATTCGGCTAAGTTCGGCTTGCTGTACCTTGCTGTCGGTGGCTTCTGCATAGCGACCGGTATGGATTTCGATAAAGGGCGCACCGGTTGCCGCAGCGGCATCTATCTGAGCGTGGTCAGCGTCGATAAATAACGACACCAGAATATTGTCTGCTGCCAACTGGCTTACGGCGTCGGTCATGCGGCTAAGCTGGCCGGCAATATCCAAACCGCCTTCGGTGGTCAGCTCCTGGCGTTTTTCAGGGACTAAGCAGCAGAATTGCGGTTTTAGCTTGCCGGCAATATTCAACATTTCGTCGGTTACTGCCATTTCAAAATTAAGCCGGGTACTCAGGCTCTGTCGTAATAAAAACACATCACGGTCAATAATATGGCGCCGGTCTTCGCGTAAGTGCACCGTTATGCCATCGGCTCCGGCCTGCTCTGCTACCAGCGCGGCATGCAAAGGTTCCGGGTAACTGGTACCCCGGGCCTGGCGTAACGTTGCCACATGATCGATATTGACACCAAGATAAATAGGGCTCATAACGGCTCCGGTTTTAAATGTCTGATTAGAATCACAACTTATACTTGTGCAATCCGCTAAGGGTTTAGCCGAGTGGGTTAAATAACGCCCGGCTGTGTAGCGGCTTGCCGCCCAGTAATGGCGTTAGCAACTGCCGGCTGACTTGCTTGGCTACCTTCAGCGCATCAGTGTGCTGCCAGTTATGCTGGCCAATGGCCTGCAGTACTGAGCCTGGCCAGCCACGGCTTACCACAACAAACCCTTGCTCTGGCTGCCATAGATACTGTAATTCAGCCAGCAGCGGCGCGCCATCAGCCCCATGCTGCCAGTCGACCTGCAGCCCCAGCTCGCCAAGCAAGGAAAATTCAAACTCCCGCAAACAGGGCTCCAGATTGTCAGGCTGTTGCTGCGCCTGATCCAACGCGGTCAGACTTTGCTGATAGTAGTTAAACAATTGTTCTGCGGCCATATCATCCGGCCACAGCCGGCAAATAAGCTCGTTGAGGTAAAGCGCGCTGAACAGGAATTTGCCATTAAAGCGAACCGCCGGTGCCAGCTCATCCAGAGTTAGAACCGTTTTTAAACTGCTACGACCGCCAAGCGCCACCGTAAACAGCTGAAAGGGCTGCAAGGCAAAGCGTTGTTTGCCCTGGCGTTTTCTGATCACGGCTGACACCCTGCCCCGCTCTGGCATTAACAGCTGCAACAGCAGCTTATTATCCTGAAATGGCCGGCTATGTAAGATATAAGCGGGACATAGCGGCTGCATCTGGCTAAACCTTAATGTTCAAAATGGTTAATCTTCGCCGTAGCCAAGGCTACGCAGCGCTCGCTCGTCGTCAGCCCAACCTGACTTCACCTTTACCCACACCTGTAAAAATACCGGTTGCTCCAGCATGGCGGCCATATCCAGCCTGGCTTCAGTGGCAATGGTTTTTATCCGCTCACCTTTGTTACCAATAACCATTCGTTTCTGGCTTTCCCGCTCAACTAATACCAGCGCCGCAATATGGAAATGTTTCTCTTCCCATTTAAAGCGCTCAATTTCTACTGTTACAGAATATGGCAATTCATCGCCTAAAAAGCGCATTAGCTTTTCACGGACAATTTCGGCAGCCATAAAGCGCTGCGAGCGATCGGTAATGTAATCTTCCGGAAAAAAGAACTCACAAAGGGGTAAATGACGCTGCACCACTTTTCTCAGCGCCTCGACATTGTCGCCACTTTCTGCCGACAATGGCACCACATCGACAAAGTTAAGCTGACTGCCCAGCTTCTGTAAGTGCGGCAATAATTCCGACTTATCTTTGTATAAGTCGACTTTATTGACCACCAGCACCACCGGCTTTTGTGCCTGGATCAGTTTATTTAATACCATCTGATCGTCATCGTTCCAGCGGGTTCCCTCCACTACAAAAAGCACCAGCTCAACATCGGCTATGGAGCTGGATGCCGCTTTATTCATCATCCTGTTAATGGCCCGCTTCTCTTCAATATGCAAGCCGGGGGTGTCAACATACACCGTCTGATAGTTATCAACGGTATCGATACCGACAATCCGGTGCCGGGTAGTTTGTGGCTTTTTCGAGGTAATACTGACTTTCTGGCCAACCAGCTTATTTAACAGGGTCGATTTGCCGACATTCGGACGGCCTACTATCGCTACTAAACCGGCATAGGTGGTTGGCGCTGCATGAGGCGTTGGCACGACGTTATCGTTCATTTTTAATCTGTTCCAAAGCCGCGTTTGCGGCATCTTGTTCGGCTTTACGCCGCGAGCTGCCTGAGGCAGTAATGGGCGCAATACCAGGGACGGTGCACCGCACCGTAAAGGTTTGCTGGTGGGCCTCGCCAGTGGTGGCAATCACATCATATACCGGCAAAGCTAACCGCAGGCCTTGCAAATATTCCTGCAAGCGGGTTTTTGAATCTTTTTGCTCACCCGGCGCAATCTGCGCCAGGCGTTCAGCAAACCAGACATTAATCCGTTCGCGGCAGGCATCCATACCACTGTCTAAGAAGATAGCGCCTAATATAGCTTCCAGCGCATCAGCCAGAATAGATTCACGGCGATGGCCGCCACTTTTTAATTCGCCCGGCCCCAGCCGTAAATACTGGGCAATTGCCAGCTCCTGGGCAATTTCGGCCAGGGTAACGCCTTTCACCAGCGCTGAGCGCATCCGGGTTAAGTCACCCTCACGGGTCTGCGGAAACTGGTCAAACAGCATCTGAGCGATAATCAGCCCTAACACGGCGTCACCTAAAAACTCCAACCGTTCGTTATGCTTCCCTTTACAGCTGCGATGGGTTAATGCCTGCTCCAGCAACTCAGCTTGCCGGAACTGATAACCGAGTTTGGTCATTAATGGTTTAACGGGTTGAAGCATCAGCGCACCTTATTCAATTTTACCAAGGCGCTCAAACCTTACGCCTACCGGCACCCAGCCAGGTAACCAACTGTCGGGGTCTTCGCTGAACTCAAAGCTCATCCAGATAAATACCGCCTTGCCCACCAGGTTGTCGGCTGGCACAAAGCCCCAGAAGCGGCTGTCACGGCTGTTATCCCGGTTATCGCCTAATACAAAATAGTGACCTTGCGGCACCACAAACTCATCAACGGCTGTGCCTTGTTGCTGATGGTATTGTCCGGGCTGTTCGCGAACGCCAGGGGTAACCAGAATATGGTGACCATTCTCTCCCAATGCCTCGTGATAGCGCCGTTGTTGCATGCGGCCCTGAAAGAACTGAGCATCCGGAATATGAGTCAGGGTAACCCGCTCCAGTGAGCCACAACCGCTGGTTTGCTCAGGCTGACAGGCTTTGTCGATATACAACTGTTTATCCCGGTAGATAATCCGATCACCCGGCAAACCGACAATCCGCTTGATAAAATCGACTGTGGGCTGCTCCGGATATTTAAATACCGCAACATCACCGTGCTGTGGCAACTTATTGTGGTACAAAGTAGTGCGCCATACCGGGTCTTTCACATCGTAGGAAAACTTTTCGACCAGAATAAAATCACCCACCAGCAGGGTCGGCATCATTGAGCCGGAAGGAATTTGAAAAGGTTCGAATAAAAAAGAGCGAAACAGGGTGATGGCAGCGATCACCGGAAAGATCGACTTCGCGGTTTCCACTATGGCCGGCTCTTTTAGCATGGTATCGCTGGTGTCGCTCGGCAACTGATTACCAGCTCCACTTTGCGCCAGCACCAGGCGTTCACGGCGTTTAGGTGCCAGCAGCAGTGCGTCCAATAGCCAAATCAGGCCACTGACCAGAGTGAGTATTACTAACAAGATTGCAAAATAACCAGCGGTCATGCGTTTCCCTTTTATTAAGCTACTATTACTTACCCACTTTCAGAATGGCCAGGAAGGCTTCTTGCGGCACTTCAACATTACCTACCTGTTTCATCCGCTTTTTACCTTCTTTTTGTTTCTGCAGCAGTTTTTTCTTCCGGCTGACATCACCACCGTAACATTTTGCCAGGACGTTTTTACGCATTTGCTTAATGGTAGTTCGGGCAATAACATGGTTGCCGATAGCTGCCTGAATGGCAATATCGAACATTTGCCGTGGGATCAACTCTTTTAGTTTGTCGGCCAGCTGCCGGCCGCGTCCCTGGGCAAAGTCGATATGACTGATAATGGCCAGCGCATCAACCCGCTCGCCGTTAATCAGGATATCTACCCGTTGCATATTTGAGGTTTGAAAGCGTTTAAACGCGTAATCCAGAGAGGCATAACCACGACTGGTCGACTTTAAGCGGTCAAAGAAATCCATCACCACTTCGGCCATCGGCAATTCGTAGGTTAACGCGACCTGGCGACCGTGATACAACATATTGGTTTGCACGCCCCGTTTTTCGATACACAGCGTAATTACATTACCCACATATTCCTGTGGCACCAGAATATGCGCTTCAACAATCGGCTCGCGGATTTCGTCAATATCGTTTACCGCCGGCAAATCGCTGGGGTTGTCGACCATGACTTTTTCGCCATCTTTTTTGATCACTTCATAAACCACGGTGGGGGCCGTCGTAATCAAATCTAGATCGTATTCACGCTCCAGTCGTTCCTGAATGATTTCCATGTGCAACATGCCAAGGAAACCAATTCTGAAACCAAAGCCCAGTGCACCGGAGTTTTCCGGCTCATAAAATAATGACGAGTCATTCAGACTGAGTTTAGCCAGGGCATCCCGGAAATCTTCATAATCGTCACTGGATACCGGAAATACCCCGGCATAAACCTGAGGCTTAATCCGTTTGAAGCCAGGTAAGGGCTTCTCGGCGCTGTTTTTCGATAAGGTCAGGGTATCGCCCACCGGCGCACCTTTAATTTCTTTAATGCCAGCGATAACAAAACCCACTTCGCCGGTGTTCAGCTCACCGGTATGCGTTGCCTTCGGGCTGAATATCCCTACTTTATCAACTTCATACACCTGACCGGTGGACATCACTTTAATTTTGTCTTTGGTTTTTATCGAACCGTGTTTCACTCTGACCAGCGACACCACCCCCTGATAGGCATCAAACCAGGAGTCGATTATAAGAGCCTGAGTCGGTAAGTCCCGCTCACCCTCTGGCGGTGGGATTTTTTTTACAATCGTTTCCAGTACATCTTTAATACCAAAGCCGGTTTTGGCAGAGCATTGCACCGCCCCCAGCGCTTCGATACCAATAATGTCTTCAATTTCCTCTGCAACCCGCTCCGGCTCTGCCTGAGGTAAATCGATTTTATTTAATACCGGGATAACTTCCAGGTTCATGTCCAGTGCGGTATAACAATTGGCGACGGTTTGCGCTTCCACGCCCTGCCCGGCATCCACCACCAGCAATGCGCCCTCACAGGCTGCCAGAGAACGGCTTACCTCGTAAGTAAAGTCGACGTGCCCCGGGGTATCAATAAAGTTCAGCTGATAAGTTTTACCATCATCTGCCGTATAATTGAGGGTAACGCTTTGCGCTTTGATAGTAATACCGCGCTCACGCTCCAGATCCATTGAATCCAGAACCTGTTGCTGCATTTCCCGATCGGCCAGACCACCGCAATATTGAATAAGCCGGTCAGACAGGGTCGATTTACCATGGTCAATATGAGCGATGACGGAGAAATTTCTGATGTTATTAAGTTTTGCCATGTTATCCGCAAATGTCCGAAATATACTGGGGGTACTGACAATAAGCTCAATCGCACCGGTAAACGATGCGGCTATTGTCAGACCGATGCTGTAAAAAAATTAGCGGGAATTGTACTCTATCCGCTGGCAGCTTGCTATGTGTTCTTCGCTGATGGCTCAGGACAGTTGCCGGACGTTGATCTTTGGCAGCACGTTAAGAATACTCAGTTGTTGCTGCCCGGCCATTCTGGCACCAAAATGCCGGGCCAGCAGGAAACCACAGCCGGCACCTGTTGCCGCAGCCAGCATAACCCAGCCTTCAGCTGCCTGCCAGCCAACATGAGCCAGCAACGCGCCACTGACCAATAGCACCAGAGGCAGCAGGTACACCAGTAAGGCAGCTGTGACGAGCTGTTCGCCCGCTGTCGCTACCGTTACCTGCTCGCCTGGCAGCAATGCCAGGTCAGTCGCAACAAAAAAACGGTTTTGACGGGGTGTCATGGTTTTCGCGACGATACCGGTACCACAGTCAGCACTGGCATGGCACGCATTACAGGTTGTCACCGGCGTCGTGCCCAGCCATACCCCTTCTTTTTCTACTGCAAGCACCGTAGCTATCTGTTCAATCATATGGCGGCCACTATCTTTGGATTGTTATCTACGTCTTATTGTTGAAAAGGGTTTAGGTATTAACGAATAACGTAGCGCCTAACGCACCGCTGCGGCAAGGCGCTCAGCCACCTCAATACTCACCGGACCAATAACCGTTATGTCATGCTCTGGAGCGCTAAGTACGTATATGGTTGTTGCGCCGTCCCGATAAGCCTGGGTTTGCATTCGCTGACTGGGCTGGACAAAAACGGAGACCTGATGCACACCATCGGTCAGCAGCCAGTAATTCAGCAGGCTTTGCTGCAGCTGCGGTACAATATGCGGATCCGTGACTAACTGATACCCTTTAGGTAGCCAGCTAAGTTGCAGTTTATTTGGTGGTAACATTGCCCCGGCTTGCTGGGGGGCAGGCTCAGGCAGGTCGGTATCGAGTAAGCGCTGCAGATTCTCTGGCAGCTCAGGACTGATTTGCATATGTGTCACCAGCCAGCGCTCCAGAGGTGTCTGCTGCTCTGACATTACATCAATTCGTAGTGGAAAACCCGACTCCACCTCAATCCATAACCAGTAGCTATGGCGGCTGGCGTCGTTGGCACTCAGTCTGAGCAGCTGCGCGGTGTGCCCGGACATGACAGAGCTGCTGCCTAACACCGCGGTGTACAGTTTACGTATCTGCTGACTATTCTGAAATAAAATGGCGGGAAGTTCTTTAATGCTATCGCTGATGGTGACTAACGCAGGCCGGTCAGTTAAAAAATAATACACTACATCGTCGCGACGCAGAATATCGACACCATCGGCGTCAAGTGGCACCAGGTGTTCAATTTCTCTATCGTCTTTGCGGCCGTGCTGCCAGCGATAGGTCTCTACCTGACTCCCTTTAAATACGACAAAAGAGCTGTCAAAATTATACTGTTTTACACTTTGCTGAACCCGCTCAAACAGGGCCCAGCCAGGTTCCTCGGCTTGCAGCACGCTGCTGCACAACAGCAACAGGGTGCAACACAGCGTTACTACTTTGCTCATATTACTGCTCGTTTTCCTGCTCAGTCTTTGCTTGTTGCTGCTCAGTTAACCGAACCTGCTGGCGATGAGCCTGCAGCAATGCCTGCAGCCGACGCTGCTGTTCCTGCACTGCTTGCTGTTCCTGTTCAGCAAAACGACTATCTGCCGTAGTAGAACTGAGACTGACCGGGGTGGCAAAACCGCCAATCGGATTGGTTTGCAACACCGGGCTGGGTAACATTAAATCCTGCCCTGCTGGCTGTTGGTATTGCTGCACGCCCAATACTGCAAACAGCGCCACACCTGCTGCTACGGCACCTTGTGCTGCAGGCTTAAGCCAGCTGCCATTTGCCGCAAATCTGAGGCCTGAACCCACTTTCTGCAGTACCGTGCGGCTGTGGCTAAGCTGATAGGTAGGCTCATCTTGCAATAATGTAGCGATATCAGCAGCGAAATCGCCGGGCAGCGGCGCGGCTTTCTCACGACGAAACACCGCTGCGGCTAATTGGTATCTCTCTAGCTTTTGTTGCAATTCGGGCTGTTGCAGCAAAAGATCGAGCTCGGCATTACTGAGCTGTCTGTTATCGCTGGCGGCTGAGAGCCAATCCTGATTATCTGACGACATAATTTTTCCTGTCTGCTTGCTGTTCATTATCCGATTTAGCCTGACAATTTAGCCAATCAGTGGTTTGAGCTGAATATCTATTGCTTCACGCGCCCGAAAAATCCGGCTGCGCACCGTGCCAATAGGGCACGCCATTACTTCTGCTATCTCTTCGTAACTCAACCCTTCAAGCTCTCTGAGTGTAATTGCGGTACGAAGTTCATCTGGTAATTTATCGATCGTGTTAAATACCACGGTCCGAATTTCTTCCGACAGTAATAAACGCTCGGGTGAATCTTGTTCTTTTAAGGCATCGCTTCCTTCAAAATACTCGGCATCTTCCGCATCGACATCAGTCGCCGGTGGCTTACGGCCATTTGATACCAAATAGTTTTTAGCACTGTTCACTGCAATCCGGTACAGCCAGGTATAAAACGCACTTTCACCACGAAATCCTGGCATGGCCCGGTACGCTTTGATAAAGGCTTCCTGCGCAACGTCAGCGACGTCTCCGTGGTTAGAGACATAGCGGGAGATTAAGTTCGCGATCCGGTGCTGATATTTCTTCACCAACAGATTAAATGCGGCTTTATCGCCTTGCTGGACCCGCTGGACAATTTGCCAATCTAATTCTTGCTCGCTCATTCTGGGAGCCTGTCCCCTGTAATACTTAATAGGTTGTCGATTATAAGTGGCCCTTGTCTGGCGTCGAAGCTCTGACCACGGCCACAATAAATAGTTCTGCTTATTATGCCAAAACCGCTACAATAAGCTGATCCAACAGCCATGCTGTCGGGTAACTGCAGCGGTAACTCATAAGGTTACCCTGATATTGGGGCTTAACTGGGACAAGTGTATCGCATGACACGACAAAATGAATATCATTGTGACGTTTTAATTATTGGCAGCGGCGCTGCCGGTTTATCTTTAGCGTTGCAGTTAGCCGATCATGCCAGGGTATTAGTGTTAAGCAAAGGTCCGCTGCGCGAAGGGTCTACCTTGTATGCTCAGGGGGGCATCGCCGCGGTATTTGATGAAAATGACAGTATTGCCTCCCATGTCAACGATACTCTGATTGCCGGTGCCGGTTTATGTGATGAAACAACCGTGCAATATACAGCAGGCCATGCCAAAGAGGCTATGCAGTGGCTGATAGATCAGGGCGTTCCCTTTGACCAGTATCAGGATACCGATGGCAGTTTAAAGTACCATTTGACCCGGGAAGGAGGTCATAGCCATCGCCGGATTTTGCACGCCGCAGATGCGACCGGCCAGGCAGTTCAGATAACACTGGTCGATCAGGTAAAACAACATGCCAATATCCAGCTGCTGGAAAATTATAACGCTATCGATTTAATCAATGGCAGCAAAATTGGTTTAGATGCCAAGCGCTGTTATGGCGCTTACGTCTGGAACAAATCCCGCGCCAAAGTAGAAACCATCAAAGCCCACTTTGTCGCGCTGGCTACAGGTGGCGCCAGTAAAGTGTATCTTTATACCAGCAACCCGGATGTAGCCAGTGGCGATGGTATCGCTATGGCGTGGCGTGCGGGTTGCCGCGTGGCCAATATGGAGTTTAATCAGTTTCACCCGACCAGTTTGTATCATCCTGATGCCCCGAACTTTCTGATTTCAGAAGCGATGCGAGGTGAAGGGGCTTTTCTGCGCCGCCCGGATGGCAGCCGGTTTATGCCTGAATTTGATCAGCGCGCTGAACTGGCACCACGCGATATCGTCGCCAGGGCCATCGATTATGAAATGAAGCGGCTGGGTGCCAATTGCCTTTATCTTGATATCAGCCATCAGCCAAAAGATTTCATTATTGAACATTTTCCGACGATTTATGCCAAGTGCTTAAGTGTTGGCATTGATATCAGCCGCCAACCTATCCCGGTGGTGCCTGCGGCGCATTACACTTGTGGTGGCGTGCTAACCAACCTTAACGGCCAGACAGACCTGCAAAATTTGTATGCCATCGGTGAGGTTGCCTATACCGGTTTACACGGCGCTAACCGGATGGCCAGTAATTCACTGCTCGAATGTGTGGTGTTTGCTCAGGCTGCCGCCAAACATATATTAAGCCAGTTGTCGGCAGATACTCACTATGCTGACATTGCCCCGTGGGATGAAAGCCGGGTAAGTGATTCTGACGAGGAAATTGTCATCACCCATAACTGGCACGAATTGCGGCTTTTTATGTGGGACTATGTCGGTATTGTCCGTACCAACAAGCGCCTGGAGCGCGCCTTGCACCGGGTTGAATTATTACAATCTGAAATTCATGATTATTATAGTCATTTCCGGCTCAGTCATAATCTGCTGGAACTGCGTAACCTGGCGCAGGTAGCTGAACTGATTATTCGCTGCGCGATGGCCCGCAAAGAAAGCCGCGGCTTGCACTACAATCTGGATTACCCTGAGTTGTTAAGCAGCAGCGTGCCAACGGTACTGACGCCAAACGGATAACAGCAGTGGCTGCACAGAGGGGTCAGGTTCCCGGCTTATTTATCAGCGTGCTTTGTTGCTGCGCATTGCCAGTTAAACTGATTTATCCGTCGCGCCAGGGCCCGGTAATCGGTAGCAGTTAGCTGGTCGGCCAGCAACCAGTGCAGATGCAACTGCGCATGCTCACTTTGCCAGCGCAATAATAAGCCAAACTCACTGACCAGACAGCCTTCACGCAGGGCTCCGCCAGGCAGGGTACTTTGCCACCAGCGCAACTGGCCGTCTGCCTGCAAACTTAATCCTGCCGCCAACCGGGGTTGCCGGTAACAACGAACACCATACCAATACACTAAAAAAAGTAACGGGCTCGCCAACCATAAGGCAAGGCCGGGCAAAGGCTGCAGTAAAAACACTAAAACCAGCATAAACGCCAGCGCCAGCAAACCGCGCCGGCGCCAGACTGAACCACGAATTGCGACGTTACACCCGGACACGGTCAAGAATTACTTTTACCAGCGCATGCAGTGCCGGATCAGTCGCTTTGGCATGACCCATAAACCAGGCAAACAAATCCGGGTCATCAGCAGCCAGTAATCGCTCAAAATCTTTTTTCTGCTGCAATGACAATGCATCGTAGCCCTCTTCAACAAAGGGTGCCAGCAACACATCCAACTCCAGCATACCGCGCCGGCAAGCCCAGCGCAGACGCGGTTTAATCATCAACTCGGTCATTTAAATTCCTTAATGCCAGATACAGTGATAAAGATAACGGCATTTTCACAAAACTGCCGCTTTGGGGTTGAGCTTTTAAATGCAGCCCCAATGTTACAACTATCTTCGCTTTGGTGATACTTCTGGTGACATAAACAATGCATACATCCTGGTTAACTGCAAAGAGTTACGGCCAACTATCCAATCAGGTTCAGGGGGCATTTATAGCCCCCCTGCCTGCGTTTGACGTTGTCAGGGTCGGTGGTACAGATAACCGCAAATATTTACAGAGCCAAACCACCTGCGACATTGATCAGCTCGATGAGCAACATTTTTTGCGTGGCGCCCATTGTGATGCCAAAGGTAAAACCTGGTCGGTGTTTCATTTGTTGCAGCAAGACGACGAACTGCTGGTTATCGCGTTTCGGGATGAATTAAACGCCTCGGTAAACCAATGGCAAAAGTTTGGCGTGTTTTCCAAGGTAAGTTTTACGGCCGGCCACGACAATTACGCCATATTAGGGATTGGCGGAGAGGGAGCCGCCACGCTGGTAAGTCAGCTTGGCTTTAAATTGCCCGGCGCCAATGGTAGGCTTAGCCGCCACAATGATGGCACCGTGCTGCAATTAGCAGCACAGCATTATATGCTGGTGCTTGCCAAAAGTGATGCTATCGCGTTGCTGGACAAAGATTATCCGCTGGCGGCGCCTACGCTGTGGCTCAAGCAGCATATCTTGCATGGCCTGTGTTATCTGGAACAACCGCTGATTGGCGAGTTTGTGCCACAAATGCTTAACTTACAGGCTGTATCAGCCATCAGCTTTACCAAAGGATGTTATCTGGGTCAGGAAACAGTAGCCCGGATGAAATATCTTGGCCGCAATAAGCGTGCCGCCTGGATTTTGCAGGCGCAAACCGATGAAGCGCCCGCAGCGGGCTGTGATATCGAACAACAATTTAATGACAACTGGCGCCGGGTGGGCCAGGTTATTAACGCAGTCAACATCAATAACCAGCTCTGGTTAATTGCCGTACTGCCTAATGATATAACACCGGCAGACTCGTTACGGTTGAAGTCAGACAGTGCACCGGCACTGCAGTTGCTGCCGTTACCTTATCCTTTAAGTTAAAGAGGTTTTCATGACCATTTCACAAGACAAAGTCGTCGCCATGCATTATACCGTTACCGATCCGGAAGGTAACAAACTGGATTCATCTGCTGATGGCGAGCCTTTGGTATTTTTGTTTGGCCATGGCGCATTAATTCCAGGTCTGGAACAGGCTTTAGCCGGCAAAACGGTCGGTGACAGCTTTACCGCAACGATTGCGCCTGCAGACGCCTACGGTGAACGCCATGATCAACTGGTGCAATCAGTACCTAAAACCATGTTTGAAGGCATGGAAGTAGCACCAGGTATGCGTTTTCGTGCTGCCGGGCCAGATGGTCGGGAGCAGTCAGTCATTATTCTGGACGTGACGGAAGAAGAAGTGGTAGTAGATGGTAACCACCCGTTGTCAGGTATCGAACTAAAGTTTGACGTTGAAGTACTCAAAGTACGTGACGCAACGGCAGAAGAATTAGCGCATGGCCATGTTCATGGCATTGAAGGCGACGAGAGTCATTAATGTTATAACATTAATGCAGTTAGCAACAAAAACCGCAGCTTAGGTTGCGGTTTTGTCATTTCTGCTCGCGACGAAAACCTTGACAGCAGCGACAAAGCACCCTATTTTGACCGCTTATTCTGTTTTCAACCATTGTAAAAGCTGTTATATCAGATGAAAGATCGCATTATTATCTCGGTATCGAGCATCAATGGTACCCGCCACTTTAGCATCAGCAAGCTGTTTAAGCGCAATGCGGTTATCAGTTTATGGTTAATTTTATTTACCGTTATTATTACTGCTGCCCTTATCGATTATTTGTTAAAAACGGTCGATCATACCAAAAGCCAGCAACAGCAATTAGCTATTCAGGCTGAGCAGCTTGCAGCGGAAATCACTGAACTCAGTCAGACCCGGGAGCAACTTGAGCAAGAGCTGGCCATTAAGCAGGATGAGATGCTGCAGGTTAGCAACCGGCTGGGAGAAATTGAACTGACCCTCGGGCTGGAACAACAGTTTCCGCAAGATCTGGAAGCCAGGCTCGATACCGCTACGGTAAACTCCAGTGCAAAAATGGCGATGTTACAATTGGTGCCCAATGGCTCACCGCTGGAGTTTCGTCGTCGCTCCTCGCGCTTTGGTGTGCGCACCCACCCCATCATGGGTAAGCAACAGCATCACAATGGTATCGATTTATCCGCTAACCGTGGCACCCCTATTTATGCACCGGCAGATGGTGTAGTCGAAGTTGTGCGGCCGAGTAAAAATGGCTATGGCAATTTATTGAAAATACGCCACGCTTTTGGATTTACCACGTTATATGCTCATCTGGACGAGTTTAAAGTCGCCAATGGTCTGTTTGTACACAAAGGACAACTGATCGCCACTTCAGGCAATACCGGCAACTCTACCGCGCCGCATTTACATTATGAAATACACTTTTTAGACCGGTCACTTAACCCACAGAGCTTTATGGATTGGGACGCGAATAATTTTGATCTGGTATTTGAAAAAGAACGGAGCATTAAATGGGATTCTTTAGTAACGATGCTGCAAACCAAAGCAAGCACACAACTACAACTGTCATCGCTGCGGGATGCTCAATTATCGGAAGCCTCCGATTAAGTTGCGATATGCAGGTAGATGGTTACGTCGAAGGCGTAATCACCAGTGAAAAAACGTTAATTATCAGTGCAGCTGGTCGGGTTAAGGCACAAGTAACCGCTGATAAAGTGATCATTAATGGTTTGTTTGACGGCGAGCTGTTTGCCAACACGGTAGAAATTCTGCCGCAGGGTAAAGCCCTGGGTATTATTCATAGCGACGATTTATGTATTGAGCGTGGTGGCAGCTTTATAGGCGAAACCCATCGCACTTCGCAAGACCAGGTAATCAGTCTGACAAAAACTGAACAACAGGATGAAGCCGTCAGCGACAACCGGATTGAAAATAAAGCGTAAGTACAAAACGTCAACATGCTCCAATCACATCTGCTATAATGCCGCCCCCTTGCAGGCGGCGTCCTGTTTTTTAGTTACAGGATTTCATTGTGTCCGATCTCGCTTTTAGCCAACTGGCCTTGCCAACACCTTTACTTGAATGCTTAACCAGCCTTGAATATCACCAGATGACCGCCGTGCAGGCACAAAGCTTGCCTGCAATACTCGACGGTAAAGATGTGATTGCCCAGGCGAAAACCGGCTCTGGTAAAACAGCGGCCTTTGCCTTGGGGCTGCTGGCCAAACTGGATGTCAAACGCTACCGAATTCAAACACTGGTACTTTGCCCCACCCGGGAGCTGGCTGAGCAGGTTGCCGCCGAAATTCGTAAACTCGCCCGCAATATTCATAATATTAAAGTATTAACCCTATGTGGTGGTGTGCCCAGTCGCAGCCAGATTGTGTCACTGGAACATGGCGCCCATATTATTGTTGGCACACCAGGTCGGGTGCTGGATCATCTGCAGCAGCAACGACTGGATTTGACTGAATTAACCACCTTAGTGCTGGATGAAGCAGACCGGATGCTTGAGATGGGCTTTGCTGATGCGCTGAACGCTATTCTGGCAAATGTTCCAACTGAGCGCCAAACCCTGCTATTTAGTGCCACCTTTGATAAGGCTGTGCGCCAGATAGCTGACAGTATTATGCAAAACCCGGTTACGGTTACCGTGACCAGCCCACATACCCAAAGCAGTATTGAACAGCAGTTCTATCAATTGGATGGCACCAGGCGCAGCGACGCCGTTAAACTGCTGCTCCACCGGTTTCAGCCTTCCAGCACGGTGGTATTTTGCAATACCAAGCGGGAAACACAGGAACTGGCTGATACCTTAAAGCTCGCTGGTGTCAGTGTGATGGCCTTACACGGCGATTTAGAACAACGCGACCGCGAGCATGCGTTACTTAAGTTCAGTAACAATAGTGTGAGCGTGTTAGTGGCCACGGATGTTGCAGCCCGAGGCCTGGATATCGATAAACTGGATTTAGTGATTAATTACCAGCTGGCACATGATGTCGCCACCCATACCCACCGGATTGGCCGCACGGGTCGTGCCGGCAACAGTGGCCTGGCGTGTTCATTGCTGAGCCCGGATGATGGCGCCAAGCTCAGCGCGCTGGCCGGACAACTGGAGCTGGAAATAGATGCCCTGCCCTTGCCCAGCGAGTCAGTATTGGCGCAAGCCTTGCCTGAGCCTGCGATGCAGACTCTGCAAATTGATGGCGGTAAAAAACATAAGCTGCGGCCGGGTGACATTGTTGGCGCGCTGACCAGCAGTGCCCAGATTGTGTTTGCTGATATTGGTAAAATACAAATGTTAGACACTGTGGCTTTTGTTGCTGTTAGCCGTAGGGTGGCAAAACAGGCATTGACGCTGCTGAACGATGGCAAAATGAAGGGTAAAAAGTACCGGGTATGGCGTTTATAAGCTGCTTGCCCGTGCAATGGCTTGGGGCTTAAGGTATGAGACTTGCGCGTGTCGCCAGGGTGAATAACGCTGGCGACACGCGATAACGCGGCAGCTAACCAACCCCTTAGCGGGTCAGCGGTTCTGCCTGTAACAAGGTAGTAATCCAGCGCTCCTCAGTAATAAAATTCCAGTGCCAGTTTTTCCATTGCTCACCCAGCCCGGCAGCGATAATTTGCTCGTTGCTTAAGCCTTTTGCCTGCTGCTGTTCTACCTGCGCCAGAGTTGCCACCATCATCTGGTGAAAGCGTTGCAGCCCTGCTTTATCCGTCAGCTGGCCATGGCCCGGGACCACTTTAGTTTCGTCATCTATCTGGTTTATGACATAGGCCACGTTGGCGATATACCCGCGTACCGAACCACCATTATTTAAGTCAATAAAAGGAAAGCGCCCTTCAAACAGCATATCACCCATATGCACGACATTTTTACCTTCAAACCAGACAATAATATCGCCATCGGTGTGGCTGGGCGGTAAATATTCTAACCGCAGTGCCTGGCCATTGAGATTCAAATTGAGTTGCTTAGTAAAGGTTTCGGTAGGTAAACCAGAGCGGGGAAATGATGCATCGGCAGTTAAGCGCTTGAGCACATTGGCGTGGGCAATAATCCGTGTTGGCATTAACGCGCTGTTGCCATTGACATGATCGCCATGCATATGGGTATTAATCAGGGTACCAAGCGTTTTGCCGTCGCTGAGCTCTGCCAGCTTGGCGTTTATTTTATCTGCCAGCTCGGCATACTGGGCATCAATGAGTATCACTTGGTTAGCCGTCACCAGCGCCGCCATATTGCCACCTGAGCCAGTCAGCATATACAGATTATCGGCCAGAGGTGTGGCGTTTATCTCGACGTTGGCAAAACGGTTAGCTAATGCCGGCAAGCTTAAAAACAGCAGCAGGAGCAGCGTAAGAGGTTGTAACCTGAACATGGTTGTTATCCTTAGCGTGAAATGTTAAACAAATTGCAGGCTGTTAGCGGTCGCCATAGCCTGCTCTGTGTAATAGCTTAACCTATACGCTCAGATCCACAATTCAGATGATTTTATTATCCTGCCAGAATTTTTCTTTATCCAGGCGCTTTTGTCTTTTCTCACAGGGTGTATCACAATCACATGCTTTGGCAATATTTAATGCGCCAAGGCCGCCACAACTGCCGGCCAGGGTTTTCCGCTGCACCACAAAACCAATGGCCATGGCCAGAACCACCACCAGAAACAATCCAAAGGTAAAAAGAAAAACTGCCATTACTTACCTCTCCTCGTCAACTAAATAAGGTTTAAACGCGTCGCTTACCCACTCGGTAAAGCCCTCGTCAGTTTTTACAATAATCAGTGCAGCAAGCTGGTGCTGATTAGCAAATTGCAGCGCTTCCTCTGCACTCATAATATGTAACGCGGTCGCATAACCATCTGCCGTCATACTACTGGGGTGTATAACGGTACTTGATACCGTCCGGTGCGCAATAGGCTCAGCGGTTCGCGGATCAATCAGATGAGAGTAACGAACGCCGTCCTGCTCAAAATAATTGCGGTAATCACCCGACGTGGCTACCGCCATATTGCCAGGCCTAAGGACCCTTTGCAGCGCCCGCTGGCCAGCCACTGGCTTTTCAATGGCCACCCGCCATTCCCGGCCGGGTTTACTGCCACTTACCCGCATTTCACCACCAATATCGACCAGATAATCGGTCACATGGTTCGCCACGAGAATTTCTGCCAGGCGATCAACACCGTATCCTTTGGCTATTGTTGATAAATCCAGTGCGACCCGACTATCCTTTTTTGTTAAATGCTGTTGGCTAAGGCTGATTTTATCCAACCCTACAAAATCCTGCAGCGCATTGAGCGCCTCTGGGGCAGGACGTTCAGTAATCCGGCCATTAGCACCAAAGCCCCATTTCTCAACCAGCGGCCCTACGGTAATATCCAGTACGCCATCAGTTTGCAGCCCTATCCTTATTGCTTCGGCAATAACTTTGGCTGTTTGTTCACTCAGCGTGAAAGGTTCTGTTGTCTGTTGCTGATTAAAGCGCATCAATTCAGATGTGGGCCGGTAGGTCGACATCAAGTCGTTAATCAGTTCCAGCTCCTGTTCCATCTGCTGCTGTAACCTTTGTTGATCAACAGGCAGATCACTGAAAAACTTTACACTATAGGTAGTACCCATAGTGCTGCCCTGTAATACCTGCTCTTGCGGTAACTGCGTTTCAGGTGTGCAACCAGCCAACCATAAACTTATGCCAAGCAACCAGACAAACGAAAAAGAATAAACGCGTTGCATCATATATTCTGCCAGCCTTCTAATAACATAAAGGGGCAACGCAGAACGTTACCCCTTTTAACTTGCCTAAGAAAATGGTGAGTTAACCACCAAAATCATCTAACAGGATATTATCGTCTTCTACGCCAAGATCTTTAAGCATATTGATAACAGCCTTATTCATCATTGGCGGTCCACACATATAAAACTCACAATCTTCCGGAGCTTTATGTTTTTTCAGGTAGTTTTCATAAATAACATTATGAATAAACCCGGTGTAACCATCCCAGTTGTCTTCCGGCTGTGGATCAGATAACGCTACGTGCCATTCAAAGTTGTCGTTTTCGGCTGCCAGCATGTCGAAGTCTTCAACGTAGAACATTTCACGTTTAGAGCGCGCACCGTACCAGAAGCTGATTTTGCGTTTTGATTTGAGGCGGCGCAGCTGGTCAAACAGGTGCGAACGCATTGGCGCCATACCGGCACCACCACCAATAAACACCATTTCAGCTTCGGTTTCTTTAGCAAAGAACTCACCAAACGGACCAGAAATTGTCACCTTATCGCCTTCTTTCAGGCTCCAGATGTAAGACGACATTTTACCGCACGGCAGGCTCAGATTATTTGGCGGTGGTGTGGCGATCCGCACGTTCAGCATGATAATGCCTTCTTCATCCGGATAATTAGCCATCGAATAGGCCCGGATAGTTTCGTCATCTACTTTCGACTCTAAACTGAAGAAGTTAAAGCGTTCCCAGTCACCGCGGAATTTCTCCGGCACATCAAAGTCTTTATATTTAACATGATGCGGTGGCGCTTCAATCTGGATGTAACCACCAGCGCGAAACGGTACTGATTCACCGTCTGGGATAGCCATCTTAAGTTCTTTGATAAAGGTCGCTTTGTTATCGTTAGAGATAACTTCGCAATCCCATTTTTTAATACCAAAGATTTCTTCTTCAACTTCAATTTCCATATCAGACTTAACGGCAACCTGACAGGATAAACGACAACCTTCGCGTGCTTCGCCTTTGGTAATATGGCCCATTTCAGTTGGCAGTATTTCACCCCCACCTGACTTAATATGCACCCGGCACTGGCCACAAGAACCACCGCCACCACAGGCCGATGATAAGAAAATGCCATTATCAGCCAGTGCACCCAGTAGCTTACCGCCTGCTTTGGTTTTAATGGCTTTATCAGGATCGTGATTAATACTGATAGTGATGTCGCCACTGGCCACCAACTTGGATTTTGCTGCCAGGATAATAAACACCAGCATCAAAACCACTATGGTGAACATGCCAACGCCAAGATAGATCTCTTGCATTGTATTTTCCCTCTACTGCTTTACAGTGAAACGCCAGAGAAAGACATAAAGCCTAATCCCATTAAACCCACTACCAAAAAGGTAGACCCTAAGCCGCGTAAACCAGCAGGGATATCCGCATACTTTAACTTCTCACGAATACCTGCCAGCAAGGTAATGGCCAGTGCCCAGCCAACGCCGCTGCCCAAACCAAATACTACGCTTTCGCCAAAGTTATAGTCGCGTTCAACCATAAAGGCTACTGCACCAAAGATTGCGCAGTTTACGGTTATCAAAGGCAGGAATATGCCCAATGCGTTGTACAGTGCCGGAAAAAACTTGTCTAAAATCATTTCCAGAATCTGTACCAGCGCAGCGATTACCCCGATATAGGTTAAGAAGCCCAGAAAGCTTAAATCAGCTTCTGGAAAGCCCGCCCACTCAAGTGCACCAGGTGCCAGCAACACATTGTAAACAAGGTTATTTACCGGTACTGAAATACCCAGCACCACAATAACCGCTACCCCTAAACCGAATGCCGTTTTAATTTTTTGCGAAACAGCCAGGAAAGTACACATCCCCAGGAAGAACGATAACGCCAGATTCTCGATAAAGACCGCGCGTACAAACAAACTTACATAATGTTCCATGTAATGCTCCCTATGCCTTTTCGATTTGTTCTGGACGATATGTACGTAATATCCAGATAAAGCAGGCGATAATAATAAAGGCGCTTGGTGGCATCAACAGCAAACCAATCGGCTGATACCAGCCTCCCTCACTAATCAGTGGCATAATTTGCACACCAAACACGGAGCCTGAACCACCCAGTTCGCGAATAAAAGCAACAACCATCAACACAACGCTGTAACCAAGACCATTACCGATACCATCTAAAAAGCTCATACCAGGTGAGCTTTTCATGGCATAAGCCTCTGCCCGGCCCATTACGATACAGTTAGTGATAATCAGACCGACAAACACCGACAGCTCTTTTGCCACGTCATAAGCATAAGCTTTCAGAAACTGGTCAACCACGATGACTAACGACGCAATAATGGTCATCTGGACAATAATCCGCACACTGGATGGAATATGGTTGCGGATAGTAGAGATAAATAAGTTAGAAAAGGCCGTTACGAAAGTAAGGGCAATACACATTACTAACGCTTTATCCATTTTAGTGGTTACAGCCAGTGCTGAACATATTCCGAGCACCTGCAAAGCGATCGGATTGTTAGCAAAAATCGGTCCAAACAGAACCGTTTTAATTTCTTTTGCATTAGCCATTCGTTAAGGCTCCTTGACGCACTTTAGCTAAGAATGGGCCGAAGCCGTTCTCGCCAATCCAGAAAGTGAAGGTATTTTGCACACCATTCGCAGTTAAGGTAGCACCTGATAAGCCATCAACTTCATAAGCTGAATCCGGGTCAGCATTACCTGGTTTTTTCACTTCCAGGGCAACTTCGCCCGCATCGTTGACCAGCTTTTTGCCTTCAAACTGTGCTTTCCAACGTGGGTTTTCAATCTCACCACCCAGGCCTGGTGTTTCGCCCTGCTCATAGTAGTTCAGACCGATAATGGTATTGCCATCGGTTTCGATTGCTAAGAATGCGTGCATAGTAGACCACAAGCCATAGCCGTGTACCGGTATCACAAAAGCCGTTAAGTTACGTTGCTCATCATAAGCAAGGTAAACCGGCGCCAGCTCCGTTATCCGGCGGATGGACGCGACGTCGTTACCATCCTCCAGCGGTTTACTCTGCTCTGGATCTTTTAACGCTTTACGATAATCGAAAGTTGCTGGATCGCGCTCAACAAATTCACCAGTGTTCAGGTCAACCAGTTTCGTTTCAATATGTTTATTAAAGGTCTCAACCACCATTTCCGGTGATGCGGCGCCTTCAACCAGCCCTACCGCCCGCAGAATATTGATTTGCGAATCAAGCAGTTTATTCTGGTTTTGTTGCGGCCGCAGTTGTACAGCGGCCGTGGACACCACAATAGCGCATACCAGACACAACGAGATTACTACGATCAGCGTTTTGCTGATGGAGTCATTATTACTAGACATTACGTGCCAGCCTCCGCTTAATATTGGCTTGTGCCACGAAGAAATCGAATAAAGGTGCAAACAGGTTGGCAAACAAGATAGCCAGCATCATACCTTCAGGGTAAGCCGGATTAGCCACCCGGATCATAATCACCATAAAGCCAATCAAGATACCGTAAGCCCATTTACCCTGATTAGTAAATGACGCCGAAACCGGGTCGGTAGCCATAAAGAACATACCGATGGCAAACCCGCCCAATACCAGATGCCAATGCCATGGCATGGCAAATAACGGGTTAGTGTTTGAACCAACCGCATTGAACAGATAGCTGGTTAAGATCATGCCAATCATCACACCCAGCACGATACGCCAGGAGGCAATCCGGAAGTAGATCAGTGCTAAACCACCGACTAACAAAGCCAGCACAGAGGTTTCACCAACTGAACCCGGAATAAAGCCCAGGAAAGCGTCCCACCATAACTCGGTGTTCGCGGTATAATCCAGATCACCCATCTGCGCTTTGCTTAACCAGGTTGCGCCTGAATAACCATCAGCCACAGTCCACACCGAATCGCCTGATATCTGTGCCGGGTAAGCAAAGAACAAAAACGCACGGCCAGCCAGCGCCGGGTTCAGGAAATTACGGCCAGTTCCACCAAACACTTCTTTCGCCACAACCACACCGAAGGTAATACCCAGTGCAACCTGCCACAATGGAATCGTGGCTGGCAGAATTAGCGCGAACAGGATAGAACTGACAAAGAAGCCTTCATTTACTTCATGCTTGCGCACTGAAGCAAATAACACCTCCCAGAAACCGCCGACAATAAAGGTCACGGCATAAATAGGGATAAACCAGACGGCACCATATAGCATTTTGCCGGCCCAGCCAGAAGCCTCAGTGAGATTTCCGCCCAGTAACTGGAAAATAGCGACTTGCCAGGTATCAGGCATACCATAGCCGGCAATTAAAGCCTCAACAGCCTGATGGCCAATATTGAACATGCCAAAGAACAAGGCTGGAAATAATGCCAGCCATACAAAAATCATAATGCGTTTTAAATCGATACTATCACGCACATGAGTTCCATTGCGGGTAACCAAGCCTGGCGTATAGAAAATAGTCGCCGCTGCTTCGTACAGCGCATACCACTTTTCGTACTTTCCGCCTTTCTCAAATTGCGGCTCAATGCGCTCTAAAAAATGCTTTAAACTCATGATTAGCCTTCCTTCTGGATGGTCGTCAAGCAGCTGCGAAGAATAGTGCCGTAGTCGTATTTGCCAGGACACACAAAGGTGCACAATGACAAATCTTCTTCGTCTAACTCCAGGCAACCCAGGGTTTGGGCGCTGTCGGTATCACCGGAAATTAAGTCCCGTAACAACAGAGTTGGCAATACATCCAGCGGCATAACGCGCTCGTAATTACCAATTGGCACCATAGCTCGTGATGAGCCGTTGGTGGTCGTTGTCATATTAAACAAACGCTTCGGACTCAGATGCGACAAATACGCTCGGGTTACCGAGAATTTGGTGGCGCCCGGGGCTATCCAACCTAAAAATTCTTTCTCGTATCCTTCAGCAAGCACCGATACCTGATTATGATAACGACCCAGGTAACCATGGACACCGTGAGCGCTGCTACCTGCCAGCACTGAGCCTGATATGATACGGTTTTTACCTTCATTGAGTTCATCTTTGGTTAACTCAGCCAATGATGCACCCTGCACTGTTTTGATTAAACGTGGTGATTTCACTACAGGACCGCACAACGCCACCACCCGGCTGGCATCAAGCTCACCGCTTAAAAACAGTTTAGCCATGGCAATCACATCCTGATAACCAATATGCCAAACCACTTTTTTCATACTAACCGGTTCTAAAAAGTGGATATGCGTTCCCACCAATCCGGCAGGATGCGGACCATCAAACTCAGCGACTTCAACTGCAGAGCTTTCAGGTAGTTGGCTACCCGGCTTTCTGGTCAAATATACTTTGCCATCCGTCAGCTTTCCTAACAGGGTAAGGCCCTGCGTAAAGGCTTCCGCTTGCGCGTTAATAATCACGGTGGGATCCGCTGCCAGTGGATTGGTATCCATGGCATTGACAAATATCGCTCGTGGTGTGCTGTCAATCGCTGGGATCTGACTGAAAGGACGGGTGCGCAAAGCAGTCCACAACCCTGAATTAACAAGGTTTTCAGTGACTTGCTCGCGGCTTAAGCCGGCCAGCTGATCAGCGCTGTAGCGATTGAATTGCTCTGCCTCATTACCGTTAACGGCAATAACAACAGATTGTAATACCCGCTTAGCACCACGGTTAATTTCTTTGACGGTACCTGCCAGAGGTGCAGTAAATTTAACGCCAGGGTTTTTCTTATCTTCGAAAAGCACCTGACCTTTTTTTACCACATCACCTTCTTCGACTGCCATCGTCGGACGCATGCCCACATACTCTTCGCCTAAAATGGCGACGGTAGTAATGGCATTACCCGTACTGATCTCTTGTTTAGGACTGCCTGCGAGGGGAATGTCCAAGCCTTTCTTGAGTTTTATCATACGTACTTGCACTACTATTTTGAGAAGAAACCGGGTCTAGTTTTTCAGCTGCAGCGAGCACAGCACACCTGATTATACTAATAAAGCCCGCAAGGCGATTAATTTTTAATCAGATACACGTATTAAAGTCGCGAATTCTAGCATTAAAGCAAGCGGCTATCCATGGTGTGACGTAAAATTATCAGCAAAATCATTGCCGCCTTGCCAAGCTAAAAGCCGCCCGCAGACGGCTGTCAATACGACTAATTAGCCAGGTTGACCAGAGGCACTGCCGGGGTAACGTCGGCCTGATAATCAACACCGTCAAAGCCAAAGCCAAATAAATGTAAAAATTCGGTATGATAGCCATGGTAATCCGTCAGGCTGTCAATTGTATCGGTCGTTACCTGATCCCACAGCGCCGCAACGCTATTCTGGACTTCGTCTGCTAATTCTTTGCCATCCATTCTTAGCCGGCCTGCGTCATCAAGAATGGGGGTGTCGCTGTATAATCCCTGGCGGAATAAGCCATTAATTTGTTCAATACAACCTTCCTGAGTGCCTTGCTGCTTCATCACCCGATAAAGCAATGATATGTACAGCGGCATAATAGGAATAGCGGAGCTGGCCTGGGTCACCAGGGCTTTTAGTGAAGCAACATAAGCTGTTGCTTTCAGATCACCCAGCTTACTGCGAATAGCGCCTGCAGCCCGGTCCAAATCTTCTTTGGCCCGACCGATAGTTGCCTTGCCATAAATTGGCCAGGTAAGCTTTTTGCCAATATAGGTGTAGGCTACTGTCTGACAATTCTCAGCTAATACTCCTGCAGCGTGCAGCTGATCTAACCAGCGTTCCCAGTCTTCTCCACCCATTACTTTAACGGTATTGAATATCTCTTCGTCGTTTGCCGGCTCTACCGACACGTCTTCGATCTCACGCTTGGTAGTATTAAGGTTTTTGGCAGTATAAGCCTGGCCTATTGGCTTCAATACCGAACTGTAAACCTCACCACTTACCGGATCTTTTCGCCGTGGCGCCGCCAGGCTATAGACCACTAAATCAATTTTACCCATTTCACTACGGATAAGATTAATGGCTTCGGCTTTTAGCTCATCAGTAAAGGCGTCACCATTCAGATGTTTATTCCATAACCCTTCTGCTTTCGCGGCCTGCTCAAATGCGGCAGTGTTGTACCAGCCGGCCGAACCGGTTTTACTGTCTGTCGGCGCCTTTTCAAAAAATATCCCCAAGGTGCTGGCGCCTGAACCGAACGCGGCTGTGATTCTGGATGCCAGGCCATAACCGGTCGATGCACCAATAACCAGCACGTTTTTCGGGCCATTGGCGACCGGCCCTTGTTGTTTAACATAGCTAATTTGCTGTCTGACATTTTCGGCACAGCCCACCGGATGGGCATTGGTACAAATAAAACCACGAATTTTCGGTTGAATAACCATAAGAAGTCCTGTCGTTAGCTCACTAAAAAATTATGCTAGTGTAAAACTTTAACGCAGAAAACAGGTCTGATCAGCCTGTTTATTTTATTTCAGGCTAATTTCAGCGAATAAAGTGGATAGTGCAGCTTTCACAGCAACGTGTTGCAGTATGCTGTTACAACGATGCCTTGTCGTTTTTGCTACCACCAAAGCATTTTGGCGAGGCGGGTGGTTTTTCGGCGTAATACTCGTACCACTCCGAAGGCGTATAGGTATGTAAAGCCAGAGCATGGATCTTTTCTGCCAGTTCCTCTGCCACTACAGCATTAACGGCACGGTGACGCGGCAGCAAACGCATACCATCAAATGCCGGAGTCACAATCACTACCTTAAAATGAGATTCAGAACCAGCGGGTACATTGTGATTGGCACTTTCATTAATGACTTCCAGAAATACCGGTTCAAAAGCACTCAGTAATTTTTGTTCGATTGCGGTATGAATTAGCATAGTCTTCGTTCCCTGTTCTGGTTTAATGCTGATTTTAGTCAAGCCAGTAAGCATTGTCGCCTGCAAATTGGTTTTTTGAACCAAATAATCCACTAAATCCACTAACAAACTGGCCGTATTACTAAAAATTATTTAGTCTAAATTGGCGGGGCTATATACCGAAAAGTAAGGTTAAGCCGCGGCGCCGCAACCCGGCTTTGTTTGGGCAGCCGGTGCTGCCAGTGCTGCTGGCACTTTCCTGCCATGACCAGTAAACTACCATTTTCCAGCTGCAACTGCAGTTGATGCCCCTGCGTCCGGTGTTGCAAGTCAAAACGTCGGGTTGCCCCTAAACTTAATGAAGCAATAACCGGCGCCACACCAAGTTCAGGTTCATTATCAGCATGCCATCCCATATGGTCCTGGCCGCTGGCATAAAGGTTAAGCAGCACACAATTTAGTGGCCGGTTAATCGTATTGCTGACAACCGCGACTAGCTGCTGCACTGCTGGATGCCAGGACGAAGGAGCAAAACGAACACCGGAATACTGATAGCTGCAATGCGGCTCCCCCATCCATACTTGCTGGCGCGGAATGTTCACCGTTTTACCGTAAATGCGAATTTGCTCTTGTCGCCAGCTTAATTCTGCAGCAAGCGTTGTGAGCAATGTCTCGGCATCAGGTTCTGCCAGCCATGCCGGCCACAGGCTAATCTCAGCTTCTGGTAATAAAAAGTGTTGTGCAACAGCTTTGCAGTTGTCGCTCTGCGTCTGGCGTGTCAAAATGTGGTTCTCTCTGCTAAAACGTTGTTGCTATGAATACCCAATTTCAGATTGGTCAGATCAACCTGACCCTCCAGCGCTGGCCGCTTAATCAGCCTAACCACAGTTTACAAGCCTGGGATGCGGCAGATGAACTTTTAATAGACGCGGTCAATAAAGCTGCCACCGATTTTACTGTAACTCACCACGCCTCTCCTCATCTGTTATTGATCAATGATAGTTTCGGGGCATTGTCCTGCGCCCTGGCACATTGGCGCCAAACCAGCAGTACTGATTCTTATCTGGCCCGGCAAGCCGTTATCTACAATCGCGCCGGCAACGGCCTGGATAACCAGCCGTTTACCAGTATTGACAGCTTGATGCCGCTGCCCACTGACGCCGATGTTGTAGTGATTAAACTGCCTAATAATCATAGCTATTTGCGTTTTATTCTAAGTCAGCTGGCAGCGGTTATCAAACCTGATACCGTTATTCTGGCAGCAGCGAAAGCCAGAGAAATCAACCGTAACGTATTAGATATATTTGAAAAGCAACTGGGCCCTGCCCAAGCCTCACTGGCAGTGAAAAAATGCCGGCTTATTCAATGTCAGCCGCAGCAGGGGAAATTACAACCGCAGTTTCCGTTGCAATGGCCGCTGGCAGACACGAATTTTACCTTGATAAACCATGCAAACGTTTTCGCCCGGGAAAAACTGGATTTAGGTGCCCGTTTTTTGTTGCAGCACTTACCACCAGACACAGCAGATCAGCGTATTATCGATTTAGGCTGTGGTAATGGGGTTCTGGGGCTGATGCTGCTGGCTCAGCAGTCTGATTGTCAGGTTGTATTTACTGATGAATCTTATATGGCGATAGCCTCAGCTCACGCCAGTATTGCCTTGAATTTGCCCAATTGCCTGAGCCAGGCCGAGTTTGTGGTCGACGATTGCCTGGCAAGTCAACCAGACCAGAGCGCAGACCAGATTATTTGTAACCCACCTTTTCATCAACAGCATACCGTTACCACTCACATTGCAACGCAAATGTTCACCGAAGCCAAACGGGTATTGAAACGAGGGGGCAGGTTACGTATTGTAGCTAATCGCCACCTCAATTATCAGCAGCAATTACAGCGGCTATTTGGCCATTGTCAGCAGTTGGCTGCTAATCCTAAATTTGTAATACTCGAAGCCATAAAAAGGAGTTAACCCTGATGCGTACCCTGTTGCTGTGTCTATTTTTACTTGCAGGCTGTGCCAGCAAGCCACCGCAGTTAATCGTCAGCCCTCAGGTGTTCTGGCCACAGGCACCTTCTCTGAATCAGACTTCGTTTAGTTTTTATCTGCTGGACCAGCGGGCAAGTATGCATACGCTGGTTATTCAGCGCGGTGACTCCAGCAAGGGCTATGCAACTGCCAATGATCTCAGGGCAGAATTAGAACAGACCGTTGCCACAGCGCTGAAAGCCAGAGGGGCGAGCTTAAACAATCAAAGTGACCGCACTTTAACCATTCAGATTAATCAGTTGCAAGCCAGAGTCAATCAGCGCCCACTTGATCATGAAGTGGTTAACCGGGTAACCATGACGGTGCTGGTGCAGCACAATGGCAGTAGTTTCTCCAAAGCCTATAGTGGTGACAGTCGCCAGATAGCGCCCCTTAGAGCCGATATTGCAGTGATCGAACGGGAGCTCAGGGTGCTGACCGAACAGGTACTTACCGACCTACTGCGTGATGACAGCTGGCAAACCGAACTAAGAGGATAAAACAATGCGAGCCTGGTTAACTCTGCTGATGTTATTTTTCACCCTGCCCGTCTGGGCGGGTAAGTTTATGCAGCCTGACAACCTTTATCCCAAGGTGCAGCTGGAGACGTCAGTCGGCAATATTGTGCTGGAGCTGGATCGCAGCCGGGCGCCGATCACCGTCAATAACTTCTTAAGTTATGTCAAAGCTAATGCTTATAACAACACCGTTTTTCACCGGCTTATTGCAGATTTTGTCGTGCAGGGCGGTGGATACAACAGGCAGTTTGCTGAAATTGAGCAGGGAAAAACCATTTTTAATGAGTCCGGCAATGGCTTGAAAAACCAATATGGTACTATTGCGATGGCTCGCCTGACTGACCCGCATAGTGCCAGCAGCCAGTTTTATATTAATCTGGCAGATAATGACAGTCTTGATCCGGGTTCCCGCTGGGGCTATGCGGTATTTGGCAGGGTAATCAGTGGCTTTGACGTACTCGATAAACTGAATGCATTGCAGACCGAGACCAGTGAAAAGCTGGGCTGGCCAGATGTGCCCGTTGAGCCCTTATTGTTAAATACAGTACGCTTACTGCCAATCGAATAAAACCGACTATACTTGCCTTAATTGTTGTCACATTCGCAACAGTTGAGGCAAGTAATGGCAGAGCGGTTTATTGAACTCAAATCTCAGCAGCTGGTGTACTATGTGTCTCGCTTTCTGCGCGGCCGGTTGGCACATAGTGAACTGCATTTATTTATCTGGGATACGCTGGAAGAGTGGTCGCAACTTGATTTGCTGGCAGGCACCCCCGGTAGCTTGCAGGAGCGGGCTTTCTGGCACCTGATGCATCAGCTCGAGTACTGGCCCGCTTACAGTCTGCAGCATAACCGTCAGCTTCGCCGCAGTATTCAGGATTGTATGTGCTTCCTGCGAGGTAAAGGGCAGTGTCCGCTTGACTGCATTGGCGTCCGTCCCTAATTGCTTGACCTTCATCAGCAGCAGGGTAAGCTACCGCAATCGTTTTTGAGTTTGGATGTTTACTTTGGCCCCATTCCCGCTTTGGCTTACTGGCCTGCGTGTTTATTTTCAACGCCAGGTGTTAGCGATTTTTGTACTGGGCTTCTCGAGTGGCCTGCCATTGATGCTGGTTTTCGGGGTGTTATCATTCTGGCTCAGGGAAGCGGACGTATCACGCGCCGATATTGGTTACTTCAGCTGGGTGGCTATGGCTTATGCGATAAAATGGCTCTGGTCTCCCTTAGCTGACCACCTGAAAATACCGCTGTTGCATCGCAAGTTGGGCCGCCGTCGCAGTTGGTTACTCACTTCGCAAATTCTGGTTACTGTAGCAATTTGCAGTATTGCGCTAACCGATCCGCAACAGAACCTGGCCTTAATGGCCGCACTGGCAGTGCTTCTGGCTTTTGCTTCCGCCACGCAAGACATCAATGTTGACGCGTTTCGAATTGAAAGTGCGGCAATTGAAATGCAGGCTGCTCTGGCTGCTGCCTATCTTACCGGTTATCGTCTGGCAATGATTCTGGCTTCTGCGGGTACGCTTTGGTTAGCGGCGTTATTTTCTGATGGCCAGGGTTATGACCTGGCTGGCTGGCAGCATGCTTATCTGGTAATGGGTCTGTGCATGGTGCCCGGTATTATTACCACGTTGCTCAGCAAAGAGCCTGTAAGTGCCTTAACGCCGCAACAACGCACCCGGGGATCTGTATTACAACGACTGACAGCCTGGTTAAAGCAGGCTGTGGTCGCGCCATTTATCGACTTTTTTAATCGTTATAAATGGCACGCCTTGCTCATTCTGGCACTAATTGCCTGCTACCGGCTTACCGATGTGGTGATGGGGGTAATGGCGAATGCTTTTTATGTCGATATGGGCTACAGCAAAGAAGAGGTTGCCAGTGTCTCTAAAGTATTTGGGGTGATAATGACATTGGTCGGTGCGGCACTTGGCGGTATTTTAATCAATCAGTTTGGCATTATAAAAGTGTTGTTTGCCGGTGCGATCTTAAGTGCCGCCACTAACCTGCTGTTTTCGGCGCTTAGCCAGGTTGGCTATGATTTAATGTGGTTGACGTTAGTTATTTCGGCAGACAACTTAAGTGCCGGTATCGCAACCAGCGCTTTTATTGCGTATTTATCGTCATTGGTCAATTTAGCGTTTACCGCTACTCAATATGCCATGTTCAGTTCGCTGATGCTGTTGTTACCAAAGTTTATTGGTGGATTTTCAGGTCAGTGGGTCGACCAGCTCGGTTATAGTAATTTCTTTATTATGACGGCAACCATGGGTATACCAGCGTTGGTATTGATTATTGTGTTAGCACGATTATCCAATATTACTGCTAATAAAAAAGCCGCTGAGTAGCGGCTTCCTTTCTTAATCCTATGTTAAGCGTAAACTTAACTTAAGATCGTGTTCAGGCACTGAGTACCTGTTTTAATCCTTCTGTTGGATCGACTTCCAGCGCCTGACAGTAGCGGACATATTCAACAACGTCCAGCCGGCGCTCCTGATTCTCAACTTTACCGATAAATGAATGGGGGGTCCCTAAAATTTCAGACAAACTACGCATGGTATGGCCTTTGTCCTGCCGCTGTCGCTTAAGCCAGACACAAAGACGCTTATTTTCGTCTGAAATTACACTTTTAGTACCTTTCATATTTTTTCTTCTCCCAGCGTGTTACGCTTTTATTATGATTAACCAGCCTTCCTGCGAAATAAAATCCAAACCTTATTGCCAGTGCAATAAGCAATTTAAGCATTTTAATTAAACCATAGGATACGACGAGCGTATAGCTACATGCGTTAAAAAATGTACAGTAACTTTACATGGGCAGATTTTAGTGATGAGTATAAACAGTAAGGCGGACAGAATGTTAGTTACCGCCAGAGAATTCTGAGGTTTTAAAAAATGGTTAAGTTATTGTTTTTAGTGCCTTTATTGATGTGTTTTATTTGGTATTTGTATCTTCAGCAAAACAATTGGACTATCACACAGGGTAAAAAGGGGTTTATATATATTATCAGCTTCAATCTAGTGATAGCGCTGGTTCTTACCATTTTACTGTTTGCGACCCGCTAGCAAGACAAGATTACTGATTTTGAACGATTTTGCCGGCCTAACCAGCAAAATCGTCCTTTAAAATTTACAAAAAGTATACTTTTACTAAACAGAGAATGACGAACCACAACCACAGGTTGTAGTTGCATTCGGATTCTGAACGATAAAACGGCTTCCCTGCAGGCCATCGGTATAATCAACCACACCGCCCATCAGGTATTGCAGGCTCATTGGATCGACAACCATCGACACACCCTGCTTTTCTACAGTCAAATCACCCTCGTTTACTTTTTCATCAAACGTAAAGCCGTATTGAAAGCCAGAACAGCCACCGCCGGTAATATATACCCGCAGCTTCAGATTCGGATTGTCCTCTTCGCTTACCAGCAATGCGACTTTCCGGGCCGCTGCATCAGTAAATTCTAATGGTATTTGCATATCAGACATGAGTGCTCCAACAGGGGTTACAACAACCCGGATTATCTAATACCTGACTAATTTATTCAAGTATTAACCCTGCGCTAAACAAACTTAAGTATCAAATTAACGCTGCTTTGCAATTAAGATCTGCGTTCTCAAACGCTTATGTTAGACTTAACCCATCGTTTAATTCATGCTCTCTACTATGCGACGATGGCGAGACTGGCTGCCCGGGTTGCAGCGCCGATTAGCTTTACCACAGACGTCTTTGCAACTGTGTTTGCTGGGTATGCTTGGTGGTTTGATCGCGGCCCTGCTAATTATTATCTTTCGCCTGGCGATCGTGGCTTTTCAGCAACTTTTCTTGACGAAATCCGATGATTTCTCCAGTGCCGATCCGGAAATTGTCTGGCTGCTGCCTTTGGGCGGAGCACTGTTGATTGGCCTGCTCGCTCTGGTGACAGGCTATCGTCACTACCGGATGGGTATCCCATTCGTAATTCACCGGATAAAAACCCGCTACGGTATTATGCCATTTCGAAATACCATGAATCAGTTTTTTGGCGGTATTATTGCTCTGGTTAGCGGTTTCTCAGTAGGCCGCGAGGGGCCATCCGTTCACCTCGGTGCTTATGGTGCCAGTTCAGTCGGTCGTTATTTGCAACTGCCTTACAACAGCGTTCGAATCCTTGCCGGCTGTGGCATTGCTGCCGGCATTTCCGCTTCGTTTAATACGCCACTGGCCGCTGTGATTTTCGTCATGGAGGTTGTGCTGCGTGAATATCGAATCCATGTATTTATCCCCATTATGCTAGCCTCGGTAGTAGGTGCACTGGCTACGCAGTTAGTATTCGGACATGACCGCGAACTGGCGTCGCTTAATATTGTAGCGATAAGCATCTGGCATTTTCCCTATCTTATTGTGTGCGGTATTGTATTTGGTGCAGTCGCTTTTTTGTTTAACCAGAATCTGATGCGGCTTATCCGCCTGGTAAAAAACTGGCCTTTGATGGTCCGGCTGGCGCTGGCGGGTATTGTGACTGCCGCAGTCGGCTACCTGATACCGCATGCGATGGGTGCGGAAACCGGTGCTATCTTCAACGCGGTTAACCATCCGACTGACGTGCAGCTTTTACTGGTCATCTTTGTCGGAAAACTGGTGCTGACCATCTTTGCCCTGGGGCTTGGTGTGCCTGGTGGGGTAATCGGGCCGGTGTTTGGCATGGGTATCGTCCTGGGTACGCTACTGGCAATCGTGCCTGCCATATTTATTGGTGACAGCAGCACTGCCGGCACCTATGCAGTACTGGGGATGGCGGGTTTGATGGCTGCCACCTTGCATGCCCCGTTAGCGGCTCTGCTGGCGGTCATTGAGCTGGCGTCAAACCAGCAAATTATTTTGCCTGCGATGGTGGTCATTATTACCGCCTACGTAACCACAGTGCAGTTTTTCAACAATAAATCTATTTTTATGATGCAGCTCGATTTTATGCAATTGCCTTATAAACTGGCACCTGCAGATGACATTCTGCAAAAGGTGGGCGTACTGGCGTTGCTGAGTAAAGAGTATGTTTTGCTGCATAACCCGCAGGAAGACGCCGTTCGCCAGCAACTGGCCCAACTGCAGCTGCCGGTGCAATTGCTACTGAAACGCGACGACGGTGACACACCCCAATTCGTCGCCGCCAGTTATGATGTCAGTTTATCGTTAAGTGGCGACAGTGCCATTCGTTATCAGGACATTACCGGACTACCCCACCAGTCTACCATGGCAGAAGTATTTGCCCTGCTTGAAGACGAACGTGATGGCCTGGTTTACATTTATCAGGACGACCCATATGAACCCGTCGGTATTATTCGCTGGGATCAGGTTCGCAGTTTGCTAACTAAGCAGAACAACTTATTATGACTCTGATTTTATTATACAAAGCATTACATCTTTTTTTTATGGTGGCCTGGTTTGCGGGTGTTTTTTATCTGCCGCGGCTATTTGTATATCATGCACAAACCGACAGTACTGAGTGCTCTGACACTTTCAAAACGATGGAACGGCGCCTGTTATTATTTGTAACACCTTTTGCAGTGCTGACCCTGGTTTTTGGTCTGCTGCTCATTGCTGCCTATGGTAAGGCCTGGTTTGCAGCCAGTGGCTGGTTGCATCTGAAGCTGGTACTGGTGCTCCTTTTGTATGGTTATCATGGCTGGTGTTTTAAATTACTGGCCGATTTTAAACATAACCGTAACCGGCACAGCCCGCGTTTTTACAGGGTGTTTAATGAACTGCCGGTATTACTGCTGTTGGCCATCATTTTGCTGGCCACTCTGAAGCCACTGCTGTACTAAACTCGCTTTTGCTGAGCAGTTTTGCGTATAATAGTGGCCACCTTGCGCCCGCAGCGGCGCCTAATGGCATGTGTTAAGTGAGTACTGACGATGAGCTTCAAAGGCCAGCATATTCTCTCTGTTAAGCAATTTGATCGTGATAGTATTACCCGGATTTTTGATATTGCCCGGCAGATGACACCTTACGCCAGCCGTAAAAAACGCACCAAAGTACTCGACGGTGCAATATTAGGTAACTTGTTTTTTGAACCCAGCACCCGGACCCGGGTCAGCTTTGGTTGTGCTTTTAATTTACTCGGCGGCGAAGTCCGTGAAACGACCGGCATGGAATCTTCTGCATTGTCCAAGGGCGAATCGTTATTCGATACTGCCCGGGTAATCAGCAGTTACAGTGATGTGATTGCCATGCGCCATCCGCAGGCGGGTTCGGTGGCCGAGTTTGCTGAAGGTAGCCGCGTGCCGGTGTTAAATGGTGGGGATGGTGCCAATGAACATCCAACCCAGGCATTACTCGACCTGTTTACCATAGAGCGGGAACTGGCAGCTTCAGGCTTGCAGATTGATGGCATGCACATTGCGATGGTAGGCGATTTAAAGTTTGGCCGTACCGTTCACTCGTTGTCTAAATTACTGTGTCTGTATCGTAATGTTAAGCTGACGCTGGTATCACCAGCTGAATTGGCCATGCCAGATGACATCATCAGCAGCCTGACCAATGCCGGCCATCAACTGGTGATCAGTGACAAACTGGAAGGTCACTTAAATGCTGATATTGTTTATCAGACCAGGATCCAGGAGGAGCGCTTTCCTTCTAAAGCGGATGCCGATCAGTATCGTGGTAAGTTTCGGTTAAATCAGGAGATTTATACCCGCTACTGTAAATCTAATACGGTTATTATGCATCCGTTGCCGCGCGATTCGCGGATTGAAGCTAACGAATTAGACAACGATTTAAACCTGAACCCTAACCTGGCGATTTTTCGGCAGGCCGACAACGGTGTGCTGGTACGAATGGCACTGTTTGCCCTGACCCTTGGGGTGGAAAACATCGTCAAAGATTACGAATGTGCCGTGCCCTGGTATAGCAACAAATAGTGCGGCAATGTCGTACTGCCATCGACAGGCTCCGCCAAACCTAACTTCGAACGGAAATTATTATGTCTTTATCTGAAACCCTGTTTCAACGCGCCCAACGTACTATTCCCGGTGGCGTTAACTCGCCAGTCCGTGCCTTTAAAAGTGTCGGTGGTACTCCGGTCTTTATTGAACGTGCCGATGGTGCTTACTTATTTGATGTTGATGGCAAACGCTATATTGATTACATAGGCTCATGGGGTCCAATGCTACTGGGCCATAATCACCCGGCTATCCGCGATGCAGTTATTCAGGCAGCCGCCAATGGCTTAAGTTTTGGTGCGCCTTGCCCGGCAGAAATTGATATGGCAGAAAAAATTGCGCAATTGGTGCCATCAATGGAAATGGTGCGCATGGTGAGCTCCGGTACAGAAGCTACCATGAGTGCCATTCGTTTAGCGCGCGGATATACCGGACGTGACACCATTTTAAAATTTGAGGGGTGCTATCATGGCCATGCTGATTCACTACTGGTTAAAGCGGGCTCAGGCGCACTGACTCTGGGCGTTCCGAACTCACCGGGAGTCCCAGCTGATTTTGCTAAATATACCCTGACCTGCGAATTTAACAATCTGGAGCAGGTAGCCGAGATTTTCGCAAAACAGGGTGATGATATTGCCTGCATTATTGTCGAACCGGTGGCGGGTAACATGAACTGTATCCCGCCAGAACCAGATTTTCTGGAAGGTTTGCGCCGGATTTGTGATCAGTACCAGAGTGTGCTTATTTTTGATGAAGTGATGACGGGTTTTCGGGTAGCGTTAGGTGGCGCACAAGCTGTGTATCAGGTTACCCCCGATCTGACCACCCTGGGCAAAATCATTGGTGGCGGCATGCCGGTAGGCGCTTTTGGTGGCAGGCGGGAAATCATGGAACACATCGCGCCATTAGGTCCGGTATATCAGGCAGGTACGTTATCAGGCAATCCTATTGCCATGGCAGCCGGACTGGCAGCACTTAACGAAATCAGTAAGCCGGATGTTTTTGAAAAACTCACCGCAAAAACCAGTCAACTGATTGCAGGTATCGATAAAGCAGCCCGGCAGCATGGCGTACCCATGACGTTTAATCAGGTTGGCGGCATGTTTGGTTTTTTCTTCAGCAAAGAGAGCAGGGTCAGTAATTATCAACAAGCGACTCAATGTGATATTGGCGCTTTCAAACATTTTTTCCATCTGATGTTACAAAAGGGCATTTATCTGGCACCGTCTGCCTATGAAGCAGGCTTCTTGTCACTTGCTCATACTGACGATGATCTTAAAGCGACCATAGAGGCTGCTGCCAGCAGCTTTGCTGCGCTTTAAGCTCCTTACACGTTACATATTAACTGCGGTTTTGCAGCCACACGATATCAGTATCATAATGTCGTGGCTGCACGCTAAATATGCTTTTGGCATCGTCGCTGTGGATTTCCAGCGGCAATGCCGAAGCAGGCCAGGCATAACGGGTTGTTTCTCCGCTTTGCCAATCGTAGACCTTTAGCTGCCATTGCTGGCGATCGAGCCAAAGTAATTGCTGACTGCTGCTGGTCCACTGCTCTGGCAGTATATGATGCCAGTTCAGGCTGACAGGTAATGGTAGCAGTTGTAACGGCGTTCTGTCTGACCACAATGCCAGCTTATCGTCATTATAAAACTGCACCACCAAGCCATCAGGCGCACATTTGAAATTAACCACCCCTGTCAGTAGCACTTCCGGTTGCTGCGTATTATGCAGTAGCTGCCAGCCATCATTATGTTGCTCGGTCCAGTACAGCGTATCGTGGCAGCTTTGATAACGCCCGGTTACCTGCGAATCTACCATTAAAGTAAGCCCGCCATCATCCAGCGCAATCTGAAACAACTGATTATCTATTACTGCCAGCAACAGATCCTGATGCCAGAATAACTGCCGGATATACTGACCACTGACCAGACGTGATAATTGCCGGCTCTCGCCAGCGCGCGACAACCAAACCTGATTGTCGCCAGCCCGCTCAGACACAAAAGCTATTTGCTCACCTTTGGCAGCAAACAGCCGCTCGTTCCGGTTACTGGTTTGCCAGCTTTGCTCGTTATTCAGCAGGCCATTCCCGAGCGCAAGCTTCACAATATCTGTTGTATAATCCAGGTACTGGGTAGCTAATATTCGCTGTTGATACCGTTGTGGCTGCGTCAGTTGCCAGGTCATCGGGCCTAAACTTAACTGGGTATGTTCTTTTAAACTATATAACTGTAATTCACTGTTTTTCAGGGTTAGCAGTGCATGGTGCTGATCCCAGCTACTGCTGGTAATAATCTGATGATCAAAGTTATCGATTATTTCCAGTTGCGACAGTTCCAGGTTAATCCGATAGAGCTGGCTGCGATAAAAATCTTGCTGTGCCACCAGATATAACGATGCCCCGACGAGCAGCAACTGGTCTGCACGTTGCCATTTTTCGGGAAATGCCATTATTCTGACCGTGCTGCCGTCTTCTGTCCGCTTCCATAATTCATAACGTCGCAAATCAGCAGCGTAATCCAGCCAGTACCATTGTCGATCTAAAATGGCTAATCCCTGCACCAGCACATGCTGGCAAGGCATCACTTTGCTGGCCGGGGCAAATTCAGGCATAACCTGTTGCTGGTAAAAGTAGCAACGTTGTTCGTTATCAAGCGCCCGAAACACCAACTGTGTATCGTCTAACCATAAAGCCTGGCTGGCATTGCCATATTGCGCGGCACTGTAACTCACCTTTAAGCTGGCTAAATCCTGACGGGCCAGTTGAAGCGGTGCATCTTCAGACTTACGATACCAATAAAACGCAGAATGCTCACCAGGTTCCAGCGTAGCCCAGAATTCCTGCCCTGTTACCGCGCTTAGCGGTATTATCGAATCGGGTAATCTGGTTAAGGGTGTTACAGTCACACTGGCCAGCAGATAGGCCAGCACCGTGCCACCGAGCAATAAGACTGAACATACTGCACTGATAAAACGCCAGGGAAGGCCCTTTTCTGCGGCTGCAGTTGCTGATAATTGTTCGTCAGACGTCGTTAGTGGTGTAACCGGCGGGGTTAATGTTTGTGCCGTTAATGGCTTGCGCTGCACGCTCGTTAACGGTTCAATAAGACAAAGCCATTGATAGCCTTTTTTCGCTATCGTAGCGATATACGTTGGCGCCTTTACATTATCACCGAGTACTTTGCGCAGTGCCCCCACTGCCCGCATCACCGCAGCATCGGTACCTTCGCCGTCAGGCCAGACATCATTAATTAAGGTATCTTTATCCAGGATCTTGTCTGGATGGAGCAAAAAGTAATTAAGCAGGCTGTGCAGCCTGGGCTCTAATACTACTGGCACGGCACTGCCTGTATCAGGCTCTGCAGGCAGCAACTGCCCGTAAGCCGCCTGATAATACCAGCCGCCAATTTTCACCAGTGGTTCTAAATTTGACATTAAGGTCCGCCTGACTAAAGTGTCAGGACGGATTATACCTTAATTGACTGAAAAGTAGAGTGTATCTGCTTTTGAAACGACGTTAATGCCCTTTACGCCAGCCGGGTTTGGTCTTTTTTATCTTTAGTCGTGTCTTTATCGCCTGTTGGTTTAGGAAGAGAACTGTCAGTTGGAACAGGCTTAGGTGATAAGTCTTCCGGATCTTTGCACGCAGGCCACCACGGACAGGCATACAAATTGTCCAGCAATACCGGCTCATTAATTTTCACGCTATTGCTACTATTGCTACTATTGCTGGAAATTATAGTTAAGCTAGTAGCAATAAGTAATAGTTTAAAAGTGTTATTCATGATCCAATCTCCGAGTGATATTCAGTTGTTGGGGTCACACAGTTGTGCTCAACAATAGTGAGCCTACTCCTGAACCCAGCATTAAACTCGATGATCTTTCAATAAAAACCTTATAAAACGTCGATCTAAAAGCTAATCTCGGCAATATCAAAATCGGCTCTGACCGCTTCCAGCATGTACACTTCAGTCTCATCAACAGAAATACTATAGCGATTGTGGTACAGATAATCGTCAATCACTTTTTCATCAACAGTGCCACTTTCTAAGTCATAGTAACGAAGCTGATATTGGGTGTCTTCAAGAAGATAAGTGAAATAAAAGCCTTGCCGGCGCAAATCAAATTTAAACAACATCTGGTCAGCTTTCGTCCCTAAATTAAGTTCTCTGATATCACCATTGCTGTATTCAATAACAAAGTTCTTCGAATTTGCGTCGCGCCAGATATTATAATCTGCGTTATAACTTTGAATATATAACTCCCGATCAGTTGCCAGCACCCGTTTTTCAATCTCGGTATCAACAGCGGCCACCATAATATCCCAGCGTCCTTTTCGTGACTGAGCATAAAATACTTCGCTGCCATCCCGGCTCCAGGCGGGGTTAGCAACAATCTCACCTTCTTTTCCAACTATCTGGATTAGCTCACCAGCCATTGTTAACTGCCAGATACCACTATTTAAATGCAGTAATAGCTGACTGCCATCTGGTGAAAAGACCAGGCTGCGGATCCTTTCATTGGACGTAAAATCCGTAAGTTGCTGCTGGCGGCCATCAGGATAAAACAGCCAAACCTGAGATAAGCCGGAGCGACGCGACACAACGGCTGCCGGCCCTTCTGATTTTGGATTAATTTCAATATAGATTTCATTACGATTTGAGCTGAATACCAGGTTTTTTGTTTCTATGTCTGATACTAATTTATTTGCCACTTTTTTTATGTTGGTATGGGAGAAAAAGCCCACTGAGGCATAAATTTTACCGCTAACTGCCCCAACTTGAATTTCACTGGCCTGACTATCGGTATAAGCCAGCTCCCGACTCTCTCCTGTCATAACATCCACTATTCCCAGCGACGAAATACCGGATGGAAAAATAATACTGCGATCATCTTGGGTCCAGTCTATGTTGCCCGGATAGGCATCATCTATCTGTACCAACAGCCGGGTTGCCCGGTTGGTTAAATCAAGCAGCCAAATCTGTGCTGTTCCTGCAGCATCACGAATAAAGGCAATTTTATCGCCCGAGCGTGAATATCGCCCTGCATAATCACCAAAGCTGCTGGCCGGTGGTACAGTTAGTTGCTCGGCAGTGCCACCTGCCAGCGGATACATCATCAAGACCATCTGGCGCTGCTCAGGATCGAGGCTGGGGTAAACAATATAACGGCCATCAGGTGACCAGCTAACCCGAGCAGATACGGATTCAGGCGTACAGACGGTGAGCAACGTATCAGATTTAACAACCATCTGATCGGGTTCAAGCTCGATTAACCGGATTTCACAACGTCGATCCGGTAGCATTTTATGATAGGCAATATACTGACCACTGGGACTGAACGCGGCACCAAGGCTGCTGGCGCTGTCAGCAGTAATTTGTACCCGTTTATGGCTTTGCAGATCCTGTAAATTAAGCACGGCTATTTGTTCGCTACCTTCATTTGCGTAGCTAAATACCAGATAACGTTCATCGGGCGAAACATTATGATAAAACTCAAGGCCATCCAGTGAAGTAATCGGCTTGTAACGCCAAAGTGGAATAGTATCCACTTCCGCTGCCTGCTTATCCGCCACCGGTTTCAGCCAGAATAGCCAGCTTAATAATAGCATTGACAACACAGCCACTGCGGCGGCCCAACGTGAACCTCGGCTTTTGGGCGTTGACACAGCGCCTGATGGCGCTACTTCAGCCGCATTGTCAGTAGCCAGCGACTTATCAGGAATATCTGTGACACTGGCGATAAACCGATAACCGCGTTTTGGAATCGTTTCAATATAAGTCGGCTGCCTGCTGTCATCGTTCAGCGCAATTCTGATGGCCCTGATCACCCGCATTACCCGACCATCAGAGACATCCCGGATCCCCCAAACATCAGCCAGTAACTGATCTTTGGTCACCAGATTACCGGCATGGACGATAAAGTAGTTGACGACTTTCTGGCCAAGGTTATCTAAATTAGCAGTTGCAACAATGTGACCATTCGCATCAAGTTGCACCAGCTTGTCTTCTTTTGCCAGATAATGCCATTCACCCACCTGGAGCGATCGTTCGGGTTTAATTTCCATAATTGTAAGTTAGCCGCACCCTTTATATTAATCGTTAATTGGAATTATCACAGGTTAATTGCTGCTGCATTTCAACTGATATTGCAGGCAATAACAATATGTTAGCGCAAGATTCTGCCACGGCTGTGCCGCTGGTAACAGAAAACGCCTGCACCTGAACCTGATCGGGCAGATACCGAATTATTGACTGAGCGCCCTGTTTTTTAAAATAGTCAATAAACAACGGTAAAGCGCCGTTACTGCCTGTCAGACCAATAGGTTTATTATCATCACGTCCCAGCCAGACCGTTACCAGAGTTTGCTGATCAAAACCACTAAACCAACTGTCCCGATAATCACTGGAAGTGCCGGTCTTACCGGCAAATACGGTGGTTGGTAAGGCATATTGCAACGTTTTGGCTGTGCCCGTTTGTGTTGCAGCAATTAGCGCATGCTGCAACAAATAGATACTCGATGCCGGGTAACGGCTGTACCGTTCACCAGACCGGTGATAAAGACGATGGCCATCCTGATCTGTTACCGCTTGCACAGTGGCTAACATCTGGTACACCCCGTCGTTTGCCAGGGTCTGATAAAGCTGGCTCACCTCCAACGGGCTTAATTCTACCGCACCAAGCAGGGCCGCAGGATGCAGATTTACCCGCCGATTCAACCCCAGCTTGCGTAAGCCGTCACTGATCGCCGGCATTCCCAGTTGCAAACCTAAGCGTACAGTCGGCACATTCAATGAATCTGTTAACGCGGTTAGTAAGTTAACCTGTCCCCGGAAGGTTTTATCAAAATTCTGTGGCTGCCAATCCTCGTTATTTGAGCGCAAACTCAGTGGTTGATCCTGCAGAATCGATGCCAGCGAAAATCTGCCAGGCTGATTAAGCGCCTCCAGATAAATGACCGGTTTAATAATACTGCCAATTTGGCGTTTGGCATCCAACGCCCGGTTAAAGCCGGCAAATCCGCTCTCTCTGCCACCCACTAATGCCTGGATCTCAGCCTGCTGATAGTTTACCACCATCATGGCCGCCTGCAATTGTTCGTCCTTATTTAACAATTGCTCAGTAACTGTCTGTTCAGCTTGTTGCTGCGCTTTGGGATCTAAAAAGGTAAATACCTTAATACCGCTGCTTAATAACTGCTGATCAAAATTAATCTGCCGTAGTTCTTTTTTCACCGCATCCAGATAAGCCGGGAACCGCGCATTGAGATACTGGCCACGGGCCACCAGTTGTAGCGGTCTGGCAAGTGCCTGTTGATACTGCTCCCCTGTCAGCAAATGATGTTCAAACATCAGTCTGAGCACCAAATCGCGGCGGTTCATAGCCCGTTCCGGGTAGCGTCGTGGGTCATAATAGGACGGCCCCTTTAATAAGCCAATCATTAACGCGATTTCATCTGGCCGCAGCTCTGTTATCGGCTTAGCAAAATAAAACCGGCTACCCAAACCGAACCCATGTACTGGGGTGGCATGGTTCTGTCCCAGAAATATTTCATTCAGATAGGCTTCGAGCAAGTGATCTTTACTAAAGCGGTAATCCAGAATCAACGCTATCATTGCTTCGTTAACTTTTCGCAGCAAGGTCCGATCGCTGGACAAATACATATTTTTTGCCAGCTGCTGGGTTAGCGTAGAGCCCCCCTGCACCGTACGTCCGGCAATGATATTGGCCCACAATGCCCGCAAAACGGAAAGCGGTGACACGCCGCGATGATGATAAAAATTCCGGTCTTCTACCAGCAATAAACCTTCTTTTAAAAGCCCGGGTACCTGCTCTAATCTGACCAGTTCCCGGTCTTCCTGATGCGGTGACAACATATGCTCTATTAACTGTGGCTCCAGTCGGGCAAAGTTGACTTCCTGCTGCTGGCGGTAGCGAATCCGGTTAATACCACTACTGTTAAATTCAACGCTGAACAACGCTTCCGGTTCCATGCCATCAATATAGGTAAAAGCACGCCGGAATATGGTGATATGGTTGCGGGAAACGCTGTATTGCCCGGCAGCAGTCATCGCGGGATTACGCTGGTACTGCAGCTGTTCCAGCTCAGCCTGGAGCTGCAAAGAGCTTAACGCCTTGCCAGGATAGAGTTCCAGACTGCGGGCATAGATTTGCGCCGGTACCTGCCATTTCTGACCGGCAAACGCCCGGGTCACTTTACTGTCCAGATAAATCAGATAAGTGAGCAATATACATAAGGTGACCAAAGCCAGCTTACCGAGGGTAACTAATGCTTTATGCCACCACGGCCGGGCTTTCACTTTCGGCGCAGCAGTAGCTTTACTTCGGGTTGACATCGCGTAACATCGCCTTTTTCGTTTTTGTTGTTGGCTGTGCTTCGGCCGGGTTATCAGGCCAGTAGTGTTTGGGATAACGACCTTTCATTTCTTTTTTAACATCCTGCCAGCTATTTTGCCAGAAACTGGTTAAGTCGCGGGTGACTTGCAACGGCTGGCGCCCCGGCGCGAGTAACGCTATGGTCAGGGCAATAGCACCATTGAGCACCACGGGTGTGGTGAGTTGACCATACATTTCCTGAACTCTGACTGAAAGTAGTGGCCCACCCGGATGCAGATAATCAATTTTCAGACGGCTGCCGGTCGGCGTTTGCCAGTGGCAAGGCAATAACTGATTTAATATTTGTTGTTGTGCAAAGCTTAACTGCGCCAGCAATATCGGCTCCAGTTCCAATTGGTTCAGCTGATTTTTTTTACTGATATTACCTAGATAGGGTGCCAGCCAGTCGTGCACGTTTGCCAGTAAACTGGCCTGACTAAAATCAGGCCAGTTGGCATGATCTATTCTGGTGGCACTCTTCTGTGCGGTGCCAGAGGCCGCATCACTATAATACTGGCGAAGCAATTGCACCCGGACAGATAAACTTTGGGCGCCATCAGACCAGGTAAGCTCGGACAGGCCGCGCCTGCTCAGGTAGTCAAGCCAGGCCTGTTGCCGTTCCGCGGCAGTGATAATCCCCTGTACCGGCTGCCGTTGTAACACCAGCTGGCCAAAGCAGCGCTGACGTTCACTGCTGAAACTGGCCGTTTTGTCATGCCAGCCCGTCTTCAGTTGCCACTGTAGCTGGGACCGCCAATCGTTTAATATGTCGTCCAGAGTAATAGCAACAGCATGCCGAATGCGGTTTTGTTGTTGCCATTGCTGAATATCTAATACCACAAGATACTCATTATTCTGTTGCGGATGGTCCGGCATCAGACTGGCACCAACGCCATTTGCCAGTAAATATCCCTGGCCCCGGCGCTGTGCCAGCTGATCCGGAAAAGCTCTGAGCAACAACATAGGCAGCCATTGCAACGGCAAATTTCCGCCCATGCTGACACCTAAGCGCCTGGCGAACTGCCGCGCTTGTTGATGCTGTGGCAAGTGCTTGTTTTGCGCCACATTCTGCAATTGCTGGTCCAGATTCGGCTGCAGGTTACGACTGTCTTCTAACACTGCCGCCACCACAGCGGCTAACCAGGTTAACCCTGACGCTTCTGCCTCGCGCTCAAGTGCATAAAGCAACATGTTGGCCAGGCGCACTGAGCTACCGGTTTGATATAAACGCCGGCCAAAAGAGGTGATCACACCGTGCTCATCCAGTGCTGCAAACTGTTGCAACAAGTGGTTTGCTGCGGCCAGATGTGCCTCTGGTGGTGGTGTTAACCAGTTTATATCAGCTGGCTGACAGCCCCATACTGCAATTTCCAGCCGTAACTGGGTTAACTCAGCCAATTCAATTTCTGCAGGCTCAAACGCCGCTCTTCTTTGCCACAGTTCTGCGGTATCTATTCTGAAACATCGACCCGGCGCTTGCCTGCCTGCTCGGCCTGCGCGCTGGGTGGCCGCCGCCTGACTGATCGCCACCGTTTTCAGCTTGCTGATACCATGGCGGGGGTTAAAGCTGGCCCGTCGGCATAAGCCCGTGTCCACCACCAGGTTAACTCCCTCGATGGTTAAACTGGTTTCCGCCAGATTAGTCGCCAGCACAATTTTAAAACGCCCGGCAGCAGGGGCCGCTATTGCTGCCTGTTGTTCGGCCAGCGACATTACGCCAAGCAGTGAAAACACCTGCACATTAACCGGCAACGCCTGGCTGGCCAGATAATCTTTTGCTTTATTAATCTCAGCCTGCCCCGGCAAAAAAACCAGAATATTACCCGGTTCCTGATTAAAAGCCGTCAATGCCTGGCGTGCAGCCTGGATTGTAATGAGCTCTGTGCCGGGTTTTATATACTGAATGTCGACCGGATAACTGCGGCCGCTGCTGCTGACAACCGGAGCCTGCAGATAGCGCTCCAGCGCTGTAACATCCAGCGTGGCTGACATCACCAGAATTTTTAAATCGTCCCGAAGGTCTTGCACTTCTAAGCTTAACGCCAACGCCAGATCGGCATGCAGTGAGCGTTCGTGAAACTCATCAAAAATAAGCAGGCTGATCCCAGCCAGTTCAGGATCCTGTTGCAATTTGCGGGTAAGAATACCCTCTGTAACAATAAGTAGCCGGGTAGCAGCCGACTGACAACTGTCATGCCGGATCTGGTAACCCACAGTGTGACCAACCGGCTCGTTCAGCTGCTGCGCCAGATAACCGGCAATGGTTTTAGCCGCCAGTCTGCGCGGTTCCAGCATAATGATTTGGCCTGAAGCCAAAGCACTATGCCGGAGTAATTGCAACGGTAACCAGGTAGATTTACCAGCACCAGGTGGCGCCGACAATATCACCCGATTGCGGGTTGTCAGTAACTGACAAAGCTCGGGCAACACTGCTGCAACCGGTAAGCCCGCATTAACCTCCCGGGTTGGCACTGTGTTACGACTTACCTGAGGTTTCAGAAAGTAACGTGGCGGCAATACTACGAATACCGTGGCCGGTAGCGCCCGCAGCCCAATAACTGTTGGCCGAGTTATTAAATGCCGCAGCTAAATCATAATGTAACCAGCCTGAGCCATCTTCCGGCACGAAACGGCTTAAAAATCCGGCAGCATTACTGGCACCACCTGCGCCACCGCCTTTAACCGGCCGACTGTTAGCGGTATCAGCATAAGGTGATGGGCACTGATGCTGATGCCATTTTTCCAGTGGTAGCTGCCAGGTTGCTTCCTGCTCATTGGCAGCATGCTGCAGTGCGCGCGCTGCGAGTGGCTTGTCCAGGGCAAATAACGCGTTATATTCCCCCCCTACAGCTACCATGGCCGCACCGGTCAGGGTAGCAGCATCAATAATCAAAGGTGCGTTACTTTCAGCTGCACACATCAAGCCGTCGGCCAATACCAGGCGACCTTCGGCATCAGTATTGACAATTTCAACCGTAGTGCCATTTTTGTAAGTGATAATGTCGCCCAGCTTGTAGGCATGGCCACTGATCAGGTTTTCGGCACAGCATAAAATCAGTTTTACCCGTTGGCTCAGGCCCTGCAGAATGGCCAGTGCCAGTGCCGCGGTAACTGTGGCGGCCCCGCCCATATCACACTTCATTGTCGCCATACCTTCGGTCGGCTTTATGGAGTAACCCCCGCTGTCAAAGGTAATACCTTTACCCACCAGCGCCCCTGCAACAGGGGTTTCCTGTTTTGCCGAAGGATTAAAATCAAGTACCAGTAACGCCGGTGGCCGGTTGCTGCCGCGGCCAACCTGATAAATACCATGCCAGCCAGCGGCGGCCAAATCTGCGCCGGTAATCAACTGGCTGCTAACGCTGCCTGCAGGTGCAATAGTACGAATAAACGCCTCAGCCTGCTCGGCCAACGCGACCGGCGATAGCATTTCCGGCGTATCGTTGATTATCTTTTTTGCAAAACTAAAACACTTCGCCAGTTGCGACAGCTGTTCAGCTTCACCCTGCTCATTATTAAAACCAACACCATCGTGGTTTCTGGCAGTACAAAACCCCTGATAAAATGCCCACTGCAGGTCTTTGCTCCAACCCAAGCCATTTAACTGTAATTTGGCAATGCCAAGGTTACTCAGGCTTCGAGCCGCTTTTTGCATACTACGCAGCGGATCAGACTCTGTTATGTGAATTTGATATCCCTGGGCAGTCGGGCTGAATAATGCATTATTGCCCCATTTTTGTTCAGCTTTATCTGTTGCAATACTAATCTGTAATATATCGGGTGTTGAATTAGACCTTGAATCAGACATAGTAATCCCCATTTTAACGAGCTTATCAGCGGTAAAGGCTAACTTTGATGGGCCAAAGTGTATCATAGCGCAACGGCTGACAACGAGCGCATCGCGTTAATATGGCGGTACAATGCACTATTTTCACGGTTATTCGTGCTCAAACCCCACTACATTTTAGCCATTGGGGTACGGAGGGTTAAAACAGGTGACGGCTCTTGCCACAATCTGTATACTTCGCCGGCTTTTTTATTAGTGATTGCGGTGGTGGCAATATTCTGTTATCTATAGCCGCCACTTTTTTTGCTTGGCAGTATTGTACAGGAGATAATCATGCCAGAAGGCAAGAATGTTAAGACATTAGGGTTACTGGCACTGGCCGGTGTAGCACCTTATCAGGAAGCGGTCGGGGAAGAATACATGAACCCGAAACAGCTTGAGCATTTTCGCAAAATTCTTGACGCCTGGCGCCAACAACTTCGCGAAGAGGTTGACCGCACCAAAACTCATATGGCAGATGAAGCGGCCAATTTTCCTGATCCGGTTGACCGGGCTGCGCAGGAAGAAGAGTTCAGCCTGGAACTGCGCGCCCGCGATCGCGAGCGTAAGTTATTGAAAAAAATTGAGAAAACGTTACAGAAAATTGAAAATGACGATTTTGGGTTTTGTGATACCTGCGGCATCGAAATTGGCATTAAACGCTTAGAAGCAAGGCCAACAGCTGATCAGTGTATTGACTGCAAAACGCTGGCCGAAATTAAAGAAAAGCAGTTAGGCGGCTAGTTGTAGCCACTGTGGCAAAGTTGACAAACTTCGGTAAGCCAGCAGCAGGTGCTGTTGGCAGGTTTGCCCCCTCCCCATCCGGACCACTTCATTTTGGGTCCTTGCTGGCTGCAGTAGGCAGCTATCTGTTTACCAAGCGCCAGGCCGGTAAATGGCTGTTGCGTATTGAAGATATCGACACCCCCAGAGTTCGCAGCGGCGCAGACAGCGCTATTATGGCCGCACTGGAACAACATGGTCTGCTTTGGGACGATGCGGTCATGTATCAAAGCACCCGGACCGAACGTTACCGCGAGATATTCAGCCAGCTGCAACGCCAGCGATTGCTATATGGCTGTCAATGCAGTCGCAAACAAATAAATGCGGATGGCGGTGTGTATCCGGGTACCTGTGCCAACCTTAACTTACTGCAGACAAATAGCCACACCGGGCCGTTAAGCTGGCGGTTGCGAACAGCAAAGGTTGCCAGTCAGTTTGAAGACATCTTACTGGGGTTACAACGTATTGCGCCCGCACTGGCCCATGAAGATTACATTGTACTGCGCCGGGATGGTTTATTTTCATATCAGCTGGCGGTAGTGGTAGATGACTGGGATCAGGGCATCACTGAAGTGATCCGCGGTGCCGACTTACTCAGTATGACACCACGCCAACAACATTTGTTTACGTTACTCGGGGCACAAGCACCGGTATACGGTCACCTGCCCTTGGCAGTCACCGCGCCGGGCCAGAAACTTAGTAAGCAAAACCATGCCACCGCCCTTAATAACTGGCCTGCCAGCTATACCATGGCCAGCGCGTTGGCGATACTCGGCCTGCCTCTGCCCGCAGAATTGCGGCACGCACCTGCGCCGGAGCAACTGGCCTATGCCCTGCTGCACTGGCAACCTGCTGATATTCCGGCCACGCTGGAAGTTTTAGCAACCAATTTTGGCTGATTTTGGCCAGATTAATTCTTTTTTGCCGCGTGCTGCGGTATTATTAGCCGTTTTTTAAGTCAGATGCCAGGACCGCCGTATAGGCGGGCAAGGGCTCAGGAGAGATATCATAATTTCGCGTGTGTTAGATTTTTGCCGCAGAACCCTTAGCGGTAAGCCTCAGGGCGATAAACAGCAACAGCCGGCTGCGACTAAACCTGTGGCCGCTGCTCCATCGGCGACTACCAGGGCGTCGGCAAGCTCCATATTACCGCCAATGCAGATTATTAGCCGCGATCAGCATAGTATCTCGCGGCGCGATATCAGTCCCAGCGCATTGAAAGTTCTGTACCGGTTAAAGGATGCAGGTTTCGAGGCGTATTTAGTGGGTGGTTGTATTCGCGATTTACTGCTCGGTTTAAAACCAAAAGATTTTGATGTGGTCACTAATGCCCACCCGGAACAGGTTAAACAGGTGTTTCGTAACTGCCGGTTAATTGGTCGTCGCTTCCGGCTGGCGCATGTGGTATTTGGCCGCGAGATCATTGAAGTCGCCACCTTTCGTGGTCATCACAGCGGCGCTGATGATGAAGAGAATATCGCGCCAAAAATGAAAACGGCCAGCTCAAATGACCACGGCCAGATTTTACGTGACAATGTTTACGGCAACATTGAAGAAGATGCCGAGCGGCGCGATTTTACCATTAATGCGCTGTATTACTCGGTAAAAGACTTTGCGATTTATGATTTTGCCAATGGTATGCAGGATATTGCTGCGCGGCGTATAGAACTCATTGGTGACCCGGAAGTGCGTTACCGGGAAGATCCGGTAAGAATGCTCAGAGCCGTCCGGTTCGCAACCAAACTGAATATGGATATTGCGCCCGCTGCATTAACGCCGATCAGTCAGTTAGCGGTGCTGTTAAAAAATATTCCGGCACCACGCTTGTTTGACGAGCTGGTAAAAATGCTGATGGCGGGCAAAGCCTTTGACAACTTTATATTGCTGCGCGATACCCGAATCTTAAAACAACTGATGCCGCAGCTGGATAAAATTCTAAAGCAGGAGCCAGAAGGTAAAGCCTTCAATCTGGTTACCCACGCCCTACAGGATACTGATCAGCGCGTTGCTGTTGATAAACCGGTTACTCCGGCTTTTATTTTTGCCGCTATGTTATGGTATCCGGTAGAGCTTCGCAGCCAGACATTACTGATAGAGAGTGGTCTGAACGAGATTGATGCGCTGAATATCGCGATGACCGAAGTGCTGGATGATATTCAGCGTACTATCGCTATTCCGAAACGCTTTAGCTTAACCATGCGCGATATCTGGGCATTGCAATCGCGGTTAACCAAGCGTGGTGGTCGGCGAGCGTTTAAAATGCTTGAACAAACCAAGTTCCGCGGTGCCTTTGATTTTCTGCAATTACGGGCTCAGGCCGAAGGTGGCAGTCTGACGGAACTGGCCAGCTGGTGGCAGCAATTCCAGTTTGCTGATGAGGCCGAAAAGTTGGAGTTGATAAACAGTCTGGGGCGCGAAGCGCACGACAGACCAAAACGGCGGCGCAACAACTATAAACGTAAGCGCAGCAGTACGCCCGATGCCTGAGCAGCTCAGCCAGCATGAGGTCTATCTGGGATTGGGCGCTAACCTGGCCAACCCCGTAGCTCAGCTGCAACACGCCATCGCAGCATTAAGGCGCTTGCCACAGAGCAAATTGCTGGCAGTCTCGGCTTTATATGGTTCTAAACCCATGGGGCCGCAAGACCAGCCTGACTACGTCAATGCCGTGGCAAAAGTCAGTACAACGCTGGCGCCGCTCGCCTTGCTGGATGCCCTGCAGCAGATCGAGCAGCAGCAGGGGCGGCAACGAAAAGCTGAGCGCTGGGGCCCTCGCTCCCTGGATCTGGATATTTTGCTGTATGGTCACCACACCATTGTCTCAGAACGCTTAACCGTTCCCCATTATGGTTTAACCCAGCGTGAATTTGTATTATACCCACTGGCAGAAATTGCCCCACAGCTGGTTCTACCTTGCGGAACGCCATTGCAAACCTTGCTAAGCCGGATACCGTTAAATGGCCTGGAAAAGCTTAGCGCCACTGTTTGCGAATAACTTGGTCGCGGCTAGCTTGCAGCTGCGTTAACTTTGTGCGATCTTGCGCACCCGGAATAAAAGGTCGGACGAGAACTCTATGGCTAAAATCACCACTGCAGTGTTACTAAAAATGAAGCAGCAGGCAGATAAAATCAGCATGCTGACCGCCTACGATGCCAGCTTTGCCAAGTTATTTGCCGAGCAAGGCGTCGATGTTTTGCTCATTGGTGACTCACTGGGTATGGTGTTACAAGGCCACAGCGACACTTTGCCGGTTACCGTTGCCGATATTGCTTACCACACGAAAAGTGTACGTGCCGGTGCGCCAGATGCATTCGTGATAGCCGATTTACCTTTTATGAGTTACGCCACGCCCGAACAAGCGATGCAAAGTGTTACGCCACTAATGCAGGCGGGTGCCAATATGGTGAAGTTAGAAGGGGGTGATTTTTTATTGCCAACCATTAAAGCGCTTACCGAGCGGGGGGTGCCGGTATGTGGCCACCTCGGGTTAACACCGCAGTCGGTACATATTCTTGGTGGCTATAAGGTACAAGGTAAAACCAGCGATGCGGCCGATGCCATGCTTAAGCAAGCGCTGGCGCTGGAAGCAGCAGGAGCGCAGCTGCTGGTGCTGGAATGTATCCCTACCCCACTGGCAAAACGTATTACCAACGCACTGAGCATACCAGTGATTGGCATTGGCGCCGGTAATGTTACTGACGGTCAGGTGCTGGTGATGCACGATTTACTAGGTATCAGCAGTGGTTATATTCCAAAGTTTTCCAAGAACTATCTGGCGCAAACCGGTGAGATCCGCAGTGCTATTGCCGCTTATGTCAGTGAAGTTAAAAGCCAGGTGTTCCCGGGCGCAGAACATAGTTTTAACTAAATGAATATACTTGCCAATATTAATGAACTGCGGGCGCAGATTGCCAGTTGGCGGCGCGCGGGTAAGAAAATCGCTTTCGTGCCAACCATGGGCAACCTTCATCAGGGGCATTTGCAGCTGGTTGATGTGGCTAAACGCCGGGCAGATAAAGTCATTGTCAGTATTTTTGTTAACCCGATGCAGTTTGGCCAGAATGAAGATTTAGCCAATTATCCCCGTACCATGGCGGATGATATTGCCGGTTTAACCGCACACAACGCCGATGCGCTATTTAGCCCGACGCCGCAGTTAATCTATCCGCGCGGGTTGGATGCCCAAACCTTTGTTGAAGTACCGTTATTGGGTGATTTACACTGTGGTGCCAACCGTCCGGGCCATTTTCGCGGCGTGTCGACCATCGTGTGTAAGTTGTTTAATCTGGTACAGCCGGATATTGCCTGTTTTGGTAAAAAGGATTTTCAACAACTGGCGATTATCCGCCAGATGGTTATCGATTTATCACTGCCAATTGAGATCCTTGGCGTCGCAACCGAGCGCGCAGCCGATGGTCTGGCGCTCAGCTCACGCAATGGCTACCTAACAACCGAACAGCGCGCTAAAGCACCGGCGTTGTATCAGATACTACAACAGCTTAAAACCGCCATTACCAACGGTAACCACGATTACCGGACGCTGGAGCAACAGGCCAAAGTGCAGCTTACTGCCGCAGGGTTTGTGCCAGATTACGTTAATATCAGCAACCAGCACAGCCTGGCGCTGGCCACTACGACCGGCGAACCGAAAGTGATTCTGGCCGCAGCCAGACTGGGCACTACCCGGCTGATTGATAACCTGGAGCTGTAAACGCTTGCTGTATCTGGGTTGTCCGATGTGGGCCAACAGCCGCTGGAAGGGCAACCTGTTTGCTGATGATCTCAGCAGTAATGAATTTCTGACCGGTTACAGTCAGTATTTCAATAGTGTAGAAGGCAATACCAGTTTCTATGCTGACCCTGCCACTCACCAACTAGAGCGCTGGGCAGAGCAGTTGCCAGTGCATTTCCGGTTTGTATTTAAAATACCACGCCGTTTCAGCCATGCGCTGAACGAGCTTGACCACAGCGCATTGCAAGCCTGGTGGCACCACTTTACACCAGTTCACCGCTATATCGGCTTAATTCACTTGCAGCTGCCTGCCAGTACCGGTCCGGCGCTGCTAGGGCAATTAACCACTGTGCTAGAGCTATTAAGCAGCAAAATACCAATGGTTGTAGAAGTACGCCATCCGGCCTTTTTTGATAAAGCAGAGCATGAACTGACATTAAATCGTCTATTGCAAAAATTTGGTGTCGAACGAGTCGTGTTTGATAGCCGGGCGCTATTTTCTGTACCCGCCAGCAGCCCGGCATTGCTTGATGCGCAGGGTAAAAAACCGCGCTTACCTGTGCATGCTATTTGCCTGAGCGACCGGCCTGTGCTGCGCTTTATCGGCACCGACGATATGGATCTGAACCGCCAGTTCTACACCCCCTGGCTGGCTAAAATTAACAGCTGGCTGGCTGAGGGGAAAACCCCTTACTGCTTTTTCCATACGCCAGATAATACCCTGGCACCACAACTATGCCGCCAGTTTGCAGTCGATTTACAGCAACCCCATTCTGTGTTGGCTCCATGGCCAGGAGAGCAGCAGGCGCAGCTGGGGTTGTGGTAACTTCAGTTAATTATGTATCTCTTAATAGTGCTCAGCATTAACCCATGGCAAGGCCAAGCACAATCAGGAACGCAGTACCCAACACGATAAGAGCAGAAAACGTAGTACCAAGAATGCCAAAAATCTTTTTGCGATTTTTCTGAATAAGTGAACTAATACCCAGGCCGAAAGCAACTATTGACGCCCCTAAAAAAGCAAGTAAAAACAGGCCAACTATTACAGCATCTGCAGAGGTTTCATCAATACCACCCGGCGTAGATGCTTCCATAATGCCAGCAATAACGATAAGCACAAAAATTAAAATTCCAGCAACGATACTGGTAATAAATGACGCAATCCCGAGCCCTGAATGTTTTAACGCTTCCACTGTAACTCCCTTTTTTTATATATGCTGTTTTAAGCGCACTCTTACGTTATCTTTATTGATATAGCAAGTAATTGCCGTAGTTTGCAGCACTACGCTTCCTTACCTGTTTCAATAATATAACCAGCTAAACCGTTGGATGGCCGCAACAGCGGCCATCTGAGTTTCAATATTTCGCAGACAAAAATACCAATAAAGCCGACTTACTGACTTTCAAATGAAACTTCTTGTGTATGATTATTTTTAGGACTAATGACAACGGTACCCGCCAGTTTATCGTGCCACCCTTGCTTTTTCTTATCCCATGCTACCCAGAAAAAACCAAGTCCGAGTGGGATCGCGGCAAGATAATAGCCAATGTAGCGAACAATATACTGCTGTAAAGTCGGCTTACCGCCAGTTTTAGCATCTACAATTATTGCTGAAATTGCCATTTTTCCGGGCGTGGCTTGCTTATAAATCCAAAAAGCTAATACAGCAGCTAACGGAAATAACCAATTCATAAAAAAATCGGCAAAGCCCATAATAAATGAGTCATCATCGAAGTAATCCCAGCCATATACTGATATCAAAATTGGCAATGTGATTACTAACAAAATAAGTGTATCAATAAGACTGGCACCAACTCTTGGCCAGAATCCGGTGAATTTTTTTACATCACCCATAGTTGCAGGTACTTCACTATTCACTTCTTAATCTCCATTTTCTACTTATTATCTAATCCTGAAAAAAGCCGGTATCTGACTAAAAGGATTTAACGTTAGTGTGAAATTTAGAATATAGCCTGAGACATTAAATCAATCAGCATATTCTTGTACCCGAATGTAATTCAAGATTTTAACTATGTATACCTTTTTATTGTGGATTGTCTTACGTACATTCTCAGCTTTGGATGTTGATTTACCAGCAGTTGTCTGAGTAACAGCATGTCACAAATTAAACTGTATTAATCTTACCCAGCGTGACGGTGTTTCGGCCAGCCTGCTTACTGGCGTACAGCGCTTCGTCAGCCGCTTTAAAAGCGATCTTATGGCCGTGCTGCGCCGGAATAATCTGAACCAAGCCAATACTGATTGTCAACTCAACTTTTTTCTCTTCAATAAACTGTAACTGTGCGGCTACCTGCTGACATAAACGCTGGCCGATGACTGTTGCAGTTGACTCATCAATATCGATTAACAACGCAGCGTATTCTTCGCCACCAATTCGGCCAATGATGTCGTTACTGCGCAACTGTTTTGATAATAGCCTTGCTACTGAAGCAATAGCCCTATCACCCACTGCATGGCCAAAGGTGTCATTAACCGTTTTAAAAAAGTCGATATCGATCATCATAAAAACGGCAGGAACCGATGGGTGCTGCTGCCAGTAGCGCTCAAGCTGATTGAAAAAATGCTCGCGGTTGGCCAGGCGGGTTAAACCGTCGCGCTGCGATTTAAAGGTCAGTTGGCGTTCCAGTTTTAAAAAGCTTAACCAGGGCAACAACAAGGCAGTAACGGTGGTAAGCATAATGTGGCTCAGCAGGGTGTAAACCGATATTTCAGGTAAGCCATGAAGGTTAAGATGCTGCCAGTTATCAATAACCAGCGCAGCCTGTATCAGCATCACTGCCGCGTGCAGCACAAACACCGTTTGCAGGGTACGGGTAAATATCGGTTCGATAATAATCGATTTAAACAATAAATACGCGCACAAGCAAAATGTCAGCGCAATAGCCAGTGATACCGCCACGCTTAACGCGCCAGGCTGCTGATAACAAAGAAAAAGTGCTACTATCGCAACAACCAGTGCGCCAACAGCACATTGACGGCGACGCCGGGTATATCGAAAACGAGAAAACTGAACCAGCCCCGCGAGCACATAAACCGGCGCTAACAGCAACAAAACGTCAGCAATAAAATAGCTTAAGAGATCAGGAACAGGGTAAGCACGCAACACCACTAAACTGGCGCCTGACACAAACCACCAGCAGGAATACGACCAGAGTTTAAAGCAGCGGTCTTTTGGTTTACGCCGGTAAAGCAGGTACAGATACACCCCGACCAACAGGTTAATCACCAACGCTACCATGACAACAGTGGGTAAATGCATCTATTCCTCAATTCAGTGGCGTTCTATCAGCGGTGGCGAGCGCGGCAACCGCTAACTACGGTAGCGTAAATCAGCACTTAACGGTACAAGTTTAACGCCTCACATTAGTATTATGCTAACTTTGCTACTAAGCTTCGCGAATTGATGAAAGTTATTTAGCAGTACTCCGGTCAATGTCGGCTATATGTCATTCTCAGCAACTTCCTGCAAATGAAGTTATCACCCACAGTGAGTAACGTTATATGAAATATTTTTATTTTGCGCTATTGCTGGCGCCCACGGCCGGCTTAACTGCCAATGCCCCACCTCAGGTCTCCGCGCAACGGTTTGTTGACTTACAGCAAGGCAGCGCAAACTTTGCCGGATTTCGGCGCGCTCATGCCAAGGGTATTTGTGTTAGCGGTGAATTTCGTGCTAACGGCAAATTAGCTGATTATTCCAAGGCCAGTTTGTTTCGAAACGGCACAACACCCTTTACTGGCCGCCTGTCTATTGCAGGCAATAATCCTACCGCACCTGATTTAAAGTCGCCCGTTCGTAGCCTGGCACTAAGTTTCACTCTTAGCCGAACCGAACAATGGCGCCTCGCCATGAATACACCACCGGTGATGGCAGTCGCTGATCCACACACCTTTTATCAGCAGATAAAGGCGATTCAGGCGGGCCCGGCTGCAGTAAAACAATTCTTTACCGAGCACCCCGAGAGTAACGAGTTTCTGGCATGGGCCGGGCAGTATCAGCCAACGGGTAGCTTTGCCGCTGAAACGTATCACAGCATAAATGCCTTTTATTTGGTGAACGCCAACGGAAAACAACATGCGGTGCGCTGGGCAATGCAACCCACGGTATCAGTGGCAGCAACCGATCTGCATGGTGATGATGCCCTGCAACAGGAAATAACCGCCCGGGTTGCAGCAAAACCGGTGGTGTTTGACTGGGTGTTTACCCTGGCAGAGCCGATGGATGATGAAAATAACCCAACCAAGGCATGGCCCGATAGTCGCCAACAGATTAGCGCCGGGCAGATAGTGCTTACCGGTACCACAGCACAGCTGGAGGGGGACTGCCATGCCATTAATTTTGACCCGCTGCTGTTGCCATCCGGCATCGCTGCAACCGCCGATCCTATTTTACGGGCGCGCTCTGCAGCCTATGCAGAGTCTTATCGTCGCCGGGCAAAAGAACAATTACATGGCGCATTAGCGGGCAGCAACAATGAGTAACTCAGATCGGTTTTCACTTTCTATGCGACTGTTTCACTGGGGTATGGCTGCGCTGGTGGTTTCGATGCTGGCCGCTGGCTTACTGATGGTTACCTCACTTCAGCCCTGGCAGTATACTTTGCTAAATGCTCACAAAGCCTTTGGCGTCATTGCCATTATATTGGTGATGGCCAGGCTGATAAACCGCTTACGGCACAAGCTACCAGCGTTACCATCTGAGTTGTCTGACGGACAAAAATGGGTGGCTAAAGCATCGCACTGGCTGTTGTATGGCTTGCTGTTTGCAATGCCTCTTTCCGGTTATTTAATGCAGTATTTTGCTGGCAGGCCGGTGGCGGTTTTTGACTGGTTCAGGTTACCGGCCGCGCTGCAGGTTGATATTTATAATTACGCGCTGTTTCGTGAACTGCATGGCTGGTTAGCGATAGCACTTATCGGCGTTATAGCGCTGCATGTTGGCGCTGCACTACACCATCATTTTGTTCGCAAAGATAATGTACTTAAGAGCATGCTTTGATTGTCAGCTGCCATTAGCCGGCTGTTAATGGCCAGAACAGCGGCAACAACGCCATGGTAATAGCAAATAGCAGCAAGCTTAACGGCCCGCCCACTTTTAAATAGTCAACAAAACGATAGCCGCCAGGGCCCATTACCAGGGTGTTGGCGGCGTGCGATACCGGACTGGCCAGGCTGGTAGCCGCTATCGCGACCACCATCATCGCGCTTTGACCATTCACCCCAAGCGCACTGCTAAGCAATAAACCAATGGGCGCCATAATAAGCACCAGTGCCACGGTGGGGATTACCAGAGTACCCAGCGCCGTGACCAGATATAAGCCCGCCATGACCGCCAGCGGGCCATACTGACCTAAGCCAGATTGCACCCCATTGGCCAGCCAGGCCGCGGCCCCGGAGTGTTGCATGGCCAGCCCGAGAGGCAGCATGCCGGCAATCAGAAAAATCGAGCGCCAGTCAATAGCGGCATAGGCTTGCTCCATGCTCAAGCAACGACTGGCGATCATCAGAGTTGCCGCCAAAATAGCCGCTATGTAAACTGGTAACAGGCCGGTTACGATCAGTAGTACCATCAAGCCAATCAGGCCGGCAGCCAATGGCGCTTTGCTGGCATTAACCGGTTTTACCTGCACCGGATTCAGTACAATTAAATGCTCGCTATCGGTAAGCTTCGCCAGGCGCGAGCGCGGGCCAACAATTAACAGGGCATCCCCCGCCTGCAGTAACATGCTGCCCAGGGCCGAGCGATATGAGCGCCCTTCACGCCAAATCGCCGCTACCTCTACTTTGTAGCGTTTATCGAGTTGCAACGCATTAACACTTTGGCCAATGTATTTACTGCGCGGGTGCAACGTAGCCTCGACTAACTCTAATTTACCTTTAGCCAGTAAATCGAGGTACGGTGACATATCGTCCAACCGCTCCAGTTCTTTAAAGCCCCGTAAGATATCCAGATCTTCTTCCCGGCCCTGGATTAATAGCAAATCACCCGCTTCCAGTTTGTCATCTGAGCTGAATTGCTGAATAATTTCGCCGTGGCGAAACAAGCCAAGCAAGCGAAAGTCAAAGGCATCACCCAACCGGTTATCAGCAAAGGTGCTGTCGACCAGTGGGCTGTCAGCAGGTAAGCCCAGCACAAACAGCCGCTCTTCCAGTTTATATTGCCGTTTTACATCGTCGGCGCTTAAGGGCAGCACCGCGGTAAAAGCGTCTTGCTTTTGCATGGCATCCAGCGCAGTCCGGCTGCCCTGCACCAGAATTTTATCACCAGCGGCTAATGATAGATCGGCCAGGCGGGTACGTAACGTCTGGCCGGGCCGTTTCACCGCCAACACATTTAACTGATAGTTTTCGCGAAAACGGTGATGCTCTAATACTTCGTCTTCCAGCGGGCCATCAGCCGCCACTTCTAATTCGGCCAGACCGCTGGCTGCCAAAAGTTTTTCATGCAGCATCGGGGCTTCACGTTCAATGGTAAGTGAGTTCCAGCTGCGCAGCCGTTCGAAACGGTTAAACTTGCCCTGGGCCAGCACAATATCACCGGCTTTTAATACCGTATGGCGCGATGGCAGGGTAAAGGTTTCCTTACCTCGGGTAAGGGCAATTACCATCAGGCCAACGGTATTAATTAACCCCGACTCTTCCAGTGTCCGACCTGACAACAGTGAAGGATCAGGCAGACGTAAGGCAAATATCCGCTCCTGCAACCCGTATTGATCACTAAGATTACGGCTGCCGGCTAAGCTGGCCCGGCCAGGATCGGTAGCGGGCAGCAAATGGCGGCCAATAAAAGCAACGAAAAGGGTACCGGCAACTAAAATAGGCAAACCAATCAGCGCAAAATCAAATAACTGAAAGCCAGGCTGGTTGGTCTTTTCCAGGGCAATACTGACCAGTAAATTTGGTGGTGTACCAATTAAGGTTAATAAGCCGCCTAACATCGCGCCAAATGCCATGGGCATCAGCACTTTTGCCGGCGAGATACCACAGCGCCGAGCTGCTTCAACCGTTACCGGCAATAACAGGGCGACAACACCAATATTGCTCATAAAAGCCGATAACAAACCGGCTACCAGCATAATTACAATAATCATCCGGGTTTCACTGCTGCCCGACAAGCGAATCACCCGTCTGCCAATACTGTCAGCAATACCTGCCCGGGTCAGGCCTTCACTCATAATAAACATGGCCCACACCGTAATCACCGCCGGGTTACTAAACCCGCTGACCGCCTCAGATGGCGACACTAACCCAAACAACGCCAGGGTACACAACATTAACAGCGCTACCACATCCATCCGCAGCCACTCGGTAATAAACAGCACTAGTGCCGCCGCTAACAGCAGTAAAACGAGGGCAATTTCCAGCGTCATAATGGCCAGAACACCGTAAGCAGTGGCAAGGCAACCACCACCACTAAAATTTCAAGCGGCAATCCCAACCGCCAGTAATCACTGAATTTAAAGCCGCCCGGGCCAAGAATTAAGGTATTGTTCTGGTGGCCTATCGGCGTTAAAAACGCACAGGAAGCGCCGATAGCCACGGCCATTAAAAATGAGTCTGCATTTACACCTAAGGTCATTGCCGCGCCAATAGCGATAGGACACATCACAGCTGCTGTTGCCGCATTATTCATTAAGTCAGATAAAAACATAGTAATCACCAGCACCATACCCAGCGCCACTATGGCATTGCCCTGTGCGACATATTCCATCAGCACGCTGGCAATTAGCTCAGCGGTGCCGGTCGCCTCCATCGCGCCCGCAACCGGGATCAGTGCTGCCAATAACACGATAACCGGCCAGTCGATGCTGCTATAGACTGAGCGGGGCGGGACCGTTTTAAATATCATCGACGCCAATACCCCGAGCGCAAAAGATATCGCCGCCGGTAACAAGCCGAATGCGGCACCCGCCACGGCGAAAAACATAATAATCCCCGCCAGGGCGGCCTGTTTCTTATCCGGTATTTTCAGCTCTCTTTTTGCCAGAGGCACACAACCATAATCGCTGGCAAACTCTAAAACACTCTCGCTGGTGCCTTGCAATAGCAATAAATCCCCCGCTTGCATCCTGAAATTTCGCAGACGTGACTTAGAACGACCGCCATCGCGGGAAACAGCCAGCAAATTTAAGCTATAGCGCGAACGCAACATAATATTGGTTGCGGAGCGGCCCTGCAGGTTTGATTCGGGCCGCACTACCAGTTCCATCAGCACGATATCTTCTGCATGCTGAGATTTACTCTCCGCTGGCTTACTTTCTGCCGGCTTTTCCTCTGTTTTTGCTGCCACCACGTTACTGTCTGCCGCTTTAAGCTCTGCTGTACTATTGCTGTTATTCGTTCGCGTTTCCGTTTTTACGTTTTCACTCTCGGGCTTGGCCGGCTTCTCAACGGTTTTTGATTCTTCCAGCTCCAGCCCTAATGTCGACAGTATGGTCCCTAACGAATCAACTTCAGCTTCCAGCACCAGAATGTCACCGCTTCTGATCATTCTGCCGCCGCTGGGTGCGTTGATTTTAACGTTGTTTCTGATAAGCCCGACAATTTGCGTGCCGCTGTCATCAAACTCCTTCTCAATGTCGTACAAACGCATATCTGCTATTTTACTTTTTTCCGTTACGCGAGCTTCCGTCAGATAAGCGCCTGTTTCAAAGCCTTCGGTGCCCGCTTGTTTACGCGCGGGAACCAAACGCCACGCCAGCACGACAAAAATACAACCGGTAAGCGCCACCGCAATACCGACCGGGGTAAAATCGAACATGGCAAAACCAGCACTATTACCCTGCTGAGCCCGAAAACCCGAGACAATTAAATTGGGCGGGGTACCAATCAGGGTGGTCATGCCGCCAAGAATGGTGCCAAACGCCAGAGGCATCAACACCCGTCCCGGCGGTACCTCCAGCCGGTTTGCAACCTGCAGCGCAACCGGCATAAGCAAGGCCAGAGCACCGACGTTGTTCATAAAGCCAGAAAGCAACGCACCAATACCTACCAGTGCTGCCAGACTTAACATCAGCCCGGATTTCTTAGGCATAGCGTGACGGGCCAGCACATCGACCGCACCACTTCGCTGCAAACCAGCGCTTAATACCAGAACACAGGCCACGGTAATAACCGCAGGATGGCCAAAGCCATTAAACGCAATGGCCGGGTCAATAACCCCGCACACCACACATGCCAGCAGTGCGGCCAGCGCTATCATATCGTGGCGCCAGCGCCCCCATAAAAACATTGCAACAGTGACCAACAGGATCAAAATAATAATGCTTTGCGGCGTGGTCATAGAGGCTCTTTAAATTAGTGAAAAAAATCTGAATTAACAGCAGCAGCCTTAAGAGGAGGCGCTGTAAGCTAACGGGCCGTTACAGTCTTGGCCGGAACTTAGCCGCATCGATAATCGCCCATAAGTGGGCAATTGCAGCAAAAATGGCAGGTATAATCAGCCACCACAAGGCATAGCCTACGATACAGACCACGAAAAATACTAAAGCCGCTAAAATACGCCCCTGCACCAGTTGTCCCAGCCCCGGTATAAAAATATTACATAGTGCCGCGATAACATTGCCACCGGATCCCTGACCAGACATAGAACTCTCCTGTTTCGATTATTGTTTTAACCTGACGCGCCATTGCGCTACTCGGTCACTTGTTCAGTTATTGTTTAAGCGTAGCAATAAATTGCTGTGATTCACTTATCGCTTTATTCATATTGCGGATAAGCAGGGTGATATCCCGTTCGATACCGGCAAACTCGCTCTTTAAGGCGCCGATCGCCTGCGCATTTAAATTATGCTTTAAATACAGTGTATTGTCCCGCAAGCTATCGAGTACCGGAGCCATTGAACTTTCCGCCTGACGCATGGTGCTAAGCAGCTGCTTGTACTGGCGCTGAGTTGAATTCAGCTTTGCTTTGCTTTCCTGCTTCAGCTTTGGATTAGTATACATATCGAGTTCGTCCTGCCACTCATCAAACAATGCTTCTGCGACATCTTCAATACTGTTAATCCGTTCTGATACATTGGCAGCAGCTTCGTTACAAGCCTGGTATTGATCATTGGTCTGTTCGTATTGTTTTTGTAAGTTTCCACCATCGAATTTAATCAGGCTACTGAATTGCTCTAACGCAGATTTAAACTCCTGTTGAGCGTCTTGTTGTGCTTCCTGCGCTTTATCTACCCGATCAGCCAGTATGTCTCTTTTATGAACACCCACTTTTTCCATGGTGGAGTAGTAAGCACTCTGACAGCTCGTCAGCATAACTATCGACAATATTAATAAAAACGTACGCATAAGAATTCCTTAACGTTGATTAAGCCAGACGATTGCGCCATTGCTCAGACAATAGCAATTCATCATTAGTTTACAACATAAATACCGAAATAATGTCACAGATCAAGCTATAAGCTGGCAGCGGCCTATACTCTGTAGCGAAAATGTTTAAAAGGAATTTGTCTTGCTTAAACAGCTTTGCGGCGTAGCTCGGGTTAACTTTCTGAGCCTGACCCTGGTATGTATAGCCCTTGCTGCCGGCGCCAGCTGGCAAGCCGGCCATCTGTTATCGCCTGGCGTGCTGATGCTGGTTACTGCTATCGGATTATGCGCCCATATAAGTGTCAATGCGCTGAACGAATACCTTGATTTTAAATCCGGCCTGGATTTTCTTACCAATCGCACACCGTTTAGTGGGGGCAGTGGCACCCTGGTGACCCATCCGGGGGCCGCTCATCTTGCCCTGCTGCTGGGTATCGTCAGCATGCTGCTGGTTATTGGCGGTGGTTTATATCTGAGTTATCAGCTGAACTGGCAACCATTACTTATTGGGATACCCGGTGTACTGCTGATTTATGGCTACACCCGGCACATTAACCGCTGGCCACTTCTGTGTTTGCTGGCCCCGGGTATTGGCTTTGGTATTTTTATGACGCTGGGCAGCTACTGGGTACTTGCCGGTAATATAAGTGCTACGGCGTGGCTGCTGGCAATGATTATCACTTTGCTGGTAAGTAATTTATTACTGCTAAACCAGTTCCCGGACGCAGAGGCAGACCGTCAGGTGGGCAGACGCCATTTACCCATCGTGATTGGCCGGCGCCATAGCGCAAGTGTCTATACCCTGCTGTTATTACTCAGTTATCTGGTGTTGATTTTAGGCGTATTGAGTGGAATTTTGCCCTGGCAATGTTTACTGGCGCTGCTAAGTCTGGCGCTGGTGATAAGAATAATACCAGACCTGTTCCGCTACGCCGACAAGCCTGCGCAGCTGACTAACGTGCTTGGCTTAAATGTGATGCTATGCCATCTCTATCCGTTGTTATTAGGCACAGGGCTTATCTGGGCTGGCCAGGCTAACTAATTACTGCCATTGGCGCAACTTACTTCACTATTTAGCAGCTGAATATACTGCTCCACTTCTACTGGAATGTTAAATTCCAGTTCCGCTGGCAAACCTAACAGTGCGCGCTTGTCGCGCCATTCTGATGTTAACTTGGGATAAATTTCATCGAAGCGGGCTTGTTCTTCAGTAGACAACTCAGACTTACTTAACTGCATACGCAAAGGTAAAAGAAACTCTTGCAGTTGTGGCATAACTTCAACAGACAATGTTAAATAGGCTTGTGCATTTAACGCTACGTCTGTTTGTTGATCATGTAATATCTCTACTTGTGCAGGATTAGCCGCCAACTTTCTGTTTATGTCTTCAAGTTCAACCATATAGCTCATTGCCAGAAGCGATACAAACGCTCCTCCATAACCATTTAATGCAGCTTGCTCTGCCCAGTATCGCGCCTGTCCAAGTGCTGACCGATCAAGACGCTCAGAGACATGCTGTGTAGCAGGTTTACTAAAGTGCTGATACCGGGCATATGTTAAATACCTTTCCGCCAGCATCCGCATAGCCAACACATCCGCGGCCTGAGCTTGCTCCACTAATTGATCAATACTCAGGGTTTGGTAATAGCTGTTATCCAGTTCAGCGTCTAGTTCTTGTCTATACCAGTGCAGAAAAGCTGTTCTTCCAGAATGATTTTTGACTCGTTCAGCAATATCAACGCAGTTTTGCTCAGTGTAAGTTATTTCAACTGGCATCGATGACGACAATAAAACAGGGCTGTGCCCTCCTTCATTTTTCTTCTCCGATAGCTGCACCTTAGGTGGAGCAATAGACGTCGTGGTAATTTCGGTTACATTTTTTTTAAGCTCATAAGAAGGTTGCTTCTGCTCCGCATCAGTAAGGATATTATCAGCTGAATAACCGTACCACATCGCTACAATTACAATAACAAGCAGTACAATAAAAATGTTGCGTCGGGATTTCGCTGGCATGATGATCAGCCGGTCAGGGTTTTAGCCAGCTGCAACAACTTCGGATAGAACTCTTTGTTCTGCTGAGCTATCTGATCTTGTTCAACCAGAATATCATGCAGAATTTGTTCAGTAGTTAATGGATTAGCCAATACTACCCTAAATACTATAGTTTCCTGTCGGTCGTAATGAGCTGGCGTCAACCGGGTACGAGATACAAAGGATTTACCCTCTTCGCGCTGGCGTTTCTGAATAAACTTAGTCAGGCCATTTAGTAACTCGTTAAATTGCTGGCGCTGCTCTGTGTTGGCTATTGCCATGGCTTTTTGCACCTGGGCGGGCACATAGCGATAAGTTAGCAAACACAGTTCAGGTTCGGTGATCAGCTCAAAATCAATATTATGCTCAATTAAGGTCGCAAAATAGCGGGCTTTTTCTAACGAGCGGTTGATCAGAATTTCATAGCCATCGCGACCAATCACCTGCAGACAGGCATGCACCAGCATCGCCATACCCGGACGCGAACCTTCCAGAGTTTGGCTACCCAAATCTTTTGAGCCTTTACGAAGAATATACTCGGCATGATGCTCAATAGCATGGGCCGATGACGGATGCTTAAACACCACCATCCCGGCGCCCATCGGCACATACATTTGCTTGTGAGCGTCAATCGTCACTGAATCAGCCCGCTCGATGCCGGCCATTAAATGCCGGTATTGATCAGACAATAATGTGGCACCGCCCCAGGCGGCATCGACATGAAAATGACATTGAAACTGTTCGGCCAAATCAGCAAGATCGGCCAACGGGTCAATATTACCGGTTTCAGTGGTGCCCGCTACGCCAACAATGGCCAGCACTTTAATATTTTTTTCGTGTAAACGAACCAGTGTTTGCTGCATCTGGGCCACATCAACCTTATTGTTGGCGTCAGTTTTAACGCTAACCACATAGTCCCGGCCAATGCCAAGCACATCGGCCGCTTTACCAAGTGAGTAATGGCCGCGCTCTGAAACCACTATCGCCAGACCATCGTAGCCGTAATGCTTCAGCGCCTGAAATAAGCCCTCTTTGGCAATACCTTTAAAATCGCCATCGGCTTTTAGCAAACGGTTGCGGGCGATCCACAGCGCGGTAATATTGGCGATAGTGCCGCCCGAGCAAAAGGCGCCTAATGAATGGTTAGCACTGTGCATCCATTTTTTGTAGAAACTGTCTTTTTCACCGTAAACCAGGTGATGCATCATTCCCAGTACCTGGCGCTCCAACGGTGTAAAGGCTTTGGAGGTTTCAATTTTTACCAGGTTTTGGTTCAGCCCAACCATCATTTTTGACAGTGGCAGCACAAAATACGGCAAAGCCGATGTCATATGGCCGATAAAACTGGGTGAAGCAGTATGCACCGAATGGGCAACCAGCTTTTGCATCATGCTCTCGGCATAATCTGAGACAAACTGCGGTGACAGAGGGATTTGGTGCGCCTGAAAATCCCGCTCGATTTGCCACAGCGGTTTTTCCAGCGCGACAATACTTTCGCGCAGAAAGCCGGCCAGATTCTGGGACAGATTCTGTTCAATAATACTAAGCGTGGAATCCGGTGCCTCGGGTACGGTAAAAATACGCCAAAGCGCATCTTCAGAGGCGGCGGCCAGCCGTTTTGTCGGTTCTGTCATGCGTTATACTACTCACTGAGCCGATATATCGGCTCACTATAGGTTTACCACTTCAGGTCTACAGCAAAAGCCATCAGACAGCTGAGCACAAAGGGCCCAACTTTACTGCAACTGCTGCTGGATGTCTGCAAAAATTTCATCCAGGCTAGCTGCGCAGGCCAACACCGCGGTTAATTAAATACAGCGCAAAGCTGAACATTACTACGATAAAACTGATAACAACTGTCAGCGCCAGTACCAGGCTAACATCACTAAACCCCAGAAAACCATAGCGAAAGGCATTGACCATGTAGACGATCGGATTTAATGCTGCCACGTTTTGCCAGAAACCTGGCAACATCTGCAACGAGTAGAATACCCCACCCAGATAGGTTAATGGTGTCAATACAAAGGTAGGGATAATGCTGATATCGTCGAACGTTTTGGCGTAAATAGCATTTATTAAACCACCAAGGGCAAATAACATCGATGTCAGAATTACCGTAACAATAATAATAACCAGATTATGAATTTGGATATCAACAAAAAACAGTGACAGGATCGTGACGATTAAACCCACCAGAATACCGCGCGTCATGCCACCACCGACATACCCCAGCACAATCAGATAATTTGGCACGGGCGCCACCAGCAGCTCTTCGACATTACGCTGAAACTTGGCGCTGAAAAACGAAGAGGCCACATTGGCATAAGAGTTAGTAATTACCGCCATCATAATCAGGCCTGGGACGATAAACTCCATATAACTGAAGCCGCCCATATCACCAATACGTGAACCTATTAAACTGCCAAAAATCACAAAATACAGACTCATGGTAATAGCAGGCGGCACCAGAGTTTGCACCCAAATTCGCATAAAGCGGATAATTTCTTTGCTTAAAATACTCTGCAGGGCAATCAGATAACTGGCACGCATTAGTTTGCCTCCCCACGACCACTTTCGACCAGCGCCACAAATAACTCCTCCAGCCGGTTGGCCTTATTGCGCATCGACAATACATTCACTTGCTGCTTACTCAGCTGACTAAAAATAGGATTTAACCCCTCGCTTTTTGCGATATCAATCTCAATGCTGTGCTCATCTAAGGGGCGCCAGCTGATATCATTCAGCGTAATATTGGCTGGATTTTGATCCAGATCGAGAATAAAGGTTTCATTAGTCAGTTTGTTTAACAACGCTTTCATACTGGTATTTTCAATGATTCGGCCTTTGTCGATAATCGCAATATTCCGACAAAGCATTTCAGCCTCTTCCAGATAATGAGTAGTGAGAATAATCGTCACCCCTGCTTTATTAATAGTCCGTAAAAACTCCCACATTGAGCGGCGTAATTCGATGTCGACGCCTGCCGTGGGCTCATCCAGGATCAGCAACTTAGGTTCATGCATCAGCGCGCGGGCAATCATCAGCCGCCGTTTCATGCCGCCTGAGAGTTCACGGGCCCGGGCATGACGTTTTTCCCACAGCCCTAACTGACTCAGGTATTTTTCAGCCCGGACCAACGCCAGTTTTTTTGGTACACCGTAATATCCGGCCTGATGCATCACAATTTGCAGCACGGTTTCAAACTGATTAAAGTTAAACTCCTGCGGCACCAGCCCAAGCTGACTTTTTGCCTGCTCCAGCTGACTATCGATATCAAAGCCGAACACGCTTACCTGACCACTGCTTTTATTTACTAATGAAGTAATGACGCCAATAGTAGTACTTTTGCCTGCGCCATTAGGGCCGAGCAACGCAAAAAAATCGCCTTGCTTTACCTGTAAATCAATCCCACTAAGGGCAACGGTGCCACTTTTATACACTTTGTGTAGTGCTGAAATATCTAACGCCAGACTCACTCGCGCTCTCCTGTATCGGTATTATTACCACTGGCAATGGCAGAGCGCTCACCGCCATAACCCCAACGGGCGGTCAGCTGCTGCTTAAGCCCCAGCTGGTCCAATATACGTGCGACCATAAAGTCGACTAAATCACTGATTTGCTTCGGCTGATGATAAAAGCCAGGTGCGGCCGGCATAATCGTTATCCCAAGCCGGGCCAGCTTCAGCAAATTTTCCAGATGAATAGCACTAAGCGGGCTTTCCCGTGGCACTAAAATCAGTTTTCCACCTTCCTTAATCACCACATCGGCTGCCCGCTCAATCAGATTATCGCTGGCGCCCATGGCAATGGCTGCTGCCGTACCCGTGGAGCAGGGACAAATGACCATCTTTTTTGGCGCTGCAGAGCCCGACGCCACCGGGGAAAACCAGTCATCTTTACCATACACCGTTAACTGGCCGGGGGCGCAGTTAAACTGGGCTTGCAACTGCTCGGTACATTTATCCGGTGCACCAGCTAACTTAATGTTGTGCTCGGTAGCAAATACTACCCGGGCAGCACTGGAAATAAGTAAATGCACCCGCACACCCTGTAATAACAAAAGTTCGAGTAGGCGCCAGCCATAAGGAGCCCCGGAGGCACCGGTAAAGGCTAAGGTTATTTCCTGCATACTTATTCCCATTTTTGCGCTAATGCCTGAATCAGCTTGTCGTGAATACCGCCAAAGCCGCCATTGCTCATAATAACGATGTTATCACCTTTTATCGCTTGTTCGACCAGTAAACCGACCAGCGCCTCAATATCATGCGACAGACGGGCTTTTGGACTTAAACTACGAGTGAGTGCCTCGAGCGACCAATTGGCGTTAGCCGGCTCGTATAAATACACATGATCAGCAATTGCCAGCGATACGGGCAACGCTGCCTCATGCACGCCCATGCGCATGGTATTAGAGCGTGGCTCCAATACGGCCAGTAAGCGCCCCTGGCCCACTTTATTCCGCACCCCCTGTAACGTTGTGGCAATTGCTGTAGGGTGATGGGCAAAATCATCGTACACTTTAATACCAGCAATATCGGCTTTGAGCTCCATCCGTCTTTTCGGTGCCACAAAATGGCTCATGGCTTCGATAGCAACGGCCACCGGCACACCGGCGTGACGCGCTGCGGCTATCGCCATTACCGCGTTATCAACATTATGCTGGCCGCCTAGCTGCCAGTGCAGCTCGCCCTGTAACTGCTGGCGGTAAAATAATTTGAACGCACTGCCATCATTACTAAGTAACTCTGCCCGCCAATCCTGACCATAGCTCTGTCGCTCGCTCCAGCAGCCCATGGCCAGGGTCTGGCTAACGGCCTTGGTATCTTCCGGCGATAACACCAGGCCATTTGCCGGCACCATACGGAGCAAATGATGAAACTGACGTTGAATAGCCGCTAAGTCGGGAAAAATATCGGCGTGATCAAACTCCAGATTATTAATAACCAGGGTCCGGGGCCGGTAATGAACAAACTTGGAGCGTTTATCAAAAAAAGCGGTGTCGTATTCATCAGCTTCAATTACAAAGAAGGGCGATTCGCCGAGCCGGGCCGAGGTATCAAAATTTTGCGGGATACCGCCAATTAAAAACCCCGGCTTCAGGCCAGCGGCTTCTAAAATCCAGGCCAGCATACTGCTGGTGGTAGTTTTGCCATGGGTACCCGCTACCGCCAGTACCCAACGATCCTGCAATACTTGCTCTGCCAACCACTGCGGCCCAGAGGTATAACGCAGCCCCCGGCTCAGCACATATTCCACCGCCTCATTACCGCGGGACAGGGCGTTGCCAATAATGACTAAATCAGGCTCAGGACTGAACTGGTTGCTGTCGTAACCTTGCACCAAGCCGATACCCAGCTCTGTTAATTGTTCGCTCATCGGCGGATAAACATTTTGATCAGAGCCGGTCACCTGGTGGCCGAGCGCCTTGGCGATAGCGGCAATACCGCCCATAAAAGTGCCACAAATACCTAAAATATGAATATGCATCAGTTATTTCCTGCTATGCAGGCCCGTTGGGATCAGAAAAACAGATAAAACTACGATCAAAACTGCAATTTAACAATAAATTCTTTAAAATAGCCCTGGCCTACAACTTTACACTAGCAATAAAAGGAATAATAAAATGCGCCGTATTTCCCCGGTACTGCAGCAGGACGGAGTAGAACCTGATTTAATAGCCCTGCTTAAAACGATTCTTGCTGCCTGTCGCGAAATAGCCTTTCGGGTCAGTCAGGGTGAACTGGCAGGTGTATTAGGTTCTACCCTTGGCGAAAATATTCAAGGGGAAACCCAAAAAAAACTAGATGTCATCGCCAACGAATTATTAAAAGAAGTTATCTTAGAAACCGGTGTTGTGAAAGCAATTAGCTCAGAAGAAGAAGACACTATCGTTGCCGGGAACCCCAAAGGCAAGTATCTGGTGACCTTTGACCCGTTAGACGGCTCTTCCAACACTGATATTAACAGTTTAATTGGTACGATATTCTCTATTTTGCCTGCTGATCCTGCCAAAGCTGCTGATGACAGCAGTTTATTTTTACAGCCAGGCACTGCTCAGGTTGCTGCCGGTTACGTGCTGTACGGCCCTTCAACCATGCTGGCGCTAACCACCGGTCATGGTACCCGTTTATATACCCTTGATAACACTTATGGTGGCTTTTTATTAACCGAAGACCAGGCCACGATACCCAAGTACACCACTGAGTTTGCCATTAATATGTCTAACCAACGGTTCTGGCAGGAGCCCATGCAACGTTATATAGCAGACCTGTTGCTGGGCAAAACCGGCAGCCGCGGTAAAAACTTTAATATGCGCTGGATAGCGGCCATGGTAGGCGATGTGCATCGGGTATTATGCCGCGGTGGTATTTTTGCTTATCCAACCGATACTAAAGATCCGCAGAAACCGGATAAACTGCGACTAATGTATGAAGCCAATCCAATGAGTTTTCTGGTAGAACAAGCTGGCGGTGTCAGCTCAACCGGCTATCAACGGATAATGGACATTATGCCAAACGATATTCACCAGCGGGTGGCCGTTATTCTCGGTTCAAAACATGAAGTGGAAACCTGTATTGGTTATCACAAAGCATAGTTATTTCTGCGGCTGTCGTTATAATAGCCGGCACAGAATCAATTAATCAAAAAGGAAGCAGTATGAGCTTAAGCGACGTAGCGGCAGGTAAAAACCTCCCGGACGAAATTAACGTTATTATTGAAATCCCGGCCAACGCCGATCCTATTAAATACGAAGTGGATAAAGACACCGGTACAGTTTGGGTCGATCGTTTTATGTCAACGCCGATGTTTTATCCTTGCAATTATGGCTTTGTGAATCAGACGTTATCATTAGACGGCGACCCGGTTGATGTATTAGTTCCAACACCCTATCCATTGGTGCCTGGTGCGGTTATTAAGTGCCGGCCAGTTGGTGTACTAAAAATGTCAGATGAAGCAGGTGAAGACGCCAAAGTGATAGCGGTGCCTGTCAGCAAATTAACCAAGCTGTATGACCACATTCAGGATATCAACGATGTACCTGAACTGTTAAAACAGCAGATCCAACATTTTTTCGAGCGTTATAAAGAGCTGGAACCTGGCAAATGGGTCAAAGTACAGGGTTGGGGTGATGCCGCTGCAGCCAAAGCAGAAATTTTAACGTCATTTGAACGGGCTAAAAAATAACCTCAAGCGCATTGCTGATAACAAAAATAAAGCCGCTCAGCGGCTTTATTTTTGTTAAGTAAAACGTTTAATCAGCTTTATTGCTGTTATTGTCCGCCAAAAACGCCAACAATTCGGTGGTAGGCATTGGTTTGGCAAACAAGAAGCCTTGCACCTCATCACAGCCCATCGCTTCAACTGCTTGCTGTTGCGCGATCGTTTCCACCCCTTCAGCTATAGTAGAGAGTCCCAACCGCTTGCCAAGATTAATGATCGTCTGAGCAATAACTTCTCCGGCAGGTTCTGTAACTTCACGCACAAATGCCCGGTCAACTTTAATCCGGTCAAGGGGCAGCTGCTGCAAATAGCTTAATGATGAAAAACCAATCCCAAAGTCATCAATGGCGACTTTAATACCGGCGTTTTTTAGTTTTTGCAGGGCATCGATGACGATTTTTGGTTCATCCATTACCACTGATTCGGTGATCTCCAATTCTAACAGCGCCGGGTCAATATCATAACGGTTAACGCAGTCAATAACGGTCTGAACAAAGTGATTATTTCGAAACTGTGGCATTGAGACATTAACGGCAATACGTAAATTACTGAAGCCCTGTTTTGCCAGATGCTTTATTTGCTGACAAGCTTGCTCCAACACCCAACTGCCAATCTCAACAATTAAACCCGAATATTCAGCTAACGGAATAAACACTGCAGGCGAGATATATTTGCCATCAGCAACCGGCCAGCGCAGCAATGCCTCCATTCCAACCACTTGCTTGGTGCTTAGTGATACCTGCGGCTGATACCATAATTCCAGTTTATCTCGACTGAAATCGCTCCTCAGCTTACGCAGTAGTGACAGACGTTCAGCCATTTCATCTTCCATTTGTGGCTGATAAAACTGATAGCTGTGGCTAATACTTTTCTTAGCCTTATTCAGGGCGATATACACGTGTTTCAGGATAGTAAGGCCCTGCTCAGCAGAATCAGTTAAGTGACACAAGCCAAAGGTTGCAGTAACCTGTAACGCGTGTTCTGACGCCTGAAACGGCTCACTAAATACCTCTTCTAGCCGCTCTGGCGTTAATTCATGCGAAGGACCTACCAGGCCAAATACATCGGCACCTATCCGGCCCAGCTGACAACTGGTGCCAAAAAACGCAATCAAACGCAAGGTAAGGGCAATCAGCAGCTCATTCCCCACATCCTGCCCCAGGCCATCATTAACATCAGAGAAGTGATCAATGTCTACCAGTACCGCCACCATACCTTCAGCATCAAAGCGCCGGGTATCCTGCAGGATCTGAATAAACTCGTTGCGGTTCGGCGTTTTAGTCAAGGGATCAATATAGGCAGCATGCTTAAGCTGCTGAAACAAAGTAACATTTTCATAACCTATAGAAATATTACTTAAAAATACTTCGATCAATTGCCGGTCAAAGGCTTCAATAGGTCGGTTTGTCTCGATATACACGGCCGCACAGTGGGTATCGCTGCCCAGGTACAATACGGTATCCTGCTGGCCGAAAATATTTTGCCGCTGGCTTAAACATAAACTAATTTGCTGCACTATTCTGGGGTTATCTAACTTGTCCAGCTGGCATTTTATAAAAGGTGCATAGTGGCCAGCCGCTCCTAATACATAAATTTTATCACTGGCGCTACCGTCGTCTTCAATCTGGGCACAAAGCACACCTTCGGCATGCAGACCAATTAATGACGCGATTTGGGTAACAACCCCTTCTGAAAACTCGTGCAGCGAATGCTGTTCGAGCAAATTGGCACCCGCGTTTATGATTTTTTGCAGACCAATCCGATTTTGATTAATAGTACGAATTTGTTGATAAGAACGAATTGACGCGATTATCGTCGTAACGAGCTTACCGCGAGTCAGCTCCGTTTTGGTTTTGTAATCATTAATGTCGTACTCTTTTATTACGTTTTCTTCAGGGGCATAGCCGGGTTGCCCTGTTCTGAGTACTATCCGCAACTCTTCCAGATGCAGTTCATCGCGGATCCGCTGCACCACCTTCAAACCGGCATCATCAGATTCCATTACAACATCCAACAATACCATGGCGATATTCTGGTTGTTATGTAAAAACCGAATCGCTTCGTCACCGGAATAGGCATGGTGAAAGTTTAGTTTACGGCCGAGGACAATCAAGTCGTTCAGAGCAAGCTTGGTAACGGTGTGAATTTCTTCGTCATCATCAACGATAAGAATATTCCAGACACCAACCGCCAGTTCCGGTTGAGACGAGAGCAGCTCGTCTTCTGCAAAAAACAGAAAATCTTCATCTGTTTCATTCGATTTCATGATTACGCCTTAATCGGTCTCTTGTGTTAAATATACATGCTTACGTTAGAAAACGAAAAACGAATTGCCGTTTATTTTGATCTTATTTCATCAGACTGCTATCAGGCATAAACAATTAGCGCTACTTGCTGCTAACTCTGCTTAGTGCCAAGATAACATTAATTTTTCAATAAATACCGGAATTATTGTGAGCAAAATACTCCCGGCTTCGGGGCAGCAGCGCCTGTTAAAACTGGCGCGCTATCACTTAGGTGCGCCCGTAGCGAACAAAACGGCAGAAACTGCTAATGAATCTGCGGAAACATCAGACCATACTCCAGGGAATGCAAAACTCCAGCAACTTGTTGCCCGCTCGGGGGCATCTGAGCCTGGAACGGAATTAAACCTGGCGCAACGGGTAAATCGCCGGCTACAAATGCAGCGCGAGCGCCAGCAGCAAAACCTGGAAAAAATTATGGCGCTTGCCATGGAATACTGCCCGGAGCGGGTCTCAGCACAGGAGATAGATCCGGATTGGTTTTCTCAGTACTGTGAGTTAGTGTTGAATATTTCCAACGACAATATGCAGCAACTTTGGGCCAAAATTCTGGCCGGAGAAATTGCAACGCCGGGCCGGTTTTCATTAAAAACCTTACAAATTTTGCAGCAAATGAGCCACAAAGAGGCACAAAGTCTGCAATTAGCTGCCAGCTTAAGCTGTCGCAGCAGGCAAGAGCAAAGTGGTCGTATTTATTTCGGTTACATTCGTAAGCCATCGCTTTGGCAACTTATTACCGGCCGTAGCATGGCATTGCTGAACTTAAGTCAGTTTGGTTTATCCTACCCGCAAATACTTAATCTGGTCGATATTGGTATTTTACATAATGTCGAAATTGAAAGTGGTCAACTGCAACCAGGTCAATCCTTTAGTTGGCAATTTCAAAGCCAAACCCTGCATTGCACCGCACTGAAGCCTGGGGTAGTGTTGCAATATTATAAATACACTGCCGTCGGTGCCGAATTACTACCGCTGTTAAACAGCCCGACCCATAGCGGCTATTTAAACGCTTTGCAGCAACAATTGGCGGCAGTATTACAGTTTAAATAGCCCCGCTTATCAGATTGGCAGCGGAGCGTTGTCTAGTGTGATGTTAATGAAAAGCGAGCCAGTAAACTGTCCAACCTGGCGGGTTCTAGCGGTTTAAAAACGATATCATCCATCCCAGCCGCGCGATACGTTTCAACTTCTGCAGGCATAGCGTGTGCGGTAAAAGCCACAATTGGTGTTTGACGATACTGCGGCATTTGCCGCAGCTGTTTTGTTATTTCCACCCCTGACATGTCCGGCAGTTGAATATCCAACAGAATCATATCAAACCGATGTTTTTCGCAAAGTATAAAGACTTGTGCCGCTGACGTCGCCGTATGCAACACCAGTGGTTTGTTTTTTAGCAGTACCTGCACAAATGCCAGATTGGTTTCATTATCGTCAACCACCAGAATATGCTGCAAGTTTGGTTCTTTTGGCAATTGGTCACTTAAGGTCTGAACTACTGCCAGGCAAAAGTCATCACTGGCCTGCACCCCGGATAACGCCGATTGCCATTTACTCAGCATATCTGCTGCGGCAAAACTTAACACTGCCGGTTGCTGCCGGGTACAATGGATTATTTTTTGCCAGTGCGGACTATCTGTTGCTGGCGGCAAAAACAGCAATACGATATCAAATTTTTTGCTTTGAATTAAATGCTCCAGTTCACTAAGCGTGGTGCATTTTGTGATTTGAGAAGCCAGCCCAGACAGAGCGAAACAACGTTGCTGTAAACGTTCGTCATCCACGTCAAAAACCAATATATGCTGTTGCATATTTTTGAGATTGGCTGATTCAGTCTGAACCGGAATGGTTAGCTCCACAATGGATCCGAGCCCGTCCAGAGATTGAGATGTAAAGCTGCCGCCGGCCACTCGCGCTGCGGCTTTTAGCAAGGCTATGTCGGCGTCACTCCATTGCAAATCCAATACATCATCTGTTTGCATCAGCTCACGGCAATGCCCTGGCAAGCCATTACCATTGCAAGCAGCCGTTAAGCGTAAGGCAGGTTGTTGTCCTGTTGACTGTAATTGAATTGAGATAGTAATTTTGCTTAGGTCTTCGCCCCGAAGTGCCACCATAATTAACGCATGCAGCAATGACTTTAATGTGTCGGCGTAATACTTGATGGCATAAGCCTGATTGTCCGGATGCTCATGCCACTCCAGCACTACTGACGTTGCTGCTGCTACTTCATTAAACTCTTTAATATGCTCCGCCAGCCAATGAGTCAGCATCAGGGATGGCCCTTGGGTATCAGCGTCCGCAAACTGATAATATCCAGCCAATAAATGCATTTTGGATAAGTGTTGTAGCTGAGCGGGTTGTACTTGATCACGTCGTTGCCACAGGAGCCGGCTTTGCGCAAACCAGTGACAAATCTGGCGTCGTTGTAATTGTTGGTCTGTTGCCAATTGATTACGCTGCTGCTCAAGCCCCGCGACTTCACTATTATGTTGGCGCACACGTTGATTTAGTTGTTGGATCAGTTGCTCGGCGCTCTGTTGGTGCTGATCAAGTTTGCCAGCAAGCTCGTTAAACGCCAGCTGCAATGGCTTAAGCGGCGCTACCAGACGCTCTGATATCTGACAGTCTTGTCTGGCGTTTTGCAACCGTTGCAAATTATGGGCTAATAATTCAATGTCAGTTGCCAGCTTTAATTGTTCACGCCTTATTGCCCCACTACTGAATGCCAGCCCGATGGCCATGGCAGCTGCCAGCAATGCCAGTGGAACAAGCCAGATAAACCAGGGCTGGGCGGTACTGAAAACCACCGCAATATAGCCATTATCAGGTATTGGCGAGGCAATGTCCGACTGCGCCTTAGCAAGACCTGTGCTAATCGGCAGCACCGCAAGTTGCGTTCCTTTGCCAGCCAGAGCGCTAACCTGATAAGTTTTGGGAGCCACTCCCAGCACAGGAGCTGTTGCCGAAGCAACACTGCTGGCAATCAATTGCCGTTGCGCGTTGTACGCGGCAATCTGCTCTACCGCCCGCGTTGCACTGGCTTGAATTTGTGTTAGCTGATTTGCTAATTGCTGATGATCATTGTTAGCTGACAGGTTAGCCTGAACCGCATAGTTTACCGTAATGGCTAATTGCTGAATTTGTTGCAATTGCTGGTTGCGGGATTCATTATTAAGCCATAGCACAACCAAGAGCCAGGCTAACACCAGCGCGAGCAGCCAGGGTGCAATTAACTGTTTGAATGTATTTGTCAAAATGATATTGCCGTCATTCGGAATACCGTTACTATAATGTGATTTTGCGGTAGCAACAAGGATTGTACCGCAGTGCACCAGACCACCAGCAAACGACTACGCGCTGGCGTGTTTAAAAATGTAACTCTACGCCAGCAAAGATCCCTTTAAAATCGAGATTGCTGTACAGGTTATCGATATCATCCAGACGCAGATTCACAGCCCGGTAACCCACTTTAACCCGGATATCCACCGCCAGAGAATCAACAACTTCGTATCCGATACCCGCTTGCAGATCATACATCCGGCTATCACTCAAACCAATGTAACTGCCTTGGGCGAACACATCCAGTCCGGTCAACGGCAACCCTACTTTACTACTGATATATAACATTGGCAGCCATTGCGACACAGACTCTTCGCCCTGCAAACCATTTTGGGTTTGCTCAACTAGCGACGCCGAACCTTTTATATGCTTGCCATTTAAGCCGAGATCCAAGGCAACAACACTATTATCTAAAATTTCATAGTACAATACGACATCGGTATTGGTCAGGTCGACCTGATTGGCTACGGTAGTATTTACCGCAAAACTTTCACCGCCAAAACTGAATTGGCCGTCGATTATTGTAACGCCATTCGCATCCAGTTGATTATGTGCCAACCGAATATTGGGTAGCACCGGTATCGGATGTTCCAGCGCAATATAATATGAGCCTTGGGTTTTGCTATTAAAATTAAATGTCGGTGCAGGTTCACTATTGCCAAAACTTCCGGTTGCATCTGCACGCCAGCCATCACCACCGAGATAAAGACCAAGCAGCGTATCGGCAGAGGCCTGCCCGGCAATGAACAGGGAACTAAACGCTAGCGACAACGCTGCTTTATTAGTGGAGCTTTTTTTCATATTGTTTACCCTTGTATCAATAATTCTGATAGATCAATAAGTGCGGCATTTGCACGGGATATATAATTTGCCATAACCAGGCTGTGGTTGGCCAGTAAGCCAAAGCCACTGCCATTTAATACCATCGGGCTCCAGATAGGTTGCTGTGTTGCCTCCAGTTCCCTGATAATTTGTTGCAGGCTTACCATCGCATTGCGTCTGTGCAGCACTTCAGCAAAGTCTACCTCTACTGCTTTTAAATAATGCAGCAGTGCCCAGGCGGCACCGCGTGCTTCATAAAACTCATCATCGATTTTCCACCAGCTGGTTTGAACTCGCTGCTGGCCAGGTGCGTTAGTAGATTGCCGCGCGCCAACATCGCCTGCTAAATCAGTATTTAAACGGTCCTGGCCGACACTTGCGCTTAGTCTCTGCGAATAACTTCCTAAGCGCTTTTCAACATTTTTTAGCCAGTCTCTCAGATTGTCAGCTCTGGCATAAAACTGGCTTTCAGGCAAAGTGCTATCGGACAATGCATCACGATACAAATACAGTTGAGTAATAGCTTTGCGATACTCTGACTCTGCACTGGGAATAGCCCAGCTACGATGATCAATATTAAACTGTGGCTGTGCCACTTTTAGAAAGTCATTTTCAGCAGACTGTGATTGAGACCGGCTAAAGTCTTTACGAAATGCCAGTGCCAGATCGCGTGACATTTCCAGTACACCAAACTCCCAGGCGGCCATGTTGTCCAACAGACTAAATGGCGGCAAAATATCATTTGCCAGGTATCCACCTGGCTTATCCAGCAAGGTTTCGGTTACTTTAATCAAAGCGGTAGTGGTTGTGTATCCCACCCGGGACGTAACCTTATCGGTTTGCTGCGCCTGTTGAATCTGATCCGTCATCACTGCTGGCTCGCGACTCACCCACCAACTCGTTACCATAAAAATAAATAACAGCAGGCCCAGCGCCAGGTAACTCATATTACGTTTATTCATTGGATATCCTTAGCGACGTGGCATTTCGGTTAACGGCATACTTAAATCAAGTTGCTGACCATTACTAAAACTAAGGGATACCATAACACTCTCCCCTGCAAGTAAGGGTTGTACAGGGTCAAACAGCATCAGGTGCAGGCCGCCGGGTTGCAAGGTAACACTGGTATTGGCATCAATAGCAATATGGGTTACTTGCTCCATTCTCATAACACCGTCCTGATGGCTATGCTGATGCAACTCTGCCCGCTCAAAGGCGCTACTTTTCACTGCGGTTAAACGCACGGACTCAGTGGTATTATTCTGGATGGTAAAATAGCCCGCGGTCACGGTCCGGCCGGGCATAGGCACCCTGACCTGTCCATCAGTTACTATAAGTTCTGTGCTATTGGCAGCAAAACCTATTACCGTCACAACCACCAGCAAAATGAATTTGACCATGTTACGCTCCCTTAACAAATTTAGTTTATCTTACACCAAATAAGGGCAGCTGGCAGTGAACAGTAATAAAGTTATCGAACTTAAGCTAAGAGGGCCCGGTACGACTAGCTCCGGGCTTTATGCCACGACATAATAACCGGGGTCACGACGCTCCAGAGCAGGAACGCCGACCACATAGTGACAACCGGCAGCAGATACAGCAGCAATAAACTGCTTGCGGTCAACATGACTTACTCTACCGTAGGTGTTGCATCGGCTTTATTATCCGTTTCTTTATGTTCGGCAAGTTGGACATCAGAGTTAAATAACTGACGAACATCCGCAGCGGCTTGCTCCATCGCCTGGCGAGCCTGTTTGGCAACAGTAACTTTTAATTCAGCCAACTGATTCGCGGCTAATTGTTGTAAAGCCTCAGTTGCAGGGTTAGCTTGTGCCGGGGCAGCAGTGAACATAACGGCAGCAGTTAAAGTGATAGCAGCTAGAGTTTTCATTTTATATTCCTTCATAATAATTAATTAAGTTGATACTACAACCTACCTATTACAAAGCTTATGCCAACTTTAAATGAAATCTATAATGCTGATTTATAACAACTTTAATTCAATATGAAAATCCTGAATTTACTACTGACAATCTGGAAACCAAAAAGTGGCAAAATTAACCACTTAATTGGTCAAAATCTTCATGCTCTATTCAGCTCGCTGTTTCAACTGTTCTGCCTGGTGCTATATTTTCAGGAACAAACGCCAACGCCTGCAGCAATACCTCAGGCCCTGACTCAGCCTTATGGCCGTTTTCACTTAAATGTCGTCGCCACTGACGGGCACCTGGCAGCCCCTGAAACAAGCCCAGCATATGGCGGGCAATATGCCAGAATCGCGCTCCTTGCTGCATCTGCTGTTTAATGTAGGGTAGCATCGCCCGCACCAATTCGTGCTGACTCAATGCCTGAGACACATCATCATAGATAAAGTGATCAACCTTACTTAGCAGATAGGGGTTGGTGTAAGCTTCACGGCCTACCATTACCCCATCTACCAGGCTAAGCTGATATGTAACGTCATCCAGCGTTTTGATGCCACCATTGATACTGATATCCAACCGGGGGAAATCTTTTTTAAGTTGGTGTACCCTCGGATAGTCCAATTCTGGTATCTCGCGATTCTCTTTTGGACTTAAGCCTTTTAACCATGCCTTCCTCGCATGCACAATAAACTGCTGACATCCGGCATCTGCAATAGTCCCGACAAAGTCGGTTAAAAATTGGTAGCTGTCGAGCTCATCAATCCCAATCCGGCTTTTTACGGTCACCGGGATCGATACTTTATCCAACATCGCGCTAACGCAGTTGGCTACCAACTCAGGTTTTGCCATCAAACACGCACCAAACATGCCGTTTTGTACCCGGTCCGACGGGCAGCCGACATTAATATTAACCGCGTCATATCCTCGCTGCTCAGCCATTTTGGCACACTGGGCCATTTCTGCCGGATTAGAGCCACCTAGCTGCAATACCAGCGGATGCTCCTGCTCATTGAAGGCAAGGTAATCGCCTTTACCATGGATCAGGGCGCCCGTGGTGACCATTTCTGTATACAATACCGCATGCTTTGTCATCAAGCGGTGAAAGTAGCGGCAATGCTTATCGGTCCAGTCCAGCATTGGGGCGACAGAGAATTTATGATCCATAGAGTGAATAGCCAATAGTCTTGTACCTGCAGTAAGCCATAGATTATTTAGCGCCATATTGTACAGCATTAGCTGACAGAAATGACCGCCATCGGATAATTATCAGCATGTACTTTGCGTGGAAGTTACATAGCATTATGCTACACTGCGAGCCGGTGTTGCCATGAGATCATATTTAGTATGTCGACAGAATTATTAGTAAGCCGGGCTAAAATCATTTGTGATAAGAATGGCGCGCGCTTTACCTCTATCCGGGAAAAAGTGTTTCGGTTAATGGCTGAGACTGACGGCGGCATGGGAGCTTATGACTTGCTGGAGCGATTAAAACTGACCGAGCCAGCCGCAAAACCCGCCACTATTTATCGTGCACTTGAGTTTTTAACCGAACAGGGGTTTATTCATAAAATTGAATCCAGCAACGCCTTTATGTTGTGCCACCACTTTGGCCATCACCATCCGGCTCAGTTACTGATCTGTGACAAATGCGGCAGCGTTAACGAATTACATTCTGACGTCTTGCAACAGGAGTTTGGTACCCTTGCCAAGAAACAGGGTTTTCAAATTAAGCACCAGACCATTGAAGCCCATGGTTTTTGTCATAAATGCCAGCAAGTTTGATAAACTATAGTAAAGTCATCAGCTGGCTTGTAGGATCATTCAATTTCTCCTAATCTTATAATGGCTTGCTGGAATAATCCATCGAACAACTAACAGGCGCGCTCCATGAATGTTGAGTATATAAACCCGTTTCTTTCTTCTCTTGTTAATGTTTTAGCAACGATGGCTAATACCACCATTGTGCCGGGTCAGCCTCGAATAAAGAAAGACGAAATAGCACGTGGAGATGTGTCAGGGTTAATTGGCATGGTTGGTACCGATATAAAAGGCTCTTTTTCAGTCAGTTTTGAAGAAAATCTGGCATTAGAAGTGATGTACCGGATGCTGGGTGAAAAGCCTCAAACCATTAATGCCGATGTTACCGATATGGTGGGTGAGATAACCAATATGGTCACCGGTGGTGCCAAACGTATTTTAGGCGATAAAGGCTACGAGTTTTCGATGGCAACACCGATAGTCGTGTCGGGTAAAGCTCACACTATTACGCATAAATGTGAGGGCCCAACTATTTTAATGCCTTTCGATTCAGAATTTGGCAAAGTGCATATTGAAGTTAGTTTTGATAAATAGCCCCTGTAGCAGACGCCTGTTTCAGTTTGCTACGTTTGTAACATACTGATAATCAACTCGTGGCGTAATATTGCAAAGCAGCTCATAAGGAATAGTATCAGCGCATTCAGCCACTCGCTCAATTGCCAACTCCGGGCCCCATAGTACTGCTTCGGCGCCAAGATTTTCAGTGGGGCTCTGACCTAAATCTACCGTAATCATGTCCATTGATACCCGGCCAACCAGCTTTACTTCCCGCCCTTCCAGCCATACTGGGGTATTGTTTCTGGCATGACGAGGATAACCATCACCATAACCAATGGCAATAACACCGATCCAGGTCGCAGTTGACGCTCGCCAGTGGCCACCATAACCTACGGTTTCGCCTTGCTTAACCTGCCGCATAGCAATCAATCTGCTGCTTAAGCGCATGACAGGTTGCAGTAAATGCAGCTGACCATGTTGTTGTGGCAGCGGCGAAATGCCATGTAGCATTAAGCCTGGCCGCACCCAGTCACCATGGCTTTGTGGCAAGCTGATAATCGCTGCACTATTGGCCAGACTTTGTTGCTCAGCCTTGTCAGCACACAGCTGCTTAAATAATGTTAATTGTTGCACGGTCTCTGCTGAGCCAGGGAAATCAGCACAACTAAAGTGGCTCATTATCCGAATGCCTGGCTGAACTGCAGAGCACTGCCATAAACGACGGTAAAATTCAGCAAATTGTTCCGGCGCAACACCCAGCCGATGCATGCCAGTATCAATTTTTAACCAGATTTTAAGCTGGCCCTCTAATTCGGCTTGCTCCAGTGCTTGCAACTGCAATTCGTTGTGTACCACGGTCTGCAGATTATTAGCCAGCAAAACGGGTAACTCCGCAGCTTCGTAAAAGCCTTCCAGCAATACTATCGGTTTAACAACACCTGCAGTACGCAAGGCCAACGCTTCATCAATTCTCGCCACAGCAAACGCATCGGCTTCAGCTAAGGCCTGAGCCACCCGTACCAGGCCATGTCCATAAGCATTGGCCTTGAGTACTGCCAACACTTTACTGGCCGGTGCCAATTGCTGTACCCGTCGCAAATTATGAGCAAGCGCCGCCAGATTTATCTGGGCTACCGGCCGCCGTGACATTAATACTCATCCTCAAAGCGGGCACTGCCAGCATAGTTATCAAAGCGTGAGAAATGGCCATGGAAGGTTAATCGCACTTTACCGATGGGCCCATTACGCTGCTTACCGATGATAATTTCGGCCAGGCCCTTTTCGGCACTGTCTTCGTGGTACACCTCGTCGCGATAAATGAACATGATTAAATCGGCGTCCTGCTCTATTGAGCCCGACTCCCGTAAATCCGAGTTAACCGGCCGTTTATCGGCCCGTTGTTCCAGACCACGGTTTAGCTGCGATAAGGCAATAACCGGCACTTTCAGCTCTTTGGCCAACGATTTTAACGAGCGGGAAATTTCAGCAATTTCCAGGGTTCGGTTTTCACTTAAGCCCGGCACGGTCATTAACTGTAAATAGTCGACCATGATCATACTCAGGCCACCATGCTCACGCGCGACCCGTCTTGCACGAGACCTCACTTCGGTCGGGGTAAGACCAGAAGCATCATCGATATACATCTTGCCTTTGCTGTTTAACAGCTCAATGGCGGAGGATAACCGCGCCCAGTCTTCATCTTCCAGCTGGCCAGTGCGTACCTTAGTCTGGTTAATCCGGCCAAGTGAGGCCAGCATCCGCATCATAATCTGATCAGAGGGCATCTCGAGGCTGAATATCAGTACCGGCTTGTCGCTGGTAATAGCCGCATGTTCACACAGGTTCATGGCAAAGGTGGTTTTACCCATCGACGGTCGGGCGGCGACGATAATTAAATCGGATGGCTGAAAGCCGTTGGTCATCTTATCCAGATCCATATAGCCGGAAGACAAACCGGTAATACCGGTTTGTGGTGAGCGGAACAAGGCATCAATTTTATCGATAGTTTTTGCCAGAATATTATTAATCGGCTCCGGGCCTTCATTGGCGTTGGCCCGCTGCTCGGCAATTTTAAACACCTTACTCTCGGCAAAATCTAACAGCTCTGCTGACGTGCGACCCTGGGTATCATAACCCGCATCGGCAATGTCATGGGCCACGGCTATCATATCGCGCACCACAGCGCGCTCACGCACGATATCGGCATACGCCATAATATTGGCAGCGCTAGGCGTGTTTTTAGCTATTTCACCTAAATAAGCAAAGCCGCCAATATCGTCTAATTGCTGGTTTGCTTCTAAGGCTTCGGAAACAGTTATTAAATCAATTGGCTGATTCGCTTCGGCAATTCTGGCCATGGCACTGAAAATAAAGCGGTGTGAGCGCAGGTAAAAATCCTGCTCCACCACTTTTTCTGACACCCGGTCCCAGGCCTGATTATCCAGCATTAAACCGCCCAGCACAGATTGCTCAGCTTCGATAGAGTGCGGGGGCATTTTCAGGCCGGCGACCTGCTTGTCTTTATTACTGCTCATAACACCTGACAGAGTTGGAAATAACTGTGCAATGCTACCTTGCAAGCGGCAGAATAAAAAGCAACGTTGAGGATTTTTTTAAAACAAGTGGAGCAGGCTGGAAGAAAAACAAAAAAGAGGGTGTCCGGAATAACAGGATGGCGCACTGCAAGGCAGTGCGCCAATAGCCTTAAGCTTCTGCAATAATAACAACTTTAACGGTCGCTACTACTTCAGCGTGCAACTGCAGATCGATATCGAACTCGCCAGTTTCACGTAAAGTACCATTTGGTAACTTCACTTCAGCTTTAGTCACTTTAACGCCAGCTTCAGTAATGGCATCTGCGATATCGCGGGTACCTACTGAACCGAACAGCTTACCTTCATCACCGGCTTTAGAAGCGATAGTCACTTCAGCCAGCTCTGCCAGCTTAGCAGCGCGGTCGTTAGCGGCAGCTAAATCAGCAGCCAACTTGGCTTCTAATTCAGCGCGACGCTGTTCAAACTTTTCGGTGTTAGCTTTGTTAGCCGGAACTGCTTTACCCTGTGGGAATAAGAAGTTACGAGCATAACCAGACTTAACAGTAACATTGTCACCTAAACCACCAAGGTTTGAGACTTTGTCTAACAGAATTACTTGCATACTTATACCCCTTCTGTATTAGCTGTGTGAGTCGCTGTACGGCAACAAGGCCAGGTAGCGAGCGCGCTTGATAGCACGAGCCAGCTGACGCTGATACTTAGCGCTGGTACCAGTAATACGGCTAGGTACGATTTTGCCGCTTTCTGTAACATAGTTCTTCAGAACAGCGGTATCTTTGTAATCAATCTCTACAGTGCCTTCTGCAGAAAAACGGCAGAATTTACGGCGACGGAAAAAACGTGACATTTGTCTGTCTCCTAACTTATTTGTTCAATCTGCTGGGCGTGCAGTACCAGTTTTGCCTGACCACTGCGGTTCTGGTGCCGGTTTAAAAACCCGCTGACCTTTACCATGCTACCCAACGTCAAAGTTTGAGCTTGCTGATGTAACACTGTGCCACTTAACACTGCTTGCATCCTGACATAAGCCTGACGGTTTAAGCCGGCTTCCTGCTGGTTACTGCGATGTTCAATAGTGATAACAGTGTGCGGGATACCCGCCGGACTCTCACTGCGTTCAGGGTGCCGGCATACGGCACCGCTAAGCACGATGATATTGTCCATCAAACTTACTCTTCGTTTTCTACCTGCTCTTCTGATTCACGAGGAGCACGGTCACGAGGACGCTCGTCACGTGAACGCTCTTCACGTACCTTAGCCATTGGTGATGGCTCAACTACGGCACCGTTAGTGCGCATAATCAGGTTACGTAATACAGCATCGTTGTAACGGAAGTTAGTTTCCAGCTCATCAATCACTGTTTGTGGTGCTTCCACGTTAAGCAACACATAGTGTGCTTTGTGCAGTTTCTGGATTGGGTAAGCCAGTTGACGACGACCCCAATCTTCCAAACGGTGGATAGTACCGCCCGCTTCTTTGATAGAGCCAGTGTAACGCTCAATCATGCCAGGCACTTGTTCACTCTGATCAGGGTGAACCATAAAAACGATTTCGTAATGACGCATTGTAGCTCCTTACGGTTAGTAAGCCTCGGGTGAGCTCGGCCGGGCTCGCATAGAGGCAAGGAACGTGAGTGTATGGCCGAAGGTCGCGTATTTTACGGAGTTAGCGGGTAAATAACAAGCAGAATATACGGCAAAGAATTTATAACCTAAACTAGTTGAAACATTTTAACTGCGCTGGCGTACTGCTTCGAATAGACAGATCCCGGCAGCAACAGACACATTGAGACTGGAAACAGAGCCAAACATCGGAATTTTCACCAGGCTGTCACAGGTTTCCCGGGTTAACCGGCGCAGGCCCTCACCTTCAGCGCCTAATACCAACGCTAATGGCCCTTTAAAGTCTGCCTGATAAATCGTCGTGTCAGTCTCGCCGGCAGCGCCGACTACCCATACCCCGGCGTCCTGTAATTCGCGCAGGGTACGGGCTAAATTAGTTACGGTAATAAAAGGCACGGCTTCGGCCGCACCACAAGCAACTTTACGCACGACCGACGTTAACTTTGCTGAACGGTCTTTGGGTGAGATCACGGCATGCACGCCAGCGGCATCGGCACTGCGTAAAATAGCGCCTAAGTTATGCGGATCGGTGACGCCATCAAGCACTAATAAAAACGGCTTATCTTTTTGCTCCAATAAGGTAGCCAGGTCGCTTTCATTACCGCTGCTGGCTAAGCGGGCTTTGGCAACAATACCCTGATGCTGGCCGCTGACCATGTCATCCAGGGTTCTTCTGTTGCAAAATTGAATAGAGATACCGTTTTGCCGTGCCTGCTGAATAAGGGGTTGCATCCGCTTATCTTCGCGATCCTTCATGATAAACAGCTCTAAAATATCCTGCGGTGCCCGTTCCAGCAGGGCATTAACGGCATGAATACCAAATACAAAATCTGCGTTCATTGTTAATTATTTCTCATTATTATCGTCATCTGCCGCAACTAAGATTTTTTAGCTTTGCGCCGTGGTTTTTTAACCGCACTTTTCGCTGCTTTAGGTTTATCCGCTTTTTTGGCTGCCGGTTTGGCAGAGGACTTAGCAGCACCTTTTGCACTACGCCTGGATGCGCCAGCGGTATTTGCCTCTTTCTCCGCAAAAGCAGCATTACGGCTGGCTTTCACCGCCCGTCCTGAAACATTATGTTTAGGCTCACCCACCACGGCCAGGTCAATTTTGCGTGACTCGAGACTCACCGCCAGTACTTTCACCTTAACCTGATCACCCATCCGGTAACTGACACCGCTGTGTTCGCCAAGTAATACCTGGCGCTGCGCATCAAACCGATAGTAGTCGTTTTGCAAGGAGGTGACGTGTACCAGGCCTTCTATATATAAATCGCTAAGCCGGACAAACAAACCAAAATTGGTGACCGTCGACACAACGCCGTCAAATTCGGTGCCCAGATGGTCCTGCATATATTCGCATTTTAACCAGTCAGATACTTCACGCGTGGCATCGTCGGCACGGCGTTCAGTCATCGAGCACTGCTCGCCAAAATGGCTGATTTCTTTTTCGCTGTAAGCGCGCTCACCGTTTACTTTAAGATTTTGCTTAACCAGAATCGCTTTAATGGCCCGATGCAATACTAAATCCGGATAACGGCGGATAGGTGAGGTAAAGTGAGCATACGCCTCCAGCGCCAGACCAAAGTGGCCCTGATTATCACCCTGATACACAGCCTGTTTCATTGAGCGCAGCATGGTGGTTTCAATCAGTTCCCGATCAGGCCGGTCCGCCAGGCTGGCTAACACCTGCGTTAATTCCAATGGCGTAGGCTCACTGGAAAGATTTGCCTCAATACCTAATTCTGCTAAGAACCGCCTAAAGTTAGCAAAGCGGTCTCCGTCGGGGCGTTCGTGCACCCGAAATAGCGCATGCGCCTCATGTTTCTCAATAAAACGGGCAGAAGCAACGTTAGCCATAATCATACATTCTTCAATGATTTTATGTGCCTCGTTACGATGTACCGGTACTATCTGTTCAATCTTACGGTGGCTGTTGAAAACAAACCGGGTTTCTACCGTTTCAAACTCGATTGCGCCGCGCTGGCCCCGTACTTTAGCCAACTTTTTATACAGACTGTACAAGGTTTCCAGATTGTTCAGGTTTGCGTTATATTGCTTGCGAAGTTCTGGATCGCCTTGCAAAATAGCGTGTACTTTATTGTAGGTAAACCGTGCTGCAGAGTGCATTACGGCTTCATAAAACTGATAACTCTCCAGTTTACCACTGGCACTGATATGCATTTCGGCAACAAAACATAAACGATCAGTATGCGGGTTGAGTGAGCAAAGGCCATTTGACAACGCTTCAGGCAGCATCGGTACCACATGATCAGGGAAATACACCGAATTACCACGCTCCAACGCGCTGCGATCCAGTGGCGTATCAGGTTTGACATAAGCACTGACATCAGCGATTGCAACCCACAGTTTCCAGCCGCCATTTTCTTTGGTTTCTGCATAAACTGCATCGTCAAAATCACGGGCATCTTCACCATCAATGGTAACCAGTGGCAATTTAGTCAAATCAACCCGGCCCAGCTTCGCCTCTGCAGGAACCTGCTCGCCGTATTTAGACACTTGATCTAACACCGCCTGCGGGAATTCATGTGGAATTTGATGATTGCGAATGGCGACTTCAATTTCCATACCGGGCGCCATATGCTCACCCAATACCTCAGTCACTTTACCCACCGCACTAACCCGCTTCGAGGGGCGCTGAGTAATTTCTACCAGTACTATCTGGCCATGGCGTGCGGCACCCTGCTCGCCCTCCGGGATCATAATATCCTGGGTAATACGCGGATCATCCGGCACCACCACACACACAGCATGATCTTTATAATAACGGCCCACCACCGGCTCGGTACGAGGTTCGAGCACCCGTACCACGCGAGCTTCAATTTTATCTTTGCTTTTCATTGCTGCGGCGGTAGCCAGTACCTTGTCTCCCGGCAAAACCCGCTGCATTTCATGATAGGGCAGATACCAATCCGGCCCGCCCTGTTCCAGCTTCAAAAAACCAAACCCTTCCCGATGGCCGATTACTACGCCTTTCACCAAATCCATATGATCTACCAGACCATAGCGTTTACTCTTGGTAAAAATAAGCTGACCGTCACGTTCCATTGCCCGTAAGCGCTTTTTCAGGGCAAAGATGGCGTCGTCATCTGTCAGGCCTAGCTCGGTAACTAATTCATCGAAGTAGGCCGGTTGTTGCCGCTTTTCGATATGTTCCAGGATAAACTCCCGGCTGGGGATGGGGTTGTCGTATTTTTCTTGCTCACGCGCAAGATGCGGATCATTTACCGTCATTAATTAAACTTTAATTTCCTATTTTCATGTAATGAGTGTAACAGCTAAGCAGAAACATGGGATGAATTTCATTTGACAGGTCTTCTGGCGTTGGTCACCACCCGTTCAGGCATCTTCTTGGCAAGCTGTTGCAGCAATTTAGTTATTCTAGCATGAGTGTTGGCGTCTGCACTAATGGCATGATGTAACCAGCGATAACTTTGCTCGTAATCAACCGGCGAACCGTAACCGTCGACCAAAAGCTGGGCATAGCGCAGTTTAGCGTTTAAGTTACCCATCGCCGCGGCTTCATGTAAGTAAACCAGGGCTTTATCAATATCTACCTGGACAAAGCGACCAATATGATAATAGCGTCCTACCTGCTCCAGTGCTTCGGGTAGCCCTTGCGCTGCAGCCTGCAGCATTAAATCCCAGCCTCGCTCAACGTTACGTGGTACACAGACCGCGTACGCCAGCATATCGCCGTACAGAAATTGGTAGGCAGGTAGCTGCATAATATCTGCCCGCGCCTCAATATCCTGCACCAGCTGGCAATCATCTGCACGCACCTGGCGCAGGTGGCTATTGGTTTTAATTAAATCCAATAGTTCGTCCTGACTGTACAACTGAACAGCATCTACTTGCTGCGCCATAACAGGGACAGTGGCCAGTAAGCTCATCAGCAACGCAACGGAGAATATAAAAAACGTTTTCATAGGGCGTCAAATAACCATTTATTTATGCAGACCAATAATTTTTACGTGCAAAAAATACGCCATAGATACTTATTGCTCATGGTAACGCAGCCATTGTGGTTGCACTTGCTCCACAGTTCGCCGCTGCTGCAGGCTCTGACCACTAACCGCTACTGCGGAGCAACTGTCGTTATCCATATAGGCAAGAGCTTCGGCATACAGGGGGTCATCGCTTACCCCCCAGTCACCGGCAACCGAGGCGTTTACCGGACAATTCGGGCTAAGCCCGTTAAAGTAATCACCAAAATCTAACGCATTAATCGTTTGAAAATTAATAGCAAATAGCCGGTAATCGCCGACCCGGTCTGGCACCTGCCCCACCGGCTTACCACAGGTGGTTTCGCCAATTTGTACCACATCGATAAAGGGGTTCAGCGCATTGATGACCAGTTCACTCGATGAGCAACTACCCGCTGTGGTTAACACAAATACCCGCGGCAAATTCAAATTAGTGCGTCCGGCCCCCAGTGCAAAAGCAACTGTACTGTTTTTCCGGGTATTTTTATCGTTGTAGCGATACTTAACGAAAATATTGCCCTGCAATTTAGGTAAGGCAATATGCGAACTCAGCTGATTTGCCACCCGGATTAAGCCGCCGCCGTTGTAGCGTAAATCCAGCACCAATTCGTCAATATTCTGCTGCGCGAAAAAGCTGAATGCCTGTTCCAACTCAGTTTCCGATAATTCAATAAAAGTATTAAATACCAGATAGCCGACTTTTTTATCGCCCACCTGAGCGACCGAGCGGTGCATTACAGTGTTAGTGCTGACAGTGCTCTTTACAAAGTCAGCCTGACGCTGGCTGTTGTCCGGCTTACGCCAGACGAATTGCCGCACCACCCCTTCTTCGTTCGGACCGTAAATGTCATCATTGGTGGCAGTACCGGCATCCAGTCGCGTTAACCACTCAGCAACGCTGATACCATCAATTTCAATTATTTTATCGGCCCGGCGCAAGCCACGCTGGGCGGCAGAGCCGGCATCATAAACATAAAGCACCTGCAGCGCGGTATTGTTATCCGTACGTTGAGTGGCAAAACCATAGCCAAAAAACACCGCATTAATGTAACGGTCCTGATATTGCTGCTCAGTCATGATAAAACTATAACGATCACGCTCAGCAATTACCTGATTTAAGTAAGCCGAGGGGGTATTGAATGCAAGGGGATTAACTCCGCTCTTCAGCTCGTCGTACCACAGATAGTCTGCGGTTAATTTGCAGTACACCTGACTATTAATGTCACTGCGGTCACACTCTGCAATATTAATCGACGCACTGTCATCAGCGCTGTCAGACCCACCACAACCCGCTAGCAGTAAACTTAACATTAATACCAGAAGCTTGTTCATCAGATAACTCCCACCCTCGTAACGGCATCGTATAAAAAAACGCCACCAAATGGCAGCGTTATTTTATACGAGCGACTTAGGCAAACGGATGCGTTAACACTATGGTCTGCACCCGATCCGGCCCGGTAGACACAATGTCAATTGGCACTCCGGTTAGTTGCTCCAACCGGCTGATATAATTGCGCGCTGCCTGAGGTAGTTTTTCTAATTGCTGAATACCAAAGGTATTGTCAGTCCAGCCCGGCATGGTTTCATATACCGGGGTTACCTGTTCATAGCCTTCTGCAGCCAGCGGAGGAGTGTCAAGTACGGTGCCGTCAGGTTGTTGATACCCCACACAAATACTTAGGGTTTCCAGACCGTCCAACACGTCCAGTTTAGTCAAACAAAAACCTGAAATACTGTTCAGCTGCACGGCACGGCGCACCGCCACTGCATCGAACCAGCCGGTGCGGCGTTTACGACCCGTGGTAGCACCAAACTCATGACCTTTAACACCCAAATGTTCACCAACTTCGCAATTAAGTTCAGTAGGGAACGGGCCTGAGCCCACGCGGGTTGTATAGGCTTTGACAATACCCAGCACATAATCCAGGTAGCGCGGGCCAAAACCACAGCCCGTCGCTACACCACCGGCGGTGGTATTAGACGACGTTACATAAGGGTAGGTACCGTGATCAATGTCCAACAGGGTTCCTTGCGCACCTTCGAACATGATTTTGTCACCATTCTTGCGGGCTTTATCCAGCAAATCGGTTACATCTACCACCATCGATTTTAGCAAGTCAGCCATTGCCAGCGCGTTGTCCAGCGTGGTCTGATAATCTACCGCATCGACTTTATAATACTGGGTCAGCGTGAAGTTATGCAGCTCCATTACCACTTTGAGCTTCTCTGCAAACAACTCAGGATTAAATAAATCCCCCACCCGCAAACCACGGCGTGCCACCTTATCTTCATACGCCGGGCCGATACCACGACCGGTAGTGCCGATAGCTTTATCACCACGCGCTTTTTCCCGCGCCACATCAAGGGCAACGTGAAAGGGCAGGATTAAGGGGCAGGCTTCACTGAGCAGTAATCGCTCTTTTACCGGCACGCCACGCTGCTCGAGCATGGTCATTTCTTTTAAAAAAGCTTCAGGGGATAGTACAACACCATTACCGATTACACATTTTACATTCGCGCGTAAAATGCCTGAGGGAATTAAATGTAATACTGTTTTTTCACCGTCAATAACCAACGTATGGCCGGCATTGTGGCCGCCTTGATAACGCACCACATAACTGGCTTTGTCGGTTAATAAGTCAACGATTTTACCTTTTCCTTCGTCACCCCATTGAGTGCCGAGCACAACGACGTTTTTGGCCATGGTTCCTACATCATGGAAAAAATTAGGCGAGGATTCTATCAAATCGCTGACCAACTTACAGCTGTGTTGCGGAAAAAAAGCCGAATTTTTATCCGGCTCCAGTGTTCGATAGTGTTTTAATCATGTTTCAAACAGGATAAGTCAAATGCTTCGCTGTTATGATATAAACCAAACCCAAAGCGTAAACGGTCAGTGCGGTAATCGGTAATTATGCCTTTATTTTTCAAAAATGCTGCTAATTCAGCAACCTCACTGGTACTTGCCAGCTTAAAAGTATAAAAATGGCCATGCTGTTCAGGGTTATGTAACAGCAGGCTTTGCTGATTAAGCAGCGGGTGATGCTGCCGGCCTAATTCCGTCAGGAACGCCTGTTGCAGTTGCTTAACATACTGATGAATTCTACCAACGGTGATACCCTGTTTTTTAAATAGCAACAATACCGCATGTAAACGATACAACGCCGTATAATCCATCGTTGCGCCGGCAAAGCGATTACCATCATTACTGTAAAGCACCAAAGCCGACTTCTCCGCAGCCAGGGTAGCAAACTCAGCGAACCAGCCTGTATACCAGGGCCGTTGATTGTTCCCAGGCGGCACTGCCATAAAACAACATCCCTCACCACCCTGGGCATACTTATAACTACCTGACAGATAAAATATCCGCTCTGCAATTGCTGACAAGTCGGTAGGCAATGCCATAAAGCCGTGATATCCATCGATAACCAGCATGGCGTCGGTAACCTCGGCTACTGCCAAAACAAAAGCGGGCAAATCGGCTATTGCATAACCAGAGTTAAAAAATACCTGGCTGCAAAAGACCATATCCGGCTGTTGCGCCTTTACCTCTGAGATAAACCGTTCGGTGAAACTGGCAAAAGGCTCTGTCGGCACACTAATCAGTTCGATATTATCAAATTCAGCAAGGCGTTTTGCCTGACGTTGAAAGCTATAAAACTCACTGTCTGTACTGATCACTTTGAGTGGTCTGGACAAGTCAAAACAACTAAACAGGCGCATCACTAATTCATGAGTATTACCCGCAAAAACAATTTGCTCTGGTGCTGGCAAGTTCAGAATATCTGCAAGCAGTTGCTGAGTTTGTGGGATCACCTGGCCAAAAATGTGCTGCCATTTGTCATCTACCATACTGGCACTGTCGTCCCAATAGGCAAGGGTGGCGTCACGGGTAACATCAGGCCAGTAATGATGAGAATGACTGGCAAAATGTTGCTTGTCCGGGTTGGCCTGTAAAAAACGCTGGTAAAAATGCTGATACATAGCGGCTCCGCTGTTCTGTAAAAAGAAATTGCTCAGACAAAAAAGGCCCTCCCGGGCCTTTTCAATATAGCTATATTGCTGGTTAGTTTTGCACTTTATCCGACGTCATATATTTAAAGAAGTCGTTATCAGGCTGTACTACCATAATATCTTGCTTGTCATTAAAGCTCTTTTTATAGGCTTCGAGGCTACGAACAAAAGAATAAAATTCAGCATTACGACTGTACACGTCTGCATAAATTTTTGCAGCCTGTGCGTCACCCTGACCACGCACAGCACGTGAATTACGCTCAGCATCTGCCAGCATAATCGTTACCCTGGCATCTACGTCAGCCCGGATAATATCTGATTCTTCCATACCACGAGAACGGTGTTCTCTTGCCACCGCATCACGCTCAGCTCTCATCCTTGCAAAAATCGAACTACTGACTTCTGTTGGCAGATTAATTTGCTTAACCCGGACGTCAATCACTTCAATTCCCAGTTCATTTGCTGCAGCACCTGCTTGTGCCAGTGCACTTTCCATTAACTGAGTCCGCTCACCTGAGACAATTTCCTGAATGGTCCGGGTACCAAACTCTGTCCGTAAACCATTATTGATATACTGTTTTAACAGCACTTCGGCCTGCGATGTAATACCGCCGGTTGACAGAAAATAAGCACCAAAATCTTTAATCCGCCATTTGACATAGCTGTCGACCAACAAATCTTTTTTCTCTGCAGTGACAAAGCGATCTGGCTGGTCATCCAGAGTCTGGATCCGTGAATCCAGTTTGCGTACCACTTCAATCATCGGCATTTTTAAGTGTAAACCTGGCTCGTATACTACTACCTGGCCGGCATCATCCCGCTGGATTTTACCGAACTGAGTAACAATGGCACGCTTACCTTCCGGCACCACAAATAGTGCAGACACTACAATGATTGCGACGACTACAATAATAGCGATAATAAAATTCTTCATAACTTAACCCCTTCCGCTACGTGTCGAACCGCTTCGCAAACTATCCTGCTGTTGCGGCGTACTGTCATTGCTGCGAGCTGGCATTGGTGCCGGGTTAACGGTATTGCTGTTGCTGCTGCCCGATTGATTCATCAACTTATCGAGTGGCAAATACATTATATTGTTGCTGTTTTTAACATCTACAACCACTTTAGACGTATTGCTGTATACCGACTCCATCGTTTCCAGATACAAACGGTCACGGGTCACTTTAGGTGCAGCCAGATACTCTGGTAACAGCTGTTCAAAACGGGCAACTTCACCCTGCGCTTTTAACACAATTTGCTGTTTATACGCTTCTGCTTCTTGCATTACCCGGTTAACCTGGCCACGAGCCCGAGGTTCAATTTCCCGCGCATAAGCCTGCGCTTCCTGCACAAAACGCTCCTGATCTTCCTGTGCTTTAATAGCATCATCGAAAGCATCACGAACTTCTTCCGGAGGCCGTGCATCACGGAAGTTAACATCAACCAGATTTAAACCCATGTTGTATGGTGCAATAATCGACTCTAGTTCCTCACGGGTGTTCTGGCGAACCACTTCACGGCCACGGGTTAATACGTCATCCATAATCGAATGACCAATAACAAACCGCAGCGCGGCGTCGGTTGCTTCACCTAAGCTGCGATCAGCATCTACCACGGAAAATAAATAGTCGCGTGCGTTGTAAATACGATACTGCACCTCAAAGGTTACCCGCACCAGGTTTTGGTCTTGCGTCAGCATAAATCCATCAGAGCGCAATGACTTAACTTCCTGAACGTTGACCGGAGTTACCGTATCGATAAAAGTTGGTTTCCAGTGAATACCAGCACCAACCTCGGTATGGTACTGACCAAAGCGCAGGATAACGCCACGTTCAGCATCTTTAATCGTGTAAAAGCCGCTGATTGCCCAAACTACCGCAGCAATAACCAGGATAAGGATTAACGCCGCAGAGGCACCATTCCCCGAAGATTTATTACCACCACCGAAAATGCCGCCAAACTTTTTACCAAAATTGCGGAATACTTCATCTAAATCGGGTGGACCCTGGTCACGACCGCCCTGTTTCCAAGGGTCGTTGTTTTTACCATTGTTACCCGGCTCATTCCAAGCCATGTTTAACTCCATCTCAAGTTTTAAAATTAACGGTTAATGTATCAAATATCCGGCGCTGTGACGATATAGTTTTCCAGCTCACCATCGCTTTGCTTCACCATGCGTGCCCACTGCGCCACGGAAAGCCTGATATCCAGCCAACAAATGCCTTCATCATCAAATTGCTCAGCACTGATCACCTGCAGTTCATGCAATTTCGCCCGCCAGGCCGGACAATCTGGCGGTAAAGCTAATCGTAACTGCAAATGCTCAGTGGATAGCAAACTGGCAATGGCGTGTTGTAACAACCCCAGACCGTCCCCTGTTAGCGCAGACAGGTAAACGGATCGTGGCAGACCGTCGTCACCATAGTCTATACGCGCCGACTGGCCCATTTGGTCTACTTTATTAAAAACCTGCAATTGCATCACGGTATCGGCGTCAATATCGGTTAACACCTGCTGCACCGACGCCATATTTTCTTCACGGCGATGATCGGCGCCATCAATCACGTGCAGTTGTAAATCGGCGTCGCGGGTTTCTTGTAATGTTGATTTAAAGGCCGCTACCAGATTGTGAGGTAAATGCCGGATGAAACCAACAGTATCGGCCAGAACTATCGGTCCGAAATTCTCAAGTTTAACCTGGCGCAGAGTGGGGTCGAGAGTAGCAAAAAGCTGGTCAGCAGCATACACGCTGGCTTGGGTTAAACGGTTAAATAACGTTGATTTGCCCGCATTAGTGTAACCGACAATAGACACCACCGGAGTGGCACTGCGCTGGCGTGACTTGCGGCCCTGCTCACGCTGCAGACTGATTTTATCGAGCCGTTGCAATAATGCTTTTACCCGCTCCCGTAATAACCGCCGGTCAGTCTCCAGCCTGGTTTCACCCGGCCCCCGTAAACCAATCCCACCTTTTTGGCGCTCAGCATTGTCCCAGCCCCGCACCAGGCGGGACGCCAGATGCTGCAACTGAGCTAACTCAACCTGCAACTTACCTTCATAAGTGCGGGCTCGCTGGGCAAATATATCAAGTATTAACGTAGTTCGGTCAATTACCCTGGCCTGTAATAAATGCTCAAGGTTGCGGGTTTGGCTGGGGCTTAAGATATGGTTAAAGATAACAACCGACGCTGCAAACTGTTCAACAACAGTTTTAATTTCTTCGGCTTTACCTGAACCCACGAACAATCGTGTATCTGGCGCACGACGATTTGCGGTAACAGTATGCATAGCAATCACGTTTGCAGAAGCAACCAACATGGTTAGCTCCTGCAAATCTTCATTGCTATGCTCTTGCGGAAAGTTTACATGAACCAGAATGGCTTGTTCTGCAAGCTCGGCTAAATCAAACAAGCGCTATTGCTCCTGGTTTTTATTCTACGTCCTCGCCTTCACTGTCGCTTTGCCCGGCACCATGGCTAACCATAGTGTTGACGGCGCGGGATGGCACAACGGTAGAAATCGCATGTTTATAAACCATTTGGCTTACGGTGTTTTTCAGTAAAATGACGAATTGATCAAAAGATTCAATCTGCCCCTGAAGTTTAATTCCATTCACCAGGTAAATAGAGACCGGAATGCGCTCTCGTCTTAAGGTGTTTAAAAATGGATCTTGTAAAGATTGGCCCTTTGCCATGTGCCGCTTTCCTTATTTTTATTAGTGACCTGTATATAGGTATTATTTTTTTTATTTCAAGTTGTTAAAACCAACTTTTTTCCATCTTCTTTAGCTTAGCGAAGAAAGTACTGCTTGCAAGTTTTCAGCCGGTTCTGCTTCACTTTTCAGCCAGATAACCTCTGGCCAGCCTCTTAACCAGGTAAGCTGGCGTTTGGCCAGTTGCCGGGTTGCAGCAATGCCTTTGGCCACCATGTCATCATAGCTGAACTCACCGTCCAGATACTGCCAGACCTGACGATAACCAACACATCGCATCGACGGCAAATTTGCATGTAAATGCTCCTGGTCCTTTAACCTAGCCACTTCCTGTTCAAAACCATGCTCAAGCATCAGCTGAAACCTATCAGCAATACGTTGATGCAATAACGAGCGATCTGTCGGCGCTATGGCAAATTGGTGTACTTTAAACGGAAAAGGTTCACCTTTTCGTGCGGTTAATTCTGTCATGGTACTGCCGGTTAGCCGATAAACCTCTAACGCACGATTAATTCGTTGTGGATCATTCGGATGGATACGCGCGGCAGCAACCGGGTCAAGTTGCTGTAACTGTTGGTGCAACGCTTGCCAACCTTCCGTTGCAGCCTCTTGCTCTAATTCAGCCCTTATCTGAGGATTGGCAGGCGGTAACGGTGAAATACCGTCTAGCAACGCTTTAAAATATAACATGGTGCCGCCTACCAATATCGGAATTTTTCGCCGTTGCTGGATCTCGTTGATTAATCTTAGTGCATCATCCCGAAAATCAGCCGCTGAATAACTTTGATATGGCTCCATAATATCCAGCAGATGATGGGGTGCCAACAGCAATTCTTCAGCCGTCGGTTTAGCAGTACCGATATCCATACCACGATAAATCAGGGCACTGTCAACACTGATAAGCTCTGCATCAAGATGCTGCAGCAACTCTATGGCCAATGCCGTTTTACCAGATGCGGTCGGCCCCATAATAAAAATAACGGGTAAGGCGTTTTTCATGGTTGCCCTTGCTGGTTTAGCGCTTGCAAACTGCTACTTAAATCTAACGGCACTGCCAGCCACAGTTCGTTGTCTGTTAACATTGAAGCAAAATAGTCTAGCAGCACAGTCTCGGTCAGCCAATAGGATGAAAGTAGCATAGACAATATTGCCCGACTGCTTTGAACCGGGTTTTCAATTTGTAATAGCGGCAATAATTTTAAAAACCACTGGCTGATAGAGGTTGAACGCAGCCAGGGCGCAACGGCTCTGACAATAGCGGTGCTGTCCTGTACCAGGATATTAAATCCCAGTTGCTGCAACAAACTGGCCGCAGCCAGTAATTGCTGCTTCTCAGTATCTGTTATCGGTAACCGCAATGGTAGTAACAACGGTGCCTGGCTTGAGTCATGCAGCCACGGTGTCGCGAGAGTGGCGGCTAAATCCAGTAATACCAGGCCCTCTGGTCCCTGAGCAATGGCACAGCCCTGCCCTGCTGGCAGGATCTGCAGAGGGGATTTTATCTGAACAGTGGCCTCGGCACTCACAGTCGCATACTGGCCCTGCAAATACTGTAATTGCTGCCTGCTCTGACTCTGGCTTGCAATTTCAGATGTTGCAATTCTGCCAGCCCCCCATTGCCCTGCTTTTGTTTGGTTCCCCGACTGCTTGTCAGAAACGCCTTCAGCACCCTCTGGCATCCGATATACTGCGGCACTATTGGCTACCTGTTGTTGCAGTACCGGTTGTTGCGGAACCTGCTGCTCTGTCAATTGGCTTAACGCATCACTCAGGGCGCTAACCACAAAATCATGCACTAATCTGGCCTGATGAAAACGCACTTCATGTTTCGCCGGGTGAACGTTAACATCAACCTCAGCCGGGACGATCTCCAGGTACAATACGAATCCAGGTTGCTGTTCTGGCGTTAAGCGCTCACCGTAAGCCTGACGGATAGCGTGGTTTAACAGCTTATCTCGCATCATCCGACCGTTAACGTAGCTATACTGGCAGCCAGGCGTGTTCTGACACGCTTGCGGTGCAAGGATCCACCCACTGAGTTTGATCGCGCCACAACTGTTTTCAATATAAGCGGCGTGTTCGGCGAACGCTCTGCCGCACAGTATAGCCACTCTTTTTTGCCTGGCCTGTGCGCTGGTTGCATGAGGCAGGCGACGGATACGTTGACCATTGTGAGTTAATAGCCAGCTTACATCAAACCGGCTGAGCGCCAATCGCTTTACCAGCTCGTCGATATGAGAAAATTCAGTTTTATCAGTACGCAAAAACTTGCGCCTTGCCGGTGTATTGAAGAAAAGATCCACCACCTCGATGCTGGTTCCATCAGGGTGCGCTGCCGGTTTTACCGTTACCGCCATATCACGCCCTTCGGCCTGAGCTTGCCATGCCGCAGCTTGCCCGGCAGGTTTAGACGTTAGGGTCAGACGTGATACCGAGCTGATACTAGCTAGCGCTTCCCCCCTGAAACCGAGGCTGGTTATCTGCGCTAAATCATCCAAATCACTAATTTTGCTGGTGGCATGCCGGCTTAGTGCCAGCACCAGCTCGTGTTCGGCAATACCAGAACCATTATCACGGATCCGAATGAGCTTGCTGCCCCCTTTATCGACATCAATCTCGATTTGGCTGGCGCCGGCATCGAGGCTGTTTTCCACCAGCTCCTTCACCACAGAGGCGGGCCTCTCGACCACTTCACCCGCAGCAATCTGATTCGCCAATTGTGGCGCTAAAATTTTAATGGTCATGTTCAGGGGATCCGTAATACCTGACCAATCCGAATACTGTCATTTGCCAGCTTGTTATGATTGCGTAAGGCATCGACTGACACATCATAGCGCTGCGCCAGCAATGACAAAGACTCACCCGGCTGCACCTTGTGCTCGCGGGCCCGTTGCTGGGCAAACAATGAGTCAGCCGGCGGCGCCAACTCAAAATGACGTTTCAGCGCCCGATGCAGCGACTGTGCTAAGCGGGTCTGATGGCTGGCAGACCTTAACTGCTTCTCCTCTTTAGGGTTAGAAATAAAACCAACCTCTACCAGAATGGAGGGAATATCAGGCGACTTTAATACGCCCAGGCTGGCTGCCTGCGGTTTGGCCTGATGCAATGAGGTCATCTTACCAAGTTCTGCCAGCACCTGATTTGCCGCCTGGTAAGCAGTAACCATCGAATGATTCATCGACAAATCCAGTACAGTTTGCGCCAGATAACGCTCATTGGCCGAGTCGCGGATAATTTCTGCCACTCCGCCAAGTAATTCAGAGTGACGCTCGGTTTGCTCCAGCATCCGGCCCACTTCAGTGGTTGCCCGGCGCAATGATAACACCCATACCGAAGCCCCTTTAGGCTGGGGTGAGGTAAAGGCATCAGCATGAATGGATACCAGCAAATCAGCCTGCTGGCCACGAGCTACTTCAGTGCGTCGGTTGACATGAATAAAATAATCACCGGTGCGCACCATCACCGCTCGCATGCCTGGTTCTTTGTTGATCAGCTCTGCCAGAAGATTAGCAATCGGCAAGGTCAGGTTTTTCTCATAGGTGCCGCTGGGACCGATAGAACCCGGATCTTCACCCCCATGGCCAGCGTCAATAGCGATAATGATATCCCGGGCCGCACGGATACTGACCGGAGGCCGCGCCTCGGCACGTTGGGTGTCCGGTAAATCGATTACCAGCCTGTGACCGTAAGGTGCGGTAGGCGTAAGGGCAAATACCGTCGGTTTTACCCTGCTGGATAAATCCAGCACTATCCGCATACTGTTATTGTCGCCACTGCTGCGAATGGCTTTAATCAGTTGGGAGTCGCCGTCGATCTTCGGTAATGCGCTGCCACCGGCAATATTGCTCAGGTCGATAACCAGGCGGTCGGGATTATCCAGACTAAAGCTGTTGTATTGCGGGGCGGCCTGCAAATCGAAGACCACCCGGGTATTATCAGGCGATGGCCAAATCCGGATACTTTGTACCTGGTTGCTCGCAAAACTTAACGCAGAAAAAAACCATAAAATGGTTAACCCGGCGCAGCTAAGAAACTTATTATTATTTTTCATCATCTCTTATTGCATCTATTATAGCGCGGCCCGCAGCGGTGCCAGCGCCTATCTCTATCTGACGTTGCATGTCCAGATAACGTAAGTGTATGTACAGATCAGGCTCAGGTAAATATCCCTGACCCTGCTCTGGCCATTCCAGCAAACACAAACTCTGATTGTTGAAATAATCACGGAATCCCATAAACTCCAGCTCTTCCGGGTCGGTCAGCCGGTATAAATCAAAATGATACACCATTAAACCAGATAACTGGTAAGGTTCGACCAGAGTGTAAGTCGGGCTTTTCACATTACCCTGATGCCCCAGCGCCTGCAACATACCTCGGCTGAAGGTTGTTTTGCCCGCCCCCAGGCTACCCTGTAAAAAAATGACTTGCCCTCCTTGCATATGCCGCGCCAGCTCGGATGCGAGGTTTAAGGTGGCCGTTTCATCCGCCAGTACTTTAATAAATTTTGGTGCCTGCGCATCAGAGCGCTTAGTTAAATTTTCAGTACCCACGTTTTACCTTGATCTCAGTTAATTTATGCTCAGCTTTAGCATTTATGTTGCTATGTTAACAAACTAAAGCAAAGTGGGGCCAGCAAAACTGCGCGTCGGGCAACAGTGTTACCTGAACACTCTGACCAGAAAATGAATAACCGGTTCCCGAGCGCTGAAACGCCATGATAAAGTGACGTCGATTCTGATTCAGAAACTGCCGGGGAACAACATCAATGGCCATCGATTACCAACAGCTTGCCAGGCGGATAAAACAATGGGCACTGGAACTGGGCTTTCAGAAACTGGGCATCACAGCGCCGGATTTATCCGCAGAAGAGCCCCGGCTGCAAGCCTGGTTGAATAACGAGTACCATGGCGACATGCACTATATGGCAGAGCATGGAATGATGCGCGCCCGCCCTGCTGAATTGTTGCCAGGCACCTTAAGAGTGCTCAGTGTCAGAATGGATTACCTGCCGGCAAAAGCGGGCTTTGCCACTAACCTGGCCGACCCGGCTAAAGCTTATATCAGCCGCTATGCCCTGGGGCGCGACTATCATAAATTAGTGCGAAACCGCTTAAAGCAACTCGCGCTTAAAATCAGGACTGAAATACCAGAGCTCAACTTTCGCCCCTTTGTTGACTCCGCACCGGTACTGGAGCGGCCGCTGGCCCAGCGAGCGGGTTTAGGTTGGATTGGCAAGCACAGTCTATTACTGAACCATGATGGGGGGTCCTGGTTCTTTCTGGGTGAGCTGTTAGTCGATATTCCACTGCCTGTGGATGCACCTCATCAGGGCGACTGCGGCAGTTGTGTCGCGTGTATTACCAGCTGCCCCACCGGCGCTATCGTGGCGCCGTATGTTGTCGATGGCCGACGCTGTATTTCCTATCTGACGATTGAATTGAAAACCGCTATTCCTGAAGCATTGCGCCCATTAATGGGTAATCGGATCTATGGCTGTGACGATTGCCAGCTGGTATGCCCGGAAAACCGAGACGCCCCACTAAGTATTGAGAGCGACTTTCAACGCCGCCCGCAGTGGCTTGAGCAGAGCTTATTACAGCTGTTTGCCTGGGATGAAGCGACCTTTTTACGCTTAACCGAAGGCAGCGCAATCCGCCGTATTGGCTTTGAACGCTGGCAACGTAATATTGCCGTCGCCCTGGGCAACGCCCCCTATCAGGTAGAAATAACCACGGCGCTGACACAGGCAAGAGTACACAGTTCGGACCTGGTCACAGAGCACATCGACTGGGCGCTGGCACAGCAAAAACGCAAAAGCTGGCAGGCAGAGAATTTGTTACCCCGCGCCACCGGGCGCCTGGTAAGAATTATTCAGAAGGGGCTACCGAGGGATGCATAACGGTGGTTTGCCGCAATACCAATCGTTTTTCGGCTTCGACCATCAGGCGTTCACGCTGCGGTGCAGTAAGCTGTTGCCACTGCAGAATTTCAGTCAGCAAGCGGCCGCAACCCAGACAACAGTCTTGCTGATCTAAACAACAATTTCGAACACAGGGAGAAATTATCATAAGCACTCATTTACAGTATGTTACTGAGTGTAGCAAAACTAAAAAAACAAAAAGCCGCTAAAAAGCGGCTTTTTGTTCGAATTTGGAGCGAGTAACGAGGTTCGAACTCGTGACCTCGACCTTGGCAAGGTCGCGCTCTACCAGCTGAGCTATACTCGCATCGGTCAACGCAGCTGCGTTGTGATGGCGCGCATTTTACAAAATCAGCAGGCTTATGCAAGTACTTTATGCCGGTAATTTAAAAAAATATTGGCGATAGGTTACTAATTCAGCAATTGACTCGCGAATGTCGTCCAATGCTAAGTGACTGCCCGCTTTCTGTACTTTGTTAAGCACTTCAGGATGCCAACGTCTTGCCAGCTCTTTAATGGTACTGACATCCAGATTACGGTAATGAAAAAAGTTTTCCAGCTCTGGTGCATACTCAGCTAAAAATCTGCGGTCCTGGCCAATACTGTTACCGCACATCGGCGATTTTCCCTTCGGCACGTATTGGCTTAAAAACTCAATGGTTTGCCTTTCTGCTTCGGCCAGGCTGACTTTACTGGTAAGACAGCGCGCCGTTAAACCACTCTTACCATGTTGTTCGACACACCAGGGATCCATATTATCCAGGATCTGGGCTGAAGTACTGATCGCAAATACCGGGCCTTCGGCCAGAATATTAAGCTGACTGTCGGTAACGACCGTCGCCATCTCTAAAATAACATCGGTTTTTGGTTCCAGCCCGGTCATTTCTAAATCAAGCCAGATTAAATTAGAGTCAGTTGTTGCCATATCTATATCCTTAAGTGCGCGCTGCTTTGTTCAAATTAAGATTGCAGGTATGATACACGTCTTAAGCTTAACACTGAAAGCGCTTGAATGCGCACAACGGTATAACCAGCACGTGACCAAAAAAAAACACCTGACCAAACGCCAGACAGACCGGATTGCCCAGAATGAGCAAAAACGGCTACGTGGTAATAAAAAAATCAAAGCTGAGCACTGGGATGATGACGTTTTACTCGCCGCCGAACCAGGACTGGTGCTAAGCCGCTTTGGCCAGCATGCTGATATTGAGGACAGCCACGGCGACGTGGTGCGGTGCAATATGCGGCGCACCATCAGCTCAGTGGTCACCGGCGATAAGGTGGTGTGGCGCCGTGCCAGACAAAGTACCGGTAGTATTGATGGCGTTATTGAAGCTGTAGAAGACCGAACGTCGGTGCTATTGCGCCCTGATTTTTATGACGGTTTAAAGCCGGTAGCGGCCAACATTGATTTAATGATTATTGTCTCAGCTATCCTGCCCGCTTTATCGCTGAATATCATCGACCGCTACTTAGTCGCAGCAGAAATAACCCATATCAAACCATTGCTGGTGATCAACAAAGTTGATTTGCTTAATGAAGAGCAACGTCAGCAACTGAACGAGCAACTTAGTTTGTATCGCAAAATTGGCTATGATTATCTTCTGGTTAGCGCAAAGTCTGGCCAGGGCATGCCAGAGCTTTTGCAGCAAATTCACAGTGGCACCAGCATTTTTGTTGGCCAGTCAGGGGTCGGTAAATCATCACTGATGAATAACCTGATGCCGGGCCTTAGTGCCGCCACCCGCGAGGTATCAGAAAATTCGGGCTTAGGCCAGCATACCACCACGGTATCCCGGCTTTATCATTTGCCAGAAGGGGGCGAGTTAATTGACTCGCCAGGCATTCGCGAATTTGCTCTGTGGCATTTAAGCGAACAGGAAGTCACTGAAGGGTTTGTTGAATTTCAACCCTGGCTCGGTCGCTGCAAATTCCGGGATTGTAAGCATGTTAACGACCCGGGCTGTGCCATTCAGCATGCTGTGCAGCAGGGTGAGATTAGCAATGAGCGCTATGACAGCTATATAAAAATCCTGGCCAGTATGGCACAGGACAAACCGAATTATTTTTAAGTTAAAGGTTAGTAATGCAATGGATAAAGTGAAAATTACCCTGCAATACCTGATGCCGAAGCATCTGATATCGCGCTTGGCTGGAAAAGTAGCAGCAGCGGAACTGGGCTGGTTCAGTCATTTTCTGATTAACCGCTTTATCAAAGCGTATAAGATTGATATGAGCGAAGCACAACTGGAACGGCCACAAGATTATGCCAGTTTCAATGAGTTTTTTACCCGACCGCTAAAAGACGGTATCAGGCCATTGGCCAGCGAACCACATATTGTTGCCCATCCGGTCGATGGCGCAATAAGCCAGCTCGGGCCCATTGTCGATGGTAAACTGGTTCAGGCTAAACATCATAATTACTCGCTCCAAAACCTGTTAGGTGGTCTGGAACAAACTGCGGCTCCCTTCGCTGGCGGCACTTTTGCTACTATTTACCTGGCACCTAAAGATTACCACCGCATTCATATGCCGGTAAGCGGCACCCTGCGCGAGATGATCTATATCCCCGGCGAGCTGTTCTCGGTAAACCCATTAACGGCTGAATGTGTTAAAGACTTATTTGCTCTCAACGAGCGGGTTGTAACCATCTTTGATACTGAATTTGGCCCGATGGCACTGGTTCTGGTGGGCGCTACCATCGTTGCCAGCATAGAGACTGTCTGGGCAGGGACTATTACCCCGCCCACCGGCAAAAACATTTTCCGCTGGACTTACCCGGCAAACGGCAATACTGCGATAAAGCTGGAAAAAGGCGCCGAAATGGGACGCTTCAAGCTTGGCTCAACTGTGGTGCTGGCTTTCCCTGAGGGTAAAGTAGACTTTCTGGCCGACCAGCAACCCGGCACGGTCACTCGAATGGGTGCGCCTTTTGCAGAGATTAACTAAATAACCCGCTTCGGCAGGACACTTTAGTGTCCTGCTGCTTGCTCCGCAAACGCGATAGCGCCATATATTTTTTCTGCGACACGCCGTAAACCCATCCATGGGGTCACGTTTTCGCCCGTCCAGGGCTACAACGGTCTCTGAAAAAAATACTCTGCTCCCGCTTTATCTGCAGTAAACTAATCCCTAACGGTTCATAGGAGTAATTATGCAAATCATTGCCCACCGTGGTGCCAGTGGCGAATTTCCTGAAAACACCTTACTTGCTATTGAGCAAGCCATCGTTCAGGGTGCTGACGCTGTTGAGATAGACGTGTTTGCCGTGCAGGGCGAGCTGATTGTTATTCACGACCACCACTTACATCGCACCACCAATGGCAGCGGCAGTATTTATCAGTATAGTCTGGCCGAACTGATGCAACTGGACGCCGGCCAGGGCCAACGTATTCCTACCTTATGGCAGGTACTTGAGCTTACCCATGGCAAATGCTGGCTGAATATCGAGCTTAAAGGTGATAACACTGTCGCGCCACTACTGACGCTGCTTGAGAAAGCGAAACAGCAACTTGGGTTTGACTGTCAGCAGCTGCTTATCTCATCGTTTAACCATCATTTACTGGTCACGATAAAGCGCGAGCGGCCTGATTTAAAGCTAGGCGCGCTAACCGCCAGCCTGCCAGTCGATTACGCCGCTTTTGCCAGCCAACTACAGGCTTATTCAATCAATTGTGATGTCAGTTTTATCAACCAGGCGATGGTCGATGATGCCAAAGCAAGGGGCCTGAAAGTGTATGTGTACACCGTAGATCAGCCTGACGAAATTAGACGCTTAAAAAACTATGGCGTGGATGGTATTTTTAGCAATTACCCAGCTAAAAGCCGGGTGGCGGCAAACAAAAAACCCGCTGTTTAAGCGGGCTCGTCGGCGTGATGTTCGGTGTCGCAGCTTTCACATTGACTGCACAATCGCATATTCATCACATGTGCCAGCACCACCAGAGATGCGCCAATTACTAATACTACATGTTCGTACTGATGGCCCCATACATCTCGCTGCCAGTAGATGAAAACACCTAAAAACAATGAATAGAAAGGGTAAAGCTTACGATGATAGCGGTGAAACCCAATAAACAGTGCCACAAAGCCTAGCACCATAGTAAACAACAACATTAGGCGTTCGAAGGCATGGTTGTGACTCACCGTTAAGCCAAGTAGTGGTAGCAACGGTAATAAAACCGGCAGCAGAATACAGTGAATCGCACACAACGACGTCACGGTAATACCTACTTTGTCAAATAACACCCTGGTTTTGGCTAACACAATATGAACCCGCTGTGTTGGAATTACTAAAACGATATAATATAACAAATCAAAACACTTTGAAACGTATTGGCTAAAAATTCTTTAAGCAGCCGGCATCAAGACGGCTTCGCTTGCTGATCCGCCTGCTGGCCTGTGGCATAATAGCGCCATGCTAATTTAACCGGGCCCATTATGGATTCCCTACTATCTCAACTTGATGAAAACTTAAAGGAACTGTACCGCAAAGCGCTGGATGCCGATGCGGTATTAGAACAGCTGCAACAACAAGGTCAGGCAAAACACCAGAGTATATTCCCTGCCAGCAGCGATTTTAGTGTCAACAGTAACCGCTTTATGCCTTATTTAAGTGAAGCCGCCGAACAGGTGGCAGCTATACGGCAAAGCCAGCAATTTAATACCGCTACCCTTGCCAGAGTGGTGAAGCAGCTCCAGGTACTACACCAGACGCTGGCTGATTTTCGCTCAGTCGTGAGCAAGTAGCCATAACTTAACAGGCATCTCATCATAAGCTAACCACGATATTTAATGAAAAGCCCTGCAGTTGCAGGGCTTTTCATTTTGCTCAGATGCTTGCAATACTTATTCAGCCCTAGGGCTTGCTTACTTTGGCCGGTAAGGCGGCATGTTCAGTTAGTTTGGGTTGCAGTTCTGTTTTAAACCAGTCTTGCAGCATTGCCTTTTCGAACGCAAATTCTGGCGCATGGCTGCGTGGCGTCATGCCGGTCATAAAGCTCATATCCCGCAAACGCTCCTCACCGCTGACAACCTCTTCACCATACTGATCGCGCAATAAGTGATTAAAGCGGATCGCTGGCGAATTAACTTCTTTAATTACCCGGATCGCTTGACCTGTATTGGTAGCAAAATAATCAACCTCACCCGCCAGATCAACGTCAGTTACAGTAATTTGCCAGCTATACCCCTTTGGCAATTTATCAGCCATTTCCTGAAAAACTTGTTCAAAATTACGTTGCACCCGCTCCAGAAAGCGGCTGCGTGAATCATTGGCTGTCCGCACATCGGTAAATTTTTCCGGCGCTTGCCAGGACAGCGCTAATTCAGCGCTTGTCTTATCATCACTGCTTGCCGGTGCTGCCCATGCCATTACGATGAACGCTATCCATAATGTTTTCATTACCATCTCCCACGATATTAGCCAGAGTCTGCAGCGCTACTACTGCGCTTATCGGAGTGATTTATGCTGTTCCCCGATGATGCTTTTCATTAATGTTTACCGTCATACTATAAATCACAATCTTGATACTGAGCCGTATGAATTTGTATTGATATTACGCAAATTTTGTATAAAGTTGTAGCGAACCAGCACTCTCTTTTATACATCGCAGCCTGCGCAACCCGGTTGGGTCAATTATCCGGGTGCGCAGGCGTCGCCCCCTGTAGCGGGCTATTTATCAATGGCGGACTTGTGGCTACATTTTAGCGTAATCACTTACCATGGGTTCAATTTCCTTGTGAAACCACTCTGTCAGCATTTGTTTTTCATAACGAAAAGGGTCGTCGTCTTTTATGGAACGGACTGATTGCAGAAACCCCATATCACGTAACTTTTCATCTGCACTCACCACTTCCTCACCTTCATGATCAAGTAAAACGTGGCTGAAACGAATGGCCGGTGCATATATTCCTTTAACAACCCGCAAGGGGTTACCCGCGCCGCCAATGAAATAATCCACATCACCGGCTAAATCAATATCAGTAATCGTGACCATCCAGCTGTAACCTGCTGGCAATTCGCTAGCCATTTTCTGAAAAACTTCTTCAAAGTTATGCTGTACCCGCTCTTTAAACTTACCTCGCGTAGAATTTGCGGGGCGAATATCGGTAAACTTTTCCGGTTCTTGAAATTTAAGCTCAAGCTTCGCACCCGCCTCGTCATTACTCAGCACGGGTGCGGATACTGCCAATGTGAGCAGCGCTATCAGAAATGTTTTCATTCTCGCCTCCTATCGGTTCACTTTTAACGTGTCATTTGAAACGTGAATTTTGAACCTGTGTTGCTATCAAACTTGGTGGATAAATTTACTAGGCTCTTTTTTTCACAGCAAGAGCATACACCTGATTAAGACCCCAGATGCAGTATTAAGTTTAGTACAGTTGCGTTATTACATATAACAGCTCAAGCATTCTAGATAACAACGCTTGATGCGGCGATTGACTGGCCAGGACATAAAAAAAGCCCCCGCTGTTACCCGGGAGCTTTTTTTTAGCGATGGCGCTGAGTTACATCATACCGCCCATACCGCCCATGCCGCCCATATCTGGCATGGCCGGTGCATCATCTTTTGGCAATTCAGTGATCATCGCTTCAGTAGTGATCATCAGCGAACCAATTGAAGCTGCAAACTGCAGTGCTGAACGGGTAACTTTGGTTGGGTCAAGAATACCCATTTCCAGCATGTCGCCGTAAACATCGGTAGCGGCATTGTAACCGTAGTTACCAGAACCTTCTTTAACCTTGTTCACCACTACTGACGGTTCTTCACCGGCGTTAGCCACGATTTGACGCAGTGGCGCTTCCATTGCCCGCAGGGCAATTTTGATACCGTGAGTCTGGTCTTCGTTGTTGCCTGTTAAACTGGTCAGCTTGGCAGCAACCCGCACCAGAGCTACACCACCGCCGGGTACCACGCCCTCTTCGACTGCAGCACGGGTAGCATGCAATGCATCTTCAACCCGGGCCTTTTTCTCTTTCATTTCCATCTCAGTGGTCGCGCCCACTTTGATAACGGCAACTCCGCCAGCTAATTTGGCCAGACGCTCCTGCAGCTTTTCTTTGTCGTAATCAGAAGTGGCTTCTTCGATTTGCTGGCGAATTTGCTTCACCCGGCCATCGATACCACTTTGCTCACCGGCGCCGTCAATAATGGTGGTGTTATCTTTAGTGATAACCACCCGTTTTGCGGTACCTAAATCTTCCAGCGTGGCTTTTTCCAGTTCCATACCAATTTCTTCAGAAATCACGGTACCACCGGTTAGAGTCGCAATATCTTGCAACATCGCTTTGCGACGGTCACCGAATCCTGGCGCTTTAACCGCAGACACTTTAACGATGCCACGCATGTTGTTCACGACCAGCGTAGCCAGTGCTTCACCTTCTAAATCTTCAGCGATAATTAACAACGGCTTGCCTGCTTTGGCAACACCTTCTAATACCGGCAGTAATTCGCGGATATTAGAGATTTTCTTATCTACAGTCAGAATAAACGGGCTATCCAGCTCAACCTGGCCAGCTTCCTGATTGTTGATGAAATACGGAGATAAGTAGCCACGGTCAAACTGCATACCTTCAACCACGTCCAGCTCGTTATTTAAGCCCTGGCCTTCTTCAACAGTAATGACGCCTTCTTTACCTACTTTGTCCATGGCATCAGCAATAATTTTACCAATCTCTTCATCAGAGTTAGCAGAGATAGTACCTACCTGGGCAATGGCTTTGGTATCAGCACAAGGCTGAGATAAGTTCTTCAACTCTTCTACCGCAGCAATAACGGCTTTGTCGATACCGCGCTTTAAATCCATTGGATTCATGCCGGCAGCAACCGCTTTAACGCCTTCGTTGATAATGTTTTGCGCTAACACAGTAGCGGTAGTGGTGCCGTCACCCGCTTCGTCATTGGCTTTAGAGGCAACCTCTTTCACCATTTGTGCGCCCATGTTTTCAAATTTGTCTTCCAGCTCAATTTCTTTGGCAACCGATACACCATCTTTAGTGATCATTGGTGAACCAAATGACTTGTCCAGAATAACGTTGCGCCCTTTAGGGCCCAGCGTTACGCGCACTGCATTTGCCAGAATATTAACGCCCTTGAGCATCTTGTTGCGAGCTTCGTCGCCAAAACGTACGTCTTTTGCAGCCATTTTAAATTCCTTAATTCAATTTCAAGTTAAACGATAATGCCAGGTGCAGCTTACGCATGCTGCTTAATCAAGGATTACACCTAAGATATTGTCTTCTTTGGTGATGACAAACTCCTGGCCGTCTACTTTTTCAGTGCGCTCTACATAAGCACCAAATAATACTTTGTCACCTACTTTTACATCTAAAGGCTTCACATCGCCGTTATCCAGGATACGGCCATTGCCTACCGCAACGATTTCGCCACGGCTCGATTTCTCGGCAGATGCTCCCGTTAGTACGATGCCACCTGCTGACTTGCTTTCTGCTTCTAAGCGTTTGATGATGACACGGTCATGTAATGGACGAATATTCATGCTCTAATCTCCTAAAGCGTTTTTTGAGTTTTAACATGGGTGTTAAAATGTGTGTTCGGTATATGGGGCGGCAGCAAAAAAAATCCAAGGGGCAAACTGAAAAATTCTGTGCCACGGCCCTCGATAGGTTTTGAGCAGGTGGTATTCGTAAGCATTTATTAAGTAACTTTTGAAAAAGTAACAAATGAAATAATTGCGGGGTTCGTCAGGTCTCTTTTGCACAGCGCGCCATCACGGGCAATAAGACCAATTGGCCAATATTGTCGTATAGTAAAATCGGTATTACCCACTAATCGGTAAATTGAAAGAAGGTTCAATTAATGTATCAGGTGTTTTTGCTTCCACTGTTGTTGTTATATTCGTTATTGGCCGTTAATCCTGCCCAGGCCCAACAAAGCTCAGTTTTAGACAGTTTGCTAAAAGGCGACGACAGTTTTTTGCCGGTTGATCAGGCATTTAAAATGGACTTTCGCCAGCAGGACGACCAACTTATCGTCAACTGGACTATAGCTGACGGCTACTACATTTATCGCGATAAATTTAAATATGGCGGAGTCGCAGTCAGTTTCTCCCACCCGACTTACCCGGCAAGCATGCAAATCGAAGATGAGTTTTTTGGGGTTTCTGAAGTATATTTTCATCAACTGACTCTGAAAATACCACTTTCTGATATCAGCGAAGACGCTTTTTTGCGGATCCAGTATATGGGCTGTGCTGAAGCCGGTTTATGTTATCCGCCCATTAATGAAGAAATACCCCTGTCAATTCCGAAGAATTCGGCCACCAGCGGGCAAACCTTCACTGACGATGCCGCGACAACAGAACAATCGGGTACGCCAACATCCAGTCAGTATGGCTTAGCTGAACGCCTTAGCAGCGGCTCGGTGTGGCTTAATATGGGAGGTTTTTTTCTGTTAGGTCTGGGTCTGGCGTTTACTCCCTGTGTGTTTCCTATGTACCCTATTCTAAGCAGTATTATTGTTGGTCAGGGCAAGCAACTGAGCACCCGCCGTGCCTTTGGTTTGTCATTCAGCTATGTACAGGGGATGGCACTGACCTATTCAGCGCTTGGGCTGGTAGTGGCCAGTTTAGGCGTTAAATTTCAGGCATGGATGCAGCACCCTGCCGTATTAATTGCGGCAGCGGTAATATTTGTCGTATTAGCACTGGCCATGTTTGGAGTATTTAACTTTCAATTACCCGCCAGTTGGCAGGCTAAAGTAAGTGCCATCAGTAACAAGCAGCAAGGTGGCAGCTTAAAAGGTGCTTTTGTAATGGGCGCACTGTCAGGTCTGATTGCTTCGCCCTGCACCACTGCACCATTATCGGCGGCGTTACTGTATGTTGCGCAAAGCGGCGATTTAATGCTCGGCGCACTCACTCTTTATATCCTTAGCCTCGGGATGGGCATACCCCTTATTTTACTCGGTACCTCAGGTGGTAAGTTACTGCCTAAAGCGGGCGCCTGGATGAATATCGTCAAATCTGCTTTTGGTTTTGTTCTATTATTAGTCCCTATTATTTTGCTGGAGCGTATTCTGCCGTTCTGGCAGGTTGTGCTGCTGGCATCGCTGCTTGGCTTGTTGGTAAGTGGTTATTTATTTAAGCTGTTATTTGAACAGCAAAGCAGCACGGCTAAAGCCAGCTTGCTGGTATTTGCTCAGGTGTTGCTGCTGGCCACCGTGTTTGTTAACTGGCAGTATTTTGGCCCTTCTCAAAACAACAGCGTTGCAGTCAGTAATGTTGACAGTACAGCAGGCCAGTTTATCGAAGTAGCAGATCTGGCCGGTCTGGAGCAGCAGCTGGCCGAAGCTCAGGCGGCCAACCAATATACGCTGGTCGATCTCTATGCTGAGTGGTGCGTTGCCTGTAAAGAGTTTGAAAAGCTTACTTTCCCGGCAGCCCAAGTGCAGGCCCAGACCCGTAACATGCGGCTGATTAAGATTGATGTGACGAAAATGACCCGCTCTGATGAGAAACTGTTAAATCATTATCAGGTACTGGGTTTACCTACCCTGTTGTTTTTCAGCCCGCAAGGCGAGGAGTTAACCAGCGCCAGAGTCACCGGTTTTATGGCCGCTACCCCTTTTGCACAGCATCTGGCGGCGCTTACCAGCGAACAGTAACCCTATCTAAGCCAGTTCGCCTGCCAACTGCAGACGAACTGGCCTACCGCTTTCAACTGCTTTTAAGCGCTTTACGCCTTACCCCATTTCGCCCCTCTGGCTGATAAGACCAGTATTTTGCTGCCATTTGTCACGAATTCACTATAATAGGCGCTTATCTGGTGATAAAGGGGCGCAGCAATGTAACGAAATAAGCAAGCAGGTGCATTTTCATGCTACCTTTCGTAAGATACGACTTATTCATTACATTTAGCGGAATTACAGTGCAAATGGCGGCAAAATACCGAATTTTATTGATAAATGGTCCAAACCTGAACATGCTCGGCGTCCGCGAGCCCGGGGTGTATGGGGCTGCCAGCCTGAGCGAAATCGTTACTAAGCTGGAATCACAGGCTAGCAAGCTTAATGTCAGTCTTAACCATATTCAGTCAAACGCCGAGCATGTGCTTATTGATGCTATTCAGCAGAGTCTGGGCCAGCAAGATTTTATATTAATTAATCCAGGGGCCTTTACCCATACCAGTGTGGCTATTCGCGATGCCTTGCTGGCCGTAGCGATACCCTTTATTGAAATTCATTTATCCAACGTGCATGCCCGGGAAGCGTTCCGGCGACATTCTTATTTAGCTGATATCGCCCGTGGGGTTATCTGCGGCTTTGGCGCCAAAGGTTATCACTATGCGCTGGACGCAGCGGTATCAGCCTTACAAACAACCGAAAATTAACTCGCAAATTAACTAACATCAGGCGATAGACATGGATATTAGAAAAATTAAAAAATTGATTGAATTGCTGGAAGAGTCAGGCATTTCTGAGCTGGAAATTACCGAAGGTGAAGAGTCAGTTCGGATCAGTCGTAACAGCCCGGTGCAGCATTATGCACCCATGCAACCAATGCAATATGCTCAGCCCCAAATGCAGGCGCCGGTAGCAGCGCCCGCGGCAGTAGCAGCCGAACCAGCGGCTAAACCAGCTGCCAGCGGCCAGGTTGTTAAGTCACCGATGGTAGGTTCATTTTACCGGGCGGCTTCTCCTACTTCAAAAGCCTTTGTTGAAGTAGGTCAGAGTGTCAAAGTGGGTGATACCTTGTGTATTGTTGAAGCCATGAAAATGATGAACCAAATTCAGTCTGATAAAGCAGGCGTAGTAAAAGAAATTCTGGTTGAAAACGGCGATCCGGTCGAATTTGATCAGCCGTTATTTATTCTCGAATAACCGAAAAGGCTGACCGATGCTAGAAAAAGTACTTATTGCCAACCGGGGCGAAATTGCACTGCGTATCTTACGTGCCTGCAAAGAACTCGGTATTAAAACGGTAGCGGTGCACTCCACCGTTGACCGTAACCTGAAACACGTGCTGCTGGCAGACGAGACCATTTGTATTGGCCCGGCGCCGTCACCGCAAAGCTATCTCAATATTCCGGCGTTAATTGCGGCAGCCGAAGTGACCAACGCTCAGGCTATTCACCCGGGTTACGGCTTTTTAGCAGAGCGCGCAGATTTTGCTCAGCAGGTAGAAGAGAGCGGCCTGGTCTTTATTGGTCCGCACCCGGATTCTATCCGCTTAATGGGCGACAAAGTATCTGCCATCGAAGCGATGAAAAAAGCCGGTGTGCCCTGCGTACCGGGTTCAGATGGTGCCGTGGGTGATGACCCGGACACCAGTAAAAAGATTGCCCAACGTATTGGTTACCCGATTATAGTGAAAGCAGCCGGTGGTGGCGGTGGTCGCGGTATGCGGGTCGTGCGCAGCGAAGAAGAACTGATTAGTTCTATCGAGATGACCAAAGCTGAAGCCAAGGCAGCCTTCGGTAATGACATGGTTTATATGGAAAAATTTCTTGAAAATCCACGTCATATCGAAATTCAGGTATTGGCTGATGGTCAGGGCAACGCGATTCATTTAGCTGAGCGTGATTGCTCAATGCAACGTCGCCACCAGAAAGTGGTCGAAGAAGCGCCAGCACCGGGCATTACCCCGGAACTGCGCGCTTTTATCGGTGGCCGTTGTGTCGATGCCTGTAAAGTGATGAATTATCGCGGTGCCGGCACCTTTGAGTTCCTGTTTGAAAATGGCGAGTTCTTCTTTATTGAAATGAACACCCGTATTCAGGTAGAACACCCGGTTACCGAAATGATCAGTGGCGTCGATCTGATTAAAGAGCAATTACGAGTTGCATCCGGCATGCCATTAACGCTGAAGCAGGAAGATATCGTCATTCGTGGCCATGCAGTGGAGTGTCGGATTAATGCTGAAGATCCAGTGACCTTTATGCCATCTCCCGGCAAAATCACCCGTTTTCACCCGGCCGGGGGCAACGGCGTGCGGTGGGATTCGCACATTTATGCCGATTACACGGTACCGCCAAACTACGACTCTATGGTCGGTAAGCTGATTACCTATGGCGAAAGCCGGGAAATCGCTATCGCCCGGATGCGTAATGCGTTGGACGAGTTACTGGTAGAGGGAATTAAAACCAATATTCCGCTGCATAAAGACATTATGCGTGATGTTGAGTTTTGTAAAGGCGGTACCAATATTCATTACCTGGAAAAAAAGCTGGGTATGAAATAAGCGTCGCTTAATCAGCTTAGCAATAGAATAAAGGCCGCAATTGCGGCCTTTTTGCTATAATGCGCCAAAATTAGCGTAAGAGAGTCACCATGCCCTGGATCCAACTACGTATCAGTACCACTGAAGATAAAGCCGAGCAAGTCAGTGATATGCTGCAAGGCTGGGGAGCGCAGGCGGTAAGTTTTGTCGATGCCCACGACACCCCGATTTATGAACCCATGCCAGGCGAAGTGATTTACTGGACCAATACCGTGGTAGTTGGCCTGTTTGATGCAGAACACCCGATGGATAACGTGTTACGCCAGCTGAAAAAAGTCGCATTTTTCAAAGACCATGTGGAATACAAGCTGGAACAACTGGAAGACAAAGACTGGGAACGGGAATGGATGGATAACTTTCATCCGATTAAGTTTGGCAAGCGCCTCTGGGTATGCCCCAGCTGGCGTGACATCCCGGACCCGACCGCCGTTAATGTCATGCTTGACCCGGGTTTGGCCTTTGGTACCGGTACTCACCCTACTACTGCCTTATGCATGCAATGGCTGGATCAGCATATTGAAAGTGAACAAACCGTGGTCGATTTTGGCTGCGGTTCGGGCATTTTAGGCATAGCAGCCCTAAAACTGGGTGCAAAACGAGTGGTTGGTATTGATATTGATCCCCAGGCAATAGAAGCAAGCACCGCCAACGCAGCACGCAATAATGTCAGCGGCCAGATAGAGCTATACCTGCCCAAAGATCAGCCCCAGCTCCAGGCCGATGTGGTGGTCGCCAACATCCTGGCCGGCCCCCTTGCCGATTTAAGTCAGATAATCAGTGGCTATGTTAAACCCGGCGGTTTGCTGGCGTTGTCGGGTATTTTACAAAGTCAGGCTCAGAGTGTCATCGCCGCCTATCAGCACGAATTTAGCTTTGACCCGATAGCCAAGCAAGACGAATGGGTCAGATTAAGCGCTCGGAAAAATGCCAGTTAAGCGATGTGCCAACTGGTGGCAAAATAAACAGCCTTACAATTATCTTTTTAGTCAGGCCGTTGTTTACGGCTTGGCTGCAGCAGGAAAACACGCCTTTTCAGCCTTTTAGCGAATGTCAATCCCTCAAAGGCCATATTAAATACAGTTTTGTTTAAATAATAACCTTTGCTTTGTTGCCAAAAATCCGTAAACTTAGCGCCCCTTACGGGTAGAGCCTTGGAATACATGGTGCGTATAGGTCCTTATCAGTTAGTGAACAAGGTGATTTGCGCACCGATGGCAGGAGTGACAGATCACACTTTTCGGGAGCTTTGCCGGCGGTTTGGTGCTGCTTTAGCTGTATCTGAAATGCTGTCAAGCAATCCTCAGGTCTGGCAGAGCGAAAAGTCGCAAAACCGGATGGGCCACCGTCAGGAATCAGGCATTCGCTCGGTACAAATTGCTGGCAGCGATCCAGAACAAATGGCCGCAGCAGCGCAGTACAATGTTGAAATTGGTGCCGATATTATCGATATCAACATGGGCTGTCCGGCAAAAAAGGTAAATAAGAAACTGGCGGGATCAGCCCTGTTGCAATATCCGCAGCTGGTCGAACAGATTATTCGCGCGGTAGTAAATGCCGTGCGGGTACCGGTAACCCTGAAAATTCGTACGGGCTGGGATCCGCAGCATCGTAACGGTGTACAGATTGCCCGTTTAGCGCAGGACAACGGCATTCAGGCACTGGCGGTGCATGGCCGCACCAAAGCCTGTATGTACAAAGGCGAAGCAGAGTACGACACCATCAAAGCCATTAAGCAGGCGGTGTCATTACCCGTGATTGCCAACGGTGATATTACAACGCCGGAAAAAGCACAATTTGTGCTCGATTATACCGGTGCCGACGCCATTATGATTGGCAGGGCGGCACAAGGGCGCCCCTGGATTTTCAGGGAGGTGGTCCATTACCTGGCGACAGGTGAAAAACTGGCTGCACCAGCAATAGCTGAAGTGCAGCAAATCATGCTGGAACATGTGCAAGGCTTACATCAGTTATATGGCGTGCATTTAGGGCCTCGGATAGCTCGTAAGCACGTTGGCTGGTATTTAGCCGAGCATGATGCCCAGGGTGTGTTTCGCAGCGAATTCAATGCTATTGAGCAGGCAGATCGCCAGTTCGAAGCATTAAATGACTATTTTTATCAACTAGCAGCAACCTAACGTAAAAGAGAAAAGCAATGTTTAATTCGAACGTTACTTCGCCATTTATTACTAATGCCCATGTTCAAACTCAGGAAAAGCCTCAGGCGTTAAGCAACGCGGTACAAAAAGCCGTTGCTAACTACCTGCAACAGTTAAACGGTCAGGATGTTGATGACCTTTACGAGCTGGTACTATCAGAATTAGAGCGGCCGTTACTGGAAGAGGTGATGAAATACACCCGCGGCAATCAAACCCGCGCAGCCAACCTGATGGGCATCAACCGCGGTACCCTGCGTAAGAAGCTGAAACAATACGGCATGAGTTAATGCCACTGCGAGGCTCCGGCCTCGCCACTAAGCACCTTCGGGTGCTTTTTTATTGGTTAGGTTAAAATCTGATTTCTGCAAGCGACAAGAGAATTAAAGCATGACAACATTACGCCCCATTCGTCGCGCACTGTTAAGTGTGTCTGATAAAACCGGTATCATCGAATTTGCCCGTGCCCTGGCTGCCCGGCAAGTGGATATTCTGTCTACCGGCGGCACCGCTAAGCTGTTAGCGGAACACGGTATTAAGGTTACTGAAGTGTCGGACTATACCGGTCATCCCGAAATTATGGACGGTCGGGTAAAAACCCTGCATCCGAAAATTCATGGTGGCATTCTGGCGCGGCGTGGCGTAGACGAAGATGTCATGACAGCGAATAACATAGGTCCGATCGACCTGGTGGTGGTAAACCTGTACCCCTTTGCTGACACAGTGGCTAAAGCGGGTTGCACCCTGGAAGACGCGGTAGAGAACATTGATATCGGCGGCCCGACGATGGTACGCGCGGCAGCGAAAAACCATAAAGATGTCACCATCGTGGTTAACGCCAGCGACTACGACACGGTACTGGCTGATATGGAAGCGAACAATGGTGCTACTACTCATGCTACCCGTTTTAGCCTGGCGATCAGTGCCTTTGAGCATACCGCTCAGTACGATGGCATGATTGCCAACTACTTTGGCGCCATGTTGCCAGCCTACGACGCACCAACCGCGCCGGTAAGTAAGTTCCCACGCACCTTCAATAGTCAGTTTGTGAAGAAACAAGACTTGCGTTACGGCGAAAACAGCCATCAGAGCGCCGCGTTTTATGTGCAGGAGGGTGCCACTGAAGCGTCAGTCGCAACCGCTACTCAGCTGCAAGGCAAGGCATTATCGTATAACAATATTGCTGATACCGATGCAGCACTGGAGTGTGTAAAGGAATTTGCTGAACCCGCCTGCGTTATCGTCAAACACGCTAACCCGTGTGGCGTTGCGATTGGTGACTCTATTCTTGCCGCTTACAATCGCGCCTATCAGACTGACCCTACCTCGGCCTTTGGCGGCATTATCGCCTTTAACCGTGAGCTGGATGAAACCACAGCGAAGGAAATTGTCAGCCGTCAATTTGTTGAAGTGATTATCGCGCCAGCTGCTTCAGATGCCGCTGTTGCGGTAATAGGCACTAAGCCCAATGTCCGGCTACTGGTATGTGGCGAGTTCAGCCAGGCCGCTAACGCCCTGGATATGAAACAGGTAAACGGCGGTATGCTGCTGCAGGACCGTGACCAGGCTAAAATAACAGCCGATGATTTAAAAGTGGTGACTAAGCGCCAACCCACTGAGCAGGAATTAACAGACTTACTGTTCTGCTGGAAAGTGGCCAAGTTTGTGAAATCAAACGCCATTGTTTATGTCAAAGACAGCATGACCATCGGCGTTGGCGCCGGCCAGATGAGCCGGGTGTACAGCGCGAAAATCGCCGGTATCAAAGCGGCCGATGAAAACCTGGAAGTGAAGGGTTCAGTCATGGCATCTGATGCCTTCTTCCCGTTCCGCGACGGGATCGACGCCGCCGCTGCTGCAGGCATTACCGCGGTCATCCAGCCAGGTGGCTCGATGCGCGACGCCGAAGTAATTGCCGCCGCCGACGAGCACGGTATGGCGATGGTGTTTACCGGCGTGCGCCACTTCCGTCATTAAATAGCTGCTTCAACATTGCAATAGGCCGCGCTGCGGCCTTTTGGCCTTTTTTATCTGCAACTAATTGCATCAACATGCTCACAACGTCTGCCCGTTCCTCAACTTCAGGCTGCGCTGTTTAATACTAATTTTTCAACTACAGGCTGTTCGCCATGTTCGGCCTGCCATGCATCATAATTTGCCTGCAGGTTTATCCATAGAGCCACATTGCTGTCGGTTGCCAGGGCAATTCGCTGCGCCAAATCTGCGGAGCAAGGTATATGACCGTGACAAAAATTACTCATAGTAGTACGGGATATACCTAACGCTTTGGCAGCTTTAGTCACCGAGATACCATGTTCTTCCAGGATCTGGCTCCGAAAAATCAGCCCCGGATGATTGGGACAACGTGTCATTTTTTCCATAACAACCTCCAGATTATTATCTACTCCAGGCATACTATTTCTGTGCCCTTATTTGTTTACCGTGATAATCCCGGTAATCCAACAGCACAGCGCCATCGTCCTCAAGCTCGAACGTCACCCGCCAGTTACCATTCACTTCAATTGAATATACCCCGGCACCAGAACCCACTTTTTCAGCAAACTTTGTTTGAAACAGTGCACGTAAATCTTTCGGCTGATGAGAGGCGGCAATCGAATCAAGAATTATGGTGAGTTTCACCGCATGTTTCGGCTGCACACCACTGTGATCGCCGTGCAAAAATAGCTTCTTTAGTCCTTTATGCTTAAAGTTCTTAATTGCCATGTTGATCCCTCATCAATGTCCAAAGTGTAAAGCATTGCTTTACACTTATCAAATATTGCGAGGTAAACAGGATAGTTTTAAAGGCAGTGCAGAAAATCACCCGACATTATCTGCTGCAGGCCATCAGTTGGGTGGTTATAACAATACACCCAGGCGCTAATCTTTTCGCTGTTCTCGAGGGTGACCTGTTGTTTAAGCCGCAGGTATTCGGTGGGGCTGGCAAAGCCGGAGCCGCACTCTTCGTACTGGTCCAGTTCTGTCAGCAATAACGCGGGTTGCTTAAGCTGATACACCTCACCCGTTACCTGCCACTTCGGGTTGTTACATGCAACGGCACCAGGGTAATAATCGACCAGATACAACTTTGCCTGCAACCAGCCCAACCCACGCAGACTGGCATGCTGCTGTAGTAATTGATAACAATGCTGGCCGGCGGCGCGGCGCTCGGCATGTTTACGAAGGGTACCGTATACAAATAAGTAGTCTGACATTGGTACAACCCGCGAGACCTAAAACCATATATTCTACATAAATTTAGCCGGAACTGACCATTCCAGCTGCAAGCTGTTGCTGATTTCGCAGTATGCCAGTGCCGTTAATGAAGCTTTTCTGATTCTAAGTGCCGGCTGATGACAGCCCAGCAGTAAACTAATCAGAGCTGAAATATCCGGCTCATGGCCGACCAGCAAGGTGTGCTGTGGCAATTCGGGCAGCTGCTGATACAACTGGCTTAAGGCGCTCTGACTGTCGGTAGCCAGCGCCAGCCAGTCAAGCTCGCGGGCCGGTGTCAGTTCTGCCTCTTTGCAAACTATCGCTGCGGTTTGAATAGCTCTTGGATAAGGGCTGGTTAGCACCAGCTCAGGTTCAATAGTGTGGCGCTGCATAAAATGGGCGACCCGACGGGCCTGCAAGCGACCCTTTTCCACCAGGCAGCGGTCAATATCCAACTGATTGGGCCTGACAACCTCTGCGGTAGCATGACGAAGAAAATATAAGTATTTATTCATAGCGGCCGCAGTTATAGCACGGTGTTAAGGCAAATTTATGACACTTACTTGCTGTGAAACACGCTATCATTTTGGCAGATAAACGTATTTATTGGTTAAATGCTTATTAAATAAATCTGCGAACAAATGCAGGTTATTGATTTTTATATGGTTATAGGGTGGCCTTATTTTTGCTCTGTCAACGCTGCAGGCGTTAACGCCGCTATTGAGCAATACTTAATAACAAAAACAAGGAGCAACTATGTTAAAACAACTTTGGCTGGCCACGGCATTATGCTGCGTCAGCAGCGCAGTAATCGCCGCTGAGCCGTTACCTGACGCCCAGGCTGTAAGCCGCTATGCCGATCAGCTGCTGCTGCAGCAACCGATAGATAACACCAGCCCCGGCGTGGCAGTGTTGGTAGCACGCGGCGACAAATTACTGTTTAAGCAGGCGTATGGCCAGGCAAATATAGAGCTTGGTGTACCATTAAGCCCGGAGCATAAATTCAGGATAGGTTCGGTTACCAAGCAGTTTGCGGCGACGGCGCTGTTAAAGCTGATTGATGAAGGTAAGGCGACACTGACCGATCCACTGAGTAAATACCTGCCGGATTATCCTGAAGGTCAGGCCATTACGCTGTTACAACTACTAAACCATACATCCGGTGTCAAAAGTTACACCGGCATTCCCGGCTATATGCATAATCAGATCCGCCGGGAGTTAACTACCGCCAAGCTGATTGAAGAGTTTAAGGATTTGCCAGTCGACTTTGCACCCGGCACAGACTTTCAATACAACAACTCGGGTTATGTGTTGCTTGGCGCGGTAATTGAAGCTATCAGCGGCCAGAGCTGGCATCAATATATTAATGATGCGCTGCTGCAACCCAATAAACTGACCACGATTGTTTACCCTGGCGAGCAAATTATTGTTCCGGGTATGGCCAGCGGTTACAGCCTGCGCCCCGGACAGGATGTGCAAAAGGCATCGTTGCTGAGTATGACTCAACCTCATGCCGCCGGCGCCCTGGTTGCAGATTTAAATGCCTTATGGCAGTGGAACCGGCTGCTACATGGTGGCAAGTTGCTCAAAGCTGAGACGTATCAGCAGATGATCACACCTTTGGATGCTGCAGCACAAAGTGACCGTAATTATGGTTTTGGCATCAGCCGTGGCCAGCTGCGTGGCATGCAGGAGCTGCAGCATGGCGGAGGTATTAATGGCTTTGTTTCATTGTTAGTTTACTTGCCACAGCAGCAAGTGACAGTAGCAATGCTGCGTAACAGCGATGGGCCAGGGCCGGATTTAAATTACTTAAGCCGCAAAATCGCTGCTTTTGCCAGCGGTAACCCATACCCGGAGTACCAGCCAGTTTCGCTGACAGAGGCCCAGTTAGATGAAATTACCGGGGTTTATAACAAAGGCGACGACAGCCGCACTCTGGAAGTCCGGGATGGTAAACTTTTCTCTACCCGTGCCGGTGGCAGGCCATTTGAATTAATAGCGCAAGGCAATGACAGTTTTGGCTTTATTGACAGCGTAACCCGCCTGGTGATCGAGCGTGACCAGAAAGGCAACGCGACCGCGCTGCGGATGTTTTATGATGGCGACGGCGAAGGCGAAATCTGGCAGCGAACCGGCGATATTGCCGTAAAGGCCGATATTAACTTAACCCAACCACAACAACAGGCGCTGATCGGCAATTATGCCTCAGATCAGTTGCAACTGAAAATTTTCCAGAATGATGAAAATGGTTTAATGGTGCAGGTAGCCGGTCAGCCTGCGCTGGCACTAAAAGCTGCCAATCCACGTAGTCTGTATCTTACGGTAATAGACGCGAAACTGGACTTTGCGCCAGCCACCGGGCAGGCAACGCAGCTTACCCTGACTCAGGGCCCGGGCAGCTTTGTGTTAAGTCGCCAGTAGCCTACTGCAGTTAAGCGCCAGACTGAAAGGCTGGCGCTTTATCACAGCGTGCTGCTGACATCAACCCAACTTAGCGCCATTGGGTACCGGGCTGTCGACCCCGACCAGCACAATGGCACCGTCTTCGCGGGCAAAGCCGGTTACCAGACACTCTGACTTAGTGGGGCCGATTTGCTTGGGCGGAAAATTAACCACCGCCATTATCTGGCGCCCCAGTAATTGCTCTCTGCTGTACAAGGTAGTGATCTGAGCACTGGACTTTTTGATGCCTATGTCGCTGCCAAAGTCGACCTGTAGTTTATAAGCAGGCTTGCGGGCCTCGGGGAAATCTTCCACGCCAATAATGGTGCCTACCCTAAGTTCTACTTTGGCAAAGTCTTGCCAGCTGATAGTTTCCATTTTGTCTCCTGCACTAAACTGGTAAGCTGCTATGCTACTATCCTGAACATAAAGCATAACTTAAACCGGAGAACCCTATGGCGCAATGGTTAAACGCAACGGTTTCTGAAACAATTTATTGGACCAGCAGCTTATTCAGTATTAAAGCCAAAACCGGACCGCTGCCTTTTATTGCCGGTCAGTTTGTCAGGTTGGCTATCGAGGGCCCTGAGGGTCGCATCCAGCGCGCTTATTCGCTGGTTAACCCCCCTGACAGCGAATATCAGGAGTTTTTAGTCAGTACGGTAGCCGATGGTTTGTTGTCGCCATTATTACAGCAATTAACCCCGGGAGATACGGTAGGAATAAGTCAGCCAGCCAGTGGTTTTTTTATTCTGGATGAAGTGCCTGAAGGTGATAACCTGTGGCTTATTGCTACCGGCACCGGCATTGGCCCCTATTTGTCGATGCTGGCCACCACTGAGCCTTATAAGCGTTTTAAGCATATTATACTGGTGCATAGTGTCAGAAACTCTGCTGATCTGGCGTATAAAGAATTAATTGAAAGTTTTGTAGCAAAGCACCCGGGGCAATTACGTTATCAGCCGGTAGTTACCCGCGAACCGCATCCCGGCGCACTGCAAGACCGCATTCCTAATTTAATCAGCAACCATCAATTACAGCAGCAATGTGGCCAGTTGCTGAATTCTAAATCACAAGTCATGTTATGCGGTAACCCGCAAATGATCACGGACACCAAAGCCCTACTAATCGAGATGGGCTTGAGCAAAAACCTGCGCCGTAATCCAGGCAATATTACCGTAGAACAATATTGGTAACCTTGTTACCGTTTACTTGAACAGGCTAGAAAATCCCTGCCAACGAACGAAGCAGCCCCTGATGCAGCGGTTGCTCGGCATCGTCCCAACTCAGGTTTGCTTTATTGGCAAAGCTTACTACTTTTACCTGATATTTGCGCCGGTCAGTCGCCAGCTCCCACATTAATTCATTGTTGCCACTATCGCCTTGTTGCAGCCGTTGCCTGCTCACCTCCTGCACCAGACCAATACTATCCGGAGCTATCCGTTCAGCCAGTTGGATATCGGTCAGCATAGTGTAGTATTTATCCTTTACCAGCTGATTGCCTACATATTCGGCCCCCGCCCAGGCCGCCAAGACTACCAGCGCTCTGGCAATATCTTTACCGTCAATATCTGCGCCATAGCTGGCATCGGCATAGAGCGCAACATTGCTGGCGCGGCGCGACGAAGCGATCTGCTCAGATTCAGCGGTGGGTAATGCTATCCCAGGGTACAACAGCTGATGAATTTGCTCCGGGCTCATATTGTATTCGCCACTGGCCAGCACCACTTCTGGTCGCTCTTTTAACACGGTACGAACATTAACCTGCAACCAATACTGCGCTTGCCGCGGCGAGTTTACCAATTGGTAGCCACGGCTGAGCAGCAGTTCACGTACATCGTCGGCCAGCGGCAGCTGATATTCGGCCGCGGTCTGGCGGATATCGATAAAAATAGTGCGAAGCTCAGGTTCAACCGGATCCAGATAAATGGTTTCACTCATCCGGGTTTGAACATCAAGCTTGCCCTTGGCCACTGACGTATGCAGCGCCATACAGCCGGTTAATGGCAAAAGCAGCAGCAGGCACAGCAGCAAACGCATTTAGAACAAGCCTGCCAGTGAACGGGCCACGCCATCAGTAAGCTGTGGTGCTGCCTCTGGCCACTTCAAATTGGCCTGGTTAGCATAGCTCATTACCCGGCTCTGATATTTACGCATATCAGTCTGCCGCTGATAGCTTGAGCTGGTGCTGCCACTATCGCCCTGCAATAGCTGATGGTCTGAACGCTCGCTGACGCTGCCAGCAAACCGCTCCATTACCTGTATGTCAGTTATCGCGGTGTAGTACACATCTTCCACCAGCGCATCAACAATGGTACCGGCAGCAGCACCCGCTACCGCCGCACCTAAACCGGCAGCGCCAGAGCCGCCTGTTGCCCGGTGAATGGCATAACCGGTCACCGCGCCGCCAGCCATACCAGGGCCCGCCGCAAAGGCCCGGTTCGCATCCCGGCCATTAGTTCGCCCTACCTGCAACACATTAGCCTGCAACCAATAATGGGCCTGCCCCGGGCTATCGATTACCTGGTAACCTCTGGCGCGCAAATTGGCAACAACCTGGGGTTTAATATCAAACTCTGGTTTATCTGAAGTATTTCTGACATCGACAAAAATGGTGCGTTGGCCAGGTTCAACCGGATCAAGAAAAATGCTGGAGGACATCTTGGTCTGAACATCAAGATTGCGTTTGGCTACCGATGTATGCAAAGCGCCGCAGCCTGCCAGGCTAAACAATACCGCCGCTGTCAGCGCAAGCTTAATAATATTCATAGAAACCTCATAAATTAGGAGCTAATGCTTTTGAAGCATTGTGCAGAATTAAACTGAATATTATCTGAATCGTTAGTATAGCGTTAATAAACAAGCGTAAAACAATGTAACTGAATATGTAAGACGCCCTCGGCTTTTTTGCCGTCAATTATCTTTACTTTTTAGCTGTAGCCGCTACAATACGCGCCGCTCTTTTGTTTGTTCTTTATACAGCTTTTATAACGCTCTTTATAAAATAAGGTAATCGCTATGCATCCGATGTTAAACATCGCCATTCGTGCTGCCCGTAGTGCAGGTAATATTATCGCCCGTGCCTGTGGTCAGTTAGACATGGTGCAAAAGCTGCAAAAAGGCAGCAACGACTTTGTCACCAATGTCGATAAAGAGGCCGAGCAGGCTATCGTGGCAATCTTGAAAAAGTCCTTCCCAACGCACGGTATCGTGGGTGAAGAGCATGGCGATTACGGCAATAGTGATAGCGAATTCCAGTGGATCATTGATCCGCTTGATGGCACCAGTAACTTCATCAAAGGCATTCCGCATTTTGCGGTATCGATCGCCTTAAAACACAACGGTAAATTAGATCAGGCGGTCATTTTTGATCCCCTGCGCGGCGAGTTATTTACTGCCTCACGTGGCCGTGGCGCTCAACTTAACGGCACCCGGATCCGGGTCACTGCGCTGCCAGATATGACGGGCGCGATTTTAGCCACTGGCTTTCCGTTTAAAGCCAAACATCACCTGGACAGCTACAGCAAAATTTTCAATAGCTTTTTTGCCGACTGTGCCGATATGCGCCGCACGGGTTCAGCAGCACTGGACTTAGCTTACGTTGCCGCGGGCCGGTTCGATGGCTTCTTTGAAATTGGCTTAAAGCCATGGGATATCGCCGCAGGTGAGCTGATCGTGCGCGAAGCCGGTGGTATGGTCTGCGACTTTGTTGGCGGTTCCAACCATATGAAAACCGGCAATACCGTTGCGGCCAGTCCGAAAGTGTTGCAAGCGATGGTTAAAGGCATGCGGCCACATCTGTCAGAAACTCTGGCTAAATAAACCGCTTACCCGTTCCGGCTTAGCGCTCAGGCCTAAGCCGGCACTTCTACTGCCAGTCCCTGCTCCTTCCACTCTCTGTAGCCACCTGCCAGACTCAATACCTGCTGATACCCCATCTGCTGCAGAGTTTGCGCCGCGAGCGCTGAGCGATAACCACCGCCACAATACAACACAATTTTTTGTTTTTTGTCCTGCACCATCTGTTCAATATCGCGTTCAATAATCCCTTTGCCTAAATGCATCGCTTCCGGTAAATGGCCTTTAACCCATTCATGATCCTCGCGAATATCCAGTAATACATAAGGCTGGTTATGTTGTTGTAGTTCAGCAATGGTTATTTCGTTTATTTCAGCCTTCGCCTGATTAACCAGGGCAATAAAACCCGGGGCATGTTGCGTCGTCATAGAAACCTCACCTAAAAAAAATGCCAGTCACAGACTGGCATTTTTAACACATAAACAGCTGTTTTACAGCAATGGTTCCGTACCTTCACCTTCTTTTTCAGGTGGTGGAGGTGGCAACATATCTTCGCGGCTAATGCCAAGTTGTACCGCCAGCGCACTGGCCACAAATACCGAAGAATAGGTACCAATAGCAATACCGAACAACAGCGCCGTTGCAAAGTTATGGATCAGCGCCCCCCCCATAGTGAACAACACAATTAACACGATGATCGTGGTTAATGACGTTACCACAGTCCGATTTAAGGTAGAGGTGACGGCATCGTTGATGGTTTCATGTACCGTTGAATCGCGTAACTTGCGAAAGCTCTCCCGGATCCGATCGAATACCACGATGGTATCGTTTATCGAATAACCAATCAGTGCCAGAATTGCGGCCAGTACCGTTAAGTCAAACTCCAGCTGCAGCAACGAGAACAACCCCAGGGTAATGATCACGTCGTGGCCCAGTGACAGCACCGCACCTACTGACAAGCGCCATTCAAAGCGCATGGTTACGTACAACAAAATACCAATTAGCGCTGCCAGCATGGCTAAGCCGCCCTGCTCTTTTAGCTCATCCCCGACGCTTGGGCCAACAAACTCCACCCGACGCATTTCAATCGGCTCGCTGGATGTCACCGTCAGTGCACTAAGCACCTGATTTGAGATAGTAGACTGGTCCACACCTTCACGCGGCGATATTCTTATCGCCACATCTTCGCTGGAACCAAAATACTGCACCACGGCATCGGGGTAACCGCTGTCGGCCAATACCTGACGCACCTGAGATAAATCGGCACCACCGCTATAACCTACCTCAATAACGGTGCCCCCGGTAAAGTCCAGGCCCCAGTTCATACCTTTGACAGTAATAGTGGCTAGTGAAGCAATAACCAGCAAACCCGATAAGATCAGAGCTGGTATCTTTAACCGCATAAAATTCAGCGGTTCCGTAAAGCGAAATATTCTCACACCGCCTCCTTACATTGGCAGTGACTGCACGCGGCGGCCACCCCAGAATAAATTAACCAGTAACCGGGTACCGACTACTGAAGTGAAGATCGAAGTCAGAATACCGATCGCCAGCGTAATGGCGAAGCCTTTAACCGGACCGGTACCGATGCCAAACAAAATCAAGGCCACCAACAGCGTGGTAATGTTGGAGTCGGCAATGGTGGCAAAAGCGCGGTCATAACCGTGATGAATGGCTTGTTGTACACTGCGTCCTTCAGCCAGTTCCTCCCGGATCCGCTCAAAGATAAGAACGTTAGCATCCACCGCCATCCCCACTGTTAACACGATACCCGCCATACCCGGCAGGGTCAGCGTAGCCCCCGGGATCATTGACATAAAACCGGTAATCAGGATTAGGTTAGCCAGCAGCGCTACGTTGGCAACTAAACCAAACGCTTTGTAATACAACACCATAAAGATCAGTACTACCACCATACCCCACATAATCGCGGTCATACCTAAATCAATATTTTCCTTACCAAGGCTTGGGCCTATCGTCCGCTCTTCAATGATTTGGGTTGGCGCAATTAACGCACCTGCGCGCAGCAGCAATGCCAGATTCTGCGCTTCGGCCGGGTTATCAATACCCGTGATCCGGAAACTACGGCCTAAACGGGCCTGAATTGTCGCGGCGTTGATGACCTCTTCGTACTTCACCAGCACCGGGGTACCATCTTCATTGCGCTCTTCACCTGGCTTATATTCAATAAATACCGTAGCCATCTGGCGGCCAATGGTGCTGCGGGTGGCATTAGACAGTAAATTGCCGCCCTGTGCATCCAGTGAAATACTCACTTGCGGCCGCGAGTATTCATCGTAGCCCGAGGTCGCCCCGGTAATATGATCACCGGTTAACATTGTGCGGTTTTCCAGTAGGTAAGGCTGGCCGTTACGGTCGCGATACAGGCTGGAACCTGCTGGCAAACGGCCGTCTAAGGCGGCGCCCAAATCAGAGTCGTTATCAACCAGGCGGAATTCCAGGGTAGCGGTCGCACCCAGAATTTCTTTAGCCTGCGCCGGGTCTTGTACTCCTGGCAGCTGAACAATAATCCGATCCGCCCCCTGGCGCTGCACCAAGGGTTCAGCGACACCAATTTCATTTACCCGGTTACGGATAATAGTGATGTTCTGCTCTAGTGCATATTCACGAATTTCCCGTACCCGGTTTTCACTTAAACTGACTATCAGGCTATGCTCGGTATCGCCTTCACTGAAAATAAGTTCCTGATCGGTTTTACCAAGGGCGCTGCGTGCTGCGGCTAAGTCTTCTGCACTACGCAGTAAAATTTGCACCTGGCCACGCTCTAGATCCGCTTGTACAGCCCGGTACCGAACCCGTTCTTCGCGCAAGTCAGCGCGAAACGCCTGCACCATATCGTTAATATTTTTATCAATGGCGGCTTTCATATCAACCGCCATCAAAAAGTGCACACCACCGCGTAAGTCCAGTCCCAGTTTCATTGGGCTGGCGCCAATAGCACGCAACCACGCCGGCGTGGTAGGTACCATATTCAAGGCCGTGATATAACTGCCCCCTAACTGGCGCTCCGCCACTTCGCGGGCCCGCAGCTGGTCTTCAGCACTGCTGAAACGGGCCAGGATCTGGCCTTCAGTTAGCGTGACCGCTTTCGCTGAAATGTTAGCAGCAGTAAATGCCTGTTCAAGTGCAGCACGAGTGGTCTCACTGACTACACCGCCACGGCTGGCATTAATATTTAATGCCGGATCTTCTGGGTACACATTGGGCAAGGCATATAGAAATGCTGCAAGCAACAAACCTAACACCACCAAATACCGCCAGAGAGGATTTTTGTTTAACACAAGATGATCCTTTTTTATTCGCTTTGCCGCTTACAGCGACTTTAACGTGCCTTTTGGTAACACGGCACTAATCGCTGATTTCTGTACGGTAACTTCAGTGCTGTCATTTAACGCAACCGTGACGAAATCTTTGTCATCCGCAATTTTACTGATTTTGCCAACGATACCACCCTGGGTTAACACTTCATCACCTTTGCCAAGAGCTGACATCAGGTTGCGGTGCTCTTTAACCCGTTTTGCTTGTGGCCGGTAAATTAAAAAATAAAAAATCAGGCCAAAGGCCAGCAACATAATAATCAAATCCCAGCCACCACCTTGTGGTGCCGCTGCGGCGCTGTCAGCATAAGCATTGCTAATAAATAAACTCATGGTTTTCCCCTTAAAATTAATAAAATAGTGAAGTTTTAATTCTTAATTAGTATTCGCCGGTATTTCAGTGTTATCTAAAATTTCAGTAACCGCTTCTAACGCCGGTACAGGTAACCCCCGCTTCGCGTAAAACTCGCTGACAAACTGCTCCAAGGTACCAGTGGCTATGGCCTCGCGCAATCCCTGCATCAGTTTTTGATAATGATGCAAATTATGGATGGTGTTCAGCCTGGCACCCAGTATTTCGTTACAGCGGTCCAGATGGTGTAAATATGACCTGGAATAATTTTTACAAGTGTAGCAATCGCATTCAGGATCCAGCGCCGAAGTGTCTTCTTTGTGTTTCGCGTTACGAATTTTCACTACGCCGGTACCGATAAACAAATGACCGTTACGGGCATTGCGGGTTGGCATAACACAATCGAACATATCAATGCCGCGACGCACCGCTTCGACGATATCTTCCGGCTTGCCGACACCCATTAAGTAGCGCGGCTTATGGCTTGGCATCTGGCCAGTGGTATGGTTCAGGATATTAATCATATCCTGTTTCGGTTCACCCACCGATAAACCGCCAATGGCATAGCCGTCAAAACCAATTTCTTCCAGGCCCTGCAGCGATACATCACGCAGATTTGGATACATGCCGCCCTGAATAATGCCAAATAACGCTGCAGGGTTATCCCCATGCGCGTCTTTCGAGCGTTTCGCCCAGCGCAATGACATCTCCATCGATTTTTTCGCCTGTTGCTCGGTCGCAGGATACGGCGTGCATTCGTCAAAAATCATCACAATATCAGAGCCTAAATCGCGCTGCACTTCCATCGAGCGCTCCGGGGTCAGCATTATCCGCTCGCCATTTAAAGGAGAGCGAAACTTTACGCCTTCTTCGGTAATTTTGCGCAATTCACCCAGGCTGAATACCTGAAAACCACCCGAGTCGGTCAGAATAGGCTTATGCCAGTGCATAAAATCGTGTAAATCACCGTGTTTTTTGATGATGTCGGTGCCGGGGCGCAGCATCAAGTGGAAGGTATTGCCTAAACAAATCTGAGCGCCGGTCGCATCCAGCTCTTCCGGGGTCATACCTTTAACGGTGCCGTAAGTGCCCACCGGCATAAAGGCCGGGGTTTCAACAATGCCGCGCTCAAAAATCAGCCGGCCCCGACGGGCCCGGCCGTCGGTGGTATCTAATTCAAATTTCATTACTATCCTCGTATGCCAGAAAGACAGTCTGGCTTTTTCGCGCCGCGATTATAACAGCTAAATCCAGATTAACTAAGCAGGAACCTGCAAGAAGGTAGTAAGGTGTTCCTGTGTAGCAGCGGCATGGATGCCGCGGAGGCTGAGACAGCAAAGGGATGTGCTGTCGAAGGCGGCGAAACAGGAATTTCCTTACTACCTGATCTTACTTAGAAGTTAGCCAATAAACATTGCATCACCATAAGAGTAAAAACGATATTGTTCACGAATCGCCGTATCATAGGCATTTATCACGTTTTCGCGACTGCTGAATGCTGATACCAGCATAATCAACGTCGATTCTGGCAGGTGAAAGTTGGTGATTAGGGCATCAATCACTTTAAAGTCATAGCCGGGGTAGATAAATATCTGGGTATCACCATAGTAGCTAATCAGCTCACCCTCCCCCTGCATGGCCGCAGATTCGAGTGAACGTACCGAGGTGGTGCCTACCGCTACTACTTTGTTGCCACGGGCTTTACAGCGGGCCACCGCATCTACTACCTGCTCTGGTACCTCGATATATTCTGCGTGCATCTTGTGCTCCAGCACATTGTCGACCCGCACCGGCTGAAACGTGCCAGCGCCAACATGCAAGGTTACATAAGCAAACTCCACGCCTTTAGCTTGCAGCTTATCCAGTAACGGCTGGTCAAAATGCAGGCCGGCAGTCGGTGCGGCAACGGCACCAGGCTTTTCGTTATAAACCGTTTGATAACGCGCTTTATCTTCTTCGGTGTCAGGTCGGTCGATATAGGGCGGCAGTGGCATATGGCCTAACCGCTCCAGCATCACTAAAACCGGCTCGTCGCTAAGCACTTCCAGTTCAAACAGCTCGTCATGGCGCTGATTCATCCGCACTTCAGCAGCGTTTTCCAGCAGCAACACCGTGCCGGGTTTAGGCGCCTTGCTGGCCCGGACATGCGCTAAAAAACGCTTGTCATCCAGCATTCGCTCAACCAATACCTCAACTTTGCCGCCTGAGGCTTTCTGACCAAACAGCCGGGCCGGTATCACTTTGGTGTTGTTAAACACCAGTAAGTCGCCGGGCTGCAAAAAGTCAGTTAGCTCTTTAAAAATATGGTGGCTTAATGCTCCGCTTTGCTTGTCCATCGCCAACAGGCGGCTGCTCGAGCGTTCGGCTTTGGGAAAACGGGCAATAAGTTGCTCAGGCAACTCGAATGAGAAGTCTTTAACTTGCATACAAAAATTTCCTTGGCTTTACCGACCAGAGGCACGGCTGTAAAAAAACAGCCGCTATTCTAGCAGAAGCCCGCTTAGATTTACTGGCATTTTTGCGCCAGTACTTCGCTGATCAGGCTGGTCATTAAGCGATAACTGCGGGCCTTACTGGAGGTCGGCCGCCAGGCGACACCAATATCCCGGTACGCATTGCCGCTGGTTGGCGGTTGGGTGATGAGTTCAGTGCTGTCCAGCAGACCGCTGTTAATGGCCATTTGCGGAATAAAAGTGACACCCAGTTTGTTGTTCACCATCTGGGTTAGAGTGTGCAGGCTGGTGGCAAAAAACGGGTTTACTTTACGGCTGTCTTCCAGCTCGCAGGCTTTGACCGCATGGCCGGTCAGACAATGCTCCCGCTCCAGTAAAAAAATACTTTCGTCAGGCCATTGACTGATATCCTGATTAAAACCACGGCCGAGCCAGTCTTTATGCAGTACCAGCTTAAAGCCATCCTGTGCCAGTACTTCGGTATGAAACGCCCCCGTTTCATAAGGCAGTGCTAGCAAAACCATATCTAAACGTCCCTCGGCTAATGCATGCAGCGAATTGTCTGAGGTATCTTCGCGCAGCAGCAATTGTAAGTCGGGATAGCGCTCACGACACAAACTCATCACTTCACTGAGCACAAAGGGCGCTATGGTTGGAATACAGCCAAGCCGGAATGGCCCGGCCATCGGTTTACCCTGCGACTTCGCGAATTCAGTCAGCTCTTCGCACTGCTCAATAATGTGTCTGGCCTGGCGCACCACATCCTCACCTAACGAGGTAAAAATAAAGGTTTTGTGATCCCGTTCCAGCAATTGGGTTTGCATGGTCTCTTCCAGGTTAGCGATGGCAGCGCTAAGCGTGGACTGTCCGACGAAACACGCCTCAGCAGCCCGGCCAAAGTGTTGATGTTCGTGTAGTGCCAGCAAATATTGCAGCTGTTTTACACTGGGAAGTCGTTTCATTGCCTATTCCGATTAAAATACTAAGTCTGTTCGATTATACAAATCAATATAAAGTATTGCCGGCTTAAGGTCGAGCGCAGCAAATATTAACATATTTAAACCTTTTCGTTAAAAGCACCAGGTTTAAAGGGTTTTATATTTTTTAATAAGCAATATTTCAGTCACTTACATTTATAATTTGTATTTATTGTAAATTACAAATTGAAACAATTGCTTATTTGTTATAGCTTGAGATTATCATTGTATGTATCTGTAACCGTGTCACAGCAGTACCCTGGAATATTATCCATTTAGATACAAACGAGTGTTACATACCTTGACCTCTGGTTGCGAGTTGGGCAGTCCGCAGCCCGTTTGAAGGAACGATCTATTATAAAAAATCACCTCAGGAGGGTGAAATATGTCCAAATTGACCAAACCACTGGCCATCGCCAGCTGCAGCCTATTGGCACTGGCAGTAAATAGCGCTCTGGCAACCACTGATAACAGCACTGCTGAAGACAATCGTTACATCATCAAATATAAGGACAGCAGCTTAGGACTGAACAAGCAACACGACTATGTTTTAAGCCATCACAAACGCGCCAAAGATGTCATTCTGGCCCGGCTTAACGACAACAGCAGTAAATTAAAACGCCAGGGTGCCAAAATACATCATTTATTGGCAGAACAAGGTGCTATTGCAGTAGAGCTGCGTCCCGGCATGGTTAACTTAATTAAAGCCGATCCTGCCATTGAACGGATTGAAGTTGATCAACGTCGTTATCCGATGATGCAACAAATACCTTACGGCTATCCGATGGTGCAGGCTGATTTAGTAAGCGATGAATTCGCCAGTAATCAGACTGTTTGTGTAATTGACTCAGGTCTCGATTTACCACATGAAGACTTTGCATCTGGCAACATTAACGGCACCAATGATGTTGGCACCGGCAACTGGTTTGATGCCGGTGGCCCGCACGGTACTCATGTCGCCGGCACTATCGGTGCCCTGAATAACGATACCGGAGTTGTGGGTGTTATGCCCAATGGCCAGCTTAACATGCACATTATTAAAGTATTTAATGCCGCTGGCTGGGGTTATTCTTCCACCCTGGCCAGTGCTGTAAATGCCTGTGCTGACGCGGGTGCCACCGTGGTTAACATGAGCCTTGGCGGCGGTGGTCCTAACGCTACTGAAAACAACGCCATGCAGGCAGCTTTTGACGCTGGTTTATTATTAATCGCCGCGGCAGGTAACGATGGCAATACCGCGTTATCTTATCCGGCATCCTATGACTCTGTGGTCTCGGTTGCTGCCGTAGATAACACAAAAACCCTGGCAGGCTTTTCTCAGCGCAACGCTCAGGTAGAATTGGCCGGCCCGGGTGTAGATGTGCGCTCTACCTACCCTGAAGGTACGGCACTGGAAGGACAACTTAGTGTAAATAGCGTATTTTACGCTGCAAACCCGATGTCTGGTTCTGCCGGCGGTTCGGTCAATGCAGAATTCGCTGACTGTGGCCTGGCAATTGACGCCTGTACCGACGTTGCCGATAAAGTCTGTTTAATTTCCCGGGGTGAAGTCGCCTTTTCGCAAAAAGTGGAATCATGTCAGGCGGGTGGAGGTCTGGCTGCCATTATTTATAACAATGAAGCGGGCAATTTCAGCGGTACTGTTGAAGGGACAAGCGCGACGATTCCAGCGGTGAGTATTTCACAGGAAGATGGCCAGATGCTGATGACTCAACTTGGCAGCATGGCTAATCTGACATCGGGCGCCAGTAATTATGGCCTGATGAGCGGTACTTCGATGGCATCACCTCATGTTGCCGGTGTAGCCGCATTGGTCTGGAGCCATTTCCCCACGTGTAGTAATGCAGAAATTCGCGCTGCGCTGGCTGCCAGCGCTGATGATTTAGGAGCCGCAGGACGTGACACGTCTTATGGTTTTGGTTTGGTGCAAGCTAAAGACGCCGTAGATTATCTGGCCGAGTTCGGCTGTGCCGGTTCGGGCGATGGCCCGGACGAGCCTACGCCACCAGAGGCAACAGCCCTGGAAAATGGCGAAACTGTAGCGGATCTCGCGGGCGCTGGTGGCGAGGCGTTATTGTTCTCGCTGGACGTGCCCGCCATGGCAACTGATTTGGCATTTACCATGAATGGTGGCACTGGTGACGCTGATCTGTATGTTAAATTTGGCGCTGAACCCACCGCAAGCGACTTCGACTGCCGGCCCTATCTTGCTGGTAACGACGAGAGTTGTCTTATCGATCCGGCCCAGGAGGGGACATACTTCGTTAAGGTAATGGGTTACACCACTTTCACCGGCGTTAGCCTGACGGGTAGCTTTATCGCCGAAGATGAGCCTGGCGATCCGGATTTACCTGATGCCGGTGGTGAAACCATCACCAATATCAATGTCGGCCGTCGCAGCTGGCAGCACTATACGCTGGATGTGCCGGCAGGCATGGCTGAGCTTAGCGTAACCATTACCGGTGGCCGCGGCGATGCTGATCTTTATCTGAAGTATGGCAGCACACCTGGTGCAGGAAGCTATGATTGCCGGCCAAACCGCAATGGCAACGAGGAAACCTGTGTTATCAGCAATCCTGAAGCTGGTGTCTGGCATATGTCAGTTTATGGCTTTCGCACCGTCAGAGATTTAACCCTGATCAGTGCATACCAGCCGTAACCCATTAGTCTATTCAGGACGGGTCGCAGCCAATAGAAAAGGGGCTGAATTTCAGCCCCTTTTTGTTATTTCAAAACGACTACAGCGTAAACAAGAACTGCAGGATATAGAAAAAGATAATCGCCAGGCCAGCACCAACCGGCAGGGTGATTACCCAGGAAATAAAGATATTACGTACCACGCCTAAGTTAAGTGCAGCAATACCGCGGGCTAACCCCACACCTAATACCGCCCCTACCAGGGTCTGAGTAGTTGATATTGGTAAACCGGCACCCGACGCGATAACCACCGTTGACGCCGCCGACAATTCTGCAGCAAAACCACGGCTTGGGGTTAAATGGGTAATAGCGGTGCCGACGGTTTTAATTACTCTGGCGCCCAGCGTAGCCAGACCAATCACAATACCAACCCCCCCCAGAGGCAGGATCCACCAGGCCAGGGCGGCTTTGCTGGCGATTTCGCCACCAGAGCTGACCACGCTGACTACTGCTGCCAGCGGGCCTATGGCATTGGCAACATCGTTTGAGCCATGCGCAAACGCCATACAGCAAGCGGTGGTGATCATTAATACACTGAAAATGCGCTCAACATTATTAAATTGCATTTTTTTATCTGCAGCCGGGTCAATTTTAATCCGGCTGATAGCCACTTTACCAATGAGGCCGACGATCACCCCCAGTACCAGTGCCATTAAGTAACCATTGGCAGTACTGATATCCAGACCAATATGCTTTAAGCCTTTTTGCACCGTTACCAGCGCCATAACAAATGCAGCAAATGCCATATAGAACGGGACATACTTCTTGGCATTAACAATGGGTTGATCGGTATCGAAAATCAGCTTTTGGGCACTCATAAAAAACATATAGGCCAGAATACCTGCCAGGATAGGCGTGACTACCCAGCTACCAACTATGCCACCCACCTTATCCCAGTGCACCGCATCAAAACCCACGCCAACAGCAGCGAAACCAATAATAGCGCCGACAATAGAATGCGTGGTTGATACCGGCCAGCCAAAATAGGATGCGGCAATTAACCAGGTAGCTGCAGCCAGTAAGGCGGCTATCATGCCGTATACCATCAGCTCAGGTGCATCGACAAAAAATGCCGCGTCGGTAATGCCCCCCCGGATGGTCGACGTAACCGAGCCACCGGCGAGATACGCTCCGGCAAATTCAAAAATAGCTGCAATAAAAATAGCCTGCTTAATGGTAAGCGCTTTAGAACCAACCGAGGTTCCCATCGCGTTGGCAACGTCGTTAGCACCAACACCATAAGCCATCAAAAAACCAAAAACTGCAGCCAGAATAATCAGAATGAGGCCGTATGATTGAATAATATCCATCAGTAATACCTTTGTTAATTAACGGGCGAGCATTATTTCTAAGCGGGAACCCACTTTCTGGGCAATGTCGGCCAAATCGCCAATCCACTCAATGGTCCGGTATAAAAACATCACGTCTACCGGGTTCAAATCGGCTTCGGCAATCCGAACCGCCTTGCGCAGCTTAATCTGCATTTCGTCAGTGTCATGTTCAATCGCATCCAGCTTTTCTACCATCTTGATCACGAGATCAACCTCACGACCACGGAAACCCGTTTCCAGCAACTCATCCAGCTCGTTGATGGCCTCAGAGGCCATCGCCGTGGCATCAATACAGCGCTGGATATACGCATGAAAGTCGGTTTGAATGGCCTCAGGAATCTCCAGCTCGCGGCCCAGTACCCGGCCAGAGATATCTTTGGTTTTATTAGCGATTTTGTCTTGCTGCGCCACTAATTCCAGAATATCAGTCCGGTCTACCGGCAAAAATAAGCCGCGGGGCAAGTTAATCCGGATGTCCCGCTTCATGCGGTCGGCATCTTTTTCCAGGGTAACGATGCCTTTTCGCACCTCTGCCGCTTGAAGCCAATCTTTCTGATACACCGCAGCAAAAAACGGTAACAGTAGCTCACTGGCTTCGTGTACCTTGCGAATATGTTCTTCGATAGGTTTTATCGGTGATTTAGCAAACACGGATAAAAATGTATTACCTGGCATAGTGTGGCCTCATAATATTCAGGGTGAATAAGGTCGGCGCGCATTGTAACTGCAATCAAACCGCAATAAAAATGAAATATTAGCAGATAAAACAGAAACGCCTCAGCCAGAAGTCTGGATGAGGCGATTTAAAAAAGCGAGTCTGTTTTGATAAAGTTAGCTGCGGGCTTCTTTCTCTAGCATTTCTTCTGAGCTGTGTCTGACCACTTTACCCTTTACAAAGAAAATAATGTATTCAGACAAATTTTTACACCTGTCACCAATCCGCTCCAGCGAACGGGCCGACCACAACACATTCATAATTTTCGGTATTGAGCGGGGGTCTTCGATCATATAGGTCATCAACTGGCGGGTGATAGACTCATATTCACGGTCAACTTTTTTATCTTCTTTGTGCACCGTTAACGCCGCTTCGACATCCATTCTGGCAAACGCGTCCAACACGTCATGTAACATCTGGCCGACATGCCGGCCCAGATTATCCAGATTAACCAGCAGGTCTTGCTGGGCACTGTTAAACGATTCTAATGCAACCTTGGCTATGCGCCGGGTTTCATCGCCGATCCGCTCCAGATCAGCGATCGTTTTTAATATTGCCATAATTAACCGTAAATCGCTGGCAGCCGGCTGGCGCTTAGCAATAATCCGGGTACATTCCTGATCGATTTGCAACTCCCAGTCATTGACCTTTAAGTCGTTCTGAATCACTTGTTGCGCCAGCTCGCTATCGCTGTTGGCTATTGCTTCCAGTGCATCAAACAGCTGTCTTTCAATTAAGCCGCCCATCGCCATTACATGGTTACGAACCTGCTCTATCTCTTCATTAAACTGACTAGAGATATGCTTTGATAAATTTAACTTATCCATTGCCTGACCCTTGCTGCTGTTAAATGTGCTGTTTGCTGAATCCGTTAACCAAACCGTCCGGTAATATAATCTTCGGTGGCGCGCTGGCTGGGATCAGTAAACATCTTATTTGTCTCATCAAATTCTATCAGCTGCCCCATATTTAAAAAGGCGGTGTAATCTGACACCCGGGCAGCTTGTTGCATGTTGTGCGTTACGATTACCAGAGTATAGTGCTGTTTTAAATCGTACATCAGTTCTTCAATCTTTAGGGTTGAAATCGGATCTAATGCCGACGCTGGTTCATCGAGCAGCAATACTTCGGGCTCGATCGCGATAGCCCTGGCGATAACCAGTCGCTGCTGCTGGCCACCCGATAAGTTAACCGCGCTATCATGCAACCGGTCACGTACTTCGTCCCACAACGCTGCTTTACGTAAAGCAGATTCCACTAGCTCGTCTAATTGTCTGGCTTGCTTAATGCCCTGCAAACGCAGACCAAAGGCCACATTTTCATACACACTGTGCGGGAAAGGGTTAGGTTTTTGAAAAACAATGCCGACTCTGCGCCGCAGCTCCGCCACCTCGACCGCCGACTGATAAATATTCTGGCCATCCAGCAACACGCTGCCGGTGGTCTGGGTATCGTCCAGTAATTCGTTCATCCGGTTAAAACTTCGCAGCAAACTTGATTTACCACAGCCAGAGGGGCCAATAAACGCGGTAATCTTATGCTGTGGAATACGCATGTTGATGCGCTGCAATACCATCTTATCAGCAAATTTCAGCGATAAATCCTGCACTTCAAGTTTTGCTGCAACCTCTACATTCATATCTTACCCTGCTAATGTTACAGTTTTATTACTCATTAACCGTCCGATTGCGATAGCGCGAATTTAACCGCTTACGCAGCCGGTAAGCCAGCAAATTCAGTATAAATATCAATGTTATAAGCACCATTGCTGAGGCAAACACCAGCGGCTCAGCTCGCTGTGCGTCCGGGCTTTGTAACCCGGCGTCGTAAATATGCATACTCAGGCTGGTTATTTTTTGTTGCAGCTGCAAATATGGGAACTCAGAACTGATCGGCAGCGCCGGTGCAGACTTTACCACGCCGACAAACACTAACGGCGCCACTTCGCCAGCGGCACGCGCTATCGCCAGCATCAGAGCGGTAACCATCGCCGGAGAGGCCTGAGGTAGCACGATCTTCCAGATTACTTCTGCTTTCGTGGCACCAAGTGCAAAGCAACCCAGGCGCAAATTTTTAGGGATACCGGCCAGCCCCTGCTCAGTTGCCACAATAACCACCGGTAAGGTGAGCAATGCCAACGTCAACGACACCCATAGCAACCCCGGGGTTCCAAAAGTCGGCGTAGGCAATTGGTCTGGATAAAACAGACTGTCGATGCTGCCGCCCAGAAAGTAAACAAAGAACCCCAGGCCGAATACGCCAAATATAATAGACGGCACCCCGGCCAGATTATGCACGGCAACCCGAATCACTTTTAATAGTGGCCCTTCTTTGGCGTATTCGTGCAGATAAACTGCCGCCAGCACGCCCAGTGGCGTTACCAGCACCGACATCAGCATTACCATCAGCACGGTGCCGAGAATGGCAGGAAAAATGCCTCCCTCGCTTGAATCGCCACTGAGAAACTGCCACCAGTTCTGTAGGTATTGTAGTAACTTACTGCCAAGATGGCCTGACATGTCTGCTGGCCAGAACACACCAACACTCTGCATGACAATAAATACCAGTAAACCACCGACCAGTAACAAACTCAATGCCACTGCACCTGCATTTAACCAAATCCATGGGGTACCCTGAGCAAACCAATTTCGCAGCACGGTCATAACCTCTGATACTTTTTACGTAAGCGTTGCCGGATCACTTCAGCCGCGGTATTGGCAACAAAGGTAAACAGTAATAACACCAGAGCGGCAACAAACAATACCCGAAAATGACTGCTGCCGACGGTTGCTTCAGGTAATTCGATAGCCAGCGTGGCTGTTAAACTGCGTAGACCTTCAAACACATTAAAATTAGTTATCGGGCTGTTGCCGGTCGCCATCAGAATTATCATGGTTTCACCAAGGGCCCGGCCAACCCCTACCAGCGTGGCAGCAATCAGGCCTGGCGCAGCAAGCGGCAAGCTAATTCGCAGCACAGTCTGCCAAGGTGTAGCGCCTAAGGCCAGTGCACCACGGGTTAATTGTCGCGGTACCTGATACAGCACGTCATCTGCAATCGCGAAAATACCGGGAACGACCGCAAAGCCCATCGCAATACCGATTACCAGCGCGTTGCGCTGCTCATAAAAAAAGCCCTGCTGATCAAGATAGACGCGCAAGCCGCCATCAAAAAGGCTGCGGTCTAACTGACTTGCTCCGACAAATATCAGAGCGCTAATCAGCGCCAGCCATAGCATCAGCAGCGGGATTTCCCAACCGTCACTCCAACGCAACCTAAGTTGCAGCGGCACCTTCGGCCACAGTGCAGCAAATACCAAAATACTCAGTGGCAAAAATATTACCCACAGTAGTAACGCCAGCAAATGCCCTTCAATAGCCGGCGCCAGCCATACTGCGGCAATAAAACCGAGAATTACCGTTGGAAACGCCGCCATCAACTCAATCAGGCCTTTTATTCGTCTGCGCGGCCCTGCAGGCAGAAAGCAGGCGCTATAAATGGCGGCCATAATCGCCAGCGGCGCTGCAAACACCATGGCATAAAAAGCCGCTTTCAGGGTACCGGTGGTGAGAGGGACCAAGGAAAACTTCGGTTGATAGTTATCTGCAGCTGATGAGGTTTGCCAGACAAAATCAGGCCTGGCAAACCCTTCGTACCAGACACTGTGCCATAACGTTTGCCAGTTAACCTCCGGATGAGGGTTATCCAGAGCAAAGGGGTAGCGGGTTTGGTCAGTGTGAATACTCAGTTGCTGGTTGTTGGCTGAAAATACCAGGCCGGTAGCGTCAGTAATCGCCGTAGTCTGCTGCCACAATGGTCGGGCAATACTCGAGTAATAAACTGCCAGTTGTCCATCTGCCGCCAGAGTAGCAAAGCCGCGCCGGTTGTGTTCCGGAGCAATGTGCAGTATCGCAGCCTGTTGGCCGGGCAGTTCTCTTACCAACTGTAAATGTGCGGCCTTGCTATTTTCAGCCACTAAATACCATTGTTGCAAGCGACCACTCTGATACCCGGCCAGCACAGCCTGATCAGCAGTCAGCCAGCTTAAACTGGTCAGTGTGTCAGCAGTTTGGGTCAATTGCCATTGCTGTAAACAGTCTGCAGCATGCTTGGTAGAATGTAAGCAGGCATGGCCGTCTGCGGTTGCCAGTAACTGATAGTTGCCGCTGCCAGAAACAGCATTAAACGCCGGGGTGCCCGGCCAGCCAGATAGCTGGTTTTGTTCTAACGGAGATGGTGCTGAAAACACCGCAGCCACTGGCGGCAGCGCAGTGCCGGTAACGCTACGGAATAATGGCACAACTTCGCTAACCAGATAGATAAACAAAGCCGCCAGCATTATTACCACGCTGATACCTGACAGACCAATGACTGCCTGCAACAAACGATTATACCAGCGCCGGCGACGTTGCAGCTGACGTGTTGCCTTGTGTGCAGCAAGCGGCAGCGGTGTCATGGTTGCTCCGACAATGCTGGCAGACCGAGCGTTTGCCGCCAGCGCGCAATCACCGCTGCGGGTAACGGCAAAAAGCCGTCCTGCAGCACGATTTGCTGACCCGCCTCCGATAATACCAGATCAAAAAAAGCGGATTGGTTCGCCGTCAGCGCCCGGCCAGGTGTCCGATTGACATAAATATAAAGCTGCCGGGCCAGCGGATAATCCCCGCTTAATGCATTAGCAGCCGTTGGCGCAAACGCCGGACCATCGTCTACCGCCAGCGCCAGTACCTTGACATCGTCGGTTGCATAGCCAATACCAGAATAGCCGATACCACCTTGCGACTGGCTGATAGCCCTGAGCATGGCAGACGAACCGGCCAGCTGATTAGTCCGGGCTTTGATATCGCCATTACACAATACATGTTGCTTAAAGTAACCATAGGTTCCCGACACGGCATTGCGACTGTACAGCGAGATAAAACGCTGCTGCCAGGGCCCGGTCAGCCCCAACTGCCCCCATCGCTGAAGATCGGTTGGGGCACCGCAGCGCCGGTTTATTGAGAATATGGCGTCCAGCTGAGACAGGCTTAACTGATCCAGCGGATTATCGGGATGAACATAAACCGCCAGCAGATCAATAGCTACCGGCACGGCCGTTGGCAGATAACCAAACCGCTGTGCAAACTGCTGCAATTCCGTCTGGCGCATCGCCCGGCTCATGGGCCCAAGCTGCGCAGTGCCTTCAATCAGCGCAACGGGGGCGGTGGATGAACCAATACTTTGGATTTGAAAATTCACGTTAGGGTGGCGACGTCGGTATTCGTCTGCCCACAATTGCATGACTTGCTGCAGGGTATCAGAACCAACACTGGACAGAGTGCTGTCGGTTTTGGCTGCAACGGCTGACACCCAGCCCCCCCCTAAAAACGATATCAGGATCAGCCCTGGCAATGCTGTGTGCCATTTGGTTAGCACCATCTTTTATACCCGTACTTTCAGACTTGCTGGCCCTATCTTATAACAGCTGCGCATGACAAGACAGCAAACCAAAAATAAATAGTTAACTAGCGTTTTAAAATCATAAAGTTGGGTCTACACTCTAAAACACTTTTTCACGTATATTATGTAATAGCTGACCGCTCACCGGCGGTTTAACCTTTAGTGATAGTAAGGGATGTCAATATGAAGCAGTTAGTCCTTACCGTTATTGGTAAAGATAAAGCAGGGTTAGTAGAACAGTTAGCCAGGGTAATAAATGACCAAAATGGCAACTGGATGGCCAGCAACTTAAGCCATCTGGCAGGTTATTTTGCCGGCATAGTGCAAATAGAAGTGGCAGAACCTGATCTGGGAGCTTTAGTCACCGCGCTGAGCAAGATTAGCGATTTAGATATCAAAGTGCAGCAAGGTGAGCAGAGCGAGCTGAACAAACAACAACAATTGCGCTTTGTTATTACCGGCAATGATCGCGCCGGAATCGTCCGTGAATTATCGTCGGTGATTAAGCATAAGGGTACGAATATTATTCAGTTTTCCAGTAACAGACAAAGTGCGCCAAACTGGGGGGTACCGCTGTTTCATGCTGAAGCCACAGTGCAGTTGCCAGCAGGCCTGAGCCGTGATGAGGTCATTAAGGCTCTGGAAGCTATTGCTGCTGATATTGTGGTAGATGTGGAAACCTCAGTAGACTAACCCCCCGTTACCTTACCTATGGTGATCCCCAGTTATGATGAAACGCGACTGCCAGCGGCTAGCTGGCAGTCGCGTTTCATCATTCTGTCACAAAAATGCCATAGTGTGCTTTGCAGGCAGTAAGCAGGAGCAATCAACATGGATCAGCCAGCATCACCATCCCAGAACAGCGGGGCTCACCCCGACTACCCGTTATTTCCTCGCGAATTAAGTTGGCTGGCCTTCAATGGCCGGGTGCTGCAAGAAGCGGCAGACACCCGCAACCCGCCGATTGAGCGCTTACGGTTTTTAGGTATTTACTCCAATAATCTGGATGAATTTTTCCGGGTGCGGGTCGCCGATGTTAAACGGCGCATTCTGCTGAAAAAGTATCAGACCTGGGAGCATGAAGATGCGGAAACCCTGCTGCAGCAAATACAGCTGCAGGTTAAAGAGCTCGCCAAGCAATTTAATAAAATATATCTGGATATTCAGCTGGAGCTGCGTAAGCACAATATCGAATTGATTGATGACAGTAAGCTGACTGAAGCGCAGTCAAGCTGGGTAAAAGCCTTTTTCCGCAGTGAAGTAAAACGGCATATTTCACCCATTATATTATCCAGTACCGACAGTTCGCTGAGTAAAATTCTGGAAGATAACACCACCTATCTGATGGTGGAAATGACCGGCAGCGGCAAACCTGACTACGCAATTATTGAAGTGCCTACTGCGGAAGTATCGCGTTTTATTGAGCTGCCGCTGCAGTTAAATACCCGTAAAAAGAATGGCCATTACCGCCGTCAGATATTGTTGCTGGACGACATTATTAATCATTGTGCCAGTGATTTATTTAATGGTTTTTTTCAATTCGATACGATATGTACCTTTTCGCTCAAACTGACCCGCGATGCCGAGTACAATATCAGCGATACCCTGGATCAAAGTCTGATTGATAAAATGTCAAAAGGCATCCGGCAGCGCTTAAAGTCTGAACCAACCCGACTGGTTTACGATGCCGCCATGCCGGAACAAATGCTTAAAGTGCTGACCCGGCAATTGGGCACCAGCTCTACTGATGCCCTGATTGCCGGCAGTCGTTATCGCAATTTTAAGGACTTTATCGGTTTTCCGAACCTGGGCCATCAGAGTATGGAGTTTCCGGCCATGGAGCCACTGCCAAGCCCGGATTTTGAGCACTACCCAACCAGTTTCGATGCCATCCGGGCCACCGATATTCTGCTGTATTACCCCTACCATAATTTCAGTTATTTTACCGAGTGGGTGCGCCAGGCATCGTTTGATCCGAAAGTCAGCCATATTAAAATGACTATGTACCGGGTAGCCAAACACTCACGGGTTATCCATTCGCTGCTGGATGCGGTGCGCAACGGCAAAAAAGTAACGGTTGTGGTCGAGCTTAAAGCCCGTTTTGATGAAGAAAATAACATCAACTGGGCACGAAGAATGACGGATTCGGGTATTGAAGTTATTTTTGGCCAAACCACGTTAAAAATCCACTCAAAACTGTGTTTAATAACCCGGCAGGAAAAAGGCAAAGCCGTTCGCTACGGTCATATTGGCACCGGGAATTTTAATGAAAAAACCGCCCGTATCTATACCGACATGAGCCTGTTTACCTGCCATAGTGAAATTACTGCTGAAATTGATCAGGTATTTGAGTTTATTCAGTACTCCTACCGGCCTTTTAATTTTCAGCACTTAATTGTCTCCCCTACCTGGAGCCGGCCGCGGCTATTGAGTTTAATTCAGCGTGAAATTGATTTTGCTACCAGCGGCCGTAAAGCCGAAATCTTTTTAAAAGTGAACAATCTGGTCGACGAAGAAATTGTCCAGCTATTGTACAAAGCCAGCCAGGCCGGGGTTAAAATCCGGATGATTATCCGCGGCATGTGCTCGTTAATGCCAGGGCTGGCGGGTAAAAGCCAGAATATTAAAATTATCAGCGTGCTTGATCGTTATCTGGAGCACGCCCGGGTATATTTGTTTCACAATGGTGGCGACAATGCATTATATATCTCCTCTGCGGACTGGATGACCCGCAATATCGACCAGCGGGTCGAGGTAGGCGTGCCGGTATATGATAGCCGGATCAAGCAACAAATTATCAGTACCCTGGATATCCAGTGGCGGGATAACGTTAAGGCGCGTATTATTGACGGCAAACATTCAAATGCTTATGTTAAGCGTGGCAATAAACGCAATCTGCGTTCTCAACAGGAGATTTATTATTTTCTGGCGCGACAACAGGCGATACAGGTTGATACAGACAATTGACAGATTCTGAAAAAATAGCGTCCTCTGACGCTGATTACATGGCAGCCGTTGATCTTGGCTCCAATAGTTTTCATATGGTTATTGCCAGGGTAATTGATGGCTCATTGCAGTTATTGCATCGGGAAAAGCAAAAAGTGCAGTTGGCTGAAGGCCTGAATGATGAGCTGGTGCTTAGCGAGGAAGCTATTGAACGGGGTTTACAGGTACTGGCCCAGTTTGCCGATACCCTGCAGCCTTTTGCTCCCAATGCAGTGCGGGTAATAGCCACTTACACCCTGCGCCGGGCCCGTAACTCAGCCACCTTTTTGCGTCGGGCAAAGGTGGTATTCCCGTTTCCGATAGAAGTCATCTCCGGTCAGGAAGAAGCCCGTTTTATTTATCAGGGCGTGGCCCATTTCGAGCATTTCAGTAACAAGCGGCTGGTGATTGATATTGGCGGTGGCAGTACTGAATTTGCTATTGGCGAAGGCCTGCAGCCATTACGATTAAGCAGCCGTAATATGGGCTGCGTTAGCTATGGCCAAAGCCATTTCAGCCAGGGCAAGATCAGCTCGCGCCGCTTTGAGCGGGCTATTTTACAAGCCGAGCAGGAACTGGAGCCCATTGTCAGTAGTTTTCGTACGGCCGGCTGGCAGCAAGCGGTTGGCACTTCAGGTACCGTAAAAACCATTAAAGACGTGATTGCGGGTCTTGGCTGGAACAGCACCAGTCTGCGGCTGAATGATTTAACCGCCTTAAAACGGCACGTGCTGCAGTACGACAATGCCAGCGAACTGGAACTGGCAGGCTTAACAGATGATCGCAAACTGCTGCTTTGTCCTGGACTGGCGATTCTAATTGGTGCATTTAACATGCTACAAATTGATGAGATGGTGTATGTCGATGCCGCGCTCAGAGAAGGCGTGTTGTATGAAATGAGCGAGCGCCTGCAACATCATGATATTCGCGAGCACACCATCAGCAGTATGATGCGCCGGTATACCGTTGATGATGCCCAGACACAACGGGTACAACACACCGCTCAGGCTTTATTTAACCAGGTGCAAACGGCCTGGCAGCTGACTGACGACGATGGCCTGCTGCTCAGTTTTGCTTGCAGAGTATATGAAATTGGTCTGCATATTAACTCGTCAGGTATTCAGAAACATTCGGCTTATATTTTGCAAAATGCCAACCTGCCGGGCTTTAACCAGGAGCAACAGCAGTTACTGGCCTGTCTGGTGCGCTTTCATCGCCGTAAAATCCGGGCAGATGAGCTGCCTATTTTCAGTTTGTATCAGTTGCCTCAGGTTATAAATTTATTGGTGTTATTACGACTGGCAGTGTTGCTAAATCAGAAACGACGCGATGATTTTATCCCGCAATTCACTGCCAGTGCCAGTGCCCAGCAGCTACAACTGCTATTGCCGCCAGAATGGCTGACCCAGCAAAGTGTGTTATCTGCTGATTTGCAGCTGGAACAAAAAGCCCTGAAGAAAATTGCGTTCAGGCTGGATTGCCCGGGCCTGCCAGAAACAATTGTTTATTAATAACAGACTGTCTAGTTGTCAGCGCCTGACCAACGAATCGCCACTTTAGCCGGTGGCTATCTTTGATAACGGCATGGCTTCCAGGTTATTTGTGGCTTCCGAGATACCCGATACCTGCTGCAAACCGCTGCGCCGGCCGGCCTGATAGCCGGCTTCCAGCAGTTGCGGGTTCTGACAAAAACGGCCTACGGCAAAATCAGCAGGCGGCGCCACCACATTCACTTTGCAATCTGCCGGTGGGCTGGCAATAAAATTCAATGCCTGATTATAACGCGCTGTTCTGCTTAGCACAGCGCTGAACATCTGGGGGTACTGTTTAAAAAACGGTTTCATTAATACCGGCAAGCGGCTGGTGCGTTTGCGATACCCCTCAGGCTGTGACAAAACCACGGTAATGTCGCGCGCGCCCATGGCATAAGCCTTTAATACCGGAATGGCATCAGCCAAACCACCATCAGTCATCTGCTCACCGTTAATTTGTGGAAAATCACGGTACATCAGCGGTATCGCGCACGATGCCGGAAACAACTGATGCATGTTGTCTGCGGTCACCTCAAAATAGTGGGCCAGGCCGGTATTCACACTGGTAGTGACGGCATAAAGCGGTACCTGCTGACGCAGATAGTGAGCAACATTCAGCGGGACTTCGTCAAAAGAGGCATGCCATAACCAGCTGACATCGCAGAAATGGCCGCCCTTCAGGTAACGGCGCCAGTTTAAAAAATCGGTGCGACGGGCATGGTCCAGTAAAATTTGCCGGCTGCGGCCATGATTGCCGGCCAAATAGCCAATTAAATTAGTGGAGCCGGCAGAAACGCCAATAGCAAACTGAAACGGCTGATACTGCTGCTCCATAAAAGCATCCAGCACGCCTGCCGCAAAAATGCCCCGCATGGCGCCCCCTTCCACCACCAATGCCGACGATGCTGGCGCTAACTGCTTACTCATCGTACCTCCTGTTGCCAGAGTAAAGCCTAGCACAGCACCCGTCAGAGATACAGGTCAAACTTTAACCAGCCTTCTATGAATTAAGGCTGTAGCGGGTGTCTACCTGCTTACAGGGCATGGCTGAAATTTTTGCAGGTGCATCGCTATTACTGTGTCCTCGACTGCTTCTGCTATGCTGTCAGTAACTAACACTCTGATCCCGCGGCGAAAGCACAGATATACTTATACTTGCTTTTAGCTGACGGCAAAACAGAACTGCTGACAGTATCAGGACCGATTTATGGATAGAAAACAGGTAGACGTTGCCATCATTGGTGCCGGCACGGCCGGGCTAACCGCTTATAATGCAGCGCGCAAGCACACCGACAAGCTGGTACTGATTGAAGGCAGCAGCTATGGCACCACCTGTGCCCGGGTGGGTTGTATGCCCAGCAAATTATTGATTGCCGCCGCAGAGCGTGCCCACGACGCTGCACATAGTGAGCTATTTGGTATTCAGATTAATGATGTTGTTATTGATAGCCAGCAGGTGCTGCAACGGGTTCGTAAGGAAAGAGATAACTTTGTCGATTCAGTACTTAAGTCAATGGAAGATATTCCTGATGACCACAAACTAAAGGGCCCTGCCCGTTTTCTCTCGCCGGGTTTGCTGGCGGTTGGCGCAACAACAGAAATAACCGCAAAGCGTATTGTTATTGCTACCGGCTCAAGCCCTTATATTCCTGAGATGTTTCAAGGCCTGGGCGAGCGGCTGCTCACCACTGACACTCTGTTCGAATTGGCCGTCTTGCCAAAGAATATAGCCGTATTTGGTGCCGGTGCGGTCGGACTGGAACTGGGCCAGGCGTTAAGCCGGCTGGGTGTTGACGTGTATATGTTTGGCCGCAGCGATGCGTTGGCCGGCATTGCTGATCAAGACATTCGCGACTATGCCAGGCAATGTTTTAGCAAAGAATTTTATTTAGACACCGATGCCGACGTCACTGATATTTCAGCTGTGACTGACGGTGTGACCATCAGTTTTACGCATCGTAACAACGGGCCGGTAACCGGGCTGTTTGACTATGTTTTACTGGCCACCGGTCGCTCACCTAACCTTCAAAGCCTTGACTTGCCTAACAGTGGCCTGACCTTAAATGACAAAGGCGTGCCGCTGACCGATCCTTCAACATTACAATGTGGCGATAAACCGGTGTTCCTGGCCGGTGATGCCAATCAGCAAAGCCCGCTGCTGCATGAAGCAGCCGCTGAAGGCAGAATTGCCGGAGCTAACGCAGGACGTTATCCAGAGCTTAAAACTGCAAAGCGCTATGTGCCGTTTTCAGTGGTATTCAGCAGCCCGCAAATTACCCGCGTCGGCACTGTGCCCTGCCAGATGACAGCGGCTGAACGGCACAACTATGCAGAAGGTTGCTGTTCTTTTGAAGATCAGGGCCGCAGTAAGGTTATTGCAAAAAATCAGGGCATACTGAAAGTATACGCCAGCCGTGACAGCGGCGTGTTTAGCGGCGCCGAAATGTTGGGTCCGGCGGCTGAGCATATAGGCCATCTGCTGGCCTGGGCAGCACAACAACAGATGACAGTTTCTTCGATGCTGGCGATGCCTTTTTATCACCCGGTTATCGAAGAGGGGCTGCGTACCGCGCTGAAAGATTTGCAGCGTAATCTACAAAAATCCAGTGCTGAGGTTAACCCCTGCCTGGAATGCGGCCCCGGGACCTAGCAATGATGGCTATCGCATTTAATCAATATTGGCGCTTTTGGTAGACTGCAGGCTTAGCATAGCTTATTAAGGGAGGCGCTATGATCCGCTTATTTACGATTGATCAAAGTATTATCCGGGAAATTCCGGTGGCCGGGGCCACTGATGATATTGAGCTGATGCGCACCGCTCACTGGATAGACGCCCATGAGCCGACTGAGCCCGAGCGTGAGCTGCTAAGTACCCTGCTCAGTGTCGAGCTGCCTGAATCAGATGATGTCGAGGAAATTGAAGCCTCAGCCCGCTGCTTTGTGGATCAGGCCGGCATTCATGTCCATTCACTGTTTCTTGCGCCCCAGGAAGGACGGCATACCACGGTAACCGTTGCCTGCATTTTGCAGGACGAGCGGCTTATCACCATTCGGGAAGATGAAATTGCCGACTTTCGGTTATTACGGTTGCGGGCACGGCGTGGTCAGGTAACGTGCTCTGATCCGGCCGGGCTGCTGGTCACTATTCTTGAGCAGAAAGTGGAAAACCATGCTGATACGGTAGAAGATTTGCACCGGCAGCTGGAAGACGTCAGTCATCTGGTACTGGAAGAAAAAGATTCAGAGCTTTATCAGGCGATTAGCAAAATGGCGCGACTGGAAGACAGCAACGGTAAAATCCGGCTGTGCTTAATGGATACCCAGCGCGACATCTCTTTTTTGCTGCGCAATCTGAAAGGCCGGCCCGCGCACGAAGAAACCCTGCGGGAAATTATGCGTGACGTCGAAACCCTGATGTCCCACACCACCTTTTTATTCGATAAAATTAACTTTCTGATGGACTCAACCCAGGGTTTTATCAATATCCGCCAGAATCAAATCATTAAAACCTTTTCCATTGCTGCGGTAGTGTTTTTACCCCCAACGCTGGTGGCCAGTGCCTATGGTATGAACTTCAGCCATATGCCGGAATTGGAATGGCTGCTAGGCTACCCGTGGGCGTTGGGGCTGATGCTGCTTTCCGGTTTTGCCCCCTACTGGTTTTTTAAACGCAAAGGCTGGTTGTAACAGCCTGGTTATAACAGCCTCGTTGTAACAGCATGGCTATAACAGCCAGCTTGGAACTGCAGCATATGGCTTGGCTTTTTTAGCCAGAGCGCTTAAGGTAGGAATACTTAATAGTCACTATCCGGAATTGCTATGCGTCTGTCACTGCTAAGCCTGTCTGTTTTACCTTTTTTATTCACGCCACTGGTTATTGCTGAAGAGCGGCCTGAGCTTGCAAAAAACATTCAGAACGTGATGCCAAAGGTTATTGCCTGGCGGCGCGATATTCACCAGCACCCGGAACTGTCAAACCGCGAGTTTCAAACGGCCGCTAAGGTCGCAGCCCATTTAGAAAAACTGGGCCTTGAAGTACGCACCGGTATTGCCCACACCGGTGTGGTCGGTATTTTAAAAGGGGCAAAGCCCGGCCCGGTAGTGGCGCTGCGGGCCGATATGGATGCCCTGCCGGTAACCGAGCAAACCGGTTTGCCGTTTGCTTCTAAGGTAACCAGCGAATTTAACGGCCAGCAAACCGGCGTTATGCATGCCTGTGGTCATGATGCCCATGTTGCAATACTAATGGGTACCGCAGAAGTGCTGAGCAAACAGCAAGCCGATATTGCCGGCACTATCATGTTTATCTTTCAGCCGGCGGAAGAAGGCCCGCCAGCCGGTGAAGAAGGCGGCGCCAAGATGATGCTGGCCGAGGGGCTGTTTGCCAATCCTGCCCCAAGCGCTATTTTCGGGCTGCATGTCTGGCCGGGCGAACCGGGCCAGCTGCAGGTTAAAACCGAAGGCATAATGGCCGCGGCCGACAGCTTTCAGATAACCGTTAAAGGCAAACAAGTGCATGGCTCCAGCCCATGGCGTGGCATCGATCCGATAAATGTCACCGGCCAGCTGATTAACGCTATTAACCTGATCCCGGCCCGGCAAATTGATGTAACTAAGGCACCGGCGGTGGTGTCATTTGGTCAGGTACACGGCGGGATCCGCTGGAATATTATTCCGGATGAGGTGAAATTAGAAGGCACCATCCGTACCTTTGACAGCGGGATGCGCGAAGACCTAATCGCCCGGATGGCTCACACCAGCGAACACATTGCCAAAGCCAGCGGCGCCGCAGCCGATTTTCATGTCCATAACTTTGCGGCGGTAACCTGGAACGATCCGGCCCTGACCAACTGGGCGATGCCAAGTTTACAATGGGCGGCGGCAGATAACGGCGTTGCGTCGATAAAACCGATCACCGGGGCCGAAGATTTTTCGTTTTATCAGCAGCAGATCCCGGGGGTATTTTTCTTTTTAGGTATCTCGCCGGATAACACGCCACTAAGCGAGGTGCCACCGAATCATTCGCCAATGTTTGACGTTAACGAAGATGCGCTGATAACCGGAGTACGGGCATTAACCGGCCTGGCGCTGGATTATCTGGCCGCGCCACCACAGAAAACAGCAGCAAAGCCTAAATGAGCCCCGAGCCAATGAACAGAGAATCGATGATCATAGAATCAGTGAACACTGAATCAACGACCACAGAGCCCTGTCGTTGCAGCTGGGTTGATTTAACTAAACCCGATTACGTTGCCTACCATGACACTGAGTGGGGCGTGCCGGTATATGACGATACAAAGCTGTTTGAGTTTTTAACCCTGGAAGCAGCACAGGCCGGGCTTAGCTGGTATACGGTATTAAAAAAACGTGATCATTACCGGGCTGCTTTTGCCAACTTTGACCCGGTTAAAGTGGCCGCCTTCGATGAGGCTAAAGCCGCTGAATTGCTGCAAAATCCGGGGATTATCCGTAACCGCTTAAAAATAGCGGCCGCTATTAATAATGCTGCCCGCTTTCTGGAAATACAGGCCGAGTTTGACAGTTTCAGCGCTTATCAGTGGCGCTTTGTTAATGGCAAACCACAGCAAAACAGTATTAGCAGTGCCGCAGATTTTCGCGCCACCAGCCCGGAATCCGATGCGTTTAGCAAAGATTTAAAAAAACGCGGTTTTAAGTTTGTCGGCTCAACCATTATTTATGCCCATATGCAGGCCTGCGGCATGGTCAATGATCATCATAACGGCTGTTTTCGCAAAGCACAGCTAAGCAGCAGCTAACCCTTAACCCAGAGCCGGGAGCTCATACCTCATAATTCATAACCCTCAGGCTGGCGCTGCAAATTTTACGTCTGGCGACGGTAATATCTTCAGTAGCAGGCTCAGCTGTGCGGCTTGCTATACCGGTATTGCGCTTACGATTTTTAGCTATCTTCCTGATCTGTTTTATTTTTTTCTTTATCTTTATTACAGGCATAAAACCTGCAACAAGCTTACACGCTTACTTGTTTTCGCTACTGGCAGGAGGTGCTGAATGACCACCAAAAATCAATTCTCAATGCAGGATCCCCGCAAACAATATACTACCGGTAACACTGAGCATGACCCTTCACAGCCCGACCCGGGACTTGACGCTAAACTGAGCCCGACGGCAGACCATGGTGAAGACAGCTATCAGGGCAGTGGCCGGCTACTGGGTCGCAAGGCGCTGATTACCGGTGGTGATTCCGGTATTGGTCGGGCGGTGGCTATTGCCTTCGCCCGCGAAGGCGCAGATGTGGTAATTAATTATCTGCCAGACGAACAGACTGATGGCGAAACCACGTTAAAACTGCTGCAAAAAGCCGGGGTAAATGCATATGCGGTACCCGGCGATATTGCCGATGAAGCCTTTTGTAAAAAGCTGGTGGCCGAGACAATCAGCAAGCTTGGCAGCATTGATATTCTGGTCAATAACGCCGGGAAGCAGCAGTTTGAGGCAGAGCTGGCAGATTTAAGCAGCGAGCAATTTCAGCAAACCTTTACCACCAATGTGTTTGCCATGTTCTGGATAACGAAAGCCGCTGTGCCGCATATGCCAGCCGGCGCCAGCATTATTAATACCACCTCTATTCAGTCTTATCAGCCATCAGCAGGTTTGCTGGATTACGCCTCTACCAAGGGCGCCATTACCAGTTTTACTAAAGCATTAGCCAAAATGCTGATCGACAAAGGCATCAGAGTTAATGGGGTAGCACCGGGGCCCATCTGGACGCCGCTGCAGCAAAGTGGTGGTCAGCCGCCGGAAAAGCTGAAAAATTTTGGCAAACATGTGCCAATGGGCCGCCCCGGCCAGCCGGCTGAGCTGGCGCCGGCTTATGTTTTTCTGGCCTCGCAGGAATCCAGTTATCTGACTGCCGAAGTAATTGGGGTGACCGGTGGAGAACATTTACCTTGAGCGCCCCGATGCAAGATACCAGCGCTGAACCGGTTAGCTCGCCGCTCGGTACCATTAACCAGCATTTTCATCAATGTTATGCCAGGCGCAAACAGGATTTCAAAGATAAGATAAGCCGGGGTGAAGTATTACTGATTATCCGGATGGATAGCCGGCTGGTGGCCAGCTGCGGTGATGACATTCAGGAGCTACCGGTAAATGGTGAGACTTATCATCAGTGCAAAGCGTTAGCCCATAGCACTCTGGCAGCCTATTACACGTTACTGCACTCGCCGCCAGAGCAGGCTGTCTCATTGTTAAAAGACTGGTTACCACAACTAAAAAGTGAGGCGGCGCCTGAGCTGGCCAGCATTATTGCCGCCCACATTCGCCAGCTTGTTGACGATGTTACAAAGCACAGCACCGTTAGCCACTTGCAGATCCAGCACTTTGCCAAAACGCTGGAGCCGGTATTTGCCAGGTTACTTGCGCTCAGTGCTGAAGATGAGGTTAAACAATTGCATCGTCAGTTAACCAGGCTGACCAGCAACTATGATATCCCCACTTCAGATAGCTTTTTTATTGTATTTGGCGGTCCGCAGGCCCGCTCGCGCGAGCTGGCCAAACTGGTTTTTACCAAATGGTGTGACGAGTCAGATGATTTGCTGGCAGATAGCCGCCACCATGTCCGCTATGTTGAAAATGCCACGACAATTGCCGATGCGACCGAGCTGGTTGCAACCCTGATGGCCGATCGGGAACTGGCACAAACCTTTCTGGGCCGAGCCGAGGGGCTGGAGCAGGATGTGCTCGGTAAAGCGGCCGAACAAGCGCTTGCGCGTTGCTGGCCTGAAGCAAAGCCGTTGCGCCGCTAGTGCCGGATTATTTCACCTTAAATTTGGCTTTTTTCAGCGGAGCAGTTTTGTTGTTACCGAGTACCAGTTCGGCCGGTATAGTAAAAGAGAAGCTACTGCCCCGCCCAGGTTCGCTGAAAATCATCAGTTGGCTGTTATGGCGCGACAACACATGTTTAACAATGGCCAGGCCAAGGCCGGTGCCGCCGGTGTTGCGTGCCCGGGCCTGATCCACCCGGTAAAACCGCTCGGTTAAACGTTTAACATGATGCGGTGCGATGCCCTCCCCGGTATCATTTACCGCAAATACTGCTCGTTGATGCTGGCGCTGCCAGCTGACCGTGATGTCGCCACCGGCCGGGGTATATTTGATAGCATTGGTTACCAGGTTATTAAAAGCGCTACGCAGCTCTTCGGTAACGCCGGTCACTTTTAAATCCGCTTCAATATTAAAGCTGATATTGTGCTGCTTTTCATGGTTCAGTGCCTCGGCTTCCTGCTCCAGAGTCGCCAGCATAGCCGGCACATCCACCTCATCGTCAAACTGAACCCGGGCAGAGGCTTCAATTCGCGACAAGGTCAGCAGTTGCTGCACCAAACCGTCCATCCGCCGGGTTTGCTCCAGCATCACGGTATGCGCTTTTTGCCACATGGCAGGATCAGGTAACCGCTCAGCGTCTATTACTTCCAGATAGCCCTGCAGCACGGTTAACGGTGTGCGAAGTTCATGCGAGACGTTGGCAACAAAGTCTTTGCGAATTTGTTCCAGCTGCTTTAACTGGGTAATGTCGCGGATAATCAGCAGGTACTGCTCGCTGCCATAGGGCATCATTTTACATTCCAGCACCAGGGTGTTATTGCCGCTGGCACTGATTTCCAGTGGCTGCTGAAACTGCTTCTGCTTTAAGAAACTCTGAAATTCAGGATTACGCACCAGGTTATCAATCCGCTGGCCTTCGTCACTGGGCCAGCGCAGCCCGACCAGCATCTGAGCCAGCTTATTACACCAGACAATGGTCCAGTCACTGGTCAGCACTACTACCGCCTCGGGTAAGGCTTCTGCACCATCCCGGAAGCGCCGTACCAGGGTACGTAGCTCTTTGCGTTTTCTGCGTTCGCGCCGTTGCTGATAGTAAATGCCATCGAAAATTTGTTGCCAGAAGCCTTTGCCTTCCGGCGGGGTCAGTTTACGATCGTGCCACAACCATTTAGTGATTAAAAACAAATGGTTATAATTAGATCCCAGCAAATAAAAGCTCAGCAGTAGCATAAACAACATGCTCTGGCCGAAAGGCCAGCCCACTAGCCCCGCCAGGGAATAAAAAAGGAAGACTTTCGCGAAAATCTTCCCTTTAGAAAGCTGTGGCCGCATAAAACCTACTTAGCAGAAAAGCGATAGCCTGAGCCCCGCACAGTTTGCACCAGCTTATCATGCCCTGCGATAGAAATCGCTTTACGCAAGCGCCGAATATGCACATCGACCGTGCGGTCTTCCACGTAAACATTGGTACCCCAGACATGGTCCAGCAACTGCTCACGGCTGTATACCCGCTCCTGATGCGTCATAAAGAAATGCAGTAACCGAAACTCGGTCGGCCCCATATCCAGCGGCTCCTGCTCTGCCATCACCCGGTGTGCTACCGGGTCCAGTTTCAGGCCCTGCACTTCAATCACTTCATCCAGGCTGGTTGGCGATACCCGGCGGATCACCGCTTTTATCCGGGCCATCAGCTCTTTCGGTGAAAACGGCTTGGTCACATAGTCATCGGCGCCAACTTCCAGGCCGCGTACTTTGTCTTCTTCTTCACCGCGGGCGGTGATCATAATAATCGGGATATTACGGGTCAGATCATGCTGCTTCATTTTCTTGGCAAACTGAATACCGCTGCCACCCGGGATCATCCAGTCCAGCAAGACTAAATCCGGATAGGGTTCAATCAGCTGATTGACCGCACTGGGGAAATCTTCAGCAGTGATAGCCTGATAACCATTTTGTTCCAGTACAAAACATAACATATCGCGGATCGGGGCTTCATCTTCCACCACCAGGATCTTTCTTGCCATAGGGTTCACCACATTCTGTTAGCCGGCAACACTACCGGACGGTTCTAACTGTCTCTGCTACCTAGTATTACTGCAGTTTATGACATTTTTATGAAAACACGAGGTTAATCTTAGCTAACCCGGAAACCGTCAGCCAAAAACACAACTAAATAACAATTGTCACAATATTAAAACCTTAGGCTGCTCACCATTACATGACAGTAAAATGAATTTTTTTTGACAAACCTGATGCCACACCAGAGACCGCCACACGTTGCTGCCACTGTAACCCAGGCGTCGCATTTATGTAATAAAAGCGTCATTCAGCTGCTGTAGGGTGCCTGCAACTTAATTGGCAACACCGATAACAACTCAACGGAGAGATGGTAATGGCATTACGCAAACTGTTAAAACTAAGCGCAATCGCGTCAGCGTTAATACTGGCTGGCTGCGGCGGCGATTTAGTCGTTAATACTGGTGTCAATGATAACGGCGGCGGCAATGGCGGCGGTGGCGGTAACCCGCCACCAGTGGTATCAGACTGTCCGGCATTTGCCACCGAAGGCGATAGCCTGGCCGGTGTTAATTTGCCAGTGTGTGAAATCAGCGGCACCATTACCAGCGACACCCGCCTGAGCAATGATATTGCATGGTCACTAAGCGGCAAAGTTACTGTCGGTAACGATAACGCTGACAGTGCCACCCTGACTATTGAACCTGGCACCTTTGTTTTCGGTAAAAGCGGTGCCGATTATCTGGTAGTAGCCCGCGGCTCGAAAATCCAGGCAGTAGGTACAGTCGACGCGCCCATTGTTATGACCTCCGTTAACGACATGCTGGGCTTATCAGATAACGAGTCATCAGCAGAATGGGGCGGCCTGGTATTACTGGGTAACGCACCAAGCAACAAATGCGACCAGGCTGCACTGGCCAGTTGTGAAATTCAGGCAGAAGGTGAAGCCGGCCCATACGGCGGTGCCGATCCGGAAGATGACAGCGGCGCTCTTAAATACGTGCAGGTACGCTATGCCGGTTTCGAGGTTATCCCGGACAACGAACTAAACGGTATTACCTTTGCTGGCGTCGGCCGTGGTACTGAGGTTGAATATATTCAGGTACATAACAACCTGGATGACGGTGTAGAGTTTTTCGGCGGTACCGTAGACGCCAAATACGTCGTGCTAACCGGCAACCGCGATGACTCTTTAGATTGGGCAGATGGCTGGAGTGGCCGGATGCAGCACGTTTTAGTACGTCATAACCCGAACGATACCAAAGCTAACCGCGGTATTGAAGCCGACAACCAGTCCGGTAACTTTACCGCTGAACCGGTATCGAAGCCACGGATTGCCAACATGACCATCATCGGCAATAACTTCGATGGTGAAGATGACTCAGAAGGCGTGTTACTGCGCGCCGGTACGGCCGGTGAGCTATACAACTTTATTGTCACCGGCCCGGCGGGCATGGGTGAATGTTTTGAAGTTAACTCTGCTGAGTCAGTAACCAACACTGGCAATGGCGAAATTATCTTCCGCAACTCAATTCTGGATTGTGCAGAGCCGACCAAAAACTCGACAGATGACGCCGGTAACGTCACGCTGGATGCCAACGCCTGGTTCCGTGCTCAGCCCGGCAACATTATTGGTGACGCCTTATTAGGTGGCTATATCCCTGCGCCGAATTCACCGGCCCTGGGTAACGGCTACAACGTCGCAAACAACGTTGACAGCTGGTTTGACAATGTTGATTACATTGGCGCCTTTGACGGTGAAGAAGACTGGACAGTAGGCTGGACGGTCGGGCTGCACCCGGAAGATGACTTAGCCGCCTGCCCTGCCGGCACCAGCGAAGTTAACAGCTTATCAGGTCGCTTAAACTGTCAGTTAACCGGTGACATTACAGCCAACGTGACCCTGGCGGCCGGCGCTGACTATGTATTAAGTGGCCGGGTACGGATTGGTGTGGACAAAACTACTGCCGCCACCCTGACTGTTGAACCCGGTGTGCGGATTTACGGTAAATCAGGTGCCGACTTCCTGGTGGTTACCCGGGGCTCAAAAATTGAAGCTAACGGCACCGCCGCCAACCCTATCGTCATGACCTCAGTGCAGGACATTATCGGCTCGCCAACCGCTGCCGGTCAGTGGGGTGGCTTAGTACTACTGGGTAACGCGCCGAGCAACAAATGTAATCAGGCAGATTTAGCCAGCTGCGAAATTCAGGCAGAAGGCGAAGCCGGCCCCTACGGTGGTGCCAATGCCACTGATAACAGCGGTACCTTAAATTATGTGGTGGTTAAGCATGCTGGTTTTGAAGTTATCCCGGATAACGAACTGAACGGCATCACCTTTGCTGGCGTCGGTTCAGGCACAAAATGTTCCAATATCCAGGTACACCAGAACGTGGATGATGGTATCGAAATGTTCGGCGGTAGCGTCAGCTGTAAAAACGTGGTGTTAACTGCTAACGGCGACGACTCAGTAGACTGGGCAGATGGCTGGAACGGCAAACTGCAATTCGTGCTGGTAAAACACGCTGCCGATGGCGCCAAGGCTAACCGCGGCATTGAAGCCGATAACCAGTCTGGCAACTTCACTGCCACGCCGGTATCCAATCCTACTGTTGCTAACCTGACCATTATCGGTAACAGCTTTGACGGTGACGACGATTCAGAAGGCGTATTACTGCGCGCTGGTACTAACGCACAGCTGGCTAACTTTGTTATCACCGGACCAGAGACCATGGGCGAATGTCTGGAATTTGATTCAAACGAAACCAAAGCCCTGGCAGCAGCCGGTTCATTAACCATGACCCACTCGGTCATTGCCTGTGCCGAGCCATTCAAAGGCGACCTGGGCAACGGTACCACCACTGAACAGTGGTTCCTGGCTCAGCAAGGCAATAGTGTGGCAGCTAATCAGGCTGCGGTATTAGACGGAATCTTTACCATCGATGCCACCGCCCCGAAAGATATGTCTGCCGTTGACAGCTTCTTCGAAGCCGTTGATTTTATCGGTGCAGTTGAAGCCGGCAATGACTGGACAGCTGGCTGGACAGTTGGCTTGGAAGACTAAGCAAATCGGCACTGCCGGGGCAACCCGGCAGTGCCTTTTCTTATTCAGACATTCGATATACCAAGACTAGTAACCGTTTTAAGCTGATAGGACAACGTTCAGATGAGCAGCATTCAAAAATTTAGTTTCAGCCGTGTTGGTCGCAGCGTTTTGCTGGCCTTAGGCACGACCACTGCGATGATGTCGTTAAATACCATTGCACAAGAAACGCCAGAACCCACTCAAGCCGGGCAGGAAGATGTCGAACGTATTTCTGTCTCCGGCCGCCTGATGAGCTCTGCTGCCTCTGCTGCTGCAGAACGTCGTGAGCAAGCCTATGTAGCAGAAGTACTCGGTATGGAGCAAATTTCCCGCGCCGGCGACAGCAATGCTGCAGCCGCCCTGCGCAGGGTTACCGGCTTAACCCTGGTAAAAGATAAATTTATTTATGTGCGTGGTTTAGGTGAGCGTTATTCCAGTACCTTATTAAATGGCGCCATGGTGCCAAGCCCGGACCCAACCCGCAACGTTATTCCGCTGGACATGTTTCCGGCCGGTATTATTGAAAGCCTGGTGGTGCAGAAAGCCTATTCACCGGAGCTGCCGGCAGCTTTTGGTGGTGGTAATGTTAATATCCGCACCACTGCTATTCCACTGCAAACCAGTTTTAATGTCTCAGTCGGCGCCGGCTATAACAGCCTGAACAGCGATGATGGCTTTGACTATGTCGGTGGTGGTGATGACTGGCGCGGTAAAGACGATGGTCAGCGCAGTATTTCGCCGGCACTGGCTTTTGCCCAGCAACAATATGGTGTTCTGACGCCGGTTAACATCGCTGAAGCCTTAGGCGGCATTAATGCCACCACGCTGGCCCAGGCAGAAACCATAGTGCGAGAGCTGGGTACCGCCTTTAATCGCGATATTGATATCAGCCGCACCACGGTAAAGCCTGACTTTGATGCCAGCGCTTCTTTTGGCACCCGCTTTGATCTGGCCAAAAATGTGGTATTCGGAGTAATGACCGGCCTTAGCTACGACCGTTCCACTCAAAACATTGACGAGCGCGAGCGCTATTACTCAGTATCAGGCAGTAATCTGGTGCCGCTGAATCGGTACGACGATATTAAAGGTACTGAACATCAGATGAAACTGTCGGGAATGCTGAATTTCGGTTTAGAGCTGGGGGTTGATCACCGGCTGGAAACCTCAACCATCTATCTTAGCGACACCAAAGACGAAATTAAGATTAAAAACGGCGACAGTATCGAAACCATTAACGAGACTAACCGTTCTAATACCGATACCAGCATTCTGTATGAAGAGCGTACCATGCTGAGTAATCAGTTGCGGGGCAAGCATAACTTCCCATACTTAATGGATTTAGCGCTGGACTGGCAATACACCGATGCCAAAGCACGCCGCAATGCGCCCGGTGAAGTGGAATATCGATACCTGAACGAAACCCAGGACGATGGTTCGGTATTTTCATTTCTGCGCCGCAATCAGAATGCAGTCAATTACAGTTTCAGTGATATGAAAGATAACACTGAAAACCTGAGCTGGAATGTGATGCTACCGCTAACATTCGGTAAAGCAGAAATGACCTTCAGCGGTGGTTACAGTTACTTTGAGCGTAGCCGTAATGCCCAGACCGACCGCTTTAACTTTGATACCGTAGGCTATAGCCTTGAGCAACTGTCAGGCAGCTTCTCGGAAATCTTCTCTGACAGCAATATTTTAAACCCGGCGAACGGCTTTAAAATTTCTAACGTTACTACCCAGGCCGATGACTATCTGGCTGCGCAAATGATTGATGCCGGCTATGGGGCCCTGGAAATTAACTACGATTACATGTTCCGGTTAAACATTGGCGTGCGCTATGAAGATTTTAAACAGATTTCATTGCCACTTACTGCCGATGGCACTGTCAGTGGTACCGTTACTGACTCTGTGTTACTGGAAGATGGCTTTTACCCGGCATTGTCATTAACCTGGTTTGTCAATGATGACCTGCAGGCCCGCTTTGGCTACAGCAAAACTTTGGTACGCCCCGATTTACGGGAAGTAACACCGGTATTGTACGTTGACCCGTTAACCGACTTTAAAGTAACCGGTTTTGCCGGCCTGAAGAGCACCGACATCGGCAGTTTTGATGCCCGCTTAGAATGGTACTACGACAGCAGCAACTACAGCTTTGGTTTGTTTTATAAGGACCTGGAAAACCCGATTGAAGCTATCGAACTATCGGGCTCTGATGGCAACTTGCTGATGTCATTCCGTAACGCCCAAAGTGGTAAGGTGTATGGTGCGGAAGCTGAGTTTTTACAGCAACTGGATATGTTTAGCGGCGAATTCGGTAAATTTGCCAATAACTTTTTTGTCGCCGGCAACCTGACGGTCAGTGAATCTGAAATCAGCATTCAACCGTTTCCGGGTGCGGATTTAACCAACCTGACGCGGGGCTTAAGCGGCCATTCCAAGTATGTTGCTAACCTGCAACTGGGCTTTGACTCTGACAATAACCAGCATAATGCCACCCTTACCTATAACGTATTCGGTAAGCGGATAGCCTTTGCTGGGGTTAACGACAAAGACGATGCCTTTGAGCAGCCTTTTAATTCACTGGATTTCACCTATGGTTTCACGCCGCTGGAGAATATGACCGTAAAACTGGGCTTGAAAAACTTACTGGATGAAGAAGTGGAAATTTTGCAGCAGGGTGAAATTCTGCAGCAGCGCACTGAAGGCCAGAGCTACAGTTTAAGCTTCTCTTATAAATACTAGCAATTTGAACGTTAAAAGCCACCGTATAACTACGGTGGCTTTTTTGTTGCTTTTAAAAATAATATTTAACGCCAAACATACTGACTAAAGGGTCAATTTTAACTCTAACTTGCTGTATCGCTGCATTATTTAATCTCACTTCTGCATCAGTTTCGATATCGATCATGCTAAGCATAAGATGTACTCCCCATTGCTGGTTTATCCGCCAGTCAAAGCCGGCCTGATAAGCTAAACCCAGGCTGCCTTCCAAATTCAGAGATAAATTGTCTTGTGCATTTGCAACGCCAAGATCAGTCAGCGCCTGGCGTAAATCAGCAGAAATAGACTCCTGAAAGAAATGAGTATAATTAATGCCGACACCGATAAAGGGCATAAAATCAGTAGTTGAGGTTAGCGGATAAAAACGGGCAAATACTGTAGGGGGTAAGTGTTTTGTATTACCAATTTCCAGACCATCTATCGCTGAACCCGCAACATGGATATTGTGCGAAAATGGGGTGGCCGCAACCACGCTGGCTGACCAGTATCGATTAAAAGCATAATCAACTGTAATGCCAAGCTGAGTGTTATCATTTACCGTGACTGAGGTAGAACCTACAGGCAGTGCTGCCACTTGCTCAACCACATTAAGGTTACTGCTACTGGCATCTGGAGCCACCGTAATTGGGCCAACGTTTACTGACCACTGTGCCTGAGCGTTAAAAACAGAAAAGCCAACAACAAAGGCAATCAACGTTTTAGTGCTTTTATTCATAATTCTTTCTCAGATAAATTAAAAAAACCCCCTTTTCATCAAAAAAAGGGGGGGACAGGTCAGTTTGCCGAGTATGGCAGTGACGAGTGATGGAGAACTATTCGCAACGAACCATCAGCGGCTTTTTTAAAGCCCCAGGTTTTATCTACTGTGGTTTTATTGCCTGATCGGTCAGTAACATGAACATGGCCCATGGTCAGGGCCACGTCGCCATTGATATAGACTGCAGCATTGTTAAAGGCATATTCCTTCCATCCTTTTAAAGCGAAACCTGAATCCTGAGCAAAGTTTTTGTCGTCAGCTACAAAGTAAGATAACGCACCGTCATAAGTTGTCCGGAATGTCTGCTCGCCATTTGCCAGGGTGGGCTTGAATAATACCGCGCCTAAGTTGTAGCCGTATGCATTGTCCAACACTTTTTTAGCCACAGATTTAGCCGCCTTTACTCCACCCGCCTCGTGGGCATTGCTGATATTAATCAATGCATTACCCCAAGCTTGCTGGGCAGCCTTAACTTCGTCAAGAGTAATATTGTTGTTGACAATCTTTTCGGCGTGAACCAGGGAAGACATTAAAACAGCAGCGGCGCACAGTGATAGTTTTGTTAAAGTGAATTTCATATAAACCTCTACGTTATTTAATCAGCGAGGTCATTATTACTCTGTGGTGCGGCATTCTTCTTTACAATAAGATTAACGAACGCCATGCCTTATCATTAACAGAACATGACAATAGTGTGCAGCAACGCTGCACTATTGGATTGCAGCATCCGGAGCAACATCATTCAGACTGTAACCATGCCCCCTATATGTGTGGATGTACTTTTTCGTGTAGTCTTCATCAATTTTTCTACGCAGGCGCCTGACATAAACATCGACTACGTTGGTTAAAGGATCAGTATTCATTCCCCATACGTTAGCGAGAATACGCTCACGGCTAAACACCTTCCCAGGTTGAGACATTAAAAAATCCAGCATCTGCAACTCTTTTGCTGTTAACTTGATGATCTTGCCTGACCGGCTAACCTGCAACGCGGATTTGTCATATGCCAGCTCACCAAAATGAACAATATTATCAACTTGCGCGAATTGATCTCTTTTAGACAATACGTGAATTCTTGCCAGCAACTCTTCAAATGCAAATGGCTTACCCAGGTAATCGTCCGCACCACTGTTTAGCCCCAACACTCGGTCCTGCACTTCATTCAGCGCTGATAAAATCAGAATTTTGGCTTTTATTCCTCTGGCTCGCATCCGACTACAGAGTTCTATACCATCAATATTGGGTAGCATTCTATCCAAAATAATTACCGCGGGTTGAACTTGCAGTACCAGGTCAATAGCACCCTTGCCATCAGCACAGGTTTGAACCAGAAACCCTTCACTTTTCAAGCCTCGTTCAAGAAAGCTCGCAACCCGGACATCATCTTCAATAATGACAATACTCATGTGGACATGCCCTCGATGCTGATTTTAATGCTGACAGTAGTACCTTGATGCAAACGGCTTTCTAATTGAATCAGTCCCTTGTGCTGCTCTATCAGATACTTTACCAGCGAAAGGCCAATTCCCAAGCCATCAGGCCGGAGTTTTCTGGCATTATCTGCCCGATAATACCGGTCGAATACGTTACCAAGCTCATAATCCGCTATGCCAATACCATAATCTGTAATACTACATTCAAATTGATTATCTTTGATGCATACAACCATATCTAACGCGGAGTTAGCAGGCGAGTACCGCAACGCATTGTCAAACAGAATTTGCCACGCTTGTAATAATTTTCCAACGTCTGCTTGAATGCTATGGTCTGACATTTCTATTGCATCGTCAAAATGCAGACGTAATTCCCTACCCTGAACTTTCGACTCTCTGCGGACTTGACCAACCAGCTGAGTCGCAACCTCAACCAGCGGCACTGACTTTACATCGAGCAGCGCCATACTATTCTCGCCACGAATTAACATGAGCAAATCATCAATTCTGCCCGATAGTGCGGCGCCAGCATCGAGAATACGCCTTAGCGTCTCTTTATATTCTTCTGCTGATTTCTCTTTACCTCTGAGTCCTATTTCTGCCTCACCACGAATTGCGGTTGCCGGCGTACGCAATTCATGACTCACGTCAGCAAAAAATTGCTTTTGTTGCGCCTCAGCATGCTTTAACTGCTCCAATGCATGCTTAAGCTGTGCGGTGCGGGACGACACTTCCTGCTCTACTTCAAGGGTATGCCGCAGCTCTGCTTGCCTTGCTTGTTCCAGTGCTGCAGACATAGTGTTAAAACTTGTCGCAACATTTCTGAATTCTTTGTCATCCAACTCGGCTATCCGGTGAGTAAAATTACCTGACGCTACAGCCGAGGTACCCTCAAGTAAACGAGTAATCGGTGAATACAGCGCCCTTAACAAAAGCACCGCGAGCAAAACTGCGGTTAGGCTGCCAAATACGGCCAGCGACAGTACAATAGTTCTTACTTTTGACAGCGCGTCAACCGCCGCTGACTCTGCTTTAGATGCCCGTTGCCGCTGCAGTTCTATCGCTTCGGCAATAAGGCTTTTTAAATCCAGCCCCTCTAATTTATCAAAAGTTTGGATCAGTAATCGCCATATCTCTGCTTCACTTAGGGTAATCGACTCTTTATCCAATAAACTTCGTTTTAACGCAAAAATGTTAGTTTCAAGAATAGAGAGTGCCCTGACCTGCTTGTTAACTTCCTGATGATCCTGCTCGCTATCTGACAATTGTTGGTCATTAACCAATAGCGTTTGTAAGTTGCTGAGAATTAGCTCCATTTGTGCCATCAATCGGTCACGCTCGGCCAGTGGAGCATCATTAGTAAGTAAGTATTGTGCCAGCCAAACCTTCAAACGCTGTTTATCCGCACCCAGGGCAATAAACTCTGCCAACATCTGGTTTGATACTCTGCCGCGTTCAACATGATAAGCGGCAATACCAGAGGTCCAGAAAGCAGCAACGGCCTGAACAATACAAAACATAACCAGTAAGCCAAAAGAAAGTAGTAAACGGTTTCGGTACATCGAGCTTATACTCCGGATAAACTTTTTTATTGTTGGAAGTTATACGTCAGGTAAATGATTAAAGATGAAAAAAACCCGGTTTAAACCGGGTTTTTCTGAATAGTTAATGTTTTAAAAGTGATATTGAGCCCTAACTCCAAAACCTATAGGCTCCTCATTGATACCTGAAGCTGTATCAACATCAGTATACACAATATTACTCATAAAACGAATATTACTACTTAAGTAATAGTTAACGCCAACGGTCAGATTTTTCTGCTCGCCACCCATAACAACACCGTCATTAAGGTCAGTAACAGAGTATCTGGCGGCAACTTCAATTGCGCCTTTTGCTGAGCTTGGTTTAATACCACTGAATGAGCCGTTTTTGTATGAACGCGATTCTCCAGTTATCACATAACTTGCCTGCATGTGGTATCCGCTAAAGCTAAGATCCTGCACTGCAGAGGATGTATTCACTGATAATGCTTCAGCTTCAAATGACCACGCGCCATTAATTGCTGCAAACTCCAGTCCGGTAGTGATCAGATTATCAACGTTATTGAGCGTTCCGGTGTCGATAAGACGAATGGCCGGATCAATTCTTAACTCAGGGCGGTCCCGAAAACGCAAGCTGTTATAGTCGCCTAAATCCTGATACACCACTGCCGCACCAAAGTGGTACTGAATATTATCGATTTTGGGGTGATAAACCAGACGTTGCGCCAGGCCCATGCTGTCGTCCTTTCCAGCATCGCTTTCAGTATTCATGGTTCTGCCAAAAGCCATCGAGCCTGAAGTAATATCACCAAAGGTTTTATCAAAACGAACGCCTAACTTACGGTCAGGCGTAATCACTGTTGAACCACTTGCCCGCTCCATAAAAGTCATAGAGTTTGAACTCGTCAGGGTATTAAGGCTAAACGGCAACCGTTGGTGGCCTATAGTCAATGAACCACCGGCGAATTTTGTCCGCAGGTTTACATCGGTAGCACTCGCGTCACCACCTTCAGCAAAATCATATTCGATGACAAAGCGCCAATCTGATGAGAAATTACCTTGTAATCCCATGCGGCCCCGACGAACATTAACGCCATTACCAAATTCTGTTTGGTCATCATTGACAAACCCAGCATCGAGGTGCAGGCGACCTCGTGGTTCTACTTCAATATCTGCCGCCAGAACGTTTCCGGCAATTGAGGCCGAAAGTATCGCAACAGTGATTTTGCTCATTGAGTTCATTACTATTCCTTTTGAAGGTTAAAGATGTAACTAATGTTTACCGAGAGAGTATATTTCAGCTTAATGACACTTTAATGACAGCGTGGCATTTTTATGACGCTAAAATGATGTTTTTATGACTGTCTATACACAGCATGCTACTACCATCACTATAGGAAGTATTAATCAGTTTAGTCAGATAGCCAAGTCTATAATAAAATAACAGAAAGGGAGCGAATGCTCCCTTTTTTAGCGCTTTTGACATCGCAACGATCTCAACCGTAGCGCCCGGTAATATAATCTTCAGTTCGCTTATTAATAGGGTTGGTAAAGACTTCGTTGGTGGCACCAATTTCAATTAAGTCACCGAGGTGAAAAAAGGCAGTACGGTCTGACACCCGCGCGGCCTGCTGCATATTGTGGGTAACTATTACAATAGTAAAGTTTTGTTTTAACTCGTCAATCAGCTCTTCGATAATCGAAGTCGCGATAGGGTCCAGTGCTGAACACGGCTCATCCATCAAAATAACATCGGGGCTGACGGCAATACTGCGGGCAATACATAACCGTTGTTGCTGGCCACCGGATAAGCCGGTGCCAGGCTGATCCAGCCGATCTTTCACTTCATTCCATAAGCCGGCGCGGCGTAAACTGGACTCGACCACATCGTCCAGTTCTGATTTACGGCTGGCCAGGCCGTGCAGGCGCGGACCGTAAGCAATATTCTCATAAATCGATTTTGGAAACGGGTTTGGCTTTTGAAATACCATTCCTACTTGCGCCCGCAATTGCACCACATCCAGCGACGGGTCATAAATATCCCGACCATCCATTTTAATACTGCCGGTTACCCGGCAAATATCAATGGTGTCATTCATCCGGTTCAGACAACGTAAAAACGTTGACTTGCCGCAACCTGAAGGGCCGATAAAGGCAATAACTTCGTTTTCTATTACATCCAGATCAACACCATGGATAGCTTCATTGTCGCCGTAAAAAACTCTGACATCACGCGCTGTCATTTTTACCTTGCCAATGCTGTTTGTCTCAATTGCTGTCATCGCTAAATCCGCCGTAGTTACCACTTATTCAGTTAATTTGCTCGAGTTGGCTGCGCTGCGCGTCAGACCTACCAGCGTTTTTCATATTTTTTACGCAGCCAGATGGCCAGCCCGTTTAATGTCAACATTAACGCCAGCAATACGATAATAGCAGCGGAAGTACGGGCTTCAAAAAAGTTACGAAGCTCATTGCCCTGCCACAAATATATTTGTACTGGTAACGCTGTCGACTGCTCGAACGGGCCGGCCGGTATTTGTGCGACAAAAGACTTCATGCCAATAAGTAATAATGGTGCTGTTTCACCTAAAGCCTGTGCCACGCCTATGATGGCGCCGGTTAGAATGCCCGGGATAGCCAGTGGCAACACATGATGAAAAACTGCCTGCATTTTAGACGCCCCCAACCCCAGTGCCGCCTGGCGGATTGACGGTGGTATGGCTTTAAGGGTCGAGCGAGTCGCGATTATTACAGTAGGTAAGGTCATTAAGCTCAATACCAGGCCGCCAACTATCGGTGCCGACATCGGCAGTTTGAACCAACCAATAAAGACCGATGCGCCCAATAAACCGAACACGATAGACGGTACCGCCGCCAGGTTATTAATATTAACTTCGACTAAGTCAGTAAGCTTGTTTTTTGGCGCAAACTCTTCCAGATAAATCGCGGCTGCTACGCCCATTGGCACAGCCAGAAAAATCACTACCAGCATCATATATAGCGAACCGACGAAGGCACCCGCCAGGCCGGCAGATGCGGGCGAACTGCGGGAGTCGGGATTCATAAACAAGGCAAAACTGAAGCGATTTTCAATAACGCCCTGCGCTGACAGCATTTCAACCCATTGCCGCACCTTCGGGCTTAGCTGCTGCTGCGAGTCAGGCAGACTGCGATCAATGTTGCCTTTTAACCAGACGTCTATATTTGCGTCAGTTAGCAAATGCACCGTTTTGGTCTGGCCGATGATATCGGGGTTTTCTATTACCATATCGCGCACGGCGTAGCGCTCACCTGAGGTCACTATCCGCGCTGCGTCACGACGATACTCACGTGATTTAGCTTCCGGCAACACCTGATACAAGCCTTCCAGAATTAAGCGGTTAAAGTTAACCATACCGACTTCAGTTTGCCATTCAATAAAACGCTGCCGAAATTCATTATCTGTTTCATCGCCACCTTGCACTGGTTTTTCGCTGACACTAATGACGGCAGGGTCGAAATAAATATCAAGCGTAATATGCGCCTGCCAGAATGCGGGCACACCTTTGGCAAAAATATTAACAAACAAAATAGCGACCAGGATCAGGCTAATAATGACAGCCCCCAGCCCAGCGCCTTTAAACAGCTTTTCCTGACGGTGCCGCCGAGCCAGTGACGCCGCCACCTGTTGCTGGGTTTTACTCAGTAACACCGGTTCAACAGCGACATCTTGGTCGGTGGAGCTCAGTTTGTTATCAGTCATAAGTTACTCGTATTGTTCCCGATATTTACGCACAACAACCAGCGCTACAACATTCAGCAGCAAGGTAATGACAAACAGGGTTAATCCCAATGCAAAAGCGACCAGGGTCTGAGGACTGGCAAAGTCATTGTCACCGGTTAACTGGTTAACAATCGATACCGTTATCGTTGACACGGCTTCAAACGGATTGGCGGTTAATGTCGGGCTGTTACCCGCCGCCAGCACCACAATCATGGTTTCACCAATAGCCCGACTGGCAGCAAGCAGCACCGCCCCCACTATGCCTGGCAGCGCAGCAGGAAGCACCACTTTGCGAATGGTTTCCGATTTCGTCGCCCCCAGGCCAAGCGATGCATCCCGAAGCGCCTTAGGCACCTGAGTAATAATGTCATCAGAGAGCGATGAGATAAAAGGTACAATCATAATGCCCATTACCACACCGGCTGTCAGTGCAGACGTCGCCCGGATAGTCAGGCCAATACTGGCGCCAAAATCGGCTAAAAATGGCCCCACCGTTACCAGTGCGAAGAAGCCGTAAACAATAGTGGGAATACCAGCAAGCACTTCAATAATGGGTTTCGCCGTCGCGCGAAAGCTGGCCGGTGCATATTCTGCCAGGTAAATCGCCACCATTAAACCAAGGGGAATTGCGACCAGCAACGCGATACCCGCAATCATCATCGTACCTGAAAGCAACGGCAGCAAGCCAAAACTTCCCTGACTTCCGGTCAGTGAACCTTCAGCGACGCCTGTCGTCGAAAAGCGTGGGTTCCAGGTAGTGCCAAGGAAAAAATCTGCTGGCGGTATAAAACTGAAGAACTTGATGGTTTCACCCACCATTGATAGCACAATGCCGATAGTGGTTAAAATGGCAACAGTGGAGCAGATTATAAGCACGGCTTTAACGGTGCGTTCGATCTGATGGCGCGCCCGCAAATGAGGCTGAATGAGTTTAAAACTGAAAAACAAACCCGCTGCGGCTATCGCTGCCATCAGACCCGTTAACAGTAACGCACTACTCGTTTGTAATTGTTGCATATACGCAGCAGCGGCCAGCTCCCACTGCTCAGCCTCTGCCACCACACCAAAATTAGTAGCAAGATTGCTGATCCGGCGCATAATCACATCGGCAGTTAACCCTTCTGCGGCTAACGCTTCTGCAGGCAACTGGGCGGCCACCATACCGTTTATCACCCCAGGGGACAAAAGTGTCCACAGTACCAGAATGAAAAACGCCGGGATAACGGCCCACAAGCCGACCATCATGCCGTAATGATGCGGTCTGGAGTGCATTTTTTGCTGCGGGTTAACTATCGCAACCTTGCGACTGCGCACCATGCCAAGCTGATAGCCTATAGCCATCAATGCCAGCAGCAGTACAATTAACGAAAAATTACTCATGGTTGCTCCATTCGCCAATCCGGATTATCCCACAGGGATAAATACTTCTTAAATAAGCCGCGCCAGCTTAACGCGCCTATATTGCAGTTTTATTACAGCCACTGTCATATTACTGAAATAGAAAAAGAGGACCGCATGGTCCTCTTGCTTCTTTTAGCTTACTAAAACAGTTATAGCGACTTTTTAGCGCGAATGTTAGCAATAATGGTGGCGCGCTCGTCATCATCAAGTGGAATTAAGCCTGCCATTTCCAGCGGACTACCAAAGCCTGAAGCCGCATCAGAGACGAAGTATTCAGCGAATTCTTTCAAGCCCGGAATAACGCCGATATGCTCGCCTTTTACGTAGAAAAACAGCGGACGTGAAACCGGGTACGTGCCAGCGATGATATTGTTTACGGTCGGTTCAACACCGCTTACTGTTGCTACCTTTATCCGGTCACGGTTTGCTTCATAAAAGCTTAAACCAAACACGCCCAGGGCATTCTTCTGTGCCTGCAGCCGGGCCAATGTCTCAGTATAGTCACCGGCAATTTCCACTACGCTGCCATCGGTACGCATCGCTAAACAAAAATTGTTTTGCTCCGCTTTTGGCAGTGCCTGCACTTCTGCAAACGTTTTACAGCCATCCAGAATAACTTTTTCTTCGTAAACTTCACGGGTACCATGGTTTGAACCCGGAATAGCTAGCAAAATGGCCTGATCTGGTAAAGACTTATCAATTTGCTGCCAGTTAGTGTAAGGGTTGGCAACCATTTTGCCGTTTTGCGGCACCTGAGCAGCCTGGGCCAGAAACACGTGTTCTGGCTTTAATTTAAAGATGCCTGCATCAATCCGTGACGCGAACACGATACCATCGTAACCAATTTTCACTTCGATAATGTTGTTAACGCCATTGGCATTACACGCTTCTACTTCAGCCGGACGAATAGCCCGTGAAGAGTTAGCAATATCAATGGTGTTGGTGCCAACACCCTGACAAAATTGACGTAAACCACCTGAAGAGCCACCGGAACCGACTACAGGAGTGCGGAACTGCGCAAAATTATTGCCAAATTCTTCAGCAGCGATAGAAGCAAACGGCAGCACAGTAGACGAGCCAGCCACCTGCACAGTGTCACGATTTGCCTGAGCTTGCCCAGCAAACGCCAGGCTGACGGCAGAAGCAACAATCAGTTTAGTAAGCTTATTCATTTTCATTTGATCGATCCTCAGTATGAGATGCATTTGATACTGCACAGTATGCGATACTTTTATTGCAGTAATATGACAGCCCTCCCCATCCTGTTCAGCCACTTTACGGCCATAAAAAAACCCGCTCGAAAGCGGGTTTTGAATAAAACTGAAGCATTATGGTCAACCTGGCCAGATTAACTATTTACCGCAGTATAATTCTGCTACCGCGGTGCAACTCGGTTTAATCCTGTTTTTTCTTAACCGCAACTCTTTTGGTTGGCGGGTTTAACCACACCACATGGCCGGTATGTTTTGAGGTACGGGTTAGACTGTTGGTTTCTGTCAGCCGGTCATTGTCTACTACATAAGTGTATTGCTGTTCGCTCATGCTGGAACAACCAGATAAACCAACAAGTGCTACCGCTGCTAATACTGTCACCAGGTGCTTTTTATTCATTTTCATCACTGTACTCCTGCTACGTCTTATCCAGACTATAGTCAGCACAGCACCGGCTGTCTAGCATATTTTTATTACAGTTTAGTGAAGGTTGATGATATTTTTAAAATAACAATAAACCATTGTTTCACATACATTTATTATGATGGCAGCAATGTTCAATTCGTCATAATTACGTCATGTTGTTTAACGTTTTGTTAAATGTCAATTTTTGGGCCGCAGCAGACATTATCGGGGGCGTCGTGGCTGTAATTCAATCCGGGCTGACTGCCCCCTGCTGACTCTGGCCATATATATGGCCTGCCTGGCCAGGTTAACGCTGTGCTCGGCGATCCGTTCCAGGGCTCTGGCCACCCAGTTCGCCCCTAAAACCGCATCAAGCTGATCCGGTTGCTGACTATTTTCAGCCAGATTGCGCCGTAAAATCGCGCCATAACATTGATTCACCGTTGCAGCCATATCAAGCGCCTGCTCCGCCTTTGCTGTACTGGATTGCTGCAGTGCCGCCAGGGCCAGCCCCAGCATCGTGCCCACCGGCGTGGCAAGAGTATCAATAGCAGCCAGCTGCTGTGGCGACGGCGGGCATGTTGAGTTCAGCAGCACCTGCTGGGCTATCTGCACATTCTGGTTGCAAATCTGCTCGATATCACTGATCGCTTTTAACAACGCCAGCACCAATCTTAATTCACGATCGCTGGCGGTATGATTTAACATATCAAGACAATGATCATCCATTGCCACTTCAAAATCATGAGCACGTTGCAACTGGCTCAGCACCTGCTGTGCCTGACGCTGATTATTGCTCTGGTAAGCGCTCAATGCCTGTTCAAACTGTTGCAGGGCCAGGCTACTGACCGCTTGCAACCGCTGCCTTGCCTGGGCCATTTCAGCACTGAAGCCTGCCTGGCCGCTATCTGGCTCAGTGTGGTTGCTGGCTGATTCTGACGGGCTGTCATTTTGCATAGTGGTTCCTAAGGCAATAGGGTAGTGGCCGCATCTTAACGCTGCCACTGCCAACGGTAAAGTGCAGCTTAATAAGCTGCCATGTGCAGCCTTGCAGCTTGACATATGGAAAAATGCATATATGATTATTCGCATATTAAGCCATCCGGTACCGCAGCCCTATGCTCACCCCCCTAGTATTTTACAAAGCCCTGGCCGATGATACCCGGTTAAAAAGCCTGCTGTTAATCACCGCGCAGCAAGAGCTGTGTGTTTGTGAGCTGATGACTGCCCTTCAGCTGAGTCAGCCAAAAATCTCCCGCCATTTAGCTCAGCTGCGAAAAGCCAATATCCTGGCGGATCGGCGCAGTGGCCAGTGGGTGTTTTATTCGCTGCACCCTGAGCTGCCCGCCTGGGCCCAGAAGGTGTTACAACAAACACTGCTGGCAAATGCGGCCTATCTTGCCCCCTGCCGGCAACAACTTACCCTGGTATCAGAGCGCCCTGCTTCACAGAGTTGCTGCTGACAATAACAAGGAAACTGACATGAGCATAAAAGTAGGTATCAACGGTTTTGGCCGGATTGGCCGCCTGGCACTGCGCGCAGCCTTTGACTGGCCTGAACTGGAGTTTGTGCAGATTAACGATCCGGCCGCTGATGCGGCTACCCATGCCCATTTGCTGAATTTTGATTCGGTGCATGGTATCTGGCGCCATAATGCCAGCGCTGAGGGCAGTAACATTGTGATCAACGGTAAAACCATTGCTGTTAGTCATAATAAAACCATCAGCGATACCGACTGGTCAGGCTGCGACTTGGTTATTGAAGCCTCTGGTAAAATGAAAACCGTTGCCGCACTGCAGGATTATTTAGCGCAAGGCGTAAAGCGGGTAGTGGTCAGTGCTCCGGTAAAAGAAGCCGGTGCGTTAAATGTGGTCATGGGCGTTAATCATCAGTTGTATGACAAAACTAAACATCAGATAGTCACTGCGGCCAGCTGCACCACTAACTGCCTGGCGCCGGTGGTCAAAGTTATCCATGAACAACTGGGTATTAAGCATGGTTCAATTACCACCATTCATGACTTAACCAATACCCAGAGCATTATGGACACCCCGCATAAGGATTTACGCCGCGCCAGGGCCTGTGGCAGCAGTTTAATCCCGACGACGACCGGCTCAGCCACGGCTATTGTTGAAATTTTTCCGGAATTAAAAGGCCGTTTAAACGGCCATGCGGTGCGGGTACCGCTGACCAACGCCTCGCTCACCGACTGCGTATTTGAAGTGGAACGCGAGACCACTGCCGAAGAAGTAAATGCAATGTTCAAAGCGGCAGCAGAAGGTGAACTGAAAGACATTCTCGGTTTTGAAACCCGGCCGCTGGTGTCGGTTGATTACAAAACCGACCCACGCTCCAGCATTATCGATGCCCTGAGCACCATGGTGATTAATGGTACCCAGGTAAAGATATATGCTTGGTACGACAATGAATGGGGCTACGCTAACCGTACGGTCGAGCTGGCAAAAATGGTCGGTTTGCAGGATCAGGCCTGAACATGAGTCTGGCAGCACTCTCCCCCGCGGTACGCCAGTATTTACTGGTAACGGCTAATTACTGGGCATTCACCCTGACCGACGGTGCACTGCGAATGCTGGTGGTGCTGCACTTTTACAGCCTGGGCTACAGTGGCCTGAGCATTGCCATGCTGTTTTTGTTCTATGAAATTTTCGGTGTTATCACCAACCTGGTCGGTGGCTGGCTGGGGGCGCGAATTGGTTTAAATAACACCATGAATATTGGCTTGTTTTTGCAAATTGTCGCGCTGTCGATGCTGTTACTCCCTGCAGCCTACTTAGTGGTGCCCTGGGTCATGGCCGCGCAGGCATTGTCAGGTATTGCCAAAGACTTAAACAAAATGAGCGCTAAAAGCAGCATCAAAATGCTGGTGGCCACTGAGGCGCAGGGCACGCTGTTTAAATGGGTGGCGCTACTGACCGGTTCCAAAAATGCGTTAAAGGGCCTGGGTTTTTTTATCGGCGGCCTGTTGCTCAGTTTAATTGGCTTCCAGCTGGCCATTCTGGCTATGGCCGGGGCTTTGGTACTGGTCTGGACTTTAAGTTTAATCAAATTAAAACAAGATCTGGGAAAAAGCACTGCCCGGCCTAAATTCAGTGAAATGCTATCGAAAAGCCGGGCCATTAATATTTTATCGGCGGCCCGGATGCTGTTATTCGGTGCCCGCGATGTCTGGTTTGTTATCGCCCTGCCACTTTTTTTAGCCAGCACCCTTGGCTGGGACCACTGGACCGTAGGTGGTTTTCTGGCATTGTGGGTTATTGGCTATGGCGCTGTGCAAAGTATCGCCCCGCTGCTGCTGGGTAAAAACACTCTCCCGGATGGTAAAACAGTCACATTATGGGCCCTGGTACTGTGTGTTATTCCCGGACTGATTGCCCTGGCACTTAGCGCCAACTGGCAAATTGAACTGGCATTGTCAGCAGGGTTAATGCTGTTTGGCGTGGTGTTTGCTATTAACTCGGCTGTGCACAGCTATTTAATTGTCAGTTATGCCAGAAGTGATGGTGTTTCCATGGATGTTGGCTTTTACTATATGGCCAATGCCATGGGCCGGCTACTGGGTACTGTGCTGTCAGGTTGGCTTTATCAGACTGCCGGGCTTGCCAGCTGTTTGTGGGTCTCAACAGCGATGCTGGTACTGACCGTATTTATTTCGGCAATGCTGCCTGCCATCGGCGAAACAGCTACTGCTGACAATAATAAAAACAACCCGCCATCTAAGTAAGGCACTCCGGCAGCCAGTTAGTATCACGTCATTAGTCACAGCCGTAATAAATACTCCCGGTAATTCGCGCATCATAAAAAATGCGGCTACAGTAAAGAAACCCGATAAAAATGTAGTATCGACTTGAATGCCGAATAACTCTGAACATAGTCAGAAATCTGCTATTAATTATCCAAATCAGTCACAGAAGCTGCGCACCAACCGTTTATTACAAATAATAGGTCTGACCCTGTTCAGCTTAGTGTTAGCGGTGGCTGTGGCCGACGGTACAACGAAATGGGTGCTGGTTGCTGGCTGTTTTACGCTGGCATTGGCAGGCATCTTTGCCTATCAACGCCATGTTACGGCAGCCACAGTAGTATTACTGTGGGCCATGTGTCTGATGTTGTCGGCGCTGGCATTTATTTCTGGTGGCATCAGAGACCTGGCGCTAATGGGCTACCCGGGCGTACTGGTGTTTGCTGCTATGCTCGGCAATAGCCGACTGTTTTTTTCCCTGATCGCATTTATGCTGGCTTTTTGCGCCTCACTTACCTATCTTGCGGTTAGCGGCATCGTTTCTCCGGTTATCCCTACCATCAGTGCGGCACACTTTGTGTTCGTGGCGGCAATTTTACTGGTAACCGGTGTCAGCGTCTATCTGCTGTACCGTGACCAACAACGCCTGATGACCAGCCTGCACGCTGAAAATCACCGGGTAAAACAAAGTCAGGCCCATATCGAGCACTTAGCCCTGCATGACCCCCTCACCGCGCTACCCAACCGCATATCATGCCAGCAACATTTCCAGCAACTGTACAGCCAGTGTCTGAGCAATTCGCAGCAGCTCGCTGTGCTATTTCTCGATTTAGACAACTTTAAACCGGTCAACGATTCGCTGGGCCACGCGGCGGGCGATTTGTTACTGCAGCAGTTAGCCAGGAGGCTGGAGAATTTATTATCAGAGCATGACATCCTGTGTCGTTTCGGTGGCGATGAGTTTTTATTGCTGGTACCCGGATTCAGTAGCAATGAAGCGTTAGCGGCTACAGCTGAAGCCTTACTGCAGCAAACAACATCCCCGTTTTATATTATGCAAAATATGATAGAAATCTCTGGCTCGGTGGGTATCGCAGTTGCACCACAAGATGGCATTGAATTCAGCGAAATTTGCAAACATGCTGATATGGCAATGTTTCAGGCCAAAGCTGATGGCCGCAACATTTATCGGTTCTACCACGATGCACTGAACAAGGCGAGCATCGACAAATTCAATATGTTGCAACTGATGCGTAAAGCATTAAAAAACAGCGAATTTCAGTTATATTTTCAGCCAAAGATCCGACTGAGTGATCAGCAAATCATCGGCGCTGAAGCCTTACTGCGCTGGCCGCAGGCCGATGGCAGCATGATTACCCCGGACGAGTTTATTCCGCTGGCGGAAAGTAGCGGTTTAATAGTTGAAATTGGCGAATGGGTATTGCAGCAAGCCTGCCTTGCTTGCAGTCGCTGGCATCAGCAAGGCTACAGCAACCTTACCATCGCGGTTAATTTATCTTATGTCCAGTTTCGTGACGGCAAGCTGGAGCAGCAGGTGCAGCAAGCACTGAGTGCTGCCGCCTTACCGGCACATGCTTTGGAAATGGAGTTAACCGAGTCATTGCTGATTGGTGAAGGCGACAATATTGCCCGGCAACTGGCAGCGTTGCACCAGTTAGGTCTTCGGTTCTCCATCGATGACTTTGGGACAGGTTACTCAAACCTGGGCTATTTACGCCGCTTTAATGCCAGTAGGCTGAAAATTGATAAATCCTTTATCTTGTCACTCTGCTTATCCGAGCGGGATGAGCCACTGGTACGGGCGATTATTCAGATGAGTAAGAGCCTGGGCCTGAAAACGGTGGCCGAAGGTATTGAAAACAGTGCTACTGCGGCGCAACTGGCCTTGCTGGGTTGTGACGAGGGGCAGGGTTTTTACTGGGCCAGGCCTTTGCCTGAATCTGACTTTCTGGGCTATGTCAGTGCAGAAATCATGAATGAAACCAGAAAATAAAACCTGATCAGCCTCTGTTGCGTATAGTCTGCTTTATCTTATAACAAAGCCTCACTTATGCAAAAATCTCACTCAGCTAAAGGCCTTATTGTTATTACCGGAGCGGGCCAGCGGGTTGGCTTACATTGTGCCGCTGCATTACAACAACAGGGTTATCAGTTACTGGTAAGTTACCGTAAAATGACTGCTGGTATTGCTGCATTGCAGCAAGCGGGTGCCCATTGTATCGCTGCTGACTTTAACCAGCTTGAAAGTATGGCCACCTTCATTGCAGCTTTACAGAATTACCCGGCCATCCGGGCAATTATCCATAATGCGTCCAGCTGGCAAGCGGACTTGCCCCGGCAGTACGCCAGCGATAGCCAAACAATGTCAGCGCAGTTACAACAAGATGCTGCAGTATTTGATGCGATGCAGCATATTCACGCCCGGGCGCCCTATTTACTGAACCGCGCTTTACTGCCTAAATTACTTGCCAGTACCGACGGCGCCGATATTATTCACTTAACTGATTTTGTGGCTAGCGTTGGCAGCAGCAAACATCAGGCTTATGCTGCATCAAAAGCTGCGCTTGAAAATCTGACATTGTCGCTGGCGCGACAGTTAGCGCCGAAAGTTAAAGTAAATGCCATCGCACCAGCATTAGTAATGTTTAACGAAAATGACGATGCCGTTTATCGCCAGCAAGCACTGGCAAAATCACTAATGGCCGTAGCACCGGGGCCAGATGAAGTATTGCAGACTATTTTATATTTACTACACAGTAACTATATCACCGGCAGGATACTGCCACTTGACGGCGGCAGACATTTAAAACTGCCTTAAACAGCGTGATCCTGAACGAAAAAAAACGGCGCCGGCCGTTTTTTATTATTGCATAGGTTACGCCGCGATTTTTTTAACCCAAGCCGCGCACCAGCCCTCACTGGCCACCAGCTTGCCAGGGAAAATAGCACAGGGCCGCCATTCCTGACCAGCTTCACCCTGGACCAGATTGCAATTGCTGCACTTCTGGCCCGCCACTTCTGACTTATGGGTATAGCGCATGGCTGCTGCCAAGGGATCATCCAATTTCAGTTGTTCCGCGGCCAGCGCGCTTAAACTTATGCCACCTGCAGTCAGGCCAATAACGGTACCTGCAGACACTTTAAAAAAGGTTCGACGGTTGAAGTTGCTCATAACTCACTCTCCTGCATTATGTATTAAGTATAATACTGGCTAAAAGGCCTGATGGTTTTGATGAACATCAACAAATTAGTACAAAAAACCGCCTGGCCATCACAACATCATTGGCAACGGCCTGCCGCCTATGATTTCTGCCATATTCTGTTAATACTAGTGCATATTCCACAGTAGATATGCCGCTTTGCTGAGTTGATCATGAATTATTGAACATGCAGTGGCAAAAACCGACTTATCTGGCTTTGCTTTTTCTTTTGCCTTACATCAATCCACAATCAGGGCAATCCGCAGCAAATAGTTAGTTGCAGTAATATACAAATAGCGATTACCCGGTGACAGAGCAACATTCGCTGCAGCCACCCCTGTTTTGATAGTTCCTAAATGTTCACCCTTTGCAGTAAAAACCCATACCCCGCCTGGCCCGGTTGCCAGCAAATGGCCTGATGGCAATACTTTTAAGCCATCGGGTAAGCCTCTGCTACTGTTGGTGTAACTGGTGGCATCAAAAAATAGTTTGCCTGGCCCCAGGCTGCCATCAGGCGCAACAGCATAGCGCCACCACTGGGCGGCGCTCTGTTCAGAGTTGGCGACATAAAGCCATTTCTCATCGGGGGAAAATGCCAGGCCGTTTGGTCGGCTCAGGTGTGTTACCTCCGCTGTTAATGTGCCGTCAACAGCCAAGCGGTAAACGGCATTTGCCGTCAGGGATTTCTGACTGGCGTTGTCGCCGCCTTTTAAGCCGTAAGGTGGGTCGGTAAAATAGTAGGCCCCGCTACTGTGTTGCACCAGATCATTCGGACTGTTCAGCAACTTACCCTGATAATGATTTACCAACGTTTGGTACTGTGGCCGGCCGTCTTTTATGGCCGTTAATACCGCTAAGCGCCGGTCGCCATGTTGCGCCAGCACCAACTGCTGCTTATTGTTTACAATAAGACCATTGGCCCCCTGGCCAGGGTTATCTTCGGGATATAGGCCGGTATAGCCTGATGGCGCCAGATAAACGGTTAACCCGTCTTGTATGTTCCAGCGATACACTTTATTTTCCGGCACATCGGAGAATAATACATCACCTGTGTCTGGTTCAACCACTGGCCCCTCAGACCAACGAAAACCTTCTGCCAGTATTTCAAGCTGCGCATCGGTAGCCACCAGTTGCAACATCTCTGGCTGCTGCACAGAAACCGGTTGTGCAGGTAGCTGGCCAAACACATTGACGCTATATACACAGCAGAGCAAACTCAAAAACAGTAATGCCTTCATTTACTAACTCCAAATAAGCTGTCGCATAACTCACACCTTACCCTGAATCTGTAACCCGGTACTACCCTTTATCAGACTGCATGACATTTACCAATTTATTGCGCTTTGTTAGCATGGCCAGTGTTCATCTAACGGCGATTAATTATTATGTCTGATAAGCTGATTACCACATGGTATTTGCATTACCAGGGTCCAACACTCCCAATGCCACACTTGCCGGCAGACTGCCTGTTAATGGAAGCAACGGTTCCCAGTCCTGAACTTAGCCAGTTTTTATTCACCGCGGTTGGTAACCACTGGCACTGGTTTAGCCGGCTTAGCTGGGATTATCAGCAATGGCTTGATTATTTAAACAAAGACTCCGTTCGTACCTGGGTGCTGTATCAGGCGGGCACTATCGCCGGCTTTGTTGAGCTAAATTATCACCCTGTCACTGTTCATCTGGAAAAGGGCCCTAGCGTTGAACTAAAGTTTTTTGGTTTGCTGCCTGCTTTTACGGGTAAAGGTCTGGGGCCTAAACTGGCACAAGCAGCCGTTGCATTGGCCCAGCAATGGCTTAGTCGTAGCATGCCTAACACAGCTAACAAGATGCCTGTCTGGGTGCATACCTGTTCGGCTGATCATCCGGCAGCGCTAGCTACGTATCAGAAAGCCGGTTTTGCTATTTACCACACGACTCAGGAGCCCGCTGACATTCCCGGTGATTATGCCGAAGCAATTTTATGCCGAAATTACCTGCATTCCCGTTTGTCTCACTTCGCGGCCATCTAGTTCAGCGTTGCGCTTCGCTGACCACTGGTCTCATCCTTGCATAGTTCTGGCATTTACCATTTTAATTAAACCATCTGGCAGCAGTATTGCCGGCTTTTTAACGAGGAGAAATTATGAAAGTGGATTCAATTCGCGGTTTACTCGACTGGACAGCTGGCTATTACCAACACTTATCAAACTGTTTTAGCAAATCCGCTGAGCAGCAACAAAACAAACGTCCGCAGATGCTGTTGAACTACCTTGCAGATAAAGAAATGGATCTGGCAACCCGGATCCGCGCTTTTAAAGAGGTTGGCGAAGACAAAGCTTTAAATACCTGGTGTACAGAACATATTGATAAGCATCCACTGATGGCAGAAGCTGCTTGTGATGATGCTTTTAATACCATGGATACCAATGCCATTATCACCGAAGTTGAGCAACAGCATCAAACCATCATTCTGCTTTATGAAAATCTGTACGACCGCAGTCAGAAATCAGAAATTAAAGAACTTTTGGCGGAAGTTCTCGATTTACAAAAACAACAAGCACAGCAAATGATGCAAGGCGCAAACCGGTTAGAAGATATCTAAACACCAGCTTCAAAAACACCACAGGTAAGTTTTACCGCTGCGAAGTAGAAGTTTTACAGCATTGTTGTAACTGTTGGATTAACTGCAGCCTCGCTGCTTAGTGTCAAAGGAGACCGATTATGAGCGAACCAAAACCCCTTTTAGGTAAAAAAGTAGCCATTTTAGCGACCAATGGCTTTGAACAAAGTGAATTAACCTCACCCCGTAATGCCCTTCTTAACGCCGGAGCGGACGTCGATATTGTCTCGCAACGCAGTGGCGAGATCACAGGCTGGTCAGGTAAAAACTGGGCCGACGAAGTCACAGTTGATAAAACCCTGGATGACGTAAAAGCAGAATATTATGACGCTTTGGTATTACCAGGTGGTCTGATTAACCCCGACACCTTACGCCAGGATGTCAGTGCCATTAAGTTTATCCAGGGCTTTTTCAGTGACAGCGCGAATAAACCGGTAGCCGCGATATGCCATGGCCCCTGGTTACTGGCAGAAGCCGGCGTATTAAAAGGCCGTAAGGTTACCTCTTATGGCAGTATAAGTACCGATCTAAAAAATGCCGGAGCCAGTTGGGTAGATGAAGCGGTGGTGGTAGATAATGGTCTGGTAACCAGCCGTAACCCTGATGACCTGCCGGCATTTAATAAAAAGTTGCTGGAAGAGATCCGGGAAGGACGGCATCATGTTTAGGGTAAATTTACTATCGGTGTTTGCAAACGCCTGATGTCACCTATAATAAGTTGAACTGATACTGCTTTATATGACTTAATGTAGTATAAATTCCACAATGAAGAGCAAACAGGCTTTGTTGAGCCCGACTAAACCCCGCCACTCACTGGTACGGAAACTGACCCGGCAAAACCTGACTGTTTTGCTGGGCAGTATGCTTGTTACCTTCGCCCTGATTGCAATAATGCTGTGGCTGACCGCCCGTGAGCGCCAGGGCAGTGCCGCAGAACTGGCCGCTATTCAGCTGGCCAGTAACGTTTCGGCCATGCTGGTATTTAACGACCCCGCTGCCGCTGAGTATGAATTGGAAGTGCTTGCCAAAAACCGCGATCTTAGTGGCGTGGCGCTTTACAATGCCGATGGTGAACTCTTCGCTAATTTAGCAGATGTGCCAACGCTGCACTGGCAGCAAATGCCGGCATCTGTCGAACCAGTGCGCCGATATCAGGGGCTGGAAATTGCCCTGACCGTGCCGGTAGTGGTTCAGGATAACATCGAAGGGGTGCTGTATGTCCGCGAGAATCTGCATCAGTTAATGAACTGGTTTTTGCGGGGATTGCTAATGATCTCGATGTTGATGGCTGTCATATACTGGTTCGCGGCCAGACTGTTGATTTCTCTGCAGCGCAAGGCGCTGTCGCCTTTAATTGCATTATCGGCTCTGGCGGAACAAGTGGCTGGTGAGCGCAATTTCTCATTAAGAGCCTCCGTAGTGAATGATGATGAAATCGGCAGCTTAACCCAACGCTTTAATGAATTGCTGAAGCGAGCCGAGATTTGGCAGGCAGAGCTGAGCAGCAAATTACAACAACAGGCTGCCCGGGGTGATGAGCTGGAACATCTTGCAATGAAAGACAGCCTGACCCAGCTGCCGAATCGACACAGCTTTACTGAGCTGTTAAACCAAATGGTACTGGATAGTAGCAACAGCAATACGATGTCGGCGCTGATGTTTATTGATATAGACAACTTCAAATTCGTCAATGATAATTACGGCCATGATGCCGGTGATGAGGTGCTGATAGAAGTCAGTCGCAGGATCCAGACAGCAATTCGTGCTGACGATACGCTGTGCCGGCTGGGGGGAGACGAATTTGCGCTATTGCTGCCCAAACAGGTAACACCGAACCTGACCGAACAAGTTTGCAAAAGATTACTACAAAAGATCAATCAACCCATCTGGGTTAAAAATGCACAGATGCCGGTGACATTAAGTATTGGCGTCGCACTGTGTCCGCAGCACAGTAGCAGTGCAGCCACATTACTGCAGTTGGCCGATGAAGCCATGTATAAGGCAAAAAGGGCGGGGAAAAATGGTTACCAGATATATAGTGCTGATTAACGCTTTAGTTTTGTCAGCGATCAGCATGCAACTGCAGGCACAACAGGTACCAAGCCTGGAGGAGTTACTGCAACAGCCAACCGCAACCGATCCGGCCCGGATTGAAGTGTCGACCTCAGCACGTCATGCCCAGAGTGCGGGTAAATCGGCACAAGTCACCCATATTGTAACTGATGAAGAAATACGCCGCTTCAACCTGAGAAATTTGATTGAGATCCTCAGTTTTTTCCCGGGGTTATACGTCAGCTCTGACACGAGCTACGGCTATCTGAGCGCACGCGGCATTGGCCGGCCGGGCGACTATAATTCGCGGATCCTGCTGCTGGTCGATGGCACCAGAGTCAATGATAATATTTATGATGCCGGCATGATCGGTAATAATTTTTATATTGATCCGCAACTGATTGACCGGGTGGAATACAGCCCGGGCAGCGGTTCAGCACTTTATGGCAATAATGCGTTTCTGGGCGTGGTAAACGTTATAACGAAACGAGGTAATAAGCTGCAGGGAGGTCAGTTAGCTCTGGCTGCCAACCAACGCGATCAGCTTGATCTTTCACTGTCCTATGGTATTCGCCATGCCAGTGGCCATGAGGGCTGGGTGTCGCTCAGCCGCAGCCAGCAGGACGATATTGCTTTTGCCGATATCAATGCACCTGAGCCGGTGCTTGCCCAACAAACGCTGAATAACGACCTTAACCATAAACTGGCTGCAAGTTACCGCTATCGCCGACTGCAATTACAAATGGCCGGGGTGTCACGTACCCGGGAAGAGCCAGGGGCGCTGATGGCAGACCCAAGCAGAAGCGATATTTTTAAAATAAAAAACCGCAATTATTTTATTTCGCTGCAGCATAGCCACAGCCTGAGCGATCAGGCTGAGCTTTACACCCATTTATCAACCAATGGCTTCGACCTTACTACTTTTACGCCCTTTATTGTTCCAACCGGCGAGATACGCCGCTACCACTTTGATGTCACCGGCAGATGGACCAACCTCGATTTACGCTTAAGCTATACGCCAGAACCGTCGCATCATTTACTGTTTGGGATTGATGGCCAGCACGATCAGCATCAGAGTTATCAGTTCAGTATTGATGATATTATTCCGGTGCTTGCCGTCAGCAGCAAAAACAACAGAATTGGGCTGTATCTGCAGCATGGCTGGCAAATTACTGATAATCATAAATTTATCAGCGGTTTCCGCTACGACTATACCGAACAGAATGTTCGTGAGTTCAGCCCTAAGTTTGGTTGGATATGGCAGCTGACGAACCAGCAAAGCGTCAGAGTAAGTTATGGTACGGCGTTTCGAGCGCCGAATGAATATGAGCAGAACAGCAATTTATACAATGAGCTGCCGGTGCCTGAGTCTGAGTTAATCAACACGCTGGAGGCGAACTGGCAAGCTCAGCTTGCGCATAGCTGGTCTGTCAGTGCCACCGTTTATCATTCTCAGGTGCGCAATTTGATCACCGGTAATTATGGTGCAAGCGCCATAGTGCAGTTTTTTAATGACCGCGCCGTCGAAGCCTACGGTCTGGAAACAACGGCGACGAAAACCTGGCAAAGCGGTGCTACGCTGCAACTTTCTGCCAGCACCCAGCGAGCCCGTTATAAAAATGACCAAATGGGTTTAACCAACTCGCCGGAGCATCTGTTTAAAACACAGTACAGCCAGCCGCTCTGGCGTGACGATCTGCATCTGAACTGGCATATGTTTGCAACATCAGCACGAACCAGCCCCCGCGGCCAAATGCCCGGCTATGCCCGGCACGATATTTTGCTGTCCTGGCAACTCAACCCTAAATTACATATTGTGCTGGGTTTGAAAAATGTATTCGACAAAGCATACGTTGACGCCCCGCTACCAACAGGAGTGCCGCTGCAACAACCCGAACGCAGCGCTGAATTATCCATTAACTGGAATTTCCTGTAATGCGTAGGTTGCTGGCGGTACTTATCGGGGCGACCCTATTTTTCGTTGTGTCGCCGGTGCGGGCTCAGCCGGCGCAGGCATCATTAAAAGCGGCATTGCTATTTCGGTTTGTTCAGTACAGTGAGTGGGCAACTAATCCACCGGCACAGCAAAACTATTGCATCGCCCAAGATGCCGGGGTGTTTAATGCGCTCACCAGCATTCTGCCGGCCCAGACCCAGGTTTCATTGATAACTGCAGCTAATCAGGCAGCAACATGCACTGTTTTATATTTAAGCGCAGAGCTCGCCTCAAAACCAGAATGGTCACAATTACTGCAAACCACTGGTCGGCTTACCGTCGTAGAAGGTGCAGAGTTATTTCGTCAGGGCGCCATGTTTGGCCTGATTGCTGAACCACACCGGATATCGTTTCGGGTTAATCTGACATTAGCACGGCAACAGGGCTTTCATCTAAGCGCGCAGATGTTGAAGCTCGCTAAAGAAATTCATTAAGCCCGCGGGAAAAACTCATAATCTGTCCATTTTTTCCTTTTTCGAGAACATTGTCTGCTAATGTCAACTAAGCTTAATGGAAATATTAAGGACAAGCTTAGAAATTGGAATTTATTCAGGAACTACTTAATGGCGATTTTATGCCACACGGCCATTGTCTGCTGTGGCGCACCGATTTACTGATCCTGCATGTTGGTGGTGATTTACTCACGTTTATCGCCTATATGCTGATCCCTTTTGGACTGGTGCGGCTGGTAAAAGCAAGAGATGATTTACGCTTTAACTGGATGTTTTTAATGTTTGCCGGGTTCATTTTTTTCTGTGGTGCCACCCATTTACTTGGGGTCATTAATATCTGGCATGGTTATTACTATATTCATGGCATGGTTAAGACCTTAACAGGATTTATCTCTATCGCTACCGCCTTGTTACTTTGGTATCTGATGCCGCAAATTATTAGCTTACCAAGTAAACGCAACATGCTGCAGAAAATTACCGAACTTACCCAAGCTGAAAAGCAACTTGCCGAATCAAATCAGCGATTAGAAACCGAGGTAAAAAAACGCACGGCGCAGCTGGAAAAAATGGCGACCACCGATGAACTGACCAGCCTAATTAACCGCCGCGAAACCATGCGTATTCTTGATATTGAAATATCACGCACCATCCGCCAGCAAACACCTTTGACTATTATGATGTTAGATTTAGACGATTTTAAAGCTATTAACGACAATTTCGGTCACCTGAGCGGTGATCAAACGTTAAAGACCGTCGCTGAATGCTGCAATGCACAGCTTAGAAAAACAGACTTTATCGGCAGAATTGGCGGCGAGGAGTTTCTGGTTATTTTACCCGATACCGCTATTGTCAGTGCCAGTGAACTTGCAGAGCGGATCCGGCATGCGCTGGAGCAGCAGACCTCGGCTCAAAGCAGCCTGCCGTTATTTACGGTAAGTATTGGGGTGGCGCAATGTCGGCGCACTGATACTCCGGCAAGCCTGATCCAACTTGCAGATGAAGCGTTATACCGGGCTAAAGCAACAGGCCGCAACCGGGTTTGCCTGGCCGAATCATGAAGCACTATGGCAGAGCCAATAACGGTCTTAATAAAGTGCGTGTGAAATAAGCTTATGATTTCAGAAATCCGGCAATACTGGGAGCAATTTCAGACCTCAACCTGTACACTAAAGGGCAAATAACAACAGTATTACGCTGGTTTCCAATTCATCAGCTTTTTTTGGTTTTGACAATGCGCCTGATCTTGCTGTTCATATTTACTTTTTCCTGGCAGCTGTGTGCAACGCCGACAACGCTCAAGGTGGCCGTTAATATCGGTCCGCCATGGGCGTTTTATCAGGAAGAAAAGGGTATTACTGGCATAGATGTTGAAATTATCCGGCATATTTTAACGAACATGGGCTATGACAGTGAGTTTCATCTGCTGGCCTATAATCGTCTGATCAAAGAGTTTAATGAAGGAAAATTTGATGTTGCCAGTCCTGCGGCATTTCCGCCAGACAACGGTTATCTAACCACACCATATTTGCCCTTTGCAGATGTTGTCGTTTCGCTTGAGTATAATAAATACAACATTAATACTCTGGCTGATTTAAAAGGCAAAAATATTATTGCCTATCAGTTTGCTACCTCTGTACTGGGTCAGGAATTTGCGGATGTGGTAAAAGATGAAAACTATTTAGAAATCGCAGAACGCGAGCTTCAGCTAAAATTGCTGGTTAATGCCAGAACCGACGTTGTTATCGGTGAGCGACGGCTGTTAACCTACATCATGCAAAAAAATCACCCGGGCGAAAGGTTAACCATTCACCCCATATTTATCACTAAACCTTATGGTGCCATTTTCAAAGACCAACTGTTACAGCAGCAGTTTGATCAAGAGCTGGAAAAGCTGCAACAGTCTGGTGGTTATCAGGCCATATTAAATAATTGGCCTTAGAAATTATTCAGACGTCGGAGCAGATTTGTCATTACTCAGCCTGGCTTTAAGTTTTAACTGTAACACCGCCAGCGCAGGCAGTAAAAACAGCAAAATAATGGTGGCAAACAAGATGCCAATGCCCAATGAAACAGCGGTGGGTTTGAGGAATTTTGCCTGAACACTGGTTTCCAGAATAATTGGGGTAACGCCTAAAAAGGTTGTCAACGATGTCAGTACAATGGCCCGAAACCGTTGCAGGGTAGCTTTGAGCACCGCTTGTTCAATTTCCTGACCTTCTTCGCGAAAACGGTTAATAAACTCCATCAGCAGCAGACTGTCGTTAATCACCACTCCGGACAGGCCAATCAGGCCAAACAATGACAACAGGGTCAGATCCAAACCGAGCATAACATGCCCCAACACTGCGCCGGTCAGACCAAACGGAATAATAGCCATAATTACCAGAGGCTGACTATAACTGGAAAATACCAGCGCCAGCAGGGCGTATACGGCAAACAACGACAACAGAAAATTCCGGGCCATTGACGGCTTAACCCGCTCCTGCTCAGCCTGATCGCCGCCGACCGTAACCTGCACATCCGGGTACTGACTGCTCATAGCGGCCCAACTCTCATTCAATACTTTCCGGGTAACCTGACCTCCGGTGGTAATGCGGTTATCCACATCGGCTCTTAACGCCGTAACCGACTGGCCGTTCAAACGGCTCAGTCTGGACATTGAATTATTAAGTTATCGAATAAAGACATGCTAAAACCCCGGGATATTCTACTGCAGGGGAACAGACCGTTTAGCAACACTATCGCGCTCAACAAGTATATTGCTGGTATAAAACACTTAATAGCAGGGTACAGCAGCGTGATAATTACAGTTGGTTTAATTAATCAGAAAATCACGTTCAGTGATATGAAAGATAATTGGTGCCTAGGGTCGGACTCGAACCGACACGGAGTTTCCCCCGGCGGATTTTGAATCCGCTGCGTCTACCGATTTCGCCACCCAGGCACTGAGGGATATTTTGAAGTAAACGCCTGCATTATACGGTGCTGCTAAAGCTTGGCAAGTGCTTTTATGACACTTTGTTTTAATTCGCTTTTAATTGCGCAAAATTACAGCAATGCGGAAAAAAGCCGGGCCTGGCATCGTAAAAAAATTCGGCCGTGTTAAACTTGCCGCAGATTACTGACAGGACTTTACTATGCTTTCCCATGCGCTAGCCACTGCCCCCCGTGCCGGTTTTGCCCGGCGTTTAGCAGCAATGATCTACGATATTCTGGTACTGGCTGCTTTGGTAATGCTGGCGGCCGGTATTGCCATGTTGCTGGTACAAATGTTGGCTTGGGGCGGAATGGTAAACCTGAGCGGTTACAGTGACATTGCTGATTACCTGAATACCGGGCTGCGTCGCTGGCTGTATTTTGCTTATCTGGTGGCGGTAATTCTGAGTTTTTATGTTTACTTCTGGTGCAAGGCCGGCCAAACCCTTGGCATGCGGGCCTGGCGTATTGTGGTGGTAAAGCAAAATGGCTTGCCGCTGGTTCCACTGCAAGCACTCGCCCGGGCATTGCTGGCGCTTTTTGGTGTAGGCAACTTTTGGTTATGGCTGCGCTGGGGTAAAGGCCTGGCGTTGCAGGATCAGCTTACCGCCAGCCAGATGGTGGTTATTAGTAAAGAGCACAGTAAAAGCCTGAATGTGCATCAGCAAGCACGCTGATGCAGCATTTTTAATAAAGAGCGCTGACTACACCTTCTTGCGCATAAAATAGAGCGCCAGCCCCATAAACAGCAGGCTAGGTAACATGGCACCGGCTAACGGCGGCAGCTGATACACCAGTGCCAGTGGGCCAAATAACTCGTTGCTCATAAAAAAACCAAAGCCGGTGAGAATACCAAGCAGCACCCTGGCTGCCATAGTGACACTGCGCAGCGGCCCGAAAATAAAGCTAAGTGCCAGTAATAACATAGCGGCAACGGACAACGGTTGCAGTACCTTTCGCCAAAAGGCCAGCTCATAACGGCTGGCTTCCTGATCATTTTGTTCAAGGTAATCAACATACTGTGCCAGACCAGTCAGCGACAGCATTTCGGGTTTGATCGTGACCACCCCTAACTTATCGGGGCTTAAACTGGAGCGCCATTGTTGCTGTTGCAAATTATTTCGCACAACACGGTCGGCAGTAAAAGTAAGTTCCGTGACGTTCTGCAAGCGCCAACGGTCTGTGCGGTACACTGCGCTGTCTGCGGTGACGACGGTGTCCAGCTGTAAGTCGTTATTAAATTTATAGATAGTTAAACCGGTCAAATTACCGACATCGTCAACCTCTTTAATATTAACAAAGCTGACACCATCCTTTGCCCAGACACCTTGTCTGGCGGCAAATAAATTACCATCTGAAATGGCTTTTATTCTAAGCTCACGCGCCGCCCGGTCACTTACCGGCGCGCCCCATTCTGCCACGGCCATCACCACCAGCACCATGACAATAGCTGACTTCATGACTGAGCTGATAATATTTAAGCGGGACATACCGGCTGCCTGCATGACAACTAACTCACTGCTGCTGGCCAGCATGCCCATACCAATTAAGCCGCCAATTAATGCTGCCATTGGAAAAAACAGTACTAAATCACCAGGCATGCTGTACAGGGTAAACAGTGCCGCATGCACCATGTCATAGTAGCCACGACCTATTGAACGCATTTGATCTATAAACCGGAACAATGCGGATAACACAATTAACACACTCAGGGTTAAGGCCGACGTCGCCAGAATGGTGCGGCCTATGTATAAATCGAGAATTTTCAACATATCAACTGCGCCCCGCTAACCAGCCACGAAACCGCTGAGCGCCAGATCGGTTGCGCATAATCAAAAACAGTCCCAGCAATAACGCGCCGCCATGCAACCACCATAGTCCAAGCTCTGGCGGAACTTTACCGTCTTCAAGAGCTGAGCGGCCAATAATTAACAACGCATAATAGCCCAGATACAATAGTAACGCCGGGAGTAAGCGGCCGAATTTTCCCTGTCGTGGGTTTACCCGGCTCAGCGGCACAGCAATTAGAGTAAGGATAGGGATAGACAGCGGAATAGCGATCCGCCAGTGCCATTCGGCTGCGGCTTCAGCGCTTTGCTCCTGCAATAATAATGGTGTACTTAAACTACTAAGCTTGCGCCTGCGCTGCTCGACCTGCTGCTCCCGCAACTGGATCTGGTAACGGCCAAACTCAGTCACTTCGTAAGCCGGTGAACGGCCATCACCAGCGTAACGCCTGCCGCGCTGCAATTCCAGCATTTGAGCGCCAGTAGCCACATCTTCAGTAACGGCACCGGTTTCGGCATAAACAATGGCGTGTTGTGCCTGCTCACCATGTAATTCGGTTTGTGCCACAAATACCCGGGATAACGTATTGCCTGAACGGCTGATATCCTGAACAAAAATTACCGCCTTTTCATTAGCGGTGTGCTGAAAACGGCCAGGCACCAATGAGAATAAACCCACGTTGCTATCAGCTTTTTCCAGCAACTGATATTCACGCTCGGTCGCCCACGGGCTTAGATAAAGGGTGACGCTACCAGCTAAAATAGCCATAAACACGGATAATAATAAGGTTAAGCGGGTAACATACCACTCGCTGACGCCGGTAGAATGTAATACGGTCATTTCACTGTCAGCATATATCCGGCCATACGCCACCAGAATGCCCAGAAAAGCACTTAATGGCAGAATGATCACCGCCAGCTGCGGTAATTTCAATGCGACAATCCCGACCACCAATTGTCCTGGCAAATCGCCTTCGGAAGCATCAGCAAGAATTTTTACAAAGCGTTGGCTGATGATAATACTGGTCAGAATAACAAAGACAGCCAATTGGGCACGAAACACCTCCCCAATCAGATAGCGAAAAATAATCAAAAATGCCCCCTAAAACCTGTCTTTTTGCTGGAAACCTGGCAATTTTTAAGTAAACTTGTTATTTAATACAATTATTATCAGGCAAAGTACCGGGAAAGCCGAGCTTTTTTCTCAATTCACGGTAGAATTCAGCCATGTCATCAGCTGGCGCTTTAGTACAATCGAAATTGTTAACAACTATTTGTTAATGGCTATAGTAGCACAGTCTCTTAGAATCAGGAGTAAGTATGGAGTTCAGCGTTAAAAGCGGAAGTCCGGAAAAACAACGCAGCGCATGTATTGTTGTCGGCGTGTACGAGCCACGTCGTCTTTCCGCAGTAGCAGAGCAACTGGATAAAATCAGCGAAGGTTATATCAGCAACTTATTACGCCGCGGCGATTTAGAAGGTAAACCCGGTCAGGTGTTGTTGTTACATCACGTACCTAATGTGCTTAGCGAGCGGGTACTGCTGGTTGGTTGTGGCAAAGAGCGGGAATTGGATGAGCGGCAGTACCGCCAGATCATCGCCAAAACCATCAGCACCCTGAACGAAACCGGTTCGATGGAAGCGGTCTGCTTTTTATCTGAACTGCATGTAAAAAGCCGTGATACCTACTGGAAAGTACGCCATGCGGTGGAAACTACCCAGGACTGCCTGTATGTATTTGATCGCTTAAAAAGCAAAAAAGATGAAACCCGCCGCCCCTTACGCAAAATTGTCTTTAACGTGCCAACCCGGCGCGATTTAACCATTGGCGAGCGTGCGGTAGAACAAGGTCTGGCTATTGCTGCAGGTATTAAGCAATGTAAAGACGTGGGCAATATGCCGCCCAACATCTGCACCCCGGCTTACCTGGCCGAGCAGGCGCAGGCGTTGGTGGAATTATCTGATAAAATCAGCGTCGAAGTGCTGGGTGCAGAAGAGTTGGCCAGCCATGGCATGAATTCTTATCTGGCTGTTGGCAGGGGCTCGGTAAATGGCCCGAAAATGTCAGTAATTAAATATAACGGTGCCGGCAACGATAGTGCGCCTATGGTATTAATTGGTAAGGGCCTGACCTTTGATTCGGGCGGTATCAGTTTAAAACCGGGCGATGGCATGGACGAAATGAAATACGACATGTGCGGCGCCGCTTCGGTGCTGGGTACTATGCATGCTGTTATTGCCCTGGGACTGCCAGTCAATATGGTTGCTATTCTGGCGGCCGCTGAAAATATGCCCGATGCCAACGCTTACCGCCCTGGCGATATTTTAACCACCATGTCTGGCCAAACGGTAGAAGTACTAAACACCGATGCCGAAGGCCGCTTAGTACTGTGTGATGCGCTGACCTATGCCGAGCGCTTTGACCCGGAACTGGTTATTGATGTTGCCACCCTAACCGGCGCTTGCGTTATTGCATTAGGTAAACATGCTTCAGGCTTATTAAGTAATCATAACCCGCTGGCACATGAAATTCTCAATGCGTCAGAGCAAAGTGGTGACCGCGCCTGGCGCCTGCCGTTATGGGATGATTATCAGGAGCAGCTGGAAAGCCCCTTTGCTGACTTCAGCAACTTAGGTGGCCGCGCCGCTGGTACTATTACTGCTGCCTGCTTTTTATCGCGCTTTACCCGCAAATATAACTGGGCGCACCTCGATATTGCTGGCACTGCCTGGCGCAGCGGTGGCAAAGACAAAGGCTCTACCGGCCGGCCAGTAGCGCTGTTAACCCAGTTTTTAATTAACCGGGCTGGCCAAAACCAGGATCACTGATGGCGGTTACCTTTTATGTGCTGGCTGAAAACCAGCAGTCAATTGAAAATGAGCTGAGCGATTCGCCAGCTCATTTTGCTTTGGCATGTCAGCTTTGCGCCAACTTTTACCGCGCCAACCAGCGGGTTTTTGTTTATACTGCCAGCCAGCAAGATGCCGAGCTCATCGATCAGCTGCTATGGCAGTTTGATGCCGATAGTTTTGTGCCGCATAACTTATCTGGTGAAGGTCCTGCCCGTGGTGCGCCGGTTGAAATAAGCTGGCAGCCACCCAGACAAAGCCGACAGATACTGATTAATCTGGCAAATGAAATACCCGCCTTTGCCAGCCGGTTTACCGACATTATCGAGTTTGTTCCCTCGCAGGCCGCTGCCAAAGCGCAAGCCCGGGAACGTTATAAGCAATATCGTCAGTCGGGTATTACCCCTGCTACCGTCAACGCCGACTGAACAACAGGTACTCTCATGGAAAAAACATTCAACCCCAGTCAGATAGAACAAGCCATGTACAGCGCATGGGAAAGTAAAGGTTATTTTAAACCCGCCGGCGATACTGGTGCAGGTAGTTACTGCATTATGATCCCACCGCCAAATGTGACCGGCAGCCTGCATATGGGCCATGCTTTTCAGCAAACCATTATGGATGCGATGACCCGCTATCAGCGGATGCGCGGCAAAAATACTTTATGGCAGGTTGGTAGCGACCATGCAGGTATCGCTACCCAGATGGTCGTTGAGCGGCAGCTGGCTGCGGCCGGCTTACCGGGCCGGCACGAGCTGGGGCGGGAAGCTTTTATCGAGAAAGTCTGGGACTGGAAAGCTGAATCAGGTGGCACTATTACCGCGCAGATGCGCCGCCTTGGCAACTCCGTCGACTGGGACCGTGAACGCTTTACTATGGATGCAGGCTTATCTGAGGCGGTGCAGGAAGTGTTTGTCCGGCTGTATCAGGACGACTTAATTTACCGCGGTAAACGCCTGGTAAACTGGGATCCTAAGCTGCACACCGCTATTTCTGACTTGGAAGTCGAGAATAAAGAGCAGCAGGGCCATATGTGGCATCTGCGCTATCCGCTGGCCGATGGCGCGCAAACCATCGATGGCAAAAATTATCTGGTGGTCGCCACCACCCGGCCGGAAACGATGTTGGGTGATACTGCCGTTGCTGTAAACCCGGCCGATGAGCGCTATCAGGCACTGATTGGCAAAGAAGTAATGCTGCCTTTGGTTAACCGACGCATTCCCATTATCAGTGATGAGCATGCCGACAAAGACAAGGGCACCGGTTGCGTGAAAATTACCCCGGCGCATGATTTTAACGATTACGAAGTCGGTAAACGTAATCAGCTGCCGATGATCAACATTCTGACCCAGGATGCCACTATCCGCAGTGACGGCGAATGTTTTCACAGCAATGGTGAACTTAACCCGGCAATAACAGCTGCTATTCCTGAAGAATACCAGGGACTGGACCGCTATGACGCACGTAAAGCGATTGTCGCGGCCTTCGATGAGGCCGGTTTATTAGAAAAAGTCGACAATTTAACCAATACCCTGCCCTATGGCGATCGCAGTGGCGTGGTCATTGAACCGTTACTGACTGATCAATGGTATGTGCGGGTAGCACCGCTGGCCAAAACAGCTGTGGAAGCAGTGGAAAGCGGCCAGATCGAGTTTGTGCCAAAACAATACGAAAACATGTATTTCAGCTGGATGCGAGACATTCAGGACTGGTGTATCTCCCGTCAGCTGTGGTGGGGCCACCGCATTCCGGCCTGGTACGATAACGACGGCAAGGTCTATGTCGGTCGTACCGAGCAGGAAGTTCGCAGCAGCTATCAGCTGGCCCCTGATCTGGTATTGCGTCAGGATGACGACGTGCTTGATACCTGGTTCAGCTCAGCACTGTGGACTTTCTCCACCCTGGGCTGGCCGCAGCAGACGGACGATTTAAAAACCTTTCATCCGACCGATGTCCTGGTAACCGGTTTTGACATCATCTTCTTCTGGGTAGCCCGGATGATCATGATGACCATGCATTTTATCAAAGATGATGAGGGCAAGCCGCAGGTACCGTTTAAAACCGTGTATGTGACCGGCTTAATCCGCGATGAGAATGGCGACAAAATGTCCAAGTCCAAGGGCAACGTCGTTGACCCGCTGGATATGATTGACGGCATCAGCCTGCCCGATTTGCTGGCCAAACGAACCAGTAATTTAATGCAGCCAAAACTGGCTGAGAAAATAGCTAAGCAGACCGAGCAACAGTTTCCGGACGGTATTACCGCCAGTGGCACCGACGCGGTGCGGTTTACCCTGGCGTCACTGGCATCGACCGGCCGTGATATCAACTGGGATATGAAACGCTTAGAAGGTTATCGCAATTTCTGTAATAAGCTTTGGAATGCCAGCCGCTATGTGCTGATGAATACCGAAGAAAAAGACTGTGGTTTTGGCAGTGAGACTAAGGTGTTGTCGCTGGCCGATAAATGGATCCTGGCGCAATACCAGCAGACGGTAAAACAGGTGACCCAGCATATCGACAACTACCGTTTCGATTTAGCCGCAACCGCATTGTACGAATTTACCTGGAACCAATTCTGCGATTGGTACTTAGAGCTGACTAAGCCAGTATTATTTAAAGGCACCGAAGCAGAGCAACGCGGTACCCTGCATACTCTGCTTACCGTACTGGAAAGTTTATTGCGTTTAATGCACCCGATAATGCCCTTTATTACGGAAACTATCTGGCAATCTGTCAAACCGCTTTGTCTCATTGACGGTGACAGCATCATGTTACAGGCTTATCCCCAGTTTAATGAGAGCCTGGCTGATGACACAGCAATGGCCGATTTAGAGTGGTTAAAGGCCGTCATTACCGCCATTCGCAATATACGCGGCGAAATGAATATTGCGCCAAGCAAACCCCTTAACGTATTGCTGCGCAATCTGAATAACGAAGAGCAACGCCGTCTACAGCAAAACCAGAACTTTTTAATGGTTATGGCTAAACTTGAAAGCGTTACGGTGTTAGCAACAGATGAAAAAGCCCCGGCCAGCGCAACTCAGTTAGTTGGCAATATGGACTTACTGATCCCGATGGCGGGATTAATTGATAAAGAAGCCGAACTGAACCGGATAAGCAAACAACTGGAAAAAACTAACCAGGAACTTGGCCGGGTTAGTGGAAAATTAAATAACCCGGGCTTTGTGGCTAAAGCACCTGAAGCCGTGCTGGCAAAAGAGCGAGCCAAACAGGCCGAACTTCAGCAGGCGATTAGCAAGCTGGATGCCCAACAAGCTGAAATCAACGCGCTGTAAGCTGGTTAGGCTGTATAGCAAAAGGCGACATGTTGGTCGCCTTTTTTATTGTTAAGATATTCCATCAATCCCAACTTTTACACTAAAAAAACCGGAGCAAGCTCCGGTTTTTTATCATCTCAGCAGCAAAGCACCGCTTCGCTTATTTTTTCACTGAACGGCGGCGACCAAAGGCCCGTAAACCTAATAAACCTAAACCAAATAACCCTAACATCGCTGGCTCTGGCACATTTAGCGGACGGGTAGTGATAAAGAAACCAAACTGAGCAGGAGTAAACATTTTTTCTCGGGTAGTAAAACCTAAACAACCGTTGGCTTTACTTGCTCTAGCGCACGTTGCATCAGGTAAGGGTGTTAAATTGCCTGATAATTCCACAATGCTCAGAAAATATGTCAGGCCGCCATAAACAAATTCAGTATTCAATGCTCCAAACTGAATAACAAAAATGTCATCACACACTGTCACTGATGGGAAATTACACGGTGTGGTGTTTGGCGTTTCAATAAAATCAACAAGAAAACTGGTAGTAAACTGAGGAACCGCAGGACCAACCGGATCCACTGGCGTCAAATCCAATGTGGTTAAGATACTGGTACTGGTCAAGGTACTATAAGTGCTGGAAAGCGTGTTATTGTAATGAGTAATAATATTAGTAGGTGCTGGCAGCATACCGTTGGTAAACACATTACCCGTTGCCGGCGAATTACTAATTTCTATGCCACTACGTGAATTAATAGCACTTAGAGTTGGATTAGTATGATCACCGCCTGCTCTGCCCCAGCTTATCAATGAATCATTTACTATTTGATTAGCATTTGTACCGCTAAATGTTGCACCCAACCATTCCGTTGTAACATTGTAAGACCACTCTACTACTGCAGCCTGGGTAAACGGCGCAACCAGTAATGCAGCGCCCGCCAGCAGCCCCTTACTTAATTTGTTCATATTAATCTCCATGATGGAACAAATGAGCAAACAACCATTATTATTTGCTTCCAACCCTCTACAGCACTTTACGTGCCACTTAATTAAGATAATGCTTCTAAAGGAATTATTGAATTTCTCGTGCTAATTATGTAAACAATCGTGACACTTCAAATGTGTGAATTTAGCGTCATTAGCCAGGCAAACGGTAACAAAAGATTGAGGTACTGACTTCGCTAAAGGCCTTAGTCTTGCCAGCACGCAAAGCAGGCCAACAATTTAATATTTTATTTCGGCATAAAAAAACCGGAGCAAGCTCCGGTTTTTTTTAGTTTGAAGTACGTTACCGCATCATTTATTTTTTAGCTGAACGGCGACGACCGAAAGCTCTTAACCCTAACAGACCCAGACCGAACAAACCTAACATGGCTGGCTCAGGCACATTTACCGGGCGGCTGGTGATAAGAAAACCAAATTGCGCCGGAGTAAAAGTACTCTCTTCTGTGGTAAAACCTAAACAACCGTTAGCAACTCCCGCTTCTGCACAGGTAGCATTAGGAAGTGGATTCAAATTACCTGTCAGTTCAACAATGCTGATGAAATACGTTACACCATCATATTCAAACTCGCTGTTTAACGAACCAAACTGAATGACAAAGATATCGTCACACACAGTGTCACTTGGAAAATCACAAGGGCTGGTGTTTGGCGTTTCAATAAAGTCGACAAAGAAATCAGTCATAAACGCTGGTGCCGCAGGCCCAACGGGATCAACTGGTGTTAACGTCAGCGTAGTTCTTACCTCTGCGCTGAGCAGGGTAGCGAAGTTACTGGACAGTACATTATTAAAATGAGTAATGGTATTTGTCGGCGCAGGCATCATGTTATTGGTAAACACGTTACCCATCGCTGGTGAGTTAGTAATTTCCAGACCACTGCGTGAATCTAAAGAACCTTGAGTTGGATCAGTATGGTCACCACCGTCTGCTCCCCAACTAATCAGCGAGGGGTTTTCAATCTGAGTACCATTACCAGCGCTAAATTCAGCATCAAGCCATTCTGTTGTTACGTTATAAGACCACTCAATGACTGCCGCCTGAGTAAATGGCGCAACGAGCAGTGCGGCACCTGCCAACATACCCTTCGTTAATTTGTTCATATGTATCTCCTTGCTGGAACAAAAGGACGAATAACCGCTAATATTCGCATTCCTTATAAATAAAGCATTAATCAGGCCACATTTTAACCAACTGTTTTAGCTTACATTTAACATTTAATAATCTTATTGGTGTAAATTTTCATGACAATTCTCCGACCATTAACAATGGCATGCGGCGGTTTTAGCCGCAGCCAGACAATTCTCTGGTGGAAAAATATTTTTTTGATATTATTGCGCCGTGGTTTTGGGCTAATTGAAACCATGATGTCTAAACGAATGATAACGAGTTCAATATTATAAAAGTGCGTTCCGTTGCGATGTCTTATCTGCTGCAGCGGTTTATCAACCGGTCTCTGATAACAGAGCTTTATATTTGAGAATACACAATGTCAGCAGATAGCACTGTAGGAAATCTTGCCGAACCTGTTGCTGCCGCCATCGAAGCGGCCGCTGTTTCCCCTTCCGCACTAAGTTTAATACCGCCATTAGTTGTGCTGACCTTTGCTGTCTGGTTAAAACGACCTATTCTGGCACTGATCCTTGGGGCTGTTGTTGGCTTACTGCTGATCAATCCGTTAGATGCCTTAGCTAACTTTTCAGATATCTCCGTTAATGTGATGCAGGACGAAACCATTGGCTGGTTAATTCTGGTTTGTGCCGGCTTTGGTGCGCTGATTGGTTTGCTGATCCATACCGGCGGTGCCGTTGCCTTTGGCCGTTTTGGCGCCAGAAAGGCCAGTGGCCCCCGCTCGTCGATGTTTATGACTTTTTTGCTGGGCTGCGTCATTTTTGTTGATGACTATCTGAACGCATTATCGGTTGGCGAAGCAATGAAGCGGGTGACCGACAAATTCAATGTATCCAGACAAAAACTGGCTTATATCGTCGACTCCACTGCAGCGCCTGTTTGTGTGCTGGTGCCTATTTCTACCTGGGCTGTATTCTTTGGTGGTTTGCTTGAAGACAATAATGTTGCTGAACAGGGCAAAGGGGTCGCCGTTTATATTGAGGCCATTCCTTATATGCTGTACCCAATTGTGGCTATTATTGTGGTTATGCTGGTTACGTTAAAACTGATGCCGGATATCGGGCCGATGAAAAAAGCCGAGCTGGCAACACAACAGGGCACACCTGTTGAATGTGAATTAGCCGACAGCCCCCAGGCAGGGGTACGGATGCAAAATCATGCTGTTGATGAAATGCCGTATCATACCAGTGATGAGTATGCCGTCAGCAGTATTGAAGAAGAATTTGAAACCAGCAACAAGCACGGTAAAGTGCACAACTTTGTGATGCCGATGCTGGCACTTATTGCCTTTACCATGCTGCTTGGCGAGTCACTAAGTGAGCCGGATATTCTAAAAGGCGTGATAGCCGCCCTGGTATTTTCATTTGTGTATTATGGCGTGCAACGACTGATGTCGTTATCAGAAATGATGGACGTTATGATGAATGGCTTTAAAACAATGCTGCCGGCGATCAGTATTGTTATTGCCGCTTTTATCTTTAAAGATGTCTGCGATAAACTTGGCTTACCACTGTATATTATCGAAAACCTGGCGCCCTATATGAGCGCGCAAATGCTGCCCGCCCTGGTATTTTTAGCCATGGCGCTGCTGGCCTTTGCCACCGGCTCCAGCTGGGGTATTTTTGCCGTGTCGATCCCGATTGTTATGCCACTGGCCTTTGCAGTGGATGCTAATATTCCACTGGTAATAGGCGCGCTGCTCTCGGCCAGCTCATTTGGCAGCCAGGCCTGCTTTTACAGTGACTCGACAGTATTGGCGGCACAAGGCTCAGGTTGTAACCTGATGAGCCATGCCTTAACCCAGTTCCCCTATGCCTTAATCGCCGCCATAATAGCCTTTTTTGGCTTTATTGCGCTGGCTTGATACTTGAAGCTATTTGGCAGGGGGCTTCAAACCGGTTTACGAAACCTAACTAGCGAGAACCGGATTACCCTAAGCTGACCGTTGAAGCCCCGGACGGGCGGAAACGAGCCCCCATGGAAGGGTTTACGGCGTGTCGGCGTGGGTGATGCGGTTTTCGCTTTCGACACTGGGAACGACTACAACACCCAATTTGGCTTGCCACAGCAACTATACTGGGCTGTCCTGCCCAGTACCCTTGGCCAGCTGAAGCTGTTCAAATTCGTTCCTGACGAATTTGTCGCCTGCGGCTCAGACACTCTGTGGCAACCAAATCGGGGTTCCAGTCTTACCCTTAAAGTTTCAGTCGATCGCATTTACTTACTCCGCAATTTCCTTTCCTCCACCGCACAATACAACACCGGCACCATAAATACGCTTAGCAGTACAAATACCATCCCGCCAAAGGTCGGGATGGCCATAGGGATCATTAAATCAGCACCGCGGCCGGTGGCACTTAACACCGGCATTAATGCCAGAATAGTGGTGGCCGAGGTCATCAGACAGGGCCGGATCCGCTTTGCTGCGGCTGAAAGCACCAGCGCCCGCACCTCTGCTGTACTGCCCGGTTTGCTGTTGGTAAAGGCCTGCTTTAAGTAACTGGCCATCACAATACCGTCATCGACTGCGATACCAAATAACGCCAGAAACCCTACCCAGACGGCAATACTCAGATTATACGGCTGCAGCTGAAACAGCTCGCGCAAATTGGTACCAAACAGGCTGATATTTAAAAAGCCGCTCTGCCCAAACCAGTCGAGCATAATAAAGCCGCCGGCCCAGGCGACAGCAATACTGCTGAAGATCATCATTGTGGTACTAACCCGCCGAAATTGCAGGTACAGCAACATAAAAATAATGATAAGTGCCAGCGGCACCACCCACAGCAGGGTTGTTGCTGCCCGCTGCTGCTGCTCAAAACTGCCGGCAAAGCTGTAACTGACCCCGGCAGGCAACTGCCAGGCACCACTGCTACGCTGTTGATCCAGATAAGCCGCAACAGCATCCACCACCTCAACTTCAGCCATGCCCGGCTTACCGCCAAAAGTGACATAGGCGGTTAAAAAGGTATTTTCCGAGCGGATCATCTGCGGCCCGCGCTGATAGCGGATTTCCGCTAGCTGGGTTAACGGCAGCGGATAACCAGCCGGGGTGTCGACTAATACGTCAGCCAGCTGCTCCAGAGTATCGCGCTGCTCGCGCAGATAACGCACCCGGATGGGATAACGTTCACGGCCATCAATGATCCGGCCGGCATCCATGCCGCCAATCGCGGTGGCAATGGCCTGTTGCACCTGCTGCATACTCAGGCCATGTCTGGCGATTTCAGCCCGGTCCGGATGAATTTCCAGATAAGGCTGGCCGACAACCCGCTCGGCATTAACTGTTGTTGCCAATACAGCAGGCGCCTGTCGCAGTATCTGCTCAAGTTGTAATGCAGTTTGCCCCAAGGTAGCCAGGTCAGGTGCCGCCAGTTTGATGCCCATTGCTGCGCGCATTCCGGTTTGCAGCATCAGCTGACGGGTTTCGATCGGTTGTAATTTTGGCGCTGACGTAACCCCGGGCAACTGTGCGGCCTGAATAATCTCCTGCCAGATATCGTCCGGGCTGTTAATATGATTCCGCCATTGCCGGTATGGCCGGCCTTCGGCATCAGCGATAAGCTCGCCGCTACTGTCTCTGACAAATTGCTCGTCGGCACTGTCATAGCGAAAATACTGCCGGTTACCGGCGGTGTCAGTTTTATACTCACTATGGTACTGAATAAGGGTTTCAATCATCCCAAGCGGTGCCGGGTCAAGTGCGGTGTCGGCCCTGCCAACTTTACCGACTACCGAGCGCACTTCAGGAATAGCAGCAATAGCCCTGTCCTGCTGTTGCAGCACAGCCAGGGCTTCGGCTATGGAGGCATGCGGCATCAGGCTGGGCATTAATAAAAACGCCCCTTCATCCAGAGCCGGCATAAACTCCCGCCCCATGCCGGGGTAACGCTGGGCTGTCGCGCTGTCGGCCTCTACCCAGGGCAATACCCGCTCAGCACCCAACCAGATACTAAGCCCGTGCAATACCAGCAACAGCGGCAGCAGCATAAACAGCAGCTTCACCTTTAGAATCAGTCGCAGTAACGGCAGATAGCAGACTAAAAACAGCCAGAAACACACGAGTACTGTGCCAAGCAGGGTAGCAACCAGCAGAATATTGCTCAGCAAGCCTGCAGCCGGACCCAGCGGCTGCCAGAAATAAGCCAGCAAGCCGGTGACTGTTAGTAACAACACTAATAACAGTAATGCCCGCAGCCGGTTATTGAGATTGTCCGGCAAGGTTAAGCGGGGCCAGCGGCCAGTTAGCCCCTGCAAGGTGTTCTTAAGCCGCTGCAGCCGCGGTGAGAACAGCAAAAACAGCATTACCGGTAATAATGTTAACGCCAGCGAGGCTGCCGCCAGTAATACCAGGGTTTTACTGTACGCCAGCGGACCAAACAGCTTACCTTCGGCCCCTGTCATACTGAATACCGGTAAAAAGCTGACGATAGTGGTGCTGATTGCCGTTACGATTGCCGGCCCTACCTCCTGCATCGCCCGCTGCACTGCAGCATAAGCGCTAAGAGCAGGTTGCAGCTGCCGCTGCCGGATCAGGTTCTCACTGACAATGATTGCCATATCAACAATGGTACCGATAGCGATGGCAATACCCGCCAGTGCCACGATATTGGCTTCTACCGCAAACAGTTTCATGCCGATAAAGCTCAGCAGCACCGCTAATGGCAACATAATACTGACGGCAAATACTGCCCGCAGGTGCCATAACAGCACCAGCACCACGATGATGGTAATCAGAATTTGCAGGCTCAGTGCCTGCTCAAGCGTACCCAGGGTTTCGTTAATCAGCTCAGAGCGATCATAAAACGGCACCACGGTCAGCTGACTTAAGGTCAGCCACTGTGGCCAGCTATCAGCCGGTTGTTGTTGTAAAAAGGTAGTCCATTGGCCGTTTTCGCTGCCCCAGGCGGGTAAGCCATTGGCCTTTGCAAAGTCTGCTACTTGTGATGCGCTGTTGTGTTGCCAGTCAATAACCGCTTTGACAGGCAAACCGCGGCTAACCTGGTTGAGCTTAGCATAAATATTATCAATAGCCTGGCGCGGATTATAACCCTGGCGCACCGTTACCACACCACCCACTGCTTCTGCTCCAGCCACATCCAGCGCACCGCGACGCTGCGCCGGACCGGTACTGACTTTTGCCACATCAGCTACCGTTATCGGGGTATTATCTGGTGCTAAACGCACCACCGCCTGTTCAATATCGCTAAGGTTTTTGACTAAACCAACACCACGCAGCAGGTACTCGACACCATTAAGCTCGCGGCTGCCGGCGCTGACATCCAGATTTGCCGCCATCACAGCATTAGTGACATCGGCCAGGCTAACCTGATAAATCCGCAGTAAGTCCGGATCAACCTCTATCTGATACTCGCGCTGATAGCCACCAATCGATGCGACTTCACTGATCCCTTCCGCAGCCAGTAAACCGCTGCGTAAATACCAGTCCTGAATGCTGCGCAGCTCGTCCAGATCCCAGCCTGAGGTGGTGTTACCTGATGGATCACGGCCTTCCAAGGTATACCAGAACACCTGGCCTAATGCCGTCGCATCGGGCCCCAGGCTGGGTTGCACCCCGGCCGGCAATGTATCAGCCGGCAGACTGGCCAGTTTCTCCAGCAGGCGGCTGCGTGACCAGTAAAACTCCACACTGTCATCAAAAATAACGGCAATGCTGGAAAAACCAAACATCGACAGGGTGCGGACATCCTTAACCCCGGCTACGCCCATCAGGGCGACACTGAGCGGGTAACTGAGCTGATCTTCGACATCCTGGGGTGAGCGCCCCGGCCACTCGGTAAACACAATTTGCTGATTTTCACCCAGGTTTGGAATGGCATCCACCGCCACCGGTTTAAGCGGTATGCCGGTCTGCCAGCCAAAAGGCGCGTAGCCAACGCCAACCACGACCAGTAAAGCACTGATCAGTAGCACCAGCAGTTTCTGGCGCAGACAGGCACTAATCAGCTGTGAGAATAACGTTGTTTGTTGTCTTGCAGATTCAGTGGACATGACGGCCTCCATCGCTGTACTGCTGCTCAATGTCGCCACAGCCTTGCATCTGAGGGCCAAAATACGGGTTTAAAATGGCGGATTGCTGCTGCAACCAGCTGGCTCCCTCACCGCCGCGTGCCATCGGGCAATATGCCCGGTACCAGCCGGCAGCCAGTATGCCCTGCTCTGCCAGGGTTAACAGGGCCTGCGTTTGCAAATAGTATTGCTCGCGGGCCTGCTCAAGATCACTGAAATGCTCGCTGTGGCCGGCGCTCGTCAGTAACTGCGCTACTTGCTGCTGCAAAGCTGCTGGCCAGTTAATTGTGGCAATCGCTTGCTCAAAGACAGCAGTAGCCTGCTGCCAGCTGCTCAGATCGTCTTCTGTTAACGCCAGATATAACTGCTGATAGGGTTCCAGAATGGCGTTTTGTTGAGCGGCCGTCAGACTAAAACTGGCTTGCTGCGCCAGCACGACCGGCGCCACTACTGCTGTCTGGCTGGTCATTTGCTGATGACCATGCCCAGCATGAGGATTGCCGCTTTGACCGTCGGCAGAGAGCATACTGGGCAGACCGCGGATTTGCAGCTCGCTGTCTAGGCGAAATGCGCCTTTACTAACGACCAGCTCGCCTTCGCTCAGCCCTTCCAACACCTGATACTGATCAGCAAAGCGCCGGCCCAGCACCACTTCGCGGCCAACATAGCTAGCCGGCTGGCCGGCCTGCTGCACATATACCAAGGATCGCTTGCCGGTATGCAGTACCGCTGATGCCGGTATAAGCAACACATTATCCTGACTGTCCAGCAGTCTGCCCCTGGCCAGCATACCGGGTAACAACCGGCCATCCGGGTTATCCAGCACGGCCCGGACGGTTACGGTGCGCTGGTTGCTGGCAACCTGGGGTTCCAGCAGCAATACTGTGCTGCTGAATGTTTCTCCCGGCAGGGCCAGCAGTTCTACGCTGATAGTCTGGCCCGGCGAAATGGCGCCAAGCTGATGCTCAAAGGCTTCCAGTTCCAGCCAGAGCTTATCCAGCGCCAGCACGCTGAATAATGGCTGGCCGGCACTGACATAGGCACCTTCATTGACCATTTTATCCAGTACCCGGCCCGATACCGGGGCACTAATCGTTACCGTATCTTGTAATGTTTCGCTTTGGAAAATAGTGTCAATCTGAGTAGCTGGCACCCCCAGCAAACGCAAGCGCCTGCGTGCCGCTGCCAGCGTAGTATCGGCGCTAAGGCTGGTGCCCTTAGCTGTGCCAAGCTGCTTGGCCTGCACCAGTTCCTGCTGAATAACAATAAGGTCCGGATTGAAAATCTCCACCATTGGCTGGCCGGCCGTGACATCGACCCCGCTGCTATCCAGATAAAACTTGTCGATCCGGCCGGAAGTCCAGGCACTGATGGTTTTAAGCCGGCTCTGATCGGCAGCCAGCTTGCCTACCAGCGCCACACTATGCTCCGCTTGCTGTCGCCGCACCGGTGTTAACTCAGGCTGCAACAATGCCTGAGCCCGCGGGCTTAGCTGCACTGCACCTGCTGCATTAAAAAAAGGGTCAGAGTGATTTTTTGCTTCATCAGTTGTTACCGGAACTTCATCTGTGATTACCGGAATAAGCGCCATACCGCAAATCGGGCAGCGATCATCCGGATCAGTGGAGCGGACATGCGGGTGCATTGAGCAGGTATAGACAGTGGCGGGTTTATCACCCGTTATCAGCTGCCGCAGCGTGCTTTGACTTGCCTGCGGGCTTTGACCTGACTGCGGGCTTTGCAGGGCTTTTTCATGTTGGGCGTGGTCATGTTGGGCATGATCATGCTGATGCTGCTGAGCAGGCTCGGCCAGCACCGCACTGCTAACGAAAAGTAACACTGGCACACTGGCCAGCAAGCTGCTTTTAACCGGGATAAACATAGTAAAACCTCTGCTTTAGACATACCGAAAATAACCGTAGGTAACACGGCCGGTATCAAATCAGCAGCAGATTTTTACGTAAATACAGCGGAACAGAGGGTCGGGGCGGGGGCGCCAGGGCAAAGTTGTCCACAGCATGGACAGTGCCGGGCCACAGCTCAGTAACCTGCAGCCAGCTTACTGATAATACCACTGCCGGCAGCGACAATGGATCGAGCTGGGTTGCCTGGCTATCGCAGCCGGAACAATTATCGTGGGTGCTGCTAAGGGGCGGTGAGCTGTTTTCTGGGGCATCATTTAAGCTGGTAACACCATGACAAGGCGGCGTTGTTGTCGCAACGGCTGCATGTTGCGGGGAGTCAGCGACAGCATAAGCCTGATTAACCAGACCATTACATAGCAGCAAACACCAGGACAGCGCTAAGCTGACCATCAACGGGATAGTCCAGTGCTTTTGCTGTTGTACTAAAGTACTTAACATAAGTTACATAAGTTGCTTAACATAATGTTTGGATTAGCTGCCGTATTAGTCAGTGAGTTTAGCTTAAAAATGCCAGAGGCAATTTGCCGCTAAGAGTACGCCTTAGCGGCTAATAAGTCAAAATTGCCAAGCTGGTTCAGTTTGGCAATTGCTGAACGAAGCCCGGCTGCTGATAGGCTGCCAGTTGCTGTTCCAGCATGCTGGCCAGCGCTAATAACTCAGGCTCTGACCAGGGTAAACCAACCAGACTGATACCTAAAGGCAGGATGCCGCTGAAGCCAGCCGGAATTGTCACCGACGGATAGCCTGCTACGGCCGCCGCCGTTGACGTGCCAAAGTTAAAGGCATCGCCCTTAACATGATCAATCGGCCAGGCCGGACCATATGAAGGCAAAATAATGGCATCAAAACCTTGTGCTCGCAAATACTGATCTAACGCTTCCTCAGCCAGTTTACGACTTTCAGTCAATGCTTGCTGATAGCTGGCTTTATCGGCATCCAGATCAATGGCGTCGGCTTGTTCTAAATACTCCTGACCAAAAAAAGCCAATGCCTTCTCGCCTTGCTGGCGGTTGAATGCCACTATTTCAGCAATAGTGTCCCGCTCTGCTGGTGCCTGATATGCCTGTAGCCATGCTTCTAAATCACGTTTAAATTCATAAACCAGTACTTCTAACTCCGCTCGGTACAATTCCGGTGGCAGTTGCCACTTAGTAGCACTAATCACTTCTATTCCTGCATTTTTAAGCTCTGCGGTCAGCTTATCCAGCATTGGCTTCAGTGCCTTATCCTGATCGTCGTACGCGCGAACCAGCAACACTTTTTTTGCCGAGGTATTCTTTAAAGCGGTCTCGTGCAACGGACTGTTGAAGCGGCTTTTTGCTTCGGAACTTAGCATCTGATCCAGCAACAGTGCTGCGCCAAAAACGGTTCTGGCCATCGGCCCGGCAATGTCCTGTGCCGCGGCAATAGGTATAATACCCTCGCCGGACACTGCACTGCGGGTTGGTTTTATACCGACAATGCCATTAATTGCCGAAGGGCACATAATAGAGCCGTCAGTTTCGGTGCCCACGGCCAGTAAGGTGAAATCCGCAGCCACCGCCACGGCAGAGCCGGAGCTGGAGCCACAAGGGCTGTGGCTAAGTAAGTGCGGGTTGCGGACCTGGCCACCAAGCGCAGACCAGCCGCTGGCTGAATTTTCACCACGAAAATTGGCCCATTCCGACAAATTAGCTTTTGCCAGAATAATCGCGCCGGCTGCGCGTAGCTGACTGACCAGTGCTGCATCTGCCGGGGTCAGGTGCCCTTTTAATGCCAGGGCCCCTGCTGTAGTGGGCATACTGTCCAGTGTTGAAATATTGGCTTTTAACACCACGGGCAAACCATGCAATGCTGAGCGCACCTTTCCCTCAGATCGCTCCTGATCCAGCATTCGCGCCTGGGCAAGCGCATCTGAATTAATATCGCTGATAGCCGCTAACTCATGACCGGTTTTATTATGGGTGTCAATTTGTTGCAAATAGTGGCTTACCAGTTGCTCACTGCTAAGCTCACCCTGAGCCAGCGCCTGGCTGGCGGCCTGAGCTGATAGCCAGGCAGGGCTAACCTGACGTTGCGGCAACGCATCATCGCTGATAACCGTGTTTTCACCGGAACAGGCAGTTAAAGTTAGGAGCACACTCAAGCTAAGATGTAACACAAAATGACGCATCAGTTTTCCTTCTATATCAGCAAGCACTCATCGTAACCCCATTAAGCCAATTCACTGCTACCGTTTATCTCAAAGCACAGGCAATTGTTCGCAAAACATTGAGTACAGCCCCTTGACTCTGGAGTAAGCTCAAGGGTTTATACTGTTTATTCAAAACATGTGTTATCGGAGTACCGAATGAAAATTGGTGAGTTAGTGAAACGCCATGGCATCAGTGTGGATACCATTCGCTTTTATGAAAAACAGCAGCTGTTAAGGCCAAGCGCCCGCTCTGATGCAGGCTACCGCCTGTACAGCGAAGCGGATAGCCAGCGTCTGGCTTTTATTCTGCGCGCGAAAAGTGTCGGTTTCAGTTTGCAGCAAATTAACGAACTGCTGCAAATTGAAGATAACAAAAACCAGTGGCAATGCAGTGATGTGAAAGACAAGGTACAACAAAAGCTTACGGAAATTGCCAGGCAGCTGGCGGAACTCAGCCAGTTTCAGCAGGCACTGCAACAGCTCGACGAGGCCTGTTGTGGTGGCAGCATCAGTGCCACTGAATGCTCCATTCTGACAGCGCTGGAGCAAGGCAGCACGGTTAAACCCGAACAGCATGCTGGTGAGCAACATAATAAGGAGCCTAACTAATGCTAAGTTTTATCGATAATTTCTGGCAGCTGTTTGTACTGTCAGCCCCGTGGCTGCTGGTCGGGTTAGTGGTGGCAGCAATAATGAAAGTCTGGATCCCAATGAGCTGGCTGCAGCAGCAACTGGGCGGGAATGGCATAAAACCAGTGATAAAGGGTGCCTTGCTGGGTGCGCCACTGCCGCTGTGCAGTTGCGGCGTGATCCCGGCCGCGATGCAGTTACGTCGCGGCGGTGCCGGCAAAGGGGCAACCGTTGCTTTTTTAAGTGCCACCCCGGAAACCGGGGTCGACTCGATTTCTGTATCCTATGTGTTGCTTGGGCCGGTAATGGCGATAGTGCGGCCGGTTGCGGCGATAATAAGCGCCATTGTCTCGGGTTTATTAGTCGGTAAGGCCAGTGAACCAGCAACCCCGGTCACAGAGCCAGCGCCAGCCCCTGCTCTGCCAACAGCAAAAAGCTGCTGTGCCGGCAAAGCCGCAGCGGTAACCAGCGAACCGGTTAAAGCGTCATGCTGTGCCACTAATCAAACCAAAGCGGCAAAATTAACGCTGTGGCAGCAGGCAAAACAAGGCCTTGAGTACAGCAGCGGCAAACTGCTCAGCGACTTTTACCTGTGGCTGCTGCTGGGCTTATTCTTTGCGGCGCTGGTGCAAACCCTGGTACCGATGGATTATTTAACGCAGTACGGCAGCAGCATCTGGACCATGTTGTTAATGGTGCTGATTTCAGTGCCCATGTATGTCTGTGCCACCGCATCAACCCCTATTGCCGCAGCGATGATGCTGGTAGGTATCTCGCCCGGTGCGGCACTGGTGTTTATGCAGGCTGGTCCGGCAACTAATATTGCTACTATCAGTGTGGTGTATAAAGAGCTCGGTAGCAGAGCGCTGGCCGCCTATTTGTTCGGGGTTATCGTCATGTCAGTGCTGTTTGGCTGGTTGCTGGATCAGGGCCTGGCCTATTTTGATATCTCTGTGCAGGGCGCAATGCAACACCAGCACTCGGTATTACCCGGCTGGCTGGAACTGGCGGCAGCCCTGTTGTTGGCAGGCTTAATTCTACGAATTATCTGGCGCCAGCTTAACCAACGCCGGCTGCGTCATCAGCTGCAATCATAGCGTGGCTAAAATCTTCAGATAGATCCTTGTTTTACACACCGGCGGCTGACAAACGTCGGTGTGGCTGTTACCTTATATAACAGCAACCATTGTGTCGATAAAGGATGTCCCATGCTAACCCTGCTTGCCCGAATTCTGAAAGTACTGAACTCTGAAGCTTCACCCTGGCAAATAGGCTGGGGCATTGGTTTGGGGTTGCTGGCCGGTTTACTGCCATTTGGCCTGCTGACCCTGCTGATTTTGCTGCTGGTGTGCCTGCTCACCGTCAATCTGGCGACCTTTCTGTTGGTATGGGGCCTGTGCAGTGGCCTGATGTTTATTTTCGGTGACGCGCTGGAAAGCCTTACCTGGCAATATGCGCAACATCCTGCGCTGTTGCAGTTGCTGGCCAAAAGCGAAACGCTGCAATTATTTCATCTGCATCACACCCTGGTGCTGGGTGCCTTTGTGCTGGGCCTGCTGTTATTGTTGCCGGTTGCCTGGCTTGGCACCGTGCTGGTCAGCCAATATCGTGGCCGGGTGATGAGCAAACTGCAGCAATGGAAAGTGGTGCAGATGTTAAAAGCCAGCAAGCTGGTTCAGCTGTATGAAAAATTAAATTAAGGAGCGAGCAATGATCCGTAAATCCGGTTGGTTAATTTTTCTCACCCTGCTCGCTGTCGTGTTGGCACTGGTTTATCTGTTTCTTGGCACCGCTATCCGGCTTGGCATGGTCTACACCCTGGAAAAAGCAGCGGGTGCCGAAGTCAATATCAGCAATGTCTCGGTCAGCCTGGCCCCGCTTACCCTTAATGTCAGTGAATTACAGATTACCGATAACGCCAACCCGAGCCATAACAGTATCAGCTTTAGCAATGCACGGGCTGCGCTTGAAGTGTGGCCGGCGTTACTTGGCTACTATGTTGTCAACGACTTATCCGTTGATGGCTTAGCCTACGGCACTTTGCGCAGCAGTCCGGGCAAAGTATTTCGCGGCCCTAATGCCGACCCTGCCGATAAAGTTGATTTTCAGCAATTGCTGCGGCTTGACTTACCCGATGCTGACGAGCTACTAGCCCGGGCTGATTTAAAAACCGTCGAGCGCGGTGAAGAATTAACACAACTTGCCAAAAGCCAGCAGCAGGTGCTGCGCGATCTAAAATCACAGCTACCGGACAGAGAAAAGCTTGAGCAAATTCAGGCAGAGATTAAAGCGCTTACCGCCAGTAAAATCGAAAATGCCGCCGATTTAACGGCCAAGGCGGCGCAGCTGAAAAATTTGCAGGATACCCTGCGGATTGAACAGCAAAAATTAAAAAACGTACAGCAAACCCTGAGCCAGAGCCGGCAGCAATTGCAACAGGCGGTAACCGCCATACGTGAGGCCAGCAGCAGTGACTGGCAGAAACTGCAGGATCTGGCCAATATCGGCGATGGTGGCCTGGCGCCAATCAGCCAGATTTTACTGGGTGATTTCTGGGGTGAGCGGATTGGCCAGTTAGAGGCGGTATACCGGCTGGCAGCGCCTTATATTCCGGAAAAATCGGCTGAAGCAGGGCAAACAGTTGAGCCTGAAATCACTCTGGCTAACCGGATTTTGCCCCTGCCGAGCCAGCCTTATCCGGATTTCTGGATTAAAAATGCCCGGGTTAACTGGCTGATCGGGGGCGGCGAAGCATTAATAGAATTGCAGGATATTACTGCGCAACATCAGATTATAAATGCCGCAACCCGCTTTAATGCCGAGGTAACTGGCCTGCCACAGCTGTCTTTGTTAAAGCTGGATGGTGACTTTGCCGTACTGGAGCAAATGGTCACCAATGTAAACTGGCAGCTGCAGGGCATTCAGGTCGACAGTATGGATATTGGCCGTGATGATATTCTGCTTAAGCTGGCCAGTGCCACGTTAAATACCAGTGGCAAGCTTAATCTGGTCGACAATAATGTAGAGCAGCAAGCCAGGGTAGTACTGCAGCAAGCTGAGTTTGGCGCCAGTGATAATAAATATGTACAGCAGCTGGCCGCACTATTGAATCAGCAAGCAGAAATTCCGCTTAACTTAAACGCCAGTGGCTTAATCAGTGCACCACAAGTGAGTATTCGCTCACCGCTCGATAAGTTGCTGGCCGATGCGATACTGGGTGAAGCCAAAGCGAAAATTGCAGAACTGCAAACCGAGTTACGCAATAAACTCGACAGCAAACTGCAGCAGCAACTGGGTGGCCAGAGCGAATGGCTGTCGATGCTGGATCAGCAGGACAGTGCTGCCGAATCAATCGAGAGTAACATTGAGCAAATGCTGAACGCTAAACTGGCCGATGTGAAAGAGCAGGCCGCTGATAAATTAAAAGACAAACTGCGCAAACAGCTTGGCGGTGGCGGCTAACGCATTTAACGTACTAATGGCGCATCCGGCGGATTAACTGCTGATAACGGCGCTGGCCGATGCCGCCATCCGTAACCTGAGCCAGTCGCAATACGGTCATACCCTGGTAATGGCCACGCCGAAACACCGCTTCAATATTATCCCAACCCTGGCGGGTGGTTACTCCACCGGCCAGCGCGTTTTCTCCTTTTACCACTACCTGCTGGCGGGCGGCTTCAGCACCCAGCCACTGCACCAGCGTCTTTGCCAGCGACTGACTGCTGTTATCTGGTAAATCGTCCATTTCCAGCGCAGTAAAGTGCAATACAATGCCGCGTGGCTCTGAGGCATAACGTGCCGCCAGCCCCACAATATCGCTGTAGCCGAAACCGTTTGCCTTGCTAAAAGGGCTTGCTGTACTGATAAGCCCCGCAGCCAGTTCAGCACTTCGCGCGCTGGCGTCAGCCGCCGCCATTTTCCAGTGGATACCGGGAATTTTAAAACCGATCTCAATGGCTGCCAGTTGCTGGCTGAAAGCTGTCAGCGCGGTATCCAGCATTCGCTGGCCATGTGCCAGCAATGCCTGTTGGTACCAACCGGTAAAATCGCGGCCATAGCCAGTGTTCAGGGCCGCACCACTGTTGATAAAATTATCACCATCAACTGGCGGCATCAGCTGCGTAAACTGGTTATAACTGGTTTGCCATGCCAGATTAAGTGCCGCTATGCTCTGATATTTTTGCTGCATTGCGCGACGAAAGTCGGCCACGGCCAATGCGGAGTATGCCTGAAATCCACCACGACTGGGGTAAGCGGTTCTGCCACCATCGTGGCTGTTATAAGACGGGTAGCGCAACTCGCCGGCCGGCCCCATTGAAATATTAATCTCACTGATAGCAGGCGCCAGAGCGGCATACCGGGCAGCGAACGCCTGCATAAACTCCAGATACTGCGGCAATATCCATTGGTCGGCCCACAGCGCTATGGTTTCAACGGAACGGTTGCCAAATTCGCTCTGATACTGCAGATCTGCAGCGGCAACACCCTGCTGGCGAAAATGCTGCCAAAGCCACGGTGGCAGCGGAATATCGCAATCATCACCGACATTGCCACCACATTGATGAAACGCCATTATTGGTATGATTTTTAATTCCGCTGCCCGGATATCGCTGAAAATAGCGTCATAGTAGCGCCAGTCAAATTGCTGATCGCCTGCTTTCTCCACCAGCCCCCACCAGATATCAACTGACACGCCATCAACGCCGATTTGCCTGGCTATCGCCAGCTGTCGTTGAAATTCAGCCCGATCATTTACCTGCAGCGGGGCCATCACGTTAGCAGTAAAGGCACTGACCAGCCCGGAGTAAAGCAGCAAAGCAAACCAAAAAAGTCGTAAGTGCATCGGTGGCCTCCATAGCGGCATTGCCGGTTATCCTTACCGCATTAAAGCGCGCGGTTGCCCTGCAAGTCTTGTTCAGTTACGACAAAATCAGACCCGTTAATATCCGCTAGCCCGAAGCACAAATAAAAAAACCGCTGCAAGCGGTTTTTTTATTGCTAAACAATGCCTTACTCTTCGTCGTCGTCCAGCTCGAAGTCTTCTTCGTCGCCTTCAAAGTAGGTGCCCCAGCCGTCGTATTCCACGCCGTGCTTGTGCGCCAGTTGTTCCAGCTTCATCGCATCGGCGACAATCGGGGCAACTTCCAATGATTGTTCACGAATAGCATCGAACACCCAGGCACTGGCGCCATCTTCGAACTCGACCTCTTCAGCGTCGGTCACTTCATAGCCCATCTTAAACAACTCTACCGCCAGTTTTTCCAGCTTGTTAAAGTCTTTATCGTAGAAATGATGTTCAACAGTATAAAGGGCATCCGGATCGCTGCCATCTTCTAATAACGCACTAACGGTATCTTCAGTAAATTCCTGCCAGTTTTCCATTTTTTTACTCTTCTAAGGGGGTTTTGCTGGCAGTGTAGTCGTTGCCAAGTTCAGTATCAAGCAGCCGGATTTGCTCAGCCATCAACTGGCGGGTATTTTTGGCAAACTGACGAATACTGTCCTCTTTTGACAGGGTAACCGGCGCCAGCATCTGGATAATCACCTTGCCGTTATTCCAGCGGTTTAACTTAATTTGCTGATGGGTAGTACTCATACACACCGGCACCATTTGCACATTCGCCTCCAGCGCAATATGAAACGCGCCCATTTTAAAGGGTAATAATCCCCGGCCATAACTGCGGGTCCCTTCCGGAAACATCCAAACCGACAGGTTTTGCTGGGTAATCCGCTCGGCAGCCGCCAGCATGGTACTCAGGGCTTTTTCTTTATTATTGCGGTCAATCATCAGATTACCGCTAAGCCAGTATAGCTGCCCAAAAAACGGGATATACTTCAGGCTTTTTTTGCCCAGGGTCACCGTACCTGGCAGCACTGAGCCACTGAGGGTAAACAGGTCGAGATTATTCTGATGATTGGCAATAAATACATAAGGCGTGTTCGCTTTGATCGCCGGGTCGCGCCGGATCTCGACACTAATACCTAAAATCCACGAAACGCGGCCATACCAGTGTGAAAATAACGCGACATTATTACGGTGAAAAGGCCGTACCAGACATACTAGTAGCCCCGCGATGGTACTGACGATAAAAAACAATGCCAGCAAAATGATCCGAACTACAGCAATCAATTTTATGCCCCTTCTGCAGAAAAGGGGCATAGTATAGCGGGTTTAACTGTCACTGCTGGTTGGATCACTGCCGGCGTCATTGGTTGTCGGGGTTAGCGCACTGCTCAGCTGCAACTGCACCTCATCGATACGCTGCAACCCACGGGGTAATTTATTACCCCGTCGGCCGCGCTCGCCTACATAATGCGCTAAATCAGCCATTTTCAGGGTAAGTTTGCGCTTACCTGCGACCAGCGTTACCCCACCATCGGCGGGTACTACTGCCAACTGACAGACATACTCTTCGCGGCTGGCAGCACGAGCAGTGGGTATCGACATCAGTTTATTACCCTTGCCTTTACTAAGCTTAGGTAACTCACTGACCGGAAATACCAGCATCCGACCTTCGTTTGAAATACACAGCAACAGATCAGTGTCGGGATGCCTGACCACCAGTGGCGGCAGAACCTTAGCGCCAACCGGTAAACTGAGCACCGCTTTACCAGCTTTATTACGGCTGAGTAAATCACTATATTCCGCGACAAAACCATAGCCGGCATCACTGGCCAGCAAGAGTGCTTGTTTCTCATCGCCCAACAGCACATGGTCAACTGTTTCACCGGCCACGATGGTAAAGCGGCCGCTTAATGGCTCGCCCTGACCGCGGGCTGAAGGCAACTCGTGGGCTTCAGTGGCATAACTTCGACCACTGGAGTCGATAAACACTGCCTGCTGATTAGAGCGGCCGCTGGCCATCGCTTTAAAGGCATCACCGGCTTTATAACTCAGGGCATTACCGTCCACATCGTGGCCTTTGGCACAGCGCACCCAGCCTTTTTCCGATAACACCACGCTAACCGGCTCACTAGGGAGTAACTCTTTTTCACTCAGGGCCTTGGCTTCACTTCGGGTAACCAGCGGGCTGCGCCGCTCGTCGCCATACTTTTCAGCATCGGCCAGCAATTCATCACGGATAAGTTTAGTCAGTTTTTTCTCTGAGCCTAAAATACTTTGCAGCTTGTCGCGCTCTTTGGCCAATGCATCCTGCTCGGAGCGGATCTTCATTTCTTCCAGTTTTGCCAGATGACGAAGCTTTAACTCTAAAATGGCTTCAGCCTGGCGCTCGGTAATCCCGAAAAAAGCGATCAGCTCAGGTTTGGGCTCATCAAAGGTGCGGATAATCCGAATAACATCATCAATGTTTAAAAAGGCGATTAATAAACCTTCTAACACATGTAAGCGGTCAAGTACTTTGTCTAAACGATATTGCAGGCGCCGGCGAACCGTATCCCGCCGGAAACTGAGCCACTCGCTGAGGATTTCCAGCAAATTTTTAACCCGTGGCCGCTGATCCAGCCCCAGAATATTTAAGTTAACCCGGTAACTGCGTTCTAAATCGGTAGTAGCAAATAAATGCTGCATCAGCTGATCGATATCCACCCGGTTTGAACGCGGCATAATCACAATGCGGGTCGGGTTTTCATGATCAGACTCATCACGCAGATCACTGACCATCGGCAACTTTTTTGCCTGCATCTGGCCGGCAATTTGTTCCAGAATTTTTGCACCAGAAGTTTGGTGCGGCAGCGCGGTCAGCACTATTTCGCCATCTTCAAGCTGATACACCGCGCGCATTTTAATGCTGCCGCGGCCACTTTGATAAATCGCCGCAATGTCGCTGGCTGAGCTGATAATTTCCGCGTCTGTCGGGTAATCAGGACCCTGAACATACTGCATTAAATCGGTAATAGAGCTTTGCGGATTGTCCAGTAAGGCAGCGCAGGCATTAGCCACTTCGCGCACATTATGCGGTGGAATATCGGTTGCCATGCCAACGGCGATGCCGGTAATACCGTTAAGCAAAATATGCGGCAAGCGCGCCGGCAACACTTTTGGCTCTTCCAGGGTACCATCGAAATTGGGTGCCCAGTCGGTAGTCCCAGAGCCCAACTCCGATAGCAACACCTCGCTGAAACGGGATAATTTAGCTTCAGTGTAACGCATGGCGGCAAAGGATTTCGGATCATCCGGCGCCCCCCAGTTCCCCTGACCATCCACCAGCGGATAACGATAGGAAAACGGTTGCGCCATCAATACCATGGCTTCATAACAGGCACTGTCTCCGTGCGGATGAAACTTACCCAGCACATCACCGACCGTTCGGGCTGATTTTTTATATTTAGCCAGATGCGAAAGCCCCAGTTCTGACATGGCATACACTATCCGTCGCTGTACAGGCTTTAAGCCATCGCCAATATGGGGCAATGCCCGATCCATAATGACGTACATCGAATAATTTAAGTAGGCTTCTTCAGTAAAGCGGCGCAGCGGTAACTGCTCTACACCGTCGTGGGATAACACCGTTTCTGTCATGCCGGTTCCTGTTATTATTTAGCTAAGTCGTGGTCAAATTTAATTATGATATTCGCTATCACAAAGGTACGGAGTTGCTATTTCGCCTGGTTTTACTGGCACGGCGACTGAATTGCCACAAAACGATACCAAGCAAAATCAGTGTGGTGCAACCAAGGATCCCCAGCCACATCAGCTGAATCTGCCGCTTACGCTCTACCTGCTGCAACCGCAGGGCTTTTAATTCGTTTTCCGCTTCGAGCAGGTTACTACGCACCTGATGTCGCTCGCTATCAAACTCCAGTCGGATCCGCTCCAGCGCCAGTTCATTCTCTTTGTTACGCAACTCCTGAAAACCATCTACAAACTCTTGCAACACCAGGTAAGCTTTCTGATATTGATCTTGCTGAGCCAGTAACTCGGCCCGCAGCAATTTAATTGCCAATATCACGTGCTCAGCTTGCTCAGCTGGCTGCTCTGCCGCCTGTTCCGCCAGTATCACTTGCTGCATAGCCAGCGATGTCTGCTCTAAATCTCGATATATTAGTGCTTTTTCGTAATGATGCGACTGCACATGGTAGCTCGATTGCAAACGCGGCAAATATTGTTCCGCTTTCTCAATATACCCCAGTGCCGCTTCGGTACGGCTCATTTCGGCGCTGGTAATCGCCAGCCCCAGATAAGCGTGATACAGATTAACAACGTCATCGGCACTCAAACTGCGCTGCAGCATTTGGTTAAAATGATCCAACGCCTGCTGATATTTCTGCTGGTAACTGTAGGTACGGGCCAGGTTAAACAATACGGCGATTTCATTTTTAACCCAGCCTAATTGTTGATATAACACCAGTGCCCGGCGCAAAAAGTTCACCGCATCTTCTTCAAACGCCAATGACGAATACATCAGACCAAGCTGGGCATTTACCTCTGCCAGAATTTCCGTGTCTTGCAGCAACTCAGCTCGTTGATACACGGTTTTAAGCAATGATAAGGCCTGCTTGTCATCATTCTGTTCACTTAAAATAGCGGCCTGATTAATCTGCCCCCGTAAAATCAGCTTCTCGTCATCCAGCAAGGTGGCCAGGGCTGTGCCCTGCTGATAATGCGTCAGGGCTTCAGCTAATTGTACCTGCATTTCCAGGGCATAGCCCAGTTCATACCACACTTCCACTTTTAACGCTGACTGGGTATCTGCAAGTAATTCAAGCGCCTGACGGGCGGCCTGCTGTTGCTGTTGATGACGACCCAGCGCACTGTAAACTGCTGCTTGCTGATGCAACCAGTAAGCTTGAACCGGCAAGGGCTGACTGGCAAACTCGGACTGGTGTTCGTTAAGTATGGTCAAACTTTGTTCAGGCTGCTGATGTTTCAAGTCATCCAGCTGCAGCAGCCAGCCCGGGATGGGCTGAGCCTGTACGCTGAAAGCCAGGCACAGCGATAACAGCACGCACAAGTAGTGGCAGATCTTCATCAAAACAGTTTCACATCCTTAATCAGTTGTTTGGCCAAACCCGCCTGTTGGCTAGGCAATCAATGCCCGGTCACCTTTTAATTCCAGCCAGTCGCGCCGATCGGTCGCCCGTTTTTTTGCCAGTAACATATCCATCAGTTCCATGGTCTGAGCAACATCGTCAATGGTTAACTGGACTAAACGACGGGTGTTAGGGTCCATCGTCGTTTCGCGTAGCTGCAGCGGGTTCATCTCGCCCAAGCCTTTGAAACGCTGCACATTTACTTTGCCACGCTTCTTCTCGGCTTCTATCCGGTCCAGCACACCGTTTTTTTCATCCTCATCCAGCGCATAATATACGTCTTTACCAATATCAATCCGATACAGCGGCGGCATCGCGACATAAATGTGGCCTGCAGCTACCAGCGCGCTGAAGTGACGCATAAATAAGGCGCAGAGCAAGGTGGCAATGTGTAAACCATCAGAGTCGGCATCGGCCAGAATACATATTTTGCCGTAGCGTAGCCCCGATAAGTCCTGACTGTCAGGGTCGATGCCAATAGCCACTGAAATATCATGCACTTCTTGCGAGGCCAGAATTTGGCCGGAATCAACCTCCCAGGTGTTGAGTATTTTGCCGCGCAACGGCATTACCGCCTGAAACTCCCTATCGCGGGCCTGTTTGGCACTGCCACCAGCTGAATCACCCTCAACAAAAAATAATTCGGTCTGACTCAGATCCTGGGCGGAGCAATCGGTTAACTTACCCGGTAAGGCCGGGCCCGAGGTTACTTTTTTGCGGATAACTTTTTTAGCCGCTTTTAATCGCTTCTGAGCGTTATTGATACAAAAATCGGCCAGCGCCAGAGCAATATCGGTATGCTCGTTTAACCACAGGCTAAAGGCATCTTTTACAATGCCCGAGACAAAAGCGGCGCACTGGCGCGAAGACAAGCGCTCTTTGGTCTGACCGGCAAATTGCGGATCCTGCATTTTGACGCTGAGCACATAACTGCAGCGGTCCCAGACATCTTCCGGCGACAGTTTTATGCCGCGGGGCAATAAGGTTCGAAACTCACAAAACTCGCGCAGCGCTTCCAGTAAGCCCTGGCGTAAACCATTAACGTGGGTACCGCCCTGGGCCGTCGGAATTAAGTTAACATAACTTTCGGTCACCAGCTCGCCGCCCTCCGGCAGCCAAAGTAAGGCCCATTCCACCGCTTCCTGCGAGCCACTGAAATTACCGACAAAGGGTTGCTCAGGCAACGCAATGTAGTTTTGGACAGCTTCAGCCAAGTAATCGCGGATCCCTGCCTGATAACACCAGCTGTATTGTTGCTGGTTTACCTTGTCATCAAATTTAACCGTTAGACCCGGACACAGCACCGCTTTGGCTTTTAAAACATGTAACAGCCGGCTGACCGAAAATTTTGGAGAGTCAAAATAACTTGGGGTCGGCCAGAAGCGCAGCCGGGTACCGGTATTACGTTTCCCCACCGTACCGCTAATGGCCAGTTCACTGACTTTATTGCCATGTTCAAAGGCAATATCGTATACGTTACCATCACGGCGAATACTCACATCTACCCGGCTTGATAACGCATTAACCACAGAAATGCCTACCCCGTGCAAACCGCCGGAGAACTGGTAGTTTTTATTGGAGAATTTACCGCCGGCATGCAGGCGGCACATAATAAGCTCAACACCTGACACCCCTTCTTCCGGGTGAATATCAACCGGCATGCCCCGGCCATTATCGATGACCTCCAGTGACTGATCGTCATGCAAGATTACCTGCACCAGATCTGCATGTCCCGCCAGTGCTTCATCCACACTGTTATCAATAACTTCTTGTGCAAGGTGGTTCGGGCGGGTTGTATCGGTATACATTCCGGGACGACGCTGCACTGGCTCAAGCCCGGTTAATACTTCAATCGATTCGGCGTTATACAGTTGCTCTGTCATAGTTTTCGTCACTGTCTGGTTACTTTCTGCTCATGGGGCCGTGGGGGTGACTTGCGGTACTAAGCTGGCAAAAATCGGCAATCGCCGGCAAATATCCGGCAAAACCTTGAAAACTGTGATCGCCACCACTAATCACCTGCAACCGGGCGCCCTGATAATAGCTAACGGCTTTGCGGTAATCTAACACTTCATCGCCGCTTTGCAACAGTACTAAATAGTTTGCTGGCTGGCGCAACCGCACGGGCATCAGTTGTTCCAGCTCCGCCATGTGGCTGGCTTGTACTGTAAATTTTTGTTGCAGCACCGGATGGTGGTATTCCCCCAGATACTCTGAGAGTACCTGATGCGGTGCCACTGCCGGGTTAATTAAACAGGCCCGGCACTGATAACGCTCGGCCATCACGGTGGCCAGAAAGCCACCGAGCGAACTGCCAATAATAGCGTGGGGCGGCGCTGTGTTCATTACAGCTGTTAACTGGGCCATCGCGTCCGCTGGGGTATAGGCTAAATCCAGGGCAACAAAGGACTGCTGCGGATAATGGCTGGCGAAAAACTGCCGGGCCTGCACGGCTTTAACTGACTGCGATGAGCTGGCAAAACCGTGTAAATAATAAAGCGTCAAGCGCTGTCTCCTGTTTTCGGCGGGACTAACTTATTGTAATAAACTGCCAGCTTACCTGACCCTTGGCTGCAAACTGCCAATGACAATACATCGGACCTTTATCATGCGTCTGCCAGGCATCATCCTGACAAAATTGTACAGAACTTGCCGGGCAACCTACCAGCTGAATCTGTTGATGCTGTTTCGCATAAGCATGATGACAATGACCATGCGCCAGGCCTTTTAGCCGTGGCTCAGTCGCCAGCAACTGCCAGAAAGGTTCTGGATCCTGCCAGCCATGTTTATCGATAGCGCTACCCAAAGGCAAAGGGTGGTGATGACTGAACAGCCAGAGGTGTTCAGCATTGCTGGCGGCAAATTGTCTGGCCAGCTGTCTGCGGCGCTCAGCATCAAAATAACCCGCTGGCGTCTCGCCTTTGGTATCAAGCAGCAGCAACTGCCAGCTGCCCAGTTGCAGGCTGCTGGCAGCAACCAGCGGTGCTTGTCCGGTTATCCAGCTTAGCTGTTCATAATCATCATGATTACCCGGTAACACCAGCACCGGGCAGGTCAGTGGTGCCAGTAACCTCGCCAGTAACTGATACGACGCACGGCTGTGATCCTGACTTAAATCACCACTGAGGATTATGGCATCGGGCAGGCAGGGACTGCCCACGATGGCCGCAATAACCTGTTGTAAATACCGACCTGATTTCACCCCCTGATATTCGCCATCAATATCCGCCAATAAATGACAATCGCTTAACTGAACGATCTGATACTGCGCTTTGGCCTTTAACTGCAATACGGCCATTACTTAAGGTCCACGGTGGTCGCATTATAGCCCTGTGCCACACATAATTTCAGCCAGTCTGCCAGTAACAGGTTTATCTGCCGCTTTTCGTCCGGCTGCATCATCTGCGGGTTTGGATATGGGTAGCGCGCGGCGAACTTGCGGTGGCGGGCCATCCGCACCACTTCGGCCAACTGGGCATCATGGTAAAGCTGGACATCAAAACTGGGACTGAGCAAGCTGATCCCGGATACTGACTGGGATGTACTTAACAACTCAATTTGCAACCGGGTAGTAAAGGGCCCGCATTCCAGCACGCTAAGCTGATAGTGCTGCTGCGAACTGATGGCAATAGACCACTGCGACCCCGGCGCAAATTTGGGCGGTAACAGGCGGTTTAAGCGGGCATAATTTCGCTCGCATAAACTCAGAAAGTCTGGCAACTGCGGCTGATATTGCCGCGCATTAGTCAACAGCATCACTACTCCAGGCGCGGCGCACCTCGGTTAAATGTAAAGTCAGCCACTGCAGTGCTATTACCGTAGCAGCATTGTCAATCTTCCCCTCAGCCAGCAAGTGCATGGCATCAACGCGTGGTAACAGCTGCACTTTGATATCTTCATGCTCCTGCTCAAGCCCATAAATACCCGGCACAACCGGCCCGGTTAACTGGCCAAGAAACAACTGTACCCGCTCGGTGCTGCCGCCGGGGCTGGAAAAATAACTAAGCATAGGCCAAAGTTTGCCAAGCTCAAGCCCTGCCTCTTCCAATGCTTCTCGCCGGGCAGTCTGCTCGCCGGTCTGATTGTGGTCTATCATACCGGCAATCGTTTCCAGCAACCAGGGGCTGCGGTTTTCGATCATGGCACCGGGTCGAAACTGCTCTATTAATACCAGCTCATCGGTTTGCGGATTGTATGGTAGCACAGCGGCCGCATGGCCCCGTTCAAATATCTCCCGCACCATTGGGCTACTCCAGCCACCGGCATAAAGCTTATGGCGAAGTTGACAGCGCTCAATCTGAAAAAAACCCTGAAAAACCGTGCTTTTATCGATTATCTCTACATCTTGCGCGGCAAATGATGGATAATCGCCGTTATTGACTTCAGACATGTCTGCCCTCACATTTTGTTACACTCTTGACGGTAACTTTACGGTTTAATCCTGACTTAGTTTACCGTAACAGGTTATCATTTGTGCAGTTTCCTTTAAGCCAGGACTTGGTGATTATGAAAAAATCGTTTTTAAGTACTTTAATTTTGTCTTCGTTAACCGTATTCAGCGTTAGCGCCCTAGCAGAAGATTTAACCACTGTTTATCGGCTGGCCACCCAGAAAGATCCGCAACTACTACGAGCAGAAGCCGTTCGCAATGCAGCCAGAGAGCGGATTGATGTGTCTAAAGCCCGCTTGCTGCCGCAGGTAAATTTAACCGCGGGATACAGTAAAAGCATGCGAGAAAGTCAGGCTTTTATTGGTGATGACCTGGTTAACCTGGAAATAGAATCAACTGGCTGGAATGCGCAAGTTGGCCTGAGTCAGTCAATTTTTGACTGGACCAACTGGAAAAATCTGAATACCGCCGAAAAACTGGCGATGCAAAGCCAGACCATTCTGGATGCAGAGATTCAGGCTCTTATTGTCCGGGTGTCGCAAGCATATTTTAACGTACTCGAAGCAGTAGACGGTTTAAGTTTCGCTGAAGCAGAAAAACGGGCCATAGAACGCCAGTTAGAGCAAACCAAGCAACGTTTTGCGGTAGGCTTAACCGCCATTACTGATGTACACGAAGCACAAGCCCAGTTTGACAGTGCGGTCGCCCGCGAAATTGCCGCCCAGAACTTACTGGAAACGGCCCGCGAAACGCTGCGTGAAATTACCGGCCAGTACCATAGCGAACTGGCCAGTTTAGACACTGACAAGTTTGATACCCAGCTGCCATCGCCGGCTACCGCCGATGCCTGGGTCGCCTTGGCTGAAGAGCTGAATCTGAATATCAAAGCTAATAAACTGGCATTGGAAGTGGCGCAGAATGATATAGAGAATGCCAAGGCCGGTCACTACCCCACTCTGAACCTCGAAGCAAGCTATGGCACAGAGGATGGTGAGGCAGATAGAAAATTTGCTGGCATGGTGCAAAGTAGTAATCCACCGCGATTTGATAATAACAGTATTGGTTTAAATTTGCGGGTACCGTTATATAGTGGCGGAGCAACTGTGGCCGCAACAGAAGTAGCCCGCGCCAACTATGTCGCCGCCAGTCAGGATTTAGAGCAAAGCTACCGCACAGCAGTACGTCAGGTACGGGTGTCATTTAACGATATTAACGCCAATATCGCTACTATCCGTGCTCTGGAGCAAGCAGTTATTTCTGCCGACAGTGCTTTAAACGCCACAGATGCTGGCTTTGAAGTGGGCACCCGCACCATTGTTGACGTGTTGCAAAGTACCCGCAACCTGTTTGAAGCCCGCCGCAATTTATCTGCTGCCCGCTACAACTATGTCATCGCTATTCTGTCACTAAAACAAGCGGCGGGTAACTTGTCTGAACAAGATTTGCTGGCAATTAATCAGGCGTTAGTCGAGTAATATTACTTAGGGTTCACCGCACTTGCGGTGAACCTCTTACCAGTTTGGTCTGTTCTGACCGGTTTTTTTCGTTACAATAGCCACATTACTTACTTTTGAGACAGCCACTGTGGTTAATGCTCCCCAATTTAGCTGGCGTTTTTTACTTCCTCAATACTGGCTGTTGTGGCTGGGTGTTGCCCTGATGTGGCTGATAAGCTGGTTACCCTACCGGGTGTTAATGCTTATGGGCAGTGGCGTCGGCGCCCTGCTTTATAAATTTATGAGTTCCAGGCGTAAAGTCGCGGCCCGTAATATTGCGTTATGTTTTCCAGAGATGCCCGCAACTGAACAACACGCGTTGCTAAAAGCAAACTTTGCCGAATCAGGTAAAGCACTTTTTGAAACAATTATTGGCTGGTGGTGGCCCAACTGGCGGGTTCGGAAACTGGCCCACTTTTCAGGCTACGAGCATGTTGAAGCCGCACTGGCACAGGGAAAAGGTGTGTTGCTGCTGGCGGCCCATTTTTTACATCTGGAAGCAGCATGCCGGGTATTTGGTTTAACCCACCCCAGTGTGGGTTTTTACCGGCCGCACAATAATTCGTTAATGGATTACCTGCAATACCATGGCCGTAATCGTGCTAACAAATATATGGTAGGCAAACGCGACGTTAAAGGATTAATTCAGGCGCTTAATCAGCAAGAGGTGTGTTTTTACCTGCCGGATCAGGATTATGGCCGCAACCGCGCCGAATTTGTGCCGTTTTTTGCTGTAGCAGAAACAGCTACCACCACCGGTACATTACTATTTGCTAATGCGGCCAACTGTGTGGTGATCCCGGTCTATACTTATCGCTTACCAGGATATCAGGGCTATCAGGTCGAGGTACTACCGGCCTTCACTAACTTCCCGAGCGGCGACGACAAAGCAGACGTAACAACAGTTAATCAATGGGTTGAGCAAGCTGTGTTAAAAAATCCTGAACAATATATGTGGTTGCATCGCCGCTTTAAAACCCGGCCGCAATCCGACGATCCGTCACTATACAAACCAGAGGCAACAGCTGGCGCTGGCAGGGAGCAATAACAATGTGGTACTGGGTTCGCACCTTATTGATTCTGACGTTGCTGGTGGTTGGCGGTTATTTTTTAATTGTAAAGTCAGAACTGGTTTTTGAAAAAGAAACCATGAACCAGGCAGCCCGTGGCCTAAGCGAGTTTTACAGTAAAATTCGCGGCAATCAGGCTGGCAATAACCAGCAGAGCGACTTTCATATTACGCTGCCCGATACCAGCGGGCAGTTAAGCCGCAATCTGGCACAACGTGGCAGAGAAGTACTGCCGGCAGAAGCAAATTGGCAGGGGCTGGTTACTGATCGTCGTTTCCGTGTCGGTGAAACGTTAAAAACCACACTGACTAATTATGCGCAGCGCGAAGGTATCGCCTTGTATTGGACGCTACCACGTGATTACGTGATAAAGCAGTATTTTCAAACCGACACCACGCTGCTTGGCACGGTATATAGTATTGGTAAGGCGATAGCACCGGACTTTGCCGAACCGGTGCTCACTTATTTTTGCCCTAACGAGCGTGCGGCAGTAATCACTAACCGGCTTACTCCCTATCTGAAGCAGCATTGTCAGCCGATCAGTAATAGCTGAGAACGCAACTTAGCCAGACTAAGCCCAAAGCCGGTGCTACGGAAATAATATCTGCCATACCTGATGCACCGCATTCCTCGCTTCTGCCAGCCTGCTTTCAGTGGGCACCCGGGCTGGTGCGAGTGTCAACCGGTGGCCCCAGCCACGCAATAACTGATAAGCCTGTTGCAGTGCAATAACCTGGTCCGCGCGAAGTAAACCGGCTTCACCTGCGGCATCAAGGATCCTGATATTATCACTGTACCGGTATAGCGCCGGATAATCTTTACCATGTGCCAGCACCAGGTACTGACTTATAAATTCAAGGTCTACAATGCCACCAGCACTGTATTTTACATCATCATCGGCACTACCATGATGGCTGCGCAGTTTTTGGCGCATTGCAGTAACATCATTACGTAATTGCAACGGGTCACGCTGTTGCTGAATAATATCAGCCCGTATTTTCCGGAAACAGGCCGCCATGCGCTCAGAGCCGATGATCAAACGGGTTCTGACCAACGCCTGGTGTTCCCAGGTCCAGGCCTCCTCCTGTAAATATTGAAAATAAGTATCGATATGAATAGCCAGCAATCCGGAGTTACCTGAGGGTCTGAGCCTGGTATCAATTTCGTATAGCACCCCGCTGTTGGTGCGTGTCGTTGCCAGATGCAATACCCGCTGTGCTAATTTCAGATAAAACTGGCGCGAATCTATCGGCTTATCACCGCTGGTGCTGTCCAGGCTGTCACAATGGTGCAAAAACACCAGATCAAGATCTGAACCATAGCCCAGCTCAAACCCGCCCATTTTGCCGTAGGCAACCACGGCAAAACCGCGATCATTGTCGCTGGCCCCCACCGGTAATCCGTAACGCGCTGTCATTTGTTGCCAGGCCAGCGCCACGACCTGTTCTAACACGACTTCGGCTAACCAGGTTAAATGGTCACTTACCTGCATTAATGGCAGGGCACCACTAATATCGGCAGCAGCGATCCGCAATTGCTGAGCTTGCTTATACTGGCGTAATATTTCCATTAGCAGCTCTAAGTCATCTTCAGGCACTCTTAATAAATATTGGCGCAAGCGGTCCTGATAATCTGTCTTATCAGCCACCCGATACAACTGCTCCGGATCAATCAGCTCATCGAGCAACATTGGGTAACGTGCCAATTGCTCAGCCAACCAGCCGCTTTGGGTGCATAATTTTACCAGCTGCTGCAATGCTGGTGGATTCTCATACAACAGTTCAAGGTAAGCGGTGCGGGTCATAATTTGCCGGAAGACCCCCAGCACCCGGCCAAGCACCAGGCTGTCAGCCTGCTCTGTCTGAATTAAGTGTAATAAAATAGGAATTAATTTACTGAGAAACTCATGACCACGCGGGCCGACACTTCGTTTCTGACAATCCTGCCGAAAGGCCTGTAAATCGGTGATCAACGTGATAGCGGCAGCCGTATCCAACCAGTCCAGCTGTTCAGCCAAATCGGTGGCTGGTAACTGGCTACCCCATAACAAACGCCCCACCCCAAGTTCTTGCTGCTCCGGGCTTTCTTCGTGATCAATAACCAGCTTAAACTGATGATGCACCCTGGCCATGGCATCCGCAATCTGCTGATGTAGCGTATCCCAGTCCGCGATATTCAGGGATGCCAGTAACTGGGCTCTGCCATTGGTATCTGCTGGCAGAGTTTGAGTTTGCTTATCGTCTATCCCCTGCAGTGCCTGCTCAACCCGGCGCAAAAATAAGTAGTCAGTCTTTAATTCTGCTGCCTGATCCGGCGTTAACATCTCGTGCTCAACCAGCCCTTGCAGGGCTTTTAGCAAGCTTTGTTGCTGCAGCTGCGGTATACGCCCGCCACGAATTAATTGCAACGTCTGAACCACAAACTCTACTTCACGGATACCGCCAGCGCCCAGCTTTATGTTGTCTACCCGGTTACGGCGCCGGTTTTCCTGCTCAATCAGCTGTTTCATCCGTCGTAGCGATTCAATCGCCGAAAAATCGATATATCGCCGGTAAATAAACGGCTTTAGCAGTTGCTGTAATTCTGCAGCATGTTGCTGATCAGGGTTTAGCACCCGCGCCTTTAATAACGCATAACGTTCCCAATCGCGGCCCTGTTCCTGATAATAATCTTCTAATGCCGCAAAACTCAGCACCAGAGGACCACTGTCACCAAAGGGCCGTAACCGCATATCTACCCGGTAGACAAATCCATCGGCTGTCGCCTGATGTAGCGCCGCTATCAGTTTCTGGCCGACTTTGGTAAAAAACTGTTGGTGCTCAAGCGCGCGGCGGCCGCCGCGCGTTTCACCATGGCCTGGGTAGGTAAAAATAAGGTCGATATCAGAGGAGAAGTTAAGCTCTGCGCCACCCAGTTTGCCCATGCCCAATATCAGCATCGGCATTGGCTTGTCATGCTCATCATAGGGGGTGCCATTTTGCTGTTGTTGCAGCTGATACGCCCACTGGTAAGCACTATTAATTAAACAATCTGCCAGCGATGATACCCGGGCCAGCCCCTGTTCTGTATTTTGCAACTGATAAATATCAGCCGTTAGCAACAATGCCAGTGCCCGGTTCCGGTATCGTCTTAAACTACTGAATACGGCAGCCTCATCAGTCAGCTCAATGCCGCTCAGAGGATCGAGCCAGGGTTGACTGATGGCTTGCACCAGCATGCTTTTATCCAGCACCAGCTGCAGTAATTCTGGCTGCTGGCAAAGCGTTCGGCCTAAAAACAGGCTGGCTTTTAGCAAGGTTATGAGTTGTTGCTGACGGCCAGTGGCAAGCCTTGTACCCTGCAGTTGCTCAAACGCTTCCTGCCAGTAATTATTGGTCTGCGTCATGACGGCTGTACACCCTGTGTTACGACAGCGGGTTGTAACAGTAATGCTGCCAGGGCCAGCAGCAGTCGGTTGTAGGCGGCGTGTTCAAACACCAGCACACCTTGGTGCAACTGGCTGGCCAGCAGCTTCGCTTGTGCGCTGTAGTTGTCATATTGCAATGTTGTCAGCTCTTCACTCAGGGCTAACAAAAAATAAGCAGCTTGTTCAGGCATAGCCAAAAAGCCTTGCTGCTCTGGCGACGAGGTCGAGCTTCGGTAAAACAGCGCTTCGGTGCATTGCAATGCCTTCAGGTTGGCGATTAATCCCTGCTGATCTGGTACTGGTTGGCTCAGTTGTTGTTTTTCAGCCAGCAGATAGCCCCGGGCGGCTTTGCTCAGCCAGCCCGTGCGCAGCGGTAACTGGTCAATAAGGTACTCTGCCAGGGTAAAAAGCGGATTGACGCTTCCATTGAGCAGCTCCAGTTCGAGTTCGGCTATGGCTTCTGACTTGTCGCCAGCCATCACTTCTCCGTTATCGAAAACCACATCGATCACGGTTTCATCAGCGGTCAGCTGCCAACTTTGGCGGATAAAGTCGGTGCGAAAAACCTCAGTAAGCTGCTGTTGCAACATATTTAAATCGGTATTCTCTGGCCAGATTTCAGCCGGAAACGCTGCCAGTTGAGGTACGATTCCAGTAGCGGGCAGATTAAATTCGGGCCGGGCTTGCAATGCACCATGTTGCTGCCCGGCCAGTTTGATGGTCTGTTCAAAACTGCCGTTTTTCTGACGGGTGCGCAGCCCGATATCGTGACGGCGAAACCAATTGTCCGGCGTATCAAAGTATGCATTGAGTAGCGTCGCCGGACCATTTTCAGTCAGCGTGCCAAACGAGGTCAGTAGCGTGGGCAGCTTTTGGCTGTCGGCTACCGCCAGTAAAAACTTTAATTCCAGCTCCATACTCATCTCAGGCTTTCCTCTGTTATCAGGCCCTGGCCTGTTCAGCCAACTTTTACACTTGTCAATTTGCTGACAACTCCCTATCATCCGGGTATCGTGCTAAGCCCAGCTCAAGCGTAATCATTGCTTACAATTAGTTAGGATACCTATGTTTAGATTATTTCGCAGCTCTGTTTCCCGGATATTTTTCCTGCCAATATTATTGATGGTCGTCAGCCTGCCTGTAGCAGCCCAGCAAGAAAGTATTGAAAAAGAAGCGTTTATCAGCGATGCGTTGTTTGTTTATTTGCACTCTGGCCCGGGCAATCAATACCGGATTGTCGGCACTATCAATGCAGGCCAGCCGGTAACCTACCTCAGTGAAGACACTGACAGCGGCTATGCGCAAATACGCTATGAAGACAATAAAACCGGCTGGTTACCCAAAGAATATGTCAGCTACACGCCGGGTCTGGTGACGCAGTTGGAGACGCTGACCGAAAGCTTTAACAGCCAGCGCGACCAGATCCAGCAATTAGAGCAAGAGCGAAATGAGTTAAGTAGCCAGCTAAACAGCGCGATTGTTGAACGAGAGAAAGCCCTGGAGCAGTTAGCTCAGGGCAACCGTTCGTACGAGCAACTTAAGACGCAACTGGAAGCTACTCAAACCAGTATCTGGCAAAACCCGATGGTTATCGGTTCAGCTATTTTATTAATTGGCCTGATTTTTGGTTTAGTGCTTCCGGCACTATGGCCTAAACGGCGCGACAGTGAACGCTGGATGTAAAGCGGCTATTTACCCGAGGCTGTCGTTCGCTTTCAGCGGCAGCCCGGTGTCCCGTTTAACCTGTTCAATCACCACATAGGTATGGTTTTTTACTACGCCGGGTAAATCCACAATTTGCTCCAGAATAATCCGGTATGCATCCATATTCGGTAGCCGTAGTTTCAGTAAATAATCAAAACCCCCTGCTACCATATGGCATTCGACCACGTGCGGTACTTTCAGAACTTCATCCTTGAAACGGTCAAATACTGCGCTGGTGGTGTTATCCAGCGTGATTTCTATAAACACGGTGGTACCAAACCCCAGCATAGCGGCATTTAACCGAGCGCCGTACCCCTCTATGTAGCCGGCTTTTTCAAGTCTTTTCACCCGATCGATACAGGGGCTGGCACTTAAATTCACTTTTTTTGCCAAATCCACATTAGCAATCCGCCCTTCTTTTTGCAGGGTGTCCAGAATATTCAGATCTATCCGATCGAGACTTTTCGGTTTTAACGGTAACGTCATGATAATGGCTATCAGGCTAGAGTACTCATTAGCCGATTATATACTGATCATTATTAAAAATAACCTGTCTGGCTGGCGGATAGCGGTTCACAAACAAAAACTACTAAACTGCTAACTTTTGCTATGCTTAGGTGTAATAAATTACACACCGCTGAACTATCCCGCTTAACCGCAGGAACACCGCTGTTAGTCGACGCGTTAACGTCAGGTTAAGAGATTTAGCGTATAATCAACGTTTTATTTTGGCATAGGTTTAAGCTGGCAATTGGATGGCATATCAAAAAGTCTCTGTCACTGAGCTGCAGCCTGGCAGCTATGTTGTTGAAGTGGTTGAACAACGCGGTGATATTATCGTTAAGCATGCCGGCTGGGTCCGCAGTCCGCAGGCTATTGCCCAATTGCAGAGCAAAGGGGTGCTTACTGTACTGGTTGACCCCAGCCGCTTTTTAGTAACAGAACAACCTGCCGTAACGCCCGCCGAAAAAACATCAGCTGACACCGCAGAACCCGATGCGCCTGTGGTACGCCATTTATTTGCTGACGAGTGGCCGCGGGCCGAAAAAGTCCTGTTACAAAGCCAGCGCGTGCAACAACTGGTACTGGATGCAACCCGCAATCAGCAACCTATCGACTTATCAATGGTACATGAGGTTAGTGCTGGTTTATCTGACTCGGTAAGTCGTAATCAGGATGTTTTGTTATGTTTAACCCGGATTGCCGAGCAAAGTGATAGTTTGTTGCAGCACAGTATTAATTGCGCCATTTATATTGCCGCCTACGCTAAATTTATCAATCTGCCCATCGATCGCAGTAAAACCCTAATTACTGCGGCGTTGCTGCATGATGTCGGTAAAGCGCTGAAACCAGAGTTGATCCATCAACCCGACGCGGCTGCTATCGGCACCAGCCTGGCGGCACTACAACGCAATAAAGACTTAGCAGGCCAGGTGTCGCTTTGGATCAGTCAGCACTGTGCGTTTCTCGATGGTAGTGGCTCCCCGTCGATCAAAGGTAACCAGATTGCCAAAGGTAGTCAGATGCTGGCGATTGTGAATCAGTACGAAAAACTGACTAACCCGGCCAATAGTAATCAAAGCCCGTTAGCCGCGTCGCGTTATTTGCTGAGCCTGACGCCATTGCAGCTGGATACCGAATTACTGCAGTTGTTTATTAAATGTATTGGCGTGTATCCACCAGGCACCGTGGTAAAACTGACCACCGGCAAGTTAGCCCTGGTACTGGAAAACAATCCGAAAAAGCCTACCCAACCCAAAGTAAAATTGTTTTATCACAGTGTTCATCAACACCACATTATTCCGAAAATTATGGATTTATCCCGTCAGCAGGAAGAACATATTGAAGGCTGCGTTGATTTAAAAAAATATGGCCTGGATGTGCGTAACTATTTATAACTAAGCCACTTATCATTACATTGTCGGTAAGTAATTTAGTTGAAGTCAGTAAGCGCTGGCATACTAAATAACTCGCTGCCCATTTCCAGCAACACAAACTGAGGAGTAATTTCTTTTAAGCGGATATCCGCCGTTACCCATTGTCCTTCCTGTAAACTCTTACCATTAACCTTAACCCAGCGCTGAGGGCTCTGCGTTGCATAGACATGGGCTTCAAAACGCAGTGACGGGATTTGTCGCTGTAACTGCGGTGCCAGTTCACTGATATCCTTAGCGGGTGCGCCTGGTCCGCGAAGCGCCGGCCGGGGCGGTCGTAAGTTAGCTTCACTTGCAGCCATGGCCGAAGCAAAGCGCTGGCGCAGTTCATCTGATACTTCTACCTCAGGCAGCGCTGCCGATGCGGCTGGTTCAATACCTGACGGCTCAGCCTGCCTGGTCGTGGGGCCGGAGTCTGCTGTGGGCGCGGTAACGCTGACAACGCGCTGCTCTGGTGGCAACTGTTCCAGCTCGGGCTGTTGCTGTGTAGCCACCACGTCTGATGCATTGTTCAACGCAAGCTCTTGTTCTGCGCTTACCAGCGCAGCCACTATACTGGCACTGCTAGCAAGTTCAGGTTCTACCGGCTGAGGTTGCACAGAGATTACTATTGACTCAGCTGGCTTCACGTTTTGCCACCAGCTGGCCAGGGCGAAACCCAGCAGCAGCGCCAGACAAAAACCAAGTAGCAACGCCAGATTACGCCAGCCATTAGCAGCTTGCGGCGCTGTCTTCGGCGCTTGTGGCTCTACCTGTTGTTTCAGTGCATCCATTAAAATAGACAAAATTAACCTCGCAGCACTGGCAATAACACCATCGCCAGTAAAAACCCGACAACTATACCAGTGCCGGTTAAGAACGGCCAGAACCAACCCGGTAAAGCCTGCCTGGCAGCACCAGCACTTTGCTGCCTCAGCGGCAATACTTCAGTGGCCGCCCGCTGCACCTGTGCCAGCTGTACCGTTGCTTGCTGCTGGCTATATGCCGCCAGCATCGCCCGATCGGCCAGCAAATTGAGCAGTCGTGGAATACCGCCGCTTTGCTGATAAAGCGCGGTTACTGCTTTTGGGCTGAACACCGGCCGGCTGCAGCCTGCGACCTGCAGCCGGTATTTTAAGTAATGCTGTACTTCGTTTAAATCCAGCGGTAGTAAATGATAGCGGGCCGTTATTCGCTGCGCTAACTGGCGTAAGTCATTTCGTTGCAGTAATTGCTGTAATTCCGGCTGGCCAATTAATATAACCTGCAGCAATTTTTTGGTATTGGTCTCAAGGTTGGTTAACAGCCTTAACTGCTCCAGTACTGCCGGCTGCAAATGCTGGGCTTCATCAATAATCAGAATCGTTTTTTTATCCGCCTGATGATTTTTCTGCAGCCGCTGGGTAATTTTATCACCCAGCAGTTTTAAACTGGCATCGGCCTTTTTATAGCGAATTTTCAGCTCATCGCAAATTGCCGCCAACAGTTCTAATTCAGATAAGGTTGGATTCAAAATAAAGGCAACGTCAGTATTGCTATCCAGTTCCTGCAACAAAGTACGAGAGACGGTAGTTTTACCGGTACCAACTTCACCGGTTAACAGCACAAAACCGCCAGCATCGCCCAGACCATAACGCAAATGCGCCAGTGCCTCGGTATGCCGGGCGCCCAGATACATAAAGTCCGGATTAGGGGCAATGGAAAAGGGGGGGCTGGTTAAACCGAAAAAATCGGTATACATCAAAGCATCCTGCGTTTTTAGCGCTGCAAATTCGACTGACGGCGCTATAATGGCAAAAAATAAGCAATCAGGAAAGCATGTGCAGAGATATCTTGTAGGCGGTGCAGTGCGGGATGAGCTGCTGGGCTATCCCTTTGATGAACATGACTGGGTGGTCGTAGGCGCCACCCCTGAGCAAATGCTGGCAGCAGGCTATCAGCAGGTTGGCAAAGACTTCCCGGTATTTTTACACCCTGTAACCAAAGAAGAACATGCCTTAGCGCGGACCGAGCGTAAAGATGGTAAGGGCTATACCGGCTTTAGGGTCTATGCCGCCCCTGATGTTACCCTGGAGCAGGATTTACAGCGGCGTGATTTAACCATTAACGCAATTGCCAAAGACACCAGCGGCAACTATATCGATCCCTACAATGGCCGGCATGATATCGACCAGAGAATTCTGCGGCATGTCTCAGATGCGTTTGCTGAAGATCCACTGCGGGTGTTACGGGTGGCTCGTTTTTATGCTCGCTACTTCCATCTGGGCTTTAGCGTAGCAGACGACACGATGGTGTTGCTGCGCCAGCTAAGCAACAGCGGTGAATTGCAAACATTAAGCCCTGAGCGGGTTTGGCAGGAAACCGCCAAAGCCTTAAACAGCCACAGCCCGGCCGCTTATTTTAAGCTGCTGTACCAATGCGGTGCGCTACAAGCGTTAATGCCGGAGCTGGCAGCACTATGGGGCGTACCGCAGCCAGCAAAGTGGCATCCGGAAGTTGATACCGGGATCCATACCCTGCTGGTACTTGGGCAGGCCGCCGCAATGTCTGATCGGCTGGATATCCGGTTTGCGTCCTTGGTACACGACTTAGGCAAAGGTGTAACCAAAGCCGAGCTGTTACCTTCTCACCATGGCCACGAATATACCGGTCTTAAATTAATTGAGCAGCTTTGTCAGCGGTTACGGGTACCAAATGAATGTCGTGAGCTGGCGCTGCTGGTATGTGAATTTCATCAGCTGGTGCATAAAGCACGCGAATTAAAACCGGCAACGATACTTAAGCTCTTTAATGGTATTGATTTATGGCGCAAACCACAGCGGCTGGAGGACATTTTGTGCTGCTGTCAGGCTGATTTGCGTGGCCGCACAGGGTTTGAACAGGCCGACTACCCGCAAGCCCGTTATTTACAGCAGCTGGCGCACGCCGCAAATGCGGTTAATGTGCGCGATATTGTCGCCACGGGTATTCAGGGAGCAGCCATTGGCGCTGCGTTGCAACAAGCCCGCTTAGACGCAATAAGCACGGCAAAGCGGGCCTGGCAGGATAGTTAGGTTTAACAGACTCAACCGGCAAACCAACCCAGGAAAATAATCAGGCCTATCCCGAGTAACAGCCGGTAAATTACAAAGGGCAGCATACCCATCCGGCTGATAATTTTTAGGAAAAAATGTATACAAATTAGTGCGCTGATAAACGCCAGGCCCATCCCCAAAAATATCGCATTTAAGTCAAAGCTCGTCGGTTCGGCCAGTAATTTACTGGCCTGATAACCACCACTTAACATAATAATCGGAATAGATAATAAAAAAGAAAACCGGGCAGCGCTAACTTTATCTAAGCCGAGCAACATGGCAGCAGTCATGGTGATGCCAGAACGCGACGTGCCGGGGATTAACGAGATAGCCTGGGCAACACCAATAAACAGCGCCTGACGCCAGTTTAGCTGTTCCATACTTTGCTGTTGTTTCGCCGTGGCATCAGCCCACCATAATGCCAAACCAAATATAATAGTGGTGGCTGCCAATACCCAGGGCGAACGCAAATAGGTTTCAATATAGTCTGCTGCCAGTAAGCCAGCCAATCCCGCCGGAATAGTGGCCAGAATAACCCACCAGGCCAGTTTGCCATCGGTACTATGCTGCCCGCCAAGGCTTTGCACCCAGCCCACCGTTAAGCGGCCTATGTCATGTCTGAAATACAGAATTACCGCCAGTAACGTCCCCACATGTACTGCCACATCAAAAGCGATACCCTGATCCTGCCAGCCCAGAATGGCCGACGGTAAAATAAGGTGCGCTGAAGATGAAATAGGTAAAAACTCAGTAAAGCCCTGCAGAATAGCTAAAATAATAACTTCCACTGTACTCAATTACTTTCACTCCAATTAAACGGCACTGGCCAGATTTTCTGTTTGTTTTTTGGATAATCCTGCCACAGCCTGGCATAGCTTAACCCGTTTTGCGGATGAATTTCATTCGGCGCCAACTCCGCCATCGGCCACAATACAAACGCATTTTCAGTAATTTCGCCGCGTGGCAGCACTATGGGTTGCCGACAAATAACCTGATCATAGGTCAGTAAATCTAAATCCAGAGTACGACCACAAAACTTTTCTGCGCCACGGATCCGACCATGGCTGTCTTCAATTTTCTTAAGTACCAGCACACAATCAGCGATACTTAGTTCGGTATCGGTGACGGCGACCAAATTGTAAAACGCATCACCATTAAAGCCGACCGCTTCGCTTTCATATACCCTGGATAATTGCAACTGACCAAAATACTGTTGCAATGACAATACACCGGCTCTTACATAGTGCTCGCGCTCAGTATTGCTACCAATACTGATAAAAATACGGGCCATCAGGCTTGCTCCCGCGGTGTGACTACCGGCTCACTGGCCCCCGAAGTTGTGCGGACAATATGCACACCAACTGTTTGCGCCTGAGCAACCGCGCCCGGTTTACTGACGGTGACTTCCACTTTGCTGGTGGCAAACTCAGTCAGTAACATACTGGCGACGCGTTCGGCTACGGTTTCAATCAACTCAATCGGCTGAGCCGTTATCAATGCCGTCACTTTTTCGGCAATAACAGCATAATCCAGGGTCAGCGTAATATCGTCTCTGGCAGCCGCAGTGCGCTGGTCAGAGGTTAAGGCTAAATCTAGCAACAACCGTTGTTGAATGGATTTCTCCCAGTCGTAAACCCCGATTACGGTATCGACTTGTAGCTGTTTTATAAAAACTATGTCCATTCAGTTAAATCCGGATTGCGTTATTTTTCGTTTAAGGTAGGCTGGTCGGATAGGTAAATAGCCACCAAGCCCTTATCCTGCTGCTGTAAAGCGAGCGGCAATCTTATCGTAAAAACTGGTGCTGAGGAACCGTCGAAATGACCCTGCTGATTGTTATTATGATGTTTGCCGCCTATTTGTTAGGCTCGGTGTCATCAGCAGTGCTGGTATGCCAGCTTTTTCGCCTGCCCGATCCCCGCTTTCACGGTTCAGGCAACCCCGGTGCTACTAACGTGTTGCGCCTCGGCGGTGCCTTCCCTGCGGTGCTGGTGTTGGTGTTTGATATCTTAAAAGGCACTATTCCGGTCTGGGGCTCGTACTTTTTACAAATTGAACCGGTCTGGCTTGGTGCCATCGCCATTTGCGCCTGTTTAGGCCATATTTACCCTATATTTTTTGGTTTTAAAGGGGGCAAGGCTGTCGCTACCGCGTTTGGTGCCATGATGCCAATAGGCCTGGATCTCGCTGGTCTGTTAATTGCCAGCTGGATTTTACTGGTCGCAATAAGTGGCTACTCATCGTTAGCCGCTATTATTACCGTCGCACTGGCACCGCTGTTTACCTGGTGGATAAAGCCCTTATATACCATCCCGGTATTAATGCTGAGTATTTTGATTATCGCCCGTCATCGCCAGAATATTGTCCGGCTGTATCAGGGCAAAGAGAGCAAAGTGTGGGATAAATCTAAGCGCATTCGCGAATAATTATACCGGTGCTAATTCCTGCATGGGCCAACGTGGCGTTACGCCAATGGTTAAGTCTTGCTGCTGGCCGACCTGTAAACGCTGGCAGCCTGCATAGGCAATCATTGCCCCATTATCCGTGCAAAACTCTTTACGCGGATAATAGACTGCACCACCCCGGCGTTTTAATAACACCGCCAGCTGCTCCCGCAGCGACAAGTTGGCACTGACGCCACCGGCAATGACCAACCGCTGATAACCCGTTTGCTCCAGCGCCCGCTCACATTTTATCACCAGGGTATCCACCACCGCCTGTTGAAACGATGCTGCAATATCGGCCTGCACCTGCTCGCTGCTGCCTTCTTTGGCAATGACATTGGCCGCCGAAGTTTTCAGACCACTAAAGCTAAAATCCAGCCCGGGCCGGTCCGTCATTGGCCGGGGAAACTTATATTTTTTACTGTCACCCGTTAAGGCCAGCTTTGCCAGCAACGGACCGCCTGGATAAGCCAGGCCCATTAACTTAGCCGTTTTATCAAAGGCTTCGCCAGCCGCATCGTCTATCGACTCACCCAACAGCTCATAACGACCAATACCCTCTACCCCAACCAGCTGAGTGTGGCCGCCGGATACCAGCAACGCTAAAAAAGGAAACGGCGGCGGATTATCTTCCAGCATCGGCGCTAATAAATGGCCTTCCATATGGTGCACAGCCAAAGCCGGCTTTTGCCAGGCGTAGGCCAGACTGCGACCAATAGTGGCGCCTACTAACAATGCGCCGGCTAAACCGGGACCTGCGGTGTAGGCGACGCCATCAATATCAGTGGCATTGAGGCCCGCCTGCTGGATTGCCTGCTTAATTAGCGGCAAGGTTTTTTTAACATGATCGCGCGACGCCAGTTCAGGCACAACTCCGCCGTAATCAGCATGCAACGGGATCTGACTGTACAGCACATGGCTTAGCAGACCTTGTTCACTATCATAAATAGCAATAGCAGTTTCATCGCAGGATGTTTCTATACCTAGTACGCGCATCGTCTTCCCAGAAATCGTGTTAAAAAATCAGCAAATAGTAGGATCTGGCAAGAAAGTTCAGGTACACTTGCCGGCCTTTAACGCGCGCATTGTATCGGCTTCACCGTGTCAGAGCCAGAAGATCTGATTTAAGATCACTTATTCGCTTTACATTGGTAGGGGTTTTTGCGTAAAATGCCGCACCATTTTTAATCGTAATTGGTTACCGATAACCAAGTTTGACCGAGGTGAGAATTTAATGCCTGTTGTTAAAGTAAAAGAAAACGAACCGTTTGACGTAGCATTACGTCGTTTTAAGCGCTCTTGTGAAAAAGCTGGCGTGTTAGCTGATGTTCGCGCAAAAGAATTTTACGAGAAGCCTACCTGGGTTCGTAAGCGTAAGAAAGCTGCAGCGGTAAAACGTCATGCTAAAAAGCTTTCTCGCGAGAATGCACGTCGGATCCGCCTGTACTAATTACAGTCAACCGGCGTTAACCTGCCCAGCCGCGTTTAAGCGGTTCCTGCAGCAGGTTCGCACTCAGGCGTCAGGCCAATATCTGCACACCGTGTTCTTTGAGCACGGTTTGTCTTTTTCTGAAAGCATATAAAGGACATCAGTGGCAGGACAAATCCCCCGTCAGTTTATTGATGATCTGCTCGCCAGAACAGACATTGTAGAACTGATTGACCAGCGCGTACCCCTGAAAAAAGCAGGTAGTAAAAACTACTCTGCCTGTTGCCCGTTCCATAACGAAAAAAGCCCGTCGTTTACCGTCAGCCCTGATAAACAGTTTTATCATTGTTTTGGTTGTGGCGCCCATGGCAATGCGATTAGCTTTATGATGGAATTTGAGCAGCTGGAGTTTGTTGAAGCCATTGAAGAACTGGCCAAACAACTGCATATGGACGTACCGCGCGAGCAAGGCAAAGGGCCAAGCCGCCCGGCTGCTCAGGCCGACGACTACAGCTTAATGCAGCAAGCAGCCGACTATTACCAGCAACAACTGCAACAACATACTAATGGCCCGGCAGTGCAACAATACCTGCAAAAGCGGGGTCTGTCGGCGCAAACTATCAGTGATTTTCAGCTGGGCTATGCTGCGGATGGCTGGGATGGCGTGCTAAAACAGCTCGGTACCGGTAAACCCCGAGCTGTGCGTGAACAGTTAATTGAGTTGAAGCTGGTTAACCGCAATGACAACGGCCGCGAATATGACTTTTTCCGCGACCGCTTAATGTTTCCGATCCACGATAAGCGTGGCCGGGTTATTGCATTTGGTGGCCGTATTTTAAACGATGGCCAGCCGAAATACCTGAACTCGCCGGAAACCCGGCTGTTTCATAAAGGTCGTGAGCTGTATGGTTTGTATCAGGTGCGTCAGCAACCGGGCCACTTAAAACAGCTGCTGGTGGTAGAGGGCTATATGGATGTCGTGGCACTGGCCGAACATGATATTCGCTTTGCCGTTGCTTGCCTGGGTACCGCGACCACCTCAGATCAGATGCACACCCTGTTTCGTTACAGCCCGAAAGTGATTTGCTGTTACGACGGTGACCGCGCTGGTCGTGATGCAGCCTGGCGGGCACTGCAAAATGCCCTGCCACAGTTAAAAGATGGGGTAGAACTGAATTTTGTATTCCTGCCCGATGGCGAAGACCCCGATTCGTTAGTCCAGAAAGAAGGCAAAGCCGCTTTTATGGCAAGATTGGATAAAGCCCTGCCATTAAGCCAGTATTTGTTCGAACATCTGTTGCAGGAATTTGACGCCAATACCGACGGCGGTAAATCCGCACTAATGGCCAAAGGCAGTGAACTGATTAAACAAATCCCCAGTAGTTTTTATCAGGAAACCCTGCAACAAAAGCTGGATAATTTACTGGGGCGCTCCAGCGAACGTTTAAAACCGGCCAGCAAACGGCCGCAAGCACGGCCTGCCCCGGCCACGATTAAAATGACGCCAATGCGCCGGGCCATTGCCTTATTGCTGCAAACTCCCGAACTGGTCAACGTTATGCCGTATACTCCGGAACTGGCCAGTGCCGATATTCCGGGCATTAGTTTGTTACTGGCCGTGCAGCAGCATTTAGTGGATAAGCCTGGGCTTACCACCGCGCAATTACTCGAATACTGGCGGGATCTGCCAGAGCATGCCATTCTGTTAAAACTGGCAGCCTGGCAACACCAGATTGAACCTGAGCAGCTTTCGGCTGAATTTCTGGATACGTTCCACTCTATTGAAGACCAATATCTGCAACAACGACTGGAAGCTCTGGAACGAAAAGATAAACTAAAACAGCTGACCCAGGCCGAACAACATGAATATGTGCTGTTGCTAAAAGCACTGAAAAGCAAAAAACCGCGACCAGCAGGCTAACTCCGACTGGCTAGAAAAGCTTCGGTTTGTTATAATCGCTAGTTCGCATTTTTATATTAATCAACATTGGTGGAAGATAAGTCTCTATGGAGCAAAGTCCTCAGTCGCAGTTAAAACTCCTGATCATTAAAGGTAAAGAGCAAGGGTATCTTACTTTTGCCGAAGTTAACGATCACCTTCCACAAGACATTATCGACTCTGATCAGATCGAAGATATTATTCGAATGATCAACGATATGGGTATTCAGGTGTTTGAAAACGCGCCCGATGCCGATGACTTGATAATGGCTGATGCCTCAACAGATGAAGACGCCGCAGAAGAAGCCGCTCAGGCTTTAGTCAGTGTCGATAAAGAACTCGGCCGCACTACCGACCCGGTACGGATGTACATGCGGGAAATGGGTACCGTTGAGCTGTTAACCCGCGAAGGCGAAATTGACATTGCCAAGCGGATTGAAGACGGCATTAATCAGGTGCAAACGTCGGTTGCCGAATACCCGGAAGCCATTACCTACCTGCTGGAACAATGGGATAAGTTTGAAGCGGAAGAAATTCGCTTAAGCGACATTGTCTCGGCCTTTATTGACCCGAATGAAATTGATGAAGCGCCGGTTATTGCCAGCCACATCGGTTCAGACGTACCGGAAGATAAACAGGACGATGACAACGACGACAACGACGACGATGACAGTGACGATGATTCTGAAGCGGACACCGGTCCGGATCCGGAAGAAGCGCGGATAAAATTTGGCGAATTACGCGCCCAATATGACGTTACCCGCAATTCTATCGAAAAGAATGGCCGCGAACATGCGACCACCAAAACCGAAATTGAAAAACTCAGCGAAGTATTCCGCTGTTTCCGGCTGGTTCCCAAGCAATTCGATCGCTTAGTTAAAAACATGCGCGAAATGATGGACCGGGTACGGATCCAGGAACGGCTGTTAATGAAGCATTGCGTTGAATACGCCAAAATGCCGAAGAAAACTTTCGTTAAAGCCTTTACGGGCCATGAAACATCAACCGCCTGGATCGATGCTGAAATTAAAGCAGGTAAAGGCTACTCGGTGCGCCTGCAGGATATGCAGGAAGATTTAGTTCGCAGCGTTGAAAAACTGAAAAAAGTTGAAGAAGAAACCGGCTTAAGCATCTTTAAAATTAAAGACATCAACCGCCGGATGTCGATTGGCGAAGCGAAAGCCCGTCGCGCCAAGAAAGAAATGGTTGAGGCTAACTTACGACTGGTAATCTCTATTGCCAAAAAGTATACCAACCGTGGCTTGCAGTTCCTTGATTTAATTCAGGAAGGCAATATCGGTTTGATGAAAGCGGTCGACAAGTTCGAATACCGTCGTGGTTATAAGTTTTCAACTTACGCCACCTGGTGGATCCGTCAGGCCATTACCCGTTCAATCGCCGACCAGGCCCGCACCATCCGTATTCCGGTGCACATGATTGAAACCATCAACAAGCTGAACCGTATTTCGCGTCAGATGTTGCAGGAAATGGGTCGTGAGCCCACTCCGGAAGAATTGTCTGAACGGATGCAAATGCCAGAAGACAAAATTCGTAAGGTGTTGAAAATCGCCAAAGAGCCTATTTCAATGGAAACCCCGATTGGCGATGATGAAGACTCGCACTTAGGCGACTTTATTGAAGATGCCGGCGGTGAGTCACCGCTCGATTCTGCCACCATGGAAAGCCTGAAAAACGCTACCAATGAAGTGCTAGCCGGTTTAACCGCCCGCGAAGCTAAAGTACTGCGGATGCGCTTCGGTATTGATATGAATACTGACCATACACTGGAAGAAGTAGGTAAACAATTTGACGTAACCCGCGAGCGGATCCGACAAATTGAAGCCAAGGCACTGCGTAAACTGCGCCACCCTTCCCGTTCAGAAGTATTAAAAAGCTTCCTGGACGAGTAAACTTCTGCTTCATCGACCACTCAGATAAAGGCGCCAGACGGCGCCTTTATTATTTAAACCGGCATAAAGCCTAAAAAAGCAGCAATTAACTGCACTTAGCCTAATAAGCCGGATGACAAAGCACGTAAAAGTTTTTATACTGCACGCCGCTTTAACGCGAAAGAAGTTTAAAGTGGCCCCATAGCTTAGGTAAAGAGTGGTCACTGTAAGTGACAAGAAGTGATTTAACATCACTTCGAGAACGATGAACGCGAGGCCGTGGATGGCCAAGCTGAGTGCCGATCATCATGGATGTGTTAACACCGCACTCGAAAGGTTAGTTTAACGTGGCCCCATAGCTCAGTTGGTTAGAGCGCTCGACTCATAATCGATCGGTCGCTGGTTCGAGTCCAGCTGGGGCCACCATTTTTAAAGGCTTGTCGTTTTACCCTACTTCCTGAAAATAACTCGGTGCTACCTCTGTGCTACCGACATCGTACAACCTCCGCACTTTGTTTTTCAACCATATTTCTATTTGATTAAATTCGGTATACCAGAAATAATCCGCATATTGCTCGCAAGCAAAAAACGATTTGTAGATCAGGGATATATCAAATATGAAGAATGAAGGATTAAAAGAGCAGCTGGTAGACTACGGCGGAAAGCTTACACCTGCGTTGATAAAGGAAGCTTTTTGGCGGGTACTGTCGTTCATTCTCTCATCTACATTTCTGTCGTTACTGCCAGTCACACTTTTTATCGTTCACATGCATCACTATGAATATTTCTCCTACGACTTTTTTGATAAAGGCCTGTTTGGCCTGAAAGCATTTTTTGCACTCATGGTTTTTGCAATTGTCATTATCGCCTTGTTCTTTTTTGGCTTTTTACTTCCGTTGGGAGAGCGTTATATAGCCAAGAAAAAACCTGATTTTTGGAACGTCTTGGTTTTTGTCACCTGGTCAGCAACTGGAATAGCATCGTTGTTGTTATATTGGTATAAAAACGGAATAAATAACCAAGCAGACGTTTTCTATCTGCTAGCAGTCTCCTTTTTAGTCATGTGCCACATTGTTGCTCTTTGCTATGCCAAACCACCATTTCAATTTTTATCTTTAGTGTCAGTTGCAATACTTTTTTCGATAATGACTTTCATGCTTAGGGAATCAGTTGCAAGGGGAGTTAACTCAGCTTTGATTAACTTCGGGATTGGTGGCTTTCAGTGCGTAACGGTGTCAGATTCAGCCAACTCTTATAAAATTGATGGCAGGCTAATACTCGCTTCACCAGACTACATTTATGTGCGCAAATATAGTGACCAAAACTCGGTGACGTATATTCGTGTTGATAGCAATACTATCTACTCAGTTGGCGAGCAGTACTGCATTTCGAAACCAGCTCAACCTGAACAAGGCGATGAAGAAGAGGAGAGCATAGAAAGCTCTGAAGTGTCTAAGGCGACAGCGCATGCCAGTTCTTAAGAAAATCAGCTCCCAAGTTAGCTGACTTCTTATTTGAATTAAGAAACCAGTTCTCAAAAGCTGATTTACAGCTCAATTTCATGAGCTGCGCGTACGCGGAACGCACGACTATCCTCGAAGGCTTCAGACGATAAACCCTAACGTCCGATGGATAACGCGCCTCCTGGGTCGCACCCAGATGCACCATAGCTCTATTTCAGCACCCAGGTGTGGGCCGCCACTATCGGTGACGAATCGCGGCATGCGCTGTCAAAGCCATAATAATCGATGAGCAATACCGTTCGCTTGAAAAAGCTATGGTGAAATTTCCATAGCTTTTTTTATGAGCAGATTCTGGTCGAGTCGCCCCTGCTAAAAAAGTAGGGACACATGCGCCCCAAGATAGCCGAGACCTTATTTCAAAGATGAAATCGAAATACAAATCTGTTTGTGACAAAGTCGTCATTAGAGAAAACAATTAGCGGTGCTCGAGCAACTCTGAAATCACTGTTTGAAATAGCCGAAATACGCTTATGTTAGAGTTCATGAAGCTACCCTAAGAAATCAGGAACAATCTGATCATGAAGGAAGGCATTGTTCTTAAATATCGTCTCCAAAGGAGCGACTGTATGAAACAACGCGTCACTGAAATCATCTGAACGGTCAATAAGAGACCGCAAAAGATGTCAACGGCAATCCAATTTTGACCCACTTACCGCTTAAAACGGTAATCTAAATTTGACCCACCCCTGGCTTTTTTCAACTTAACGTACTCTCTGCTGCCGGTATCACACCCGCTGTTCTTTTACCTTTTAATCTATAGCTGTTGCCGCTGATCTGTACGATATGGGCATGGTGTAATAATCTATCCAGCAGTGCCGCAGTTAAGGTTTGATCATCAGCAAACGCCGTTGACCATTGAGAGAATGGCAAGTTGCTGGTCACAATTACGCTGCCTTGTTCATAGCGTTTCGCTATCACGTTAAAGAACAGATTGGCTTCATCCCGGCCGAATGGCAGGTAGCCGATTTCATCTATGATCAACAGTTTTGGTGATAGCACGCTACGTTTTAAGTATGCCTCCAGGCGGCCCTGTTTCTTGGCTGTTGCCAGCTGTAGCATTAAATCTGCCGCAGTAATAAAGCGTACTTTTATGCCACGCATAATCGCGCTGTACCCTAAGGCTATTGCCAGATGGCTTTTACCTACGCCACTGGGGCCGAGCAGTACAATATTCTCCTGGCGTTCAATAAAGGCCAGGCTGGTGAGCTCCAATAGCTGTTTGCGCGGTGCGCCGGTGGCGAAGCGGAAGTCGTAGTCATCGAAGTGCTTTACCGCTGGTAACCCGGCAGTCTTGAGCAACATTTCCCGCGTGCGCTGCAATCTGGCATCCAGTTCTGCTTGCAGCAGGCTTTCGAGGAAGTCGGCGAAGCTTTTACCTTGTGCGGCACTGTGGTCAGCCATGGCTGGCCACTCTGTTGCCATTGCCGGCAGTTTTAATACCTCGCAGGCGTGCTGTATGCGCTGAAGTTGCAGGTTCATGGCCGCACCTCCAGCAGTTGGTCATACACCGATAGGGGATGTTGCAAGCTTTCCCTTGGCATCGCATA
>DIBV01000004.1 GCA_002415085.1 Arsukibacterium sp. UBA5043 | reverse complement strand
TCAGTTTTACATTGCCGGTGACACAAGCCTTTGGCCAACATTCTTTGCTGAGCCAGCAATGGTTTATTTTCAACTTTTTGCCAAAAGGTGCGCCAAATACATAGCGGCTACTACCCGATTTTTTTCGCAGTTGAAAGAGAAGACGTCTAGCGTAGGGGTCGATATATACCTCCCGCCCAGACAAAAAAAACGTTGTATCCTTTATGCTATAGTGTTTCCATTCAAGCTCTAACAGCTCTTTTGAAGATAGCCCCGTATAATATTGCAATAAAAAAACCTCGCGATATTTTGATGGCACGTTATCGACTATTTGCAATATGTCTCTGTGACATAATGGTTTGGCAAATTGTCCACCGTCGTCTGTTAGCACTAGTTTGAATGGCCTGGGAAATACATAGACTAGCGAAGCTTGATCTAAGACCCTGAAAACAAACTCCATCGCTGCAATGTAATTTGGTTTTGTAATTCCCTTTATAGTCTTGAGCATTTCTTTCAGTTTGAGGATGTTGTAACCCAGAATTTCATCAACCCGTTGCTCCCCCAAACATCCCATAATGCAAATCATTAAAATCTGCCCTAGTTCATCTGAACTACCTTGAAACTCATTCATTAGGAAATGCCTGAAAGTAGGTAGTCCTCGCCAACCTGGCGACAGAAATTTTGATTTTAATGCATTGATATAAAATACATTTTTACTGTAAGGAAAGTATTTTGCATAGTCAAAAACACCCGATTTCACTTCTTGATGTATTTTTTTTAAGGTAGTCTGCAAATACGTCCTGTGTTTCGGTGTATCTAAAAATTTTGTTTGCTCAGATAAGTGGCACCCCATGATTTTTAGACGTAATACCAAATTACCTTCTGTATCACGGACAATAGGCTTCATTTAATACCTCCATTAAGAACGATGCGCTTTTGGTGAAAAACCGGTTATGATTAAAAACAGGCAACCCCCGGAGGACAGATGTTCAGGTACCATTTAATGGCGTTAGTCGAAAAAAAATCATTTGATGATGGGCAACGCGTTACGATTAACGAGATTTCCGAGGCAACGGGGATACACCGAGCGACCCTATCAAAAATGATTAATACCCCTGGCTGTAATGTGACGCTAGATACCATTGATCGCCTCTGTAAATTTTTCGAGGTTCCGGTCGAACACCTTATCGAGCACGTTCCCGACAAGTAAAGCCCACAGACAGCCTCAGTCAGGCCAACAATCCAAAGTCCGCTGCAGATGGTGTAGCAACAGACTTTTCACTTCTTTCGCTGGCAAATCCGCCAGAAAAGAATTGTGATGTGACGTCCCCGAAAGCCAGTTCAGAAGGGCGTCAGCATTACTCTTCTCATTGCCATTTCCGATGGCAACTATAAGGTTATGGCTGTGAGGATTGATCTGAAGTGACGCTAGCAAATAATCTCGCACGTTATGTAAACGCCTCTGTTGTGATTTATGCTCGTACATTGACTGTAAAAACGTATTCGCCGAGATGCTCATCATAGAATTCTCCTGTATGAAACTCTGACCATCCCTGGCGGACATAGAAATCCCTTCTTCAGCGCTTACTTAACCATTTTTAGTTAGCCCACTTAAATGTAGACTTAAATATACCAATGTCAAATATAGTCGACATTTTATTTTATGTGTACCTTTACTAGGCGTTAGAATGCGTGAGTAACACTGGGCAGTTTTCCTCACTTTCCAGAACATTGACTGATTAAAGAATGCAGCGGATACAGGCGATCTTGTGGAGATGGTAGGATGGCTTTTCACCGTGATTTTAATAAAGAATAAAGAAAGTAACTGCTTTTAAATTGGTTATGTTGTTATTGAAATTTTGTAATTAACTTATAATAGACTGATTTAGCCGTGGTGGACGTTAGATTGTCAGGCCCGAGCACTACTCACCTCTAGTGCCGGCAAGCCGAAATGCATGCTAAGTTTTGCGCTGAATTAATACATAGAGAAGGGCTCAAAGCGGCTTTAGACTATTGCCAAAAACAAAATATTGAGCCTCCACAATGTTCACTTACTGCTGATTCTCACAACGCACACGTTCTTAGAGAAAAAGCAGCCAGAATGCTAAGTGAAATTAAATGGTGGAAAAGGCGATTAGGTAACAAAGCTGGGCGTGATTTTGAATATGGACAAATGCTGCAAGGGAAAGTGACGAATATAATCTCAGATGCGTCATTAAAATACTATTTGTCCAAGAAGCGTCGTTAACTTGAAACTGAAAATATAACTAATTGAAACAAAGCGTTCTTAATTAAGTTGAAAAAAGTGATTGCTGCCGACTGAGCACTGGTAACTCAATTTGCTAACGCTTGTTTCTTCATTAAATTTGAGTCGTTTCAATATTTAGTTTGCTTGGTTTTGTTGTTATATAAAATCACCAAAAATTTCTCTGCGTGACTGAGCGGCACTGATTAATGGCTATCTAACCTACCATCAACGAATGAAAGTGTGCTCTGATACTCGCTTAAAAGGCGATTGAAATCGTTATTTTTATAACGCTTTTGCCTTATTGCCGTTTTTAGTCTTTGGATTTCTTCCGGCGGTATTGCGTTGACAACTATCCCTTCAACATCAATACATACTCTATCAATTGCATCGATGAAGTCCTCGTCACGTTTTTCTAGTAGCGCTGTTTCGACACATATAGCGGCTTTATATAACTTCAACCTGTTTACGCTCTTATAGAGCGGAATATTTAATTGAAGCGCACGTTTAGACTGCGCAAGCAAGATTAGATACTCAATAACAAACTCCAGATCAGAGACATTGATTTTTGTAGAAGTTTGTTTAGCCACATAAACCCCTTTACCGTTATATATATAACGGTAAAGGTAGTATATTTTCCGATATTTGCAATGTTGTTTTTAACTTTCTCTTTTGCGCTTTTCTACTGCTTGTCACTGTAGTCCGACTAAAAATTTTTCTCCGTAAATTCTGCGAGCGAGCTACGCTCCACCTCGTCAAAAATCAGTACTGTTCCATGTTCATAATGTCGATAAACATTCACAGCTGCACTTGCGCCGCTCGAGGCGGCCGTTACAAACTTGTCATCAATCTGAGCAAGGTTCCCAAGTACAACTGTCCGGCAATTTCTGCCGCCCCTTGACAGCATCCCTTTCATTTGTGCACGAGTCATATTTTGGGCCTCGTCAATTATCAAAAATGCATCATCCAGCGAGCGTCCCCGAAAATAGGCCATTGAGGTGAATTCAATATTGGCTTTTTCGATGATGTGTTCAATTGTTGTAAAAGTGTTATGTTCATTGCTATCGTCACTATGCATTGATATCAGCGCATCTGTGATACCTGCAAGAAGTGGCATTGATTTCTCTTTCAAATCCCCTGGCAAAAAACCGGGATCCTCGTCCATGAAATCTCTGCTACGAACAACAACAATCTTCTTGTACTTTTTCTCTTCCAACACTTGATGCAGGGCCGCTGCAACTGCGAGAAAAGTCTTACCAGACCCAGCTGGGCCAAGCAGTATGTTAAGGTCGTATTGAGGGTCGGTTAGCTGGTGCAGAGCTATTGCCTGTCTTGAATTCTTTGGTAAAACACCCCAAATCTTTTTGTGTTTGCGTGGAAGCAATGTCGTGTAAACATGCTCTGCACTCACTTCAGTTACAAGACCAATATGCCCTGCTTCGTCATACCAATACATATTTGATTGAACTTCGTCGTTAAACAGACTTCGATCCATCCTGTATACATCACCGGATAATTTAAAGTCGTCATCACTTTCCAGTTTTTCGAACAGGTCGGATTCAAATACTTGAACACCACCATATAAAAGATCAATGTCAGCGATGGAGTTATCAACGGATACATCTTCCGCACCAACGCCAACAGTTCTCGCTTTCAAACGCATGTTAATGTCGCGAGTCACTATCGACACTGGCTGCTCAAGTCTCTTTTGCAACTGGTAGGCATAATTTATGATTCTGTTGTCGGCCTCGCTGCCTATACCATGCCGCAGCGATTGCTCAAGCTCAATGTTGGTATCGATGCCAATGAACAATTTTCCACGTTTTCCTGTTTCACTAGTTGGAAGCGGGATCCCAATTTCTAGTTGCTCAGCATCGTGGCCACTGACAAGATCTTCAAGCATCCGGATACAGACGCGGGCATCGGCACTAATAGACCTATCCCTGCGCTCTTTAAGATTGTCCAATTCTTCCAGGACAGTGAGGCAGATGTAGATGTCGTCCTCATATGATAAAAGGGACTTTGGATCGTGGACTAATGCTGATGTATCTAAAACACGTGGAATGTTTTTACGTGCGATCATTATGCAACCTCCCCCAAAACAACATCTGAATGTAACAAAAAAGAATCAGCATTTGCAGAATGTTTGGTAAAGTTGCGATTATTCACCAAAATTCTTGTTACCACCCTTCTAGCCCAGTAAAGACGAGGAAGTAACAACTTATCAGCCAAACAAATACTGGGGTACAGGATTACTATCGCATTCTGAATACTTCTGCCACGCATAAAGTTGACCGATTTAAACTGAATGTTGGCTTTGTCCATAATGTAACTGACACTGGCATGCGGGTGCTCATCAGTTTTATGCAGTACTTCAAGTGAGTCTGTAATAGCCGCAAGCCAGGGCGCCATTTTTTCTTCCTCAGTACCTGGTAAAAAACCAATTGATTCAGCAATTTCAGGAGTGTTACGGGTAACAATAACCTTTTCGTACTGGCCTTTTTCAATCACCAGCTCCAAAGCAGCGGCCAGCGCAATCAGCGTTTTGCCGCAGCCGGCCGGGCCGGTCAGAATCACCAAATCCATGTCGGTATCCAACAACGCCTGCAATGCCATCGCTTGATAGATATTTTTAGGATGAATCCCCCAGGCATGCCGATGCATCAATCGCTCATAGCCGAAGTCCAGAATTTTAATTTCATGCTCGGTGATCGCCAGCACCCGACCGGCAAAGGTTTCTGCTTCATCTATCAGATATTCATTGAGATAAGCATTGGGCAATAGTTTACGACTGACATAATGTACTGTATCCCGGCCCTCGTTTTCACTGCGACATTCGCCAACCTGACTCCAGAACTCACCACTGAATTTAAAATAACCTTTGTATAAAAAGCGAACATCATCAATTAACTGGTCTGTTCGATAGTCTTCAACCTGTTTTAAGCCAGCACCTTTTGCTTTCAGGCGCATATTAATATCCTTGGTCACCAGAATAACTATGACCGGACCTTTTTCGCGTTGCAGATACAAAGCAGTATTAATAATTAAGTGGTCATTTTCACCACCGGGTAAACCGGGTATTTCGTCTTTAATATGATGATCATTAATGATAAATAAATGGCCACCTCCTAACTGCTCATTTTGACGGGGTAAGGCCACACCTTGCAGCATTTGCTCTGGTGAAGCGTCACGCAGCACGTCTTCTAACGCCCGGATCGCGATCCGGGCGTCTCTGCTAACGTCTTTATTGCGATCTTTAATGTGATCAAGTTCTTCCAGCACGGTCATCGGGATGACCACGTCGTGTTCTTCGAAATTGAGAAAGGCGAAGGGTTCATGCAGCAGAATATTGGTGTCTAATACATAGATTTTCTTTTCTTTGCTTTTTTTTCGCGCCATACGCAGCTCCTTCAAACAAAACCAAGTTAACTTTACGCAATATTGTTGTTGTCAACTTTATGTAGCTAAACTAAGCATAGTGCAACGGCGCCAGTTGGCGGCCAATTCTTGAATTAAATCGCTAATTTGCGGTGAAAATATTTTGCGATATTTTCGTGACACCCAAATGACAGTGATTAAAGCTAAAATATAAGCGGATGGCAGATGCAGTTTTATTCATTTACTAGTACCATGGCGCCCCGATTTTATGATGGTGCTTTGATATGAATTTTGCTTTGGGACAACGCTGGATCAGCGATACTGAGTCTGACCTTGGTTTAGGAACTCTGGTGGGTATCGAGGGTCGGATGCTGACGGTTTTGTTCCCGGCTACCGGTGAAACCCGGCAATATGCTCAGACTGAGGCCCCTCTTACCCGGGTGATTTTTAACATTGGCGATGAAATAAAAAGTGCGGAAGGTTTCAGTTTAATTGTCACGTCAGTAAGTGAAGCACACAATACCCTGATTTACAGTGGCAACCGTATCGACAACGGCGAAAAAACCGATCTAAAAGAAACCTTTCTCGACCACTTTATCAGCTTTAACAGGCCACAAGACCGTCTTTTCGCCGGCCAGATTGATCGTTTTGATCACTTTACTCTACGTTATCTGGCGTGGCAGCATCAAAGCCGGTTACAGCAAAGCCCATTGCGTGGTTTGCAAGGCGGTCGAATGAGCCTGATCCCACATCAACTTCATATCGCCAGAGAAGTTGCCGGACGCCATGCGCCGAGAGTCTTGCTCGCTGATGAAGTTGGCCTTGGTAAAACAATCGAAGCAGGACTGATTATTCATCAGCAACTGTTGTCCGGACTGGCCACCCGGGTATTTGTCGTCGTACCCGAATCCCTGCAATACCAGTGGCTGGTGGAAATGTTACGCCGGTTTAATCTGCATTTTTCAGTATTTGATGAAGAACGGTGTCAGCAGTCACAGCTGGATGTTAGTAACCCCTTTGATACCGCACAGCTGGTACTATGCAGTCTGGAATTCATCAGTAGCAACAAACAATGGCTGGAACAGGCTCAAAGCAGTGACTGGGACTTATTGGTAGTTGATGAAGCCCATCATCTGGCGTGGACTGCAGAACATGTCAGTAAAGAATATCGTGCCATCGAAAGCCTGGCTCAGGATACTGCCGGCGTTATTTTGTTAACTGCCACGCCAGATCAATTGGGTCAGCAAGGTCATTTTGCCCGTTTACGCCTGCTGGACCCTGATCGCTTTTACGACTATCAGGCATTTATTGCAGAGCAAGCCCAATACCAGCATATTGCCACTACAGCTGGCCATTTGCTAAGCACTGCCCCACTTAACAACGAACTGAAAAGCGACCTGCAACTGCTGATAAAGGAAACAGATATCAGCAACGAGCTCACGTTGCTCAGCGAACCTGTGGCATCTGATAACGCAAAACACGCCAGACAAGTTTTGCTGAGCAAGCTGTTGGACCGCCATGGTACCGGCCGGATCTTATTTCGAAATAGCCGCGCCAGTATTAAAGGTTTCCCGGACCGGGTAGCCAAGCCAGTAGCACTGGATTTGCCTGAACAGTATCGAAATGCCCTTAAAGTATTTCAAAGTCTGAACCAGCAAAGCACACTTGCTAAACTCGCGACAGCCAATTTATTTCCAGAGCGGGTATATCAGGAATTTGAGGGGAGCAGCAGTCAATGGTGGCAATTTGACCCTCGTATTGATTATTTAACAACGTTATTAAAACAACACAAGCCGGCAAAATTTCTGGTTATCTGCGCTGCTGCTGAAACAGCGCTGGCAGTAGAGGGAGCCTTGCGCCAGAAAGAAGGGATCCGCGCCGCAGTATTTCACGAAGGTATGTCGATTGTTGAGCGCGACAAAGCGGCAGCTTATTTTGCTCAGGAGGATTACAGTGCTCAGGTGCTGGTGTGCTCTGAAATAGGTAGCGAAGGACGCAATTTTCAGTTTGCGCATCATTTGGTATTGTTTGATTTACCACTGAATCCTGATTTACTCGAACAGCGAATTGGCCGGTTAGACAGAATAGGCCAGCAGCATGATATTCAGATACATATTCCGTATTTTAAACATAGTGCCCAGCAGATATTATTAGATTGGTATCAGCAAAGCCTCAACGCGTTTGAGCATACCTGCCAGACAGGTCGCTCGGTTTATGAACAGGATGGCCCGGCGTTACTGGCGTTGCTGGCAGCGTCTCAAACCGATGCCTCTGAGGTGGCGCAACTACTGGCGCAAAGCCAGCAGCAGCACCAACGCTTACAACAACAACTCGAACAGGGACGGGACAAGCTGCTAGAGCTGAATTCAGCCGGTGGTGAGCCTGCCCGGCAACTGGCAGCAGACATTGCCCAAACTGACGCTGATGTGCAGCTGCCGATGCTGATGTTTCAGGCCTGGGATTTGGTAGGTGTTAATCAGGAAGATCGCTCTGATACCAGTATTATTTTAACACCGGCTGAACATTTACGTTGCGCCTATCCTGGCCTTGAAGATGACGGCGTTACGGTCACATTCGACCGGGATACCGCGCTGGCGCAAGAGGATATTCAGTTCTTAACCTGGGATCACCCCATGGTGACCGGTACCCTCGATTTGTTGTTAAATGACAATATGGGCAATACAGCAGTGGCATTGCTGCCCAATAAAGCCCTGCCTGTTGGCAGCTATTTTATCGAGCTCATTTACATTGTTGAGGCCAGCGCCCCTACTTATCTGCAATTAGGCCGTTATTTGCCTGGTACGCCAATCCGCTTGCTCCTGGATAAAACCGGCAATGATCTGGCGGCTAAGGTTCCCTTTGATAACTTTAACCGCCAGTTAAAACCGGTTGGCCGGCAGACCGCAAGCAAACTTGTCAATGCCCTGCAGAGCTTAATCCATCCTTTGATTGCTACCAGTGAAACTGCCGCAACAGAGCAATTAGCCAAGGTATGCCAGAACGCATTGCAAAAAATGCAGCAAGCCTTGCAGGCAGATCAGCAACGATTAAAAGCCTTACAGCAAATTAACCCACTGATTCGTCAGCAAGAAATTGACATCCTGACTGATAAACAACATCAACTGACCGATTATATTAGTAAGGCACGTCTGAAACTTGATGCAATCAGACTTATCGTGGTGAGTCACGATTAACATGAATCCGTTTCATTATCAGCCGCCACTGACCCCCTATCTGGATATCATTTATCAGGATGATGATATTCTGGTCGTCAACAAACCCAGTGGCTTGCTATCAGTCCGGGGTAAAGCCCAGGAACATTGGGACTGTCTGGAATATCGAGTCAAGCTAGTACTGCCAACGGCGCGAATTGTACATCGGTTGGATATGGCAACCTCCGGGGTCATGGTGTTAGCATTAAATGCCGATGCCCAGCGCCAACTCAACCGCCAATTTCAGTTACGACAAACCGAAAAAAACTATATCGCCAGAGTTACTGGCCGGGTGGCAGCAGATCAGGGAACTATTTGTTTACCATTAATTTGTGACTGGCCAAATCGTCCTAAGCAGATGGTGTGTTATCAGCGGGGTAAAGCCTCTGTCACACATTATCAGGTGCTGGAACGCTCTGCTAATGTCAGCCGGGTGCAGCTAACACCGGTAACTGGCCGTTCCCATCAGCTACGAGTCCATATGCAAATGATCGGGCATGCTATACTCGGTGACAAGTTTTACGCAGACCCGAAAGCCTTTGCCGCAGCAGAACGTCTGCAGTTACATGCGCAAACATTATCGCTGCAGCATCCGGCAAATGGGAAAACACTTATTTTTGCAGTAAATTGTTCTTTTTGACTTCTTTTTACAATTATTAACCCCATATTCAGTTAACTGGCTTATGATACTCAGCATATTGGGTTGCTAAATAACAAATTGCTGTACTATTTTTAATAAAGAACAATTAAAGAACAAATTTTAATACAAAACGACTTGTAATATAGATGGCAAGTTAATAGTTAGCACGAATAAAGCTTGCTATTGAATGCTGGATTAAATCTAAGGAGAAATGGATGAAACTTAAAATGACTGCCCTTGCTGTGTTGGCTGCCCTGCCGTTTATAAGCACTCAGGCTTTGGCACAATCACCTTCAGCGGCTGATTTAGAACGCAAAGTATTCGGTTCTTTATTTGGTGAATACTATTGGTCACATGAAAATAAATCACTTTCAGCCGAATGGGATAATGTTGAACACGGTCCTGGTATCGGTGCAGAACTAGGTTACCGGGTTAATCAGAACTGGGGAGTGCGTTTAGAATACGCAAGACAACGTTTAGATTCATTAACCGGTGGCAGTATTGGTAATGATCGTTTTGGCGTTGATGCCATGTATCATCTGACAAACTCTAACTTATATATCGTTGGCGGCTGGAAACACTTCGAAGGCAACCTAAGCTCAGATGCACTGAACCTGGGTGTCGGTTACCGTTACTTTGTCCGTAATGATGTTGCCCTGTTCGCCGAAGCGAATCGATACGAGGGTATTAATAACGGCTCATGGTATGACGCCGGTATTAAACTGGGTGCCAGCTGGATTTTTGGTGCTGAAGCGGCACCTGCACCAACGCCTGCACCTGCTCCTGCTCCGGCACCTGCCCCGGTACAACCGGCTAAGCCAGCTGACAGCGATAAAGACGGCGTAATGGATAGTAATGATCGCTGCCCTAACACAGCTGCCAATCATCAAGTTGATCCACAGGGTTGTACTGTGTTCAAAGAAACCATGCAGCGGGTCGGTGATGTTGACGTTGAAGTGAAATTTGGATTTGACTCTGCTGCTGTTTCTGCAGACCAACGTTCAGAAATCATCCAGTTAGCGGCATTCATGAAACGCTTCCCTGAATCAGAAGTGGTTATTGAAGGTCATGCGTCTAAACCGGGTAACGATGCATATAACATGTTGTTATCTAAGCGTCGTGCAAAATCAGTAGCCGACATTCTGACTAGCGAAGGTGTACAATCTTCACGTATTACCTCTGTTGGTTACGGTGAAACTCAGCCACGTATTGATGACAGTACCCCTGCAGCAAATGCGGCAAACCAACGAATTGAAGCAAAAGTAACAGCGAAAGTTAAAGAACCTGTATTACGTTAATTTTCTTACGCTTAACAAAAACCGCCAGTCATGGCGGTTTTTTTTATTGCCGACCGCATAACTTCCTGCTAGGTTTAGCCCTCTATAAGCCGTTTGAGGAACTCCCTATGTCTGTACAAGCTATTGGTCGTTACTGTGCTCTTGCCACAGTATTAGCCTGTATTACTTTTAATGTGCAAGCTGAGCAATCTGTATCTTTGCAGCAATCTGCCCATGTCTGTACCGATGAAAATGAAACTCAGCGACTGGCCGTAAATGAACAACTTAAAGAAATGGCAAAAGCGCTTGCCGAATTTAAGCCGACAACCTTTTGCTTTATCATGCAATCCTCGATAGCAGTTCAGCTGCTTGAGCAGGGCGAGAGCTATGTTAAGGTTAGTCATGATGGTAAAGTTTTATATACGTTCCCAGAATACATAGACGGTAACGATGCAGCTAACGTTATCACTGGCTTGGCCGATAACAGCCAATAACAGCTGAGTTAACAGGTCATATGTGAATAAAACGCTTTGTCAGGGCCTAACCTGGCTTTTAATCGCTACTGTTTTCCAGATAACGGTAGCGGCGCAGGAAGCCCCTTCGATCCAACAACTTTGGCAAAAGGATCTGCAACGCCAGATCCTTGCCAGCGAATTAACCGAATTAACCAGTGAATCTGGCAGTTTCATGGCACTGCAACGTCAGGCTCTTACCAGCTATAATAAGGGTACTGCCATTTTGGTACCTGATTGGGCTGAACGTCCGGTCAGCCCAGATTATCTTGATACTTTGCGTCAACGGCTTAATGATTACGGCTGGCACACGCTGGCGATTATGCCTCCTCCTCCTGCTGAATTCAGCCTTGAACCAGATTCGACCACATACCAGCAATTGCTTGCAGAGCGAATGCGTGCTGCCATGGGCGAGGCTCAGTTACAGGGTGGCAATATCATTGTTATCGGAAAAGGCAGCAATGCCGCCTTATTAAACCGACTGTACAATACAGATCAGCTTGAATCACCTGCGGCATATATTATGCTCGGAGTCTATCTGGCGGACGTGACGTTAAATCGCGAATTAGCGGGCTACATTGCACAGCAATCAATCCCCACTCTGGATATAAGTCATCAACGCGACAACCGATTCGTCACTGCTAACCTAAAGCTGAGACAACAATTGGTGCAGCGTAATCTTAAAACGAATTACCGCCAGCGTCAGTTATCTGGTACTTTTTATGATGAAGATATTCATGCCTGGGTTTTAAAAGAAATAACGGGTTGGTTGCACAGCTTAGGGCTATAAGTCTTTCTGGCTATTGCCGATTCTTCAGTAATTCATACGCGGCCTGAATTTCCTGAGTCCGCCGTTTTGCAACATCCAACATAGCCAAAGGAACCCCTTTTGCCATAAGTTTATCAGGATGATGCTGGGCCATTAATTTCCGGTATGCCCGTTTTAACTCTTTATCATTGCAATCACTACTTACGCCTAGCACTTTATAGGCATCCTGCACGGCATTTGCTGCCGGGCGTTGCGTATTTCGTTGGTTAAATCGCTGCTGAGCCCGATAAGCAGCCACCATTTGTTCCAACTCGATGCGGGATATTGCCAGTTGTGTTGCAACCTGCTGTAGTAATACCTGCTGTTGCTGACTCATCTCGCCGCTGGCATTAGCAATGCCCAGCTGTATTTCAATAAAATACCTTATCACATCATTCTGGCGGCCATAATGCTGATAAAACGTTTGCAGCTGAGCCATCAACGGGAAGTTGCTGGCTTTACCATCGCGAAACGCAGCCTGCGCCTCTTGTTGCTGCGCCTCGTTCAGGCCAAGTTGCTGCATAAAATGTCTGGCCTGCTGAATATGAGCAGCCGTCACCACGCCCGTTGCTTTGGCGATATGACCCATGGTGGCAAACGTGGTATACATGAACAAACCTTGTTGATCGCCGGGTTCGTGAAATATCCCGCGAAACCTTGCCAGGTTGGCGCCCATTTTCAGGTCGAACCAATGCCCCAGAATCAGACCAATAAACAAGCCGGGCAGCCTCAGCAGTGCCAGTCCAAATAAGGCTCCAAGAATTTTACCCCACAAAGTATTTTCCTCCTAAACTGGACTACGTGGTATCTGCTGCGCTTCGTTACTCTAATGAAGTCAGTGACTATCGTCAAAACGCACTATATCGGATTAGCAGGAAATCTAAAATTGATTTATCATAGCGGGCTAATCTTACCAAAAAAATGATAAATCTGGGGCAGAGAAGACTGGATGAAACTATGGTTTACCGGGATAACAATCACAGGCTTGCTCTGTAGCCAGCTGCAGGCAAGTGAACCTGTTATCCCAATGTGTTACCAACCACTAACCCCACCTGTTGTGCTGGTTAATCTGAACCCGGATGACAATACGGTGCGGATCAGCTCAGATGACGCAGATCTGAGTGGCAATCAAACCGCCCTGTTCAGTGGTAATGTGCAGATTATCCATCGTGATACCTTACTTACCGCGCCAGGTGCCCGTTTCAGTCGCAAAGAGCAACAAATTTTTGCGGAGGGTGGGATTGAATATTTTGATACCAGCTTAAAAGTATCTGCCAGCTCCTTTCTTGCCAATACCGCTGAAAACAAAGCTATTATAACTGACGCACATTACCAGTTTATAGCACAGGCCGGGCGTGGTTACGCCCAAAGCCTGCAAGCCAGTCCGGAGCAAATCCGCTTGGATCAGGCGTTATTTACCACTTGCCCTACTGAAGATAATAGCTGGGCTTTACATGCCAGCGATATTAAAATTAATGAAGGTGAAGGCTGGGGTTCTGCCAGCAATGCGGTTTTTAAAATCAAAGACGTTCCGGTATTCTATCTGCCCTACATGACGTTCCCTGTAAACGAGCAACGCAAGACCGGTTTGTTATTGCCCAAGATAGGTAGTTCTCAATTATTGGGGCTTGATGTTGAGCTTCCGTACTATATTAATTTAGCTGAGAACTACGACCTGACCCTGACACCGCGTTATATGAGCAAACGCGGCACCCAGATAAAATCAGAATTTCGCTATCTGACATCTGACCATCAGGGAATCATGCAACTTGAATACCTGAGTTCCGATAATGAAAAACCAGATGATTTCGGTAGTCGTTATCTAAGCCATTTAACACATCGCTCTGATTTCAGCAGTAGCTGGCGTGGTTATATTGACTTTACTGATGTCAGTGATGATGCGTACATTACTGAATTAGGTTCGGATTACGCCAACCAGAGTGATACCCAACTTTATCGCGAAGCAACCATTGCTCACTATGGTGAGAATATCAATAGCCAGCTCAGACTGCAGGGTTTTGAAATTCTGGGTAACTTTGCGGACGCGTATAAAATGCTACCTGAATTGCAGCTAAGTTCAGCCAAGCCCTGGCAGATATTCAATCCGCTTGAGCTGGTATGGCAGGCCAGTTATGCTCATTTTGAAAATGATAATGCACTAATTAATGCCGCAAACCGTTTACACGTTGAGCCCAAACTACGTTTACCCTTTGTCACTCCGGCGCTCGAATTTACTGCTGAAGCAAGTATGCTTTACACCTATTACCAGCAGCAGAGTCATAATAATACGGTAGATATTGACTCGTCAGTGCAACGGGCTCTGCCAAAAATACGACTGTACAGCCGGTTAAATCTGGAACGGGAATATGACTGGTTCGGCGAACCGGCACTGCAGACTTTCGAACCACAAATTCAATATTTATATATACCGTACCGGCAGCAGAGTAATATTGGTTTGTATGACACCACCCGGTTACAAGATGATTATCATGGCCTATTCCGGGAAAACCGCTTCTCTGGCATAGACAGAATAAACGAGGCTAATCAACTAACTGTTGGCTGGACTACCCGTTTTTACGACAATATTGATAACGAGTTATTTCGATTTAGTCTGGGCCAAATCTTCTTTCTGGAAGACCCGGTCGAGGCGACTGATAATCTGACTGAAAACCAAACTGCAACTGACTCGGTGCTGGCCGCGGAAATGATTTGGCATTGGTACCGGAAATGGTATTTAAGTGCTGCCACCCAATATGATATTGATGGTCAGCGAATTATCAAAAGTAACGCCAGTCTTGACTACCGGGGCAGTGAGAATACCTTACTGCAATTGAACCATCGATACAGCCGGGCGGTCTCAGGGTTAGAGATTCAGCAAGTGGGTGTACTGGGCACGGTTCCATTGGCAAAAGATTGGCAGCTTATTGCCAGTTACTATCGTGATGTCACAAACCATCGTATGATAGATGCCAATTTTGGTGTGCAATACGAATCCTGCTGTTGGGCAGTTCGGCTGGTAGCTCGACGTCACATTGTGGCAAATCTCGATACCAGTATTGATAATGCACTGCAGTTTGGCGAACTGGATAGCAGCCTTAGTTTGCAATTTGTGTTAAAAGGCTTCGGTGATAAAGCAGGTTTTGGCGTATCAGACATGTTGTCAAATGGCATTTTTGGATACCGTCGGCCGTATTTACTAACTAATTAGTGTAGGAATTTATGAAGTTACAGCAAGTTATCTGCCTGGCTTTTATCGGCTGGTTGAGTTTTTCCAGTATGGCAGCCGAAAAAGAGATCGATCGGGTTGCCGCTATTGTTGATAATAGTGTTGTTTTACAAAGTGATATTGATGACGTGGTAAACCGGGTTAAACGTAACGCAGAAGCTCAGGGACAAACCCTTCCTTCTGATCAGGCATTGCGTACCCAGGCACTGGAGCGACTGATATTAACCAGTCTGCAGTTGCAGCTTGCTGAACGGATGGGCTTGCAAATCAGTGATGCTCAGCTTGACGATACTATTCGTAACATCGCGCAGGGTGAAAATCTCAGCATCGAAGCATTTCGCCGCCAGGTTGAAGCTGAAGAAGGCAATTATGCGCGGTTTAGAGAAAAGCTCAGAGAAGAAATTATTACCAGCGAAGTGGTCCGTGGTAGCGTGCAGCGCCGCATTTATATCAGCCCGCAGGAAGTTGACAGTCTGCTGAAGTTAATGGAAGAACAGGGTGCTGTCAGTGAGGAATACAATCTGGGGCATATCCTTATCGCCGTTCCCAACCAGGCATCGCCCGATGATATAAGTGCTGCCAAAGAGCGCGCAGATAAAGTGATGGAGTTGTTGCAAAGCGGTAGTGATTTCAAACGCATTGCCATCGCCTCTTCTTCCGGCGGAAAAGCTCTGGAAGGTGGCGAACTTGGTTTCATGAACATAAATGAAATGCCAACCCTGTTTTCAGAGAGCATTCGCGATAAGAAAAAAGGTGACTTAATCGGTCCGATGCGCTCTGGAGCGGGTTTTCATATTATAACTATCTTTGATATCCGTGGCGAAAACGTTGCTGAAATTCAGGAAATCAAATCCCGCCACATTTTAATTAAACCATCCATTATTCTTAGTGAAGAACGCGCTCGCAATACCCTGAATCAGTTTGTTAGCAAACTTCGCGCCGGCGAAGCCGATTTTGCTGAATTGGCCAAGCAGCATTCTGAAGATCCGGGTTCAAAGATGGACGGTGGTGATTTGGGCTGGAGTGAACCTCAGGTATTTGTACCGGCATTTCGTGACACCTTATTGCGTTTGGAAACTAATGAGATTAGTGAGCCATTCCGAACAGAGCACGGCTGGCATATCGCGCAGGTACTGGACAAGCGTGTTGTGGATGCGACGGCTGATAAAAAACGTGAACAGGTTTACCGGATGATTTACAACCGTCGTTTTAATGAAGAATCAGCAAATTTTCTAAAAGAAATACGCGACGAAGCCTTCATTGACGTGTTACCGGAGAGTTAGATGACGCTGCGTATTGCCGTTACGCCCGGCGAGCCAGCGGGCATCGGGCCGGATCTGGTCGTAGCGCTTTCCCGCCAGAGTTGGCCGGTAGAACTGGTTGTGTGCGGCAACGCAGAATTACTCGCTACCCGGGCTGCACGGTTAGGTATTGATCTGACATTGCTACCCTATGACAGCAAGATCCCCGCCAGGGCCCAGGCAGCCGGCACACTAACCGTTGCTGATTTTGCCCTGACCGAGCCTGTTGAGGCTGGCGTACTGAATGTTGCCAATGGCCAGTACGTGGTAAATACACTGCAATTTGCTGGTGAGAATGCGATAAGTACTGAATTTGCGGCCGTTGTCACCGGCCCCGTGCACAAAGGAATTATAAACAGAGCCGGTATTCCGTTCAGTGGCCATACCGAATTTTTTGCGCATCAGTCAAATACACCCTATGTGGTCATGATGCTCGCCACTGAAGGGTTACGGGTCGCGCTGGCAACGACCCATATTCCTCTGGCTTATGTCGCCAAAGCCATTACCCGGGATCGACTGCTCAAAGTCATTACCATCCTGCACCATGATTTACGGCACAAATTTGCAATTAACCAGCCACGAATTTACGTATGTGGGCTTAACCCCCATGCTGGCGAAGATGGCCATCTGGGACGGGAAGAGCTGGATATTATCAGCCCAACGCTGGACGAGTTGCGGGCAGAGGGTATTGACTTAGTAGGGCCACTGCCTGCTGACACACTGTTTCAGCCCAAATATCTGGATGATGCAGACGCTGTGCTGGCGATGTACCATGATCAGGGATTACCGGTACTTAAATATAAAGGCTTTGGCCGTTCGGTTAATATTAGCCTCGGATTACCGCTGATCCGTACCTCAGTAGATCACGGAACTGCCCTGGATCTTGCCGGCAGCGGCAAGGCAGACCCAGGCAGCTTATTTCATGCGGTAAATCAGGCCATTTCTTTGGCACAACAAGCGAACTAACATATGACAGACAATGTTCATCAGGGCCATCGCGCTCGTAAGCGTTTTGGCCAGAACTTTTTACACGACCCTTATGTTATCGGCAGAATTGTTAAAGCGATTTCACCAAAATCGACTGATGTGCTGGTAGAAATTGGTCCCGGACTGGGCGCACTTACCGAACCAGTTGCTGAAGCCGCCGGTAAGCTTATTGTCGTAGAACTGGATCGTGATTTAGCCGAACGTTTACAGCAGCATCCAACGCTGGCAGACAAATTGACGGTACATCAGGCAGACGCGATGAAATTCGATTTCGCTGCATTACTGGCACCTGGACAGAAACTGAAAATTTTTGGCAACCTTCCCTATAATATTTCTACCCCACTGCTGTTTCATTTATTTGAATTCGCTGACCATATCAACAACATGCATTTTATGCTGCAAAAAGAAGTTGTGCAGCGCATGACGGCCAGCCACGGTAGTAAAACCTTCGGTCGGCTTAGTGTTATGACACAGTATTATTGCCAGGCAATACCGGTGGTTGAAGTGGGACCAGGAGCATTTATACCTGCACCTAAAGTAGATTCTGCGGTGGTCAGGTTAATACCCTACCCGTTGGCCGACAGAGCAAAAGTTGATCCTGCCGTGCTAAACAGGGTATGTTTGGAAGCGTTTAATCAGCGCCGTAAAACCTTACGCAATGGCTTTAGCAATTTCGCAACGGCCGAGCAGATAAGTGCTCTGGGTATCGATCCTACTATCAGACCGGAACAGTTACCCGTCAGTGGTTTCATTAAGGTGGCGCAATGGTTGGCAGAGCAGGAAGGTAATGATGAGTGAGCAGTTTGATATTCTGATTAAGGTCGACAATTTTTATTTGGGTGCACAATCTGATCCGACGGAAAACCGCTTTGTGTTTGCTTATACTATTACTATCGAAAACTGTAGCAATGAAACAGTGACCTTACTGAAACGCTACTGGCTGATTACCGACGCCAATGGCAAACAGGCTGAAGTTTACGGAGACGGTGTGGTAGGTGAACAACCTGAACTGGTACCTGGCTCAAGTTACAGTTATACCAGTGGCGCGGTGCTGGAAACCCCGGTAGGGACCATGCAGGGCCATTACGAAATGATTAGCCGCTCAGAACAACGATTTAACGCCGCTATACCGGTGTTCAGGCTGGCCATGCCCAATATCCTAAACTGATGGCAACCTACGTTATCGGCGATGTACAGGGATGCTATGATGCACTGCAACGTTTGCTGTTGCATGTAGAATTTAATCCTGCTGATGATCAGATATGGTTCTGTGGCGATCTGATTGCCCGGGGCCCTGACTCCCTGGCAACCTTAAATTTTATCAAAGCGCTGGGCAAGGCCGCTAAATGTGTGCTGGGAAATCACGACTTACATTTCCTGGCCAGCTACTTTGGGTTCAGTAGCCTTAAAGCGGTGGATAAGTTGCAGCAACTGCAACAAGCACCAAATCTGGAAGAACTTGTGGACTGGCTGTTACACCTGCCATTGATCCATCAAAGCAGCGATAAAAAGCAATTGATGGTCCATGCCGGACTCGCGCCCGAGTGGACAGTAGATGATGCAGAGATCGCGGCGGCAGCAGTGAGCTATCAATTAACACATCAGCCAGAACAAATATTTGCTATTATGTACGGCGATACACCTAACATGTGGCAACAGGCCAAAACTGAGCAACAGCAATGGCGCTTTACCATTAATGCGTGTACCAGAATGCGCTTTTGCCAGCCTGATGGCGCACTGCGCTTTCAGGAAAAAGGTAGCCCACTGAAACAAAGTGAATTAGTGCCGTGGTATGAATTCTGGCGCAGTAAACCCCATCCTGAACTTTTTTTCGGACATTGGGCGGCATTAAATGGGTATAGTCCGGTGCAGGATATTCATGCTCTGGATACTGGCTGCGTCTGGGGCAATACCCTGACAGCCTATTGTATAGAACGTCAACAGCGATACAGTGTTGCAGCGAACAATTAATCCCGTTTTACCCGGGACATCAAAACTGGCGTTTCAGTCTTGTTAAGCAAGAAATCTTAAGCTAAGGTGCTTAAAATAAAACACTTAAAGTGGGAGTTATTATGAAGTTAACCGTAGCGTTGCGGGTGATGGGTGGTTTTGCCATCATTTCCCTGTTACTGCTGTTTATTGGTGTGACCGCCTATATCAGTTTAAACAATATTAGTAACGCCACCACTGAAGTTAATGAGGTTTCCATTCCCGCACTGGAAAATAGTGCAACGATGAAAACTGAATTCGTTACGATGAGCCGGGCAAGTTTACAAGGCTTTTACGCAGATAGCCTGGAAAAGACCGCGGCCGTTAATCAACGCTTTGCTCAGGAAAAGGTTATATATGACAGAGCAGCCGATGCCTTGCGTCAGGCTATTGAACAACATCCAGAACTCCGGGCTGGCGCTGAGCAGGTCAGTGAGACCTATCGTAACTTTATTGAAGCCAGCACAAATCTGCAACGCCGCTTAGACAACAATATCCGGTTGCGTAGCACTATTGCCGGTAAATTAAATGATCTGGAGTTTAGCGCTGATGATATGGCATCACTTATTCTCGATTTCACTGACGTCCGTGATGTTCAGCGCAGATTCCCACGTGCTTACGAGGCTGCTACTCAGATAGAAACCGGCATCAACACCCTTATTAACAACGTGATCGATTTAAACCGGACTGAGACCGATACCACGGTTGCCACGGTTACCAATGAGATTGCGTTTCGCTTACAGGAGCTTCGGGAACAAGTTGCGATAATTCAGCAACAAGCAGGTAGTGCAGTATCAATGACCGCGGACATTGCTGAAAAAGTGCAGCAAATTTCTGGCTTTCTGGAAGGGCCTGACGGTATTCCTGCCTTAAAAGTACAGCTACTTGCAGGTACAGCTGATGCCGAGGCTCAGTTGGCAACTGCAAATCAGTATACTCAAACTGGTATGCAACGATTGGATACTCTGCTTAATCTGACCAGAAGTGCTGCCCAGGAAATTGAACAAAACGCCTCATCAGGCGTTGACAATGCGATCACCTGGATTTTCATAGTGGTTATTATTTCAATTATTCTGTCGGTATTTATTGCAACTGTTACGGTCAGACGCATTGTCAAACCGTTGGCTGAAGTAAATAATATGCTGGGTGTTGTAGCTTCCGGTGACTTAACTAAAACACTTGATGCTTCAGCAAAAGACGAATTTGGTGAGCTCTCACGCAACGTCAATACCGTGGTTAGCAATTTGCAGCAGTTAATCCAGGGCATTATCTCCCGCTCTACTCAACTTGCAGCAGCCTCAGAACAAACCTCTGCCATTACGGTACAGACGACGCAAGCAATTCGCGAGCAGAAATCTCAGGTTACTCAGGCTGCAACCGCCACTACCGAAATGAGCAGCACCTCGCAAGGCGTATTACAAAGCTCCAATGATGCGCTGGCGGAAATTAAGAATGCCGACAAAGAAGCAGAACGGGTGAAAGGCATTTCGCTGGACAATAAGAGCACCATTATCCAACTGTCAAAAGAGGTTGAGCAAGCGTCAGTCGTGATTAATAAGCTACACAAAGACAGTGCTTCCATTGGCAGTATTCTTGATGTTATCCGTGGCATAGCGGAACAAACAAACTTACTGGCACTGAATGCGGCTATTGAAGCAGCCCGTGCCGGAGAGCAAGGGCGTGGTTTTGCGGTTGTTGCTGATGAAGTACGGTCGTTGGCCAGTAAAACACAAGCTTCTACCCAGGAAATTCAGGCGATGATTCAAGTGCTGCAAAGTGGTGCTCAAGCCGCGGTTGAAGCTATGAATAAAGGTAAAAAACAAGCTGAGAATTGCGTAACCCAAACTGAAGTGGCAACATCTGCACTTGATTCCATTACCCATGCAGTGCACTTAGCCCACGATATGAGTGAGCAAATTTCTGGTGCGGCAAAAGAGCAGAATCAGGTATCAAATGAAATTAGTCAGTTGTTAGAGTCAATTGTTGCTATTGCCGAAGAGACTGCCTCTGGCGCAGAGCAGACATCGGACTCCAGCCATGAAGTGGCGCGACTTGCCGAAGAGCTGCGTCAGTCAGTGGCGCAATTCAGGGTATAAGTGATTGTAGCGATAATAAAAAATCCGCTTAATAAGCGGATTTTTTTTGTTCTAATTTAAAACGTTAATCACCTGTACCTGCACGGTCTTTTAATGCTGCCAGTAAGGGTGAGTCTGCAAAACCATTACTTTCAGCCCAGGCAATATCACCGGATTCAGCAACCTGTGAACCAGGTAATTGTCTGACAATAAATTCACCGACATCAGGCGCATTACTTTTAAAAGCATGGCGGATTAACGGCTCACCGTTGCAGACAACACCATCATAAATATTGCGTAACCGTAGACGGTAGTCACTGAGTACTTTACGTAAACGGTTTCTATCGTTAGCCGCAACATAATCGCACATTGAAGCCGCTAACTGCTGATCTGCGACAGCTACCGGCGACATAACAACAGCGGCACTTAATACGGCTGTGCATAATAAGGTGGGCACCAATCTCATTTACTACTCCTCAGCTGGATCGTCAACCCGCATCTTAGCAACATGTTACAATCGGTGCAAATGCCTGGCGACTACTAATTGCGCTGTAAAGTGATAAAACGGTATGAATAAGGATTAACTCCATCGGCCTGATGCTGTTGCTCGGCGACCAGCTGCCAGTCTGCGGCTCGCTGATAATCTGGAAAATAAGCATCACCATCAACCATTAACTCAATTTCAGTCAAATATAGGGTGTCAGCAAGTGGCAGACATTGCCGGTAGATTTCACCACCGCCAATCACCATGACTTCGTTATTATCTGAAGCTGCTGCAAGCGCCTGTTCGACGCTACTAAACCATTCAACACCTTTAGTATCATCCGGTATTGTTCTGCTGACCACCAAATTACGCCGGCCTGGTAATGGCCGGCCAATAGATTCAAATGTTTTACGCCCCATAATAACGGGCTTGCCCAGGGTAACAGCTTTAAAATGCTGCAAATCTGCCGGTAAATGCCATGGCATCTGATTATCTTTACCAATAACCCTGTTATTAGCCATGGCGGCTATCATCGCGATTTTCATGAGTTACCTCAGCGTTGATAGATTACTTCAACGTCGTAATCATCGTCGTCGAAGTCGTCATCATCGTCCAGGTCGTCTACTAACTCACTGGCCGCATCGTCATGATAATCATCCCATTTGAAATGAACCGGATCAGCAACTTCTGTCTCAATCTGTTCCGCAGGTAACGCTTCAATGTAACTGAGAATATCAGCAGCCAGGCGTTCAGTATTAGTGCGCCCTGCCGCCGAAATTTTGAAAACCGGCCCCTGCCAGTCAAGTGCTGAAGTGACCTCAGCGATAATCTGTTCTAACTCATCATCGAGTACTAAATCAAGCTTGTTAAATACCAGCCAGCGAGGTTTAGCTGCCAGTTTTTTGCTGTATTTATGCAATTCCTGAATAATAGTTCTGGCGTTTTCAGCCGGATCAGAGCCATCAGCCGGTAATACATCAATCACATGCAACAATAAGCGGCAACGTTCAAGATGTTTTAAAAACTGAATTCCTAAGCCTGCACCTTCTGCCGCGCCTTCGATCAGCCCTGGGATATCCGCGATAACAAAAGAACGGTGTGCTTCAACTCTGACTACACCCAGATTAGGAACCAGGGTAGTAAACGGATAATCAGCAACTTTCGGCTTGGCTGCAGATACTGACCGGATAAGAGTCGATTTACCCGCATTAGGCAATCCCAGCAAACCAACATCAGCCAGCAATAGTAACTCCAGCCGTAAATTACGGATTTCACCTGGGGTACCGTTCGTTTTTTTCCGGGGCGCACGGTTAGTACTGCTGGCAAAGCGGGCGTTACCCAATCCATGCCAACCACCTTTAGCTACCATCAGCTTTTGGCCATTAGTGGTTAAATCACCAATGACTTCATCTGTATCGATATCAACTGCCCGGGTACCCACCGGTACCCGCAGTTCTAAATCGACACCACGCTTACCGGTACAATTGACACTACCACCATTCTGGCCCCGCTCAGCGCTATGGTATTTCTCGAACTGAAAATCAACCAGGGTATTCAGGTTTTCATCAGCAACCAGGTACACGTCACCGCCATCTCCGCCATCGCCACCATTTGGGCCACCTTTAGAGATAAATTTTTCGCGTAAAAAACTGATAATTCCGTTACCGCCATCGCCGGCTTCAACCCGGATTATCGCTTCATCTACAAACTTCATGTGTTGTGTCCTGATCCACTATAAAAAACATAGGCGCATGCCGTAGCTGCTAAGTATAACCCATGTGATTGTGAGGGGAGAAAATTTATAAAAAAACCCCGCACCAGGCGGGGTTTTTTCAATATAGTTTACTTATTCGCTAACGATGCTAACGAATTTACGGTTGTGCTCGCCTTTTACTTCAAACTTCACTTTACCTTCAGTTAAAGCGAATAAAGTATGGTCTTTACCGATGCCTACATTGCTACCAGCGTGGAAACGAGTACCACGTTGACGCACAATGATGCTACCAGCTAAAACTGATTCACCACCAAAACGCTTGACACCAAGACGTTTAGATTCTGAATCGCGACCGTTACGAGTGCTACCTACACCTTTTTTACTTGCCATGTGTCGATACTCCTGTTACGCGCTGATGCTGGTAATTTTAACTTCAGTAAACCACTGACGGTGACCCATCTGTTTACGTGAATGTTTACGACGGCGGAATTTAACGATTTTAAGCTTATCGCCGCGGCCATGATTGACCACTTCCGCTACTACCTTGCCACCTTCTACTAAAGGGGCACCGATGCTGATGTCTTCGCCATTGGCGATCATCAGCGGGGTAAATTCAATCGTTGCGCCGGTTTCTAAGTCTAGTTTTTCTAGACGAAGCGTTTGACCTTCCGTCACACGGTGTTGTTTGCCACCACTTTGGAAAACCGCGTACATAGTTAACTCCGTACAAGCCACGCCTACGCTATGCTCTATATTAAGGCATCAGGGGCGTGTTTAATTCAAATCACAGGGCGCGAATTGTACGCAATTTCAAACATAGCCGCAAGCACAATTATTAAAAAGATCGCGGCGCAAGCAAACATGTGTGAAAAGGATCGATATTCCCTTTCTGCCGACGGCCACTATAGTGTAGAATTGCCGCCATTCTTGGGGTTTAGCAGTTGTTTTTTCATGACGCTTGACGACATACGCCAACTCAGCGACGCTGATATGGCCGCAGTAAACCAGCATATTTTTTCTCAGTTGACTTCAGACGTAGCGCTGATTAATCAGTTGGGTATCTATATAGTCAATAGCGGCGGCAAGCGTTTGCGGCCACTATTAGCTGTATTGGCCGCAAAGGCTCTGGGTTATCAGGGCAATAAACACCTTAGCGTTGCCGCGATTATTGAATTTATTCATACCTCTACTTTGCTGCATGATGACGTCGTAGATGAATCAACCCTGCGCCGCGGCAAGCAAACAGCCAATGCAGTCTTTGGCAATCAGGCCAGTGTGCTGGTAGGCGATTTCTTGTACAGTCGTTCATTTCAGATGATGGTCTCACTTGACGACATGCGCATTATGCAAATTCTGGCTGACGCAACCAACGTTATCGCGGAAGGCGAAGTATTACAGCTGATGAATGTGAATGATCCTGATACCAGCGAGCAAAACTATATGCAGGTCATTTACTGCAAAACCGCCAAGTTGTTTGAGGCCGCCACTCAGTTAGCCGCTATTATTGCTGAGCAACCTGAAGCGGTGGTGAACAGCATGAAGCAATACGGCATGCATTTAGGCACCGCGTTTCAATTGATCGATGACGTCCTGGATTATCAGGCTGATGCAGCTGAGCTCGGTAAAAACATTGGTGACGATCTGGCCGAGGGTAAGCCTACCCTGCCGCTGATTCATGCGCTTAAACATGGTAATCCGGTGCAGCAGGCGCTTATTCGCAGCGCCATCACCGACGGCAATGGCATGGCCAACCTGCCGGAAATCCTGCAGGCCATGCAGCAAACCAATGCTTTTGGCTATACCCGCAGGATCGCCGAGCAGGAAGCCGAAAAAGCACGCAGGGCGCTCGACAACATTCCTGAATCAGATTACAAGCACGCCTTATTAGCGCTTGCCGAGATGGCAGTATCACGTAGCCACTAGCGTTGCAGCAAATAATTGTGAATAGAAAAGGCGCCCGAGGCGCCTTTTTTGCTAACTAAAATAAACCGTCATTAGCGCTTAGTTATTTTTTACAAACTCTTCGCCTAGCGTAATATCGGCTTTTAAAGTGCCCAACATATCGTTCATGGCTTTTTGCTCGTAGCTGCTAAGCTGACCAATAGGCAGTAATTTTTCTACGCCGTTTTTACCCAGCACTAATGGTTGTGCAAAAAAACGTGCATGCTCACCGTCACCTTCAACATAGGCATACTCCGTTACCGACTCACCCTGCAAACCTTTGATCAGGGATATACAGAACCTAGCCGCAGCCTGGCCCATAGATAGGGTAGCAGAGCCGCCACCGGCTTTAGCTTCAACCACTTCAGTGCCTGCATTTTGAATTCGATGCGTTAACGACGCCACTTCTTCATCACTAAAGCTAACGCCTTTAACCTGAGATAACAGAGGTAAAATGGTGGTTCCACTGTGACCACCGATAACCGGTACCGCGACTTCCTGTGGATTTTTACCTTTTAACTCACCGATAAACGTCTCAGCCCGGATAACATCTAACGTAGTCACACCGAATAAACGACGTGGATCGTAAGTGCCCGCTTTTTTAAAGACATCAGCGGCAATTGCCACAGTGGTATTAACCGGGTTGGTAATAATGCCTACCAGTGCCTTAGGACATTGCTGAACAATAGCCTCGGCCAGGGTTTTAACCACACCGGCATTGATATTAAATAAGTCAGAACGATCCATGCCTGGCTTACGAGGCATACCCGCAGGGATCATCACGATGTCCGCACCGGCAAGCGCGTCATTTAAATTCTCTTTGCCATAACCTTTTACGGTTACCGCAGTCGGGATATGGCTTAAATCAACAGCTACGCCAGGCGTGACCGGCGCCAGGTCGTATAAGGCAAGATCGGTACCCGCTGGTAAATCTAATTTCAATAATAACGACAATGCCTGGCCAATACCGCCGGCAGCACCTAATACGGCAACTTTCATGATTTTCTCCATATGTCAGGGTAAGATGAAACGCGCCAACAATACTGAAATGGCGCGACAATTACAAACGGCTTAAGCCTAAAGTCTAGGGCACGCCCTGCCATTTTAGCGAAATTTCGTCTTGTTTGCCTGACAAACTGTACTGATTGGCCGAATTTGTTACTATTAGCCAGCATTTAACCATAAGAAAAAGCAATCATGACAAAACACTCTAAGCAGGAAGCCCTAATTCAGGCATTCAAAGCAATACTGAAAACGGAAAGTTTTGGCTCACAAAGTGAAATCGTCGATGCCCTTAAGAATGACGGCTTCGATAATGTCAGCCAATCAAAAGTATCAAGAATGCTTAGTAAATATGGTGCAGTACGCACCCGCAACGCCCGCCAGGAAATGGTATATAGTTTGCCTCCGGAGCTGGGTGTACCTACAACCAAAAGCCCGCTGCGTCAGCTGGTACTGGATATTGAACATAACGATGTAATGATTATTATCCGTACCAGCCCGGGTGCGGCACAACTAATTGCAAGGTTGCTTGATTCAGTAGGTAAAGCAGAAGGAGTTCTTGGTACCATCGCCGGTGATGACACCATTTTTATTGCTCCGATAAGCGTTAAAAATATTAATTTTACTTTGGGTAAAGTCACTGAACTGTTTGAGAAAGTATAGCCGGGTGTCACCCGATAATTAGCCGCTGGCTGGCAGGCAAGCCATTTCCAGAAAACTTAATGATGGCGCAAAGAAAGCGGCACAAAGGTCGGTGTGACAGAAATCGAATAACAAATCATACTGATTATTTAATGGTTGCAGCATATCGCTGTTGTCATGCCTGTAACCCAGTTGATAGCTTAATTGCTGCCTGAAACTATCTGCTTCACCAGCATAGCTTAAGCTGATCAACCCCTGGCTATTATGCTGCGCAAACGGCATATTTTGCATTACCAGCAATGGCGTACTTTCTACATTTCCCATCCGACTGGTTAAAGTATGGCTGCTATGTTGCAAGCGGGCAGCCGGTAATATCGAACCCTCGATTTTACTGATCCCCATGATTTCTTCCTGCTGGAGGATATCCAATTGTTGCCAACGCGCCATGTCATAATGCCAACGCTGCAAATGCAGATAACTGCCTGCAGCAAATACCGGTTGCTTTGTCGCGTCGACCAGAGCAAGTTGGCGCTTGCGGCTGCCTTTGGGGTTATGAGGGGTATCGATAAAGCCCGTCAAATCCCGACCATCCAGATAACGAAAACCCTGTAATTGTTCAAGTAAATCAACATGGTTTTTTAATATCTGACATATCTGCTGGCAGGCAATATAGTTGACGTCCAGTCTGTCAGACCGGATCTGAATAAACAAATCAGCCCATACTTCAGTTTGGGCCAGATTGTCACTGGCCAGCAGCGGAAAGGGTTGCAGGCCAAGAGGCCGGGCTCCCGGATAGAGGCTATCCCAATAGTCTGCACCAATAGCAACCACACCGGTCAACTGCGCTTCTGAAAAATGCTCTGCTAACCGGGCCAGCAACAACGCTACCTGGGCCAGCTTTTGTCGCAAGATGGCTTCATGCCCCTCTATCGCATTGAACAGCAAATAGCTGGCATGTAAATTAGCCTCTGCGCATATGCCTAGTTGTTCTCTTGCCATTTCCTTCCCTGAATTAATTTTTAGGTTAATACGTTTAGTTTTGCTGCCTGTTTGCCCGCCGCTAAGACGAAAACCTAATCGCCGTGTGAGATATATCTCACAAAAAGGTAAGTTTAAACGCTATTTTCTGCATAGCACGGAACGAACGCCCAATTTAAGCCTATGTTTTAAATAACATTTAATCGCTATCGGCTATTTTACAATATTATTACAGCCGGTTTATTTCTTAAACCATGTCCCCACCAACCGTGATTCGTTGCATAATATCTTCGTCAACGGATGGCAGCTGACAGGAAGTCAGTCAGATTTGCAGGAAGCAAATCAAAGCTAGGATAGCATAAGGAAGATTAAAGGACACGCTCAGGAAAGGGCATAACTATCAGGACGATATTGCAGGATGCAGCGCCAGGATGGCCGTTTTGCTTGCTTCACACACGCAGAACAACAGGGACGAACCAGGAACCACTCAGGATGAGTTTACTATTACAAGGTAGTAATAGTTAAGGACAGCAGGACCCGGCACGATGCCGTTGGACACTCCGGGATGGAGCCAGGGAAGACTTACTCAGGATGAGTAACAGCACGGATAAGCTGAAACAGAACCGAAAGTGGCCGCGATGTTTGCGGCCTTTTCGCTTTTCTGGCCCACAGAAAATTTCACCACGTCACCAACAAATCATATATCCAAAGTAATTGACGTTGCAGTGAGCGAAGTCAACAAAGCGGCAGCGTTAAGTACGAAGGATATAAAAAACCCCGAGGCAATTACCACGGGGCGTCAGACTATTCGACAATGGACAAGGATAGACGTAGTTTGGTGGATAAGTTCAGTTGGCCGATGCGCTACCCGTTGTTACTGGTATTGCATCGCCAACCCGCTCCCGGAAAGCCCCACCGACTCTTTCCAGGCTGCTTACTTTACCGACGAGACAAACTCAGGATAGGCTTCAATGCCACACTCTGAGGCATCCACGCCCTCATATTCTGCTTGCTCGCTAACACGGATACCCATCACCAGTTTAAGCACATACCAAACGATGAAACTGGTAGCAAATACCCAGACAAATATCGTCGCTGCACCAATCAACTGACCGCTGAAGCTGCTGTTACTGTTGGTTACGGGCACCAGTAACAGGCCTAATAACCCCACCACACCGTGTACCGAAATAGCACCCACAGGATCATCGATTTTCAGCTTATCCAGACCAATAATTGATGCTACAACCAACAGCCCACCAATCGCACCAAACAACGTCGCCTGCAGTGGCGTTGGTGTTGAAGGCTCAGCCGTGATTGCGACTAAACCCGCTAACGCCCCGTTTAGCGCCATGGTTAAGTCAGCTTTACGGAATAACACTACTGACAGTATTAATGCGGCAACGGCACCAGCAGCGGCGGCGGCATTGGTATTTAAAAAGACCACAGCTACGGCGTTGGCATTGCTGATATCACCCAGTTTAAGCACTGAGCCACCGTTAAAGCCGAACCAGCCCATCCACAGTACTAAGGTACCCAGTGTTGCCAGCGGCATATTGGCACCTGGAATTGCATTAATTTTACCGTCTTTGCCATATTTTCCTTTACGGGCACCCAGCAACAACACCCCAGCTAACGCCGCAGACGCACCTGCCATATGAACAATGCCAGAGCCGGCAAAATCAGAGAAACCTAAATCACCAAGGGTATATAATCCAAATACTGCGTTACCACCCCAGGTCCAGCTGCCTTCCATCGGGTAAATAACCCCGGTCATTACCACAGCGAAAGCCAGAAAGGCCCACAGTTTCATGCGCTCGGCTACTGCACCAGAGACAATTGACATGGCGGTTGCCACAAATACCACCTGAAAGAAAAAATCTGAGGCAGTTGAATATACCGCACCACCGGTAAAGCCATCTTCACGCTCAGTGAAACTGGTCAGGGTAGCATCCACATCGACCGCGTTGATGCCGCTTAAGAAAAACTCACCGCCATACATCAAGGCGTAGCCGCACACCATATACATAATGCAGGCTATCGAATATAACGCGACGTTTTTAGTCAGAATTTCTGTGGTGTTTTTCGAACGGACCAGGCCAGCTTCCAGCATAGAGAAGCCTGCGGCCATCCACATGACCAATACTCCGCAAATCAGGAAGTAAAAGGTGTCCATGGCATATTGTAGGTGAAAAATTTGTTCTTGCATGACAGGGCTCCTTATATCGCTTCAGCGTCGGCTTCGCCAGTACGGATCCGTACCGCACGTTCCAGCTCGTAAACAAAAATCTTACCGTCACCGATCCGGCCGGTATGGGCAGCTTGCTGAATTGCTTCGAGCAACCTATCGACCTGATCGTCCAATACGGCAATTTCCAATTTTACTTTTGGCAGGAAATCGACCTGATATTCAGCACCGCGATATAATTCGGTATGCCCTTTCTGACGGCCAAAGCCTTTTACTTCAGTTACCGTTAAACCTTCTACCCCAATGTCTGCAATAGCTTCGCGAACATCGTCCAGTTTAAACGGCTTGATGATGGCACAAACAAGCTTCATGATGGTTTCCTTATGTACTAATCTTCTGCGATTGCAACAAAGACAAGAAAACCTTGTGCCACTTTTATTATTTCAATGAATTACATGGACTTACATTGTTTAACCAACTTTTAGCAGTCGCAATCCGCCCCATGATGGTGCAGCCTTTCCCGCTGGCTGTGCAACAGCAATGCCGCCAGCGGACTGTTGCAGCCGGGACAATTACGACTATGCTTAATATCAGATAACAACGATATTCGTTGCCTCAGCACCCAAGGTTTTATTATGTACTTGGTTTTCAGACTATCTTGTTCATTGTTACCTGTTTTGCTGGCTCTGCTAACCTCGCCGCTTTGTGCAACATCAATTGTTGAGGTTCCGGCAGCCTCACGTTTTGCCAGAATTGATATTGGACAAGGGTTGTCGCAAACCACTGTCACCTCTCTCGCGCAGGACCATAGCGGCAATATCTGGATAGGCACTCAAAGTGGTCTGAATCGCTATGACGGTTTTGCGATCAAAGTTTTTCTGCCCGAACAGCAGTTGAGTCAGTCACTGAGCGATAACTTTATTACCTCGTTACTGGTTGATAAGCAGGGTATGCTCTGGGTCGGCACCCTGAATGGCTTAAACTACTTTAATCCGGTCACTGGCACCTGTGAAAACATCCGTCTGGCACAAAACGGCAGAGATACAGAGCCGCTGGTGCTGGCCCTGCATCTGGATAAACAGCAACAACTGTGGATTGGCACTAATCAGGGGCTTGCCATGTGGCATCAAGCTTCCCGCCAGGTTCATTGGTACGGTGATACCACGCGTTATATCACCGCAGTATCGGCCGATACTGCGGGTCAGTTATGGCTGGGCACACCACGCGGCTTGCTGCGCTTTGACCGCAATAGCGGGCAGTTTAGTTCAGCCAGTAATTTTCCGTTTCCTGATGCCTCCGTTATGACGTTGTACCATGATAAAACCGGCAGCTTGTGGGTCGGACTGGAACGGCAAGGGTTGCTGCTGCAGGAATCTACAGCTGATGGCTGGAGTAGACTTGAGATTACCAGTTACAACAATGATTTAAGCAGTAATGAAATCCGCAGCATCATCATGGACAATCAGGGTGATATCTGGGTAGGCACCCAGCATGGTTTAAGTCGCCTGACCCAGCAAAACGGGCGCTGGCAACAGCAGGTCTCATACCAGCACCAACGTAATAATCCGGCCAGTGTTGGCAATGGTAAAGTTACCGCCTTGCTGCAGGATAACGATGGCAGCATCTGGGTTGGTACCTGGAACGGCGGGGTATCCCGTCTTAATCTGGCAAATAATTTGTTTGTCAGTATCAGCCGTGACTTAGCCTTAATGGACAGCGCCAGGAACCCGGCGACGATAAGTCTGGCAAGCAGTGACAGTACAATCTGGACCGGAACGGCTGATGGTTTATTTACTCTGGATTTAACGACGGCAAGCTTTAATCTGGCCGACACCAGCAGCAAAGGCTTAACCTTCTTTTGCGCGCTCAAGCGCACTAACGAAATATGGTTTGGCCATGGTCAGGGGATAATTGCCGTGACAACGGCCAACGGTAATTACCGGCACGTATCATTACCCCCGGAGATGCCAGCTGGCCCGGTACGCCGGCTTTGGGACTCCGGCAGTCACTTGTGGCTGGCAATTGATCAATTTGGCCTGGTGATACTGGATGAAGCCAGTCAGCACATTGTTGCTCAATATCCGTTTAGCCGTGCCATTACCTTTATCAGGCCTGTTGGCCAGCATTACATGCTGGTGGGCTCTTATCAGGGGTTATCATGGTTTAATGCTAATGATGGTAGCCTGATTTATGAGCATCCCCTTGCATCAGGCGACGACGGCATGGTATTGACGCTGCCGTCAGCCCCGATGGCGTATTTGCAAAGCACTGATCATCGTCACTGGCTGGCAACCAATGGTACCGGTTTATTTGAATTAATGCTGCCAACATCGTTCGATAATCCAGCTAACGTCCGCTTCAGGCAATATGCAGAAGTGGATGGCTTAGCCAGTGGCCAGCTGAAAGCGGCAGAACTCGATCTGGCTGGCAATATCTGGTTAAGCACTGCGTACGGCATTTCAGTATTTAATCCCTTAACAAGCGGCTTTCGAAATTTTGGTTATCAGCATGGTACGCTACGCAGCGACTATATTAACGCTGCCAGCACGGTTATGGCCGATGGCACTATCGTTTTTGGGGGTATGGATGGTTTTACCCTTTTTCAACCACAGCAGGTGCTAAGCTATTCCGCCGGGGCGGTTGCCGTACCGGCCATTTTAGAAATTGAAGTAAATGGTCAGCCAGTCACCATGCCGGATGCAAAGTTAAACATTCCTGCCAGTGATAATCGTAGCTTTAGTGTGCGCTATTCCACCCGGGAGTTTATTGAAACGGCTCAGGTACAGTTTCAGTACCGGCTTGATCCGGTGACACCCGATTGGATCACCCAGCATGCCGCAGCACGCAGCGCCAGCTTTGAGCGGTTACCACCGGGTGATTATCAGTTCCGGTTACGGGCTGGTCTGGCGGAGTCTGGCTGGAGCGACGAAACCATCCTGAACATTAAGGTACAGCCTTTGTGGTGGGAAACCTGGTTGGCAAGAATTTTACTGGCTGCATTAGTGCTAACGCTGATGGTCGGCGTGCACAGGTTCCGGTTAAAGCATTTGCGCAAACAACAGGAAGAAATGGCCTGGCTGGTCGAACAACGTACCGACGCATTAAATGAACGCAGCCGTGCTCTGCAGGAGTCCAAAAACAAAGCCGAGCAAACTCTGGTGCAGCTTGAGTCAACGTTGAAAGAGCTGGTTCGCACCGAAAAAATGGCCGCGTTAGGTCAGTTGGTCGCCGGTGTGGCACATGAAGTTAACACGCCATTAGGGGTGGCATTAACAGCCAATAGTGTTGTTACCGAAGAAAGTCAGTTGTTACAGCAAAAACTGGCCAGCGGTAATATTCGCCGCCAGGAGCTGGATAACTATCTGAGTAAATTAGTCCAGGCAGGCCAGTTACTTGATAATAACCTGCAACGCGCTGCCCAGTTGGTAGCAAACTTTAAGCAGGTGTCGGTTGACCTTACGGCAGATAATCAACGACAGTTTAACCTGGCCAAATATCTGGATGAGTTGCTCGATAGTCTGAGTTTAATGTGGCGTAACAGGAAAATCACGCTGCAGATGCACTGCCCTGATAATATTGTGATGGACAGCTTTCCCGGCACTATTGGCCAGATTATTACCAACTTTACCCAGAATGCCGTAGTACATGGCTTTGCCAACCGTGACAGTGGCGAAATCACCATTAACTGCCGCCAGCAAAAAGATCAGATAGAAATACGCTTTGCTGACAATGGTGCTGGTATCAGCGGTGAGTATATCGAGCGAATTTTTGATCCCTTCTTTACTACTAACCGCCATCAGGGTGGCACCGGCCTGGGCTTACATATTGTATTTAATCTGATTACTCAGAAGCTCGGCGGCACCGTAAAAGTCAACAGCACTCCTGGCGAAGGCACTTGCTTTACCTTGCTGCTGCCATTAAAAGTCGCGGCAGATTAATCTTTTAGAAACTGCTGCCACTGGCGCAGCAATAGCAGAAAATCTTCCAGGCCACACTGGCTGTTCATCCCTTGCTGGTCCAGTTGTAAGTCATCTTCTGCCAAGGCTTGTAACTGGCCGGTCTGCTCATCAGCACTCTGGTAAAAAAGACTGTTGTGGCTTAGGGTTACTTCACCGTTTTCAACTTCCAGCAAAAATTCCCGCCCCTGATACTGCATACTTTGCCGGGGCGTTAATACGCTCAGTTGCTGTAACAGTGGCGTACAGGCATCTGCCTGCTGGCCAAATTCATCCAGCAAAAACCGGCCTAACACTTCATGTTCGCCAGCAAGCCGGATGCTGAACTGGCGGGTTGTGCGATCAAAAATAAAATCGTATTCCATTTTGTGATTCCAGGTTTAACTGGCAGCAAGCGGCGCCTGCATACTCTGCCGGGCTCGCCACAGTAACTCGAGCCTACGGCGCTCAGACACCCTGTGTCGCCCCAACAGAGCATCCAGGCCCGCTCCACTATAGTTATATTTCATCAATTATTGCATGCGAACTTTTCGTTGTTAATTAGCACCTATAAAAAAGGCCTGCAGCTGCAGGCCTTTAACACAATAGCGCTGATTACACCGCTTGCTGGATAATCACGTTATCTGCTTTTTTGGTGTACTGCTCCATGCGGTGGAAGTTCAGGTAACGGTAGGTATCGGCCGCGGTAGCGTCGATTTGCTTAGCGTATTCCAGATACTCAGCCACTGTCGGCAGTTTACCGATAATAGACGCCACTGCTGCCAGTTCTGCCGACGCTAAGTAGACGTTAGCGCCCTGACCTAAGCGGTTCGGGAAGTTACGGGTTGAGGTAGACACTACTGTTGAGTTCTCAGCTACCCGGGCCTGGTTACCCATACACAGTGAACAGCCTGGCATTTCAGTGCGGGCACCGACTTTACCGAATATGCTGTAGTAACCTTCTTCGGTTAACTGCGCCTGGTCCATCTTGGTTGGCGGCGCTATCCACAAGCGGGTTGGCAGCTGGCCTTTGTATTTATCCAGCAGCTTACCGGCAGCGCGGAAGTGACCGATGTTGGTCATACAGGAACCGATAAACACTTCGTCAATCTTGTCGCCAGCCACTTCAGACAGTAAACGTGCATCATCCGGATCGTTTGGCGCACACAGTACCGGCTCTTTAATATCGGCCAGATCAATTTCGATAATTTCACTGTATTCGGCATCAGCATCGGCTGACATCAGCTGCGGATCTTTTAACCAGGCCTGCATTGCCTGAATACGCCGCTCAATCGTGCGCACATCGCCGTAACCTTCAGAAATCATCCACTTTAACATGACGATGTTTGATTCCAGATACTCGGCAATAGAGGCATCTGACAGCTTGATCGTACAACCTGCCGCTGAACGTTCCGCAGAGGCATCAGACAATTCAAACGCCTGCTCTACCGTTAAATTTGGTAAACCTTCGATTTCCAGAATACGGCCAGAGAAAATGTTCTTCTTGCCTTTCTTATCAACCGTCAGTAAACCTTTCTGGATAGCAACGTACGGAATAGCATGCACTAAGTCTCGCAGGGTAATACCCGGCTGCATTTCACCTTTAAAGCGCACTAATACTGACTCTGGCATATCCAGCGGCATAACACCGGTTGCCGCAGCAAACGCCACTAAACCAGAACCGGCCGGGAACGAAATACCAATCGGGAAACGAGTGTGCGAGTCGCCACCGGTACCAACAGTATCAGGCAGCAACATCCGGTTTAACCAGCTGTGGATAATGCCATCGCCCGGACGCAGCGCTACGCCGCCACGGTTCATAATAAAGTCTGGCAGGGTGTGGTGGGTATCAACATCGACCGGCTTCGGATAAGCGGCGGTGTGGCAGAATGACTGCATGGTTAAATCGGCAGAGAAACCTAAACAGGCTAAATCTTTTAGCTCGTCGCGGGTCATCGGGCCGGTGGTATCTTGCGAGCCCACGGTCGTCATTTTCGGTTCACAGTAAGTGCCCGGCCGAATACCGGTTACACCGCACGCCTTACCGACCATTTTCTGAGCCAGGGTGAAGCCTTTGCCTGAATCGGTTTTTGGTAACGGCCGGCGGAACTTCTCTGACGGACCTTCGCCTAAAAATTCACGGGCGCGGTCAGTTAAACCACGGCCAATGATCAGCGGAATACGGCCACCGGCACGTACTTCGTCAATTAATACATCGGTGGCCAGGCTGAATTCTGCCAGTACTTCGTCAGTGCCATGACGGACAATTTTGCCTGCAAATGGCAGGATATCAATCACATCGCCCATTTCAAGGTTGTTTACATCGACTTCAATCGGTAAGGCACCTGAATCTTCCATGGTGTTAAAGAAGATAGGGGCAATTTTACCGCCTAATACAAAACCACCACCGCGCTTGTTTGGCACGTATGGAATATCATCACCCATAAACCACAGAACTGAGTTAGTGGCTGATTTACGAGATGAACCGGTACCCACTACATCGCCGACATAGGCAAGTGGAAAACCTTTTTTATTCAGCTCGTCTAACTGCTTAATCGGGCCAACGCTACCCGGCTGATCCGGGGTAATACCTTCACGGGCATTTTTCAGCATCGCTAACGCATGCAGCGGAATATCCGGCCGTGACCAGGCATCCGGTGCCGGTGATAAATCGTCAGTGTTGGTTTCGCCTGATACTTTAAAAACAGTAACCGTAATTTTTTCAGCCAGGGCCGGCTTATTTTCAAACCACTCAGCATCGGCCCAGCTTTGTACTACCTGCTTGGCATATTTATTACCGGCATCGGCTTTTTCGGTGACATCGTGAAACGCATCGAAAATCAGCAAAGTATGCGACAACGCTTTAGCCGCAATAGCCGCCAGCTTTTCGTTGTCCAGCAGGCTGATTAACGGCTCGATGTTGTAGCCACCCATCATGGTACCCAGCAGCTCGGTCGCGCGCTCAGCACTGATCAGGCTGCAGCTGGTTTCACCTTTGGCAACAGCAGCTAAGAAGCCCGCTTTCACATAAGCCGCTTCATCGACGCCAGGTGGTACCCGGTTGACCAGTAAATCAACTAAGGTGTCTTCTTCGCCTTTTGGCGGATTTTTTAACAGTTCAACTAAAGCGGCTACCTGCTCGGCATTGAGCGGCTTTGGCGGGATACCTTGCGCTGCGCGCTCGGCCACATGTTCGCGATATTGTTGTAGCACAGTATGATCCTCTTGGTCGTTGCCGGCAGTCTTGCTACTGCGGCGTCATTCTTAGAATGAATGGGCGCGATTATATGAAAATTCGGGTCAAATTGACATCGGGCCGTTAACCACGCCACTTATAGTGGGTATAAGCAGCATGAATATAAAAACTAATGTTCTGTATTTTTATTTATAGTGGTCAGACCTCGCTGACAACGAATCAAGTCTTGCAGCAGAGGTTAGAATCCCGAACTGGGCGCCACAGAGTGTCTGAGCAAATGCGCAAGCATTTGTGAGTTGCTGTGGCGAGCCAGGGCGGGAATTGTAACCGACAGCCTGAAACGAGCACTCGATTACTAAATTAAAAAGGCTGAGCAGTTGCGTGCTCAGCCTGTGTAGTCTAGCAGATTTTGACTACCAGATCTTTACGCGTTGCTCCGGCGCGATATACATCGCATCGCCTTCTTTAATATCAAAGGCCGTGTAAAACTCAGGAATGTTCGGCAACACGCCAATTACCCGGTAATGCGCCGGCGAGTGTGGCCCGGTGCTTAACTGGCGACGCAGCGCTTCTTCACGGAACTTGGTGCGCCATACCTGAGCCCAGCTGATAAAGAACCGCTGTTCACCGCTAAAACCGTCCATCACCGGCGCTTCTTTGCCTTCAAGCGATAATTTATACGCTTTCAGTGCTACCGTCATCCCGCCTAAATCACCGATGTTCTCGCCCAGTGCCACTGCACCGTTTACATTAACACCCGGTAGCGGTTCAAACTTATTGTACTGGCCAATTAGCTTAGCACCACGCGCCTGGAACTGGCCCTTATCCTGCTCTGTCCACCAGTTACGTAAGTTGCCATCACCATCGTATTTGGCTCCCTGATCATCAAAACCATGGCCAATTTCATGGCCGATAACCCCACCAATACCACCATAGTTTACCGCATCGTCTGCATCCATATTAAAGAACGGGGGTTGCAGAATAGCGGCCGGGAACACAATTTCGTTGTTTACCGGGTTATAGTACGCATTAACGGTTTGCGGGGTCATAAACCACTCGCCTTTATCGATTGGCTGGCCTAATTTCGCCACCATTTCGTCGTAACCATGGTGGCTGGCACGGATAAAGTTGCCAACTAAATCATCTGCTTTAATTTCTAAAGCCGAATAATCTTTCCACTTATCCGGATAACCGATTTTCGGGGTAAATTTACTCAGCTTATCCTGGGCTGCTACTTTAGTTTCTTCGGTCATCCATTCCAGCTCATTAATCGAGATTTCATAAGCCTTGATAATGTTAGCCACCAACTCTTCCATCCGTGCTTTGGCTTCTGGGGTAAAATGGCGCTCAACATACAACTTACCCGTCAGCTCGCCTAATACCTCGTCTGCCGCATCTACCCCTCGCTTCCAGCGTGGTTGTTGTTGCTCGGTACCACTTAAGGTGGTGCCATAGAAAGCAAAACGACGATCGGCAAAGTTGCTGCTCAGTTTATCGGCATAGCCATGAATGGTTTTCAGGCTTAAATAATCCTGCCAGCTTTGTAAGTCTGTTGCTGCAAATACGTTGGCAAAACCTTCGAAGTAGCTTGGCTGACGAACGATAATCTCGGTTACGTCTGCAAGTTTAACGTCACTGGCAAAAGCCGCCCAGTCAAAGCTACCCATGCTATTGTTCAGCGCTGAGGTTGCCATCTTGTTGTAGGTTTTATCGGCATTGCGGTTATCCAGCCTGGTCCAGTGGTGCTCGGCCAGCGCTTTTTCCAAAGCAAACACCCGCTCTGCAGCAGCGGCAGCATCAGCGTTGCCGGCCATGCTGAACATATCGGTTAAATAGGCTTTATAATCAGCAATCAGTTTTACTGACTTTTCGTCATCATTAAAATAATAATCACGATCTGGCAGGCCTAAGCCGCCCTGGCTAATATACACCGCGTATTCAGTTGAATTTTTTGCATCGTTATTGATAAACCAGCCAAAGGGGATAGCAATGCCATCGCGTTGCAGACGGGCAAATAACGCCGGCAATTGTTCTTTATTTTCCACCGAGCTAATGGCATCTAATTGCCCCTGCAGCGGACTTAGCCCCAGCTTCTCAATTGTTGCCTCGTCCATAAAGCTGTTGTAAAAGCTGCCCAGTTTTTGTTCATCCGAACCCGCTTTTAAATCACTGCGTGCCGACACTTCATCAATAATGGCTTTTACAGCTTGTTGCGAGTTATCGTTCAAAATATGAAACGAGCCATAAGACGCTTTATCAGCCGGAATATCGGTTTCTGCCAGCCATTTGCCGTTTACCGCTAAAAAGAAATCTTCACTGAATTTCGTTGCCGGATCGAAGTACTGGCTATCAACACCGGATACCGTTGGTGTTTTCACTTGTGCTGCTGCTTGCTGAGGGACTTTATCTGTTGCTGGTTCGCTGCAGGCACTTAAACCTAAAGCCAGCGCAACACTGGCAGCAATAATACTGATTTTTTTCATTAATATGTTCCTGAAATAACGAACTGCTTATACTAAGCGCTATTAAAATACGGGTCGGGCTACATTATCGCTGCTATCTTAGCGCTGCTGCAGAACAAAGCCAAATATCTGCCCAAAGCAAGTTGTAACAGAATATATATTGTCGTCTGGCTTGCTGTGGTTTGGCCATAAATTAGTTATTGGTGCAATTGTAACACTGTGGACTGCGAGGACAGCTGTTACCCCTGGCGCAAATTAGCTGAGCCGGTTTTTGCAGGCTGCGGGCAACCCAATTAATATTCAGAATATTGGCGACGCTGGTTAATGAAGTCTGAATAGCTTTCGGCACTCTGGCACCACCAACGCTATTAATGCATAACTGCTTTAATTCGCTGGCCATGGCATCGGCATCAACCCCTTGTGCCAGCAAAGCAGGATTAAGATCGATGCCAGCGCACAGCACATGATTGTTGCCTGCCAAATCATTAACTTTGGTCGATTCGCAGCAGTAAATCCGTGGTGTGCCATTCACATCAAGCAACGACAGCTGCGCACTACTGGCTACGCCGTCAACATCAAACATCCGAAACACGGCCCAATGCTGACAAGGGTCTTCTACCTGACGCATATTGCCCCAGGGCAAAGGTATGCCATTGCCTCGATACACCGCCTTTAGTTTGCCCGGGGTATACGCATCAAAATAATGCCAATGAGCATAAGGTGACACCGCCGTCATCCGTCGCATGGCCACAGAGGCAGATACACCCGCCTGCTGATGGCTGCTTATCTCATACCCTTGGCGGTCCAGTAACTGGCGAAAGGGTAACTTGGGGCATAGCAGGGCACCGGCAAAAAAGCTTGATTCAAAATCGCGCCAGGCATGCAGAATATCCTGCGGTTGAACATCTGTCGATTGTGACATCTCGTCATCGTGGGTGCCACCCACGGTCATGCTGCTTTTTACGCCATCTTTATTGTGCAGTACGGCATGGCCAATATGTACTGCCAGCTCGTACTTTAAGCGGGTGGGAAATTGCTGCAGCAAGCGGTTTAAATGCAAGGTGGCGGGCGGGGTAAAAAAAGAGGTTGAAACATTCTTCGACAACACACCCAGCTCATCCAACAGCTCTTTTGGCGGCGCGGTAAACCAGCTGATATTTAATCCTAACTGCTGCACAATTACCATCAATTCATCAACACTCAGTGGCATTCGTTTCTGACCAACTTCTTCAGCAGCCCTTTCTAACTCCGGAAAGTGGTTCTGATTATGTTCCTGATGCGCCCTAATCAGCAGTTGCGCAAACTGCTTACCGCTGGTGCCGGTTTGTGACAGCATTTCCGGAATAGCAATTTGCAAAATATCATTAGAAAATAAAAAACCCGGCTCCAGCGCCATGCCGCTAATACCGCCGCGACTGCCTTTTTGCGGGGTTAAATCCTGCCCTTCATCTTCACCATCTAAAAACCAGTCGATATCCTTTTGAAATACCTCGGCGATGACCTCCAGCATTTCAATACCCGGCGTACGCTTGCCGCGCTCTATCATCGACAAATACGACACCGACGGCGCCTGATCCGGGTTAACCCGGATACAGCGGGTGGACAAGTCTTCCATGGTTAAGTTATTGCGTTTTCTCAGGTTTCTTATTTTGGTTCCTAAGAAATGGGACTTTCTAAGCAGGCTTTTGTTTATTTTCATTTTGTAAAATTCACACTGTAAAATTTTTATTGTGAAATTATGCTGATTTTTAGCCTAGACTAGTTTTTAACCGATAGCAACAAGCTCATTAGGAACAGGAAAATAATGAAGTTGCACAGAGCACGGCTTGCAATTCCTGCCGTGCTCGCCACAGCAACTCGCTCCTGCTGGCGCATCCGCTCAGACACTCTGTGGCTGCGCCAACAGGATTCCAAGCCTGCTTTATGAGATTACCAATACCCGACAAAAACGAGGATAACAACATGACTACACTGGCCCCAACCCACAGCCAAAACACGCCAAACCAAACTGCCTGGATGGCGACCGAGCTTAGCGTTATTAATCAGCTGAACGAGCGTCATGTGAAGCAAATCAGGGATTACTCAAAAGGCTTTCTGGATAAAACTTTTCCGCTGGCCGAGGGCTCGCATAAAGATGTTATCTGCTACATGGTGTATTTCCAGCATTTGCTGGCATTTTTTGCCGATGGCAGCAAAAGTGGCCTGCAAAACCCGGCGCAGTTTGTCGCGCTAAGTGGTCACCGGGAAGCGCCTGAGTCACTGGTACTGGTCAATGACGGCCGCCACGTCGAGCTGGTACTGAACCGCCATGGCTGTAATGGTGAAAACGACTGTGCCGGTATTGATGATATTCAGCTGCAGGCTAAACAGTCTGACGAGCCGTGGTTCAGCATGTTAACCGGTAAACAGGTTAGCAGAGGTTGTCAGAGTGAAAAATGCTTTACCGCAAAAGACGGTGGGGCTTATCAGGCCTGATGCTATCTGGCGGACTTACTAGCGCGGCTGCAGCTGATATTTTTTCAGCAACTGCTGATATCGCTCACCGCGCTTAAATTTCGCCAGCGCCTGATTAAATTGTTCGCGCTGCGCAGCCGATATGCCATGTTCTTTGCCAAAAGCAAAAAACACTTCAACAGAATCCAGTGCTGGCTGCAACATGACAACTTTATCCCCAGCCTGCTGCAACAACGCAGAGTGACGGATAGTATTAGCCGATGCCATTATCAGCTTTACCCGTTTAGCCAGTAACATCTTAAACAACATATTATCAGACTCCACCAGATCAGCCCTGGCAAACTCCATTTCGTCCAGCAAACTGCCATAGGAGAACTGCCGCACCGTTGCTACCGGTTCTTCGCCCACACTGGCTAAGGTACCGTCGAATTTAAAGGGGCACGGATTGGCGCACAGCAGCACTATAGGATCAACCAGATAGCTTTCGTGGCTATATTCAAACTGCTGCATTCTGAGCGGCGTTTTGTAAAATACCGGGATCAGATCGGCTTTGCCTGTTTCAACATGGTTGACGACCCTGCTCCAGGGCAGGCGCTGAAACTCCAGCTGAATGGCAAGATCCGAGGCAATGTCGTGCAATGTTTCAACTGAAAAACCGGTCAGACTGTTATCCAGCACATAGTAGTAAGGCGGATAATCTTCGTCAGGTATGGCTACTCGCAACACCTGAGCATGCAGCTGAAAAAACATAAACAACAGGCAGCCCAGCAAAAACAGGCAGTGTAGTTTAATTACCCGTTTTGTTTTCAATATACTGGAAACGCCAGTAATCACGCGTTTAGCTCCCTGCATTAGCTATCAGCTAAATATAGCTAATGCTTCGCGAACCACAATGCTGCTTGTGTTAATAAAAATGGATTTAATTGGCCTGCTGAGGTAAATATATTTGGCGAGATAATAGTATCCGCACTTCAATCAAAATAATAAGAAGACAATAAATGGAAAAACCAACAAGTTACAAAAGTGTCGCCCAACAACGAAAAACAAAACTTCGACTTACGATTATCATCCTGACTATGGTAGCGCTATGCGCCGTGGCATGGTTAAAAGGACTCAGTTCGGAAAAAGCCGCCAGGCTGATTGCGTCACATCAGGTTGCTCAGGCCACCGTGCTAAGTTTGCAGCACAATCAGATTAAGGCAGGTAAAACCGATGAGCAGGACTACAAAAATATCTATAGCCTGCAGTATCAATTCACCGTAAATGGTGAAAGTTATCAGAAAACACTGCTGCTATCCGCTTATGACTATGAATCACTTCAGGGTATTGAGCAGATAGAGATCTGGTATTCCCCAGGCAACCCTGAACACAATTCAATTGAAAAAGATTTAAAAACAAAAGCCAGAAGCAGTAGTTTTACCTGGCGTCTTATTTCAGCTGCGCTTTTTGTGATCCCTGCCATGCTGTTCCTGTTTAAATTTGTCGCCTTCTTTTATATACGGGAACCTAAAGGCACCCTTCCAACCGGATTTTATACCGACAACAGCTGGTTAGATATTGAAGACAATTGCCTTGCAGAAATAGACAACAATACTTTGCGGGTGGCAAAGTTTGATAAGAAAAAAGTCGATAAAGTACAGGCGCTGTATCAATCAAATACGGCTTTTTCAGAGATTGTCTCTGCCGTTAAAGCAGAAGAAACGTTGATTCCGCTGACAAAAGTCACCTTACTTGAAAGTAAACATTATAAAGATGAGATAAGCCTGGAATGGCTGGATGGCGAGACTGAACACGATATACGGGTGCAGTTTCTCTCAGTCGCAGCGAAAGAGCATGCACTGGCACGCATTAGCAACTTGCTGCCCGGCGCGCTGGCGCACCGGATTACACCAAAAACCCGCGTACAATCGGCACTGGCCGGGGCCATAGGTGTAATTATTGGCACCTTGGTTATTGCAGCCGCCATACTTTACCAGTTTTCCGGCAAAAACCTGGATATCGTACTTTTTGCCCTTGGCTGTTTGATCATCTACTTTGCGTTGCCAAGTATGATCGCGAGACTGATAGATCCAACAGTCGTCACCTCCTGGTCAACTGAAACTGCCAGCTAAATATTTAACGCCTCCTCAGTGGTTTATGAGGAGGCTTCTTGTTTCAGGCACATTATCCCGGTAAAAATCTAAAGTGACGGCGATAATGCCTCAAGCGCCGGATAGTCGGTATAGCCCTCAGCACCACCAGTATAAAATAGCTCTGGTCTTGCAGCATTCAGTTCAGCATCTTTATTAAAACGCGCAACCAAATCAGGATTTGCGATAAAAGGCACACCAAAAGCTACGGCATCGGCGTCGCCGCGCCCAATGATCACGTTAGCACTGTCTTTATTAAACTTTTCGTTGGCGATATAGACACCACCAAACAACTGTTTCAATTTCGGGCCTAAGCTGTCATCGGCTTGTGCTTCACGGGCACAGATAAAGGCAATGTTTCTTTTGCCCAGCTGCTGTGCCACATAGCCAAAAGTATCACCGCGATGTGAGTCTCCCATGCTATGCGCATCAGCACGAGGCGCCAAATGCATGCCTACCCGGCCAGCGCCCCAAACCGACACAACCGCATCGGTCACTTCCAGCATCAGTCTGGCCCGGTTTTCAATACTACCGCCATATTGGTCAGTGCGCTGATTACTGCCATCTTGCAAAAATTGATCAAGCAAATAGCCGTTGGCACCATGGATCTCCACGCCATCAAAGCCCGCTTTTTTAGCGTTCTGCGCGCCGAGTCTATAGGCATCAACAATCCCAGCAATCTCTTCTGTTGCCAGTGCCCGGGGCGTAACATAAGCTTGTTTCGGTCGCAATAAACTGACATGGCCTTGCGCGGCAATAGCACTGGGCGCTACCGGTAATGCACCATCTAAGTAATGCGGATCGGATATTCGGCCAACATGCCACAGCTGCAGCATAATGCGCCCGCCAGCCTGATGCACCGCAGTTGTGATTTTTTGCCAACCTGCAACTTGTTCATCCGACCAAATGCCCGGCGTAGCCGGATAGCCAACACCCATGGGGCTAACTGAGGTTGCTTCCGTTATAATAAGCCCGGCAGAGGCACGCTGGCGATAATATTCAACCATCAAATCATTAGGCACCCTGCCGACATTGGCCCGGCAGCGGGTTAACGGCGCCATAATAATCCGGTTTGGCAGTAGTAAATCGCCCATTTTTATCGGCTCGAATAAATTAGCCATGCGATATCCTGTTTGTTAGTGTTAATCAGTCTGAACTTAATTGGTCTGGTTTACCCAAAAACAAGGGTTATCGCGATGAATAACCCGATGCAGAAGGCCGGTGGCCATATTTGGTTACAGTTCTTAACTTGCTGACATTCATCCATGTAGGTATATTTTAATCCTGCTGCTTCGCTGCTCATTTACCGTTACTGCCAAGGATTGTTCATGTTTAAAAAGCTCGCTGCCTCTCCTGTTATTATTGCCGTTATTTTAGCGTTGGCTTTGCTGCTCTGGTTGCTCAGTGGCGATAACTACGCCGCTAAGACTGAGCCCCCTGGCGAACAACAGGTACCGGAACAAACCCTTGCTTTGGTTGAAGCCCGCTGGTCTGAAGCAGAACCTTATCAGCTTACCCGGGTAGCGCAGGGCCAGGTTTTACCTTGGCGCACGGTCAGTATTAAATCTCAGCAAGCCGGTACAGTTACACAATTGCTGGTCAGTCAGGGAGACCGGGTTGTGCAGGGTGACAAGTTACTGCAGCTGTCTGATGAAGGACGTAGCGCACTATTAGAGCAAGCGAAAGCCAATCTGACCTTGCGACAAAACGAGCTGGCCAGTGCTCAGGCGCTGGGTAAGTCACAATTTGTTTCAGAAACCGAACTTACCCGCTTAAAAAGCGAGTTGGCACAAGCCGAAGCAGAGCTTGAGCGCACCCGGCTGGCGTTACAGCAAATTGAACCGGTTGCTCCGTTTGCCGGGGTTATCGACCGCCGTTATGTTGAAGTAGGTGATGTGGTGCAGGTAGGCACGGAGTTATTGCAATTGGTGCAAATTGATAAGCTTAAAGTTACCGCTCAGATCCCCCAACAGCATGTTAAAGCGTTACAACAAGGCCAGCAGGTTAACCTGCGGTTACTGGATGGCAGACTCCTTAGCGGCGAACTGAGTTTTATCAGTTTTGCTGCCGATACCGCCACCCGCAGTTTTTATATTGAAGTTACTGTTGCCAACCCGCAACGGTTGCGGATTGCCGGCGGCAGTGCCACGGTAGAAGTGCTGTTGCCGCCGGTTCAGGCGCATTTAATCTCACCTGCGCTGCTTAGCCTCAACAGTGATGGGCAGTTGGGTGTTTCCCTGGTAAATGATCAGCAACAGGTTGAATTTTACCCGGTAAATATTCTCAGCGCTGACAATGAAGGTGCCCGGGTCAGTGGCTTACCTGAGCGGGCACATATAATTACCCAGGGCGCCGGCTTTGTGAAACCGGGCGATAAGGTGCAGGTCGCAGGGGCCAAACCATGAATGCCATTATACAGGCCGCGATCAGCCGCAGCCGCGCCAGTTTAATGCTTCTGCTGTTTTTGTTTATTGCCGGCATTACCGCCTACCAGACCATACCCAAAGAAGCGAACCCCGATGTCGCCATCCCGATGATGTACGTATCTATGTCACTTGATGGCATTAGCCCCGAAGATGGTGAGCGCTTATTGGTGCGGCCAATGGAGCACGAACTACGATCGCTTGAAGGCATCAAAAAAATGACCTCAACTTCCAGTGAAGGCCATGCCTCAGTGATGCTGGAATTTGATGCCGGTTTCGATGCCGATCAGGCGCTGGCAGATGTGCGGGTCAAAGTTGATGCCGCCCGCGCCAAACTGCCCAGTGAAGCAGACGAACCCACGGTAAACGAAATTAATGTCGCGCTGTTTCCGGTGCTGTCGGTAGGTTTATCTGGCCCCGTTTCGGAAAGCCAGCTGGTATACATTGCCCGCGAATTGCAGGAAAACATTGAGGCAATACCAGAAGTTCTGGAAGTAGACATTGGCGGCGACCGCGAAGATATGCTGGAAATTGTAGTCGACCCCCAGGTACTGGAAGGTTATGGCCTGGATTACCAGCAGCTATTTAGCCTGGTCTCCAATAACAACCGGCTGGTTGCTGCCGGCAGTTTAGATACCGGTGCCGGCCGCTTTGCCATGAAAGTACCGGGGGTTATTGAGAATTTAGATGACGTGTTGTCTATGCCCATTAAAGTCGATGGTGATACGGTTATTACTTTTGGCGATGTCGCCACCATTAGCCGCAGCTTTAAAGACCCACTGGGTTTTGCCCGCATTAATGGCCAGCCGGCCGTGGTGCTGGAAATAAAAAAACGCAGCGGTGCCAATATCATTTCCACCATTGAGCAAACCAAAGCGCTAATAACACAAGCCAGCAGCCAGTTTCCGGACGGTATGCAGATTAACTATATTATGGATCAGTCCAAAGAAGTGAAAAACATGCTGTCAGATCTGCTGAACAACGTGTTAACTGCGGTGGTGCTGGTACTGATTCTGATTGTCGCAACCATGGGTATCCGCTCGGCATTGCTGGTCGGCATCACCATTCCCGGGGCTTTTTTTGCGGGTATTCTGATGATCTTTGCGCTGGGCTTTACCATGAATATTATCGTGCTGTTCGCCCTGATTCTGGTTGCCGGCATGCTGGTCGACGGTGCTGTGGTGGTCAGTGAACTGGCCGATCGTAACCTGGGTGAAGGCCAGACACCAAAACAAGCCTGGGCCAATGCTGCCGGGCGCATGGCATGGCCGATTATTGCATCTACTGCTACCACTATCGTGGTGTTTATGCCGCTGTTGTTCTGGCCCGGCGTCGTCGGCCAGTTTATGAAGTATTTACCGGCTACCGTGATCCTGTGCTTGCTGGCATCCTTGTTTATGGCACTGATTTTCCTGCCGGTCATGGGCGGCATCAGCCGGGCCAGGCCAGCACCGCATCAAATCGAAGCCAGCAGGCCAGGCAAAGCCTATCGCAGCTTACTCAGTCGCCTGCTGCGCCATCCGGGGCTTACTCTGGCCGGCTTGCTCGGCGCCATGGCCCTTATTTTTGTAGCCTACAGTCAGTTTAACCATGGTATGGAATTTTTTCCGGATGTTGAACCCGAGTCTGCTCAGGTATGGGTACGCGCCCGGGGTGATATGTCCATTTATGAAAAAGACGCCTTGCTTAAACAGGTCGAGCAGCGGCTGCTGGGGTTAGCGGAAGTTAAAGCGCTGTATGCCCGCTCGCTGGCCAGCAGTAGCGGCGAGCTGGCACCGGATGTGGTTGGTACTTTGCAGTTTCAGTTTATTGACTGGTTTGAGCGACGTAAAGCCGCGGCAATTCTGGCTGATATGCGTATGCTTACCGACGATATCCCGGGTGTTATTCTGGAGTTTCGCCAGCAACAGGAAGGCCCTGCTGCCGGTAAGCCGATAGAGCTGCAGGTAAGCAGCAGCGAGGCAGCAGCCACCGAGCAGGCGGTAAGCACCATTGTCAGCCAGATGCAGCAAATGGAAGGGTTTGTCGATATTGAGGATGACCGCAGCCTGCCTGGAATTGAATGGCGAATTGAAGTCGATCGGGCAGCAGCAGCGCGCTTTGGTGCCGATGTGCTAACGGTAGGCAACGCGGTGCAAATGGTCAGTAATGGCTTATTGCTGGCCAAGTTCCGGCCCGAATATGCCAGCGACGAAGTGGATATCCGGGTTAGGTTTCCTCAGCAGTGGCGCTCCTTGGATCAATTGGGCCGGCTGACTATTCAGACGCCGCGCGGCCAGGTCCCGCTGAGCAACTTTGTTGAACGGGTAGCCGCGCCTAAAACCAGTGTTATTAAGCGAATTGACGGTAACCGGGCGGTTACCATAAAAAGCGATTTGACGCCGGGTGCTCAGGTTAGTGAGCGCTTACAGGCCTTACTGGCCAGTGACATGAAACTGCCCGACAACGTAATTGTGAAAACCGCCGGTGAAAGTGCTGATCAGCAAGAAGCCATGACCTTTCTAATGGGCGCCTTTGCCACAGCTATCTTTTTAATGCTGATGATTTTACTGGTGCAATTTAACAGCTGGTACCAGAGCCTACTGGTGTTGTCGGCCATCGTATTTTCGACCGCCGGGGTATTACTGGGCCTGCTGGTGAACGGCCAGAGCTTTGGTATCGTAATGGTAGGTATGGGAATTATTGGCCTGGCGGGTATTGTGGTAAATAATAACATCGTACTGATAGACACCTTTAACCAACTGCGCGACAGCGGCATGTCTGCAACTGAAGCCGCACTGGAAACCGGCTGCCTGCGCTTACGCCCGGTGTTACTGACATCTATTACTACGGTGCTGGGTTTAATGCCTATGGTACTGGCCGTAAACGTCAATCTGCTGGAGCCAAGCCTTGGCTTTGGCGCGCCATCGACCCAATGGTGGACCCAGTTATCCAGCGCCATTGCAGGCGGTTTAACCTTTGCCACCTTGCTTACTCTGTTTTTAACACCCTGCATGCTAGTATTGGGTGAAAGGCTGCACCGCTCTAAAAATCAAGGCAACGCTGGTGCTAAAGCTGATAACAAGCAGCCTACTTATGGCTAAGTGGCTGCCGTTGCTACTGCTGCTGTTAAGTTACAGCGGCAGTTGTAGTGCTGCTAGTAATAATAGTATCGCGCAAGAAACAGCTTTTGAGCTGCATTGGCAACAGGGCTTTACCGCGGTTGAACAAGCCAAACTCATCAGCTGGCTAGAACAAAGTGCCGCCAGCACTCTGGCAGTATTGGGCCCTTATCCTTTTACCATGCAACTCTATATTTACCGGCGCCCGGCGAACGAACCTGTGCCCTGGGCCAATACCTGGCGAGACAACAGCCAGCAAATCCACTTTTATGTAGAACCGGCGTTCAGCTTGCAACAGTTTAAGCAAGACTGGACCGCATATCATGAAATAGCCCATCTGGCGTTGCCATATCTGGGGCGCTCTAATGCCTGGTTTGCCGAAGGTTTTGCCAGCTTTATGCAGTATCAGATCATGCAGCAAGCCGGGCTTATCGAGAGTGCTGTTGAGGCTATCCGTACTAAGTTTTCACCACAGCGCCAGCACTATCAGCAACCCACAAGTATGGCAAAGCGCGCTGCAATGTTGCTGGGCCAGCGTCGTTTTCCTGCCGGTTACTGGGGCGGGGCACAGTTTTTTGTGGTGGCTGACCGTCAGCTGCAGCAACAGGGTAAAGGCCAATTGACCGCGCTTATCGCCCGCTATCAGCAATGTTGCCGCCTGCAGGACAACACATTGGCAGAGGTCATAGCCTCGTTAGATAAATTAAGTGGTAGCAAAATTTTCAGTGAACTGATGCAACAATTTGATCAGCTACCGGCAGACCAGTTTATGTCGCTGCACCAGCTCTAATGTTCAGTTACATTACTAACCAGTATTGGCAGTGCTGCGCCTGTAAAAAGGCTTCAGCGTGACTGCCGTGCAACAAGGCAGTCGTCGCCAACATGCCTGCCAGCAGACAATTTGGTGCAGCGACGGTGACGGAACGTGGCGCATCAGTAATAGGCCAGCCGGTTTTTGGGTGAAGAATATGGCTATAACGCGTGCCATCTTTCAGTAAAAAGCGTCGGCTGTCTCCACTGCTGGCAAGTGCCCCTTTACTCAGACCAACGGCCGAAATTGCCTGATCGGCCAATGTGGGGTTTTCAATACCTATACGCCATAACGTGCCGTCCTCTCTTGGCCGGCTGCAGCGCATGTCACCGCCAAAGTTAACCACCAGACTTGGCAGATCATCTGCAGCAAATTGCTGACTAAGCAACTGCAATACTTTATCTACCGCATATTCCTTGGCAATGCCGCCCAGATCCAGCTCCATAGCAGAGGGCAGCATAATACGGTTAGTGTCGCGCAGAACTTTGTCCCAGCCAACATGGGGCAGCAAGGCATCAATTTTCGATTGGCTGGCCAGCTTGTCTGAGCCATCAAATGTCCAGATCCGGCGTAAAATACCGCTGCTAATATCAAATAAGCCATCACTCAATTGATAGCAGCTGTCAGCAAACGCCAGCAGCTGCGAGGTTTCAGGATCCAGTGTTTGCCAGCTGCCGGCATTGCGGTTTAGCTGGCTTAGTAAACTGCTGCGACGATAGCGGCTGTATTTTTGTTCAATGCGTTCAGTTTCAGCGGCGGCGAGCTGCGTTAACTGCCGGCATAAGCTCATGTCCGGTGCCTCCAGCAATATTTCGCAGGGGCTGGCCATGGCACGGAACTGGCCGACCGTACAATTTTTCCCGGCATTAACAGCAATAGCGACCATTGGCCCTCCTTGCCAATTGTAACCTAAAAAGAATAGCTTACCTGAGCCATCACCGCGGTCACTTTTTCGTACAGTTCAACATTCGCCAGTACACCCGGTGCAGCCACCCTATCATTTTGTGGGTTCTGCTGGTATAGCGCTATCCGAAATGATAGCTCGTTGCCTTGCGCCAACTTAGTGCCAAATTTAGCCCCCACGGTATAGGTATTCATTTTACCAATCCGGTAATCGGCACTGACATATTGCGGCAACGGTTCAGCCTGCAATATAAACGGCTGATAAAACTCTGCCGCACTTTGCTGATAGTATCGGAACTGTGGTTCAACATACCATCGGTCTGTCATTGGCAACCGCCATTTCAAATCCGCAGTATGTGATGTCAGTTCCCAGTCATCCCACATATAGCGGTATGATGCATCAAGATAACTGCCACCAAGATGCAGTTTGTTCTGCCAGTAAACGCTGTGCTTGGTGCGTTGGTCCGGCCGGTTTTCATACAGGTTTTGTTGTACTTCGCCATTGGCGTTTACTACGCTAACCAGCTTAAAGGGGTCGGTCATATAGCCATCAGCCATGCTAAGTGAATAGTTAAGCTGCATTAACCAGTTGCGGTTGATTACCTGGGTCAGTCCTAACAAAACATCAAGTGTATCTTTGGTATCATCGGCGCGATCGCGGGTAGCGTCAAACGCCGCCTGATAACTGCTGTCATCGGCATAGTCGCTGCGCAACAGCATCGGCGCAAAGGCGGTGGCAATACCACCTTCAGGTGAAATGGTGTCGTGGCTGTAGCCTAGCCCCAAAGATACGGTGGTGTTTTTTTGGTTAAAATCCCGCGCCAGGGAACCATTGAGTCCCATTGATAAATAATCATACTCTTTTGATAAGTGACCACCGCCGCTAGCCCGCCAATTTGTTGCTAACGGCTGCTCCCAACTGGCGTCCAGCTGCACCCGGGTGTCATGAAAGGTGTCATCCAGTGGTGTGACACCCGGTGCGACATCATAGCTGCCACGACCTGATGGCCGGGTAAAACTTTGCACGTAAGGTTGCGCCACAGCACCAGTAGCCGATGCGCCAGTCAGTGCGTCCACCACCAGCCCCAGATTAAGATATTTATCATCACCAAAATCGCCGCGTGCGGTCAGAATAGCTTCGCCGGCGCTTACCCGATCTGTCTCGTTGTACAACAAAATGGCACTGTTAAACTGCCAGTCATCCAGTAGGGTGCCTGCTTCGGCTTGTTGACCCAGTGCAGCACAGCTGGCCGCTGCCAGCGCCATGCTGATATTTGCCAGTTGTTTTAATTGCATCCGCAACCTCCACCGGCAAAGCTGCGGCCACCGCTGCTGCCTTCTTTACTAAAATAAATATGGTCATCCAACCGGTTGTCTAATGGTGCACTGTTTAGAGCCATTTCTTCTTTAGCCAGCGTGTCACGCTGCCACGGTTTAACACCCAAAGTACTGCATGCAGTCAGCTGGCTAAGCAGCAAGAGTGTCAGGCCAGCACCTAATATTTTTTTCAGTTTCATTCGAGCTACTCCTCTGCCAGTAATTGGCGGATCTTGGCTTCATAGTCAGCAATATCCGCCTGTTTAAAACCAATATGGCGGTAACGGACCTGGCCTTTTTTATCAATCAAAAAGCTACTGGGCATGCCGGGTAACTGAAATTTCTCTGCTACAGTGCCGTTGCTGTCATACAGCACCGCAAACTGCGCTGGCACTTGCTGCAAAAACCGGCTGGCCTGTGCACGATCGCTATCTTCATTTACCGCCAGCACAAGCAAACCGTCCTCTGCGTATTGCTGGTGCATCGTGTTCAACCAGGGAAATGACTTGCGACAAGGTGCACACCACGACGCCCAGAAGTCGACCAGCACTACTTTGCCGTTCAACTGCTGCATAGTACTAACCGGGCTGCCCGGCAAATCGCTGAGCTCTGTCGCCGAAACGCTGCTAACTGTCAGGCAACTGAGCAAAAACCCGATTAGCAAGCCACTTATTTTCCAATACTGCATAGCACCTCCGAAACGTCTGCATTCACGCTAACGGTGTTTGCTTAAGCAAACCTTAAGCGACGCTACAACTATGAAATTCAGCAAGGAATAGAAAAAAGACGAGGGGTAGAAAAAGATAGAGAGGGGCAACCGCTACTTGGAATGCTAATGTTAATGGAGTTGTCTGCGGTTGCGGCTAACTGGAAAGCAGGGAAATACAGAGTCAGACCGCCACCCCAAAAATACTGCCAACCAGCGCGGTCAGTGCCATTGCCAGCGCGCCCCAAAAGGTAACCCTTGCTGCACCTCGCGCGCGGGGAGCACCGCCTGCGTGCGCGGCAAGTGCACCCAGGCCCGCCAGAAAACATAGCGAGAATAAGGCAACGGCGTAAATCAGATAGGGCCCGGACATCACCCAGGCAACCAGCAGTGGCAGAGCAGCGCCTATGGTAAAGGTAGCAGCAGAGGAGAGTGCAGCCTGAACAGGCCGGGCAGTGCCTGTAGCTGAAATGCCAATTTCGTCGCGGGCATGCGCGCTCAACGCATCGTGCGCCATGAGTTGCCCGGCAACTTTATGTGCCAGATCCGGCGCTATGCCTCTTTTCTGGTAAATTTCAGCCAGCTCATTTTGTTCACTCAGTGGGTTCTGGGCCAATGATATTTTTTCCAGCTCAAGATCCGCCTGTTCAGTATCCGCCTGCGAGCTCACAGATACATACTCACCTGCTGCCATCGACATTGCCCCGGCAACCAGGCCGGCAACACCCGCCAGCATGACACTGGCATGCGTGGTACTGGCGGCAGCCACGCCAATAATCAGACTAGCAGTCGATACAATGCCATCATTTGCGCCCAGCACCGCTGCGCGGAGCCAGCCAACGCGATGCGAGCGGTGCTTTTGTTTGTGGATCATCTGCATTCCTTTTGCTTCTATGTGTCATATGAAGCTGTGTGTTGTTGTTTTATAAATGTAGTTGTGGTCTTAAGAAAAGCTTAAGCTGATTAAAATAAACTTTACTAAGCATTGTTCAAACGGAAAACTGACATGCGCATTTTACTGGTAGAAGATGATGAGTTGCTGGCCCAGGGTATGATTACCCGACTGAAACGCATGGGATATCAGCCTGAACACTGTACTACAGGTAAACAGGCGATGCTGGCAGCAAAGGACAATAATTTTGCGCTGATAATCCTCGATTTAGGGCTGCCTGATGGCTTTGCGCTGGAGATCATTGCTCAGTTACGCCAGGCGGCAATTACCATACCCATTTTGGTGCTGACCGCCCAAAGCCAGCTGGAAACCAAGCTTGCAGCATTAAACAGTGGTGCCGATGACTATCTGGTAAAACCCATTGATGTGTTAGAACTTGAAGCACGGATCAGAGTATTATGCCGTCGGCAGCAACAGCGCACGGACGACAGGCTGCACCTGGCCGGCATCAGCCTGAATTTGCAGAACCACCAATGCCAGTTTCAGCAGCGTGATGTCACGCTGACCCGACGCGAATTTATGCTGCTAAAAGAATTTATGCTAAAACCCGACCGGATTTTATCGCGCCAGCAACTGGAAGAACTCAGCTACGGTTGGGATGGCGATAATGAAAGTAATGCTATCGAGGTCCATATTCACAATTTACGTAAAAAGCTCTCAGCCGATGTGATTAAAACAGTGCGTGGCGTTGGCTATATGCTGGTAAGCCAGTATGGCGTTTAACAGTATTAAATTTTATCTGCTGTTGGGTATTAATTTACTGATGCTTGGCACCCTGAGCTTAAATGCCTGGATCGCCTACCACGATGCATTGCACGAACTGGATGAAATTTACGATGCCGAACTGGCCCGTAGTGCTAAGTTAATCAGTCTGTTGCTAAGCAGCAACCCTATTCCACAAACCAATACTGAACCGCTGGTTATCGCGGTGCCACATATTACTGAAATGGGTGAAACATTAAGCGCCCAGCAGGAGAGGTTGCTCGATGGCCATAAGTATGAGGGCAAAATTGCTTTTCAGGCCCAGCAGGGCGATAAACTGATTATGCTATCGGAAAATGCGTTGCAATTTCCGACCCCGCAACGGCAGGCCGGCTACCACGAAATCACCGAGCATAACACCCTGTGGGTGACCTTTAGCTATTTTGTGCCCGAGCAGGATTTGTGGATATTCACTGCTCAGCGCGAAGATATCCGCGAAGAACTCGGCGCGCATATTGCCCAGGCCCAGGTCAGGCCTATTCTGTTTATGATGCTGCCTCTTAGCCTGTTAATTTATCTGGTGATTAGACTGGTACTACGACCGCTGCAACTGCTGCAACAGCAGGTCGCTGACAAAACCCCGGAACAACTGCATGAAATACAACTTGCGCTGCCGTTGGAACTGCAACCCATCCAGAGCGCGATAAACAGGTTACTGCAACGGATCCGTCGCTACTTACAGCAGGAAAAACGCTTTATTGCTGACGCCTCGCATGAATTACGCACGCCGCTGAGTATTTTACAACTGCATGCGCAAAATCTGAGCAGTGCCAGTGATCCGGCTGAAGTAACTGAAGCAGTAAATGCCATTACAGAAGGCAGCAAACGCATGTCGCATCTGATTAATCAGTTGCTGTCGATTGCCAGGCTCGATCATCTGCAACAGCCCGACTGCACAGCAATACCAGTGAGCTCACTGCTGCATCACAGTCTGTCGCAACTGCCGATGAAATTGCTGGATAAAGTAAACTGGCAACTAGAGCTTGATGATAGTTGTCAGATATATGGTGACGACACGCTATTGCAAAGTGTAATGCGCAATGTGCTGGATAACGCCGCTAAGTATTCGCCAACTGATGGTACCGTGAAAGTTCAGACCAGTCGCAACAACCAGCAACAAATTATGATTAACATTAAAAACAGCGGCAATACCACTGCAGAGACCAGCCGGCTTGGCAACCGGTTTTACCGGCATCAGCAGCATCAGCAAATTGAGGGGGCTGGCCTGGGGTTATCTATTGTTAAACATATTATTGAGCTGCACAGCGGCAGTATTTCGTTCAGTGCTAACAGCCAGCTTGGCCTTGACGTGTTGATCCTGTTGCCGCAAGCACCGCAAAACGACTGATTTATATGTTAGTGACTCTGACAAAAACTTAATAGCGACATTTTAAGATAACGTTGATGCTAACGCGCGGCATCATACTGCTGCAACGCCAGCGTCGCCTGCTGCAAATTAGCGCTTGTTTTCTCCGGATGCCGTGTCGCGATGCTATCAGCACGTTGCAGCGCTTCACCAGCCTGCTGTAGTTTACCCTGCAACAAATATGCTCTGGCCATACCGGCCCAGGTATCGATAACATCAGGATGATCAAGGCTTTCGTCAGCTCGCAGTGCAACAATCTGCTGATATAATTGCAGCGCCGCTGCCGAATCTTGCTGCGCTAAATAGGTATCAGCCAGGATCTGCGCAGTGATAAGCGTGGTGGGGTGTGCTACACCCAATTGCTTTTGTTGTTTGTTATAAGCATCAAGCACGAGTTGTTCGGCTTCGTTAAAGTGTTGTTGCAGCCGAAGTACTCGGGCCAGTTTCATCTGACTTTGCAATGTTTCAATATTGTCATTTCCCAGTACTTTACTGCGCTCAGCCAGCACCTGACGAAAAAGTGCTTCAGATTCTATAAAACGATCTAAACCACGGTAGCTATCGGCCAGATTATGTTTCGAGCGCAGCGTCGCAGGATGCAAAGCACCTAACACCTCAGTTGCCAGTTCAATATGTTCAGTGATTATCGGTTCGGCCCTGGCGTACTGGCCGGAACTTTCATAAACCGAGCCCAGCGTACTCATGCAGGTTAAGGTGGTCGGGTGCCGTTGGCCTAACTGACGCTTTGCCATCTCAAAACAGCTTTTGTAGTAGTACTCTGCCTGCTGATACCGGCCCAGCCAGTGATTGATCACCCCAAGGTTGGCCAGTGAATTAATAATATCCTGATGCTCTTCACCCAGCACCCTGACCCGATCCTGATATAGCCGCAGCCACATCTGCTCTGCCTTGTCCAGCTCGCCGCCCTCCATATAGGCCGCGGCCAGATTACCAATAGAGCCCAGGGTTATTTTATGGTCCCGGCCATACAACTGCTCTGCCAGCTGTAAAGCCTGATAACGCAACGCTAGCACTTTGTCATTGTTAAACTGGTCCTGATAAAGGTATGACAGATTGGTCAGAATTTGCCAGTACAGTTCGGTGTCCGCAAAGTTATGCTGCAATGCAAGCTGACTGGCCTGCTCCAGATGGTGCTGGGCTGCTGGTAACAGCCCAAGAGAATGATAGGTGCGGCCAATGATCCGATGTATAGCCGCAGCGACCTCAGGTTGTCCGCTCAGCGCATGATCGGTTTGCGTTGCCAACTGACTACTGGCTTCATCCAATACATCCCGCACTTTTGGTTCTGTACCCTGCGCTTCGCTGGGATCAACTTTGCCAAGCATGTCGGTCACAAAGTCAGTAATCGCCAGCGCTTTATCCCGTTGCAGCCTCGCAATGTCCCGTTCTTGTTTAACCTGCTGCGCCTGCTGCCAGAAGGCCGCACTAAACGCAGTAATACCGCACAGAATTACCGCTGCCAGGGTACTGCTGGCCGTATTACGTCGGACAAACATCTGGCTGCGATACCACCAGCTGTTAGGCCGGGCCTGTATCGGATGTTTACCCAAAAAGCGTTTTATATCGTCAGCCAGTGCACTGACTGACTGGTAACGCCGGGCGGGCTCTGGTTGCAACGCACGCTGGATAATCCAACGCACGTCGCTGCGGGTGCTGTTCGCTACTAACAGCTGCAATACCAGGCCTAAGGCATAAACATCGCTCAGCGCAGAAAGGGCTTTGGCTTGCTTTTGTTCGGGGCTGGCGTAGTTTAAGGTTAAACCAAGTTGTTTAGTGTCCTTTGCTGTTTCAGTGCCGGTGGCACGGTTCAGTAAGCGGGCGATACCAAAGTCCAGTAGCTTTGGCTCACCACGCTGGTTAATTAGAATATTGGACGGTTTAATATCACAATGCACCACCATTTTCTGATGCGCAAAGGCCACAGCCGCCGCCACTTTAACAAACAGCTGCAACAGTGCTGTCAGCGATAACTTGCGCTCAGCGCAATACTGATCAATAGGCTCGCCTTTCACATATTCCATTACCAGATAAGGCATGCCATCTGCAGTTGTGCCACCATCGAGCAACCGAGAGATGGCCTCGTGCTCCAAATCTGCCAATATCTGGCGCTCCGTTCTGAAAGCATGCAGCAACAGCGGGTTTATCAGCGTGGTGCTAATCAGTTTAATGGCGACCTGTTTTTCAAATTGCTTGTCGGCGCGCTCAGCCAGGTACACTGTACCCATGCCACCACGGCCAAGTTGTCGTAACAGCTTGTAGGGTCCCAGCACTTCACCACTTAAATCTTGCTGGTCAGCCAGCAGGGACGCGGCCTCTGAGGCCAGCATGTTTTGTAACTGACCGGTATGTCCCTCGTTTGCCAGCAGCAGCCTCAGGGCCTGGCAAAGTTCATTGTCACCGTTGCAGGCCTGATCAATAAAGTGTTCACGCTGGGCCAGGGGCAATACCGCTGCCTGATAGAATAATGGTTCAACCTTTTGCCATAACAACTTATCCATGTCGTTTTGCTCCAACCTTTCCTGAAACCGTGAAAGCCGGTCTATACTGGTAGATACCTAATAGCCTAGTTGAAAATAAGCCTATGTCTATCGTTGAGGAACACACCAATATCACCGTACTGCTCAGTCAGTGGCGGCATGGTGATCTGCAGGCGGAGAAAGAACTAAGTCAGCTGGTGCAGCAGAAATTACATCAATTGGCAGCACACTATATGCGCCAGGAGCGACCTGGCCACACCTTACAACCGACCGCGCTGGTGAACGAAGCCTTTATCAGTCTGATGCAGGCTGATGTTGCTTATCAGGACCGGCTGCACTTTTTCCGACTGGCGGGCAGTATCATGCGTCGAATTTTAGTAGACCACGCCCGGGCTCGTAATGCTGCCAAACGGGGCGATGGCCAGTTGCAAGTCACCCTAGACGGCCAAGCGCTGACCATGGATGACACCAACAATATTATTGGCTTACACAATGCCATGCAGGCGCTGGCAGAATTTGATCAGCAAAAAGCTGAAATTCTGGACCTGCAGTTTTTTGCCGGGCTCAGTCCGACCCAAATTGGCGAGCTGTACGGGGTGTCGGGCAAAACCATTGAACGTAGCAGCAAATTGGCTAAAGCCTTTATTCACCAGGCCATTTAGAGGGTAAACCGGCGTTTTAAACTTTTTTTAATTTTGTTGTCTTTTTATCGCACGTAATCCGCTTACTTAGTTAACAGCCCAGTTAAGCGGTATGGCTGACGAGTTGCCATCGTGGCATAAACGTACAGATAAACCGGATAACTTTATGAAACAGGTATTTCAACATTTACTGGTAATTTTGCAAAACCAGCCCGACGACCTAATGGTACTTAACAGAGCCCTAAATCTGGCACAACAATATCAAAGTAAAGTCACTTTTTTTTGTTCAATGTATCAAAGCCGGTCGCTTGCCAACATTAATGAGCAAGCAGCGCAATATCAGCAAAAACTGCAGCAGCTTTCCCGGGATAAGTCACTTGCCAAGTGCCCTGCGATCGAAATCTGCTGGCAGCAACCTGCCAGAAAACGTATTGAACAGCTGCTGGCAGATAGCGATATAAGCTTAATTATTAAGCGTTTGCAGCCCAAACGTAGCTTACTATCCTGGTTAGTACCTGACTTAGAACATTACTTTATCAGCGACTGCACCCTGCCCGTATGGTTGGTTAAGCAGGCCTGTGCCAATACAGAGCTGAGCATTCTGGCCTGCCTTGATCTGGATAACAGCAGTAGCCAGCAACATAATCTGAACAACAGTATTTTGACCATTGGCGAGCAAATCGTGCAACAGCACAGCCAGCATTTGCACGTACTAAATTGTTATCAGGCTGATGATTACAGCATCAGCCTGCCCTACGATAGCAACCATGGCTTTGCTCCATTGCCCGATATCCAGCAACAACACTCGGCTAAACTGTCGCCTTATCTGGCAAAGTATCAGTTAACCACAGAAGCGGTGCACCTGAGTGAAGGTCTGCCGGATGATGAAATTCCAAAAGCCGTACAAAATTATCAGTGTCAGTTAGCTATTATTGGCAACAGCCACACTCATCATTTCAGCTCGGTATTGTTTGGTGATACCGCGCACTACTTAAGCCGGCATACACCCTGCGATGTACTGGTAGTGAAACAAGCAGACTAATTAACTGATATAAGCTGCTGTTCAATATCTGCTAATGAGGTGGGTTTAGCATACAGGTATCCCTGGCCAAAATCGCACCCCAGCGACGCCAGCAGTTGCTGCTGGGCGTGGGTTTCTATCCCTTCAGCAATAACCTGAACGGTAATAGCTTTGGCCATGGCCAGCATTGCTTTAACCAGGCTAAGATTATGATCACTTTCCAGCGCCTGCACAAAGGCCTTGTCAATCTTAATAAAATCAATTGGTAACGACGTCAGATATGATAAAGATGAGTAGCCTGTGCCAAAATCATCAATTGCTATCTTAATCCCGGCGCTGCGAAAGGCATTCAGATTTATCAACGTGGTCGGCGACTTGTCCATCGCCACCCCTTCCGTAATTTCTAATTGTAAGCTCGAAGGTACCAGCCGCAACTCCTGCAGCTTTGTCATGATGTGATTGAATAGCTCCGGGTCTGAAAAGTGCTTGCTGGTAATATTCACGGCAACGGGTGGCGGTTGCAAACCTGCTTTTTGCCATAAACTTAGCTGCTGTAACACGGTATCTATAACCCAACGATCAAGTTGTTTTCCCAGATTTACCGCTTCTGCCACTGCCACAAATATATCCGGCGCCACAGTGCCCAGGTTGGCGTCATGCCAACGCACTAAGGCTTCGTAGCCGATGGTTTTTCCTTCAAGCAAATTGTACTTAGGCTGCAATACCACATTCAGCAAATTGTGTTCCAGCGCTCGCCTTAAGCCCTGCTCTATTTCCAACCGTTGGGTTAACGCACTATGCATATCCTGATGATATACCCGAAATGGCACACCTTGTTGCTTTGCTTCAAACATGGCCGCTTCAGCATGCTGGATCAGAGCGCCGAACTGAGAGGAATCATCAGGGCACATGCTGATGCCAACGCAAACTGACGGGGAAATTTTTTCCTGAGCTAACCAGTATGGTTCAGTGCATTTCTCTATCAGTTTATGGACAAAAGGCAGTAAATCTTTGCGATCATTTAATGGTAGTAACACGATAAAGTCATCTGCGCCGGGCCTGCATGCCAGCGCTTTCTCTGGCATTGCCTGCTAAAGGCATTATTGACAAACGTCAGCCGTGAATTCTTGCTTAGACGGCAAATAAACTCTTTCTGGTTTTGGACAATATCGCGATAACGTTGCTCGGCAGAGATAAGCCGCTCCAGTACCGCTTTAAACTCAGATAAATCATGACATACGCCAACAAAAATACGTCCCTGGCCGGTTATCGACTCGCCAACCGACAAATGCATCGGAAACACCGTGCCATCTTTGCGTTGTGCCTGCACATCCCGGCCAATACCGATAATTTTGGCCTTGCCGCTTGTATTATAATTGTGAACATAACTATCGTGCTGTGCGGCATGCTGCCGGGTCATCAACATACTGACATTCTGGCCAATACACTGGGCAGCATCATAGCCAAATAGCTTTTCGGCGGAGGGCGAAAAAAAGCAGATAAGCCCTTGTTGATCAATCACAATAATCGCATCAACGGCCGATTGCACTATAGCATCCTGTAACTGACTTAGCTCAAACGCATCCATACCCTAACTTTTCCTAATCTTGATAAGCAGCAGAAACCAACCTTTTAATTAGTGGCTTATTCACAATAAACACAAATGTAGAAGTAATAGAACTATTCCGCCATCTGCATCCGTGTTAAATGGGGTAATTATAGGAAAATTAGTTAAAAATAATTGCCCGTTATTTTTAACTAATAAAAAGCAGCGAATTGGCTGCTCCAATTCTGTGGCCATTGCGTATACTGCACTACTAATGATGGCCTTATTAAACCAGGAGAGCACCAATGATTAGCTATGTTACCTTAGGGGTAAATAATTTGACTGCTGCCAAAGCATTTTATGGCGAATTACTAAAAGACCTTGGCGGTAAAAACCTGATGGACATGGGGCGTATTGCCTTTTTCGGTAAAAGTATGGCGCAACCGATGGTGGCGGTATGTGAGCCGTTTGATAAGCAGTCTGCCAATCCTGGCAACGGTAATATGGTGTCATTTCAACCAGGCAGCAAAGAGCTGGTCGATACCTTGTATCAAAAATCCATCGCACTGGGAGCAAGTTGCGACGGTGCACCCGGCCAGCGTATTGCCGGCAAGTTTTACGGCGCGTACGTAAAAGATCCAGATGGCAACAAATTATGTTTTTGTCACTTTGGTTAAAGGTTAGCTGACAATGCAGCTGCACAGTGACTTCAGTAAACGCGCCGTAATCTTTCCTGAGCAATATCAGTTCGTGGCATCACCCTTAGCCGGGGTCAGCCGGATGATGCTCGACAGAGCCGGCGGCGAAGTCGCCCGGGCTACCAGCATCGTGCGTTACGCTGCGGGCAGCGGCTACAGCAGCCATACTCATGACGGCGGTGAAGAAATACTGGTGCTGGAGGGCGTGTTCAGCGATGAACACGGCGATTATCCTGCCGGTACCTACCTGAGAAACCCACCCGGCACATCGCACCAACCTTTTTCCCGTAATGGTTGTAGTTTGCTGGTTAAATTATGGCAGTTTTCCGCCGACGATCAGCAGCAACTGGTTATCGATACTCATGCGCAGCAGTGGCGACCGGGCCTGGTATCCGGTTTGTCAGTACTGCCACTGCATGAGCATGATGGCGTCAGTACTGCACTAGTACGCTGGGCACCACATACTCACTTTAACCCTCATATCCATGTGGGTGGCGAGGAGATACTGGTGCTCGAAGGGCTGTTTTGTGATGAGCGGGGCCAGTATCCGGCTGGCAGTTGGCTTCGCAGCCCTCGCTACAGCCAACATGCTCCTTTTACCGGTGCGGAGGGCGCTCTGATTTACGTCAAAGTGGGCCACCTGGGTGCCGGCTTACTGGGCGATAAATTTATTACAACGGAGCCGGCACCCGATGACTATTGATTTAAATACCGCCGATTTATCACGCGTCATTGAAATGGCCTGGGAAGACCGTACCCCGTTTGAAGCTATAAGCAGTTTATATGGTTTAAGCGAGCCGGACGTAATAAAGCTAATGCGGCGCGAGTTAAAACCCGGTTCTTTCAGGCTGTGGCGGGCGCGGGTCAGCGGTCGCACAACCAAACACCTTAAATTACGTAGCCCGGAAATAAGCCGGGCTTATTGCCCTACCCAATACAAACGCTGAACCATAGCAGCTGATCCGGAAGGGTTGTCCAGGCTAGTAAAAAAAGGCGTAAATGCTAAAGTACTCAGTAATGGATTAATTACCTTAGGATTTAAGATGGCTTTTGTGCCCCCTCTGACTGCCGATGCTAACCCCGATGTGGCTGAACTGGCCCGATTTTTCAATGAAACCCTGGGCTTTTGCCCGAACAGTGTGCTGACGATGAGCCACCGGCCAGCCATTGCCAAAGCCTTCATTCAATTGAATATGGCGGTAATGGAGAACAATGGCCGGGTAACCTCTGCACTCAAACGGCTGATTGCTTACGTGTCCAGCTATGCTACCGGATGTCGCTACTGTCAGGCCCATACTATACGAGCGGCGGAGCGCTACGGCGCTCCCGACGAGCAGCTTGCCAATATCTGGCAATTTCGAACCGACCCGGCCTTTAGTGCGGCCGAGCGGGCCGCGCTCGAATTAGCTATTGCTGCGTCTCAGGTTCCTAATGCGGTTGATGAAGCCATCCAGGCCCAAATGCACCAGCACTGGAACCATGGCGAAATAGTCGAAATTATGGGTGTTGTCGCGCTGTTTGGCTATTTGAACCGCTGGAATGATTCTATGGCCACCTCGCTGGAGGAAGGGGCTATTGCCTCAGGTGAAGCCTTGCTGGGAGCCGAGGGCTGGACGCCCGGCAAACACCGGTAAGCTTCAGCAACGCTATCCTGACCCGCTCAGAACAAGGATAGCCCCAGTTCATCCGCCAGTTGCCTGATAAGTTGCATCGCAACCACCGAATTACCAAACCGGTTAAGCGGCGGGCTCCAGGCGGTGATTACCCCAAATTGCGGCACGATCGCAACAATGGCCCCCCCCACGCCGCTTTTAGCAGGCAAGCCTACCTGGAAGGCAAATTCACCGGACTGATCATACATGCCGCTGGTTGATAAAATTGCATTTACCCGATGGGCATCGCGCCGGCTGCAAATTTGCTCGTTGCTGTGCGGTTGCACTCCACGGTTGGCCAGAAATAACAGACTACGGGCCAGCTGCTCACAGTTAATGGCGGTAGCACACTGATGAAAGTAATGCTCCAGCACTAACGGAACCTCGGCTTCAATATTGCCAAAACTTTTCATCAGATACGCCAGTGCAGCGTTACGATTACCGTGCTCCAGCTCCGATAAATACACCTGCTGATCAGCATAAATATTTTCTTCGCCGGTCAGGCGGCGCAAAAACGTTAAAAAAGCGGTTTTACTGGCAGAGTAATGGCTTACCAATACATCGGCTACCAGAATAGCGCCGGCATTGATCACCGGGTTTCGCGGGATCCCTTGTTCCCACTCCAGTTGCACAATCGAATTAAACGGCTGACCTGACGGCTCCATATTGACCCGTTGCCACAACTCGTCATCCAGCCGGTTCATCGCCATGACCAGCCCAAAAATTTTCGAAATACTTTGCAACGAAAAATTCTGCTGCGCATCACCTGCACTATGTATCTGACCGTCCAGCGTCGCTACTGCTACCGCAGCATGTTGCGGCGCGACCTGAGCCAGCGCCGGGATATAATTGGCAACTTTGCCCTGGCGATATAACGGCCGGCATTCAGCAAGTAGCCGTTGCAACATAGGGGTTAAATCAGCGTTATTATCCATTCACTTCCCCTGCCAGATCTTTTTGACCATTATACGCCAGCCTCTGTTTCACGCGGCGGCTTGTCCGCTTTTTCATCAGTGAGCATTACTTTGCTCTCATCAGCAAAATACAGCAGGGTCCAGCCCAGGGTAGGCTTAAAGCGTTGTTCGCAGGAATATATTTTCAGCTCTCCTTGTGCCGACACACAGCCCAGCAATATCCAGTCTTCACCCAGCTTGCCTAGCCGGCTTTGCAACCGTTCCAGATCAAAGTCTTTACTTAGCCGGGTAGTCTGGACGGTCCAGCCCTCCGTCAGGCGTTGCTGCAGGGTGTAAAAATCGGTGGTCTTTTCAAATGAAAAATAGCCGCGCTGCTGCAACGTAAGCCTTTTATGTTTCATATCTGACTCCAGATGCGGCGCCAGCTGAAAGGTGCGGTGATGGCCGAACTCGTGACCTTGTGCTTTACAAACCAGGGCGTTGTAATAATAGTTGTCGGTAGCGCACAGCAGAAAACTCAGATGCTCATCTTCCAGCTCATGTTCCGCATGTTCAGATAAAATTTCCCCGTAATACACCTTAATGCCATTCATCCGGATCGGCTTCAGCCGCTGATAAGAGCCATCGGCGACCACCACATCTACTTTCAGTTTTTTTAATGTCTGCGCCAATGCCAGAGTCCACGGCGATGCGCCAACAATCAGCAGGCCGTTCTCTTCTTTTGCGGCAAGCGACATTTTCTGAGCTAAAGGCGCCAGCGTCAGGCCATGGGCCAGTACCGTGACGATAATAATCAGAAAGACAATGGGCAGCAGCGCCTCAGCGTCCGGATAACCGGCGTCTACCAGTGCCGGTCCGAATATACCTGCAGTAGCCGCCGCCACTATCCCACGCGGCGCTATCCACGCCAGCAGTATTTTATCTTTGTTCCGCATTGGCGCGCCCAGCGTCGATAGCGCGATGGTCAGCGGCCGTACCAGTAATAACACCACCAGCACAAATGCCAATACACCCCAGGTTAGCAAGTTAAGATGTGCAATATTCAGTTGTGACGGAATAACAATAAACAATACCGATAGCAGCACTACGGTCAGGTTTTCTTTAAACCGGCGCAGCGGATCACGTTCAACCAGCTTCATATTGCCAATTACCAGCCCCATGACGGTAACCGTCAATAACCCCGCCTCATGCTGAAACTGATTGCTAAGCCAGTATGCTGCTAATACCCATACCATCAGTAACGGTGCTTTCAGGTTTGCCGGTACCGCTCCTCGCCGGTAAAGCCAGCCAGTAAGCCAGCCACCGGCACCGCCAAGCACTGCCGCCACAGCGATCGCGGTACCCAGTCCGGTTGCGACCTGCGACCAATCGCTGCCAGCCAGCGTAAAATATTGAAAAGTCAGCACCGCCAGCAATACGCCAACCGGATCGTTCACTATCCCTTCCCACTTCAGCAAGGAAGACGATTCCCGGTTAAGCCGGGCCTGTTGCAGTAAAGGCAGAATAACGGTGGGTCCGGTCACTACCAGAATGGCGCCCAATACCCAGGAAACCGGCCAGCTTAACCCGGCGACATAGTGCGCGGCCGCGGCGCCAAACACCCAGGCCAGTGGCGGCGCCACTATCGTCAAGCGGCCAATACCATGGCCTACCCTGCGAAATTCACCCAATTTCAGGTCCATGCCGCCCTCAAACAGAATAATCGCCACCCCCATGCCAATCAGCTCGGTCAGTTCGGTTTGCGACATCGCTAAGGTAATCACCCCGGTGACCGGGCCCAGAATAAGGCCGGTGGCAATTAAAATAACAATAGCGGGGATCCGGATACGCCAGGCCAGCCATTGGCTGGCCAGGCCGGCACTTAACATGATCAGCAACAGGGTAGCAGTATGCATTGGATCTCCATATTCAGCAGAAAACGAAAGCCCGCCAGAGAATATTTAATCGGGCTGAAAAAAAAATTGCCTGTTAAGGGTGGCAAAGTGGCTCGCCAGGCAATGATGTTAATGTGCTCACTGCACCATAAAGCAAACACAGTAACATGAGCATAAACAAGAACAAATGAGATTTTGACCCACAGCTCTGTCGCCAGCCTGCCGAATTAACCCCGCATCATGGTTCAAACTAGCCGCAGCACGCCATAAATAATCGGTTGCTTTTCGTACAATTGCTGATTATTGTGAAGGCGTAGCTGATGTAACGTAGTAGATTTAACGTAGTAGAGGTAATGATGAAGTATACCTTTTGTTTTGCGCTGATATTGTCTTTAGTCGTGTTGTTTCCCCCCTTTGCCGCCGCCCAGCCGGGTAAATGGTGTCAATCCACAGATGCCGGTAAAACCTGTAGCAGTTATGTGTCCTACTTTGAAAATGGCGACGTATATGGATATGGCGTTAACAATGATTTGCTGTACATTGCTACCGGTTACTGGCGCCAGCATAGCGATCAGTTGTGCCTGAACCTGATTTATAAAACATTTGATATCGTTACCGAACAACCTTTTACCCCTGATGATCGAAATATCTGCGATACCGTGCTTAGCCAAAGTAAATCACTGCTTAGTGTCCAAAAAGAAGATGGCAGCATTGCCACGTTCTACCAGATAAGCGAGACGCCAGACCACAGTATGTCACCGGCGCCCAGCCAGCTGGCAGAAAACGCTGGTAAAGTTAAGCCTAAGCTGCTGGCGCTTAATGTACCGCCAGGTCGGTTTGGTTTGTATCCGCTGCCACTGGAAATGGCACCGGCCAGTGTCAGCTTTAACATGTCACTCACCCCGATTGCAGCAGACGATAACACGGTTACCGCCTATGCCAACGTGCAGATTGGCGATCCGGACAACGACTACCTGCGGGTATCGTTGCTGCAGCCCAAAGATGCCGACAGCGCCTTGCTGATGATCGAATATATCATGCCGGGCTATAAACCCTTTCGCAAAGCACTGGCCAGTGATATCACGCCTGGCGAAGCGGTGTTAATTCACCTTGACTGGCAACCTGACGGTCTCACCACCGTGAGCTATAAAGATCAAACCGTGCAATACAAGTTGCCGCTTGAGCAATGGCAAAGCTACTTCATGGCCTCCAATACCAAAGCCACCTTTCAAAGGTTGCCTGAAGAGTAACTGGATAATTGCTAAAAATAAATTTGGTACAGTGGAAGCACCATCAGTTCCTTTATATTCAAGTTGATTTAGAACAAGTTACTTATTATTGTTCAACTGACAACTAACAAGGATTGGGACATTAGTTTGAGAAAAATACTGACAGCCATACTACTGTTGACAGCATGGCCGCTGTTAGCTGATAGCCGGATTGGTAAATGGTGTGAGTCGGACGATGAGGGTAAAAGCTGTCATGGCTATGTCTCTTACTTTTCCAACGGTGATGTATATGCCTATGGCGTCATTGACAATATGTTTTACATCGCTACGGGCGACTGGCGCCAAGTTGGCAAACAGTCCTGCCTTAACCTGACCTACCGATTATTTGATGTTACCAGTGAGCAACCTTATCCCATAGATGAATACAACTTTTGTAATGAGGTAGTGTTAATCAATGCTGATACTTTTCGTTATCGTAGCGAATCAGGTAGCATAGAAACGATGTACCGACACAGCAATTCCGCAGACCACAGCATGTCTCCTTTGCCACAATATTTGGTTGATCACGCCAGTCAAGTCAAACCAGACAAACTATTTCTGAATATTCCTTCTGGTAAGTACGGACTTTATCCACTGCCACTGCAATTGGCTCCGGCCAAAGTCAGCTTCATGTTATCTTTAGATGCTAACAAACCTTCTGACCTTAGCAAAGAACAGGACGAACAGCAGAGGTGGCTGCCTTATACCCATGTGCAGTGGGGTGATCCTGAAGGGACACATATGCGTGTTTCTCTTCATCTGTCATTAGAAAGTGACGAGCAAGTTATATTAGCGCTGGAGTATCACCAACCAGGAAAAGTGCCGTTCAAAAAGTACATCGCTGATGATATTGTTCCGGGCGAACCAGTATTAATTCAGCTAGCCTGGCAGCCAGACGGAAGCACTTATCTGAGTTATAACAATCAGACCTTGCAATACCAACTGCCGCTGCAGCAATGGCAAAGTTACTTTATGGCATCTAATGCCAAAGCTACTTTTCAGCGGTTGACAGACTAGTCAGTCATGTCTGACCTGCCCTACCTTCGTCATTATTCTGATAGCCTGCAGCAGCAGGTGCGTCAGCTGCTGGCTGACAACAAGCTGGGTACGGTATTACAACAACGCTACCCGGAGCAGGGCCATCCGGTGCAAACCGATAAAGCCCTGTATGAACTAACCATGGATCTAAAACGGCAATGGCTGAAAAGCAGTGAGCCGGTCAGTAAAGTGGTATTTGACCCGAAAATACATATTATTAATAACGCACTGGGTACCCATACTCAGGTTAGTCGGGTGCAGGGCGGCAAACTAAAAAGTAAAAATGAAATACGGGTGGCTGCGCTGCTAAAGCAACTGCCACTACCGCTATTGCAAATGGTGGTAATCCACGAACTGGCCCACCTGCGGGAAAAAGACCATAACAAAGCCTTTTATAAGCTGTGCCTGCATATGGAGCCCGCTTATCATCAGCTGGAGCTGGATTTACGTTTATATCTGACCTTACTGGAACAGCCGGGCCACACACCTTAATTGGCAGTACTGGCCTGGCGCAGTAACGCGGCAAACCGATTCAGTTGATCATCATCAAAACAGGGCTCTTCGAACTTTTTCAGGTATATCGGCGCCGTATCGAGATAAGTTACATTTGCCGGCATCTCGGTTTTAAACTGGGCCAGCCTGCTAAAAGCAATAACCGAATGCACATGTTGTGCTAAAGGGGTGCCCTGCAGCTCTAAGTGATGTTTTATCGCTTCAACATGCTTAAAGTTCTGATGCAGCGGATTCATAAATTGCTTTTTAGTACCAAAATACTGCCGTAACCAATTGGCCTCGGCTACGTCACCAAAAATGCTGCCACGATAGCCCTTTACCATAATCACAAAAATACCAAACGGGCTAAGCACCAGATGATCAACCACCACCAGTTCTTCTTTGGCGGTGAGTAATTTCAGCTTGCGAAAATGGCGATAACCACGGGCCAGACGCCAGCGCAACAGCCGGTTTAATTTATACTCGGCAAAAATACCTTTAAAGCCCGGTAAGTTCAGACCAAGCCAATTTGTCATTAAAAAAACAGCCAGTAAAAAAGCGAAAATATTGGCAATGATCAGCGGCAGGTTAGCTAACACCATGTTTACTAAATTAGCAGGCCGCCACCAGTCAACAGGCAGTCCCCTGTCGTCTGCTGGAAGAATAACCGGCACCGGCAACATGGGCTGCGGCACGCTATTTGGTTCAGCCGCTGCGGCTTGCGGTTCTGCTGGTTTATCTTCTTCAGGTTCTGCCTGCAGCAATTGTTCAGCCACTACAGCAGGTGACGCAACGGTCACTGCTGGCGGTTTTGTTTCAATCTGTACCGGGTCGGTCACAGTATCTGCCGGCGTTGGCTGTATAGTCTCTGCCGGGGTAATTTGCTGTCGCGGCTCAGGCTCAGCTGGCTTAACCTCCACCGGGTCAGCTTGCTTGGGGGCAGGTTTAGGCGGTACCGGCCGCTGGGGCCTGTTGCAATTTTTATCGTATTCGCTTTTAGCATTGCGATAACTGCTACTTTGCGGCATGTGACTAAAACGCTGAACCTGCTGGTCCAGCAAAATACAGGCCCCCTCTGAATACCGTTGCTGGCCAACGGCCTGCACAGCAATCAATATCAGCAACGGTAATAAATATCGCACCCAGTGCATAACATGTCTCGTCATAATTGTTAACTGATGCTAGCAAGGGAATGATAATGCAGCAATAGCTGTTTTTAACAAGAGCAGTTTGGGGGTTGAGTATAAAGGCAGTGCCAGCGCAGTGGCACACAGGTTTTAAGTACAATAACCCTTTGTGCCAGCGCTGGCTGATTAGGCTTAGTCGTTAATTTTTACCGGCCCATTTATAGCGTTTATTTTTAACCCGCCAGAGCCGCTGTCCAGTATAGTCAGGCCACCGGCACCGTTGACATTGATATCACCTGAGCCATCATCAACCGTCACCACGCCGCCAATGTCACTGATCATCAGATCGCCCGAACCATCTTCCACCGTGACGTTGCCTTTAACCTGACGGATATCGGCATCGCCCGAGCCGTCTTCAAGTACTAAATTACCCTGTAACTCGCTGATATAAAGCTCACCGGAACCATCAACCACTTTGGCATTATTACCACCACTAATCCGCAGCGCACCTGAGCCATCTTCAATATTCAAATCGCCCTGCAAACCACGGATATCGGTATCACCCGAGCCATCATCCAGGGTAAGTGCCAGCCGGGCCGGAACTTTTACCACCACATCAATATAGGGGCTGTTACCATTATAAGAACTGCTGGCAAAACCGGCTTCCAGCACTGCATCATTGCCGCGGCGAATCAGCGACAAGCGAATATCCTCACTGTCGTAGTAATAAATACTGGCCTGCAGCTCAATAAGCTCGCGGCCGTCTTCGCCGATTATGTCCAGCTTGCCGGCACCGGTATCTGCTACCAGCCGGCTAAGATTATCAGCGCTGAGACTAAGGGTTCGTTCTTCATGCAGCCTGTCACCTGCATGACCATTGCCAACATAGACTACACAACCACTTAACAGCACGAGGGCTGTAATACTGAGCATACCGGTTTTCATATTGCGTCCTTTTTGTTTGTAATTAATTAGAATAGCCGGCACGACTGTAGCAAGTTAAATGCCCACATTAAAAATAATTTAAATTCAACAACTTAAAAATAAGTTAAAATTCAAGTTTGTGCAAAAACACTATTATCTGGCGAATATGACTAATTATCTGAATTGAAACCATAACCAGCCAATTGCCAGCACAAACAACATAGCGCCAATTTGTTTCGAATAGCGCTGCCACAACTTCATCGCTTTGTCGCCGGCAAAATGTACCAGCAATGCCAGGCCATAATAGCGGGTTGAACGCGAAATACCGACAGCCAGCAAAAACAGCAGGAACGAATAACCGGTTGCACCGGCGGCTAACATGGCTATTTGCAACGGCGTCGGGCTGATCCCTACGGCCAGAATGGCACTGAAGCCGTTGTTTTCAATTTCGCTGCTGAAGCTGTCAAAGGCCTCTGCACCACCAAACAGCCCAACCAGCGTATCGCCCCACTGCTCCATGGCCAGTACCCCCAACCAGTATCCGCCCGCGGCAGCGGTAAGGTTGCCGGCCAGTGCCACGGTAGCAATAGTCCAGCGCCGGTCCGGATGGCTTAGCATCCACGGGATCAGAATAGTTTCAATCGGTATCGGTATTATCAGAGTTTCAGCCATCGACAACATAAACAGGAGCGGTAGGGCATAGGACGATCTGTCCAGCCGGTCCAGCCAGGTCTCGGCTGACAATGCTTTTGAATGCAGCATAATGTGTTCCGACTCTTCATAAATTTTACATTTTGGCAAAGTATAGCGAAGTTTCCGGCATTTCCAACTGTAAATCCGGAACCGGACTGCTTCAAATTGTTGCTTTACAAAGCAGCGGGTTTTCTGGTTTGATAATTCCTGGCTTTATTCAGAACAATTAACAATGATCAAATTATTCCGCAGCCTGCACAACTGGCTGGGCCTTATTCTGGTAGCCCAGATTGCCCTGTGGTTTTTAAGTGGTCTGGTTATGGCCGTGCTACCGATAGAACAGGTGCGTGGTGAACATTTACGCCGAGTTGTCAGCACGCCCTGGCAGCAGGCTGCAGTCAGCCCGCAACAAGTGTTGCAACACCATAGCAAAGAAGCCAGCCTTAGCCTGAGCCAGCGTCTTAGCTGGCAGCATAATCAGCTTAGTGCGCTGCCGGTCTATCTGGTTAATGATGGCGGCAATCTTTATCGCTACAGTGCGGCAAGTGGCAAAGCCCTGACCGCCCTGACAGAACAGGATATTCGCCAGCTGGCCCAGGCGCAGTATCAGGGCAATGGTGAGCTACAAACCGCCCGCTTGCTGCAGCAGTTGCCGCAGGAAGTGCAGCAACTTAGCGCACCGCTGTGGCAACTGCAATTTGCCGACAGCGACAATAGCCGTTTTTATCTTGATCCGGCTACCGGTGCTGTACTTAGAATACGCACCAACAACTGGCGCTGGTTCGATTTTTTCTGGATGCTGCATATTATGGATTATCAGGACCGCAGCAATTTTAACAGCCCGTTGCTTATTGCATTTTCAGCCAGTGCCCTGCTATTTACCTTAAGCGGCATCATGTTACTCTGGCAGCGTTTCCGGCCGCGCAAACGGCACACCAATCCAGCCACATCGAGTAATTAATATGCATTTTTTCCAGGTTATGCAGCAGTTCGGTGCAGATAAACCAGACAACATAGTAATCAATGTGCCGCAGGCATGGGGCCAGGGCCGGGCGGTATTTGGCGGTATGGCAGCAGCATTGGCAATGGCACATTTACTGCCGGTTATTCCTGCTGCCATGGCGCTGCGCTCAGTATCTGTTTCTTTTGTCGCACCGCTAAATGCGGGGCCGGCTGTCGTGCAGCGGCGCATATTGCGCCAGGGTAAGTCGGTTATCCAGGCTCAGGTCGAAATCACTCAGAATGACCAGGTGGCACTGGTGCTGCTGGCCAGTTTCGGCGCGGCAAGGCCTTCGGCCCATCAGCTTATTGCCGACACTGCACCAGAGTGGCAAACCGGCACTATCCATACCTTGCCTAAACAGGGCCCGGTGCCGGAATTTACCACCCACTTTGACTACCGCATTGCCCATGGCCAACTGCCGTTCAGCGCCAGTCCGCTGCGTGAACTGGGTGGCGATATCAGGATGACCGGCAATGAAAGCCGCCAGGCGGGTATATTAGAGCTACTGGCGCTGGTCGATGCCTGGCCACCGGTCAGCCTTACCCTGCTGAACCAGCCAGCGCCGGCCAGTTCATTGACCTGGACTATTGAGTTTATCGCTCATGATTTGCCGTTTAATAACACCGACTGGTGGCGCTATCTGGCTGAGATTGACTATGGCGCCGATGGTTATCATCATATCGCTGCCAAATTATGGCAGCCTGATGGCAAACTGGCGGCGATTAGCCGCCAAACGGTCACGGTGTTTGCTTAGCAGCGATTGCACCAGCAAGTTCAGCCATTAACACTTGGATCTGACCCTTAAGGTTACTTAAGGTTATAATTTCGATTGTTATCAAAGGCTACTCATCTAATCCTAACTTCTTACGAATACGCTTAGCCCATAATGGTCTTTGTTTTTTGTAGCTATATATACTGTTTGGAACACTGATGTTCGGGTTGGCTGATACTAGCGCATCGAAAAAAGCCCGTCGGTCAAACCCGCGATAATTTCCGTACATCAATTGCTTATGCTCTCCGTTTTTTAGCACGATCAAATTTGATAAAAAATCTTGTCTAACATCACTTACTTGCTTTAACTCAATAATGTCGAGAATGTTAACCTGCCAGCTCACATCGTTAAACGTAGGGTCAAAGTAGGATAACGTAGTTGACGAAACACAAACCCGAACTTGCTTATTTTCCAGCCAGAACCACAGTGCTAGTCCAAGTAAAATAGCTTCAACAATCCAAATGGCGATATCAAGGATTTTAAAAAGTTGTCCAAGCGCATTTTTATCGCTCGTTAAATCAGGAAGATATTTGTGTGCAGCTAAGTATAGAAGCAGTAACACCCCAGCATTTAAAATAAGCAATAACGCTGAAGACCGTTGTTTTCTCATAAAAGTGAAATAAATTTTCATATTGCTCCCTTTGGCAGAATCTCACACTGTCGCAGCAACCCTCCTTTAATCTGTTGCATACTATGTGCAATTTGCAAATCTCATTGCCTGCTCTTAACTTGTTGTAAGTGCCGTTTACGCAAAGTTCTTCGCTTTGCAGCCGCCATATTCAACCGGGCTGCAAACTGGCGCAGTTGCTCATAGCTAAAGCAGGGCTGACTAAATTGCTTATGATAAGCGGCCACCTGCTGGATAAAACACACCTGTGCGGGTAGCGGCGTTTTAAACTCGGCGCGGTCGCTAAACGCGACTATGGAGTGCACCAGCTTGCCGTCTTGCATGCCGATCCCTAAGGTAAATTTTACCGCAGCGGTGTGTTTATTGTTTTGCTGTAGTGGATTTTGAAAACTGTGTTTGCGCTTAACGTGCTGTACTGTCCACTGCGGCTGATGTTCAGAGCCAAAAATCCAGCCCTGATAGTTTTTTACTTCAATCACAAAAATACCAACAGGGCTAAGCACCAGATGGTCAATTTCAGTTAAATCACCTTGCGCAGTTTCCAAAATTAAATTGCGGTAATGTATATAGCCTGCGGGTAAATCACGCACTAACAGCCGGTGCAGTTGCCGCTCGGCCTTCGCCCCTAAAAACCGCGATCTATTGCCAAATATCAGTGCAATTAACAAACCGGGCAGGATTAAAAACAACAACACGCCAACAATGTAGGGAATATAGGGCGTAAACAGGCTCAGCATCATCGCGCCGATATCAAAATTTTCAGCTGCAGCTCCGTTATCAGACGCAGGTGCAGCCATCGAAACCGTGGTGTTATTAGCTGCCGGTTTAGCCGGAATATTGGTAAGCGACAACGGTTTATCCGTTGCCGGTATCGGGTTCCGGCAATGCTTATCAAACTGGCGTTTGCTGTCCTGATAAGCACTTAGCTGCTGGTTACTGAAGCGATCTATTTGCTGTTGCAGCAAAATACAGGCAGCTTCAGAATATTGCTGCTGGCTATAAGCCAGCGGTGACATTAACAATAACAGTAGTAAGGTAAAACGCCAGTAGCGCATAGGTCGTTCCGGAGGTATGGAATGGTGATGCTAGCAAGGTAAGGAATAAGCAGCAAGGAACATATGCTGATGTTTACTAATGTTCAACTTGCAACGCCTAAGCCCGAGTTTCCGTTGTCTTTGTCAGACATTAACAATTGGATCTGACCCTTAAGGTTACGCCAGTGGTTACACGATAAGGTAATGGTTTATACCAATACCCCAAAGCACTGCATTGAACTGGCTCGAACAGACTGTGCACAATCACCCGAGCGACAAAAATGCCGGTTATTGCCGCAGTTTAGTACCAACAAACTCAGGCGATAATCCAAGCCTACGTCAAATTGAGCGCCTTACGCTGCCTGAACCATTGACGGGCCTTGGCTGCCAGCCAGGCAATCAGAATAGCCGGGCTCGACATCAGCAGTGGCAAAACGGCACCAAAAGCCAAACTTAACGCCGCGACATACCCCAACACAACTTCCGCCCGGTGCAGCGGTAAAAAAAACGCCAGCAAATAGGTTCCAAAAAATAAAACTGCGATCGGCTGTTCCACACCCTTTAAGAACAATAGAGCCAGCAGAGCACCGTAGCAAAAAGACAACACCAAGGAATACCAAACTATTGTTGGCTTTTCCACTTGCCTTAATCGCTTTGCCGCCAGCCAGGCTAATGCCGGCAGAATCAACAAGCCCCAGGCATTGGAAACCGAAGGCAACTCTGGGTTTGCCAGTAAATGATGCGCCTGAATGCCGCCATGCCACCACTGCCAGCTTAACTGAGCCACAATAAAAGCCAGGGTAAAGAGTAAAAGGACGTACTGATAAATACGAGACTGGCGCATCGCCATCTCCAACAAGGGCTGAGGAACAAAGCCTAGCAGCTCAGCGGCTGCAATACACTGCAGAAAATGTAACGAGATTTTAGTACAGACACACTTTCAGAGGTTCGAGGTGATTATCTACTTTTAAAATGCTTGGAGTCAAAATGCTTGGGAGCAGGCCTTGAAAGTTGCATTAAAACCGCCGCATTATCAGCGCTAGCAGCTCGTCAAAGGCTTCTAGTGGCATATTGCCAAACTCTCGAAGCCGTTTAATGCGCTTATTGCCAGCCGATGAATGTCAACTTCGGTATTAAGTAATGCTTATCTATAATCGCTTAGTTTAATTTTTATCTGACCCTAATTTCCTGATTGTTAGCCCATTAGCAGATTTACTGCGCTTACACAGCAAAACTGTTAAGTATCAGAAACCGTCAATCAGTAGATCCAGACCAGCTTTAATCTGTTGCCTATATTGCTGCAAAGTTATATCAGTAGTTTTTAAGCGCTTCGTGGAAACCGTTGCAATATCAAGTAAATCAATAAAGTAAGCTTGCTCGTTAATCCGCACCGGAAGATGAAAAGCGGTCAGCAGAGCCTGTGTATTCTGCGGCTTAATTACTGCTACCAACAACGCATCAATTTCATGAAACAGGGTGTTAGTAAGCACTACCACCAGCTGCTGATCGATACTGGCAACGCCAAATTGCTGCAGCACTAGATCTGCCCTAGCCGCTCAGCAAAGGTACCATGCTCTGCAATTTGTTGGTTATAAGTTGCGATGGCATCGGCATTCTGTGCCCGCCATAAATCTGCTTTCGCCTGACTCACTGCATCACGCAATGCCTGTTCCAGAACTACAGAGGGACTGATCTTCAGCGCTTTAGCCTCAGCCAGTAAACTGGCATCAACTGAGGTGTTACAAGCCGCTTTGGTATTCTGACTCATGGTAAGCTCCCAACGAGGTTAAGTCGATTCTCAATGCACAAAAGTATAGCGCAAATTTCTAGCGCATAAAAACTGCGCATAACAATCCCTTTCATTGGCTCAAGTTAGGAAACCATGCAACTTTAAAGGCCTGACCCCATGGCTTGTCAATCATAAAAATAAAGGCAGCAACCCCGAGTTTCTGTGGAGATGGTTATGACTGAAAAGCAGCCTGTAAAACCCAAGCTGGTGCATAGCGATAAGCCAAAAGTACGCCCTGAACCCGGTACGCTGGAATTTGATGCCTGGTTACTTAAACGCGCCAAAGAGCGTGCAGCTAAGCATTTAACCGATGAGCACGATTTGGGTGATCATGAACGCGGCATACTCGCCGGTGGCTATGATCGTTTGCTAATGTCTGATGAAGAGCTGGCCGAGGAAGAGAAAGCCATGGATCAAGCTCAACAGCAGGAACGGCGTAAACACCTTAAGTCAGTTGATTCCGAGTAAAATCTACTTCGCCGGGCGGGCTACCTAATGGTAGCCAATTTAATTGTTATCTGACCCCGATATTACGATATTAATTGTTATCTGACCCCGATATTAACAGCTGCTTTTGACTCGCTTTATCTGCATGCTACACTTTGTGTTAACTATTCACACAGGGGCTCAACTATGGCCAGAACAACAAGCGTTACTATTGGCCCACAACTTGACGACTTTATCGGTGAGCTGATTGCAACAGGGCGTTACGGTTCCACCAGTGAGGTGGTGCGCTCTGCCCTACGTTTATTGGAACAGCAGGAAAAACAAATGGTAGCGCTGCGCCAAGCCGTTGCAGCGGGTGAACAAAGCGGAGAAACTGATTTAACGCTGAGCCAGATTGCCGCCCAGGTAAAGCAAAAACACCATGTATAAGCGGTCGAAGCTTGCCGCAGCCGCGAGCACGATGTATTTGTGCTGAGAATACTCCATCAGCAAATGGAATCTACCCGGCATCTTTTTGAACCGCCGATTTAATTTTGATCTGACCCTAATTTTCCCGAACGCTTGTTACCCGTTACTTAGCTGGTGATAACTGACCTAACCATTGCCTGGCATCTGCTTCGCTAAAATTGCCGATTAACCGGTAAATGTGCTCACTATTGGCTGTTGTAATGAAAATGGTGTTGTCTGGCGCATCGGCGTTTAACCGAATATACGCAGTGTAACGTCCAGCGCCGAATACCTTGAGTGTGGAGTCAGCATCAATACTAAATACACCCAACAAGGCTTTTTGTTGCGGCGTCGACTCTGGGTTGCCACGCCAGGAAAATAAGCGATCTAACGCCTGCCCAGCGCTGGCACTGCCGGTACGGGCAGCCAAACCTGCCAATGCTTTGTCAGCACCTTCGTAACTTAGTACGTCAAAACGGTCGTTGCTTTGTTCGAATACAATGGAAGGTGTAGTGCCAGCCAACACCTGTACGTTGCTGTAGGCGCCGGCTTTGGTGCAAATGTTTAAATCGACTAAGGTCAGAACTAATTCATTGCTGGCGCAGTTAAACTCAGGCCACTTTTCCGCAACTGGCTGCGCTACTAAGCTGCAGGCTGACATAGCCAAAAGTGATATCAATACACATTTTTTAATCATGAAATTGCCTCAATCAATATCCCAGGCCGGCTGCAGCCATATCTAAAGATGTTCTGTACTGGAGTATGCGCGCCCTCATACATGTAACAGACTGCTTTTCACTCAAATCAGTCATTACACTTCGGGTAATATTTTTGGCAATCCAAAAGATACTTGCTTTACCACCTGTAGGTTTCGGAACCCAACGGAACGCGTCAGAACAACTTGAAATGTCGGTCAGTAAGTCACCGGCAACGGCGGCTACGTCTTCATTAACTTCGCCCCTGAATTGGGTTTTGATCCCTGCGCGGGTATATAGCGTGTTAATTAATTGCCGTACATGCTCTTTCTGTTGCTGCTCTGTCATTATCAAGTCCTTATGTTTAATGTAAGAAGCGAATTATAACCAAGAGAAATGAAATTACAATTAATTCACAATTAAATTAATTTGGTAATAAATTTGGATAACTCTTAAAAGATGAAAGAAATTAACTTCACAATGATATCGGTCTAAGCATCAAACTGCTGCATATGCAGTTTGCTCAGTACTTTTCTGCTATCGGCCGCCATATTTAACCGTGCAGCAAACTGGCGCAATTGCTCATCGCTAAAACAGGGTTCGGTAAATTGCTGCAGATAGTCGCCGATCAGCTCAATAAAAATCACATTGGCCGGCATGCGGGTTTTAAATTCGGCTCGCAGGCTAAAAGCAACAACCGAATGCACTTGCTCGTTGCTTGTAGCGGGGCTTAGTTCCAGTAAATGCTTTACCGCTTCGGTATGTTTATAGTTCTGATGCAGCGGGTTTTGAAAACTGTGTTTGCTGCGAAAGTTCTGCACTGTCCATTGTGGTTGCTTTTCGCCGCCAAAAATCCAGCCTTTGTAATTCTTCACTTCGATTACAAAAATACCGAATGGGCTAAGCACCAAATGGTCAATCTCAGTAAAGTCAGCATGCGCAGTTGGTAGTACCAAATTAGAGTAGTGGTGATACCCTATCGGTAATTCCCGCTGCAGTACCCGCCTTAACTGTCGCTCGGCTAAAGCGCCTTTAATACTGGCACCGCTAATTCTGAACAGCTTAATCAGAATCACTTTAGCCAACAAAATAGCCAGCAGAAAACCAAAAGGTATCGCAAGCATTTTCACAGCCGAGCCCAATACTTTGTTCATGGCATCGGCCGGAGTGGCCACTACCGACTTGGACGCCACGACAGGCTTAGCAGGCAGCACTGCCACCGGTTTTGTGGCCGCGGTTGGGCTTGAATTATTCAGCACAGATGGCTTGGCTGGAATATTGGTTAATACCAAATCATGGTTTGGTGCCGGTAGCGGGTTTTGGCAATGCTTAGCAAACTGGCGTTTGCTGTCCTGGTAAGTACTTAGGCGCGGCTGGTGGCTAAAGCGCTCTATTTGCTGTTGCAGCAAAATGCAGGCAGCCTCAGAGTACTGCTGCTGGCCATAAGCCAGCGGTGCGCCAAGCATTAATAACGATAAGGTAAGCAGCCAATGGCGCATAAATCGTCCCTGATATATGGAATACTGATGCTAGCAGGGTAATGCGGAAGCGGCAATCAGTTACTTAATTTGCCTCAAAACTGCTGCCTAAAAGCCTGTGCCATTAACCCGAGCTTGTACATTAGTTGGTTAGATTTAGCTAAGTCATGGGCGTTGGGTTTTAGAATGGCCATTAGCAAATAGCAATTCTCACTAGTAAAGCCCCGGCAATATACCAAATGCGTATCGCTGGTTCTTTTAAACTGAGCGGTAAGAATAGGAAATCCAGTGCCATTTTCTGCCAGATGAATATGCCGTACCTGCTCTTGTTTAATTATATCGAGGTTTAGTGGATGATCGTACGGCACATCTTTTCTAAATAAGGCAGGTAGCACTCCAGTCTTATACTGCTTAAAATCCTGAATTAACGCAGTTCTCTCTGCTGGCGTTAGCGCTTCATCAAGGACCTTGCTGGTAAATACCCGGATCACTCGCTAAATTCGCTCAACTTGGCTGTATCAGCTTCTAACAGTAGCTTCTCACTGATCCGGCTGATCTCTTTTAGTCTAGTGGCTGCTGGTCGGAATAACCCGGGTTCCGCAGCGCCGGATGCCTCGATAATTCGCAGCATTTTTTCATATAACTCAGCACTTAGCATATAACCGGTAGGCTTGTTATTCGACAACACGGCCACAGGTTCATCGATAAAATACTGGCTTAAGTTCTTGCGGGCTTCAGATACCGAAACCGCCTTTTCCGCCAAAATAGCATGTGACGCCATAACCCACCTCAGAGAAGAAACACTTAATTATGTACATAACCATATATTAAATTATGCACAATGCCAGTATGGTAGATAGCACGATAGATTGCAAGGCGGGCAAAAACAAACAACAAAGGCCACGTTTGCGGCCTTCGTCTTCTCCAAAATTCAAAAATACCTTTATTTAGCTTTTTGGTTTGGCCGCATAGCCCTGATAGATTTTCGTTACCCACTCAGACTCTGAAAAGTCGATACACTTCATCAGGTTATTTTGCTGACCAGCCTGGGTGGCATAGTCTTTCTTTAACCACTGCTGGATTGGCTCTGCCAGTTCCTGATAAGCCTCCAGCGGCATGGCACCAAACTCGCGGTAACCGTTTAATGCACTAACAGCCTGCTGGTGTATGTCCCCCTCTGTGAAGGCAGTCGCTAAACAACTTGCCTGGGCATAATGCTGAAACAGCTTTATTTCGCTTTGCTGTTTAAACGCCTTATCCGCCAGGGCCATGCCTGACACAGCCGTCATTGAAATAAATGCCGTTAACGCTGCTTTGGCTTTCACACTTACTTAGTCATCATATTATCGAAGAAATCTCGGTACACTTTTTCATCCAGACCAATGTCTGGGCAGATCAACGCATCATGCATAACAACAGATAACTGCACCTTTTCGTCTGTTACTATTACCGCCTGCGATTGTAATGAGCAATTATCATCTTCAGTTACAGACCATTTAGCTAACTGCGCCAGCGGTGCCGGTTTGCCTGCCACTATAAATACGTTGCTGTCGTCATACTGGAAATAGTCATGATCTTTGTAGTCAACTTTAACCAGGCTGCAAGGTGGTGTAAGTTGTAATTCGTAGCTCTTACCCTCACTTGTGACTGTACATACATCGTTGGCAGAACTAATACTGATCTCAGCCTGGGCACATGAAGTCACAGCCAAAATAGCAGCCAGAAAAACGAGACGGCTCACAGTGTAATTTCCCAAAACCATACCTCATCTCCTAAATTCAGCCAGTCGGGAGCACCACCTTTTAAAGTTTCGCCATCCCATAAATCGATATGGTCTGTGCTACTCCAGCCGTTCATTATAAAAACGATGCCTTTTTTACTTTTTAAGGTTTCAAGCGCACCACCTCTGATCACTCTTTTGCTGCCGAATGCATTGTTGCCAGTATCATCAAGCCAGTTGGCTAGCTCTTGCGCTGCCAAGATATGTCGTGGACTGTGGTTTAAACCAGGGTAGCAACGTCTCTGTGGGTACTTGGTGTCGAAGCTGGACGTATCAACACCAGATAGTTCTAACGCCACGCCCATCCGAATAGCGCACTGATTTGGAAATAATGCTTTGTCGCAGGGAAACTTCGGATACGGGTGGTTTTTCCATAATTTACTGAACTGTACCAGCATTGTGCTAATCCTTTTTGCATGTTTGTTGTTGAGCAAAAAGATTAACACATTGTTTATTATTTGCAAAAAAAGTGAACAGAATAAACAAAGGCCGCATTTGCGGCCTTTGTTTATTCTTACTAACCCAGAAAATTACTTTTTCTTGGCTTTCGGGTTTGGCAGGTCGGTGATGGAGCCTTCGTAGATTTCAGCAGCTAAGCCAATAGACTCGTTCAGCGTTGGGTGAGCGTGAATGGTTAACGCGATATCTTCAGCGTCGGCACCCATTTCTACTGCTAAGCAGATTTCACCCAGCATTTCACCGGCGTTAATACCAACAATAGCGCCACCTAAAATGCGGTGAGTTTCTTTGTCGAATATCAGCTTGGTGAAACCTTCAGTACGGGCTGAGGCGATGGCACGGCCTGATGCTGCCCATGGGAAGGTGGCGGTTTCTACTTTTACGCCCTGCTCTTTCGCTTCTTTCTCGGTAATGCCGGTCCAGGCCATTTCCGGGTCGGTGTACGCTACAGATGGAATGCAGCGTGGGTCGAAGTAGTGCTTCATGCCAGAGATCACTTCAGCCGCTACGTGGCCTTCGTGTACCGCTTTGTGCGCTAACATCGGCTGGCCGATAACATCACCAATGGCGTGAATGTGCTTCACGTTAGTACGCAGTTGCTTGTCCACGTTAATAAAGCCACGCTCGTCTACCTCAACACCGGCTTTGGTGGCGTCTAACAGGTTGCCGTTTGGCTTGCGGCCAACCGCGACCAGAATTTTGTCGTAACGTACCGCTTTCTCTGGCGCGTTTTTACCTTCAAAGGTGACGTATAAGCCGTCTTTTTTGGCTTCAACATTGGTTACCTTGGTCGACAGCATAATGTTGAATTTTTTGCTGTTGTACTTGGTATAGGCTTTTACTAAGTCAGCGTCGGCTGCCGGTACTAACTGATCAGCGAATTCTACCACTGATACTTTAGAACCCAGCGCGCGATAAACGGTACCCATTTCCAGGCCGATAATACCGCCACCTAATACCAGCATTTCGCCAGGAATGTCTTTTAATTCCAGCGCGCCGGTAGAATCGATAACCCGGTCGTCGTCTTTTGGAATAAACGGCAGGGATACCGGCTCTGAGCCTGCAGCAATAATGGCGTGTTCAAAGGTAATTTTGGTATCACCAACTTCTAAGGTGTTAGCACCGGTAAATTTACCGAAACCGTTAACTACCTTAACTTTGCGCATTTTCGCCATGCCGCCCAGGCCATTGGTCAACTGGCCAACCACTTTATCTTTCCAGTCACGGATTTTGTCTAAATCAATTTTTGGCTCACCAAAGGTAACGCCGTGCGATGCCATATCATGGGCATCGTCAATAACCTTGGCAACGTGTAATAAGGCTTTAGACGGAATACAGCCGACGTTTAAACACACGCCACCTAAGGTGCTACGTGCTTCAACCAGCGTGACGTCTAAACCTAAATCTGCGGCACGAAATGCTGCAGAATAACCGCCAGGGCCTGCGCCCACGACTACTAACTGAGTTTTAATATCGTTGCTCATCGTATTACCTTCATAATTGTCCGGTTTTCCCGGTGTTCTAACAGCATTACTTTGTAGGGTACGGCCATCAGGCGAAAAAAGTGGCGGAATTTTACCATTTGCGCCGCCACTCTGTAACCCAAGATTGCGTTACTACTGTAAAATTACGCCAGTTTTTGCTGGCGTAAGCCGGTTTTACATAATAATTTGCCGGATATCGGCCAGGTAACTGGCCAGGGTGGCGGTAAAGCGTGCTGCTAAGGCGCCATCTATTACCCGGTGATCATAAGATACCGACAATGGCACCATTAACTTAGGCTCGAACTCTTTACCGTTCCATTTTGGTTTAATCTCTGATTTAGAAACTCCCAGAATGGCCACTTCGGGGGCATTAACTATGGGCGTGAACGCCGTACCGCCAATACCACCTAAACTGGAGATAGTAAAACAGCCGCCCTGCATATCGGCAGAACTTAACTTGCCTTCCCGCGCCTTAGAGGAGATTTCCATCAGCTCACGCGATAGTTCAATAATGCCTTTTTTGTTTACATCTTTCACTACCGGCACTACCAGGCCATTTGGCGTATCAACTGCGATACCTAAATGAATATATTTTTTCATTATCAGGCTCTGGCCATCTTCAGACAGCGAACTGCAAAAGGTAGGGTAGTCTTCCAGTGCCTTAGCCACCGCTTTCATAATAAATACCAGCGGGGTGTATTTCACGCCCATTTTCTTCTTCTCGGCCAGAGCATTCTGCTCTTTGCGGAAATCTTCCAGGCCGGTAATGTCGGCTTCATCAAACTGGGTAACGTGCGGAATACGCACCCAGTTGCGATGCAAATTATTACCCGACAGCTTTTGAATCCGTGATAACGGCTTGCTTTCTACCTCACCAAACTTGGCAAAGTCGACTTTTGGCCAGGCAATTAAATCAAAGCCCAGCTTACTATGTTCACCACCTACGCCACCGGCACCTGCTACCGAGCCACTTTCTGCCTGCTTAACAAGCTGCTTCACATAGTTCTGCACGTCTTCTTTCACTACCCGGCCTTTACGGCCGGTGCCGTTAACTTTGGCTAAGTTAATGCCGAATTCACGGGCTAAGCGGCGGATAACCGGCGAGGCGTGGGCATAAGCTTTGTTTTCAACAAAACCGTCGCCTTTGTCCGCTTTGTCTGCGCTGTCAGCTTTGGCTGAACTCTGCCCGCTGGCGTTATTGTCGCTTTTGCTGTCGCCTTTCTTATCGTCTTTTTTGTCGTCCTTGCTGCTGTCTTCGCTGGCGCTATCAGCGCTCTGCTCAACAGAGTCAGCGTCATCGGCGGCAGTTTCAAACACCATAATCAGGCTACCGGTTTCAACTTTGTCACCGACGCTCACCTTAATTTCTTTTACCTTGCCCTCGAACGGTGCCGGCACTTCCATACTGGCTTTGTCGCCCTCGACGCTTAGCAGTGACTGATCGGCTTTCACGCTGTCACCCACTTTTACCAGTATTTCGGTTACTTCAACCGGGTCGCCACCAATGTCTGGCACTTCAACGTCTTTGCTGGCGCTGCCACCAGACTTTTTCTCAGCGGGCTTGCTGTCTGCTGATTTTTGCTTATCTGAGGTTTTATCATCTGACTTTTTATCATCAGCTTGCTTAGCGTTTTGCGGGTCTTTGTCGTCGCTGTCTTTCGAATCTTCTTCAGCGTCGCCTTCAAAAATCATAATAAGGCTACCGGTTTCTATCTTGTCGCCGGTTTTTACTTTAATTTCTTTGACCACGCCGCCCGCAGGAGACGGAATATCCATCGCTGCTTTATCGCCTTCAACGCTTAATAAAGACTGCTCGGGTTTAATCTTGTCACCAACCTTAACCAGTATTTCGGTTACTTCAACCTCATCTGCACCAATGTCGGGTACTTTAATTTCATTCGTCATTAGTTATCCCCTTACGCGTACAACGGGTTGGTTTTGGTTGCATCAATGCCAAATTTCTTAATGGCTTCGCTTACCACCGCTTTTTTCAGCTCGCCCTGTTTTACCAGTTCGCTTAACGCTGCTACCACAATATAACCAGCATTTACTTCAAAATGACGACGCAGGTTTTCGCGGCTGTCAGAGCGGCCATAACCATCAGTACCCAGCACCTTGTAGGAAACCGCCGGGATAAAGGCCCGAATTTGATCAGCGTAGTTTTTCATATAGTCGGTAGCAGCAATAGCCGGCGCCTTGCCCATTACCGTGGCAACATAAGGCGTTTTCTCTTTCGCATCAGGGTTAAGCATATTGTAACGCTCAACGTCCTGGCCATCACGGGCCAGCTCGTTAAACGAGGTAACCGAGTAAACGTCAGATGCTACACCATAATCTTTACTCAGAATTTCAGCGGCTTTACGCACTTCATTAAAGATGGTACCTGAGCCCAGCAACTGTACTTTGCCGCGATCGCCGTTATACGACTCCAGCTTATAAATACCGCGGCGAATACCCTCCTCGGCGCCTTTTGGCATGGCCGGGTGGTGGTAGTTCTCATTCATTACCGTAATGTAGTAATAAATGTTTTCCTGATCCGGGCCATACATCCGGCGAATACCGTCCTGCATAATCACCGCCAGCTCGTAGACATAAGTCGGGTCATACGAAATACAGTTAGGCACGGTGCTGGCCAGCACATGGCTGTGGCCGTCTTCGTGTTGCAGACCTTCACCGTTCAGGGTGGTGCGGCCGGCCGTCGCGCCTAACAGGAAGCCACGGGCCTGCTGATCGCCAGCCATCCAGGCCATATCGCCCACCCGCTGGAAACCAAACATCGAGTAATAAATGTAGAACGGGATCATCGGTAAATCGTTGGTGCTGTACGAAGTGGCTGCCGCTACCCAGGATGACATCGCACCCAGTTCGTTAATGCCTTCCTGTAATACCTGACCGCCGACATCTTCTTTATAATACGACACTACGGAACGGTCTTCCGGGGTGTATGTCTGGCCACCCGGGTTGTAAATACCAATCTGCCGGAACAGGCCTTCCATACCAAAGGTACGGGCTTCATCGGCAATAATGGGTACGATTTGCTTACCGATATGTTCGTCTTTTAACAACACATTGAGTATGCGGGTGTAACCCATGGTGGTAGAGATTTCACGCTTTTGCTCGGTTAATAACGAGTCAAAGGCGTCCAGCTCTGGCAACGTTAACGGCTTGGTAAAGTTAGGCAACCTTACCGGGGTATAGCCATGCAGCGCATTGCGCCGATCGTGCAGATACTGCAACTCGGGCGAGTCTTTTGGCAACTCAATATAAGGAAGATCGTCAACCGCTTCTTCACTGATATAGTCTTCAAGGCCCAGGCGCTTGCGCAATTGCAAGACGTGGGTCATGTCCATTTTCTTCACCTGGTGGGCAATATTCTTGCCTTCTGCGGCTTCACCCATGCCATACCCTTTAACGGTTTTGGCTAAAATAACCGTAGGCTTGTCGGTGCAGTCCTGCGCCGCTTTAAAGGCCGCAAACAGCTTAGACGGTTCATGGCCACCCCGTTTTAGGGCGAAAATTTCCTCGTCAGTCATGTCGGCAACCAAGGCCGCGGTTTCCGGGTACCGGCCAAAGAAATGCTTCCGGACAAAGGCACCGTCATTGGCTTTATAGGTCTGGTAATCACCATCAACCGTTTCATTCATTAGCTGTAGCAATTTGCCGGTGGTGTCTTTGGCCAGCAGTTTATCCCAGCCACGGCCCCACACTACTTTGATTACGTTCCAACCCGCGCCGCGGAACAAACCTTCCAGTTCCTGGATAATTTTACCATTGCCCATTACCGGGCCATCCAGGCGCTGCAGGTTACAGTTAACCAGGAAACACAGGTTATTCAGTTTTTCGCGGGCAGCAAAGCTGATGGCACCGCGTGATTCCGGCTCGTCCATCTCACCATCACCTAAAAAGGCGTAAACGCGCTGGTCGGTGGTGTCTTTTAACTCGCGGCCATTTAAATATTTTAAAAAGCGAGCCTGATATATAGCGGCGATCGGGCCTAAGCCCATTGATACCGTCGGGAACTGCCAGAACTCTGGCATTAATTTCGGGTGCGGGTAGCTTGATAAACCCTTGCCATCCACTTCCTGGCGGAATCCATCCAATTGCTCAGCCGTTAAACGACCTTCAACAAAGGCACGGGCATAAATACCCGGTGAAATATGGCCCTGATAATAGACTAAGTCGCCACCATCTTTTTCATTCGGCGCACGGAAAAAGTGGTTAAAACAGGTTTCATAAAATGCCGCAGACGACTGGTATGATGCCATATGGCCGCCCAGCTCCAGCTCTTTTTTCGAGCCGCGCAGCACGATCATGATAGCGTTCCAGCGAATAACCGAGCGGATACGTCGTTCCAGATTGACATCGCCAGGATAAGCCGGCTCTTGCTGTGGTGGAATGGTATTAATATAGTTAGTGGTAACACCGGTTGGCATGGCCACGCCCTCTAACCGGGCTTGTTCTAATACCTGCTCAAGCAGAAACTGCGCCCGCTCCACACCTTCGGTGCGAACCACTGACTCCAGTGCTTCCAGCCACTCTTTTGTTTCCAGAGCGTCGATGTCATTCTTACTGACTTCAGACATATCGAGGTTTCCTATGGTTATTCACGCCTACGCGTTCAAAATTATCAGGTTATCAGCCTTGCTGGGAGCGACGCAATGAGCGCTCAATTCGCGAGCGTTCTTTGTTTACTTCCAACAGGGCTTCTTCAATAAAAGCTAAGTGGCCATTACTGGCCTGGCGGGCTTTTTCCGGCTCGCCGTTAATTACCGCCTGCATTAAGCGCTGACGGTGAGCATTAAGCTGCGCTGCACTACCTTCGCGCGCTGCCAGCGCCACCAGGTTTAACCGCACATTTTGTTCTACCAGCGGCGTTAAGCCCCGAACCAAATGCAGCAACACCACATTATGCGAGGCCTCGGCTACCGCCAGATAAAACTGGCCGACCGCTTTGGCTTCGGCATCAACATCCTGCTGTTGCTGGCTCAAACAAATGCTGTCGTATAAATCTTTAATTTGCTGATGATCCGCTGCCGTGCCGCGCAGCGCGGCGTAGTAGGCACAAATACCTTCCAATGCATGGCGAAATTCCAGTAAGTCGAACTGCGACTCCGGGTGGCGACCTATCAATGCAAATAAAGGATCGGTTAAGCCCACCGCTAAATTGTCACAGACAAAGGTGCCGCCGCCCTGGCGCCGGCTTAGCAAGCCCTTGGCCTCCAGTTTCTGGATCGCCTCGCGCAACGATGGCCGGGACACATCGAACCGCTCGGCCAGTTCGCGCTCCGCCGGCAAGCGCTGACCCGGTGAAAAACTGCCCTCCAGCAACATGTTTTCCAGCTGCTCTACGATACGGTCTGAGAGTTTAGCGGGTTTAATTTTATAATCTGCCATGTCAGGTTAGCTTCGCTTGTGCTGAGTTGCCTTTCGACAAATTGTAAATTGGTATTACCAATATTAAAAAGAGGCGATACGTTAACAGTTTTTCTGTAACAAGTAAATAAAGCAGACAATAGCCGCAAAGGCAAAACAGAAAATATTTAGAGCTAACACTTTAAAACCATTAAGGCACTTCTGATATTATCAAATTGGTCTGACCAGCAATTCACCCTGCAGCTAGAATCAGTTGCGGCAAAGCTGTAAATCAGCGGGCGTAACGCATACAATAGCCGCTGATTTTTTCAGGGTATCAGCGGCGCGTGTCAGAACAGTTATTAGCCACATTAAAACAAGCTTTCGGTTACAGCGCCTTTCGCGATGGCCAGGCCGAAATTATTGATGCCGCATTGCAGGGGCGCGACAGCTTTGTGCTGCTGCCGACCGGTGGCGGCAAATCGTTGTGCTATCAGCTACCCGCCTTACATTTGCCGCAGGTCACCATTGTTGTCTCGCCGTTAATGTCATTGATGAAAGATCAGGTTGATGCGCTGCAAGCTAATGGTATTGCTGCCGAGTTCGTTAACAGCAGCTTAAGCCGTGAAGCGGTGCTCGAAGTGTTCGCCAGGCTGCGCCGTGGCGAGTTAAAATTATTATATGTTGCCCCCGAGCGCTTATTGCAGCCGGCATTTTTAGAGCGGCTCAGTGATGTTGGCGTCAGTTTATTTGCCATAGACGAAGCCCATTGTATTTCACAGTGGGGCCATGATTTTCGGCCCGACTATATGGCACTGGCGCTGTTAAAGCAGCGTTTTCCTGCCGTACCGGTGATGGCGCTGACCGCCACCGCCGATATTGCAACCCGTCAGGACATCGTGCAGCAGTTGACGTTGCAAAACCCCTGCATTTATACCGGCAGTTTTGATCGGCCTAATATCCGCTACACGGTACAGGAAAAATTCCGGCCACTGGAGCAAGTGGTCAGCTATTTAAAACAGCAGGAAGGCAGTGCTGGCATTATTTATTGCAGCTCACGGCGCAAAGTCGATGAACTGAGCGGCCAGCTGGCCGAGCGCGGTTTTAAAGTGGCGGCGTACCATGCCGGCCATGACAGCGAGCGGCGGGGCCGGGTGCAGGACGATTTTAAGCGGGATGACATTCAAATCATCGTCGCCACCGTGGCCTTTGGTATGGGCGTTAATAAATCTAATATTCGGTTTGTGATTCATTTTGAATTGCCACGCACCATTGAAGCCTATTATCAGGAAACCGGCCGGGCCGGTCGCGATGGCGTGCCGGCAGAAGCGCTGATGTTATTTGATCCGGCGGATATTACCCGGATGAAACGCTGGCTTGAAGCCGAAGAAAACCCGGCCCGGGCTGAAGTGGCCTGGCAACGCTTTCAGGCAATGGCCGCCTTTGCCGAAGCCCAGACCTGCCGCCGGCTGGTACTGCTGAATTACTTTGGCGAAGCCCGCCAGCAGCGCTGTGGCAATTGTGATATTTGTTTAAACCCGCCGCAGCAGTTTGATGCCACCGAGCTTGCCCGTAAAGCCTTGTCATGTGTATACCGGGTAGAACAAAGTTACGGTATGGCGCACGTGATTGAGGTGCTGCGGGGTAGTCAGAATCAGAAAATCCGCGAGCAGGCGCATGATAAGCTAAGCACCTGGGGCCTGGGTAAAGATCATAGTCACGATTACTGGTTAAGCGTTCTGCGCCAACTGGTACATTTTGGCTATTTGCAGCAGGATATCACCCGCAACTCTGTGCTGCAGCTATTACCGGCCGCCCGGCCACTGCTGCGCGGCGAAACTAACCTGCAACTGGCGGTACCACGCTTGCAAAGCAGCCAGAAAGTGCCAGCTAAGCTTGGCAACCAAAAATACGACAGAGCGTTATTTGGAAGGTTACGCACCCTGCGTAAACAACTGGCTGAACGGGATGATGTGCCGCCGTTTGTGGTTTTTAGTGATGCAACACTAATTGATATGTGTCAGCGCTTACCCACCGACAACAGCAGTATGTTGGCAGTGTCGGGGGTAGGTAATACTAAACTCAGCCGCTACGGCAGTGAATTTATTGCTGAAATAGGTGACTATCTGGCCAGTAATGGCTAATGTTATTTTTGTATAGCTAAAACGTACTCAATTAAGCTAAGCTACTGTTAAAATCGAGCCGGACGAAGCCAGACTGTGCTAGAATCCCGCTTTTATGAATGAGTTGCCTGCCGACGGAGAGCCTTAGTGGTACCAGTAAAACCCTGGATTTATGCCCTGCTGCTGTGGCTTTTCAGCTGGCCTTTGGCAGCAGATACCGACAGTAATCGGCTAAGCCCCGATACCATCACCAAAACCGGCGTGCAATCCCTGTATTATCTGAGCACCCCCCGTGACATTACCCTTGACGATATTCTGGCCGATCCTGCCTACCTGCACAGTTTTCAAGCTGTCGAGATTGATAAACGCATTCTGGTCAGTGACAACAAGCCAGTATGGTTTAAAGCGCGGCTTAGAAATATCAGCAAACAACCGGTAGCGTGGCTGCTCGAATATAACTTTCCCATGGTCGATAAGCTTGAGGTTTACCGGGTTGATCGGGCCAGCAAAGATATTGAACTGCTTAACCGCACCGGGAACGATTACCCGTTCAATGTCCGGGCGCTCCCCTACCGCAGCTTTGTAACTGCATTAGATTTTGGCCCGGAGCAGGATTTTGATGTTTATTTGCGGGTAGTTGATGCGGCTATTGTTCCCAGTGACATTACCCTTTGGCAGCCAGCGGCCTTTATTAGTGTGCAGCAGGGCAATGCAATATTTGACGGGGTGCTTAGCGGTATTTTGCTGATGCTGGCCCTGCACAGTTTTTTACTGTTCAACCAGCGGCGGCAGCGCCACCGTTTGTATCAGGGCTTATTTTTCGCGGGTTTTGCGATGGTGCTGGCCATTTTAAATGGCCTGGCCTTCCCGTTAATGTGGCCGGACAATCCAGCGGTCAATCTGGCCATACTGTACATTTTTTCCGGGATATCATTACTGTGTCTTAACTTGTTTATCCGGGCCCGGCTGGAACAACCGCTGTCGTTTATCTGGCACAAGGTACACGTGTTTAATAACCTGCTGGCCCTGTGTTTATTATTCAGTCCACTGCTAATTAATGGCGAATGGCGGTTCTGGTTGTTACTTGGCGCTATTACCGTGTTACTTAGCAGCAATATTTTGCTTACACTGCACTATGCAGTAGCCGGTCAGAAAAGTGCCCGTTCGCTGGCATTAGCCTGTTTCTTTATGTTACTTAGCGCTGCCATTCTAACCATGGCGCAGCTGGGTTATTTCAAACAGTTGCTGGAATGGCATTATTTAACGCTGCTGCTGATCCTGTTGTGTATGTCGGTTATTCATTTCAGTCTGGACCATATTCACGCAGAACAAACCACTGATCATGCAGCGTTAAAAGAACTCAGCAAGTATAAAACGCTATTTCATCAGGCCACCGAAGGCTTGTTTGTTGGTAATGCTGAAGGACAGCTAGTGGACGCAAATCTGGCATTGCTGCAGATCCTGGGTTATCAGCAAATCAGTGAATTGCGCCAGGACGTTGGCGTAAATGGCATGGCACGGTTTTATGCTAACCCGACTGATCGTCTGGATTTTACCAGCCAGCTGCATAAGTTCGGGCAGCAGCAGGCTGAGATCCGTGGCCTGCGAGCCGATCGCAGCCCGTTCTGGGCCCTGCTATCTGCCCGGCTGGTACCGGCTACCGCCACCGAGCCCGCCTTTATTCATGGTTCAGTCATTGATATCAGTAAACAGAAACTGGCTTATGAGCAGCTCAGTTATCAGGCCAACCATGATTCGGTAACCGGCCTGTATAATCGTCATTACTTACTGCAACAACTTACCCGCACCCTGTATCAGACCGGCAAACGGAAAAGTTGCCTGTTATTTATCGATGTGGCCCAGTTTGCGGATATTAACAGCCAGTTTGGCCATAATGCCGGTGACCATCTGTTAAAGCAGCTTGGCCAGCAACTCGCTCAAAATCTGGCCCCGGCTGATATGCTGGCCCGGCTGGAACAAGATCAGTTTGCCCTGCTGTCTCCCGGCAAAAATGCCAATGAAGCACTGGTGGTGGCATACCGTCTGGTCGATCAAGTAAAAGCCTTTAGCTTTAGCTGGCAGCAGCAGCAGTTTGCGATAAGCGTGAATATTGGCATCCGGCTTATCGATAACAGCCGTCAGGACAGTGACAGCTTTTTAATTCAGGCAGCTGCTGCTGCCAGCACTGCCCGGGATAAAGGGCAGAACCGGATCCACCTGTATACCGAGCCTACGCATATCAGTTGATTGTTTACTAACTGACGAGATACAACAAACCGGTAGACTGTTGACTATATTTACAGCGTCCTCTTGCTGAGTTGATCCCGCTCAGCGTAAAATGGCGTCGCGACAATCCGTCGTTTCTTTATTAAGCAAACCCTCTATGTATTTCGTTCGGAGTCTGTATGTTACGGCTGCGTGAATTATCGCGTCGTGTCGAGGCTGTGTATGTCGAAATAGCGGAAACTTTCAGTGAATACCAGCAGCGCCAGGGCTTACAATGCCGCAGCGGCTGCGGTGAATGCTGTCTGGCGCCGACTATTGAGGCAACCGTGCTGGAAATGCTACCACTGGCCTTGCACTTGTTCGATCAGGGCAAAGCCGAACAAACACTAAGTGACCTTAGCCAGCTGTCGCAGCCGCAAGGTTGCGTGTTTTATCAGAAGTTATCTTTTGATGGCAAACAGGGCCAATGCAGCGTGTATCAGCAACGCCCCAGTATTTGCCGGATGTTTGGCGCCGCAGGCTATCGCGATAAAACCGGTCAAACCTCATTATCGGTCTGTAAAACCATTAAAAGCGATCACCCTGCTAAATATCAGCAAAGTTTAATTATGTTACAAAGCTCCCCGCCACCGTTGATGATGCTGGGCAAAGAACAGATTAATGAACTTGATTACCAGCTGGGTAACAAACACTACCCGATAAATTCGGCGCTGCAGCTGGCGCTGGAACAGGTATTGTTTAAAGCCAGCTATAGTTTTGATCAACAAGATCAGCAAATTGCCTGATCTGTTATGACCAACGTTGGCGGTTAAAAACCCGCCAGCACTACTTTACCCATTGCCTGGCCACTTTCCAGCAAAGCATGTGCCTGGCGCAGATTGGCGGCATTAATGGTACCCAGGGTTTGCTGCAAGGTCGTTTTTATCTGGCCTTGCTCTATTAAGCGGCTTAAATCGGTTAACAATTGATGCTGCAAATGCATATCGGCGGTACCAAATAACGAGCGGGTAAACATAAATTCCCAGTGCAGCGAAATGCTTTTTTGCTTCAGCGGCATAATATCAAGCCCGCTGGCCGGGTCATCAATCAGTGCCAGTTTGCCCTGGGGTGCCAGCAGATCCACCAGCTGGGGATAGTGCTGCTCAGTATGGGTTAAACTGGCAACATGGCTAACCGAGTCGATACCAAGCTCGGCCAATTGCGGTTGTAACGGTTTACTGTGGTCCACCACATAATGCGCACCCAGCGCTTTGACCCAGGCCTGACTTTCTGGCCTTGAGGCGGTGCCAATAATACAAGTGCTGGTTAGTTTGCGGGCCAGTTGCACCAGCACTGAGCCCACGCCACCGGCGGCACCGGTAATTAATAATATTGGCCGCGGATATTTCAGGCTGGATTGGTCTAACTCCAGGCGATCAAACAGTAACTCCCAGGCCGTAATCGCGGTTAACGGCAACGCCGCCGCCTGTTCATAGCTTAAATTGGCCGGCATCAGAGCCACCAGCCGTTCATCAACTAACTGATACTCAGCATTAGAGCCACTGCGATTAAGTGCACCGGCGTAATATACCTTGTCGCCGGGTTTAAACAGGCTGACCTCATCGCCGCAGCTAACCACTTCGCCGGCTGCATCCCATCCCAGCACTTTATATTCGCCGTCAGGTGGCGTCACCCGGCTACGGATTTTGGTATCAACCGGGTTTACCGATACCGCGGCTACTTTTACCAGTAGATCACGGCCCGACGCAACCGGTTGCGGCAACTCTATATCCAGTAACGCAGCTGGGTTGTTGATAGCCAGTGAGTGTTGATAACCTACTGCTTTCATGCTTAATCCTTAGTTGGCGTTATTACTGCTAGACTATCAGAAAACAGCCAGACAGCCAGCAGCCTGCTGATTTATTTACTGACTTTATAGCAATAATGAACAGCGGACAGTTATATGTTATGCCGATGCTGTCAGGCAGGACAACTAACAATGGCGTATTATAGCAACTGTTATTTGTCTGTAGCCGGGAATATTTTGTCAGAACTCAGCTTGTTATTTTTGGGATCACAATTGCTTGTTGCCATTGCGTTTGCCAGTGGCATTTTTGCATTCTGGCAGCAGCAGCGCAGCGCCATGTTGAAATTCTGGTTTATCTCGGCCTTATTGAATGCCAGCCATTTTGCTTTGCTCGGCCAGTATGAAGCGGCGCTGTTTGTTAGTTTAACGGCAATCCGCTTTCTGGTGGCCGCTATTCAGCCGCGCCGGCACTGGATGCTGTTGTTTATGGCTGGCGCTACCACAATTTTGATAACAACCTTTAACAGCCCACTGAACCTGTTGCCTTATGCCGCTGCAATGCTGGGTACATTTGGCAGCTTTCAAACCAAAGTGGGTCGGGTTAGGCTATGCATGGCCCTGGGCGCCAGTCTCTGGATCCTGCATAATATTCTGGTTGGTTCACCGGTAGCGGTCATGATGGAGATCGCTTTTTTACTAAGTAATCTGGTGGGCTTTCTGCGCACCCGCCGCCTCGCGACCAAAATGGCATCCCCAACCTTTGTTGACTAACCCTGTTTCTCAGAACGCCTTAGGCAAACCGCCATTGGTCGCAATAATAAACTATTTTTCCATTAGCCCCTTGCAGAGCGCATCCGGCCCCGTCATTATCAGTGGTAGGTTGTAGTGCCGTTTTTTGCGGCGTCACTTTGCAGAGAATACTTTTTAAAATGATGCGTTGGTTAAGTGCGGTTGCCTTACTAGTTTACTTAAATCTGCTGATGACACCGCAGATTGCCAGTGCGCACGCGCCTCATGTCGCGCCGTTAGCTGACAGCCAGTTTCAGGCAATAAGCCCATTAACCGGCCAGACAAGCCTTACCAGCGAACAAGACTACGGCGACGACAACGACAACAGTCTTAGCCAAACCCTGAGCCTAACCGAACATTATCCTGGTGTCGTTGAAGTTACCTTGCCCGGCGCTATTGCCCTGACGCAACCAAAAGCTGCCCATCCGGTTCGAGCCCCTCCGTTATATTCCTGATCTGAAATTGTTTACGGCATTATTGTCTTATTAAATGCCTTATTAAAACTTTTTTATCGCCATTACGGCCTCTGCGTACTGGCAGCGAGGACTATCATGAAAACTTTATCTTTATTTGCAGTAGAAGCGATTGACCATTTAGTACAACCAGACCAATTTGATCACGCCCGTTTAACCTCACCCGCCTTGCAACTGGTCAGCGACTTTAAGCAAAGTCAGCCTGAGATGGTGAGTGAAACCACCCCTGCCAGCGATGTGCTGGCACTGATGCAGATTGAACGTAGCAAGCTTAAACTGGTGGTGGATAACCACGGTGAACTCAGTGGTCTTATTCATCTTGATCACCTGTCTGATCAAGCCATTATGCGCCGGGTTGCTCAGGGTGATGAACGACGGGAGATTAAGGTTGCTGATTTAATGCGGCCACGGGAGCGGATTAAAGCGCTGGCCTGGCAGCAATTACAACATTGCACCATCGCCGATGTATTAAATACCCTGCAATCAAGTGGTGAACAACATTGCGTGGTGGTGGATCGCGAGTCGCACCATATCCGCGGTGTAATAAGCGCTCAGGATATTGCCAAGCGCCTGCATTTACCGGTGCATTTTCGCCAGGCACCGACCTTTTTAACCCTGTTCGATAGTATCAACGCTTAGCCATTATCAGGCTGGCAGGCTTATTTGAGTTACTTGCCAGCTTTAAGGTACTGCATAAAGTCATCCGCGGCTAAGGGCTTACTGTAATAGTAGCCCTGGCCATAACAACAGCCTAATGCCAGCAACGCCGCCTGATGCTCGGCAGTTTCAACACCCTCTGCCACCAGCGCTATCTGCATCGAATGTCCGAGCATGATAATCGTTTTCACGATGGCATAGTCGTTTTTATCAACCAACATGTCCTTTACAAACGACATATCAATTTTCAGAACATCCACTTTAAATTGCTTCAGGTAAGCCAGGCTCGAATAGCCGGTACCAAAGTCATCTATGGCGATAGTGATTCCAAGATTACGAAATTGCGCTAAAACAGAGGCTGTGTGCTGCGGATTGTCAATAAGTGCTGTTTCAGTTACTTCAAGTTCCAGCATTTGTGATGCTATTTTATAATCTTGCAGTAAATGTTCTATCAAGCCCACTAAACTGGGATCAGTGAACTGAGCCGCGGCGATGTTCACTGACAACGGCAGGTTGATACCCGCTTGCTGCCAGCGCGCGCTTTGCTGACACGATTTAACCAACACCTGTTTACCAAGCGGGATAATTAAACCGGTCTCCTCCGCCAGCGGAATAAACTCTGACGGAGGAATTAAGCTACCATTTTCGTGACGGACCCTAACCAACGCTTCAGCGCCAATAACACTGCCATCAGCAAGTGAAACTTTGGGCTGAAAATGCACTTCCAGTCGATCATGCTCAACGGCCTGCCGTAATGCCTGCTCCCGCTGGTGCCGCAGCAACATCCGACGCCCCATTTCATCTGAAAAAAAGCAGAAACGGTTACGTCCTTCCTGTTTCGCTTTAAATAGCGCCAGATCGGCATGACGTAATAATTCATCAGCACTGCTGGAGTCTGTGGGATATAAGCTGATCCCTACACTCAGCGACATATTGTATTTTTTGTTCCTGATTTCAAAAGATTGTCTGACCACCCGGCATATATTCTGAGCCAGGTTGCTAATTTGCTCAATCTGCATAATATCCGGATATATCAGCACGAATTCGTCACCACCAGTTCTGGCCAGAGTGTGATCGGGTTCTAAAATTGTTTGCAGTCGCTTCACCAATAACTGCAGCAGCTCATCACCTAACTGATGGCCGAACGAATCATTAAGATACTTAAACTGGTCGATATCAATTACCATCACCCCCACTTTACGCTCAATTATTGTTGCTAAGCGGCAGGCTTGATTTAAGCGGTCATGTAATAAAATCCGGTTGGGTAAACCGGTTAGCTGATCATGGTTAGCCAGAAAGCTCATTTTGGTCGCCAGTGCTTTTGCTTCCCCGACATCGTGAAACACAATGATGGCACCGAGCATTTTGCCATTCTGATCAAATATCGGCGCGGCAGAGTCTTCTACGGCCGCTGCTTGCGCAGTATTGCGATGCACCAACTCACAATCCAGCGCCATTGCGACAATGCGCTGCTCTTTTAGCGCCAGAATAATCGGGTTAGTCACCCGTTGCTTATTTTCAGTTTCCCGCAGTGCCATAACTTCGTTAATTGGCTGCCCCAGAGCATCAGCCTGGTGCCACCCCGTCATCCGCTCGGCAATCGGGTTCATAAAGGTAATAATGGCGTCAGTATCGGTAGCAATCACGGCATCACCGATACTATTTAACGTTACCTGTAAACGTTGCGTTTCAGCATAAAGGCGCTGCTTACTTTCAAGCAGCGCTTTGGCTTGTTGCTGCAATAATAAGTGCTTTTGCACCCGTAAGCGGCAGATTGCCCGGTTAAACGGCCGGCCAATAAAATCGATGGCGCCAAACGCCAGTGAATTAAATTCAACTTCTGCTTCTGTATGTGCAGAAATAAAAATAACCGAAATAGCGGCCGTGTCAGGGTTATTTTTCAGTAATTTGCAAACCTCAAAACCACTCATGCCAGGCATTTCGATATCAAGCAGGATAATATCAGGCTGCAGTGCCAATGCCCTGTCAAATGCTTTGGTGCTATCATCAACAAAATAAATATCAGCCAGCCCTTCCAACATATCACTAAGCAGGGCTATGTTAGCTGGTTTATCGTCGACGATTAGCAAGGTGGGCGTGGTGCTGACACTTATCTCCATTGCGGTTACATCCTGTAATATTACCGATTTTAGTAATAGCTTAGCCAATGGTTATCAATGTGCCAATATATAACACAGATGACATAAGTTTATGCTTACAATTAAATTTAATTAACATTGGTACGGTAGGGACCGGCAATGACAACGATTAACCACAACAGACTAAATAGCATTTTGCTGTTGTCTGTCAAAAATAAGCCGCAAATTTTGCAAATGCTGCAAAACTTAATTAACAATGCGCCTCAACACATTGCGTTATTAAATCAATTTGTTGTTGCTGAGCAAACCGAACAGGCCCGGCAGTTACTGCATAAGGTTCGGGGTAGTTTCGCCACCATTGGTGCAGACGAATTAGCCAAACAGGCATTAATACTGGAAGATCAGTTAGCAGCGGTTTCTGCCATTGCCCCCGAAGCAATACAACCATTTATCGCGCTGTACCAGCAAAGCTGCAGTGAGTTACAAACGGTAGTCAATAGCCATGCAAGCCAACCTTGCGAACCAACAGAGAAGCTGGATCTGAATAACTTACACCGATTGTTGCTGACGCAAAACATGCAAGCATGTAATGTTGTATTACAGGGCAATACTGAACTTAAGCAACTGCTGCCTGAAAAACAGGCTGCGCTGTTTTTTCATCTGGTTGCTTCGCTGGACTTCGCTGCTGCCGCCAGGCTATTGCAAGACCATTTGCCAACCGGCACGCTGGGGAAATAAATGTTGTCAGAAGAACCTCACAGCAAAACAAAAATTAAACAGTTTTTATTTTCGCTATGGTTGCCGGTCAGTTTACTGTTACTTGGCTACGTTGTGGCTGAGCGGACCGTTGATAAAGAAAAAGTACAGCAGCAACAGCGAATAACATTGGCCGTGCAATCTCGCCTCAATCAGATTAGCGAAGGAGTAAGAGAAAAAGTTACCCTGTACCAGTATGGCTTACGCGGCACCCGAGGCGCGGTAATGGCATCATCGCCAGACCAATTTAACTACATTCTAATGCAGGAATATACCGATACCAGAGACTACCCGCTGGAATTCCCGGGGGCTCGTGGTTTTGGTTTTATCCGCTATGTTGCACAGGAAAACCTGACTAATTTTGTCAAGGCCGCTAAAAATGAGCGACCAGACAACATATTCACAGTTCGCCAATTAACGCCGCACAGCAACAGTTTACTGGTAATTCAATATATTGAGCCGGAGAAGCACAATAGAGAAGCTATCGGGCTGGATATTGGCTCTGAAGCTATGCGGCGTAATGCTGCACTTAGTGCCGCACGCTTCAATGCTGTGCAGTTAACTGCGCCCATTACCCTGGTGCAGGCAGAACAAAAGAGCCAGCAGGGTTTTCTGATCCTTCTTCCTGTTTATGACATCAGCCCCGCGCCAGCAACCGAGCAGGCAAGACTTGACCATATTTTTGGCTGGAGTTATGCAGCGCTGTTGATTGAAGAAGTTCTTAGCAGTTTTACCGGTCTCGGCCCGGATATCGTGCTGACTATCAGTGACATTACCGATAATCAAAACATCAACTTCTACCAGCGCGGAGACACTGCCGCGGCTCTGATTCAACATCAACAGCAAGCTAAACTCAGCCTGTTTGGCAGACATTGGCAGCTGAACCTGGTCCCAACTAAACAATTTATCACTGCGCTTGCGTTACCTTCCTATCATGTTCTGTACAGGGAGATCATGGGTTTAACCTTGTTAATTGCCCTTATCGTCTTTATTTTGCAATTGCTGTTAATACGTCGCAAACAAATGGCCTTGCATAAAGCAGAATTAGCGGCGTTAAAAGAAGCATCGTTACAGCAAGCAAACACTGAACTTGAATCTGAAGTTGCCCGCCGCACCGCTGAAATCAGCCAGGTCAATGCCTTACAACGCACCATTTTACATAGTGCCGGTTACGCCATCATTGCCACTGATGTCGACGGGGTGATTACCGTGTTTAACCCTGCAGCAGAGCAACTGTTAGGCTATAGCGCTGTCGAAATGATTGGCAAAAAAACGCCGGCTGTTTTTCACCTTGAGCCGGAGATTGAACAACGCGCCGCTGAGCTGAGTCAGGAATTGGCTACTAATGTTGATGTCGGCTTTGAAACCTTTATAGCTAAGGCCAGGCTGGGCAAAAATGATGTTAATCGCTGGACTTATGTAACCAAATCCGGTGAGCACATTGCGGTACGTTTGAGTATCAGCAGCCTGGTAAACGCCGAACATCATATCTTTGGCTATCTGGGTATTGCCTATGACTTAACCGAACAAATGCGCCGGGAACAGGAGCTTGCCACAGCTAAAGAACTGGCCGATAGTGCAAATAACGCTAAATCTGACTTTCTGGCCAATATGAGCCATGAAATCCGCACGCCGATGAATGCCATTCTCGGGCTGCTGCAACTCACTCAGAAAACCAGGCTTGATAGCCGTCAGGCAGATTATGTCGATAAGACATACCGGGCAGCGCAATCATTGTTGTCATTGCTGAATGATATTCTGGATTTTTCTAAAGTAGAATCGGGCAAGCTGGAACTTGATAATCACCCGTTCAGCCTGGCTAGCCTGATGCATGATGTCGGTATCATTTTATCATCCGCCACCCAGGATAAAGACATAGAAGTGCTTTACCGGATCGCGGCCGATGTGCCCGACCAGCTAAATGGCGACAGCCTGCGGATAAAGCAGGTGCTGCTGAATATCATTGGCAATGCCATCAAGTTTACCGAGCACGGTGAAGTGGTTGTCTCGATTGGAGTCACCTTATGTGTCTCAGACAAGGTCATATTAAATGTTCAGGTTAAGGATACCGGCATTGGCATGACAGAACAGCAGCAAGCCATCATTTTCAGCGGCTTTCATCAGGCTGAATCCTCTATCAGCCGCCGGTTTGGTGGCACCGGGCTTGGCCTGGCCATCAGTAAGCGCCTGGTGAACCTGATGGGCGGCACCATCCAGGTTAAGAGTCGTCCCGACGTTGGCAGCGAATTTTCATTTAGCATGCCGTTACAGCAACTCAGTGAGCAGCTGATCACACCCACGCAGAATAATGCAACAAGTGATTTTCATGTGCTGATTGTTGATGATAATGCCAGTGCCAGGGAGATCCTGCATGAAATGTGTATCACCCTGGGCTGGACTGCAGACTGTGCCCCCAGTGCCGCTCAGGCGTTACCTATGTTGAACATGGCTCAACGCGAAAACTCGCCTTATACTTTGTTGTTAGTCGATTATAAAATGCCAACAATGGATGGTGTGAGCTTTGCCGAGCTGGTTCGCAACAACCCTGAGCTGCCTTTTGCCCCCATTATTGTCATGGTGACTGCTCACGGACGCGAACTGCTGACTAAACATCAGAGTTTTAGCAGCGATCTGCTGGATGGCTTTTTAATTAAACCGGTGACCCCTGATGTCATGCTAAAAACCGTGCAAACCATAGCGCATGGTACGCCAGAAAAAACAGATATTGAAAACCCGCAATTGATACAACAACCTTTGCATGGGTTGCAAATTCTGTTGGTGGAGGATAACTTAACCAACCAACTGGTGGCGATTGAATTGCTGCAGGCTGAAGGTGCCACCATTACCCCGGCTGAAAGTGGCGAGCGGGCGCTGGAAATACTGGCAAATCCTGATGCAAATTTCGATGTGATTCTGATGGATATTCAGATGCCGCAAATTGATGGCTATGAGACCACCCGCCGGATCCGAAAAAACCCTGCTTTGAAGCAAGTTCCTATTATTGCGATGACGGCAAATGCATTGCCCTCTGATAAAGCCTCATGTCTGGCCGCAGGCATGAATGATCATATCGCCAAGCCATTCTCGTTGCAGGAAGTTATTGATAAGGTATGCCATTATTGCCAGCACCAACCTCAGACAGTACAACATTCTAACGCCGGCAAACCGTTAATAGATGCGCCATTGCTGGCATATTGCAACAAAAATAATATTGGGATCAACAGTGCTTTGCTGCGGCTCGGCGGCAATTTGGCACTGTATTTCAAACTCGCCCGGCAACTGCAACAAGATATTGAAGCTGCGGTTAACTCGTTAACAGCCGCCGAACCCGGTCTGAATTTGCAATTACTCTGCCATAGCCTGAAAAGCGCAGCCGCAACGGTTGGTTTCAGCGATTTGGCAAATACTGCTGCCAGGTTTGAACAACATTCTGCCACGGCGGAATCGGCTGCCAACCTCCCGCCTCAGTTGTTAGTTGACGCCTGTCAGCTTAGCCTGGAACTATTGGTTGCCCTGCTGCAATTTGAGGTTGTTAACGAGCCATCAGCGGTTGGGCCGGCGATTATCAATAGTGAAGAACTGCTGGAAAAGATGCAGACCCTGCAGCGCCATCTCAGTAATGCTAATATGTCAGCAACCCTGTTATCTGAAGATATACAAAACGAGTTAATTCAGCTTGATGCAGAGCTTGCCAAATCACTGGCTGAAGCCATTTCAATATTGGCATTTCAAGATGCAGCTGCCATACTTCAGCAACTGCTTAATAAAAAATCAGAGTAAAGCATGTCTGAAATAAAAATAGAGCGGTATTTAGCCGGCATCGGCAAGGCAACCATTTTAGTTGTCGATGATCAGCCTGCCAATATCCAGCTTATCTTCCATATACTGGGCGACGAGTATCAGATACTGATGGCCACATCGGGTCAGCAGGCATTACAGGTTTGCCGCGACAGCATGCCGGATTTAGTGCTGCTGGACGTAATGATGCCGGAAATGGATGGTTTACAAACCTGCCAGGCAATAAAAGCCGACGAGCGTATTGCGTCTATCCCAGTATTGTTTGTTACAGGCCTGCAAAAACAGGAGCAAGAAGACGCCTGCTGGCAGGTGGGCGCGGTAGACTTTATTCAGAAGCCGGTTAATGCCAATACCTTGTTGCACCGGGTAAAAGTTCACGTAACCTTAAAGCGTCAGACTGATTTTCTACACACCCTGGTTTATCTCGATGGCCTGACCGGTATTTTTAACCGGCGCTATTTAGATAATACCCTTGAGAAGCAAATTGCGCTGGGCAAAAGACAGAGGCAGCGCGACATCTCGGTGCTGATGATTGATATCGACCATTTTAAATTATTTAACGATCAGTTTGGCCACTTAGCCGGTGATGAAGCACTGCGCCAGGTGGCTGAAACAATAGAAGATACCTGCTTAAGACCCAATGACATTGTCGCCCGCTACGGCGGTGAAGAGTTTGTGGTTATTCTGCCTAACACCGATGCCAGCGGGGCAGCCTTTGTTGCTGCTAAAATAGTCAGTGCCGTTTCATCGCTTGCCATCCCTCATCCCGCCACAGATTACGGAAGTGTCACTATCGGCGCGGGCATTGCTACCAGTGCTTATGATACCGCATCCAAGAGTGAAATAATTGAGCGCGCCGACCAGCAGCTTTATTTAGCGAAACAAAGCGGCAGAAATTGCTTCCGGCAAACCAGCCTGCCCTAGATTGCGCCAGGCGCTAAAAACTACCCGCTGGTCGCGGCCTATTTGAACCTTAATGGCAAAACAGGTAGTTTAGCCATTAAGGTTTTTACAATGAGACGATGCCCGTGAAACATACCCCGTTAGCGATTAAAATACTGGCCGGTGCACTGCTGGGCAGCGCCTTGCTCTATACCGTGCCGGCGGTGGCCAGCACTACCAGCAGCCCGTATTTTGAAGCCGAAGACATTTTTGCACTGGAATATGCCAGCGAAGTGCAGATATCGCCGGACGGCAGCCAGATCGTCTATGTCCGGGCCAGCAACGATATTATGACCGACAGCACCCGCAACAATTTGTGGTTACTGGATGTCAAAACCGGTAAGCAGCTCCCCTTGTTTGCTGACAATTTTAACTACAGCCAGCCGCGCTGGTCTCCCGATGGTAAAAAACTGGCCTTTATCAGCAATGTCAGCGGCAGCCGGCAAATTCATCTGCATTATCTGGCCGATAACAAAACCGCTCAGTTATCACGTTTACCGCAAAGCCCGGCTAACCTGAGCTGGTCGCCGGATGGCACGCAGCTGGCGTTTACCATGAATGTGGCAGCCAGCGAAGCCGATGTGAAAAAGCGGGTTAAAAAGGTCAAAAAGCCGGCAGGCGCTAAGTGGTCAGAGTCAGCAGTCGTGCTGGACAGGGCCCGTTACCAGGCCGATGGCCAGGGTTTTTTAAAACCCCAGTTCCGGCAGATTTTTGTGTTGCCGGCAACGGGCGGCAGTGCCCGCCAGCTGACCTCAGGCGATTTTCACCATGGCAGCGATTTAACCTTCAGCCCGGATAGTAAAGCCCTGTTGTTCTCGGCCAATTTAGACCCGGAGTGGGAATACCAGCCACGGGACAGTAACCTGTACCGGCTCGATTTAGCCAGCAATAAGCTGAGCGCGCTGACCTCGATGGCCGGTGATGAATCTGCCCCGGTATTCTCGCCTGACGGTAAGCAACTGGCCTTTTTATGGAACAGCAATGCCTTAGTCCCCTATAGCAACAACAAATTAAAAGTACTGAACCTGAGCAGCAATAATATCAATGATATTACAGCCGAGTTTGATCGCAGCATTGCCGCAGCGAACTGGCTCAGTAACCAGAGCTTTGTGGTGCAATATGATGATCGGGGCCAGCGCAAACTGGCCACGTTAAGCCACAAAGGCAAACTGACTGAGCTGACCGCCAGTTTAGGTGGGGTATCGCAACCACAGCCGTATTTAAGCGGCAGCTACTCGGTGTCTGACAACGGTATTATTGCCTACACCCACGGTACCAGCCAGCGGCCAAGCGATGTTGCCGTGCTGCAAAAAGGGAAAAGCACGGTATTAACGGCGCTGAACGAAGACTTGCTGGGCCATAAAAAGCTGGCACAGGTGCATGAGATTAGCTATAAATCATCGTTTGATGGCGAAGAAATTCAGGGCTGGTATATGACCCCGCCGGATTTCGACCCATCGAAAAAATACCCGCTGTTACTGGAAATTCATGGCGGCCCACATCTGGCGTATGGCGCGCAGTGGAGCGCTGAAATGCAGCGCTATGCCAAAGAAGGTTATGTGGTGTTTTATGATAACCACCGTGGCAGTTCTTCTTACGGCGAGCGCTTCGCGTTATTGCTGCAGAATAAATACAGCTCACCGGAAGATTACGCCGACCATGACAGCGGGGTAAATGCGATGCTGGAACTGGGCTTTATTGACGAAAATAACCTGTTTATCGGCGGCGGCTCGGCCGGCGGTATTGCCGCGGCTTATGCTATTGGTTTAACCAACCGCTACAAAGCAGCTGCCGTGGTAAAGCCGGTGATTAACTGGCTGAGTAAAGTACTGACTGGCGACAGCTACCTGTATCAGACCTTTCATCAGTTCCCCGGCGTACCCTGGGAGCATATGGAGCACTACTGGCAGCGCTCGCCGCTGAGTCTGGTAGGTAATGTGCAAACGCCAACCATTATTATCACCGGTGAGCAGGACCGCCGCACGCCGATATCTGAGTCAGAGCAATTTTATCAGGCGCTGCAAATCCGCCGGGTAGATACTGCGCTGGTACGGATCCCCGGCTCGCCGCATGGTATCTCTAATACGCCAAGCCGGATGATTGAAAAAGTGGAATATATGCTGGCCTGGTATGAAAAATACCGCACGCCAAGCAAATAAGAAGCTAAAGCCAGCAAGTGTTGATAAACGTAAAACAGGATTACCCACGCCGACACGCCGTAAACCCATCCATGGGGGCTCGTTTCCGCCCGTCCAGGGCTTCAACGGTCGGCTTAGGGTAAACCTGTTCTACTCATCGGACTAAGATTTAGCCTGCTGATAAAAGCGGTCTAGTATTGCCAGCGTATCGCGAATAGTACCGATACGCTGCTCAATGGTGGTATCCAGCGGCCTGATACCGATTTTCGCGCCAAGCACTAATAAAGCTTCTGGTTCGCAGGCGGCCAGACAGTTGTGCATCGCCTGCTCGGTCATCCAGCTGCCCGGCTCGCCATATTTAACCCGCTCACTTTGCTGCGGTGGCTGGTGGCTGTCACGCCAGGCGCCGTAGGCGCTGTCTTTGTCTGACACCCCGGAAAACATCACGCCAGTTAATACCCCGGCCGCTTGTGCTGAGTGAATATGCTGGACTGCGCCCTCGTCGTTACGGGTTTCAAATACCGAACGGCCCCAGTTAATAACCATGCCCAGCTGCTGCCCGGCGGCTACGCTGGCATTCACTGCTCCCAGCACGTCCAGCTCGTCAGTCAGCGCTAAAAAGCCTTTTGATGGCGCGTGGCTGTCGACATAAGCATCACAGTGTTCGATAACAATCTTGGCACCCTGCCAGTCCCACTGCAGCATCGTTTGCAGCGAGGCCAAAAGTGCCGCTTTTGACGATGGCGCCTGATGCCGGGCCGGTGCGGTCTGGATCATAATCGCGCGAACCGCCTGCCGGCCCAGATGACTATTTAATTTACCGATGGCAGCACAGGCGTGCTCCATAAACGCCAAAGCTGCCGCCCGCCCTGCGCTATCTTCTGAGGCAATGCCAAATTTGGGGTTCTTGCCCAGTGCATTCATAATGCCGGGAATACAGGTAAACACATAATCCCACTGGCTATCGATATTGGCTAAAAACCAGTTATCGTCATGTTGATGCAAGCTGCCTAAAAACGGATGCTCCAACCCTTTTATGTTCGGTAACGCTTTTAATTCGTTATAAAAAGCACTTTCAAGCTGCGGGTTCCAGCCACTATGGTTAGGCGAGGCAGCATAAGCGCCAACAAAGTATTTCATGGTTCAGATTATCCGTTTATTTAGCCGGTTAACTTAGTCTTCCGGGTTGGCTATTGATCAGGGCTGCTCAATCATCGGGGCTGTTCAGGGTAAATACCAGATGCTTACGCATATCTTTTAGCACGATACCCTTTTTCAGTAGTAAACCGCTAAGTCGCTTTTGCCAGGTTAACAACTGCGGCTGCGCAGCCGCAAGTCCGGCTTCATCTGCAAACTGCAGCCGCACCAGCAATGAGCCGGGAAAGGCTTCATATTCCAGACTAAACCAGCACTGCACCACAGCCGGCAATTCTGCCTGCGCCTGCTGCTCTAATGCTGTTACGGCGCTAAGCACCGCCGCCTGTTGTTTAAGTTGCACCTTGGATAATTTTTTCATTACTAATCAGTTTATTAATGGAATACAAGTGTGTTGCACCGGTAACAGAGTTTAGCCGGAATCGGCCTGAACGACAATCAGCAGCCTGCTTGTCATGGTCACTCAGGCAACCAGCGGGTCGACAGGAATAGTTATTGCATACATTTCAGAAAGCTTAAGATAAGCATGGGGTACTCTTATGCGTGCACTTAAAATTACTGGCTGGATTATCCTTGGCGTTGTAGCAGCAATCGCTGTCGCCCTTACGGTATTGCTGGTCGCGCCCAAATCTTACCTGGGTTTACTGCAAGCTCAGCTAAACGCTGCTACAGGTTATCAGCTGAACGTCGATACGGTGCAGGTAGACCTGTTTCCACCGCGGCTAGCTGCCACTGAACTGCGGCTGCATAATCCTGACATTACTGAAAACCAGCAGCTGCTGTCGGTAGCACAACTGGAACTTAATATTGATGCGGGCAGGTATTTTACTGCGGCACCAACCTGGTGGCAGGCCTCAGCTTCAGGCATCAAGCTGCAGGTGGCTGATCTTGACGATGGTTCAACCAACTGGAGCCGGCCGCAGGCGAAAAGCCCGGCCAGCACCAACAATACAGAGGGCGAAAGCTCAGCGCGCACGACCGAAAATAGCGGGCCGTCACCGCTATTTCGCTTCTCGCAGCTTGATATCTCTGAGCTGGATTTCAATCGTATCAGCAATGATGAACAAGTAACCTTAACAGTATCAGCGCTGCAACTGATTAAACAGCCGGATGAGCATTTACAGGTAAAACTGGCAGCAAATTATCGCGACCAGCCGCTTACAGCCTCGGGCACCGTGGCGTTACCCCGTTCGGGTAAGGCCCGGGATGTCGACTTTACAGCATCAGTTTTTGGCAGTGATATTACGCTCGACGGTACCATAGGCAGTGATGGTATTACCCCGGGCAAAGCCAGCTTCAGCGTACAAAGCGCGGATCTGACAACCTTAGGCAAGCTGCTTAATCAGGACCTGAGGCCATTTTCGCCGATAAAGCTGACAGGCAAGCTGCAGGCACCTGAACCTACAAAGTGGCGCCTTGAGACGACAGGCTCTGTTGCCGGCCATAATATTAGGCTGGATGGTAAGGCCAGCAGCAGCGGGGCAAGCTATACGCTGCAGCAACTGTCTGTGCAATTTGGCGCCAGCTCAGTAGCCGCTTCCGGCAACTTTAACAGCGAAAACCGCAGCATTGAAGCAGAGCTCAGCTCAGAAAAGCTGGCGCTCGACCCGCTATTAGCGTTATTTGCCAGTAACAGCAATAAACAACCCGCCAACAGCAATAGCGGCTGGGATCCTGCGCAGTTGCTGCATTGGGCTGAGCAGTGGACAGTCGCCGCTGCGGTCAGGCTGGATGAGGTGCTTTATCAGCAGTATCAGGCACGGGATATGCTGCTTAATATCAGTAGTGAAGCAGAAGCCATGCTGATGACTGCTGAAATCGGCAGTCTGGCGGCCACCGCTATGCAGACATCAGCTAACAGTCTACCCGATGGCAGTCAGCCAGATAGCACGCAACAAGACAGCTCTCAGCCAGACAGCTCTCAGCCAGAAAAGAATGCCGCTGCCCCCTCAACCCGCTGGCAGGTTGTTAGCCCGTTATCGGCCAGGGTAAAGCTTGGCTTTAAGCCACAGTCATCCGGTGGCTGGCCGCTGAGCATCACCTTTAATACGACTGATATCAGCGGCGAGGTGAGGACAGCTATAACGCCAAACGATGTCACGCTTACCCGGGGTAAACTGTCTGCTGAGATAGCAAGCTTTGCCGCAATAAACGGTTTAAGCACCGCCAGATGGGATACCTTTCTGCCGCTGGTAGTTAATGTGGATTTAAGCCGTGAGCAGTCCGTTCTGCAGTTTGATCCCTTTACGCTTGCCATTAAAGATAACGTCATTGAGGGCAATGCCACTGTTGATCGCAGCCAGACTCCCCTTGTTGTCAGCGGCACTTTCCACTCATCACAGCTTGATCTTAATAATTTTGCGACCACTTCGTCAGAGATGCTGGAAGGCAGCGGTGAGAACGTTGACAAGGACAGCGGCGACATCATCAAAGATGAACCGCTTAGTTGGAACTGGCTTAACGCAGCCAGGGCAGATATTGGTCTGACTCTGGACATGCTGAGTTTTAATCAGACCGTTTTCAGGGAGGTTACCACCCAGCTGAAACTAAGCGATGGCATGCTAACCATCGAGCCTTTTGATGCCAATTTGTCTCAGGGCAAAGTACGGGGGCATGCTTCAGTGAAGCAGACTGAAGCAGGTGGCAGCATAGACGGGCGCTTACTGGTAGCGCAGCTGACACCGGCTGATTTGGGCCAGCAAGACACCGGTTTAATTGATGGCGGTGCCACTGATTTACTGCTGGAACTGCGCGCTGAGGGTAATACTATGCAGCAATTAGCAGCAAGTCTGCATGGCGAAATGGCGTTGGAGATCCAGGGTGCCACTATCCGCAATAACTTATTTGAAGTGATTGGCTCAGATCTTCTGCTGCGGACCATTAATTTAATCAATCCGTTTGCCAACCGCGACCCGACTACCGAGCTGGAATGCGCGGCAATGTATTTCAAAGCGGAGAAAGGTGTGTTAACCAGCCCGGATCAGTTGGTAATTGAAACCAGTAAAATAAAAATCCGCGGTGGCGGTACCATCAATCTGAATGATGAGAGCCTGCGGATTGATTTTGTACCGACCCCACGGGACGGCCTGGGGATCAGCTTAAGCAATCTGGCGTCAGTTGTCCGGATTGGCGGTACCTTCGGCCGGCCGCAGCCGGTGGCTGATCCCTCTGGCCTGTTAAAAGCGGGCGGCACTATTGGCGCCGCTATTGCCACCGGCGGTTTATCGTTACTGGGTCAGGGCTTATTTGACCGGATCCGTAGCGCCGGCACCGAATGTGGCAAAATATTTGATACCGTGCCCGAGGCGATGAACGAGCAACAAAATTGATAGTAATAAGTAGTTGGTGGCAGAGAGAAGCCGGCCAGATTTGTCTGTAATATCTACCCGGCTTTGTAAAATTAACAAAATTGCCAACGGCCTGGCGGCATGAAAATAAGCTTACTGTAAATCAAACCGCGGAGGAGTAATGCGTCAGCGAACTAACACCGACTTAGCAGCAGATAGCCAGCATCAAGCTGCCGCCACTGACCAAGTTGATATTTGCAGCTACTATGCAGATACGTTTTTCTGGTTACAGCAATATGACACAGTGTTATGGCACGACCCACCGGCGCAACCGGGCGGTGAGCTGCCTTCACTACCAACAGCCCGTAAGGCATTAGCGACACTAAAAACCCGCTTAATCGCTAAAGGCGAAGCTGATGAACATTTTGCCAACGAACGTGGCAACGGCCTGGCCGTTATATTTGCAGCGCTGCAACAAAAGGTTTTTGACGAGCCGGCCTATCCCACTGTCGAAAGTAAAGCTGCTCACCTGCTGTACTTTATCGTCAAAGATTATCCTTTTACCGACGGTAATAAACGAAGTGCGGCATTTTTGTTTGTTGATTTTCTAAAGCGTAACCAGCGGTTACTGAACCATGAGGGCCAACCGTGCATTACCAATACCGGCCTTGCTGCACTGACCCTACTAATCGCTGAGTCAAAGGCCTGTCAAAAACACACCATAATCCAGCTGATTATGCATATGCTGGCGGTCAAGCACACCGATTAAATGTCGGTTGAAATTATCAGACCGATTTTTCCGTAATTGTCACAACTATTAAAACTGCAAGTAGCCATAAATCATTGTAAACAAGCGAAAACAGATATAATGTCATCAACATCAAATTTACAAAGACAAACGAGTCCGTGCTTAAACACGGATCTTTCCGCCCAAGAAGTGTTACGTGTCCCAAATCGGGAGGCTGTGTGAAGCCTGAAATACAAGCAAAATTTGCTACCTACCCGGTAGAAGCACAAGAGCAACTTAAGAGTATTCGCCGCTTGGTTTTTTCTGTCGCAGAAGAAAATGATCTAGGTACGGTTGAAGAAACTCTCAAGTGGGGTGAACTCAGCTATCTCGTGAACGGCGGCAGCACGATACGGATGGACTGGAAGTCAAACGATCCAGATTTTATTAAGGTGTATTTTCACTGCCAGACTAGCTTGGTCGAGACCTTTAGAGAAATATACCGATATGAATTCACGTATGAGGGGAAAAGGGCAATCGTTATTCCCTTGGGTGCATCTGACAGCGGCCCACTTCGTCATTGCCTACAGATGGCATTGAAGTACCATCGCTTAAAGCACCTCCCATTGCTTGGAGCTTAAGGTGGAGAAAGCACGTAACAAAGCCATTAAATTCGCTCCCTGTGGTCGCCGGACGCTCGTTCCTCGCGCAGTTTATGGCGGGCGTTATGTGATCCAGGTGACGACCTTATGAGATGTATCTTGGTATTTGTTTTTGCAATATTTCTAGCTGGTTGTGCCAGCAGTATAGCAATGCTGCAAACAGATACTCCCGGAGGGATAGAGTATCATTTCATATTTGGCAGAATGTTAATTGACTACGAAAAAGTTGAAGGTCTCAATCAGGAATATCGTATGGTCAACTTCGAGGAGCAATTGAGTGCAATTTTACAGCGTGATCAAAACACAGCATCATGCTTTGTCATTCCGGGCACAATCAATTTCGGGGAACCCGGTTCGCAAGCCGCGGCCCGGGTGCGCAGCGTCAAATTAGTCAATTTCCAGGTTCAAGAGGGTATTTATGCTCGTGATGGTGCCCCCGTTTATAGTTACGTTTTGTCTCGTGATTAGTATTCGAGCAAGCTAACAATACTGCCCCGCCACCCAGCCGCTGGCCCAGGCCCATTGGAAGTTATAGCCGCCAAGCCAGCCGGTGACGTCGACCACCTCGCCGATAAAATACAGGCCGGGTTGCTGTTTTGCTTCCATAGTTTTGGATGACAGATAATCGGTATCGACGCCGCCAATGGTCACCTCCGCGGTGCGGTAGCCTTCAGTGCCGTTGGGTTTAAAAACATAAGCATGCAAATTATCGGCAAGTTGTTGCATGGTTCTCGGATTTAACGCTTTCAGCGGCTGGTTAGTGAATACACTCAGCGCCAGCAGTTTTTCCACCAGTCGTTTCGGTAGCAATTTTGCCAGCGCGGTTTTAACTTCCTGCTCCGGGTGGGCGTGTTGCTGGCTGGCCAGAAACTCTGCCACATTGGTATCGGGCGCCATATTGACGATGACATTATCGCCCGGCTGCCAGTAGCTGGATATTTGTAATATCGCCGGCCCGCTTAAGCCGCGGTGAGTAAACAACATATCTTCCGGAAACAGCGTACCATTGGCTTCTGCGGTGACCGGCAGTGACACCCCACTTATTTCCTCAAATACCGCTTTATCACTTGGTTGCCAGGTTAAGGGCACCAATGCAGCGCGCAGTGGCAACACTTTTAAACCAAACTGCTCGGCCAGCTGAAAACCAAAAGCGGTAGCACCTAAATTGGGCAGGCTTAAACCACCACTGGCCACCACCAAACTCTGGCATTGCCGGCTTAGCTCAGGAGTAGTAACAGTGTAATTACCATCGGCAAAGCTGACTGCTGTTATCTGCTGTTGCAGCGCAAGCTGCACATTGGCGGCTTTGGCTTCGCTTAGCAGCATCTCGACAATGTCTTTGGCCGAATCATCACAGAATAGTTGGCCGAGGGTTTTCTCGTGATAAGCAATGCCGTGCTTTTGGACTAAGGCAATAAAGTCCCACTGGGTATAGCGGCTCAGTGCCGACTTACAAAAGTGTTTATTTTGCGACAGAAAGTTTTCCGGGCTGCTGTAAATATTGGTGAAATTACAGCGACCACCGCCTGACATCAGAATTTTCCGGCCCGGCCGTTTACCGTTATCCAGCAGCAACACCTTGCGGCCGCGGTTACCGGCCTCTATCGCACACATCAGGCCTGCGGCACCGGCACCCACCACTATTACATCCCACTGCTGCATGTTTTGCCGCCTGTCTGCTGAAAAGGGCTATTGTCGGTGACCGGCTCGTCAGATGCAATTGGCAAACGCGATCTTAATCATAGTTCTAAAACACCAACGCTTATGCAGTTTACTGCTAACTAATGCTTTTAAAGTATAAAGCAACCGCTTAACTGCCATATATCGCCAGCCTCACTGGCTTACAGGGCTAGGGTTGTTGCTAATTTCGTCCAAATAAAATAGCCCTTTTATGGAAACAAACCGATTTACTGCGCTTAGCTATTAACAGTTGTCACCAATTCACGGATTTACACTTAGTTACATTTTGGATAATAGTAAGTTTGATGTTATTGCGGGTTTGCAATAAGTGGTCATCCCATCCAGGAAATTATAATTACTATAAACAATAAGAGTGTATCCATGAATAAAGCCAAATTTAAACTTAGCCAGCTTGCGCTGCTTTGCATACCCGCCAGTCTTTTCATGACACCGGCAATCGCTAGTGACGACACAGATTACAGCAATGGCCCTGCCACCCGCTTTATTATCAAATATAAAGAATCAGCGATCGCCGGCATGACGGAAGCACTGCCAGCCAGTATAGGCCAGCAGCGCAAAGCAGAGCTGATGCAACGCCGGGCAGAACGGTTAAGCAGCCGTGGTGGGGAAAATATGCGTTTTGTCCGCCAGATGGCGCTGGACAAACGTGCAGTGTTTCGTGCTGAGCGGCAGTTATCGAAAAAAGAAACTCAGCGAATGATGGCGTTGCTGGCACAGGATGATGAAGTAGAACAGGTTGAAGAAGATCTCCTGTTGCAGGCCAGCTACACCCCGAATGACACTCAGTATACTGATCAATGGCATTATTATGATGCCACCGGCGGCTTACGGGCGCCCGCAGCGTGGGACAATGCAACTGGGCAGGGTGTCGTTGTCGCTGTGCTGGATACCGGCTACCGGCCACATATCGATCTAAATGCCAACTTGCTGCCTGGCTATGACATGATTTCAGACGCCTTTATTGGCAACGATGGTAACGGTCGCGATTCTGATGCCCGTGATCCGGGGGACTGGACAGACACCGGTGAGTGCGGCAACGGCCAACCCACCTCTTTTCGCGGCTCAAGCTGGCATGGTACTCACGTTGCCGGCACTATTGCTGCAGTAAGTAACAATAACCGCGGTGTCGCGGGCGTCGCATTTAATGCCAAAGTTGTACCTGTGCGGGTGCTGGGTAAATGTGGTGGTTATACCTCTGATATCGCCGATGGTATCATCTGGGCCGCAGGTGGCACCGTAAGTGGAGTGCCGGTAAACCCGAACCCTGCTGCAGTTATTAATATGAGTTTGGGTGGCGGTGGAGCCTGTAATTCCGCTACGCAAACTGCCATTAACAATGCCAGAAGCAATGGCGCCGTTGTGGTTATTGCGGCTGGTAACGATAATAGCAATGCAAACAACTTTAACCCGGGCAATTGTGCTGGGGTCATTAACGTTGCTGCCACCGGCAAAAATGGTGGCCGCGCCTATTACTCCAACTACGGCACCTCAGTAGATGTGGCAGCACCGGGCGGTGCCATGAACTCTGCCAACGATCCCAATGGTGTCCTGTCAACTTACAATACCGGTTCTACCACGCCTGCCAGCGACAGTTACGGCTACAGCCAGGGAACCTCGATGGCGGCACCGCATGTAGCAGGTGTTGCTGCGCTGATAAAACAGGCTAAACCAACTGCAACTCCAGATGAAATTGAATCAATATTGAAAAACACGACCCGTAGCTTTGCTGCAGCCTGTAGCGGTTGTGGCAGCGGTATAGTGGATGCCAACGCTGCCGTATTGGCAGCGCAGGGCAGTGGCGGCGGCACAACGCCTCCAGCCGATAACGAACTGGTAAAAGCCGTGGCGAAAACCAGTTTGTCTGGTGCTGCCAATTCTAGCCGTTATTACACTATTACCGTGCCTGCGGGTGCGACCAACCTGAGCTTTAATATGTCGGGCGGTAGCGGCGATGCTGATTTATATGTTCGTTTTGGTAACCAACCCACAACTTCAAGCTATGACTGCCGGCCTTATCAAGGTGGCAACGCAGAAAGCTGCAGCTTCGCCAGCCCACAAGCGGGCGTATACCATGTGATGATTCAGGGATATAGCGCGTATGCCGGTATGTCACTGGTTGCAGATTATACTGCACCTGCCGGTGGTGGCAGTACTGGCGGTGGTGGTACCTTAGATAACCTGAGCGCTACTAAAGGTAACTGGTTACATTATACCATTACGGTACCTGCAGGCATGAGTTCATTGACGGTTAACAGCTCGGGCGGTACCGGCGATGCGGACTTATATGTGCGTCGCGGCAGCCAGCCTACAACGACTACCTATGACTGTCGCCCTTATAAGACGGGTAACAATGAAAGTTGCAGCTTCAGTAATCCACAAGCAGCTGTTTATCATATCAGCTTACGCGCTTACAGCAGCTTCAGCGGCCTGAAACTGGTTGTTGAATATAAGCCTTAACCGGCTTTAGCTATACATAACAAGGGCGCCAACGGCGCCCTTATTTTTTGCGGATACCAAGGTTGTTCAGGGGTTTAGTAACCGGTGCAGTTGTGCCTTGGCCAGGGGTTCATCCTGTGCTGCTGCTAACTGATAATAATCCCGGGCTTTAATTAAATCCCGGCCAACACCACGACCATTTTCGTACATCCAGCCCAGATTATACTGCGCCATCGCATAGCCTTGCTCAGCAGCTTCACTGAATAATGCAACCGCTTTTTTATCGTCTGCTTTTACCAGCCGGCCATTTTTATAAAACATACCAAGTGCCGTTAACGCCCGTGGCACTTTAGCATCCAGCGAGCGTTGATACAGCGCGAGCGCACGAGCTTCATCTTGCGATACACCATAGCCCTTCTCATACAACCAGCCCAGATGGGCTAACGCCCGGCTATGCTGCTGATCAGCAGCCAGCTGGTACCAATAAACCGCTTGCTGATCATCTTGTTTAACGCCACGGCCCGTCTCAAACCGCAGCCCCATATTAAACTGAGCATCGGCATCACCACTTTGCGCAACCTTCTGATACCAGTACACGGCCTGCTGCTCATTTTGGGCGACACCACGGCCATTAGCATACATAAAGCCCAGATTATACATGGCAAACACTTCGCCCTGCTTAGCCGCCTGTTGATACCAGCTCACCGCAGCTGCGTCATCCTGCGCAGTGCCGGTGCCGTTGGCCAGGCGCAGCGCTGTAGTGTACTGAGCTATTGCCAACCCTTGTTGCGCCGCTGCTTCAAACCACTTAAAAGCCTGCTGTTCGTCTACTGCTACCCCGGTTCCATCGGCGTAACATAAGCCTAACTGATACTGAGCATTGGCTGAGCCCTGGCTTGCCGCCAGTTCAAATAGCTCAACGGCCCGGCGCAAATCCTCCTGGCGACCACCGCTTTGTTGTAATAACATGCCAAGGTAATAACTGGCGTCGCCGTCTTGCTGGGCTGCTGCCTGTTCCAGCCATTCTGTGGCCCGGCCGGTGTGAGCACGCACCCCCCGCCCCTGCAGGTAACTGGCACCAACTTCACGCTGGGCCGCCGCCAAACCTTGCTCAGCCGCTCTTGAAAATAATTTAAAGGCAGTATCATCGTTTTTGCTGACACCTTTACCGTCGCGATAAAGTAACCCCAGCTGGTACGCTGCCCGGGTATGGTTTTGAGCTGCTGCCAGCTGCAGCCACCGCGCCGCCTGCGTCATATCAACTGCGCTGCCACGACCATCGCTGTACCGGTTAGCAACAATAAACTGGGCATCTACATCGCCCTGAGTAGCGGCCTTCTCAAACCAATTAAGCGCAGCGCTTTCATCCTGCTTAACACCCCGGCCATTGGCATACATATAGCCCAGATTATACTGGGCCAGCACATGTTGCTGCTCTGCAGCCTGCCGATACCAGTACACTGCCTGGGTATCATTTTTGCCAACACCACGACCATTGGCGAATAAAGTCGCAAGATGATATTGCGCCCCCGCCATGCCTTGCTCAGCGGCGGCGACAAACCAGTTTGCCGCTTCGGTAAAATCAACGGCAACACCAAGGCCATTAGCATAAAGTGCGGCGAGGTTATACTGCGCATCCAGATGACCATTTTGCGCCAGAGGTAACCACTGGGCCAATGCCTCTCCATAGTTACCACGGTTAAATTCGCGCATGCCCGTATTAAAGTTGGCTGAGCCCGCATCTACCGAGCTGACACCAGATGTGGCCACCGCAGTGTTGACGATAGTTTTATCAGCGCTACGCTCAGCCACAATATTGTCGTCGCTTTGTTGCTGACTGCCAGCTTGAGCCACTGCCAGTGCCGCGGCCGGATTGCTGGTGCCTAGCCTCAACTCGGTGGTATTGCTCACCGCTGCCCGCCGGGGGCCTGGCGTTGCTGATGTGGTTGTGGGTGTCGTTGCCGGCGCGGGTGCCTGTACAGACACTGCCGCCGTGGGCGTTGCTGCAGCTGATTGCTCAGTCCTGAGTTGTTCAGCGCCGCGTTCAATATCACGCTTTGCGGCAGATATTTCTGCAAAATCGGTGCTGTTAGACGCAGCCTGCTCCAGCCAGTATGACGCTTGCAGTGGGTCTTGCTCTACCCCCTGCCCCAGTGAATAGGCTTTGGCCAATTCAAACTGCGCCGCCGTTACCCCTTCCATAGCCAGATTTTGCCAAAGCTCTACCGCTTTGGCGTGCCTGCCATCCTCAAAAGCCGTTTTTGCTTCTGCCATTATTTCGGAATTATCTGCTGCTGCCACCAAACTGACTGCGAGCAATGCTGTTGTTATTATATTTAGCCGCATAGATGCCCCTCCGCTGCCATAGTTATACCAAAGTTCAACTAAGACACCAACAGCTTAATCCATTATATAAGCGTTAAATAATGGTAAAGCAGCGCACCAAAACTGCGACAAAGCGCTATTTATGCGGGTTTAACGGCTTTTTGGTTGTAGATAGCCTTTAATAACATTTTGCCAGCTGTCTGCCTGCCAGTGAAAAGGACTAAGCTTTACCTGCTCTTTATCAAAAGATCGCAGCAAGCGCTGCAGATTATCCTGCTGCCAGCTGCCCGGCAAACGACGCCGGCATTTATCAAAATCAATCAACCAGATGGTACCGCTGCTATCGAGCAAAATATTGCGGCAATTTAAATCAGTATGGTCGACCCCCGCATCGTGTAAGCGGGCTATGGCCGCACCAACCGCCTGTAACTCTTGTTCGGTAAGGGCGCGCTCATGATGTAAAATATAGGCCAGATCGCGGCTATCGTTTATCCGTTCAATCAGCAGATCAGCCCGGTAGCTCAGCCCCGCCTGCTGATAGCGCGCGGCAACAGGCCTGGGCACCGCCAGCCCTTGCTGCCGCATCCATTGCAATAAGCTGAATTCCTGCATCGCGCGGCTGTACAGGGCGCTCTGGTAGAAAAACCGGTCTTTATTAACTTTGCCCGCCAAACCACCGCGATAATAATGACGCAGTACTAACTGCTGCTGGCGGTGGTGGTGTCCATGTCGGACAAACCATGCAGTATTGCGGCCGGTCGAGCTGCCGGTCACTGCCTGCTGCTGCTGCCACCAGCCAGGGTCAAACTGCGCTGCGCTTATCTTGTCGAACAGATCAGTGCGAAACCAGTATAATTCGTTGCCAGCAGTCTGGCGCCGGACATAGGTCAGACTGTCGCCACATAATGCGGCTATCGCCATACTGCTGCGCTTTACTGCGCCTTGCTGAGACTGAAAGAACTGCTGCGCCAGCTCGCCCTGCTGCTGGCGCAAAACCGGATCAGATAACATGGCAACCGTATTGGCATGCAACTGGTCAACATTCTGAACAATGCTGACGGCGTGTCGCTGGGCCAGCTGGTGATAGGCATCGGCGAAATTAAAATAGTGCGGCCCGGTTTGTACTGCTTTACCGAAACAAATCGCCTCCAGCGGGTTATGGCCGCCACGACCAATTAAACTGCCGCCAATAAATACCAGACTGGCCTGCTGATACCAGCCGAGTAACTCCCCCATACTGTCAATCAGCGCTATTTCAATACCAGCCGTTGGCACGCCCCCTGCGCTGCGGCGCCACAATTGCAAGCCGGCTTGCGTTGCCAGCGTAGCTACCTTATTAAAACGCTCCGGATGGCGCGGTACCAGTACCAGTAATAAATCAGGAAACTGTCGTTTAAGCTTCGGGTACAAGGATAACAGCTGTTCATCCTCTCCCTCGTGAGTACTGCCCGCTACCCAAATCAGCCGACCGGCCAGTGCCGGCGCTAGTGTCTCCTTGCTCAGCTGCAGACTATCAGGCAGGTGCATCTCAAATTTTAAATTGCCAGTGACCTGCACGTTACTATGGCCTAATGCCCGGAAGCGGCGGGCACTGGCGTTATCCTGCGCCAGTAATAAGCTTACCTGCTGCAATGCCGGCCGGGTAAGCCAGATAAAGCGCCGATAGCCCTTTGCGGAGCGGGCAGATAAGCGGGCGTTAACTAACACTGTTGGGATCAGGGTGTTATGGCATTGCCTTAGCAAATTGGGCCAAAGCTCTGTTTCAAGAATAACGATAAGCTGTGGCTGCAACTGCTGAAGAAAACGGCCTACCGCTCCCGGATAATCGAAGGGCAAATAACAATGCTGAACGGAATCACCCAGCCGGCTGGTGATAACAGCACTGCCGGTCGGCGTGGTGCAGGTAACCGTAAGCTGCTGGTTCGGATATTGCTGTTGCAACTGCTTAATTAGCGGTAGGGCAGCGATAACCTCACCCACCGATACCGCATGCACCACGATACCACCAGAGTGAATTTTGGCAGAAAGCCAGCCAAACCGCTCGGCAAGCCTTCGCGCATAACGCACGTCACGCAGTGAGCGCCAGCCAAGGTAGCCCAGTAGCGGCAGTAAACCAAGATACAATAACAGTTGGTAAGCAACGCGGCTTAACGCCTGAACCATAGTAACTTCCCGTCTAAACGCATATGTCGCCCGTTCAGGCTAAAGTCGCTATGATGCCAAATATCCGCCGGCTACACCAAAAGAATCTGTTTTGGCCCGACCTTTAATGCTAAACTTTTTGCCTTTGTAGCCGGTTTAACCCGCTAAACGTAACGCCGGAGTCGTGCATGACCGCAGCCAAACCCGATAACCGCTTGTCAGACAAAGCCAGCCCACTGGATAATTTTAAAGAGGTATTATTGCGCTTTGCCGCCTCTGGCTACTTTCCAGCCACTGCCTTTATTAAAAATCAGCCGGTTAAAACCGATTTGCCCATCGTACACGACAATATAAAACTGGAAATTGTTACCCATTGCTGGAACTACGCCCGCTTTTTTGTCTATCAGTTAAGCTCGTTGGTTAAGTATCCGCCAACCACAATGCAGGTTCGCTTTACCGTATTTTATTCTGAAGAAGATCAGGCGACTGCCAAACTGCTGCAGCATTTTCAAACCTTGTCAGTACCCAATGTTCAGTGGAACTTTCAGCCACTGGCAACGCCTTTGTTACTGCGGCGGGCCATTGGCCGTAACCGTGCAGCGAAAGAGACCCAAGCAGACTGGGTATGGTTTGCCGACTGCGATATGGTATTTCATGAAAACTGTCTGGATACCCTGGAGCAACTGCTCAAAGGCCGGCAGGAAATTCTGTTATTTCCGGACACCCTGCTGGTAACCCCACTACTGACTGAAGCCGACCCGATGATCTCGGCTGGTAAAGATAAAACCGAATTGCTGGAAGTGGACAAAACCAAATTTAAACCGCGTAAATTTGACCGGGCCACCGGTGCTATCCAGATTATTCACGGCGAAGTAGCACGCAACTGTGGTTATTGTGACGATTTGGCGGTATATCAGAAACCTAAGTACCACTGGACCAAAACCTATGAAGACCGCGCCGTGCGCTGGTTACTGGGTACCCAGGGTGTGCCTATAGCGCTGCCAAACCTGCTGCTTATCCGGCACGCTGAAAAAGGCCGTTACAAAGAAGACAGTAAAGTATCAGTGATCCGCAAAACCATTCGCCGGATTAAATCGGCACTGATTAATAAGTAGTATAAAATTGAAGCGGATAACCCTGCTAATTTATCCGCTCAGTTCATTTCTGGCATGCCGTATTCTTGGATCATATTATTGATTTGAAAATCATTTCCACTATCTGGTCGCTTGTTTAGTTGCCATAGCGATACCGACTTACTACTTTTCCAGACAATGAGTTTTTTATTACTTCCGGTGCGATGAATTGCGCAATTGTTTAAGGCGGCCATCCAGTACAGCCAAATATCATCGCCATGAGGCGATAAGCGGCAAAACTTAGCCACATCTGTCACATCTTGATGCAATGAACCCGGTGGAAATAATGCACCGGCACCACTGGTAAAAAATAAGCGATTATCTGGCCCACGCTGTTCGGTTTTAGCCTGCCAAAAGCGATAAGGTTGTACATACCCTTGATTATCTAAAGTTATATAGTGTGCTCTTAAACATACAATTTCGTGCTTGCCGCCTCGGTAGCCTGCCAGCAATTCAGCCAACCAATCATTGCGATAATAAATATCGTCATCAGCAGTAACATGGTAGGCCTCAGGATATTGAAGTAATGCCGGGATAAGCTTTTTATAAGACTTAATATCCTGCTCCACAAGCTCAATAGTTAACCCATGCTGCTCCAGTGCCAATACGTCTGACGGCAGTTGCTGATAATCATTTTTATACAGCCACAACACCACTTTGTCGACAATGACATTTTGTAGTAGTAAGGATTTTAACGTGAGATGTAGCGTGGCAAAACGTGGTGGATAAGAAGTTAGATTAACAATTAGCTCGCTATTAAGGTTATGGCGGCACTTATCTAAGCTATCACGGTTAGCCCACTGTTTGATAACTCGTGAATGCGCCGTATATTGTAACGGCACGCCTCGCAATGATTTGAGCTTACGCTGAAAATGGCGCTTTAAGGTCGTCAGAAATGCCATACTAAAATCTCTTTAAAACGCGCAAAACGTGATACCTCATTACAAATTGCGCGCTTAACATTTACAATCCTGCCAGCATCACTTCAGCTTTGCTGACTTCAAAAGTTTTTGGTGCTTCGACGTTCAGTTGGGTAACCACACCGTTTTCTACCAGCATGGCATAACGCTGCGAGCGTACCCCGCCAAAATCGCCGGTTTCCATGGTCAGGCCAACAGCGGTATGAAACGCCGCGCCACCATCGGCTAAAAACACAATTTCCTCAGCATTCTGGCTTTTGGCCCAGGCACTCATGACGAAAGCATCGTTTACGGCGGTGCAAATAATGGTATCAACGCCTTTAGCTTTAATTTGATCCGCCAGCGCAATGTAACCGGGTAAATGGGCCGCGGAACAGGTAGGCGTAAACGCACCTGGTACGGCAAACATCAGTACCTTTTTATTGGCGAATATCTGGCTGGTGGTAGGATTCATTACCCCTTCTTTGGTCAGTTGTGAAAAACTGACTTCTGGTAACTTGTCGCCGGTTTTAATCATTGGTATTTCCCCTGAGTTTACTTGTTAACAGTATTTATTTTTTCGCGATGCTAAATGGCAGCTTTAACATAGACATCAAAGCGATTGTTTTTGCCGCTGATCGACATGGTTGGCTGCTGCCCGGCCAGATAATCGGCGTAGCCCGGCCGCTTTACCACCACCCGCTTTTCAGCCAATTGCCAGGCCGGTGCCAGCAAGTTGTCTGCGTCATGGTCACTGCCAACAACATCATGAAAAGCCCGCATTTCTTTTTTAACCTGAGCCGATTTCTCTCTTGCCGGAAACATCGGGTCCAGAAACACGACATCTACCGCAGCGCTATTTTTAAGCGCCTGTATTGCCGGACAATGACACAGCTGCATGCGACCGGCTACGCTGCTTAACATGGGATCAGCCACTGCGCGGCGCAAGCCATCTGCCAGCAATGCGGCAACTGCAGGATTGCGTTCTACCAGGGTAACTGTGGCTCCCAGACTGGCCAGTACAAAAGCATCGCGGCCAAGACCTGCCGTCGCATCCAGGACCTGTAAATCACGTTTTTTGTGCAGCCCTACGGCTTTGGCTATCGCTTCACTTTTGCCACCGCCATGCTGGCGTCGGTAACTGCTGGCACCACTGGAAAAATCGACCAGGACCGCGCCTTGCTTTGGTAAGCGGCTGTTTAGCAGTACCAATGCGCCTTGCTGCATACTCAGGTACCAGCCATCTGGCTCCGTTGTCAGCTGCAGGCCGAACTGCTGTTGTAGTTGCTGGCTGTAATCGGCGCTTAAGCCGGCACTTTGCAGCAGCAAAATGGATGACATTTACCGTCTCACTCAGCTATTAAACTGGATTTTAAAGGGCAACAGTGTACCTGTTGCCCCTGCACCCTGACCAGCTTAAATTAATGGCTTAGCTTTTTGATATTATCGGCGCTGTCGCGATCAATTAGTTTTACAAAAGGGTCAACACCAGCAAACTGTGGTTGCTGCTCCACAATCAGCTCGATGGTGTTTTCACCGCTTATCAATTTATGCTTTTGCAAATAAAGTACGGCTTTTTCATTGGATAATTTGTCCGGATCGGCACTGAATAAACCAATATCAATCTGCTCGCTCAGCGGCTCGCTGTTTTGCTGCCCCTGCTCATCGGCCCTTAGCTTATCGGCGATTACGGTCAGTTGCACTTTATAGCGGCCATCAGCTTGCTGTTCACTGCTGGCAGTGGCCAAGCGTAAATCATACAGGGTAATGTGATTAAACTGATCGCGGATAAACGCCGCCTCCGCCTCATCGGTATTCAGGCTGATAAAGCGTACTAAATCTTCGGTGGTCGGAAATGGGTCACTGCGGTACTGATAGCGACTGGCAAATTGCTGTAAATTGGCATTTAAGCGCGCCTCCCCCAACCGGTCGGCTATGGCCATCATCACCACTGATCCTTTCTGATAATGAATATAACTTTGGTTTTCTGAGCGTAACAACGGCTGTTCGCCAATCCGTTCCGCCGAACGCCCGGCCAGGTATCGATCCAGCTCAAACCGCATAAACTTGCGGATATTGCCCCGGCCATATTTTTGTTGCATGACCATTAATGCAGCGTATTGCGACAAACTCTCTGAAATAACCGCGCTGCCTTGCACATCGGCCGCCCCCACCTGATGGCCCCACCATTGATGCGCCACTTCGTGCGCGGTAACATAGTACACCGGGTCGATATTGTCCGGGTCACGCAAGTCGGTAATAAAGCCGATTTGTTCAGAGTAAGGCACGGTATTGGCAAAGCTCTGGGCGAAACTGCGATAACCCGGAAATTCGATAATCCGTAATTGCCGGTGCTGATAGGGGCCAAATGCGTCGCTGAAATAATCAATTGAGTCGCGCACTGACTCCAGCATTCTCGCCACATTCCATGGGTGGCCGGCATGATAATACACTTCAATATTTATGCCTTTGTGTTGCTCGCGGGCAACCTCGTACCGGCCAGATGAGATGGAATAAAAATTAACCATTGGCTGGTCCATTTTATAGTGGAAATAGTTTCGACCGTATTGTTGCCACTGCCGTTGCAGGTAGCCGGGGACCAGAGCGGTTTGATCGGCACTGGTTGAGACTACGGCTTCAAACTGAATAAAGTTGCCGTCCTGACCAAAAAAATTCTGTTGATAAAAGCGCTTGTCTTCCAGTTTATTGGCGCGAGGTCGTGGTTGCAGGCCGCGTTTTTGCCGTTCATGGCGATCTTGCAGCTCATAGTTTTCCTGATAACCAAAACGAGGCAGTAAGTCCCAGTTATTAATAAAGGTACCGTTTTCCAACACGCTGTAATCAAAATTATTTTCTTTAATTCCACGATTCTGGCGTAACAATCGGATTTCACCGTTAACCTGCTGCCCCGGCTGCACCGGCTCGGCAAAGGTTAACCAGGATTGACGAAAACGCGCATCGCGCTCACTTAACGTGGCATTATCGATGGTGATGGTTAGCTGCTCGGTGTGCGCTGGCCAGTTAACCAGTAAGCGGCTAATTGGCTCTGCGGATTTGTTCTGCCAGTTCAGCAGCAACCGGGCCTGAATTTCCCGCGCCTGAGGGTAAATATCCAGTTCGGCTTTTACCCGGGTGGTCACCAGAATGGGTTGATCTTTTAACGAAGCAAATTGCTTCTCGTACTCAGCCTGCAAGTCCATGCGTTGTTCAGCCGTTTGGTAGCTATTCAGATAGCGGGTCTGCTGGATTAAAAAACTGCCACTGCCAACCGACAGCAACACACAAGCGCCAGCCGCTACCATACCACTGCGGCCCAGTTGATAGGGCAGCTGCCGTATCCGGACCGTTAGCTTTTGCAAAGGCCCACGGTGGTACAAGCCATAACCGACAATAAACAGTACGGCGGCGATCGCTCCCCAATACAACATATACCAGCTATGGCTTTGCAGGCTCCAGCCGTAACCGTTTAGATCAGAATAACCAACAGCAGGTGACGTGGCGAAATTATAAATACTGTGACCATAACCCCAGGACGACAGCACTGTAGTCAGCAGAAAATAACCAACAAACAACCCCATCCCTACATACTTATTCGGACTGATTACCTGCAGAAAAAACGCCAGTACGACAGTCAGAATAAAAGGCAGCAGGGTAAAATAACCCAGCCGCACCAGATACTGCAGTAATTCCAGGTTTTCAATGCCCTTAATCAGCTGAAATACCACTGTTGTTGCCATTGCAAACGCGTACAACAGCAACATAACCAGGCAAACGGCAACAAATTTGGCCAGCCAGAACACCAGATTAGGCACTGGCAAACTGTCGATGATATCGCCCATACCTGAGCTGCGTTCCCGCCAGACAACCTCGGCACAGTAATATACCGCCACTACAAAGATAATTAACCCCATAGCGCCGGTAATGTCACTGACCATGGTCTGGGTAAGTGGCCAGTTTGAGGTGCCATACCAGCCAAAATCAGCAAACATCGGCCCCACCAGATTCGCGACGGTTAATAAACCAAGAATCAAAAACGGTGCAGTGACAATTACCTGCTTAAATTCAAATTTCATCCGGGTAAAAAACATCGGTAAAGCGCTATAACTACTGGCTTTTAATTGCAAGGTAGACATGAGTATCACAGGCGTAGCGCGGGTTTTAGTACCCGGCTTTTTGTCCGCAACGCGGGTAAGCTGTGGCAGTTTAAATAAACCCGCCATCGCCAGCAATACGGCCGCCGCCGTCAGCCATAACAACCGATTTTGCAACAATACGCCGCTAACACTGACTAATTCGCTGTTCTTTTCAATAATGGTCCAGTAGCGCGCGATATCAGCATAAGTGCGCAGCGCAAAGGGATCGAGCAACGCAGCAATCTGGCGGTACTCAGGTAAACGGGCAAAATTACCGGCCAGAATATAAAACACCAGTAGCACTACCGCAACCAGATACAACGCCAGCATAGAACGAAAGCGGCGGGCAATAGCATAAAATAGCGCAGATAAGATAAACAGGCTGGGTGCCGAGAGCAGAAAAAACGCGTTTAAATAGTAGCTCAATTCGGTTGGACCAAAACGACTGGCATCAACCCAGGGCATAAAGCTGCCCAGCAACATACCCAATGGTACCGCCGAAAAAACCAGCAGCACCACCAGGTAACTGCCTGTAAAGCGGCCAAACTGATAAGCAAATGGCGCCAGTGGTTTGCTGTATATTAATTCTTCCATCTGATGGCTGTTGTTGCGAAGCGCGCTCGCACCAACAAAATTGACCACCAGAAACATGGCAAAAATACCCAGGGTCAGCAGAGTTTGCGCGATAGCAAAACTGCCGTTTTTCAGCACCTCACCGCCACTGCCAATACTGACAGAGTCAGATACTACGGATAAAAAACTGATTAAAAACAAAATAAGTGCCACCACATAAAAGGATGGCTGACGTAAATAGTAGCTAAGTTCAAACCTGAGCATGGCACTAAACATTAATGTTTCCTCAGGCAGCTGTGGCAGTGGGCTTAACCGACGTGCGACTGGCACGTAAGGTCGAAAAATAAACATCTTCCAGGCTGGCAGCGCAAGGCGAAAATCCCGGCGGCGGTTCTGGCGCAAATACATTTAATACCGTGCGACCGGCAAACAGACGTTTGGAGATCACCGGCAAGGTATGTTCCAGCTCTGCCGCTTCGCCCTGGCTGGCGGTAATGCTCCAGATCTGACCATTCAGCTCTTTGACTAGCTGCTGCGGGTTGCCCTGCAATAAAATTTCACCACCGGCCAGCACCGCCATATCGGGACATAGCTCGGCAACGTCATCAACAATATGAGTGGACAGAATAATCACTTTCTCTTCGCCCAGGCTAACCAGTAAATTATGAAAACGGTTTCGCTCCTCCGGGTCCAGACCGGCAGTCGGCTCATCAACTATTAACAAGTCGGGATTACCTAATAACGCCTGGGCAATACCGAACCGCTGACGCATGCCACCGGAAAAGCCGCTGACAGCTTTATCTTTGTGCTGATACAAATTGGTATGGGCCAGTAAACCTTCTACTACCTCCCGCCGCGGCTTGTTATCACTAAGCCCTTTTAAAATTGCCAGGTGGTCCAGTAGTTTGTAAGCGCTGATCCGCGGATAGACATTAAAATCCTGTGGCAGGTAACCCAGGGTTTTACGCAGGGCGGCCGGGTCTTGCAATACATTAATGCCGTCAAATGTAATAGTGCCGCTGTCCGCATCCTGTAACGTTGCGATGGTGCGCATTAGTGACGACTTACCGGCACCATTGGGGCCAAGCAGACCAAACATGCCCTTGGAAATCGTTAAATTAACGTTATTAAGCGCTTTTACGCCATTACCGTAGGTTTTAGATAAGCCGCTGATTTGTAGCATGGTAACTTTCCATGTGCTGATGAAAAGTACCACGCTAACACAGGGTTAAAATAACCAGAAGATGCTTTATGTTAGTAGCGCCGTTAATTTGTAAGCAAATATACAGCAGCGGAAATAAGGCGGTTTAGCGCTGCATCCCGGCATGGTTTTCACCACAACTTAGTGCCACTATCTGGCTGATTTCCTGCAAACTTAATCCTGATTGTTGTTGCCACAGGTTAAATTGTTGCTGGATCTGTTTTAAGCTGCGTTGACTGTTAATACCACCGTCAAATACGTTGTACGCCCGTAAATAGCCCTCAATATCCTGAGTCAGCAAGAAGGTATCTTTACCCATCGCACGCAACGCATAGGGCCCGGTATTGCCGCCGAGCCGGGCACCGTGTTTTTTTAAATAGGCCCATAAACCGATAATGTTATCGGTTGGCCAATCGGCGATAAAGCTGGCAAAACTGGGGTGGTGCTGCTGCACATCGTAAATCATCAGTGCATTATCGCGAATGGTAAAAACCTTATTTAAATTACGAATAATCCTGGGATCTGCGGCTTTTTGTTCCAGCATTTCATCACTGAACAACAGGATCTTTTCAACGTTAAAATCGAAAAATATGTCACAAAAACCCGGCCATTTCTGCCGTACCACCCGCCAGACAAAACCAGATTGAAATACTTTTTTGCTCAGTTCAGCCAGCCACAGGTTATCGGCTAATTTTGCCAGTTTAGCCGGCGCCAGAGGTCTGGTAATTAATGCCTGCAGCGCTGCTTCGCCCCCTTTGCGCTGACAGGCCCGCCGGTAAATTGCTGCGAAATCTTCTACTGTACCCGCCATACTGCCCCATTGTGATTGCTGCTTATCAATAACTGTTATTTTTGACCAGTTTGCACTGGCCGCCAGATAATTCGACTACCGGCTTCGGTACTACGGCACAGTCAGACATCCGGCCCAGTCGCACATTCTCCGCTTCAGCTGCGGCGTTATAAGCGGCAATTTTCGCCAGAATATCGGCTTCATTGCCGCCTTTGGTGGAGTAAGCAATGTAGCGTTCCGGGCCACCGCACGGTTTATGGCCAAAACCGGTTACCCGGCACTGGCTGGAACTATCGGCACTGGCGTCACCAATTGCGCTGAGGGCTTGACGTCTCAGGGCATCAACATTCTGGTCTGCTGGTAAGGTCATTTGTTTCTCCTTGGCTTTGACGGCTGCAATTGGATTTTGCTGCGGATCGATGGCTTCCACTAGTGGCTCAGGCGCCTGCCGTTCGTTATTTGCCGCCTGGCCTTGCTGACAGCCGGTGATCCCCAGGATTAATGCCACTAAAACTAGTTGATATTTCATTCGTCGCCTCCATTTTTAATTAATCCTGACAGAGCAAAACTGAATAAGCAATTAATTACCTGTTAACAATTTAGCCTGCTATACCCATATGCCTGAGAAAAGCTTCGTTAGACGGTTCCCGGCCGCGAAAACCTTTGAAAAGCTCCATAGGTTCGGCGCTGCCACCCCGCTCTAAAATCCAGTTCAGAAAGTCTCTGCCGGTTTCCGGATTAAATACACCTTCGGCTTCAAACCGGCTGAACGCGTCAGATGACAATACTTCAGCCCATAAATAGCTGTAATAACCTGCGCCATAACCGCCAGCAAATATATGGCCAAAGCCATGCTGAAAGCGGTTAAAACGGGGGGGTACAATTACTGATACCTGGCTTCGGACCTCGTCCAGTAACTGCTGGACTCCGTTGCCATCAGTAGTGTTGGCTGTGCCGGTGTATTCACTGTGCAAACGCATGTCAAATAGGGCGAACTCCAGTTGCCGCACTATAAACAGGGCTGACTGAAAGTTCTTCGCGGCCAGCATTTTTTGCAGCATATCATGGGGTAATGCTTCACCGGTTTGATAATGACCCGCGATAATCGCCAGGGCCTCTGGTGCCCAGCACCAGTTCTCCAAAAATTGACTGGGTAATTCCACTGCATCCCAGGCAACGCCATTAATGCCGGCTACGGCTGCCGCATCAACCTTGGTTAACATATGATGTAAGCCATGGCCAAACTCATGAAACAACGTAACCACTTCATCGTGGGTAAACAGCGCGGGTTTGCCACCTACCGGCTTATTAAAATTGCAGGTCAAATAAGCCACCGGACTTTGAACGCTGCCATCTGGCAAGATTCGCCGGCCCTGACAATCATCCATCCAGGCACCACCACGCTTTTGGCTGCGGGCATATAAATCCAGATAGAAACTCCCCCGCAGTTCGCCCTGGCTATCGGTAATATCATAAAACCGGACATCAGGATGCCAGACATCAACGTCAGTGCGCTGGGTCACGGTTAAACCAAACAGTCGATTGAGCACTTTAAATAGCCCTGGCACCACCTTTGTTTCTGGGAAATAAGGTCGCAATTGCTCATCAGAGACGGCGTACTTTGCTTGTTTCAGTTTTTCGCTGTAATAAGTTATATCCCAGGCTTTCAGCTCTGGTGCGTTAAACTGCTTTTGGGCAAAAGTGCTGAGTTCCGCCAGATCCTGCTCAGCCTGCGGTTTGGCACGACGGGCTAAATCGGTCAGAAAATCCAGTACCTGCGCCGGACTGTCTGCCATTTTGGTGACCAACGATTCTTGCGCCGCATTGGCAAAATCAAGCAGCTGCGCCAACTCATGTTTTAATGCCAGAATTTCTTCAATTACGGCACTGTTATCAAACTGACCGGCATGCGGTCCCTGATCTGATGCTCTGGTACAGTACGCGCTGTAAAGCTGCTCGCGCAGCTCCCGGTTATCAGCGTAGGTCATTACCGCGATATAACTGGGGAACTCCAGGGTAAACACCCAACCGGTTAACTCGCGGCTTTGCGCTTCTTCTGCCGCAGCAAGCCGGGCGTCTTCTGGCAGGCCGCTCAACAGAGTTTCGTCGGTAATATGTTTAAACCAGGCCTGCGTAGCATCCAGCGTATTATTGGCAAACTGCGAGCTTAAATCCGACAAGCGGCTCTGAATGTCGCCATATCGTTGTTTCTTGTCATCTGACAGACCAATGCCTGACAGCTTAAAGTCGCGCAACGCATTGGTAATCACTTTTTGCTGAGCCTGAGTTAAGTCGGCAAATTCATCACTTAAACTTAAGGTTTGATACGCTTGATATAAACCCTCATGCTGGCCCAGCCAGGTGCTGAATTCAGACAACAGCGGCAAACAGCTTTCATAGGCATCGCGTAGCTCCGGGCTATTGCGTACTGAATTTAAATGCGACACCGGTGACCACAGTTTACCCAGCCGTTCGCTGTCATGCTCTAATTGGGTAATCAGCGTTTGCCAGCTGATGTCACCCGAAGTAAGCAGTTGCTCCACCGCCTGACGCGACTGAGCAATAGCCGCTTCCACCGCAGGTTTTACCTGCTCAGGTTTAATCTGTGAGAATGGCGGTAAATCAGTAAAGGTGAGTAACGGGTTGCTGCTTAAGTCTGTAGATTGCTGCTGCATAGAATCTGACATAAAAAGTCCTGCGAATGGCTTCAGTTAATGTTGTCTATGTTGGGCTGCAACTGGCATTTGTCAAGGTGGCCTGCAACGGCTCGTCGTGCTTTCCACCCTAACCAAGCTTGTTTTTAACCCGGGGCAGTCTTATATCTGGCATAGTGAATAAATCTGAATACAAATAAGGGCAAGGTTATGGCAAGGCATTTTAATTATCTGGCAATTGGTGCCGGCAGTGGTGGTATTGCCTCAGCTAACCGCGCTGCGATGCGTGGCGCCAGTGCTGCAGTAATTGAAGCGAAAGCCGTTGGCGGCACCTGCGTAAACGTCGGTTGCGTACCCAAAAAAGTAATGTGGTATGGCGCCCATATTGCGGAAGCGATTAAATACAGTGCCGATTACGGTTTTAAGCTGGCGGATAACGGTTTTGACTGGGCGACACTGGTTAAAAACCGTCAGGCCTATATTGAACGCATTCATGCCGGCTATAAACGTGGTTTTGCCAGTAACGGCGTCGAACTTATCGAAGGCTTCGCCCGCTTTGTTAACGCTAACACCGTGGAAGTAAACGGCGAACAGATCACGGCGGATCATATCAGCATTGCAGTGGGCGGCGAGCCCCTCATCCCGGATGTGCCCGGAGCTGAACATGGTATCGACTCCGACGGTTTTTTTGCGCTGACAACCCAGCCCAAAAAAGCCCTGGTAGTAGGCGCAGGCTATATCGCCGTCGAAATTGCCGGTGTGTTGCATGCGCTTGGTACTGACAGCCATCTGCTTATCCGCCATGACCGGCCACTGCGCGACTTTGACCCTGACATGACCGACATGCTGCTGGCGAGAATGAAGCAGGATAAAATGCAGTTACATACCCATACCAATGTCAGGCAAGTTGTAAAAAACCACGCTGGTAAATTAACAGTAAGCTGCGAAGACGGTACTGAATTTACTGACGTAGATTGTCTGATCTGGGCTATTGGCCGCGCTCCGGCCACGGCCAACCTGAATTTGCAGGCCGCTGGCGTTAAAACCGATAACCAGGGCTATATCCGTACCGACAAATACCAGAATAGCAATGTTAAAGGTATTTATGCCGTGGGCGATATTACCGGTGAAGCCCAGCTTACCCCGGTGGCCGTCAAAGCCGGCCGCTTGCTGGCTGAACGGCTGTTTAACCCGGAACTGCCCGACGCGCATATGGATTACTCGCTTATTCCAACCATTGTGTTCAGCCACCCGCCTATCGGTACTATTGGTTTAACTGAAGCGCAGGCCCGTGCGCAATATGGCGATGACAATATTAAAGTGTACAGCTCCAGCTTTGCCGCCATGTACAACGCCATAACCAGCCACCGGGCATTAAGTTGCTTTAAGCTGGTATGTGCCGGTAAAGACGAGAAAGTAGTGGGCCTGCATGGCATCGGCGAGGGTATGGATGAACTGCTACAAGGCTTTGCCGTAGCCATGAAAATGGGCGCCACCAAAGCAGACTTTGATGCCACCGTGGCGCTGCACCCCACCAGCGCCGAAGAGTTTGTTACCCTCAGGTAGTTTCGCCTGCACAGATAGCACGAAAAGATCAAAGCCCAGCGCGCTGCCAGCAGATCTGAACTCCTCAGGCCTGCTGTTCTTCCGCGCGCAGCGTAAGAACTTCAACCCCGCTATCGGTTACTGCTACCGTGTGCTCCCACTGCGCCGACAGCTTTTTATCACGGGTAACCACGGTCCAACCGTCTTTTTTGGTCTTCGTTTTAGCAGTGCCCTGGTTCAGCATCGGCTCAATGGTAAACACCATGCCTGGTTTTAATTGCATGCCGCTGCCTGACTTGCCGTAGTGCAGCACCTGTGGCTCTTCATGCATTTCCCGGCCAATGCCATGGCCACAATATTCGCGCACGACGCTGTAGCCTTTACTGTTGGCAAATTGCTCAATGGCAAAGCCAATATCGCCTAAGCGCGCGCCGGGTTTAACGGCTTTAATGCCCAGCCACAACGCCTGGTAACAATCCTCTACCAGCTGGCGGGCCAGAAAAGCCGGCTCACCAATGCAGTACATTTTACTGGAGTCGGCAATAAAACCGTGTTTTTCCAGGGTAATATCGACATTAACAATATCACCGTCTTTTAACCGTTGCGTCGCCGATGGCACGCCATGACACACCACCTCATTAACCGAGGTGTTCAGCACGTAAGCAAAACCATACTGGCCTTTGCTGGCCGGGCGGGCCTGCAATTCATCAATAATATAGCGCTCGGCCAAATCATTAATCTGCAAAGTAGACATACCCGCTACGATGTTTTTATCCAGCATGGCAAATACCTGCGCCAGTAAGCGACCGGCTTCGCGCTGCAGGGCCAGCTCGTCCGGGGTTTTAAGCTGAACGCCGCTCATCGGCCACTCCTGTCAGCTCTTGCACAGCAGCAGCTTTGACACCTGCGGCTTTGACATCCGCCTGCTGCATTACCATTTGCAGCAGTTGCTGATAGTTGTGGGTGGGATGCAACTCGGCCAGCATACCCATTTTCAGCCAGAATTCTGCCTGGGCGTTAATAGAGCGCGACATTGCACCACTGGCTTTACGGATCTCTTCATGTAGTTCATCAGCAATTTTAACGATACCCAAGGTGGCACTCCGCTCTGGTGGCATACCAATGTGGCGGCATGCAATATACGAATCATATATGAAACATATAATATGGTAAAGCGTTCTATCGGCATAGCCCGCTGTCTTAATCTATAATTTAGATTAGCACTGTCAGTTAAAGTAGCTTTAATTGTTTAAATATCAGGTCTATAGTCATTGGTACAGTTCCTGGGCTTGCAGTACGCCCATTTTATAAACAAAGTATAAGGAGCAAGACATGAGCAACGATAAAGCGAACAGTGGCGGCAAATGCCCGGTTATGCATGGCAGCAATACCCGTTCTGGCAGCGGCGGTGGCACCCGTAATAAAGACTGGTGGCCAAATCAGCTGGACATTAAAATTCTGCATCAGAACGATAATAAGTCGAACCCGCTCGGTGCAGATTTTGACTACGCTGCTGAATTTAAAAAACTCGATTTGGCTGCGGTAAAAAACGACTTAACCGCATTAATGACCGACTCGCAGGATTGGTGGCCGGCAGATTATGGCCATTATGGCCCCTTTATGATCCGGATGGCCTGGCATGCTGCAGGCACCTATCGCACCGCCGATGGTCGTGGTGGCGCCAGTACCGGTAATCAGCGCTTTGCGCCGTTAAATAGCTGGCCCGATAACGGTAACCTGGATAAAGCACGCCGTCTGCTGTGGCCGGTGAAACAGAAATATGGCAATAAACTGTCGTGGGCCGATTTATTTATTCTGGCCGGTAATGTGGCGCTGGAATCAATGGGCTTTAAAACCTTTGGTTTTGGGGGCGGCCGGATCGATATCTGGGAGCCGGAAGAAGATATTTACTGGGGTGCAGAAAAAGAGTGGCTGGCAACCAGTGATAAACCTGACAGCCGTTACTCTGGCGATCGTGAATTAGCTAACCCGCTGGCGGCGGTACAAATGGGCCTGATTTACGTTAATCCGGAAGGGCCGGATGGCAATCCGGATCCTATCGCGTCGGGTCGCGACATTCGTGATACCTTTGAACGGATGGCGATGAACGATTATGAAACGGTGGCGCTGACGGCCGGTGGCCACACCTTTGGTAAAGCACACGGTGCCGGTGATGCCGCACTGGTGGGTGTAGAGCCAGAGGGCGGTGCGCTAGAGGATATGGGCTTTGGCTGGAAAAGCACTTTTGAAAGCGGGATGGGTCGCTACACCATTACCAGCGGTATTGAAGGCGCCTGGACGCCCACCCCGACCAAATGGGATAACAGCTACTTTGACGTATTATTTGGTTATGACTGGCAGCTAACTAAAAGCCCGGCCGGTGCGCAGCAGTGGGAAGCGGTAAATCTGGCTGATAAAGACCACGCTCCCGATGCCGAAGATGCCAGCGACAAAGCAAAACTGATGATGACCACCGCGGATATTGCGATGAAAGAAGACCCGGCCTATCGCAAGATATCGGAGCATTTTCACCAGAACCCTGAGGAGTTTGCCGACGCCTTTGCCCGCGCCTGGTTTAAACTCACCCATCGCGATATGGGGCCAAAATCCCGTTATCTGGGTCCGGAAGTACCTGCAGAAGATTTAATCTGGCAGGATCCGGTACCGGCAGTAGACCATGAACTGGTGAATGATGCTGATATCAGCGATTTAAAAAGCAAAATCCTGGCATCCGGTTTATCGAATGAAGAACTGGTGTATACGGCCTGGTCATCGGCCTCTACTTATCGCAACTCGGACTGTCGTGGTGGCGCTAATGGTGCCCGTATCCGGCTGGCACCGCAGAATAACTGGCAGGCTAATCAGCCCGACCAGCTGAAAAAAGTGCTGACGGCGCTCGGGAACATTCAGCAGGATTTTAACGATAGCCAGAGCGGCAATAAAAAAGTATCACTGGCTGATTTAATTGTGCTCGGTGGCGCGGCAGCCATCGAAAAGGCAGCTGAGGCGGCCGGTAATAACATTAGCGTGCCGTTTAGTCCGGGCCGGACCGATGCCAGTAACGAGCAAACCGATGCCGACTCGTTTGATGTGCTGGAGCCGGTGGCAGATGGCTTCAGGAATTATCTGGCGCAGGAATTTAAAGTAACTGCCGAAGAATTGTTGCTGGATAAAGCCCAGCTACTGAACCTGAGCGCACCAGAGATGACCGTGCTGATTGGTGGCATGCGCGCCTTAAATGCCAACTACAACAACAGCAAAATGGGTGTTCTGACCGACAGACCGGGCCAGCTGAGTAACGACTTCTTTGTTAACCTGCTGGATATGCAAACCCGCTGGGAGCCAGCTAACAGTAAGTCAGACAGCTTTAATGGCTATGACCGCAAAACCGGTCAGCAAAAGTGGACGGCCAGCCGGGTTGATTTAGTATTTGGCTCTAACTCGCAGCTGCGGGCCTTATCTGAAGTGTATGCGCAGGCAGATGCAACACCGAAGTTTTTAACAGACTTTGTTAAAGCCTGGGTAAAAGTGATGAATGCTGATCGTTTTGATTTGCGCTAATCGCCGTTAGCATTGTAAATAGAAAAACCGCTGCGGGCTAACCGGCAGCGGTTTTTTTATGGGTCAAGATACGTTATTTATATCGCCAGGATCAGAAGCGGCCGCGTACACCCAGTGCCAGGGAACGGCCAGGTAGTGGTGCCACGTCTTTCAAAAAAGAGGTATGAACCCGGGCTTGCTGATCGGTCAGGTTCTGGCCTTTCAGGTATACTGTCAGCTCCTGCATCCCGACATCAAAGCGGTAACTGACACTGGCATCAAGCAAGGTATAGCCGGCACTCGCCTGCTCCATTTCAGCAACCTTGTCCTGTTTAAAATAGCGGGTAGCACGTAAATCGGCACTGATTGCATTCTGCTGGTAAGCCATTTCTGCAGCCAGACGCAGCGGTGGAGTGCGGGGCAAATCACCGCCATTCTGCAGGCGGGCCCGCACATAGTCTCCCTGCAGGGTCAGTTTAAACGGGTCATTTATCTGCCAGATATACTGAGCTTCCAGGCCGTGCAAGGTCACGTCAGCAGCAGCAAACAGATAAACCGGCATTTCAGCTTCATGTTCATCTGCATGCTCATCAACCGGCGCGGCAGGCGTGCCCGGTTCTGTCCCATGCTCTTCTTCATGATGTGCTTCGGCGAAAAGACCAGTATTTTGCTGGTAATAGTAGTTATTTATCCGGTTGTAAAACGCATTTAACACAAAGCCGGTGTCACCACTGAACTTACGCAGGGTAATATCCAGATTATTTGACCGTTCCAGCTTAACTGGTGTGCTGCGAACGGCAAACTCTTCGTCTTCCAGTACAAACAGCGCACCAATTTCATAGGATGCGGTACTGATATGCGGCCCGAACGACAGTAACTCGGCAGCTGAAGGTGCCCGTTGCGAATGTGAAACCGACAAGCCAAGGTTATAGCCATCGGCAAAATCCCACACTGTACCGGCCGATAAGCTGACAGGGCTGAAACGTTGTTTTACCGCAAATTTAACACCGTGCTCTGCTTCATCAGTATGACCAGGTTCATCTTCATGCTCAGCATGGCCGTGAAAAGCTAACTCTGGCAGCGGCACCACAGGTGCCTCGAGCGTTACTCGTTCAACTCTTGCACCCAGTTGCAACAGCCAGTTGCCAATATGTCGCTCTTCCACCCAGCCAAGGGCCAGCATTTCGGTTTCTGACGGTGGGGTAAAGGCTTCTTCGCCCAGCGCTGCAAAATCACTGAATTTATAATGCAGACTTAAACCGCCACGCCAGTCCGCATAGGTCCGGTGCAATACTTCAACCCGCGCTTCATGGCTGCGGTTTTTAAAGGTGGTACCAATTTCACCAGCTTCAATTTCACTATGCTGATAATCGGTAAAAGCGAGTTTGGTATTAACCGCCCGGATTATACCGGATGAAAAATTCAGTTCACTTAACAGCTGATAGCGGTTTTGAGCTAAACCGGCATAAACTTGTTCTGCTGCGCCGTGCTCGTCATGATCTTGTTCATGACCTTCTTCTTCATGACCTTCTTCTGCATGGCCATGCCCCGGAATACCGTACTCACGATCCAGCCGGCCATAAGACACCCCAATAAAGCCGTTATCCAGCAGTAAGCTGCCACCCAGCGTAAAGCCTTTGGCTGTGGCGGCTGTATTCTTGACCCGGCCTTTTACCGCGTCCTCATCCGGCTGCGCTTCAGCAAAACCCGGAATGTTGTAGCTGTCGTTATCACGCCAGAAACCATCGACATACATAGCGATATTATCAACACCGGTCACCAGGGAGCCGGAAGCCAGTTTCCCGTCGTTGACAGAGTCACTCTGCAGCATCCACTCGGCACGGGTGGTGTTGTTGGTTGGAATGCGCTCATCCACCACGTTAACCACACCACCAATGGCGCCACTACCATAAAACAAGGTCGCCGGGCCGCGCAGTACTTCAATCTGGGTCGCGGTGCTGGTCTCGCTCGCGACACTGTGATCGGGACCGATGCGGGACGCATCACCGGCGTCGAGACCATTTTGAGTAATCAGTACTCTTGGGCCGTCCAGGCCACGGATAATCGGGCTGCTGGCAACATTGCCGTAGAAGTTCGAATGAACGCCCACTTCGTTTTTCAGGGTATCGCCAAGGGTTGACGCCTGGTTCATTTTCAAAGCATCGCCAGCCAGTACACTCACAGGCAATGACGACTCAGTAGCAGAGGCATGAAACGGGCTGGCTTTAACATCGATAACTTCAATAGTACTGCTGAGCAAGGTCAGACTCACGTCAGCTAAGCCTTGCTGCGGTACGTCAAACCGGAAATTGCGATGACCAAAGCGGCGCGCTTCAATATGCAGTTCTGCCTCACCGGCATTAAGGTTGCTGACAGTAAAGCGACCATTGGCATCGGAAATAACCTGCTGATTTTCACCAATAACGGTAACTTCTGCGCCGGCTACCGGCCGGCCATTTTCATCTGTTACTACGCCGGAAATGGTCTCAGCCAGCAGTGGGCTGGCAGACAGACTGGCCGCAATAACGCTGGCTAACATCGTTTTTCTAAACATTGTGTTCCCCATAAAAATACCGATTTGACAAAAATCGCTGGCAACGATTTTCGGTCAACTAACTGTAACTGCCCGAATAATTGCTATGTTATAACATTTTTGATTGTTTTGTTATAGTATAACAATATATTTTCAGAAGAAATCTTTCGCGACATTAGACTGGTAGCGGGTTAAAGCGGGAATGGGATCCAGATTGAATTGCAAACGCCCGAATGGGCGCTGCAAAAGTAGCGTTATTGCTCAGCCATTTGTTGCAAAAACTGCAGCCGTTGCCGTTCTTCAGCACTGGCCTGAAAGGGCTCATCGCTCAGCTGGCTAAGGGAAAAGAACTCCAGCGGATATTCACTTTGTTCACTGTCGCCATAGCGGGTAAGCTCACCCGGCACGGCCGGCCGGCGCTCCAGCACAAAGCTACTGAGAATATACGGGCCTTCCTGCTGGCGCAGCACCGCTTTGTAAGCCCGTAAGGTCAGCTCAGTTTCACCCTCACTCAGCTTTTCGGTGCTGGTCAATATCGCCAATGGTTGGCGCTTTTCAGTAAATAAATTGGCCCGCAATCGGTAATAGCCTGCCTGCTCCACATTTAGCTTTACCGGAATAAGCATGTCGCTGCCTACGCCACGGCTAGAGCCGACACCGGTAATGGTCGCCACCGGGTGACTATAAACAAAGCCGGTTTTCAAAGTTTGCTCGCGACCGTCAGCACTAAAAGTGACACTAACCTGCAGCGAGCCGTCCCAGTTGTCTTCCGGCTCCAGCTCTGCCTGCCAGTTCTGGTCAGAACTTTGGCTATAGCCCTGGCCGGCGTTGTTCTGCATGGCTTCCGTGGCCAGTAATTTATTGTTTTGCTCACTATGCAGCTGGATACTGACGCTATGTGCCGTCAAACCACTGATCTGCAGGCTTACCGGGATGGTTTCAGGGTAGCTGAAGCGATATTTGGGCAACACTATTGCGGCACTGGCACCGCCTTCCAGCGGTACCTGTTGTGGCACATAGTTGTTCGGATGTAATAAATGACTGTCATCCGGGGTCAGTGGCCGCGAATAGCCAGGGTACTCAAGCTCACTGGCATAAGCACTGGCCATCAGCTTAAAGCTTTCTGCTATAGGTTCCGGTACCCGTTCAGTAACCGTGATGGTCGGAGTGTGGTCTGGCGCTGTGTTGCCCGCTGCAGCCGGCGGCATTGGTTCAGCCATTTCTGCAGACGCTGCAGCCAGCTCCACTTTTGCCACTGACGCTGGCCAGAAAAACCACAGGCCCGACAGCAATGCTGTCAGACCCAGTATTACAGAGACGATTTTTTTCACTGCTTAAACCATACCTGTTAGTTTGCCGCCTGGAAAACCAGCGCTGACATGCTGGTATTGTCTGAGTTACGCACTACCCGGTAACGTGAGCTGAAAATCCACCAGCCCCTTGTTTCATCGTAGGTATTAAACTGCAAGCGGTCGTTATTGGTATAAGTCGCGCTGCTGCTCGCAGCAGTGACTTCATCCTGTACCCGGTTTTCAATTAAGCCACCATGGCTGTAGCCTTCACTCATCAACAATGGGTAATGGTAAGGCATAAAGTTACGTACCCCATAGCTTTGACTCGCCAGTTTGCCGTCAAAGGCAATACTGCGCGAGCAACTGTTAAAGCTACTTGCTGTTGAGGCGCCGCAGGCAGAGTGGCTGGCAACGACACCATCATCTTCACCAGGTAAAAATGCGCCGGTTGCCCCCAGATAATCTGAGCCAGCACCAACAAAGCGTAAGCGGGGTACCCGGCTGTCGGGAAACGCTGCCAACTGCCGGGCGCTGTTTACCCTTAAATCATTTAACACGCCTACCGTATTGGCATTGGGTATTTCACCCAGCCAGGCAGCCAACGCCAGGCGCAGGGTAAAATCGATCAGGCCCGAGCCACTGGCCACATTAACGGCTAAGTCGGCAAGCTCGGAGCCACCACCGGCACCTGCAAAATCAAAGGTAGCGACGATATTCAGCGGTTGTAAGCCGGCATTTTGCAGCCACAATGCCTGATTATCAATCAGGTAACGGGTCACTAAGTCGCCGGTAGAATGCGACACAAAAATACAGCCATTGGCGCAGGTACCATTTCGTGACATTTGCTGCAGTTTCGGCCAGACATAATCACTGGCTATTTTACCGGCAACCCGCTCATGGGCCGGCCAGTCAATCCGCACATCGGCGCGATCACGCCAATATGCCTGCCAATAGGCGGCGCCATCACTGCTCACTTCACTGGCATCAGGCCGGCTGGCCAGTTGGTTTGGTTGTAAACCATGCACCAGTACCACCGGGTAACCTCCTACGGCGGCACAGAGTTTAAAGCTGACAGCGATGCTGCCAAGTATTGCTGCGCTAAGCAGCCCAGTTAGTTTTTTCATTACATATCCTCGTCTTTATCTTATTGTTATTAACGAAGGCTTTAATTGCCATCGCCAGACTGGTAATGCTGTCCAGACTCCGTGAACCAAAATAGAACAGTAGCACCTGATTGCAAGCCGCATTTTTCGGGACGACCCGCGCCGTAGCGTACTACTTGCAGCAGCGCTGTTTTAATAAATTGCAGCCCGGAAAATGGGCAGCTCATTGCGGCAGGGTTAACGGGCGCTGAACTGCCGTCACAGGGTCAGGCGAAGCTAACAGGCGTTTAAAGTTATTACTCCAACTATTTTTGCAGCGACAATAAAAAACGCAGCCGAAGCTGCGTTTTCTCTTTTTAAAAATGATTACTGTGTTTTCATCTGCCGGTGAAACTCTGCCAGATCGGTGATAACCCGCTGGCCGGATATAACTGCAAAAGGTTGCTTACTAAACTCAGTGCCTCGCATTTGTACTGAAATTCTTGCCGCGTCTTTATTTAACAAAGTCTGCTGATAAAAGGCTTTTATGTCATCCAAAGTCAGCTTTTCTACTTCAGCAATCAGTTTTTGTTTGCTGTCGAAGGCAAACTTCTCCTGATACCAGTCACTGATCAGCGGCGCCATTTCCTCCTGCAAGTTTTTCGGTGGCTCTTTTAAACTAACCAACAGGCTTTGTTTAAGCTGCTCAAACCCAGCATTGTCCAGTTGCTGCAAGGTTTGCCAGTACTGCTGTTTAAACTCGTCAAACCGCTGCTGCATGTCAGTCACCGACTTAACCGGGGTTTGAATATATAGGCCAAAACCGGTGTAATCTTCAATGCTCACCGCAGCGCCGCCTACGGCATAAGCCAGCTGCTCTTCGGTACGCAAGGTGTCAAATGCTTGATTTGAAAAATGGCTTTGCAGCAGCCGGCCACGGGCCAGTTGTTTAACTGACGGATCTGGATGGATATGCATATCTACAATAGCGACATCGGCCACCACTAAATCCTGCTGCAGGCTGATAACCTCACCTGCTGCTGGCTGCCAAACCGGGTTGCGGGTATAAGCGAGCATCGTCCGCTCCTGCGGTAATGCCGAGGCCACCGTATTGACCAATTGTTTTACGTCGGCCTGATTATAATTACCAAAAGCAAAAATACGTACCTGATGGTTAGTCAGTATTTGCTGCATAAACTGCGTAAAATCTGCCGCTGTCAATTGCTCCGCACTGGTAATCAACTGCTCATTATTATAGTTTCCGCCCCGGTACAAACCGTTAAACGCCATAAACGCCTGCTGAAACGGGAATCGCCGCTCTAAATTGCGGATACCCCGAACATAACGGTCTACCGCCTGATTGAAGCGCTCAGTTGTCACTTCTGGCGTTAACCCTGCCAACGCCTGTTGCAGCAGCTGAGGTTGTTTATCCGTAAAACCGCCCAGGCTGAGTACCAGGCCGTTGCTGTCATTCAGCGACAAATCCATGCCGGCTACCGACGCTTCAGTTGCCAGCACACTTTGCTCCAGATTGTATAAATCCTGCCACAGCGCAAACATCACTTTGGCTTTAATATCATCAATGGCAGCAGGGCTGTTCAGGTATATATTGAGACGACCGCGAGGCTGACTGGCAAAATCCTGGCTGGGATATAACCAGGCTTTAATTCCTTTGGCTTCGACCACCAGCTCTGGTTTGTCAGCCTGCACCGGCTCTCGCAGTTCAAAATTCTCGGGTAGTAACCGGTTTACTGCCGGTAAGGTGCTAACAAGCGGGCTTTGTTGCCAGCTGGCAATTTCCTGCTCGCTGATGTCGCTGATTTTGTAGCGGCCATCATAAAAGTGCAGTTCGCTGTCCGAAGGCTCCTGCTGGCTGATATACCAAACCCGCAAGCTCTCTGGCTTCAATTGCTGTAGCACCCGGTTAATGGCTTCTGCGTCAAACTTCTCGTAATGGTAAGGCGCGTTTACCGCATGCTCTGCTGGCACAAACTGCATGGCATGAGCCAGGTTCGAGACGTAACCGAAACCATCAGTTTTTTCCAGAAAACGAAAGCGGTTAGCCAGACTGGTTTGAATTTCACTGAAATATTTACTGTCCACTCCCTGGCGCTTAATCAGCTGCAGATATTGCATCACGGCGGCAATAATGGCCTCCCGCTGCGCCATACCCGCATCGGTTAAACTAATATCAACAGTCAGGTTGCCATAGTTGCCATAGGCACCCGGATCAGCACTGGCTGATAATGATGAAATTAAACCACGCGCTTTTAGCTGCTGCGCCGGTGAGCCCGGCATTTCAGAACCCAGCAGGTAAGTAATAAATTCGTTGGGTTTTACCGCAAATTCATCGCTGTTATTGGTGATGGTGAAATCCAGTTTCAGCTGCTTAACATCTTCATTTGGTACATAGTGAATGCGTTTGGCGCCAAAATCCTGATACTTCAGCTCGGCGTCTACCTCTGGTTTGGTAATTTGTTTATTTTCAATCGCGGTAAAATGCTTGCGGGCTAACAGCTCCATTTCAGCCAGCGGTAAATTACTTAACAACGCCAGCTTCATGGTATTAGCAGAATAATATTGCTGATAGAACTTCACGGTTTCTGCATGCAGGTTACTGTTTTCTTTATCGCTTAGCGTTTCCAGGTTACCAATTAAAAACCGGTTGGCCGGGTGCTCACCAAACATACTGCGGGCCAGTTTAAACTGACCGAAGAAGTCCATTTCCCGGCGCATCGACCACTCTGCATTAACCGCATTGCGTTCTTTTTCGGTGTATTCCGGCAACAGCAGCGGGGCTTTAAAAAAATCAGAGAAACGATCCAGCGCTTCATCATAAGACGGATTATTTATCTGAAACATATAGTTGGTAATATCCAGCCAGGTATAGGCATTGGCTGCACCACCATTTTGCGACATAAAGCCGTTGTAAGACGCTGGATCAGGGTAGCGCTCAGTTCCCATAAACAATAAGTGTTCTAAATAATGCGCCATCCCCTGCTGGGTCATCGGGTCCTGCAGCAGTCCAACACCAACACTGAGCGATGCCGCTGACTTTTCGGTCGTCGGGTCCGACACCAGAATCACTTCCAGTTTATTGGGCAGTACCAGGGTTTTATATTGACGTTCATCATTCGGGCTGACCAATACCTCACCGGCTACCTGTTGCTCGACACGTTGTTCTGCCGTTACGGTACTGCGATCTGCAGAGCAGCCAGTCAGCACTGCGAGTGCTACAGCACTGATAACAAATAATTTCTTCATTAAGACACCTGTTTTTTTGTTCTGTCGGGGGTGATTGTGAAATTTTGTAATATCCAATGTAATAAAAAACGTTATAAATAGGCAAGTGCACGGCCGGTGTAGCATGCCGGCGTATTGTAATAAAATGTGTCGGTGGTAGTTAGCAACCAGAAAGTATCGGCTAGCCCAAAGCGGTATCAAGCAGCATCATCAGCACGAATCCCAGCATAAGACCGGTGGTAGCGGGTAGCTCATGACCCTGACGATGTGACTCCGGGATCATTTCATGGCTTATCACAAATAACATGGCTCCGGCGGCCAGCGCCAGGCCCCAGGGCAACAGCAGGCTTGAGTCACCCAGCACCGCAGCACCCACTACTGCCATTATCGGCTCGGTTAACCCCGATAGTACCGCCATGCCTACCGCCAGGGTGCGGCTATAACCTGCGGCTAACAACGCCATCGCTACCACCAGACCTTCCGGTATATCTTGTACAGAGATCCCGGTTGCCAGGGCAGTTGCTGCTGCGATATCACCACTGGCGTAAGATGCCCCTATTGCCAGCCCTTCCGGCAGATTATGCAAAATAATAGCGAATACAAATAACCAGCTGCGGCGTAATTTTAAGCCGCGCGCCCGGTCTTCTTCCTTTATAAAATGCTGGTGCGGCACCAGCCGTTCCACCAGCAGCATAATGGTAGCACCTAACAAAATCGCCAGTGCCACACTGCCCGAGCTGCGCCAGACAGATGCACCGCTTAGTTCCAGTATCGCCAATGCTGGTACAATTAACGAAAACATACAGGCGGCCAGCATAACGCCGGCACCAAAGCCCAGCATCACATCATGCAGCTTTTGGGATAAGTGCTTTAAAAACAAAGCAGGTAAAGCGCCACCTGCGGTCGCCCCGGCAGCAGCCATGCCGGCATAAAATGCATAACGAACATTTTGTTGCTGTTGCATCAGCAGCACCAGTTGTTGTAATGCATAGCTGGCGCCTAACAGCAAAATTAATGTGCCAAACACTTTACGACCACTGAGCCATGGTGACTGCATTAACGATTGCTTCATGCCTGCTCCTGTGTAGTTAATTTATTCAGTATAGGTGGTTTGCCTCAACCTCGTGTTCCTCCGGCGCAACAAAGTCTAACCACCCGAGGTAAATGATAGTAATTATCATTTACCTTAAAGTAAAGCGTTCATGAAAAGCAAAAAACCGGGCTGGGCCCGGTCTTCAGATTACAAAAAATGCGTTACTTTTCAATATCCAGCAAATTCAGAATAAACCCATATTCCTGGGCGTATTCTGCCAGGCGGGAGAACCGCCCGGATTTACCACCGTGCCCGGCTTCCATATTGGTTTTAAACAGCAGCGGGTTCTGGTCAGTTTTATGAGTACGTAGTTTCGCCACCCACTTTGCCGGCTCAAAATATTGCACCTGTGAGTCATATAAACCGGTGGTAACGTACAGCGCCGGATAGGCTTGTTTGCTCAGCTGGTCATATGGCGAGTAGGCCAACATATAATCATAGTATTCCTTCTGCTTAGGATTTCCCCACTCATCAAACTCGTTAGTGGTTAGCGGAATGGATTCGTCCAGCATGGTGGTCACTACATCAACAAAGGGTACATGAGCTATCAGCGCCCGGTATTTTTGCGGTGCCATATTGGCTACTGCGCCCATCAACAAGCCGCCGGCGCTGCCGCCCATACCAAAAACTTTGTTTTTTGCCACATAGTTATTGGCTACCAGGTGATCAGTTACCGCGATGTAGTCGGTGAACGTATTTACTTTCTTTAGCAGTTTACCGTCTTCATACCAATGCCGGCCCATTTCCTGACCGCCCCGGATATGCGCAATGGCGTATACGAACCCACGATCTACCAAAGAGAACACAGTAGAACGGAATGACGGATCAGACGAACTGCCATAAGAGCCATAGGCATACTGATAAAGTGGTGCAGTGCCATCCAACGCTAAGCCTTTGCGATAAAGCAGTGACACCGGCACTTTAACGCCATCAGCGGCTGTAGCCCAGACCCGCTCAGTCACATAGTTGCTTTGCTCAAACTCGCCCAGCACTTCAGTTTGTTTCAGCAACTGTTTGTCACCGGTTTTCATATTTAACTTATACACCGTCTCAGGTGTGGTCAGCGAGGTATAGCTGTAACGCAGCCAATCGGTATTCTGCTCCGGATTTTTTTCAAAGCGGGTAACATAGGCGGGCTCGTCTGACGCAACATAGAACGCCTTATCCGGTGCTTGCCATGGCATAATTCTGATCCGGCGCAAGCCATCGCTACGCTCGCTGATCGCCAGATAATTATCGAAGGCAATAAAATCCTCAATAAACACCTGTTCATCATGCGCCAGCAATGGCTGCCATTGGTCGCGGTCGCCAATTTTGTCAGCTGCAACGCTCATCAGCCGGAAGTTCGGTGCCTGCCAGTCTGTTTTTAAAATCCAGCGGCCCTGATAATGCTCTGCATCATATTGAAAATCGCGCTGCCGTGGTGCCAGTACTTTAAACTCGGTTTGCGGTTGATTACCGGGTTGCACCCGAATTTCAGTCGAGACCGTGCTCTCAGATTTAATGACTACATACTTGTCATCCCGGCTGTTCGCCAGGCTCAGGTAAAAACTGTTATCGGGTTCCTGATATACCGCTTTCGCTGCTGTCGCTTTATTGCCAAGTTTATGCTGCAAAACGGTGGTGCTTAGCAGGGTTACCGGGTCGTTCTGAACCACATACAGGGTTTGGTTATCTGCAGCCCAGGCCAGGCTTCCGGAGAGACCAGTCAGCTCGTCTGGCACATTCTGGCCAGTGCGTAAATCACGAACTTTCAGGGTGTATTGGCGCCGGCCACTGCTGTCCTCCAGATAGGCCAGCAGGTTTTGATCCGGACTGACCTGCCAGTTCGCCACCCGGTAATAATCTTTGCCGGCAGCCAGTTTATTAACGTCCAGCATTATCTGCTCTGTGCCATCTTTTAGCGACTTACGCGCGTAAATCGGGTATTCCTTGCCGGTCTCGTAGCGGCTGTAATAGCTGTAATCACCCCGGGTGTATGGCACCGAGCTGTCATCCTGTTTAATCCGGCCAATAATTTCATCGGTAAGCTTTTCGGTTAATGGCTGATACGCGTCGGCATAGGCGGTAAAATAGTCATTTTCGCGATGCAGGTAATCCAGCACTGTTGGCGAGGTGCGGCTGTCGTCGCGCAGCCAGTAGTATGGGTCTTGCCGGTCACCGTGAGGAGAATTGATAGTGTAAGGTTGCTGCACGGCAACCGGCGCCACATTATGGCTATGATCGTCGGCGCTTAGCCAGAAACTACTGACAACGCTGGCGCTTAGCAGCATGTACATTATTTTTTTATGCATGGGTAGATACTCATTAAACAATTGCGACAAGAAATTAACATAAAGCCACAAGCCAAGCTAAAGGATGCGGCTGTAAAAAGTGTAAGCGAGTGTGAAAAACAAAAAACCGGTAGCAGTAACCGGTTTTTTTGTTATGAGTCTGGCTCGGCCACTACATCTGCGATTGCAGGTAATTTTGCAAACCCAGCAGCTTGATCAGCCGCAGCTGTTGCTCCAGCCAGTGGGCATGATCATTTTCTGTATCGTCCAGCAGTTGTTGCAACATATCGCGGCTAACATAATCCTGTTCTTTTTCACACAGTGCCATAGTTTTTTTCAGCAGTTTGGCAACGGTGTATTCAACATTTAAATCGTTTTGCAGCATCGCCGGTACGTCTTTGCCGACATGAATGGCATCACGATTCTTTAAATCGGGGGTACCTTCCAAAAAAATAATCCGTTCGATCAGTTTGGACGCATGGCCTTTCTCATCATCAAATTCATGATCAATCCGTTCATATAACTTATGCAAACCCCAGTCATGATACATGCGCGAATGTATAAAATACTGATCCATCGCCGCAAGTTCATTGGCTAACAATTCGTTTAAACCGTCGATGACCTGTTGATTACCTTTCATAATTACTCGCCTCCAACCTGGGCTTGCAGGTAATTGGCCAGCCCCATTACGCTAATTTGATGCTGCTGAGTTTCCAGCCAATCCAGATGTTCTTCTTCATATTCGAGCAAATCTGTCAGAATATCGCGACTGACATAGTCTTGCTCGGTCTCGCAAAGGGCGATGGCATCTCGTAACAATGGCAGCTGTTCATGCTGAAAATCCATGTCGCATTGCAGCATTTCTTCGGTGTCTTCACCGATCCGTAATTTACCCAACGCCTGCAAATTCGGTAAGCCCTCCAGCATCAAAATCCGTTCAATTAATTCATCGGCCTGCTTCATATCTTTAATTGATTTTTTATAGCAAACGTCATTAAGTCCCTTCAGACCCCAGTTTTTGTAGATGCGGGCATGCAGGAAATACTGATTAATTGAGGTGAGTTCAAAGGTAAGTACTTCATTTAATTTACTAAGTACTTTGGGGTTGCCTTGCATAGTTTGGCTCCGATTAGCAGTCAGATGATTATTAGCTTAGGCCATCAGCCATAATTAAGCAAAATAACTTTTAAAATCATAGCTATACAATTAATAAGTATTCGTATTTTCATCTCGGTTGTCACCAGATTATCTTGTAAAACGGTTGTCAGTCGCATCACGCTTCGCGACCAGCGCCTTTATAAGTTACATTAGCCACAGATATGACAAACAAGAGAGTATTTTATGCTGCGTTTCATTAAAATTAGCGGCCTGATTGCCGCCCTGCTGACTGCCAGCTGGCAGCTTAGTGCGGAACAAATTCAAATTGAAGCTGACTCGGTCGTTACCACCGAACATCGCACAGAAATCAATGGCAAGCGCGTGAACTATAAAGCGCATACCGGCACCCAGCCAGTGTGGGACAGCGAAGGTCACCCCACTGCTACTTTGTTTTACACCTACTATCAGCGCACTGATATTAAAAATACCGCTAAGCGGCCGCTGCTGATTTCATTTAACGGCGGCCCCGGTTCAGCATCCGTCTGGATGCATGTGGCTTACACCGGCCCTAAAACCCTGAATGTTGACGATGAGGGCTATCCTACTCAGCCCTACGGCGTAAAAACCAATCCGCATTCTGTGCTGGACGTGGCCGATATTGTGTTCGTTAACCCGGTTAATACCGGCTACTCACGAGTCCTGCCAGATAAAGATGGCAAAATGCCCAGTAAAGATCAGCAACAAAAAATGTTTTTTGGCACCAATGTCGACGTCACCTATCTTGCCGAGTGGATTAACAGCTTTGTCAGCCGTTACGAGCGCTGGAACTCCCCTAAGTTTTTAATTGGTGAAAGCTATGGCACCACCCGGGTGTCCGGGCTGGCACTGGCGCTGCAAAACCAGCAGTGGATGTACTTAAATGGCGTGGTACTGGTATCCCCAACCGATATTGGTATCAGTCGCGATGGCCCGGTTAAAGCAGCCAATCGCTTACCTTATTTTGCTGCCACCGCCTGGTATCACCAGAAGCTGGCCGCTGATTTACAACAAAAAGATCTGTACGACATTCTGCCTGAAGTAGAAGCATTCACCATTAATCAGTATCTGCCTGCGCTGGCCAAAGGCAATATGATAAGCAACGAGGAAAAACAGCGTATCGCCGAGCAGGTGAGTCGTTATTCCGGGATCAGTGTCCAGAATGTGCTGCGCAGCAACCTGGATATCAGCACCAGTTATTACTGGAAAGAATTACTGCGTGACCGCGGCCAGACCATCGGCCGGCTCGACTCACGTTATCTGGGTCTGGATAAAAATGATGTGGGCGAACAACCGGATTACTGGGCGGAACTCACATCGTGGTTGCATTCATTTACCCCGGCGATTAACGACTACCTGCGTACCGAGCTTAATTACAAAACCGATATTAAATATAATATGTTCGGCCCGGTTCACCCGTGGGACAGAAGCAATGACAATACCGGTGAAAACCTGCGCCAGGCCATGGCTCAGAACCCGTACCTGCAGGTGCTGACGCAATCAGGCTACTATGATGGCGCCACCAACTATTTTGATGCCAAATACAATATGTGGCAGTTAGATCCCAGTGGCAAAATGAAGGACCGGATGAGCTTTAAAGGCTATCGCAGCGGCCATATGATGTACTTACGGGCAGAAGATTTAAAGAAATCGAATGACGATTTGCGTGAATTTATCTTAAATGCGCTGCCCGAAACCGGCGAGCCAGCTAAGTACCCTGCACAAGCCCCGGCGAAGTAACTTACTGAGTTCTCATTGAGTTCTTAATAAGTACTAAGCATCGTCAGCGACATCTTAAGGTGGCGGGCCTTGAGATGTCGTGAAAAGGATCCCATGCTATAGGTTCAGCCCTTACATTGACAAGGAAAAGGAGCCCGCCATGGCCACCCGGATTGAACATGACAGCATGGGCGAACTGCAAGTGCCCGCCAACGCGCTGTATCAGGCCCAGACGCAGCGCGCCATCAACAATTTTAAGCTAAGCCCGCTTACCCTGCCGCGGGCCTTTATTCAGGCGATCTTACATATTAAGAAAGCGGCAGCCACAACCAACAGTGAACTGGGTGTGCTGGAACCGGCCATTGCCGGCGCTATTATTTATGCTGCTGAGCAACAACTTGCCCGCACTGAGATGGAACATTACCCGGTTGATGTGTTTCAGACCGGATCCGGTACCAGCACCAACATGAATGTGAATGAAGTGCTGGCCACTCTGGCCAGCAGCAAGCTGGGCCAACAGGTCCATCCCAATGACCATGTAAATGCCGGTCAAAGCAGTAACGATGTTATCCCCACGGCCATTCAGTTAAGCAGTGCCCTGGCCATTCAGAACCAGCTTGTTCCGGCCCTGCGCCATATTCAGGCCGCGCTGGTGCTGAAAAGTCAGCAGATTGGTCATATTGTTAAGACCGGCCGCACCCATTTAATGGATGCAATGCCGGTAAAGTTCGAACAGGTTCTCGGTGGCTGGCAAAGCCAGCTGGCCCACGCTGAGCAATTATTGCAGCAACAATTACCCCGTTTGCAAAAACTCGGGCAAGGTGGCACTGCCGTGGGTACCGGGGTAAATACCCATCCCGACTTTGCAACAGGCTTCGCCGCTGAACTGAGCAAAGATACAGGCCTTGCACTTAGCCCCAGCGACAACTTCTTTTTTAATATCAGTTCGCAGGATTTAGCCGTTGCCTGCTCCGGCGCCTTGAAAACTCTGGCCGTGGCATTGCTGAAAATCAGCAATGATCTGCGCTGGATGAATTCTGGCCCCCTGGCCGGCCTGGCCGAAATAGAACTGGCCGCACTGCAACCTGGTTCATCCATTATGCCGGGCAAAGTAAACCCGGTTATTCCGGAAGCCGTCGCCATGTTAAGCGCTCAGGTAATAGGTAACGACACTACCATTACGGTAGCAGGCCAGTCAGGTAATTTTGAATTGAATGTGATGCTGCCGGTAATTGGTTATAACCTGCTGCAAAGTATCGAGTTACTAAGCAATGGCTGCACCGAGCTGGCCGATAAAGCCATTAGCGAATTTAAAGTGAACGAGGGCAACATTGCAAAATCGCTGGATAAAAATCCAATTTTGGTCACGGCATTAAACCCGGTAATTGGCTATGAAAAAGCCGCCGAAATTGCCAAGAAAGCCTACAAAGAGCAGCGCCCTGTACTTGACGTAGCGTTGGAGCACACCGATTTAAGTAAGGAGAAACTGCAAGAACTGCTAAACCCGGCCAAACTTACTGACAACGGGTAACGTTAGCAATAACCCTAACCAATATCCTTGTCTGAATCGGCGCTGCTGCTTTTGGTCGCAGGCAGCAGCACAACAGCCGCGCCTGATGTCAAGCCGCTGATATTACTGCTATAGTCAGCCTCAGCTTATTGACAACAAAAAAGGGTATCGATGAAACACAGCAAACTTTTTCTGCTCGCCTCTCTGCTGGCCTGTGGCACAGCCTCAGCTGAACCGGTGCTGATCCACAATGTGACAGGATACGGCTTTAATGCAGACCGTGAACTGGTGTCTTTTAGTGCATTAGCATTTGACACTGCCAGCGGCAAAGTACTGGCCAGAGGCGATACAGCAGTAGCACAGGAGTACGCCAAAGCCCGGAGAATTGATGGTGCAGGCAGGACCGTGTTACCCGGCTTAATTGATGGCCATGGCCATGTCCTGGGTTTGGGAGAATACCTGAATCAGGCCGATTTGCGTGGCATTGGCAGCGAACAGGCTACAGTGGCGGAAGTCGCCCGCTTTGCCGCCAGTCAGCCGCAGGCGCCCTGGGTTATTGGTCGCGGCTGGAACCAGGTACTGTGGGACGATAAAGCCTTTCCGGATAAAAGTTTGCTGGATGAAGCGGTTAGCGATCGGCCGGTATGGCTGGTACGGATAGATGCCCATGCTGGCTGGGCCAACAGTAAAGCGCTGGCGGCAGCCGGTATCAGCAAAGATACCCTGGACCCGCCAGGCGGCGAGATTATTCGTGATGGCAACGGCAACCCGACCGGCGTGTTAATTGATAACGCCATGCAACTGGTGCAGCAAAAAATTCCGGCGCCAACCAGTGATGACAAAACCGCCGCCCTGCAGCTGGCCTTTAATCACTTATTAGCACTGGGTATTACCAGCGTGCATGATGCCGGGGTAGATTCCGAACTGGCCGATATATACCAGCAACTGGCCGAAACCCATCAGTTACCACTGCGTTTATATGCCATGTTATCGGCCAAAGATCCGGAGCTTGGCCGCTGGCTGGAGCAGGGTATTGTTGATGATCCGCAAGACTATCTGGATATCCGCTCGGTGAAAATTTACGGCGATGGCGCGCTGGGCAGTCGTGGTGCTGCTCTGCTGGCCGATTACAGCGACCAACCGGGCCAGACCGGCTTACTGGTTACCCAGCCTGATGCATTAACCCAGATTATGCAGCTTACGATGGATGCCGGCTTTCAGGCCAATGTGCATGCCATTGGTGATCGGGCTAACCGGCTGGCATTGGATCGGTTTGAACAACTGGCCACAGCTGAGCAACGTCTGGCCGGTCGTCACCGCATAGAACACGCCCAGATCGTCGCGCCTAAGGATATTCCGCGCTTTAAAACCTTGCATGTGTTGCCTTCTATGCAGGCGGTACACGCCACGTCAGACAAAAATATGGCTGGCGATCGGCTGGGCGTGGCCCGTTTACGGGGCGCCTATGCCTGGCGCAGCTTTATTGATCAGGGCAGCATTATTGTTGGCGGCTCAGACTTTCCGGTAGAGCTGGCGAATCCGTTTCATGGCCTGCATGCATCGGTTACCCGTCAGGATCAGCAAAACCAGCCGCCAGGTGGCTGGCTGCCAGAGCAACGCTTAACCCTGACCGAGGCGCTGCGTTCTTTTACCGTCGATGCCGCCTATGGTGCCTTTCAGGAAGATACTCTGGGGACCTTAGCACCGGGCAGCTGGGCCGACTTTATTCTGGTTGATCAGGATATTTTTAATATCGACCCCAGCCAGTTATGGCAGGTACTACCGGAACAAACCTGGGTACATGGCCAGCAGAAGTTTAATCGCGCCTCTCAGTAACTACAGCTCAGTAGCAACAGCTCATAAAAAAAACGGCGCTTTGAGCGCCATTTTTTTATTTGTCGTCAGCCTGTTTATGCCTGTTCAGGTTCGATAACGTCAGGCTCTGGCTCGGAAAAATCAGGGCTCGCGGCACGGCTATGTTTGTCGCGCAGTTTACCAATGGCCGAACTTAATTTGCGCTGCATTTTGTCGGCGGCACCGGATACGGCCTGGCCAACAGTGGCGGCGTGCTCAGTAATGGCAACGGGCTCCATTCCTTCCGGGCGCGCCTCCAGCAGGCAGCGTTTATCATTGCCGTCATGCTTGGTATTGCCGTTTTCATCACTTAAATGCACTTCAATCCGGGTGACATGATCAGCAAAACGGCTTAATTTATTTTGCAATGTTTCGCGCACAAACTCGGCCAGCCGCTCATCGGCCTGGATATTACGATCACTGTTAATTTGAATTTGCATAGACTACTCCTGATAATGACTCTGGATCGGGACTCACTTTACAGACCCTACCCGCGTCAAATGGTTGCATACTACTCACACTTATCTGGAGACTCTCCATTCTATTCGCAAGGCCAGATAGTGCAATTTATTGCCGATAAAATCAGACAGCACGGTAAAGTCTGGGTAAAATAGCCGTAATTTAGGCCGATACAAGCTGCAAATATGATAAGTAACAAATGGGCCAAACTGATTAAATCGCTGCATCAGAAAAAGTACCGCAAAGCCGAGCAGCTGTTTTTTGTTGAAGGTGAAAAAGCGGTGCTGGAAGTGCTGGCTTCGGGCTGGACAGTGCCGGCGTTATTTGCCACCGATGTTTTTATTCAGCAACATGCTCAGGCGGTGAAAGCCGCTGCGTTACTGCAACCATGCAACAGCGACGAGCTGGTTAAAGTGGGCACCTTCATTAGCAACGACGCTGCACTGGCGGTGGTAGAAATACCACAATGGCCAGAGTTCAGTGCTGGCACCGCCAGCTGGACCCTGGTGCTGGATAATATTAACGATCCGGGTAATCTGGGTACGATTATCCGCATCGCCGACTGGTACGGCATCAAACACATTATAAGCTCACCTGACACAGCCGATTGCTTTAATCCCAAAGTAGTGGCCGCCGCCAAAGGCTCATTCCTGCGGGTGCAATTACATTACCAGCCGCTGGCTGAGACATTAGCCCGCACCAACATGCCGGTATACGGTGCTTACCTGGGCGGGGAAAATGTCCATCAGCTTAAGCTTAACCAGGCCGGTGGCTATATTGTGCTTGGCAATGAAGCTAATGGTATCAGCAATCAAGTAAGCCAATATATCAGTCGCAAAATTACTATTCCGGCCTTTGGCGGCGCAGAATCGCTGAATGTTGGCATAGCGGCAGCGGTTATTTGCGACAATCTGCTAAGGCTTAGCCATTAACAGCTCTCTGGCTTTGCGCTAAACTGGCAGCATTGTGTTGTTCATTCACCGGCGGTTTTAGTATGACATTTCCTACCATCGAGCATGAAGTCGGTAATACCCGGCTGGTAAAGCTGCAGCGGATGGCAGCCCATACTAACAGCACGGTATTATTAAAACTGGAGGGCGATAACCCGGCGGGCTCGGTGAAAGACCGGCCAGCACTGAACATGATTGTCCAGGCCGAATTACGTGGTGACATCAAACCTGGCGACCGGATAATTGAAGCCACCAGTGGCAATACCGGCATTGCCCTGGCGATGGCAGCGGCAATTAAAGGCTATGCCATGACCCTGATAATGCCGGATAACGCCACCGAAGAGCGCAAAAGCTCGATGCGCGCCTACGGCGCAGAACTGATTTTAGTCAGCAAAGAGCAAGGCATGGAAGGTGCCCGCGATTTAGCGCTGCAGATGCAAGCGCAGGGTAAAGGTATTGTGCTGGATCAGTTTAATAACCCCGACAACCCGGCGGCTCACTACGCCAGCACCGGGCCCGAAATCTGGCAGCAAAGCCAGCAGCAAGTCACTCATTTTGTCAGCAGTATGGGCACTACCGGAACCATTATGGGGGTGTCTCGTTATTTGAAAGCGCAAAACCCGGCTATTCAGATTATCGGTCTGCAACCGGCCGAGGGCGCCAGTATCCCGGGGATCCGGCGCTGGCCCGAGGCTTATCTGCCCGGCTTTTTTGATAAAAGCCGGGTCGATCTGATTATTGATATCAGCCAGGATGATGCGCTAAACGCCATGCGCCGCTTAGCAAAAGAGGAAGGTATTTTTGCCGGGGTCAGTTCTGGCGGTGCAGTGCATGCCGCGATTCAGCTGGCTGAGCAAAATAGCAATGCGGTTATCGTGGCGATAATCTGCGACCGGGGCGATCGCTATTTATCTGCTGATATCTTTTAACTGCAGCCATTACTCTTCACCATCGCTGGCTATTCCCCAGCCGGGGCATTCAATTCGGTGGGGACTGGTTTGGTATAACTTCCTAATTAGACTATCCTTGTAGCCTCTGCGTTATCAATTATTCCGCTAATATAAGGTCCGCTTATGAAAACCCACTGCAGAATCGCCCTGATCGCTGCCGCTGGTTGTCTAGTGTCACCAGCTTCGTTTGCCGCTACTCCTGCCGAGACAGATGAAATAAAGCAGCAACTTACTCTGTTAAAGGCGCAAATTGCAGCGCTGGAAGCGCGCCTGGAAGAACAGGAGCTGGAGCAAACTGCGCTTAGCGAGCAACAGGCCGAACTTACTAACGTTGCCAAAGCAGAACTGGCCGAAAATATTGATGAAGACGGCATTAAGCTTGGCGGAGCTATCCGCACAAATTATAGCCACACCTCGTACAGTGAAGGCAACAAAGACCGTGGTGGCGATTTTGCGCTGGATATTTTCCGGCTGAATTTAAATGGCAGCATCGGAGATGTGTTACTTAACGCCGAAATCCGCTTTTTTGATTATATGACTGCGGTTAAATACGCCTACGTAGGCTATCAGCTTACTGACGACTGGCAGGTGCAAGCGGGTATTACTCAGGTTCCGTTTGGCAACTGGCCCTATAACTCTCACAATTGGTTTTTCAGTACCAATTATTATATCGGGCTGGAAGATGATCACGATTTAGGCATTTTATTTAAGCGCCAGCTTAGTGATAACTGGCAACTGGATCTGGGTTTCTTCAAAAATGATGAATTAGGTGGGGTGGATGGTTATGTCGGCAGCAGGGCCGACCGTTATTCCTACGATATTGTTGGTGCCCGCCTGCCCGGTGACGGTATCTATGATGATCCAGCCCAGCCTCTGGGTGAGTACAATACTTTAAGCGGCCGCTTTGGCTATCACGTTAGTCATGGTGACTTGAAAACGGAGCTTGGCGTTTCAGCGCTGGCAGGTGGCCTGCATAATGGCCAGTCGCGGGCGGGGGATTACAACGCCTGGGCTGTGCACAGCAATAGCTACTACAACAACTGGAATCTGCAACTGCAATATACTCAATATCAGTACGATATTGATGGTGTCGACCGGATGGCTGTTGGTGCCTATGCCTTCTATGACTCTATTGCTGCAGAAGCCACTTCGGCGACGGTAAATCTGGCTTACAGCATGCCGGTTGAATGGGGCCCGGTAACCGGCTTACAATTTTACAACAATTACGGCCTGGTCTATGACAAATCAGATGGCAGTCGCGACACGATGATGAATATTACCGGCTTCTCTGTTGCAGCGGGCGGTTTGTTTACCTATTTCGATTTGGTGCATGCCAAAAATCAACCTTTTGTCGGTGGCAGTGCCAGTGGCGATAGCAGCGAAACCGAGCGCCGTTTCAATATTAATATTGGCTACTATTTCTAAAATAATAACAAGGACATAATAATGACAACTGAAAAGGATCCGATGATCCCAGATGGCAGAGTTAATCCAATTGATACCGATTATCAGGTAGGTCAGGATAACATCGTAGTGAAATTAGGGCCATTTGGTCTGGATATTCACAACCGGGTGTTCCTGATCTCCGGGCTGAGCATTGTTGCCTTTGTATTGCTTACCCTGATTTTTCATGTCCAGGCTGCAGAGATTTTCAGCGATATGCGCGGCTGGCTTACCAGCAATCTCGATTGGTTTTTTATCAGCGCCGCCAACATTTTTGTGCTGTTATGCCTGGGGTTAATTGTGTCTCCTCTGGGTAAAGTACGCTTAGGTGGCACTGAGGCTACCCCTGACTTCAGCTATATCGGCTGGTTTTCGATGCTGTTTGCTGCCGGTATGGGTATCGGCCTGATGTTTTATGGTGTATCTGAGCCGTTGTCCCATTTTAACAGTGCCATGGCCGGAACGACGATAGAAGATGGCGTACGCACTGATTGGGCGCCACTGGCCGGTGCTGCTGGCGATGCATTAGCCGCTGAGCGTCTTGGTATGGCCGCTACTATTTACCACTGGGCCCTGCACCCCTGGGCTATTTACGCCATTCTGGCGTTGGGTCTGGCACTATTTTCATTTAATAAAGGCTTGCCGTTGACAATTCGCTCGGTTTTTTACCCCCTGCTGGGCGAGCGGGTTTGGGGCTGGCCCGGACATATTATTGATATTCTGGCCGTGCTTGCCACCTTGTTTGGCCTGGCTACCTCCTTGGGTTTGGGAGCATCGCAGGCTAGTGCCGGCTTAAATTATCTGTTTGACTGGCCGCAAGGAATCACTACCGAGGTGCTGCTGGTAATTGGCATTACCCTGATCGCCCTGTTTTCAGTGCTGGCCGGTCTGGAAGCCGGCGTAAAGCGGCTATCAGAAATTAATATGGCCCTGGCAGCTTTACTGCTGCTGTTTGTCATTATCGTTGGTCCAACGCTGGCCATTTTAACTGGTTTTTTTGCCAATTTAGGGGCATATTTCCAGTATTTACCCGAGCTGGCCAACCCGGTAGGTAGGGAGGATACCAACTTCTCTCAGGGCTGGACGGCCTTCTACTGGGCCTGGTGGATCAGCTGGTCGCCGTTTGTCGGCATGTTTATCGCACGGGTTTCGCGCGGCCGTACCGTACGCGAGTTTTTAGTTTCGGTATTACTTATTCCGTCGCTGGCCTGCGTGCTGTGGATGACCGTGTTCGGCGGAACCGCAATTAGTCAGGTGGTTCATGATGGTTATATGGCTGCCGTTGAAGCGGCGTTGCCCCTGCAGCTATTCAGCATGCTGGATGCGCTGCCACTGGCCGGTATTACCTCTTTTATTGCCATTATTCTGGTCGTCGTATTTTTTGTTACCTCATCAGACTCCGGATCTCTGGTTATTGATACCATCGCTGCTGGCGGTAAAGTGAATGCACCAACCCCGCAACGGGTATTCTGGTGTACCTTCGAGGGCCTGGTCGCTATCGCCTTAATACTGGGTGGCGGTCTGGTGGCGTTACAAGCGATGGCAGTGTCGACTGGATTTCCCTTTACCATAGTGTTGTTAGCATCCTGCATCGCGGTGGTCAAAGGCCTGATGTCTGAACCACGCGGTAACTAAGCAAATTTGCCAATGGGAAGAGGCCAGTGGAAATAGAGCAGATAGAAATATTGGAGTTTTTGAAACGGCATTCGCCGTTTCAGGAACTGCCGGCTGAACAAGTACAGCAGGTGGCACTCAGTATTGATATTGGCTATTTTAAGGCTGGTAGCGATATTCTGCGTTATAACGAGCCGCTGCACGCGCTCCATCTGGTGCGAAGTGGCGCAGTTGAAACTTTCCGCCGCAATGGTGATTTATACAACCGGCTGAGTGAAGGTGGTATTTTTGCTGAGCAAGGCCTGTTGCGTGGCGGCAAAGTACGTTTTCCGGCTTCCGCATTGGAAGATACCCTGATCTACTTTATTCCCGATGAAGTGTTTCAGCAGTTGTTTGATGAAAATGAGTTTTTTGCTGACTATATGCAGGTTGGTGATAGCGAGCGACGTAAAACCAGCAAAGCCAGCACCCAGGCCCGCGCCGATTTGCTCGGTGCCACGGTCAGCACGCTGTTAAGCCGGGACCCTGTTACCATTGGTTCCGACGCCAACGTCTGGCAGGCTGCCCAATTAATGACGGAGCAAAAGGTGTCATCATTGCTCATCCTGGATCAGGATCAACATCTTACCGGTATTATTACTGACAAAGATATCCGCGCCCGGTTGGTAGCGCCGGGTTTAAAATCTGAAACGCCCGTTGCCGACATTATGTCGGCCAATCCCGTTACTATTGAACAACAACAGTACATTTTTGAAGCGATGATGTTGATGCTACGCCATAACCTGCACCATTTGCCGGTAGTAAAACGCCAGCGAGCCGTTGGCGTGATCGCTATTTCCGATATTATTCGCTTCGAATCACAAAACAGCCTGTATGTGGTAAGCCGCATTTTTCGCCAGCATACCGTTGCTGATTTGCAAACATTGGTGCCCGACGTTCATGCCTGCTTTATCCGGATGGTCAACGAAGATGCTAATTCGCAAATGATTGGCAGTGCCATGGCGGCTATCGGTCGGAGTTTTAAACAGCGGCTGCTGGAACTGGCTGAAGCAGAGCTTGGACCACCACCAGTGCCCTATTGTTTTTTAGCGCTGGGATCGATGGCCCGTGATGAACAACTAGTGCTGACCGATCAGGACAATGCACTGGTGCTGGACAACCGCTATGACCCGGCACAGCACGACAACTACTTTCAGCAACTGGCCCGTTTTGTGTCAGATGGACTGGCGGCTTGTGGCTATACTTACTGCACAGGCAACGTGATGGCGACCAATAAAGAGTGGCGCCAACCGTTAAAAGTATGGCAGCAATATTTTCAAAGCTGGATAGAAAAACCCACGGCAGAACGTTTGCTGCAATCCTCAATTTTTTTCGATATTGATGGCGTTTGGGGGCATACCCAGTGGGCTGAACAATTACAGAAACTGGTCAGTAAACTAGCAAGAACAAAACCGCTTTTTCTGGCCAGCATGACCCGTAATGCGCTTAACCGCACCCCACCACTGGGTTTTTTTAAAGATTTTGTGATGGAGCAGGACGGCAAACAAAACAATAGCTTAAATATTAAAAGGCGTGGTACTGCGCCCTTTGTCGATTTAATCAGGGTGCATGCGCTCGCCATCGGCTCAACAGAAAGCAACTCTTTCAGCCGCCTGCAGGATATTACCGCCGCAGGAGTATTGCCCAAGGGCCGGGCCGAGGACCTGCGCGATGCCTTTGAGGTTATCGCTTTAACCCGTATTCGCCATCAGGCTGCAGCGCTGCGCCAGGGCATTGAGCCTGATAATAATGTACTGCCAGAGCAGCTGTCAGAATTTGAGCGTAAGCACTTAAAGGAGGCGTTTCAGGTACTGAGTAACGCCCAAAAATTTATGAAATTTCATTTTAAGGCCTGAACAAACAATGCTTTATCTGGGCCCAACCAAGCAAGAAGATAGCCCACGCCCGGCAACCAGCACCGACTGGCAGCGGTATTATCAGCAACAGGCGGCGAGTGTTACCCACCCTTTATTGCAACAATTTTACAGTGCAGGCATGGTAGCCGCCACTACGCCGATCGACGAGGTACCACTGGTGGCTATTGATTTTGAAACTACCGGCCTTAGTGCTGATAACAACGGCATTGTCAGTATTGGCTTAGTGCCTTTTAACCTGCACTGCATTTTCAGCTCAAAAGCGCAGCAATGGCTGCTTAAACCCCGTTTTCAGCTTAGTGACAACTCCGTTACCGTGCACCGGATAACCCATTCAGAGGTAAAAAAAGCTCCGGATTTAAACGCTGTACTGCCTGAACTGTTGCCGTTACTGGCCGGCAAGGTAGCCGTGGTACATTACCGCCAGATAGAACGCAATTTTCTCTCTGCCAGTGTTAAGGTTCGGTTAGGTGAGAATATCTTATTTCCAGTGATTGATACCCTGGAGCTGGAAGCCCGCTTGTACCGGACAAAGCCATTAAGCTGGTGGGATAAAGTACGCAAACGGCAGCAGGTTTCGATCCGGCTTGATGCCAGCCGCAGCCGCTACAACCTGCCACCATACCGGCCACATCATGCCGTAACGGATGCCCTGGCCAGTGCAGAATTATTGCAGGCACAAATTTGCCACCGGTTCAGCCCTCAGACACCGGTTGGCGAGCTATGGTGCTAATGGCGTCTTACGTTAGTAACACCACCTTGCAATTGCCGTTGACCAGAGGCATAGTAGCGTAAATAGCACACAGGTCAGACCACAATGAACCAAGCCGATACTTTCATGCCCGCGACAACCAAACCCAACAAACTGCAGCGAATCGTCAGTAAATGCTATCAACTACCACAAGCGCTGCACGCCTTTGCGTTAAGCACGGTATTTGGCCGGGTCATTAAATTTGCCGGCACTGCCGGGGTTGAAGTGCTGGAACTACAGGGCGCCCGTTCAGTGCTGCGATTAAAAAACCGCAAAAAGGCGCAAAATCATATCGGCTCGGTGCATGCCGCCGCTACCGGTTTACTGGCTGAATCGGCCACCGGTTTTTTAGTCGGTATTCACCTGCCCGATAGTAAGTTACCCTTGCTAAAACAAATGCAAATTGATTATATAAAACGCTCGACGGGTGATTTAACCGCAATAGCAAGCCTGACCGACGACCAGATAGCTACAATGCATAACGACGATAAAGGTGAAATCACCGTCGCCGTCACCATCACCGATAGTGCTGGAATAGAACCGGTAAATGCCAGCGTGACCTGGGCCTGGATCCCGAAAAAGCGCTGAACAGGGCGCAGTGCCGCAAGCGGCCTGAACGAGCAGACTGGAAACCCAAGGAAGCCAGCCTGCTTATTATCACGGCTTATCAGTTAGCTGCCAATCACTCCGCCGTCGTTTTTAGTAACCACTACCGTGGCCGAGCGTGGCCGGCTGTTGCCACCGTCTGGCCAGTTACTGGTGAAATTGTCGGGGGAGGAGCGATCGCCGGGGTGCTGAATGTTAACAAACAAGGTTTTCATATCCGGCGTGGCGCTGATGCCTGTGACTTCACAGTCGGTTGGCCCCACTAAAAACCGTTTAATCTGCCGGGTTACCGGATCGGCAACCAACATCTGATTATTGCCATATGGGCCTTCACCTTGCTGGCTGCCGCTCATATCGGTCTGGATCCATAGCAAGCCGTTTTTATCAAACCATAAGCCGTCAGGACTGGCCAGGTGGTTGTCTTGGGTTAATGTCAGCTCACTGTCAGGAGTGGTAGTGCCCACGTCACCGGCCAGCAGGAAAATATCCCAGTCAAAGGCGGTAGCTTCCTGACTGTTGCGCTCTTGCCAGCGAATAATATGGCCAGCAGCATTTGCCGCACGCGGGTTGGCTGCATCGGTTTGCTGTTCAGTGCGAGCGGTATTATTGGTAAGGGTAAAATATACCTCACCAGTGTCAGGATGTACCGCGCCCCATTCTGGCCGGTCCATTTTAGTGGCACCCGCAATGTCAGCCGCCAGCCGGGTATTTATCAGCACATCGGCCTGATCAGCGAACACCACTTCTGCCGCTGCAGCTTTAGCGGCAAACTCGGCATTATTAAGGTCCAACGGCAGCCATTCACCGCTGCCATCATCGTTAAAGCGTGCAACGTACAATGTACCCTCATTAAGCAAATAGCCACCTGCCGTGTTCTGAAAATACGGCGCTGCCGAGACAAATTTATAGATATACTCAAAACGTGAGTCATCACCGGAATAAAACACCAGCGGTTTGCCCTCTTCCAGCTTGCCAAAAATGATCCCTTCGTGCCCAAAACGACCGAGTGCTGTACGCTTTTGCGGCACGCTATCGGGGTTAAAGGGGTCAATTTCCACAATCCAGCCGAAAGTATTTGGTTCGTTGCGATAATCACCGCTGGCATCGTCGGCCAGTGTGCTGGCGTTAAAACGTTGATATTGGTCGGCTGCAGGTGTGGCGGTTTCCCACAAGTACCGGCCATTACTTGCTGGCACGCCATAGCGCCGCTGTTCACGTGGTTGCTCGGCATCTTTGTTGACAAAATAACCTGCCCAGTTTTCTTCGCAGGTTAAATATGTCCCCCAGGGCGTATAGCCATTACCACAGTTATTTAAAGTACCGCGGGTACGATGGCCTTCCGGGCTGTATTTAGTGATGACTTTCGCGCTGCCACGTACCGGGCCTGCCAGTTCCATGGGTGTGGCACCGGTAATACGGCGGTTAAACGGGCTGTTATTAACCAGCGCCCAGCTACCATCTGCTTGCTTTTGAATATGAGCTACTGAAACACCATGTGCGGCCACCTCTTTACGCACTTCGTCGGCCAGTCGCGGTACCGTCGTGATACCGTTGGGGTGGATCAGGTTGTTGTCGATATATTCATGATTAAACACCAGCAGGCCTTCTTCTGAACTTGTGGCACTGGTTCTGCTGTCGATAGGGAAAAAGTGCATACCGTCATGGTGCATTCCTACCTGTTGTTCCTGATCGCTGCCACTGTTGCTGCCATCAGCCAGATAAGTAGGATAACTGCCACTTAGCGGAGTGCCCCAGGGCAGGAACGTTCTGGCAGTGTAGCCTTCAGGCACAGTAATGGTATCGGCGCGCTGAGTCGCAATAGCAGCAAATCCCAGAAGCGGAGCGGTGGTAACAGGCGGCACGGTTGGCGCTACCGGCGTGGTTTCATCATCACTACTGCTGCAGCCAGCAAGTGTACCACCAAGAAAAGCCGCCATAGCAGCACCCATACTGCCTTTGATAAAGTTACGCCGGGCCATCCGGCTGTCGACTATCGCGGCAAAAGTGGGGTTCAATGAAAAATTGGTTTGCGGGTCAACACCCGAGTTATCAATACTAATGGACATTGCATTCTGGTTGTTTTTACTGACGGTCATTATTATTACTCCGGCTTAAAACGGATGATTAGGCCGCTCTATTAAACCGGTGTTAAATGGCAAAACCGTTACAGTTAAATAGCATTTTTGTGATCTTTGCGCCGTGATTGGTCATGTTGTTTGTTGCAGGCTACTGGCGCAGCAAGGGTTGCCTCTGATATAGTTCTTTAACAGTGCGTTAGCGCAGTAAATAAGGAAACTTAGTGTATGCAATGGCAAGTACAGACTTTTGCCGATCTGGATACCTTAACACTGTATTCGATGTTGCAGTTACGGGTTGATGTATTCGTGGTAGAACAAAATTGTCCTTATCCGGAGCTGGATGATAAGGATCTGCACCCGCAAACCCGCCATATTATTTTAAAGAAAGGTGACAAAGTTATTGCCTACTCACGGGTACTGGCACCTGACGTCAGTTTTGCCGGCTTTCCCGGTATTGGCCGGGTGTGTGTTTCACAAACTGCCCGCAGGCTTGGCCTTGGCCGGGTGTTAATGGATAAAACCCTGGAAGTGACAAAGCAATACTGGCCCGATATGGATATTCATATCTCAGCCCAGTGTTATTTACAGCAGTTTTATCAGGAATCTGGCTTTGAAAGTGCCAGTGAGCCTTATCTGGAAGATGATATTCCGCATCTAAAAATGATTAAACGGCTGCCTCAGCAAAACAACAGGTAAACACGACGACAATGGCGGCCCAGCTCTTTGCCGCCTCTAACCAACCAGATTTTCCTGCCATTCTGACCACATTAGATACCACTGATGCCCGGTATTCGCCGGTTTCTCCGATAACAGCGTCATGCCAGGCCGGTATCGAATTAATAGCGGTATAAACATCTTACTGCCAATTTTCAGATTGTCTCCGCCAGCTAACTAATTTATTAACCGCAAATCAAATGAGATTGATTCGCATTTTTAGTTATGGTTTAATTGCGGCCATTGAATTTAGCCCGTTATTTAAAGGAGTTGCTATGCGGACGAAGATGTCACGCTTATCATTAGCTGTAGCACTTGCTACCGTATCATTGAGTGCTGCAGGCCAGCAGCAGATCGACACTGCTGTTGCCAGCAATGTGGAGACCAATGTTGAACACAGCGCCGAACAAAAAAAGATAATGCCTGCACTCGAAGTTATCCGGGTGGTGGGTAATGGTAATCCGGTTCTACTGGAGCAAACCGGCACCGTTGTAGTGGTTAATCGCCAGCAAATTGAACAAATTCAGCCGTTATCTACAGAAGACATTCTGCGCCGCATTCCTGGTATCAACATCAAAAGTGAAGAAGAAACCGCTATCGTCGCTAACTTTGGCATGCGTGGCTTATCTGCCAGCGAATCAAAGTCGCTAATGCTGGAAGACGGCGTGCCGGTAGCACCGGGTTTATTTGTCGGCAACGATCGTTATTTTAACCCGCGCATCCAACGGATAGAGCAAGTTGAAGTGTTGAAAGGTTCAGCCTCATTGCGCTATGGCCCGTCTACTATTGGTGGCGTGGTCAACTATCAAACCAAAACGCCGGATGACGGCGTAACGGTAACCGGTCGCACCGGCTCCTTCAATATGCAGGAAGTCAGTGTTGAAGCTGGCGGCAAGAGTGTTTCGGGCGATGCCTTTGCCGGCATAGTCGCCACCCATGCCAGCAGCGACGGCTTTATGGATAAAGACTATGAAATGACCGATGTGATGGCCAAAGCCGGGGTGATTTTCAGTAATGATCAAAAGCTGGGAATTAAAGTATCGCGCTATGAAAACGATGCCAACATCTCCTATCGTGGTTTGCTGCTGGGTGACTATCTGGCCGGCGCCGACTACAACCCGGCACCAGATGATTATTTCCTAACCGATCGCACGGCATTCGACATTAACCACGAGTGGACCCTTTCTAATCAGGCAACCTTAAAAACCTTGCTGTACTGGAGCGAAATGAGCCGTGATTACTGGCGCTATAATGTCGATACGGCAGCATCAAACGACGCCGGACGTTGGGTTTATACCGACGCCCTAACCGGTAACAACCGCTCGTTTGACCGGGTGGGCATTGAGACCCGTCTGAACATAGACCATAACCTGGCCGGGATGGTTGCCAGCAGTGAGTTTGGCCTGCGTTTTATGCAGGAAGAAGCTAACGATACCCGTATTCGTGCAGTACGCAGTAGTGATCGTACTGGCCTGAACGATCGCCATATTATTGATTCAGCTGACAGCGTGGCCGCTTATGCCCAGAGCCGGATTGAGCTCACTGAGCACTTCGCTGTTACGCCTGGCCTGCGGGTTGAATCCTACGAGCAGACCCGTCTGGTGTTGTCTGATGACAATGCGACAGCGAGCACCAGCAATACCGAGTTTTTACCTGGTGTTGGCATGACTTATAACCTGAGCGACTCTGCCCAGTTATACGGCGGTGTGTACCGGGCTTTCTCCCCGGCATCAAATGGCGTGGCCCTGGACGGCCTGACCGATCAGCAGCTGGATGGCGAACGCTCAACCAACTATGAACTTGGCCTGCGCGGAACACGTGGCGCGATGAACTATGAAGTTGCGGCCTTTGCTATGGATTTCAGCAATCAGGTAGTAACTGGCAACAGCGATCCTAATTTATCGCAGTCTAATGCCGGTGCAACTGAACATCTGGGTATGGAGTTTTTACTGGGTTATCAGCTGGGCGGCGGTTTTAGTATAGATAGCAACGCCACCTGGGTACCAACCTCAGAGTTTAAATCAGGTGAAAATCAGGGCAATCGCCTGCCGTACGCACCAAAAATCGTTGCTAACCTGGCGCTGAATTACCAGCTAGAGCAATTAAGTGCCGCCTTGTCGGCGCATCACCGTGGTGAGCAATACGGCGACGCTAGCAATACGGTTGCGATTCCTGATAATGCGGCCGGCGGGATCTGGGGCGGTCTGCTGCCATCTTACACAGTATTGGATATAACCGCGCAGTATAAGCTGGCAGACAATATCCGCGTGTTTGGTGCAGTGAAAAACCTGACCGACAAACGTTATATTACCGGCCTGCGTCAGGGCATCTATGTTGGGCCAGAACGTTCATTCGAACTGGGCGTCAGCTACAGCTTCTAAGCTGACTGCTTTATCTGAAAGCCTCTGCCTTGCAGGGGCTTTTTTTTATTTCAACTTTGCGGTTGCCCGTACAGCTGCTCAGCACGGTTAAATAAAATCCAGCTGGTTAAAATGTACTTGTCATTAGAAACCGGCGTACAGCCACGATGGGTGTGGGTAAAATAAGCCGGTGCAATAACCATGCGGCCTGTTTTCGGGCTGATAGCCTTATTCTGATAATAAAACTCGGTCTGGCCGCCTTCTGCTACATCATTTAAATAAAACATAAATAACAAGGTACGGTGCAGTGGTTCGTTGTGAGGTAGCTGCGGATACACTTCACAGTGCCAGTAATTATAATTGCCCTTCTCGGCCTGATATTTCTGCGCTTGTATCGGCCCTAAACGATATAAGGTACGCATAAAATCACTGGCCTTCGGGGCGCCAAATTCGGCATAATTTTCATGAGTAATCGGCAGCGGCTGGCCAGTTTCGGGGTGGCTTACAGTTAAGCCAACGGGTGCTATCAGGGCGAAATGATACTTAGCAAAGTATTCAGCAGCATAGCGGCTGGTAACATCAACAATGTGCTGCAAGGCTGCCTGATATTCCGGATGCTGATTTAAATATAAATCGGTACTGATTTTCTTGCTGGTATCTACCCCGGCACCCGTGCGTCCGGTTACTACATGCGGGCTGTTATCAAAATGCGAGATTAGCTGTTGGCAAAAGTCCGGGCTTAACGCATTATCGTACACCTCTATAAAATCTGTCATGAGAATTCCTGGTTATGTTTAGTGAAATTATCCAGCCCCGTTTTTCGGAAACCGACGCCCTGGGGCATATTAATAACACGGTTTTTGCAGTGTGGTTTGAAGGGGCCCGCACGGCACTTTTTCGTATATTTACCCCAGAGCTTAATCTGAAACAATGGCCATTAATCATTGCCCGGGTCAGTATCGACTATCATGCCCAAACTCAGTATGGTGAGCCAGTAGAAATTCGTACCTTTATCAGCCGTCTTGGCGGCAGCTCATTCGATGTGTATCAGCAAGCCTGGCAAAACGGCATCAAATGCGCCACAGGCACCACCGTAATGGTGCAGTTTGATTATCAGCACCAACAAGCCAGAGCCTTAACAGAGCAACAGAAAACAACGCTTTCCCAGCATTTATTTGTCCCGATTGACCGTTAACCATTGGTCGTTGGTCGAAAGGTACTGGCATTCAATGCCAACAGGGGCTAGCGTGCTACTAACACTAACACAGGTAAATATTATGAAATTACGCCTATCTGCATATCTGCTGGCCAGCACCACCTTGCTGGCCAGTGTTGCTGCCAATGCCTTTGACAGGGTTACCGGCCACGATTTTGCCAGCCGTTCAGAAGTTATCGCCCAGAATGCCATGGCCGCTACCAGCCACCCACTGGCTACCCAGATTGCCCTGGATATTATGAAGCAAGGTGGCAACGCGATAGACGCGGCCATTGCTGCAAACGCCGCACTCGGTTTAATGGAGCCCACCGGCAATGGTATTGGCGGCGATTTATATGCGATTGTCTGGGATGCCAAAACAGGCAAACTACATGGTTTAAATGCGTCGGGGCGCTCACCACTGAGTTTAAGCTACGACATGCTGGCAAATGAGCTGGAAAAGCTCGGTCGCCAAGACTTACCGCCACATGGCATGTTGCCTATCAGCGTTCCCGGGGCAGTAGATGGCTGGTTTGAATTGCATAACAAATTTGGCAAGCTGAAAATGACTGACATCCTGCAGCCTGCTATTAACTATGCTGAGCAGGGCTTTCCGGTTACCGAGCTTATCGCCTATTACTGGAACCGTTCAGTTCCGATACTCAGCCCGCAGCCGGGTGATTTTAAAGGCACCTTTACTATTAATGGCAAGGCGCCGGCCAAAGGCCAGATTTTTAAAAACCCAGCGCTGGCCAATACCTATAAAGCACTGGCCAAAGATGGCCGTGACGCCTTTTATAACGGCGATATCGCCGTGCAGATCGATCGTTTTATGCGCGCCAATGGCGGTTATCTGCGCTTTGCTGATTTCGCAAACCATCGTTCTACCTGGGTAGAGCCAGCGGGCGTCGATTATAAAGGTTATACTCTGTGGGAGCTTCCTCCAAATGGTCAGGGCATAGCAGCACTACAAATGCTGCAAATTCTGAAGAACTTTGATTTAAAAGCCATGGGTTTTAATACCCCACAAAGCATTCACACCCTGGTTGAAGCAAAGAAACTGGCGTTTGAAGACCGCGCTAAGTTTTATGCCGATCAGGATTTTCATAAAACACCACTCCAGGGGTTAATATCGGCAGAGTATGGTCGCGAGCGGGCGAAACTGATTGGCGAACGCGCGGCACAACGCGTTGATGCCGGTAATCCACACCTGTACGAAGGCGATACGATTTACATGACCACGGCCGACAAAGACGGCAATATGGTGTCATTAATTCAGAGTAATTACCGCGGTATGGGCTCCGGCGTTGTGGTGCCAGGGCTGGGTTTTGTATTTCAGGACCGCGGCCAGCTGTTCTCGATGGATAAAAACCACGCTAACGTTTATCAGCCCGGTAAACGGCCATTTAATACCATTATTCCGGCGTTTATCACCAAAGACGGTAAGCCGTTAGTCAGCTACGGCGTAATGGGCGGTGCCATGCAGCCGCAGGGTCATGTGCAAATCCTAATCAATATGGTGGATTATGGTATGAACCTGCAAGAAGCGGGTGACGCGGCCCGTTGGCAGCACCTTGGCAATACGGAGCCAACTGACGGCCAGGATACTTACCTGACCAACGGCGGTTATATTGAAGTGGAACGGGGCGTGCCATATAGCACCGTGCACGGCCTGATGCAAAAAGGCCATGATGTGCGCTACGGTTTAGGTGGCTATGGCGGGTATCAGGCCATTATGAAAGATCATCAAAACGGCACTTATATTGGCGCATCAGAGTCACGTAAAGATGGCCAGGCAGCTGGTTACTGATACAGGAACCTAATGGACAATAACGAACAAAATATGCATAACCGTTATCCGCTGGAAAATTTACCCTCCCCGGCCGAAGTCAGCGGCGTGAACGCCGCTAATTTTGCCGAAAAAGTGACGGATCATTATCGACCGGTAGTGCTGCGTGGCTTTGCTGCGCAGTGGCCACTGGTTCAGGCCGCGCAGCAATCTTTGCCTGAGGCCGCAGCTTACCTGTTGGCACGAAGTAACAATAAGCCACAAAAACTGGTTAGTCTCCCTGCAAAAACCGGCGGTCGGCTATTCTACAATACAGACATAAATGGCATGAATTTCAGTGCCAGCCAACAGCCGCTAAATACCGCAATTGATACCATGCTTAACAGCAACCATGGCGACAGCAATCATTACTGTGTGCAATGTGTACCGGTGGCAGATAACTTCAGTGCCTTATTACCTGAATTAACCAATCCGCTGCTAAACCCGGCACCTAAGCCGTTTATCTGGTTGGGTAGCAGGGTTACCGTACCGGCTCATTTTGACGAAGCCAGTAATATTGCGGTGGTGGCAGCGGGCAAACGGCGTTTTACCCTGTTTCCACCAGAGCAGGTTGCTAATCTTTACATTGGCCCACTTGATTTAACCCCGGCCGGCCAGCCAATAAGTATGGTTAATTTACAACAACCGGATTTACAGGCACACCCCTTGTATGCCAACGCGTATCAGGCTGGTTTGTCAGTGGAGCTTAGCGCAGGTGATGCTATCTATATTCCCAGCCCATGGTGGCATAGCGTCACCTCGCTTAGCGATTTTAATGTGCTGGTAAACTACTGGTGGAGCAATGCCTACGTTGCCAGCGCTTTGCCGTTGCCCATGTTACTGCATGCTATCCAAGCCTTTAATCATATGGCGCCGGGCGAGCGACACGCCTGGCAGCATATGTTGCAACATTATTTATTTAACCCGACAGATCCGTTGGCACATATATCCGAAGATGCCAGAGGGGTCCAGGGCAAGCTAACACGGCCACTGGCGCAAGGGCTGCATCAATGGCTGGCTGCGCAGCTCAACCGCTAGATTAACTGCAGTTGTTCAAGTAATCAGTGTCTTAACATCAACATCAGCATGGTCGCTGGCCATAAAAGCCAGCGCGGCTGCCAAATCTCCATTAAAAGGCTCACTGGCAATCCGCTGTTTACGGGCGCTGATCCGCTCGGCCGCTTTTAAATAGCGCATGACCTGTTCCCGGCTGGTTAATTGCAATCTTGGTACAGATAAGGTGGCACCACTTTCATCTTTGGCGATCATGGTAAAGTATGATGAGTTGCAATGTTTGATAATGCCCGTTTGAATATTCTGCGCGTCGACCCGGATCCCAACCATCATCGAGGTATTGCCAACATAATTTACTGAGGCTTTTAAGGTGACCAATTCACCTACTTCGATCGGATTTAAGAAATCGACCCGGTCAACCGAGGCTGTCACACAATAACTGCCGCTGAATTTTGAGGCGCTGGCAAACGCAATCTGATCCATTAACGACAATAAATAACCACCATGAATTTTACCGCTGAAGTTAGAATGTGAGGGCAGCATTAATTGCGATAAGGTAATTTCTGAACTCTCGATCGTTTTATAAATTGCCATAGCCAGCCCCACGTCTTTGATGTTAGTTAACTTGCACTGGTTTATCTTGTACCAGGATCCAGGGCGAAATTACCACAGCCCACAGCTCAGTATTATTATCAAACCATTGCTGTGCCTGTTGCTCGGTGGTACGTTCTACTGTGCCCTGTGCCAGCCAGTCGGCGACCTGCTCTTTGTCGTCGGCACTGAAGGCAAACGCCACGTTTACTAAGTCGTGCTCAGCGCTGATCGTAACTACCGAGCCTGCTGCGTAAAATTTCTGCAGTTGCGGCCAGTTAATTCTGGCTGTTTCACTGATAATCTTTGCTTTACGCAACTCTGGATTTTCGGCATCTTCTGCCAGCTGGGCATCTGGGGGCGTTATTGCACTCATTACCGTATCCTCTGTCAAAAAAGCTAAGTGTAAAACAGGCTGTAGCCTTACTCCAGCTCTTCGTCTTCCGCGGCCACCTGTGCCGCGCTAAGGTCATGTTTTTTCAATAACTTGTAAAAGTCGGTGCGGTTTCGTCCTGCCAGTTCAGCAGCGCGGGTTACATTGCCCTCAGTCATTTTCAGTACGCGAACTAAATACTGGCATTCAAATTGGTCGCGGGCATCAGTCAGTGTCGGCCAGTAGCTGCTGTTTTGCGACAGCGCCTGCTCTACCAGGCGCTGGCCAATAACCGGGCTATGAGTTAACGCAACACATTGCTCTACCACATTGACCAACTGCCGCACGTTACCGGGCCATTTTGCTGTCGCCAGGGTTTGCAACGCATCGTCAGCAAAACGGGTTACTTTGACATTATGCCGCTCGGCGCTAAGCGCCAACACATGACGGGCCAGCAATGGAATATCTTCCGGCCGTTGCTCCAGGCCCGGCAATTGCAAATTAACCACATTTAACCGGTAGTATAAATCTTCCCGGAAGCTGCCCTCTGCCATGGCCTGTTGTAAATCACGATGGGTTGCCGATAATACTCTGACATTGATTGGAATACTTTTGCTGCTGCCTACTGGCCGGATTTGCCGCTCCTGCAAGGCTCTTAACAATTTCACCTGCAGTGCCACCGGCATATCGCCAATTTCATCTAAAAACAGCGTACCGCCATCGGCTTCACGAAATAGCCCACCATGCTCAGAAACGGCTCCGGTGAAAGCGCCTTTGCTATGACCAAATAATTCAGATTCCAGCAAGTGCTCTGGTAAGGCACCACAATTTATCGCGACAAAATGTTGTTTGGCGCGAGGGCTGGCTTTATGAATAGCTTTAGCCAGCAACTCTTTACCGGTGCCACTGGCGCCGGTGATGAGTATACTGACATCCCGCTGCGCTACCCGATAAGCTTGCTCCAGCAAGGCGGCCATCAGTGGGCTGCGGCTGACAATTTCCTCACGCCAGTCGGCCTGCTCGGGTACCGACTGGTGCACAGCTTGCTGCAAAATATCACGCAGCTCTGCATTGTTCAGTGGTTTGGTTAAAAAGCCGAACACCCCGCGCTGGGTCGCAGCCACGGCTTCCGGTATAGAACCGTGCGCCGTCATCAGTACTACCGGCAACCCTTTATAACGTTTTGCGATTTCATCAAATAAACTCATGCCGTCCAGACCTGGCATCCGTAAGTCGCTTAATACCACATCGAAGCTTTGTTTATTTAAAATCGTTAGTGCCGTTTCTGCACAATCGGCATTGACTACCTGATAGCCCTCACCTTCCAGCCTTAAGGTTAGCAGGCGCAACAGGCTGGGGTCGTCGTCAACCAATAATAATCGCGGTTTAGGGTCGGCCACTGTTACCCCCGTTGATACTTTGATTCAGTTGCGCTTCTATCTGGGTGAGTGCATCAATTTTTTTCTGCAAATCTTTGTTCTTTTTTTGCAGTCGCTCAATATTTTCATGCTGCTGGGCATTAAGTCGGGTAAGGGCGCTAACCGCGGATTCCGTTTCCAGTAATTTCTGATTCAAGGTTAGATCCCAGCTAAAAAGTGCGGCCAGTCCTGGTGGCAACGTGGCAATTTGCTCCGCTAACTGCATCTGCACCCGAAGCCTTGTTAAGTAAGGGGTATCTGGATGCAGTTGCACCATAATTCTCTGCAGTATTTGTACCTGGTTAGGTTCGGCCTGATCCGCTAACGCCTCGCGCCATGCGGCCAGGTTATCCAATATACTGGCCCGATACTCAACCCAGGCTTGCAATGTAGCTGCATCATCGTTCAGGCTTAGCACAACCTCACTGTTTGATTCGCTGATTTGTGGTAAGACAACTTGTTCTGCTAATTCCGGCTCTGCTTCAGGTTCTGCTACAGGCGGATGCTGGTTTAACAGCTGGCAGCCTGACAGCGTAGCCAGCAGTATTATCAGCATGATTCTCATGTTATTTTTCCTCTAACAGTGGCAGGCGCACTCTGATACATACATCCGCATAAACCACATCTACAATATCAGCATGGCCACCCAGCAGCCGGGCACAGTCAGCCACAATTGACAAACCAAGACCCGACCCCTGAATCGCATCGAACCTTGGGGTCGTTCCACGCTGAAAGGGTTCAAATAATTTTTCACGCAATGCGGTGGGGATAGGTGCACCATTATTGGCCACATCCAGCACCAGCATATCGTCTTTTTTATACAGTTTAACCCATACCGGGCTACTTTCTGCACCATAAGCCTGGGCGTTATTGATCAGATTATCCAAAATACGCCGGAACAACGTGTCATCGGTATAGATACTGCTCAGCTGACAATCCAACTTTATTTGTTGTTGGCGCTGCTGCAGCGATAAGGCGTGGTCGGCAAAACAGGCTTGCAACAGTTGTTGTGGCACCTGACGACTTAATTCGGGTTTAGCTTGCTGCAGCAGCCGGTTATAATCCAGTAGTTGCTCTGTCAACTGGCTTAAGCGGTCGGCACTGCCATTGAGCAGCATAACAACTTCAAGCTGCTGGGGGTTAAGCGGACCTAACAGTTGTTCAGTAAGCAAAGCGCAACCTTCCCGAATACTGGATAACGGTGTTTTCAATTCATGAGATGCATGGCGTAATAGAATAAGCCGGAGCGCTTCCAGTTGCTGTAAGCGTGAGCTGAGCCAGCGCAACTGCTCACCCAGCTCTGACAATTCACGAGGCCCATCAAGCTTTCCGTCAGGGAAATGTTGCTGCTGACCAATCGCCCGGATCATTTTATCCAGTTTTTTAACGGGCGCGGCCACCCGACCCGACGCCCACAACACCAATAACAAGGTTAACAGCACCAGTGCTACTGTTTGCCAGGCCTGGCGCTGCTGCGCGTCCTGCACCAGCTGCTGCTGATTAACCAGCCGCTGCTCCAGTAAGTCCCATATTTGCTGACTAATCCGCTGCTGCCGCAACCTGATTTGCTGCAACTGCTGCTCCAGAGGGGCGCCACTAAGCTCAGAGAACTGCGCGGCCAGTTGCTGTAAATCTGCCTGTTGTTGCAGGCAATCACTTAGTTCTGGTAAATCGTTACACAGCTCGCTAAGGCTGGCCTGCTGGTTACTGATATGGCTTTGGGCTACCCGGGCCAGTGCGTCGGTTTTCACCACTGCGTACTGGCGAACAGCCCGTTCAATATCCACCACCAGATTTTGCATATTTTCGGCCCGACGCACACTAATCACTGCCCGTTCAGCCTCATTGGTCGCAAACCTGCTTAATCCTGACAAGGCTTTATGGCTTTGCCACATCAGCACCCCAACCGGGATCATAGCCAGCAAAAAACTCAGGATAACCAGTTGACGCAATGAGGCGGTTTGCAAAGGGAAACGCATAGGCAGTTAAACTCTGAGAAAGTTAGCGCTAGCATAACCTGTTTAACTAAAAAAAACAGGCCAGTAAGGAGGGCTGGCCTGAACAAACATCCAGCAAAACGCTGAACTCATGGGAATATGTTTGGTGTATTTCGGCTTGCGGGTTTAAACCGCTGTATAGTTTACCGCTTCAGTGCGGCTAGCCGTATGGATAACAGCAGCCTGCTGTTGCTCCCAAGCCTGAACACTGGGGTTATTTAAATCCACACGACGTAGCATTGTTACCACTAACATCATATTGGCAACGAGGAACATCGTGATAAAAACTAAGAATAAATCCATAACACACCTCCGGTAATTACCTAAGGTATATCAAGTGTCGTGCCAAGTTTTAATATTTGTTTTATTTCAGATGGTTATGTATTTTTTACGTTTGGAATTTTCTATTTCTGGTTAATAGTGTCTGCTATTAGAGACACTATTAACCAGCTTAATATTTAACTGTTATTAATCAATCAGTTAAGCTGTATGCCTTTTGCGACAGTATTTATAACGTTATGTTTTATTTAAATAAATCCATACTGTTTGGCAACTCGATCAAAATAGTCCAGGCAGTTCTTGGCATACTGGCGCTTTTCTACATAGCTTCCTGGAAAAAAGCTCTTTTTAAAGCCGTAAGCCACCATGTCTTTTAAACGTTTTAACGGAATATCAAAGTTATCCAGCGCCAGCTGGTATTCATTGCATACCGTGGTGTTCGATACCAGCCGATTGTCGGTGCATATTACTGTCGCCATTCGATTATCCAGCATGGCTTTAAATTGATGCTGCCGAATATCAGTGAGTTGCGGGTTGGTTTGCAGGTTACTGGTCAGGCATACTTCTATGGCGATACGTTTGTCGGCGATATAGCTGGCCAGATTACGAATGTACGCGGCTTTGTCGGCAATATCCGGGCTATGAATCATGTCTGGAATAAACATAGAATAACCATGGCCAATCCGATCGGCATAGCATTCAGTAATGGCTTCGAAAACGCTTTCGGCACCATAGGCCTCACCAGCATGCAGGGTTTTCAGCATAAAATGCTGGTGGGCATACTCGTACACTTCCTTGAATTTGCTGGCTGGATAGCCCGACTCCTGGCCTGCTAAATCCAGGCCCACTATCGGCATCGCGTGTTGATCTCGCAACCGCACACTGGCCCGCACCAATTCCATCGCCGCCAGTTTAATCACGTCCATTGGCTCAAAGTCGCGCATTAGCTGAAATAAGTTGGTGTAATACGGCGAAAAGCCTTTATCGCCAAACATCCGCATCGCGCAATTGATAATGCCATAACCAAACGGGGGTTTATTACCGCTAAGCACAGCTTCAGTGCGGTTATATTCATCCTGCGCCCGCTTCAAGCCATTATTAACCGCATGCATCACCTGATCAAAATCGATACCCCGACTTAAATCAATCAGCAGTTGCGGTGCAAACCTTACTTCGATGTAATTAACGCCCTCGTTCTGGTTATCAATGGCTAGTTCGTACGCAGCTTGTTCTAAATTTTCGGGGTCGCGCAGCACAGCACAGGTATATTGGAAACAGTGCAGGTACTCAGCCAGATTCTGATATTTGTCTTTAAATACCAACTGTTTCAAGCCGTCAATACTTTGCGACGGCAACTTAGTGTCCGTGCGCTTCGCCATGTCAATCAGACTGTCCAGCCGCAGACTGCCATCTAAGTGCAGGTGCAAATCAGATTTTGGCATAGCTTTAATAAAATCAGCAGAATAACGCGGCATAACAGCTCCTTTGAATGGTCTTGCCATAGTGTAACGTAAAACAGCTTTCAGGTTGACCAAAGTCTTTGTCACAAGCCGCCGTCACACTTGGTGGTGCCGCCTTTTTCGCCAGTATTTTTTCAACCAGCGTGGTGCGAATATCAGTATCAGCGTCACCAATACCAAGGTGCCAATACTGACGGCGACGTCTGTTTTGTCGGTGCTTTGCAACAGAGCACTGAGCTGGCTGCCGGCGAAATTTACCAGCGCGATGCCCGGTATAATGCCGATTGCAGAGCCTGCCAGATAAGGCCAGAACCGGATATGGGATGCGCCTGCCATAATGTTGGTCAGGGTAAAAGGCGCCAGTGGCAGAATGCTGATCAGGATCATGGTTCGGATGCCCCGATCGCCAATAAACCGCGATATATTCAGCATGCGTTTACCACCAAACTTCAATAACGGCTTTTGGCCAGTACGCCTGCCAATTTCATAACTGACAATTGCTGACATCAGGGTGCCCAGGGTCGCATAACAAAAGCCCCACCAGGGGCCATACAGAAAGCCGGTCAGCACCACCAGAATGGTAAGCGGAAACATCAACAGCAACAGCAGCACAAAAACAGTGATCAGCAGTGGCCATAGCCATAACTCGCCATGCCAGCTAGCGGCAGTAGCCACCATGTGCTTTGCCTGTGCTACCGACAACCAATCGGAATCCCAGGCAAAGCGCCATAGCAGCGCCATTAGCAGCAACAACAGCAACAAGCCGCAAAACAGCCACAATGGCCGTTTGTTGTTGCCTGTGATACTCATCGATATTACCGCTCCTGCGTTAATTGAATGTAATAGATTATATTATAAATCTGAGCAAGGGTTGTCTCTTAAAAACCGCAGCGAGACAGGTCGATGTTCCAGTCTTAGTCTACCCGGCACTTTCAGTTACCTTTAACTGGTTTATCGCGATTAAAAAAGGTTTTGGCATGGTTTAAATCGTCCAGGTGCTGTCTATTGGCTGTTAGCGCCCGCCAGTCCGCGGCTGACCACAAGCGGAACGGGCGATGCTGCGGTTGTTGTTCGCTAAAGCGGGTTTTTAGCATCCCTACATCGGTAAATTTTGCTTCGCCATCATGAATAAGCAATGCACTGCTGGTTTGCTCGGCTTCGACCGCAAGTAGCTGGCCATCATACAATGCCGCTGGCTTTGCTAGCGGGGTGTGGCCAATGACCAGAGCTTTCACCTTGAAAGAGGCCAATATTTGTTGCAGGTGCGCCTCTGGCCAATCGCCACCGGACACTGCTTCATTATTATCCGACAGTAGCGCCCGGTACTGACTTAACCCACTGCTACCGTAAAACAACGAATAGTCAGCCTCGCTCACCTGATCATTAGTTTGCTGCAAAGTGTCGTGGTAGCGCTTATTAAGCTGCGCTACGGTTAAACCGCTGGCCAGTACCTGTGGGCTTACACCTCCGTGAGTAAACAAATAGTCACCCATTCTGGCAATAATCGGTTGCTGTCGCAGCCAGCCACCCAGAATGGTATCAGCAGCAAAACTTTGCTCGTAAGGCATAAGTTGTTCAATAGCCCAAAAATGCTCAGTTTCTACCCGATCAACCAGACCGCGCATCACATATTGCTCATGATTGCCGTGTAACAGCAGTAACTGGCCACCTTGCTGTTGAGCCTGCTGCGCCAGCTGGTATAACCGCCATAGTAAATCGTACACCTGACGTCCTCTGTCGACGGCATCGCCCAACACAATGAGCTGACCGTTGCCAAACTGCCAGTCACCATTGGCATCGGTTACACCGCTGTTACGGGCCCAATGCTCAAAAAATTCGATGTTGCCTTCCAGATCGCTAATTACGGCAACTGCTGCCGGCGTCGCTATTTCAGCATTGATGCTAAGCGGCGAGCCGGCCAGCTGGTAGTGATATTGCCGCCCCTGGCAATCTAACCGTGCATTGACTGTAGCAAGTGGCAACTCCTGGGTAATACGTTCATGCTGACACCAGGCTGTTAACTGCAGTGTCGAAGTATTTTTGACAATAACCGGGCCTTGCAAGCCAGATACTGCCGGCTCACTCGCCTGAACACTGCCAGCTGCATTCCACTTTATTTCGCCTACGACTATTGGCAAATATACCTTGCTGTAAACGCCACCTTTGGTTAATTCAACCGTGGCATTTGCCAGTATTGCCAATAAGACCACCAACAACACCAATAGCGTAGCCACGAATATTTTTAATAATGCTTTCATTAACGCCTGCTTTTATATACAAAAAATAAACAATCAGGCTTTATATATCGAAGCAACGATAAAAACAATGCCTTCCGATCTAAGCTATTGCTTTTTAATATTATCTGACTTAAAACAGTGAATATTCAATCGTGTTAAGGGCTATACATGAAAATATCGCTACTACTATCCTTGTTGGCGACGTTGCTGGTGTCTGCGACATTGTCAGCTAATACCACGCCGTTCAGCCAAGGCCGTCAACTTATTAGCGCAGCTGACTATCAGGTGCTGAGCCCACGCCAGCGAGTGGAGCCAGAAAACCGCATCCTCAATGAGCGGCTTGAAAAGCTGTTACCGCAGTTGATGGCTGAATCAGACCTGGATATGTGGTTGGTCATTAATCGGGAGTATGCCGAAGATCCGGTATATTTTACCTTGGTACCCCAACCCACCTTTGCGGCGCGGCGCACCACTATGTTGCTGTTTAGCCGTCTGGCCGACGGCACTATAGAAAAACTGTCGGTGAATCGTTACCCACTTGGCGAACCTTATACATCGGCCTGGGCGGGCGGTAATTTAACCGAACAATGGCAGGCGCTGGCTGCTGAAATTGTTAAACGCCAACCGAGAAGCATTGGTATTAATAGCTCTGAACATTGGCCAGTAGCCGATGGCTTAACTTCCGGCCTGCATCAGCAGCTGCTGGCCGCACTGCCGGCAGATTACCAAAGCCGGCTGGTATCGGCTGAACAGTTAGTGGTGCGCTGGCTGGAACAGCGAACCCGCAGCGAGCTGGAGATTTATCCGCAAATCGTAAGTTTAGCCCGCGCGGTTATTGCCGAAGCGTTTAGCAATAAAGTGATTACCCCCGGTGTTACCAGCACGGATGATGTGGCCTGGTACCTGCGTGAACGCTTTGAGCAGCTGCAATTACCGGTATGGTTTATGCCTTACGTTAGCCTGCAACGTGCCGGTATGGCGTGTGCAGCTGACAGTCCATCCTGCGGCAGCAGTGGTATTATTCACCGCGGCGATGTTTTGCATACCGATGTTGGTATTTGCTATCTGAAACTGTGTACCGACACCCAGGAAATGGCTTATGTGTTGCTTAATCACGAGAGCTCGCCACCACAGGGCTTGCTAGCAGCGCTGGCCACCGGTAATCGCTGGCAGGATATTCTTACCGCTGAATTTAAAACCGGCCGTAGCGGTAATCAAGTATTGGCAGCGACCATTGCCGCCGCTAATAAAGCAGACATTAACAGCAGCACCTACACCCACCCATTGGGTTTTGTCGGCCATGCGCCGGGGCCAACCATAGGCATGTGGGATAATCAGGGCGATACGCCGGTGCAAGGTGACTGGCCACTTTATGCCAATACCGCTTACGCCATTGAAGGCAATATCAAACAGACCGTGCCAGAGTGGAGCCAACTGGTACAGATTAAGCTGGAGCAAAGTGCCTACTTTGATGGCAGACAGGTTATTTATCTGGCCGGCCGGCAAACGCAGTGGCATCTGATTCGCTAAATTTTTCATACCGTTACGGTATCTAACGGCCAACCCTTTGTATTTGCAAAGGGTTATCAGATCAACTACTCTTCAGGCGTAGCGTAGCGTTAAATCTCCATGTAGTTAATCTAAGTCAACAACGAAGTTCGCCGTAAAACAATCAGCTTAAGGATGTATACATGATGAATAAATATCTAACAGCCAGTGCCATGTTAATGTTTGCCGGGCTCATGGTAATTGCCAGCCCTGCTGTCGCAGGTGTTTACACTTCTGATCAAGTGATTGCTACACAACAATACCAATACAATAAACAGCAAGTACTCGCCTTTGTCGATACGGCAGAAGTTCAGCAAAAATTGCAGACGCTGGGTGTCAGCCCGGCAGATGCTAAACAGCGCATTGCCAGCATGACCAACGCTGAGCTGGAAGCGTTTAACTCCCAGCTAAACGATATGCCCGCAGGTGGTATCGTTGGTACTATCGTTACCGTGTTGGTGGTAGTGGCAGTGCTTGATCTGATGGGCATTACCGATGTGTACCCGTTTATCCGCCCTATCTGATAAGTGCTTTTTATCCGCTTTACATTACAGGCCAGCCTGTTGGCTGGTCTGCTACTTGGTTTAACCGCATGCCAGACTCCGCCACAAACTAAACAACTATTGGCAGCACCGCCGGCCATTGCTGGTCAGCATGTGATTGCTCAGGTGCCGTTTTATCCACAGCAGGCGTTCTTTTGCGGACCCACAACCTTAGCAGAAGTTGCTAACTTTCATGGTTTGAACACCAGCCCGGAACATATTGCGCCTAACACCTTTACGCCTGCGCTGGAAGGTACCTTACAAATTGAAATGGCCGCAGCAACTCGTCAGCTGGGCATGCTGGCCTATCAGCAGCGCGGCACGATGAGCCAGTTACTCAGTCTGGTTGCCGATAATATTCCGGTGATTGTGCTGCAAAATAATTCCATTAGCTGGTTACCTCAGTGGCATTACGCGGTCGTTGTGGGTTATGACATCAATAGCAGAGAAATGATTTTACATACCGGGGTAACTGAAGCACACCGGCTGAACTTCTCAACCTTCGAGCGCACCTGGCAGCGCGCTAACTACTGGCTGCTGGCCATGTTGCCCCCTGAACTGGCCAGCACCCAGCTTGACCCTTTTGTTTACACCAAAGCCTGTCAAGATCTTATCAACACCAGGCAAACAAATGCTGGCCTCGCTGCCCTGATAACGGCTACCAGGCAGTGGCCAGACTACTGGCTGCCGTACTTTTTACTGGGTAACCATTACTATGCAACCGAGCCACTAATGGCCGCCCACTGGTTTGAACAAGGTCTGCCCAGTGCCGGACAACAGATACCCTTCCTGAACAATTATGCGGTGCTGCTCAGCGAGCTTGGCTGCCACCGTCAAGCAAAAACATTAATTGCAGCTGCGCTGTTGTTAGCACCGCAAGACAGCAACCTGCTTGATAGCCAGCGACAAATTGGTGTTGCTGAACAAGCGGATAATGCAGCAGCGTCGCAATGCCAGGTCAGCACCTAATCCTCAGCTGACATTTATTGTTTACAACAACATTATTAACAGAACATCCTTGCATTAGTTAGCTCTACGTTCTACTTTAAATAATATGTACCACTTGATGTAATGGTACATATGGTTTTATAGTAAGTTTCGGCTATCCCAATCCGAAGTTTGATAACAAAGGATCTCAACATGTTTTTACATCACCTTACCCCTGCGCGTGCAATATGATTGCGATCGATCTCAGCTCATCGGAGCCATTGTTTAACCAGTTAATCCAGCAAATTAAAAAGGCTATTGAGCAAAACGTTTTAGTACCTGGTGATCAACTTCCATCAATCCGGCAGTTGGCGTCAGAGCTGGATATTAATTCAAAAACTGTCGCTAAGGCTTATCAGCTGCTGGAACGAGATAAAGTTATCGAATCGAAAGGATACCGAGGTAGCTTTGTCCATCTTCATGCCCGGGAAAATGTTCAGATTAATATCGGCGAATGGCTTCATACCGAGTTAGCAAAGGATATAGCGCGTTACCGGGCAATAGGCGCCACTGATTCCGAAATAAGGATCGCGTTCAATCATGCTATTTCAAATGACAAAAGGTAAGGATATTTTATGTTTAACTTTCAATCAGAATCGCAATACTTCGTGCCAATGCTGCAGGTTTTGGTGACACTGGGTTTAGTGCCCATTATTAGTTACCTGCGTTATTTATATCTGGCAAGAGCATTTGCCTGCCCGGCGTTTCCTGCGGCAAAACCCGCTATAGCCAAGCATACCAACAACTCACTTAAGGTATTTATGCCTCTGACATTTGTCTGCTTTGCGTTTGGTATTGCGGTTGCCTGGCAAGCGCAGAGCAATCAAAGTGAATTATTTAACTGGGACAACCAAGCCGGACTGATGGTATTGTTTTTCATCGCCGCGATCCCGATTCTGCACATCGCGCTAAAACAAAAACAACTTTATGCTATTCTGCTGCAATATACTGACACTATTCGCACTGCATCGCTAAAACCGATCAAATGGTATCAGCTATTGTCACCCTCTTTAGTTTTGGCCGTGGTCGCAGCGCAACTCCTGTTTGTCAGCACCGTGTTTTATTTTAAACAGCATCCTTTCCCGGGGTTTGCTGGTTATGCCAACCTGCTAGGGGCGCTTCTTCTCAACGGAGTATTTATAACTACGTTATTCACGATTTACCGCAGTAATCAATTTAAGGCAATTAAACTGCCTGAACACCGCCAGGCAATTAAGTCAAAACTGTTGGATGTAAATCTCGTTATCTGGCTGATTGCCCTGCTTAATCTCTCACTCACGTTGTGGATATCAGGTACGCAATGGGTCGAATACAAGTTGTTAGTCCAATCGTTATACTTGCAGTTTGTTATTGTCACCATGGCCTACACGCTAACCTTACCTGCCAGCGTCATAAAAGCAGCAGATCAACCCTGACCGGTAGTGATCAGCCGGGCTTTTGCTTGACAGGAATAGCGTCCAACAGCTTGATAATAGTGCGGTCATTACCCAGCCGCGCTAAGTCGAGCAGATAGTCTTTTTCGAGCTTGTGCATAGTCTGACCAGCCAGTATGTCCTTTACCAGTGCTGATTCACCGTTGGCTATCGCCGTTTTCAATGCTTCAAAGTCTGCAATACTATGTTCTTTCTGATGAGGATTTTCTGTGGTCATTGTGCCTCCCTGAGTTAGTTCTGGTCATTGACGCAAGCGGTTACTTCACTGCAGGCAACTCGCCCCAGTTAGTGGTGTAAGCAGGTGACAACATGTCGCGCTTCATGCTCCATTCCTGTTTACCACCCTGACTGGCGAACCAGATGGTCTTGCTTTGTTTGGCGTTAAGTTTATCGATAAGTTGCATCAGTTTCTGATCGGCCTGTTGTCGCCCCGGCTGCTCAGCCACATTGGCCTGCTCGCAAAACAAGTCGGGTTGAACTACCCCGGGGTCGTAAAAATCAGTCAGCATTACCCCGGCTTTGGCGTAGCGGTGGCCATTTACCCATAACGCATCGAGCAGCTGCATGGCTTTAGCTAAAAATAACCGGGTATCGCTGGCGGGCGTGTCGAGTGCCACACTTTTGCTGGCACTGTATGGCGGATCCTTATCGCTGAATGGGCTGGTGCGCATAAATACGGTCAGGTGTTTTGCCTGCTGCTGCTCATGACGCAGTTTATTGCACGCCCGGCTAATATATTCGCTGATGGCCTCGCACATCTGGTGTTTATCGGTTATCCGCTGCCCAAACGAGCGGCTGGAAATAATCTGCTTTTTGGTCGGCGCTATGTCTTCCAGCACCATGCACGATTCACCATTTAGCTCACGCACGGTGCGCTCGACCACGACTGAAAAATGCTGCCGGATATAATTAGGGTTAGCATCGGCCAGTTGCAGCGCGGTGTCTATCCCCAACTGCTGCAGCCGTTTGCTAAGCTTGCCACCAATACCCCACACCTCATTTACTGGCAGCAGTGCCAGTAATTTGCGCTGACGACTTCTATCGGTTAAATCGACCACCCCACCGGTTTTGTGCCAGGTTTTGGCCGCGTGATTAGCCAGCTTTGCCAGCGTTTTACTCGGCGCTATACCCACACATACGGTAATGCCCTGCCACTGTTGAATACGCTGACGAATCTCCAGGCCAAACGCCGTTAAATTTCGCAGCGGCTGCAGCCCCGCTAAATCGAGAAACGCTTCATCTATGCTATACACCTCAACCTTTGGTGCCATTGCCTCCAGGGTGCTCATTACCCGCTGCGACATATCGGCATAGAGTGCATAATTAGATGAAAAAGCCCGCACGCCGTGCTGGCGCATAAGCGCCTGCACCTGAAACACCGGCACGCCCATTTTTATGCCCAGTTGCTTCGCTTCTTTAGAGCGTGCTACCACACAGCCGTCGTTGTTCACCGTTACACATTTAACCTAAAAAAATATGAGAAACCCCTTTAAAAATAAGGCTTGTAGCGGTTTCCATTAATTCTCACTAAATTTTCAAGTAAAGTTGAGAAAAATCTTAAATTGCCTCTCAAAATTCTCAACTTATTGTCGGTGAAATACACTTTTTAAAGCTGATATCTAAAGCGGTCTTTACCGCCGCATTTAAATATATAAACACCCAGAGTACGTACAATAAATTTCTAATATTCTGGATCTTAAACGATCGCATCTGTTCTCAATTTTTTGTTGAAAGATTCAACTGTCACAAGTAACAGAAAATTGCATTAAATAGACAAGACGAACTCACTGACCGGAACAATATTTACTCCTTTGAGACATAAATACATTGGTTTCTTTTTCTGATAACTACACCATACGTGTGAGATGTCACACGTTTCCGATTCTAAAAAACTTGAGATAAATTCTGGATCATCCAAGATCCGTGACCATAAAACTTAATTTTCCGAAGCCTGAAAGTACCATGATAAGCAATGAAAATAAGAATTGGAGACTAATAAGAAATAAAGTTTACACATTGCATGACTATCAAAGTCTGGCTGTAGATAATTAATCAATTCCCTTTTGAGCATTGATAAACTCCAGCACTTTTTGCTGTTGCTCAGTGCTTAGCTTATGAAACGACATCAGTAACTTAGCCATTTCATCAGAATCACAATAGAAGTAGGCAACAGGGACGTCTAACTCCTCTGCTAGCTTCTTGGCCATATCGTAGTCAGGCAGGTGTCGGCCAGTCTCGTAATGATTCATGCGGCTGCTTGCAGTATTAATGTCGAGCCCAATGCGCATACCAAGCTCTTTTTGTGTGAGGGCTTTCGCTTTTCTGGCCTGTTTAAGTCGAATTGGGAAAGGTGTATGTGATGCCAAAGGATGTTCATTTTCTGATACCGGAATACTTAGATTGTCTTAGTTTTTGATAGTAGAGTATACTTAGGAATCCTAAGTTTTGCTATATCCTATCCGCATCCACAACTGTCAGGAAAATGTAGTATGTCAGTTCGTAAAACTTTGCTTGCCCTTATTCACCAGCATCGATTAGATAATTTCACGATTAGCGACTTAAAATCGATATGCACAGGTCTTATAACAGCTACCTCAAGTAAACACCTGGGGATAAAAATCTATAAGCAGGTATGGGTGCTGAGTCAAGAAGGTGTTTTAACGGTAAGCAAACATCCGACAGAACCTCAGAAAAATACTTATTCTTTGAGTGACAATGGCCAACAGTTAGCAGAAACCATGAATACCGCTGCAATTCCCACAGCAAACAATAAAAGACCGGACTTAGTTGCGTTGCATAGAAAGCTTAATGATTACAGCACCGCTCTTGCATCTGCCAGTGCAGAGGCACAGGAGTATCAGGAGCTGTCCCGTGAATTCCCAGAGCTTAAGCATTCTCTTCAGTCAAAATTCATGTCAGCAAAAGAACGTGCCGTTATGTATCAGGGGCGTCTGTCTGCCATAGAGAGCGTTCTGCAGGATTTTAATTAATGCTGCTACGTCATTGGCAAGAAGACTGCGCATCATTGGCACTTCAAAAGTTTCAGCTTCGGCAAAGACATTTCATGGCATTGGCGACACCCGGTGCGGGTAAAACAGTAATGGCTGCGGTAGTTGCAAAACGGTTGTTTGATGCCAATGAAATTGACTATGTAGTGTGCTTTGCCCCCTCAGTTGCCGTGCTTAATAGCATGCGCACAACATTTTCTTCAGTATTAGCTAAGCCTATGCATGGGCAACTGGGCGCAGCCGGCGGAGTTTTTACATACCAGTATCTTGCCAGCAGTAAGACAGCTGACTGGAGCTTTTTGACAACAAGCCGGGTGTTAGTGGTTTTTGATGAAATTCATCACTGTGGGGGTGACGAGCCAGAATTGGCCAACGCCTGGGGGCGAGAGGTCCTGCGTAGTCTGGGCCGTCATGCGAAGTACATATTGTCAATGACTGGCACCCCATGGCGCAGTGATCTGGCGCCAATTACTCTGGCGAGCTATATCGACCCAGATAAGACGATTCATTGTGACTATGTCTATGGCATTGCCGATGCTATTAAAGATGGGGTATGCCGGCTGCCGGAAGTCGTGTTGATCGACAATGATAAGTTGGAGGTAAATGAGGAAACCTACGGTTCGCTTAAATCAGCAATAGAGCATTCTGAGCTTCGGTATTCAGAGCTCCTGGCAGACAGTCAGGCTTTGCGCTATCTGTTAACTAAAGCGGTACAGCAGCTTAGCATCGCAAGACAAGAGCAAGCGAATGCTGCTGGTTTAGTTGTCGCCAGTTCAGTACGTGAGGCCAGGCGAATAAAACACATATTGCAGAGTGAGTTTAATCAAACGGCTGTAATGGTTACCTACCGGGAGCCATCTCCGCAAGCCGTTATTGAAAGCTTCAGAACATCCGACACCCAATGGATAGTCAGTGTGTCAATGGTCTCAGAGGGGACAGACATACCCCGGTTGCGTGTTTGTGCACATCTTAGTTTAGTCAGAACAGAATTGTTTTTCCGCCAGGTGCTTGGCCGCATACTAAGATTGATGCCCGGGATAAGGAATAACAAAGCATGGTTGATAAGCTTCGCAGAAAAATCCCTACTGGAATTTGCGCAGCGTTTGCAGCAAGACATTCCGGAAAAAATAATTCGCTTTGAAAAGGAGGAAACGCCGGCAAGCCAAGAGCTCCAGCTTAGTATGAGAACTGTTAGCGACACCGGTCAGAAAGCTAAAGTTCAGGCTTTGGGGGAAAGTTGGAATTGCTATACATCAGAGCCCGAAGAGAACCTGGGCAACTCTGCTTTACTATTTAGCCTAAAAGGCAGCTATAGGCAGCAGGTATTTTCGATATTCTAAAAGTTAGTGGCTTGAACGTGTTCGGTTCTGTCAAAAAAATCTGTTAATTAATTTATGCTGGGCATATGTCAATTTGAGCAAAAAAGTACATCCATGCTTTGCTTATGGAAGGATTTTAGGGATAAAGCGGTGATAGGGTAGTCAAATTCCGAGTGGGAGATAACGACCGAATGTTAGTTCTAGTTATAAGCTATACCGCTCAATCATTGCAATATATTGTTTCATTGCCGATCTGTAATTATTTATTGTTTTTTTGGACACCTTCCCCGCAAGTTTTAAGCATATATTTTGAATGTTCTCAGGTGTCCTTAAGGTGCTCGGGGTCACGCTCATATCTAGGTGTCGTGAAACACTGTTTAGATAAGAAACATAGGACTTTACCGAGTCAGCGATTCTATCATTTTGGCCGACACCCTCAGCTCTGATGTATGTTTCAAATTTGTCTTGGTGCAGAATCATTTCGAAGATCTCTATTAAAACTATACATTGATTTCAAAATATCCATTTGCTGTTGTGTATCCACTTTTACGCGTTCACGGGAATGCAGCGATAAATATTGAAAATGTTAGAGCGCAAAGTGCTACCGTAGCAAATATTGAATATCGTAGTTTTGACCTAACCTTTGCATCCTCGTTATCAATATCAATTTTCGCAGAATTTATATTTATGGCCTCGTCCTTAAAGCTTTTCAATAATTCAGCGAATATATCTGAATATTCTTTCTTTTGAAAATCCAGCATGGTGAATTTCCCAATGAGGTTTAATAACATTAGAATTGCTAGAAGTGCTACCGTAACTAAAACAGCTATATTTTTATAAAATGCAATATCGTTAATATATTCCACGTTTAGTTGATTTATTTGCGAGGTCGCAAACCAAATCCCTGCAGGAAGTGTTAGTAATTTAGTTGCTATAGCGTCAAAAACATCATGGATTTTCGAGATATATGCAGTTCTCTTTTCAAGATATTCTTTTCTAACTTTATCAAACGTGTAACTTTCTACATAGCTCTGATAGCTCAGCAGAACGTTAGAAATTAGAGAGCTCATATGCTTTATCAAATAGCTAAACCGTTCTTTGACATGTATGTCTTTAAGAAAGCTAACTAATTCTTTGCAAATCAAGCAATTTATCGCTTCTTGATGTAGATCTTTGTTTAAGAGCTTTTCTAAGGCATCAACATCAATAGCGTAATCGAGATCGGCTTCTACTAACACAAACTCAAAGGTTAACGGTCTTTCAAAAAATATTGTCTTGTCCCCACCCTCTGTTGACTCAGCTAAACGTTTAACAAGGTGGTATACCTTTTGTACATTGAGATAGTTAGAATATTTTACCTCTTGCGAAAAGGGAGTAAGCAGTGTTTCCGTTTCAGTAAAAAAGATATACTTAGCAGGAGACTTAACCTTTGTCTCATTTGTTAAAACCGCTTCCCAATTTCTGCAAATGACATAATCACCTTTGGAAACGTTTCCTGAGAGGTCAACTTCAAAAAAGTAACTATCATCAAATCTGTCTATATTTATTTGGTTCAGAGTAATACTTGATTTTGCTGAACCATCTTTAAAATATGAGTAAGATCCTGATGTTAGTTCTTTCGCTTCAAGGAGAGAAAGGGCGGCTTTCAATTTTGAGTTGAGTTTCAGCTTTCCTTTGAAATCACCACTTATCAGCTCTTTGTCTTCCAAAGCTGAAAATACTGAACTGTAAATTTCAATGACATGCTGTGTCATGTTGCTAGAGTTTCTTCATCTTCTGCCGCCGCTTGATCTTCCTCAATAGCAACGCGTAAAGAGTCCGGAATATCTGTAAAAATTAACTGACCGTTATCATATTTGACTGTTGTATTTAATAGCTCTCGGTCAAAACTGATGGAAATACCTTTGCCGCGACCAGAAATTTTCTTATATCGTTTTAAAATTTTAGGGTCTATTGCAATTTCTTCAGGCAAATCGTGATTTTCTTTCGCAAAAATGCTGAAAGATTCTGCTTGATCAGGAAAAACGTGATTGGCAACGTGGTTTAATTTTATCTCATTTCCTGCTTTTTGTTGTTCTTTTATAAAGTCATGCGCTTGGGCCACTTTCAAGGCAATAACTTCTTCTGTCATTTCACACTGATTTTTACCAAAATCTTGGATGGCGTCCTTTAACTTTTGCGTTTCAATTTGTGCAGCGTGCTTATCACGTTGGCATCCAATGTATTCCTCAAAATAGTCACGTACTTCAGAGGCCAAGCCTGCTCTAAATCTAATGTAGCGAGTACTAATACCATCTTTCCATTGAGATAGGTTGATTGAAGCTCCTAGGTGAAGCTTTTTGAGATCTAAGATTTCGCTTGCTACGACATCAAGATCATCTTCGACGTCAATCCCCTCAGTTTTATTTAGTACTGCTACTGCCAACCAATCAGAGCCATTTTTTTCGTATTGATAGAAAACAAGAAAACCACCTTTGACAGATTGGAGGGTATCTCTGCTTATGATGTTCTCGTATCGGTCCGCAAGTTCTCTAGTTAATTTTACGAAGTCAGAACAGTTCTCATCATCTTGAGGGTAAAAGCTAACAAGTTTCTGTTCAAAAACAGGGTGTGCACTGTTGTCACCGTCAACACCAAACTCGCCTATATTGAGATGTGCATTTGAAAAGAGTTCGATCAAACCATCAGTGAGCTGAGCCGCCATGCCAGCGGTACTATTTTCAGCTTCTCTGAGTTTCTTAAAAACCTTTTGACCATCATTATCACGTTTTACGACGTGGATAATCACATGTTTGATCGCCATACAACCCCTTGAATACAAGCCAAGGACAGCGTTCTCATTATGAATTAAGCCATCCTTGCTTATTTGATTGGTGTCCCTTAGTCTCGTGACTGTAATCGAAACTTAGGTGGTTGTGCAAGTAGTTATTCTTGACTCGGCAATCTTACTGATAAAGCCATGTGAGCACTCCGATAGACCTAAAGTTATGGATGTCTACGTTGCTTATCTGAACCATGTCCCCTCTATAACCCAACTGGGTCAATCGCTTTTTTTTCTCATGTTAGGCATTTATTTCCACAAATGTGATACAACCCAATAATGCAGATGGATGTAGGAGCCGATATGCCGACGTATTACTTTAAAAACAAAGATGGTGAAAGTGTCTCAGTTAATGGCGTCATTTCAGTGAACAGCATAACTTTTGACAAAGAGCCATTAACATACTTGAAGATACTGCACGATGGAAAGCATCAAATTCATTGTGACTGTACGACACCTGATGCAGTGAGTCATGTGTGTTTGCTTTCGACCCATGAAACCTACTACTTGAAGCAATCCTCAAGTAAACCTCACGACGACGAATGTCCGTTAGTTGGCTTATCTTCAGGAGAATATAATCCACCAACTAATGCAGATAAGCTACCGCAAGTAAGACCTTATCTTCCTGGTAAAAAGGTCGCTGAGAAAAAAGGTGAAGCAACTGGGGGCGGTGGTGGTCGAGGTACAAGGCAAAGTACGTTGTATACTATGCTCTGCCATTTACTTGCTGGCAAAAATATTGACGGTTTAATGATGGTGTTTAACCGATATACACACAACAAAAATTTCAACTGGGACAGTTTGTACTTTTCGCTGTTCGCAAATAAGCCATTCATTGAAAGAACTAAATTTTCCTCATTGCTAAAAACACCAAGCAATTTAAAACTTCAGCCAGATGAGGGGTTTATTATTCAATTCACTCGAAATGTAAGTAAGAGGTTTCCACCACAGATTTATACAATTGCCGTTTCAAATGAATATAACTTGGTGTTTGAGGATGGTAATTGCAAATTTACCGATAGCAATAATGTTGAAAGAAGCTTAAAGCCAAGAAGTTTTTCACATAGGTTTAAGCAAACGAAAGGAGCTCGACTTTTCTTTTTTTCAGAAGCTTACATAGATGGTGAATGGATAGTGCCTTTATTATATTCGCATCCGATTGTCAGTCTTGAAATACCCATTTTGGTGGATTCGAATTATGAGAGAGTATTTTTTAAATTTGCATCGGAGCGATTTGCGATTTGGGAAAATACTCTCACTTCAAGGTTACGACAAAAAGCAAACAATGCGGGAGATACTGATGTTCAAGCAGCAGTCAGCTTCTCTATAACGAAGCCATACTTTGCCAAGACATTCTATCATCAGCCTAACGTTCCTCTGATCCCCGATTTTAAGTTGTCCAGAAAATTTAAATACTTTGATGCTAACGAAACACAAAATTTGCTGGTTGAGGTGATGGGAATTAACGATCCTGTTTACGATGCTCGTAAAGCTGAGATAATACCTGCAATGGAAAGGAGATTAAAAATACCTGTTGCTAAAGTAAAACCAGAAACCATGACCGCTGATTTCAATGATTTGATGACAATGAAATGGTCAAAATATGAAGATAAGTACAAACTCAAGAAAACAGAATAAACATATTTAAGCAGGTATATACTACGCTGCCCCGTATCTTTGATTTGACTTGTGACAGAATTATTTTGCGGTCTGTTTGCAATCGCTGCGGTTGGGCAATGCTATCAAGACATAGTCGAAGGTGTCATTTTGTTGCTTTTGTTTCATCGAGAAGTGCGCCGATGGATGCCATGGCCTCCTGGTAAGCTGTAAATCGATCGCCTACCTGATACCATTTGTTGCACCGATAGCCGGGAATGAGAACGATGATAGAATTCCCCTCTTTCTCAGTGGAAAATTTTGCCAGAGAGGGCAATTCATGACCTGCTTGCTGCCAGACGCGGAGCATCGCAACAGCTTGTTTTTTTGACACAGGTGAATATTCCATACTTAGCCTTTAAAGTTAACATTTGGTAAAATTTAGGTGTTTATATGGTTGATGTAAAGGCTATATGAATTTAAAATTACTGTAAATTCAGTAACAGTCGCAGGAGCAATCATCAGCATGAAGCCGAGCCAACCAATTCAGTATGTGAGTTCCCCAAGGCCTGTAAGACCTGAAAACCCATCGCCACTTGATATGATTATTTATCAGTACGAGCTTAAAGCCAGCGAATTTCATAACGGCAGAAACAGCCAGGCTCCCGCTAACGAGACAACTAAGCAGAGGGCTGAGCGTATAGCTAAGCGGGATAAAGATTGGCAACACTTGCGTTTAGAGCGCCGCAAAATTGCTGCGCACATTATGTACCAGGAAAATCTGACAGCTTATCGCAAATCGAACGAGTCGAAGTCCGTTCGTGAACTGGCAACGGAAAACCATCACCCGACAAAGATGTTGGCCAGAAACTTACTTGCCGTTGGTGAGCCTAAACCAACACCAATTCATGAGGCTCACCATATCATCCCGGGGTCCGGCAAACATCGCAAAGATCTGATTATTAGGAGTCGCCTGAATCTGCATGCCTTTGGTATTGGGATCAATGACCCGTTAAATGGTATCTGGTTGCGTAACTTTGCGAAGAACACTGCTGATGACTGGGCTACACCTGAATCGCCGGCACACAGACCAATTCATACCTACAACTATGAAACTTGGATTGCTTCGAAGTTCTCAAACGATAATCTGCCGGAGCGAGTATTCTTGTCACGGTTGCAAACCGTAAAGCGTGAACTTCGCACAGGGGAGCATCCAGCTAATATTCTTGAAAGGAAAGCCGGCTGATGGAAGATGAATTAATGGAAAAGACAATAACAGTATATCGACTAAAGCCTGTTGAGAATTCTTATGAAGTCCCCGATCTGGATTTATTTGGATTCGCTGAAATCCTTGGCGATGAAGATTTATCATTAGTACGGCGCCAACCCCGAACCAACGAAAGTTTACTGAATAAATGGACCCCGTCTAGGTGTGAGCTGGCTTCGGAATATAAGCAAGGATTGCCGATACCGGATGTGTCTTTCTGGGGCTCATACTTGCTATTGTCAGAAGAGGCTTATAACGCTTTTAAAAACCTGCTGGCTGATGCAGGAGAGTTTTTAGCGCTTCAGGTCGGCTATGTGCAGATGTACATTTTTGTCCCGCTGCAGTTTGCAAAAGAGGACACTTCGAAAACATTACGTCATTATGAAGATGGATTTGAGTGTGGCGTGGAGACATTGGTGTTTGAGCAGTCATCATTGGCAGACAAGTCAGTATTTAAGTCAGAAATGTATGGCACTCATGGCCTGTTTGCAACGGGTAGCTTTAAAGAAGGTTATAACAAGCATGACTTTACTGGTATCGAGTTCGACAAGGATTTAGCTGGCATTTTCTAGCGATTAACTTGAGCGAGCTGTCAATAACGCCCGGTATAAGACCGGGCGCTGCATTTTAACAACCTAACTCAGTTTTCAGACCGCCAACCTGGCTTTCAACCGCGGGCTCTTTGTAAGACGGCAGTGATGGCATGATATTAAGTCCGCTGCGGCTCTCTACTTCATTGATAGTTACTTCCCGTGGACAGAAACTGGCTGAGCGGCTAAGCCCTTGCTCCATAATGTAAGCAGAAGCCTCAACCCAGCCGGCGTTATCGGTAATCACCACTTTGAAGTAACCAGAAGGAACAGTGTGGCCCTCATCAGCCCGCGGTAAGGTACCAAAGTACCATTCATACAGTGGACCGGTTACTACATAAACTTCCTGGCCGGTACGAGCCAAATTACGAACGGCTGTTTCCAGCTTCACCCAGGCCCCCTGGTTCAGGTTGGCAGACTGCGGTGTAATATTGGATAAATAGTTTGTCATTGCCCAATACGCTGTGTTGCTAAACGCTGCCAATGGCGCTTGATGGCCACGGTCTGTGCCCAGTACTGCAGCAGCATCGGTATAGTCTGCCGGTTCAAGCGTATAGGCTGAATTGATGTTTGGGTCTGCTTTCCACGTCCGGGTACGGCTGGGACCATCAATGGTATTTTTGGTGACTTTGTAGGCCACCCAGTTGGCAAACTTAGTGCTGCTATTGTTGTGCAGCGTGTAAATTGGCCTTTCAATAGTCTGGCCAGATTTTCCGGTCGGGCAGCTATAAGCACAATTAGCAGCGTTAGCTAAACCACCAAACAGCAGTGCGGTTAGGGTAAAGGTTATATAGGCTATCTTTTTCATGATGATGCTCGAGTTGTTGTAGAAAAAGCATCGTGCTCCAACAAGGTTACAAAGATATGAACAAATTTTAATCAGCGTGGGTGAGTGTTTTCTTATTCGATGCTCAATATCGCAATTATTGACCACAGTACCGGAACAGGACAGAATGCCAAGCGGGTAAGCAATTTCTGACCCTGGCCTATTATGTGCGCACCACAGTATTTAAGGATTTGTTGTGTATAAAAAGGAATTAGAAACACTATTGCCTCGTTGCTTTGAAATGTATGATTTTATGGCGGAACACATAAACCATTTACAACATTATGAACTATTACCAGACCTCAAATTTCGAATGGCATTTCAATCCGGCATCCTATCTTTTGAGCATGGTTTAGCCACACTTAAACTAATCGCTGATGGTTTTGTATCTTCTGGACTGGCGTTGATGCGGCCTCAGTACGAGAGCCTCGTCCGAGGGTTTTGGTTTATGCATGCTGATACAGATAATTGGATCGCCAAACTCAGAACAGCCGGGCAGGTTGGGCCAAACGAACTTAGTAAACTCGAAACACCGATGATTTCCGACATGTTAAAATTGCTCGATCAATCAGATGCTCCTAACCATATTCTTAAGCAGTTACAAGATTTCAAAGCAATTTCTAACTCTACGCTAAACAGTTTTACGCACTGTGGGTTAATTGCGCTTGTTAACAATGGTATGGGCTACGACCAAAAACTTATTTACGATGCACTGAGAAACTGCAATGCTGTTGCTGCTATTAACCTGCAGATGCTTTCTATTCTTACCGGAGATGAAGAAGCCATAACACCAGTGAGAAACATGCATCATCAATTTCATGATTGTCTGCCAATAGTCCATGCATGAAGAAGACTAAACAGCAACACCAACGCTCCATTTCAATCAGCTTGAACCCAGTGAACTTACAAGTCTTCGACGGGGTTGCATTTGACTTCCCTCAGCAAAAATTATTCGGTGTTAAAAATGGAGAGCTATATCCGTTGATCGGACAATCAAAACTCCAGTTCAAACGAAAAAAACTAAATGCCAATGAAAAAATATTGCATGAGAGTATCAGTGCTGACGGTGCGACGTATTTTAACTCCAATGCCCCATTAATGACGTACAACCACGTTATTGCTGTTGATACGAATACTCGCAACATCCAGGGTTCAACCGTTTCTGTGACTGCCGCATTTCACCTCGTGCCAGCAGGCAAGGGAGATGGATATATTTCTGCATTCTCAACGCTTTTGTCAGTCTTTGAAGTATGGGACGTCGTTGAGAAACCTGAAAACCATGGCTGGTGGCAGGTGCTGAGCGCAGTATCAAAGCAGGCAGATTTATATCCCGGCAAAATTGCCTTGGTAGTTGACTCAGACCTTGGAGAGCACGATTCGTTTAACTCCCGGGAAAAGCCAATATTTCTTGATTATTACTTACCTGAAAATGTCATGATTGTTTATGGTAGCGATAAGGGGGGCCCGGAGCACTTAACAACTAAGCTCATCAAGTATTGCCATAACACGGCTGATACGGTGTTTAAGGGGCAGCATGTACTAATGGATATTGATGATTTAGTTCCGGGTGACGGCGGCTTGTTCACATATTTTCGACAGTGGAAGGATTTAAGCATCTTTAAAAAATTCGCTGACTCAAAGTGTAATATTTAGGGTGTGAAAGACTATATTTCGCTCTTATCAGTCCATAGATGAAAATACTGGTACGTGAGTTTGAATGTTGTGGTGAACAGTGATTGCAACGAGTGGTAAAGTTCAAGTGAATCTGATGGCTTTGGATGTTCTTTTACAATCAAAATACTTAACTTGCTTATTGCAGAGGCTAGTGTTTAGCTTAGCTGACGGGCCAATCCCAATTTATGTATTGCTCTAATTGCTCGGCCAGCTCTTCAGATGCGGCGCCATCAACATGGTATGAGTGGTAACCATAGATTTTACCTATCGGGACATTTCTGAATGTATTTTTTTGATAAGGATTGAAGTTACCAATGGCACCGAATGACCAGTAATCTGTATTAATTGTTTTTAACCAGGAAATCAAAATGGTCTTGGCACCGGTTGCCTCAATTAATTTCCTACCGGTTTCAAGTGAGTAACCCTTAGTACAAATATCGTCGACCAGTAATACTGTCTTGCCCCTTTGTAAGGGGGCATTCTTATACTCAGTTGTGTAGTTCCTTGCTGGCAATTGATTGAGCATGATTGTGTTAAGTTGATTATGATGATCTAATGCCGCGCCCAGATTTCTGGCTGTTTGCGATTTGATCGCTGTGGTGTGCCTAATAACCAGATTATGTAGGTAGCTCTTTCTAAAGCATTTGGCGAAGGTCATAAGGTCGCCACTCATTTTGTTGTTATCAAAGCCAGCCTGATGACCGGGGTAGGATGTAACATAGTCAATACGGCTGTGTATTCCAGTAAAGTACATACTGGTAACTAAGGCTCCTAGCCAAAAATCGACATCGCCTTGGCCAAACTTGGCCGCAGCTCGGCCGTTTTCTGAGTACTTCCGGAATGCTTCCTTGTACGTGCTAAATGGAGCCAAGGCATAAAATTCAAAATCGCCATCTTTGATGACGTGGCTCCAGAAATGCGCGCGTAAACACAGAGTATCGATAAACCTGGCTATCTCTTTAACTTCTTTGAATTCAAATCCGTAATTCGTATTGTGGCTATACCAAATGGCTCGCAGGAACAGTATATTACCATTTACTGCGGTTCTCATGTCGTCGTCATTACTGCCGATGTAAACGACCTCATTTGACGCCCAATTCATAGCTTTTAGTACGTACTCCGTGGCAGCGGCCTTTGGTTTCGGCGGTATTGCGCTATCACGCAGGCGCGTAAAAACAACTAAATCATCAAACTGCTCTTCAAGGTAGCCGTACAGATCTCTTGTAACACCGCCAAGTTTTATTGTTCGCGCCTGATTTGCCATGAGCACGGGCCTAATACCCCGGAGCTTAAAAAAGGCCATTAGCCTGACGACTTCGCTAAATACGGCTTGGTTTATTTGGCCCATATTAAGCAGGGTGTCTTCAACACTTAGTATTACACCTTTGAGCTTCCTTGCGTCCATGCTAATTCACCTATATGTCTAATGCTATTTGGTTTTTTGAGTCATCGCCTGTGGTTGTATCAGTTTCACTATCCTTTGGGTTCCTTAAAAAAGAGAGTAAATCATCAATCTGATGTGGCACCTGGAATGTCATACCGTAAGGGTATGAGTTGATTACTTGTAGTTCCGCTGAGTTAGTGTCTGTTAGCGGGAGGTATGGCATCAAAAGCGCTTTACCATATTCTTTTGCAAAGTTAACTGTATGTGCTGTGCCGCTTTTAATGTTCCACTCTACTGGGACAACGATTTTTGCCAATGCGGCTTGGATGCGGTTTCTTCTTACAAAGTTTTCTGCGCTATAACTCTGACCAATCAGGTACTCAGTAATAATTGATCCGCCGTGAGCAAGTATTTCTGCACGTACGAGTTCAGAACCTTTTGGATAATTACTGTCAATACCAGTGCCTAGCACTGCCACAGTAGGGACGCTATACTTAATTGACTCTAAATGAGCTTCCTGGTCAATACCTTCAGCTAAGCCGCTCACAGACACAAAATCAAGTTCAGCCATAGAGGCAACAATGAACTTTGTTAGCCAAACGCCATCCTTCGTGGCTTTTCTGCTGCCGACAATTGCAATGGATTTTTGATGTAAATTCGCTAACGGGCCTTGAACGAAAAGCCACATAGGTGGATTAGGTATACTTTTCAGTTGTGGGGGGTAAACATCCTGACCGTGAAAAACGACATATATATTATCGCGATGGTACTTCCTAGCCAGTTCCACGCCATGTGACCACAGACTTATCTTTAATTGTTGCCATTCATCTTCGGAGCTTGATATCGCTTTATCAAGTTTATACTTGAGAGTTTGCTGAAAATAATTGCAATCATTTGTTTTGATGAGCTCGCGAAAGCTGATACCTTGTGATGCTATATTGTAAAGCGTCTTGAAGCCAATACCTCGTAAAGACTGCAGGGCATAGAATGCCACTGTTTCAAGCTTCCAGTATTCGTTAGCATCCTTATTAGTATCCATAGTCCCGAAAAGCTCCCAAGCTGCAAGTTGACATAACGCTATCAGAAATATAAACAATTTGCTTGTTTTTTGACTCCTGTTTGATGCAAAGCACGGCCAGAATGCACTCTCTGTAATGTTGGGACGCGCTAATGAATACTGGGTGATCGGTTACCTGCACCTTCGAATTGCAATCGTTCCTTACCACTTGTTGTAAATTAACACCATCACCACTATCACCTAAATGACCGCTTCTTGGATCTTGGCTATGTGCCAGAAGCAGACACTTATAAACCGAAAGCCACTTTCATTGAGTTGATTGTGATGAATCACTAGCTGTCATCAAATCCTCAAGATAATGGAAAGGAACTGGATATCGGTAGCGACGACAGGCTGTAAGTATCAGCGGAGCTTTCCCTTTAATAACAGCTGACATTCCTCTAAACGGATCAGTACTGCCACACTCCCGCTTTACATACTCTAGTGCTGATTTCCCATTCATAGGAAAATCAGTTGTTGCAGAGCCATGTGTATCTGCATCCGAGTACATACTCAGCTCACTGTATTGATTTGGATACCAATACTGTAAGGTGCTATGGGTAAGGTTTTCTTTTGCAAATTGCTCCAATAATTGGCTTTCTGAATCAAGTTTATATAAAGCACAAAACACAGCTAATAAAGGGTATAAAATGCTCGCCTCGGTAACTTTATTCTTATAGATACCGTCAGCTTTATCTTTATTTCTATGCTCAAGCAGCTGTTCGTAAGAGTTGTACACGATTGGATACATGCCATTACTCTTAAATGCGAATATGCACATATTGATCATTTCAGACAGCCAGCTTTTCACAAACTCATCAAGTTCTGAATTACTTGAAAGTAAAGTTATAGCAAGAGCAACGTCAATTGCTTGTGAGTCTTGATAGGGCGACAGCAATATAGGATTGTTCACAATCAAAAGGTTAATCGACTCTGTTACTTTTCGGAGCCTAAGACGCAATTGCTCCTGCTCTTCGCTCTCCGCGTCTATCGGTGGGTTTTCAGAATAATTCTTTGAAAGTAAGTGCAAAAGCCAGTGACCTTTGACGGATAAACGGCCTAAAACATCGAAAAGCTTTGAGTTCACATTGATAGAACAAGGCGAGTGGACCGCATGTGAGAGTGCGTATTTAAGTCCTACATAAGGGATTAAACTTCTATCTACATAATGGTCAGTAATTTGCTGATATGTATCGAAAAGGCTATCGAAGGACTTTGAGGGTTTGTTTTTCCCCGAGTAGTAGTCTTTCACCTTATCCCAAGCTAAAAGTAATGCTCTCTCCGATGAGAGATATGCGGCTTCCAAATTCTCAGCGTCACGGCACCATGAAAACAGAACCCATAGACATACGTTAAGCCGTGTTATGGACGATGCAACAGAATCTGCATCAGTTACATTCGACAGCACTTCATCAATCAAGATTGAGAAGTGCATGCTTGAACTCTCGGGCTCTTCGAGTAACGCCAATGATTTTCTCAGCAACGCCTGACTTGAACTAGGCAGCAACTCTTCTTTCAGCAAGTACTGTTGAATAAGCTCAGAAAGTTTGTCGCCGTTCCACTCTTCAAATGCAATATTGTCTCTAGTATTTCGCTGCTCATAGCCTGAGACTTCTTGTCTGATTCCAGAACTAACATCTCCACCAAAACACAAACAAATGACAATTTTTTTGCCTCTATGTTCTGGTGGCAAACGACTATGGATGAATGAGTCTTGAATCTCATCTAGCGAAGGGCGAAGAGCTTGATCTGCATTTCCATTCCATGTTTCTCGATTCAGATTTCCAGATTTAATAGAGAACAAATAGACTTTTTCTTCCTGCTCATTTATTTGCCCTACCGCAGCAACATCAACACCGTACTCTTTAACCCCTCTCGTGGGTGAAATGAAGACATTCAGCCCCATACTGCTCAACAAATCGGGGAGCACAGCATCTAATTCTTTTCGCTCTTTTAATGAAGCAAGATATTGCTTAAGAATTAACTTCATTTTGCCATGCCCCTATAACGATAAACCCGTAATCTATAGTCTAAGAGTTCAGGCTCTAAGACATTCAACATCGGCATTTCTGTAGAGTGGGATATATTCTGCATTTGCATTTCTTGTCGTATCTGTTCGCCACCGCCCTGATTCATATAATAAATTGAACTATTGCCGTACAATAACCTCTTGGTCGTTGTTATAAGCTGAAAAATTGATGATTTTGACGCTTCTTCATTGGCATCCTGCATGCTTTTGCTGAACTCTTTCCAGTAAGCTCTTACATTCTCTCTGGGAGCCATTAACTCCTTTACCCCAGATACTTTTTCAAGATCATCATGATACTTTTGAAGTTTATCAAGTAATTGCTTACATGGATTTACCTGAAAGCCGCTATTTATACATGACTGAAAGAATAATTTAAGGTCGCCGGGGTAACTTAAGAGTAAGGGATCGTATAAAACTGCTTCGAGCTCCATTTGTGTATTTATCGACGTAGTTTCATAAATTGATAAAATGAAACTTGCAGCGGCTATCGGCCGCATAAATAACCAACCAACCGCCTTATGGCTTACAAATAACTGCTCTTCTTCATCTGCTAGCAATCCAATATCTGCCTTGAGTTCAACATCCTCAACCGCTACATCATGAAGTAGATTGGAAGCAGCATGGCAAAACGATGACTTTCCAGATAGGAACCACTTTGTAACAATGTGGTTTAATAATTCTGGGTATTCGCGCAATAACTCGTTAGAGAAAAAGTCTAACGATTCGAGCTTCACACCTACGGTTAGAAGGGACTCTAATAATTCAATGGCAACAGACTGCGAATCTCCTTTAACTAAATTGACTAATAAATAATCAATGTTATCGATAATTCCTTTGTTCTCGGGGGATACATTCGCTATTTTATTTATCAGAAAATGGGAAATATTCGCTGGCAACTGGATTCGTTGAAATGCAAGAACATCCGATATTGTATAAAGAACCTCAAGAGATCCTTTTTCAATACACTTCAGCAGAAGCTCTTCCGTCTGCGACCAGTAAGATGGGAATGTTTCTGCAAATTTAAGTGTTGCCTTAAGTATCGATGCACAACAACTATTTTCATTCTCGCTGTTAGCACTTCTGCTAAGCAAATCCCAAATTACAGCTACATGAGTTCCATTTACCGGTAGCCACCCCAATGAAAAATACGCTTGATTTCTGACCGTAGCATTTCTATCGGCGATCAGAGTATTTATCGTTTGGATTGCTTCTGTCACATTCTCCGAGTTGTAAGCGAGGATTGAGCAGGAGAGATAAAGAGCATATGTATCAAGCTCTTTTTGGTTCAAGATTAATTCAATACTCTCTTTGGGACGCTGCGGTTCCATCCTTAAGAAGCTTCCGAAGGTCCCATCACTAATGGATACGTCTCTACCTGCTTGCTGCGTCAGATGGACGAGACAATTTAGGACGTCTTCGACACTTGCATTTAACGAAGGTAACGCGCTTTCAAAAACTTGCAGTATTACAGTAAAAATGTGTCTGCTTGAGTCAATATCAATCCCAAGTACTATTTTGATTAGGTCTATTTTCCCTTCGTTGTGTAACTCGGATAGCGCATTTTTCAAAACGTTATCTTTAGAACGAATTTCTTGAATATAAAAATCTTTAATGACGGCAAGCAGCCCCGCGTTTGTGTCACTTGCAACTAGTAATCCCTCTTTTACTTTATCTAGTGACATCTCTGGCTCCTATTTCCCTAAACAGACCGACTCTAATTTCATGTTTTACATGAAAATTTAGTAAATGACGAGTAATGGTAAACTTAAAAAGCTCAGAAGTCCCAGTTTTGGGGGCTATAAATGTCTATAATTCGCTCATTGCTGCCTGCAGATCTATGCCGCCTGGCAGCTAAGTGCCAATTGCAGACATTCCAACTTTAAGGCTGTAAAGTCCGCTTTTAGGTGTTAGCAGAACGCCGCCAACACGCGCAGCTTTGTAGTGGAGGCGAAGCCGCAACGGAAAAGCTGTCGCTGTGCTTGGCTTTGTTAAGCGCCACCGCATTCATATAGCTGAAGGATATAATTTTTTTGGAACCCACCATATGTAAGCGGCCATCCCAAATAGCTCAACCAATGACTGAAATACGATAACTACAACCGTAAGCTCAAAGGATGAAGGCAGAGAGAGTGCTAGGGGAAGAACCACAAATGAATTCCTGCTACCTAAACTGAAGGCAAGAACTCTGCCTTGATTTGTTGGCAATGAAAATATTTTTGAAAGCACTAAAGATAAAACCCCAGCTATCAGAAGAAATGCAGAAAACACTGCAAACAAGCTTGGGAGTATGCCCAATGAATCAATGACTACATTGACTTGTGCCGCTGCTATAGAAAACACAACCAATGCCAGTAGCGGAACGGGAAGCCAGCCAAAAGCATTCAGAATAGCTTCTCTGCCCTCTCGTTTTTCAGCCCATTTTTCGGTTGCAAATGCCGCCGCCAAGGGGAGGACGATAAGTCCGAAGAAGGCCAGAACTAGCTCTCGCTGCATCACGCTGGTTGTTATTTCCGAACCAAGGAAAAGCCATATATAAACTGGCAGGAGAATTAGCTGAAGCAAAAGACTAACTGGCGAAAAGGCAATGGCCCGCTTTGTATCCCCCCCACCCAAGTGTGTGAAGGTGATAAACCAGTCAGTACACGGGACCAATAACACCAAGAGTATGCCTAACTTGACCGCAGGCAAGTTAGGCCCAACGGACATTAACCCCCACACAATTAACGGGAGAACAACGAAATTACCAATCACCGCTGCCAGCATAAAGCGGGAGTCAGAGAATGCTTCTCGCAGATGCCCTAGAGGAACCTGAGTAAAAGTCGTATACAGAAGCATGCCTAGCAAAGGCCACAAAGCCCACTCTAGAATCTCTGACTGTTCAGGAAACTTCACCCCGACCAGTAATCCTATAAGGATTCCGGTCAGGTAGATAAATACCTGATATTTTTCCAATGCCTCTCGTTTCAATGATCAGAACCTCGTTGATCGATTACCGCTTAACTACCAAATTTAGCGCGGGAAAACGCGCATGCGTTTTGCCGTCGCAGCCCATGCGCAGCGTGGGCGATTAACATTTGCTTGTTAGGGCTGTGCAGCAAACTGCCATTTATCTCTATTTGCATAGAACACCCAATTTAATTTCGAAGAAACAATATACACAAACAAAATTGCTGTCGTTTCCTGAAACTCTTTGAAATTAAGCCAATTTAAAACAAATGACTGCTCTAAACGATTGCTTATACCCGTAGTTTTGTTTACCCGTTCAAACGATTCGAAAGCAAGAACCTGTTGTCCAATAAACGAATTAAAGCAACGGTTAAATTCTTCTTCGGTGAGCCAACCATGAGAAACAGAAATAATTGAACCGACCAATTGCCAATCCGGGTTAACAGGTAGCAAATCTAAATCTTGTTCAGTGTTAACGATCTTCGTTAAACAAGAAAAATCCATGTACCGACCCCGTAAGCCCTAACGCTAAGCACATGGGCGGCGAGCCGCGCAGCGGGTTGACGTCCCAGCGGCTGACGTTTCAGGATATGGACTGACTCTGTATTGGAATGGATTTATACAATCACGTCGAATTTTGGAATGCCGAATTATCTTTTTTAAAAGCACAATTTCGGCCGACCTCAAGACAATCAGCAATAGAATACAGCCAAGCACTTGTTTAGCTGAGGTATATTTATCGAATAGCGTCATTAATATCAGCTTTGAATAATGGTTTAATCACGTATGCTTTAAGTGTTTTAATGCCGGTAACGTTATTGTGACATCCAAACCACCATCGCTGTTGACACTAAAACTTATCTGCCCTCCATGAAGTGTAACAATGTGCCGTACTATCGATAAACCTAAACCTGCGCCTACCAAATGCTGATGTTGTGGGTGACGGTAGAACCTGTCTCCTAGTCTGCCAATGTCAGCATCAGCAATACCGCTGTTGCTTACAGTGATGATCGTCATTTCAGCGCGTTGATATGTTGTTACCGTCACAGTGCCGTCATTTGGTGAATATTTAGCCGCATTATCAAACACATTACGCAGTAAACTTTGCAACAGAGTCATGTCGCCATACAGCTGACAGCTGTCGTCCAGCGTAAGTTGCCAGTGAACTTTATCTAAAAGCGCCAACGGCAGCTGTGATAAGCTTTGATGCAACAGTGGCGTTAGCGGTATGCAGGTGCAGTGTATGTGTTGTATGTGGTCCAGATGGGCTACAGATAGCAATTGGTCAACCAGATGTGACATTCGTTTACTACCTTCGGTAATCGCATTAACCGCCTCGGCAACGTCGTGTGCGTTATTGGCAACACTGAGGTTTTGCGCATGTAAATGTAAAATACTTAGTGGTGTGCGTAATTCATGCGATGCATCTGCAACAAAGCGTTTTTCTTGCTTTATATAGCTGCGGATTCGTTCAAGTAGGCTGTTAATGGCCGTTTGTATCGGTTTTAGTTCTGCTGGCAGCTTCAGCTGTATTTCATGTAGTTGTTCCGGCGTTTTATCAGCTACTTGTAGTTGCAGTAAATGAAGTGGCCGCAGAATAAGCTTAATCACCAGGTAAATTAAGAAACTCAGCGGTAACATCATCATCAAAACAGGCCGCACCTGAGCCTGAGCGATATGGCCACCCATCTCTTCGCGGATATCCTCACGCTGGGCGGTGAAAATCCATAAATTTTGCTCCGATACATAATAACTGAAGGTTACCCAAAGCGTATTATGCTCTCTAATTTCATGGTAACCGGCTTCATGCTTAGGAGTGGGAAACTGCAACGCATTTTCTGAAACCATGATCAGCTTGTCACCTTGCTGGACCTGAAAGGCAATTTTTCCCTCGTATTTGTGGCCAGTCAGCAATCGTTCTTGTTGGGAGGTTAATGCTTCCCCTCTATCATTTGTTTCTGGGACTTCGACAACAACTGGCAGTTCAGTACCTGGATTTGTCAGGCCCGCTCTTAGTAAGAGGCTGATGAACTTGGCGCTGCGAGCAAGTTCGGCATCATATATTTCATCCAGTTCGTGTAACGAATCATTGTATACGATATACGCATTCAAACTTAAAGCACCCAGCATTAATAGGTTGATACCAAGCATCAGGAAAAACTTAATACTGTTAATGATCATATCGGCTTACCAGCATATAACCGATACCGCGTACGGTCTTTATTACCTCGGAGTTGAGTTTTTTTCGTAAATTATGGATATGCACTTCAATAGCGTTGCTTTCTGTATCACCATCCCAACCGTAGCTCAGTTCTTCAAGCTGCTGACGCGATAAAATACGGTCAGGTTTTAGCATAAACTCTTTTAGAAGCATAAATTCTCTGCGGGTTAAGCTGAGGTACTGTTGTTGAAAAGTACACTGGTTGTTTTGCAAATTTAAACAAATACCTGCCAACTCCAGAACGTCATCTGTACGCTGCTGCTGACGACGAAGCAGCACCCTAATGCGGGCTTCCAATTCGAGTACATCGACAGGTTTCACCAGGTAATCATCAGCACCGCTGTTCAGTGCAGTTAGCTTCGAGTCCAATTGTCCTTGCGCCGTTAACACTAAAATGGGCATGCTGATACCCGCTTTACGGAAGCGCCCGATCAAATGAAGTGCAAAACCATCCGGCAAGCCCAAATCTAAAATCATCATGCTAAAGCTGTTGTCTTCCGCCGCACTTGTTGCTTGTTTACCAGTGGAGCAATGCTCCACCTGATACCCCATGCGTTTAAGCCGGGTGATCATACCCTTGGCCAGTAATTCATCATCTTCTACCAATAAGATACGCATCAGGTTTGCTCTTCGTCAGCGGTTAGTACAGCCGGAAGTTACATCCAACTCAACTCTTAGTTGAGTTGTCTTTACGGCAAACAACGATAACACAGTATCAAAGATATTATCATGACTGAGGTTGGTGTTTTGAAGTAAACAGTTGCCATGTAGTTTAGTGTGTTTGCTAAAGTCATCCGACAGCCAAAACAGCATAGGTACTTTAGTTTGAGCGTCCGGTGCCATCCAGTACGGTAGACCATGTAAGTACACACCGTTTTCACCAAGCGACTCGCCATGGTCTGATGCGTAAATGAGCGCTGTATCATATTTATCTGCCAGCGATTCTAACAGCGTGATGCTATTGTCCAACAGCAGATCGGTGCTGACAATCGCATTATCATAAGCATTGATAATATGTTGCTGCTGACAGTCACTCAATAGGTTGGTGCGGCACTCTGGCATAAACACCTTATGTTGTTCAAGGCTGCGCTTGTAATATTCAGGCCCGTGATTACCTTGTTGATGCAGAACTATAAATTGAGATTGTGCGCTGTCTTGCTGCAAGATACGCTGCTTTAACCGCTCTAGCAGCGCTAGATCCGGACAATCGCCATCATTACATTTGTACTGGCTGTTGATGGCAAACTGGTTATCTTGTTCAACTCGGTCACACATGGTTTTGCAACCAGAATTATTGTTACGCCACAACACCTTAACGCCGGCGCGTTGCAGTACATCCAGCAGGTTGTCGGAGCCCTTGGCGGTAGCTTCATCATAGGTATCTTTGGTTAGATAACTAAACATGCAGGGTACGGATATCGCGGTAGCCGTGCCACAGGAACTGATGGCGCCAAAATTAATCAGCTTACGCTTAGCTAATTTTGGCGTAGTATCACGAGCGTAACCATTGATGCCAAAATGATCAGCTCTTACCGTTTCGCCCAGCACAAAGAGTATTAATCTTGGCTTGCTGCCTGCCGATAACTGCTGCAAAGCGTCTGTTGCATAGCTTTGATGGCTGTGTGCCATCGCCGGTGTTGCGCCAAACAAGCCTACAGATGCTGTAAGGGCACTAAGGGGCAAGGTTTGGTGTTTCAAGTAGCGATGCTCCCGAAACACGCTTGAGTACGTTTTGTACTGACTGGCTACTAGCACCATGATCACGCTAAAACAACCCAACAACACCGCAAAATATCGCAGTACTGAACCAATTTTTCTACCTGTCGGAGCAGAAACTTTATTTGATACCGGAATAATAAATAGCAACGTAGCCGGCAACAGTAAATTAAACAAAAAATACGGCACCATCGTAAAGCTAAGTAAACCGAAAATTTCCGCACTATCCGTTTCCAGTGCATTTTTTAACATATTTTTGTCGATGACTACGCCATAGTTAAGCATAAAATATTGGCTGCAAGCGCTAATTGACAGCAGTAACAGTAGCCAGGGCTTTTGCCATTTTCCGCTGCCACCTAATTGGCATAAAAGCAGGTTAAGCAACAACAGCAGCATAGTTAAACTAAGGCTAATGTGGCTATCGCCTATCGTTAGGAGACTACTAAAAAACTTCTGGTTAAAACCTATAGTAAGCACAATGGCAATAAGCACATTAAGTTGCCATGGACGCAGTAGCAATACTTTGAAGTAATTGGTCTTTAATGATGCAGGAGTTTGTGCGGTTGCCAACATATAGACACCCAGAATAGCCATCGTATTGCGCTATGATGCCATGCCCGTCTTAAGAGAATCTTAAGTTAGCATTCTCTGGCGGTTATTATTGCCGGCGGAAAAAACACACTAAAACTGAGTTTGGCGCAACAGATACAAATAAACAGTGTCGTAATGTCGTGTGACATAAAGTGCGCACCTCGCAGCTGCTGAGTAATACCCAACAAAAACCCACAAACTAAACTAGCGGCAAGGCCGAAAAATCGGTACTGATACCGGGAGTGTTTAAAAAAGTAATACAACGCTACCCAAGCATAACCGACACTAGCGTGACCAGCGGGGAAGCATTGACTGTAAGGTAAATTGGACGGCCGTGTTTGCAGCAAATGTATATAAGGTTCAATACCGCCAAACAATGACAAACTCCAGGGGCAGGCAATATTGGTAATGGCTTTAAAATACGCTACTAGCGCAAAAGAACTTATCAGCGAAATCGTCAATGCCAGGTATGCATTACTGAGTTTTGGATTAGTTTTATCTAGCCAATGGTAATACACCGTGGTGAGTAACACGGCTGATGCAAGAATATAGTTTAATTTTCGGGCGCCTTTGTGCAGTATATCCTCTGTCAACCAATGCTCCCTGAGTGCCCATTGATTGCCTTCTAGAGCATAGAGCTTGGTCGCCAACCATACGTCCAACCCGGCAACATCAAACAACAGTATCAAAACGACAAAACCAGCAAACAGCACATGAGACGTTTTGTTAAGCAAAAATTGACGGATCACCATAAAATGATACCCCATACGCAGGATGCACAGATCAAACTGGCAAGCACCGCAGCAGAGGCGAGATCTTTAGCTTTACCACTCAACGGATGAAACTCAGCGCCAATACGGTCAACAACAACTTCAACTGCGGTGTTTAATAATTCGACAATAAGTACAAAGAATAGTGACAATACCAGTAAAGCGCGCTCTGACGCTTCTACGTTTACCAGCATAGCAATTGGTAACAATATAGCCATTGCGGCTATTTCTTGTCTCAATGCGGCTTCACTGTGTAATCCTGCTTTTAACCCCTGCCAGGAGTATTTGCTAGCAAACCACAGCCGACTGATCCCTTTAGCTTCCGACTTCATTTGATTCTCCACTGGTTTTGATGCCACTAAGATAGTTTGATTAGCTTAAGATTTGCTTAAGCTTTGGGGGCTAGCATGCACAAAAATTTTTAGGATCTTCTTGCATGCCTGTACCCTCAAAAGTTGTCTGGTTTCTCGGCCCATATTTGCAGTATGCCGTTATGGTGTTGCTCATTTTGCTGTTGTTAACTGCTAGTAGGGTGGGATTATTTGTCTGGCAGTTTGACCGAGTTAGTGTTGCAGGAGATATCAGCACGATGTTACTACAAGGAGTAAGAGCAGACCTGATTTTTGCCGGTTTGTGGTTAATTATTCCTGTGTTATTGGCCCCGCTGCTGGCAGGTGAAAAGCGCTTTTTCCTGTGGCGAGGCTTTAGCCATTTTTGGGTTTTATTGGGCCTGTGTCTGGCTATTTTTATTGAAGTTTCCACGCCGCAGTTTATTTTGCAATACGATATCCGCCCAAACCGGCTTTACATCGAGTATTTAAAATACCCCAAAGAAGTATTCAGCACTTTATGGCAGGGTTATCGTGCCATGTTATTGGGGGGCGTTGCTGTTACAGTGTTTATGCTATGGTTGCTAAACCGAGTATTTATCAATGTAACAACAAAAACGCAGCCATATCCAGCCAAAATATTCTGGTTTAGTTGGCCATTAGTGGTGCTGTTGGTATTTTCCGCCGTGCGTTCAACTACTGAACATCGGCCGGCGAATCCCGCCATGTTTGCCATTACCAGTGATGCGCTCGTTAATTCCTTGATTATCAACTCGCCTTATTCTGTGTTGTATGCACTTTACAATATGAAACACGAGGCTCGTTCGAGCGAAATTTACGGCAAGTTACCGGATGCTGAAATGTTAAAACTGGCATTAGACTGGCCTTGGCTAAAACATGTCAGTTTTAACAACTCCGAATTGCCGACTCTACACTATAGAGAAGCGGCCATGAAACGAAGTAAGCCGCTTAATCTGGTGATCATTTTGCAGGAAAGTTTGGGCGCAACCTTTGTCGAGTCACTCGGTGGTGTACCGGTAACTCCGGAATTAGAGAAACTGAAACATGACGGCTGGTGGTTTGAGCAAATGTACGCAACCGGAACCCGTTCAGTGCGCGGAATTGAAGCGGTAGTATCCGGTTTTATGCCGACACCAGCACAAAGCACAGTTAAATTGTCGTTATCGCAGCAGAATTTCTATACGCTTGGCAGTACACTTACACAGCAAGGCTATAATACCAGTTTTATTTATGGTGGAGAGGCACATTTTGACAATATGCGCAGCTTTTTTACCGGAAATGACATTAATCAGATTATTGACTTACCGCAAATGTCAAACCCTGTGTTCGTAGGTAGTTGGGGGGCCAGCGATGAGGATTTATTTACAGCAGCTGCCAAGCATTTTAGTGACATGCATCAGCAGAAACAGCCGTTTTTCAGCTTGGTATTTACCTCGTCTAACCATACGCCGTTTGAGTTTCCGGACGGTCGTATAAGTTTGTACGAACAGCCCAAAGCCACCATGAATAATTCAGTAAAATATGCCGACTATGCGCTGGGTAAATTTATTTCAGAGGCACGAGAGCAGCCATACTGGCAGGATACTTTATTTTTGATTGTGGCAGATCATGATAACCGGGTATACGGCAATAACTTGGTTCCTGTAGAGAAATTTCATATTCCGGCCCTGATCCTTGGCGCAGACATTACTCCGAAGCGTATTGAGCCAGTAGCCAGCCAGATCGACTTAGCCCCAACAATGCTGTCGTTGATGGGTATTAGCGGCAGCACACCGCTAATTGGCCGCGACTTTGCCCGTGACGATAGTAGCTCTGGCCGAGCATTCATGCAGTTTGATCAATACTTTGCGCTGATGGAGCAGCAACAGCTAACGATTCTGCGACCTCAACAGCCGGCTATTGGTGCGATCTATGATCCCGTTGCAAAAAGTGTAACAATTGAAGCGGGCTCGGTGTCAGATGTACAAATAAAACGTACCTTGGCGCAGGTGTTACTTCCGTCCTACTTATATCGGCAACAAGCATATCGATTACCAGACCAAAAGCCTTAAATTATGTGGTTTTAGATGGCTTTGAAATCAATTGAGTAACAATACGATCTTTGCCTCCTTATGAGAAAAAGTCCTAATAGTCATAGTGAGGGTTCGACTTGATCTTAAACAGCTAAGTTAGTAGCAACAAAGTGAAATTATATAGTTTATTAATTTCATATAGTTATATGCTATTTGATGAGGAATTTCCAGAATCACGGCTGACCCTCACTAAGAGGATCTGTGTCTGACGCAGAATACCTCATTGCATGGTTTGTTTGTAAATTAGGATTTGCCTGTAGGACTCGCTCATTATGAAACAGTCGCACCAGCGCGCCGTGTTTTTAAAACAAGTTGAGCCAACCAGTAAATTAGAAACTTATTAAAAATATCACTCTAAGCTCAAAAAGCAAAAATTTCAAGTTGCATTGAGCTTATGTCGATATGAATAGTCATATTTAATCTACAGAGCAAGGACAAATTAGCGCCCCCTAACATTGTCAATCCAACTTAATTGCGTGATCTACGGAAATCAATAGAAGCAGATCGCTTTGAAGATGATTGTTGTAGTAAAAAGTTAGCTTGCCTTACTGAGAAGCACGATCCGAGTGACAATCAACTCGACGAATGGATGCTGGACACTGTGGTTGAGACACATGCCATTTTGCGGTTAAAAGTCCGTCCAACTTCAGGCGTTAATGTCCGCTCTATCAAGCAAAGCATACTTTCGCATGAGTACTATGATGCGGAGAGAAATTTCTGCTTTTCGCTCAAAGCAGTCGATCAAGCCATCTCGCCAAACTTCATTTGTTGCAGCACTAGAAACAGTTCTTTGCGTTTTTCGTCTGTAACAAGGAAGCTGCGAGGGCATTGACCACTTAACCTTGGTATGGGCGTATCAAGCCACTCATTTATCTGAGCTTTATCATTATTAAAAATGACATTTAGCTCATGCTCGAGCTGCAGTTCTGAACAAGTCAGATTGTTTTGCATGTACTTGCCTTAGATACCTGAAGTGGAAAGCTGATGTGCTGAATGCCGATCAAATTATGCCTTTGATAGTAAATCCGGGGAGCCTTTTTATCCCGCTCACGGGCTGGGGGAGCGTTGCTCCGGCATCAACAACCCCAGTTTCCTGGTCACCGGTCAGTTGTGACGAATGAATTATAAGTTCAAATGAGCACGGGGTCACAGCAGTATTTAGCTATCTTCGGGTTTACTTTGCTACTGGTAAATCGCGCCAGTTCGTAGTGTAGGCTGGCGACAGTAACTCACGCTTCATGCTCCAGTCCTGCTTGGTACCCTGGCTGGCAAACCAAATGGTTTTACCATGTTTGGCGTTCAAATTATCTATCAGCTTCATTAATTGGTGGTCTGACTCTTTTTTAATGAGCGGTTCATCAAAAAGACCAGGTTGATGCACACCGGGGTCGTAAAAGTCGGAAAGCATCACGCCGGCTTTGGCGTAACGATACCCATCCAGCCAGAGCCCATCCAAAAGCTGCATAGCTTTGGCCAGGAAAATTCTGGTGTCACCGGTCGGGCTATCAAGCTCAACGCTTTTACTGGCGCTATAAGGTGCATCTTTATCGCTGAACGGGCTGGTACGCAGAAAAACGGTTAAGTACTTTGCTTCCTGCTGCTCCTGGCGCAGCTTTTTGCAGGCGCGGCTAATGTACTCACTAATCGCTTCACGCATTTGTTGTTTGTCGGTGATACGTTCACCAAAAGCCCGGCTGCTGACAATCTGCTTTTTCGTCGGCGCCATTTCTTCCAGTGCTATACAAGACTCGCCATTCAGTTCACGCACTGTGCGCTCTACCACAACCGAGAAATGTTGCCGAATAAACTTAGGGTCAGCGTCGGCCAACTGCAATGCGGTATCGATACCTAACTGCTGAAGGCGTTTTGTTAGCTTGCCGCCGATACCCCATACCTCGGCCACCGGTAGAAGAGCTAACAGCTTACGCTGGCGTTCTTTACTGGTTAAATCGACTACGCCGCGGGTTTTCTGCCATGTCTTTGCTGCATGATTAGCGAGTTTGGCCAATGTCTTGGTGGGCGCTATACCGACACACACTGTTATACCTGTGCATTTTTGCACTAGCTGTCTTACCGTTAAACCAAACTCAGTCAGATTCTGACTAAAGTCTACTCCGGTAAGATCAAGAAAGGCCTCATCAATCGAATACACTTCAACCCTTGGAGCGAGGCTTTCCAGTGTATTCATCACCCGCTGCGACATATCCGCATAGAGTGCGTAGTTGGATGAGAATGCCACTATGCCATGTTTTTGCATCAGCTCGCGTGCCTGAAATACCGGCACGCCCATTTTAATACCCAGTTTTTTCGCTTCCTGAGAGCGGGCAACTACACAGTTATCATTATTAGAAAGCACAACGATTGGCGTATCGGCCAAGTCTGGACGAAACAATTTTTCACAGCTGGCATAGAAGTTATTGCAGTCGACCAAAGCGAAAATATTTTGGTTCATTTGCGTTTCATTTGCCGAATAACGTTCGTCACAACACCAAAAATGCTGAGCTCTTCGCCACTACGTGGCCGAATTGGCTTGTATGCTCGGTTACGGGGCAATAAAGCGAGTGACGGGTGGGTGCAGAACTCTTTCACAGTAAATTCACCGCCCACTGCCGCTACCACGATGTCGCCGTGATCGGCATCAATAGAGCGGTCTACCACCAGGACATCGCCCTCATAGATACCTGCCTCTATCATCGAGTCGCCTTCCACCCGAACGAAGAAGGTCGCATTAGGGTGACGGATACACAGCTCATTTAAGTCAAGCGTGCGTTCAATATAATCTTGCGCAGGCGAAGGAAACCCAGCTTTTACCGGGTCGCCATACAACGGGATCTTACGTTTTGGCCAAACACTCGCATCACCAAGGTACGCTACTGACATATAAATCTCCACACTGTATATACATACAGTCTACCAGCAAAGGCATAATTGGCAAGCTTCATGAATTGATCAGCCGCATTTGAAGTATGATTAAGCTTTGTTTCACTATCAGCGGGACGGGCTTACTTTGTAATCCTTACGAACCTGATCTTGTAGCTCATAAACTCTAAACATTAATGAGCTATTTTGTGTCTCAAGCTCTTTGTTTATAACTTTAAGATCATCACGCTCTCTTCGGTACTGCTCCTTGAGCGCAATTTCCTTTTTGAGTTTGACTTTTAGCCTCTCCACCTCCGTGATCTCGCTGCCAGCTTCTAAGAGCTGGGCCTTAAGAGGATCATAATTTGAGTTGTACTTATCTATAGCCGGTAAAGCTTCCTTCTTAACAAAGTCCTCAAATTTATGTATGTAGCTGTTACCTAAACCTGCTTCGTTATTGATTTTGTTTAGAGTTAGCCTACCTTTCAGTTTCACTCGGACAGGGCGCCTCTCCACCAAGCGCTGAAGTGCTTCTCTCAGCCGTCCTTCCGTGGTCTCTTTTGATGCCATATCAAACCTCGTTTGTCTCGATCACGCCTTTGACTTTGTCGTCAAATACTTCAAACTTCAGATTATGCTTACTGATTAACTGCTCGTTGCGCTTAATTTTTTGTTTTGTGGCTATCAATATACTGTTCATCAGCGGGTCCCCTGAATTCAGACTCCGAAACGTCTTAATTAAGCGCAAATTTTGCCTTTGTATCACCTTTGCTTCATTGTCTGTGATAACTTGATGTTCGCACGGCTTAATCTCTGCTGCAAATTCACCTATTCCACACACTCTGCTGCATGAAGCGTTCATGCAATATCCGCCTGTAGGCAGTTTAACGACTGACAATGTTCCGTTTCGCACTAAAGTCTCAATTTCTGCACGGGTCATATACACGCGATCATCGCTACCGAGTTTTGCAAACTTATCTTTAGCAATTCGTTCACCGCCGGCCCCACTTAAATGATCAGACTCGTTAAATATTTCATCAAAGATATCGACACCCATTGTGATGCCCTCATTGTGCATTAATTCGAGCAAATCATTATCAAGTAAGATATCTTCCATAGCTTGTAATTGAGCATTGTTTCCATAATAGTCAGACATATTGATGTTTGTATGTTTGTACTGGAATTTTATGCTTGTAGAAGTGCCAAACCCGTAGCGCCTGAAAAAAACGGCATAGGTACGGCGGAAGTCGTGTGGGCTCAGCCTGGGTAGATATCCGTTCTCTTTAAGTTGACCATTCCTGCTTGGGTTAAGCGTGTTAAAGCTGTCTACATCTTCTTTCGTTGCTTTGATATTCAACCCCTGATAATAGATGCCGACATGTCTCCCAAGAGTGGCCCGAGAGTAAGATTTTTGGTTCCCAACTATTTTAAGAGTTATAAATACGCTTTCTATCTCCCTCAAAGCTGTTTGATACTCATCCATAGACAATTTAGCTTCCCTGTACTTACCTTCTATCTCAAGCTTATAGAGATCACGAAGACACTGAGTTGAGTCGTAAGCGAGTTCAAGAGCAGCCTTTGCGATTGGATGGGTTTGCCATACTTTTGATTTGGGAAGCCCATCTGTTCCTTTGGTGGTTTCACCCTTTAATATGCTTATGGATTTGTCGTCAGAGATAAGTCGCTCTTGATAACTATCCTTCGTCAAACTTTTCAATTCGCCAATTCGAATGCCGCTGAATGCAAACAAAACAATCGCGCAAGGACTCATCAAATGAGTTAAGAAAGTAGCATCGCGAGTAGGATTAAAATTGGGGATTTTGTGCTGAATTTGACTTGTTCTTCGTAGCGTCCTCTCATTTACATTGGAAGGGGTTTTGGAGCGTCCAGTGCGGAATTTCTCTTCGTTGTATATCGCAAATGTCTCACACATTGCATTGTTAATTTCAAAACGAAAAGGGTGATAAGTCTCCACTGCAGTTATAGCCTGATTTAAAAGTTGCTGGTAAATGCCAATAGGTATTGCGATATGTTGCCTGCGGACTTTACTGCTTGCCACATTTAGGTCGGCTATACTAAAAATTCTATGGCAGAGTTGGTGCCGGGTTAGAAGAGTTAACGTTGTTACCGTGTTATTAACAATGTTTTGGGATAAGTCTCTACTCTTTATAATCTCCCTAAAATTTCTTTTGAATGTTGAGTAAATTTTGTCGTCAGATAACGCGTCCCAGTTCGTTCCGTTTAACGCCTCAGAAATATATGCTAACCCTCTACACCAGTGAGTCATTTGAGGAATTGATGGGTGGACTTTCTCTTTTTCTTTGTAGCTTTCAACAAAGTAAGCAAGAGTAGATTGAATGACTGCCCGGTATCGAATATCAGTGTTATAAAAACTGATTGCAGTATTTTTTCCGACACCAGTTTTCACTGTACCTAAAAAGTCCCAGTTAGTATCAAAGATGTAGCTCCTTGGGCTGTTATCAGAGTTGCGGCTTATTACCTTTTGTTGATCATAAGTCGGCAAGGAGTTGAGATTTCCAATAGATTTCTCAGTCACACGAAAACCTCCAATAAGTCATTTAGGCTATGAATACTTGAATAGAGAGGGTGTGAAGACTTTTTCTGAAGTTCAGTAGCCTGCATGTATTTGTCTGGTGATTTTTCACCGAAACCTTTCAAAACATTTTCAATCGTATCTAATATCGATTTCATTTCTTGGGGCGGCAAAGAGTTTATAGCAGGTGTTTGTTCAAGTTGTTGCAATGTCTCCTGGAAAGACAGCATCAGCCAAATATCAGTAGTGTCAGCCACAAGAGCATGCTGCTCGCAATTAAAGCAATTAAGAAAGCTGGTACATGCCTTTTCATTGTCATTAGCATGAATACCCAGCCTCCCGAGCATTTTGTGAATGCTGTTCGCTGTGCCCATCTGGTTGTTATTACACCTAACGCCAATGGGAGTCCTGGACTCGTAACTTCTATTTTGTCCGCTTCTTAAGCGCTCATACTCGTAGTTGTCAAGAACGCTTGCGTATTTGAATTTAGCGGCTTTTACAGCAGAAGATATGTCATCGCCTTTTGCATGAGCAAACTTAGCCTCCATGGCAGCTCTGAGTTTATTTTCATGCTCTCCTACTGTTCCATTTGAGTAGGTAGAGCGCGTTACATTAATACTATTATTCGCAGATAGAGAGACTAGATACACGGATTCAGTTACACGAAATAGGGTGTCCATCTTGGTCTTTCTAAGTATGGATGGAGTGATTTTGGGGTAACCGAGCCTTTCAAGAAGACCACTGACGCCAACGAGTGTCGCTCGTTGACTGTCGTTAAAAGACATGGCTACGCCCGCTTTGGAATAATAAGGAAATAGGTAAGCGTCTTTATTGCCACTAGCCATATTTGTTGATACAGCTATCCAACTTTCAATAAACTCTTTAGCATATTTACTAAATCCAAGAGCGTTATCTTGCTCTTGAAAGCCGGCCCGACCCTTTACTGAATCAAGAATATATTTCCCTCCCTGAACTTCACGAAAGCGAATATCTGAAATTTTCATGGCCTGCAGTGGTGTAGTATTCATGCCTGTAAACATAAAACAAATCGTGATGGCTATTTTTGAAATATGATTGTTTGGATGTCCTAGTGCTGGGTTTACCGATTTACTAAAGGCTCCGAAATGGTGAGCTCTGTTAAGCCCCTTAAGCCCTTTCTCCTTTGCAATCCGTTCTAACAAATCTCTGTCGAAGAGTGGGTGACGCTTTGGATGAGTGCCGGCAGTGTAGTGTGCTAATAAGTCTCTATATGCTTGAAAGAGCCTCTTTACAATTGGCTTGAGCTCGTTTTCCACATCAAGTCCTGAATGATGTGTAGTGTGCTTTAAAACACCTTTTACGGCGGGTAGATTCTTGGCTTCCTGAGCTCGATTCAGACGGTTTAAAATCCATGCCATGTTGGTTCTATAGCGTCCCCATGTTTGGCGGGATAGTTCCCCTTTGCTATTTTGAAGTCCACACCAACTCATAAAGCCATCAATTAAATTCCAGTGCAACCAGTCGCCGTTTATAGGGCTTTTGTTGTTTGAATCTACCCACTGAATGAACTTTATTAAAACTGAAAACCTTGATTGTGTAGTAGCAGTAACGCCTGCACTGAATACCCCCAACATTTTACGGACAAAGTTTACTCTCTGCATATCAACTAATGGAATGCTGGGGGAGGGCTCACTGATGGTGATAACATTGGGGCAATTTTTATACAGCAGACGTTTAAAATACAAAGGGCCTTTAGGTGATACAATCACCATGTCATCCGGATGAAGCGTTAGAACCTCCGCGTTTTTTCTAACTAGCTCTTTAGTTGGCTGTAAAGCTCTGCGTTTGTTAGGCTTGTCTAGTGCCATCTACTGACCCACGAATTTTAAGTTATCTAGGTTCTCAAAGGCACCGAGGTAGTCCAGTATATCCTCATATATCTCATCGCCCGTAGGTTCATCTTGAGCCATTTTGAGGTACATCAAGGTCGTAGACTCATCATCATGCCCCAAGCAATCAGAGATCAGAGCAAGAGCTGTGTCAACCTCTGTGCTTCGCAGCAACAACCTAAACAGTGAAACTGCAAAAGTAGCTCTTAAGTTGTGAATAACACCTTCAACGTCTATTCCTGCAGACGCTTTGACTGTTGATCTCACTTCATTCCAACGTGCATTAGCTTCTGATAGCTTGGTGAATAAGGGTTTTCCTGTTTGACTGATAAATAGATAATCTTTGTTTTCGTCGACGCCGTCTTCTCCATCAAAGTAGCCTGCCTCGCCTGCGTTTCGCTTTTTCTTGCATAGTTCTTTAAATTTGGCCAATCGCTTTTTGAATCTGTTGCTAAGCGTGTATTCAAAGAGTAGTTGCATAATGCGAGTTGGAATGATTGTACGTCGTGACTTATTTCCACCGCCCTTTGTCTTGGTGAAAGATCCATACTCACCTCCAACCCCAATTCGCATTACTTTCTGGCTTAGATTAGGTTTAACGATTTGCCCTTTGTGCAAGCTTGCAATTTCTTCCTTTCGAAGGCCTGTATATCTTGCAATAAGGAAGAAAAGACAGTATTCGATTTGTAGCTTGGCTGTTGTCCGTTTTCCTCCAATGCTCTTAACCACTCGATGAGTGTTGGTTAGAATGTGCTCTACAGATCTCCATTCATTGTCTGTCAAAGGTTTCAAATCTCTCCGGTAAGATGGTAAAGCGCCACCTTCATTTCGCTTTGAACCACCGAAATTCAGACGCAAGTCTGTAGTGTGGACATCTTTCGACATATACGCTCTCATTGAAGTACCACTAGCTTGGTATTGTATAGTGATTACTTCGTGCTCAAAGGGAGGGTTGTTGAACTGATACCCATCACGAATATGGAAAGAATAGAATTTCACCACGGCGCCCAAATAGGCTTTAGCTGTTGTTCTGGCGATCGATAGACTAGGGTCGCGTGGTTCTAAGACGGCCTGTTTCAGGGCTTCACGATACTGATAGGTAACTTTTTCGTGCTTGCGTAAGGGAAAGGAATCCCAAGTAGGTCTTGGAAGATCGACCAGTTCGTCATATAGATCTTCGTCGTATTCTTCATCCCACAGGCGCTGCAGCTCCAGTAAGAATGAAAAATAATGAAGCAGCCCCTTGCTGTACTGTTCTGATTCTTGCTTATTGTCATAGACATGGTGTGCAATCAGAAATCGATTAACGTGCTCTATTGGTTCGTAAGAGACAATATTACCTGCTTCATCTCGACCAACTAAGTTTAGTAAGACAAGTCTTTTGATGTGGACGGGATGTTGTCGTGAGTACTTTGCTGACAATACACCGTCTGCATCAACATCTATTAAAGGCGTTCTATATGAAAAAGGTTTTATTTCGGTTGTTTTTATTTCGTAAGCGATAGCCATATCACGCTCATTAATCCAATCAGTTAATTGATAATCTATACTAAATTCATAACACTAACAAAAGTGGCTAGTTAGAAGGTGGAAAATAAAGTGTATGGGTGATTATTCGACAGCACCACCACCGGGACCTTGGCTAAATCGGGCCGGAACAGTTTTTCACAGCTGGCATAAAAGTTATTGCAGTCCACCAGCGCAAACACGCTGTTATCTTTGCTGCTCATTTGCGCTTCATTTGCCGGATCACATTGGTGACCACGCCAAAAATATTCAGCTCATCCCCTTCCGTCAGCGTAATAGGCTGGTAAGCTGGGTTGCGCGGTAACAGCTGCAGCAGCGGCTGGGTACACAACTCTTTTACCGTAAATTCATTGCCTAATGCGGCCACCACAATATCGCCATGCTCGGCATTAATAGCCCGATCAACCACCAGCACATCGCCGTCATAAATGCCGGCATCGATCATCGAATCCCCCTCCACCCGCACAAAAAAGGTGGCCGTGGGATGGCGAATACAAAGCTCATTTAAGTCGAGCGTACGCTCAATATAGTCCTGCGCCGGTGATGGGAAACCAGCCCGCACCGGGTCGCTGTAAAAGGGTATCCGCCGCCGTGGCCAGATACTGGCATTGCCAATGAATACTGCAGCCATACACACCTCAAATACTGTTTATGTATACAGTATATCAGCCAGGCATAAATTGGCAATCACCGTCAGAGACCCGCTGTTGCTACACATGGCGTAATGGCATAAACAACTTGATCCAGATCAAAGTTCGGGCGTACAATAGTTTCAGAAATTTCTGAAAGTTCAGTAAGGATTACCCAATGCAGATGACGCCCATGATCGAGTCTTTCGTTTGTCACTTTGGTGAAATGGGGAGCCGCTGGGGCTTTAACCGCACAGTGGGGCAGATATACGCCCTGCTGGTAGTAAGTGAAGAGCCGGTTTGCGCCAATGAGATTGCCGAGTTGCTTGGGATCTCCCGTGGTAACGTTAGCATGGGATTGAAAGAACTGGGTAGCTGGCAACTGGTACAGGTAATTCATAAACAAGGAGAGCGACGCGAATTTTATCAAAGCCGCGGCAGCATCTGGGATATGGCGAATAAAGTGTTCGAAGAGCGACGTAAACGTGAGATGGACCCAACGTTGTCGTTACTGCGCGATATTATGATGGATGAGGCTGCCAATAAAGATGAGGCTTATGCTCAGCAGCGGATCACCGAAATTCACGATTTGCTGGAAAACATTACAGAATGGACGCAAAGCTTACAATCGTTGTCACCCGAAAAACTGAACACGCTGATGAAGCTGGGTTCAGGTGTGAGTAAGGTGCTGGAGTTCACCGATAAGTTTCGGGCCAAAAAAGACGCTTAGCGCGTATTACTGCTGAGGTAGTTATGTTAGATACCCTAATTCTGTCCCGCATCCAGTTTGCGGCCAATATAAGTTTTCATATTCTGTTTCCTACTATCACCATTGCCCTGGGCTGGTTGTTGTTTTATTTCAAAGTACGCTTTGATATCTCGAAGCATCCGGTCTGGATGCGGGCCTATCGTTTCTGGGTAAAAGTATTTGCCCTGACGTTTGCACTGGGAGTGGTCAGTGGCATTACCATGTCGTTTCAGTTTGGCACCAACTGGCCGGGCTTTATGGAAAGCATCGGGAATATAGCAGGCCCGCTGCTTGCCTATGAAATTCTGACGGCATTTTTCCTTGAAGCGACCATGCTTGGCATTATGTTGTTTGGTTTTCACAAAGTGCCGCGCTGGGTGCATACCCTGGCGACTTTTCTGGTGGCGCTTGGCACCACCTTCTCGGCGTTCTGGATTTTAGTGCTTAACTCCTGGATGCAAACCCCGGCAGGTTTTGAAATGGTTGATGGCGTTGCCCATGCCACAGACTGGCTGGCGATTATTTTTAACCCGTCGTTTCCGTATCGGTTTGTTCATATGCTGCTGGCCTCAGCGTTGACCGTTTGCTTTCTGGTAGCCGGTATTTCAGCTTATCGCCTGCTAAAAGGCGACAATAAAAAAGCGCCGAAACTGACCCTGAAAACGGCCATACTCAGTGCTGCTATTCTCGCGCCAACCCAAGTGCTGGTCGGGGATTTTCATGGCTTAAATACGCTGGAGCATCAACCACAGAAAATTGCCGCCATGGAAGGGATCTGGCATACCGAAAAAGGTGCGCCACTGGTCTTGTTTGCGATCCCGGATCAGGAAACCCAACAAAACCGCTTTGCCATTGAAATCCCCAAACTAGCCAGCTTAATCTTAACCCATGACCGCGAGGGCGAGCTAAAGGGTCTGAACGAGTTTACCGGCGAACATCCGCCGGTGGCGCCGGTGTTTTATAGCTTCCGGGTGATGGTTGGTATTGGCATGCTGATGCTGCTGATGGCCTGGTGGGGCAGTTATCAGCTACTTCGTAAAAAAGCGTTGTCGCCACTGCAACTGAAAATTCTTATTGGCATGACCTTCTCCGGCTGGGTGGCGACCTTGGCCGGCTGGTATGTTACTGAAATTGGTCGTCAGCCTTATTTAGTCTATGGCGTGCTGAAAACCCGTGACGCGGTAACCACGGTACCGGGTGAACATGTCGCTCTGACACTGGCCATGTATCTGGTGTTATATGTCGTGCTGCTGGTGGCTTATATTAAAACCCTGTTCTGGCTGGCTAACCGTGCCGTAGAAGTGGAGGAATATGACTTAACCCGGCCAGGTCTGGTAGAAAACCGCAGTCAGCCACTGCAAGATAACAACCCAGACACTCGCACCGGAGCTGCATTATGAGCTGGTTAACTGCAGAAAATCTAGCACTCATTTTCGGTGGCTTAACCGCCCTGTCTATCCTGTTATATGCCATTTTAGATGGCTATGATTTAGGCGTGGGTATCACCCTACCCATGCACAACGAGCCCTGGCGCGACACCGCAATTGCTTCAATTGGCCCGTTCTGGGATGCCAATGAAACCTGGCTGGTATTGGCAGTAGGTTTGCTGTTGGTGGCCTTTCCGGCGGCCCATAGTGCCATTTTACATGCGTTGTACTTGCCCGCAGCCTTGCTGCTACTAGGTTTAATTCTGCGTGGTGTGGCCTTTGATTTTCGGGCTAAGGTAAAAGCCAGCCGCAAAACCCGCTGGGATTACACCTTTAAAGCCGGATCGGTGCTGGCCACCTTTAGCCAGGGCTTTATGCTGGGTATTTATGTGATGGGGCTTAAGTACAGTGCCGGCAGTATTATTTTTGCCTGTTTTAGCGGCTTTTGCGTTACCGCTGCCTATGCGATGATTGGCAATGCCTGGCTGATTGGCAAAACCAGTGGTGAGCTGCAATTGCATGCTATCAGGCAGTGTAAAATAGCCGGAGTGCTTACGCTTAGCGGTATTCTGGCGGTCAGTACCATCAACCCGCTGGTTAATGCCAATGCGCTGCAGGTATGGACTGAGCCGCCGATGGCTTACCTGTTTGCCGCGATACCGTTGCTATGCTTTGCCATGTTTATTATTGGTTATCTGGCACTGAAACGGCTGCCACTGCCGCAGGATCATGGTGCCTGGTTGCCGTTCGCTATCTGCAATATTATTTTTATCTGCAGCTTTCTGGGACTGGCACTGAGTTTTTATCCCTATGTGGTACCGAATCAGTTAACGCTGTATCAGGCGGCCAGCTCGCGTGAATCGTTACTGATTATCTTTTTCGGCGCCGTAGTGGTGATCCCGGTGATTATTGGTTACACCGCACTCGCGTACTATGCCTTCAGAGGCAAAGCCGACGGCTTAAAATATTACTGACAAAGTGGCCTGCCATTCGGGCCTGGTGTTACAGAGGTACCTTTCAACAGTAACTGCAGTGTGCTAGGTTTTAATAAAAACGCTTTGCATAGGCCTTTATATTGAATAAACACCGCAGTTCTGCCAATACCGACGCCAGCCGCCACTTATTCGGCACCTTTGCCGGGGTGTTTACTCCCAGCATTCTGACCATCGTCGGTATTATCCTGTTTCTTCGTACCGGCTATGTTGTTGGCCAGGTTGGATTAGCCAGCACCTTGCTGATTATGGCGGCGGCATTCACCTTATGCCTGCTAACCGGCTTGTCACTGGCGGTGATCGCAACCGATATCCGGGTGAAAGAGGGTGGTTTCTACTATGTCATCTCCCGCACGCTTGGCCCAGCATTTGGCGGCGCGTTAGGCCTAACGTTGTTTCTGTCTATCTCCATCTCCGTAGCTTTTTATGTGATGGGCCTGGTGGAAGTGCTAAACCATCTGGTAACGCTGCCGGACTGGCTCAGTGTGCGGATACTGGCCGCTGCTATCACCGTGGTTTTATTTATTTTTGCCTGGCTCGGAGCAGACTGGACCACCAAATTACAATTTTTGATCATGGCGCTGGTGGCCGCTGGCTTACTGTCATTTTTTATCGGCGGCATTAACACATTTAGCCAGCAAACGCTGGTGACTAACTGGCAAACCGATGCCAGTGCAGAGCAATTCTGGTTGGCCTTTGCCTTATTTTTCCCGGCGATTACCGGTTTTACCCAGGGCCTGAATATGTCAGGCGACTTACGGGCGCCGCACCGCGCTATTCCAAAAGGCACTTTTGCAGCTATTGGTCTGTCGGCGGCGCTGTATGTGCTGGTGGCACTGGTACTGGCCGGTACTGCCAGCATCTCGGAACTCACCGATAACTATTACATTATGGCCGACGTAGCAATGTGGGCCGTACTGGTTGCAGCCGCAGTCATGGCAGCAACGCTGTCGTCAGGCATGGCGTCTATGCTGGGCGCACCACGGGTGCTGCAGGCGATGGGCGGCGATAAGCTGATCCCGTTTCTGGTGCCGTTTGCTAAAGGCGAAGGCCAGGATAATAATCCGCGCCGTGCCGTGATGGCATCCACCGCTATCGCCCTGCTTTGTGTGATCATTGGCGATCTCAACCTGCTGGCGCCGGTTATCAGTATGTTTTTTCTGGCGGCTTACGCCTTGTTAAACTATGCGACCTTTTTTGCCCTACACTCAGACAATCCTTTTTTTCGGCCACGCTTTAAATGGTCACATAAAATCGTCAGCCTTATTGGCGGTATAGGCTGTGTTGTCGCCATGCTGGCCATTAATCTTATCGCCTGTGTAATCGCCATCGCAGTATTGTTTGGTTTGCACCAGTATCTGGCACGCAGTCATCAACACCGCAGTTTTACTGATCATCAACGTGGTGCCTTGTTTAAGCGGGTGCGGGAGTTGCTGTTTGAACTCAATAGCATGGAGCCCCACCCCGGAGACTGGCGTCCGCATATGCTGGTATTTTCCAAAACCCCAGAGCGGCATAAGCAACTATTAACCTTTTCTGCCGTACTGGAAGGACAAAGCGGCCTGATTACCCTGACCCGGATTGTTAACCCGCAGCACGCTGATGAACCCGAGCAGCAGCAAATTCTCAAGCAGTATCAGCAAGCTATTGATGACACAGACGTCAGGGCGTTTACCCTGGTGATGCAGGCCTCTGACTTTCAAAGTGGCTTGCGCCATATAATGTCTGCTTACGGCATTGGCCCGATAACCCCCAACACTGCGCTACTTAACTGGACATCGTCGAATGATTCAAAGCAAGAGCATTCACCTGATGATTACGCCGCCAACTTTCTGGAAATGATCAAAGCTGATATTAATCTGGTTGCGCTCGCCTCTGCCCGCGCCCCATTATTTGCTAACGAAGCACCCACAAAAGGCAGAAGAATTGATATCTGGTGGCGCGGCGGCCCTACTGCCAGACTTATGTTGATGTTTGCATACCTTTGCACCCGCGCCAGGGGCTGGCAGAACACCAAGCTGCGCATTCTTACGGAGGCAGAGCGCTACTCTAAGCAGCAAGTACGGGATATTTTCGCAACTTATCTGGATAAAGTGCGAATTGAGTCTGAAGTAGAAGCACTAGATAAAGTCGATTTAGATAGTATTAAGCGTTACTCCAGCCAGTCAGAACTGGTGTTTTTCCCAATTGAAGTCAAAGAGGATGAAATAGTCGATAGTTTTGAAGTCGGCCTGCAGAGCCTGGTCGATAACCTGTCGAACCTGGTATTGGTAAAGGCGTCAAAGTCAATGCAACTGGACCCGGATCCAGACAATGGCGATGACCAAAAAGAAGGTTAAGTCAGTCATTTTCTTTTTTAGCTTGAACAAAATTAGCCGGCGTTCAGCGCCGGCATCACCCTCAGGCGAATACCGCTACCCAGGTGACGGCATTTCCAACGCCATGCACCAGCGCCGGCACCATGACATTGCTACTGTGATTACGCAACCACTGAAAAAGCAGGCTTACGCCGATGTAAATAGCGACTAACATTGCCACTATGGTAAATTGCTCCTGCTGCAGATAGTGCCATAAGCGCAGCGAATGCAGCGGTGCAATAACAAAAAGAATAGTGGTCATCGCCGTAGCTAACCCTAGCGACATATGCCGCTGCAAACTGGTAAAAAGCAGTCCCCGGTACAATAGCTCCTGCCCTATGCCGATACAAAAGCCTGAACTAAACCAAGCCAGCCAAAGCCATAACCCGGCTGAGAAACTGTGCAGTAATTGCTCTGTCTCTAATAAGCCAAACAGTAAAGCACTCGCCAGCATGCTCCCAGCCAGCAAACTGAGTTGACTGCGCTTAATCTTAAGCAGCGTCGGATAACAAAAACGGATAACGGCCAGTAGCACCACTACCAGGGTCAGCTCTATAACCAGACGCAGTGGCTGATTAAAATACCAGTGTCGGGTTTCCAACAGCCAGGGATCCGGTTGTAACACCAAACGGATGGGCAGTTCCATCAGCAGGAAAACGAGGATGGCGACAAGCGCAATCAACCCAGAGCGGCGATCGGGTTGCTTAGCGTTGTAAACGTCTGATTTCACGTTGTAACTCCTTATCGTTACTTTGCTCTGCATAGCCAAGATGCTGCTGCATCAGGGCATTATCATCATTGAGTTTATGCAGCTGCGCCAAACGCAAATGGGCCCAGGCTTTTTCCGGCAGATCATCCGCCGCATGGGCATGGGCGATAAAATAATTCAACGCGTCAATACCCTCTGCCAGCTGCTGCTGGCTAAACAACGCAGTGCGGCCTATTTGATACCAGGCATTAAGCACATAAACGTCTGCATTGTCTTTTGCTGCCTGAGTTGCAGCAGTAAAGGCAGCAAACGCCTGGGTATAGTGTTTTTCTTCTTGCAACAATAAGCCATGCCGATAATGAAATTCAGCGTGCGCAGTGAAGTCAATGCGGCTTTGCTCAAGCAGTTGCCGATACTGGTCTTTTTGCTCTGTTTGCCGGTAGAAATTGAGCTTGGCCAACGCCCCCTGCAGCGCATCAATCGCACTAATCTGCTCAACCTGCTGCCAGGCAAGGTCTTCATCGCCCCCCGCAATACCGGGCGCACCTAAATAAAAAGACACTAGCCCGCGACGATAAGCGGTATTGTCCGGCTGTAACAAAACAGCCTGCTTTAAACACGTTAAAGACTTTTTTGCGTAGCTCAGTGCCGAAAAGATAGCATCGCCAGCTTGCCGGCCCATAATCCGGCCACAAATAAAATGCACTTCCGGGTTATCTGGTGCTGCCTTCAGCGCTTGCTTAATATACTTCTCGGCCAAATCAAGATCGGTACGCATGGCAACTGTTCCCTGCTGCAGTTCAGCTGGGTTAGCGGCCACAGTTGCACCGGCAGCGCGGCTTGCCCAGGGCACTATGGTTAATAGTATTAACAGGAAGGATGTTAGTCGCATGGTTCCGCCTCACGGTTGAGTTGTTTTAAGCAGCCTAACAAGGCCTGCCATGCGCTGTTAGTGCCAAAAGTCACTAAAGCGCCCGTGAGGTGAGCTGAAGTCGGAGCCTCAGTTGCTGTAATTACGCCAGCGACAGCCACTGGCAAAACAGAGTAGCCCGGCTAAACAGATTAGGTTCAGCGTTTTCCCGAGAAGCGGTCAATAATCGAGCGCATATTGGCTACAGTTTTTGCCAAACGCTTACTGGCATCCAGTGCGCCTTTGGCTGAGTTCTGCGTGACCGAGGTACTGTCAGAGATTTCAACAATTTGCTGATTAATATGCTCTGCCACGGTGCTTTGCTCTTCAACGGCCGCTGACATTTGTTCGGTTAAGTTGGTAATAGTGCGAACAGCGTCGCGAATGTTGTTCAGCGCCTGGCGCGTATGCTCCACTGTTTCTACGCCATGCTGGGCCGCTTGCTCCCCTTTTTCCGAGGTACCTACCGCACTCATTGCCCTCTTCGTCAGTTTTTCCACAATAATATGAATTTTATCGGTTGATTCCCGCGTTTTCCCAGCCAGGGCGCGCACTTCGTCAGCAACAACGCTGAACCCCCGGCCTTGCTCACCAGCACGGGCCGCCTCAATAGCCGCATTGAGTGCCAGTAAATTGGTCTGGTCGGCAATGGTAGAAATCAGATTAGCCGCCTGGCCAATCTCATTGGTAGACTCGGCAAGCTCACGCACTGTCGCGGCAATGCTCACTACCGAGCTACTAAGAGCATCGATGGCCGTTTTAGCTTCATTGGCCAGTTTTGCACCATCATCCACACTTCCCAGCGCATTACGCGCACTGACCGAGTTCGTTTGCACATTACCTGCAACCTCTTGGATTGCCTGAGACATTTGAGTAATAGCCGAAGCAATTTGCTGGGTGGCCTGACTTTGTTGCATCACGGCAGCCGAAGTTGACTCCGATTCTTGTTGGGTATTCTGAACAATAGAATCCAGCACCGCGGCGGCATCGGCAATACGGGTTAACGCCGTTCTGCTTCTGGCTATTTCGCAGGCTAACGTTAACTTCACCCTTGCCTTGCTTCCTACATCGGCAAAGTAGGTTTCTGCCACCATAGCATTCGAATAAGATTCCGCGCTAATACTAACAATATCCAGATACTGAGACTTTTGCCGGGCAGCTAACCATACTGCCGAGAGCACCGTAGTAGTAAGTATTATGGTACCTGCTACAGCACCAGATAAACTGTACCCCAGAACACTGGCCAGTATGCCAGGCACAATAATCGGCGCCAATGCTTGTAGCGCTGCACCGGTACGTGAAAAAACTGACAAGTTCGACTTGCCCGCTCTCAACCGGGCATAAGCGGCTTCAGCGCGGGCTTTTTCATCTTCAAGCGGCAACACCCTGACAGACTCATAGCCCACCACTCTGCTGTTTTCAAACACCGGGGTAACAAAAGCGCTTACCCAGTAGTAATCACCGTTTTTACGGCGGTTTTTTACCTGCCCCATCCAGACATGCCCGGATGCGATAGTTTGCCACATCTCTTTAAAAACCGCCGGCGGCATGTCAGGATGCCGAATCATATTATGAGGCTTTCCAATCAGCTCTTCTTTTTTATAGCCGCTGACTTCGATAAAGGCTTCGTTGCAATAAGAGATATTGCCTTTAGCATCAGTTCCTGAAATTAATCTGTCTGACGCAGGAAAAACATATTCCTTCTGGGTAACCGGTTGGTTATTTCTCATTGAGACTTCTGCCTTAATAGCTGCACGAAAGTTAACAATAGCAACTTTTTGCAAAGTTTAAAGTAATGAATTTTTTGGAAAAAGGATAATTGAGTATGCAAAAGGAGATTTTAATGGTGCCCGGGGCCGGAAAATATTGCCGGGAGCAATATTTGACAGCATCAGCTGGCCCGCTGTGCGGGTGAGCCACAAGGAAGTGGCGAACACCTGAACCGGCACGCCCTTTCGAGCGAGGGATTTTAAAACGCTTTAACTATTCATAAGGTTAGGCTTGTCACTCTGGTTTAGGCAGTAACTTCTTGCAAATGCCTCTAGAAAAAGGCGATTTTTCCGTCGCGTCCTGCACATAAGTTACACATAGCATTTAGAGTCCATCTAATGAACTATTTTTTAATAGGTAAACCTTTGTAGTGCGTTGGTGAAAAGCCGTTTCTTTGCATTCCTGCTAATTTCTCTAATGGCAACATACGGATGGTACCTCGAGAACTAAAGCGGCCAGCTTCAATCGCTGTGATAAGCTCTTGCTCACTTACACCAACATATTCGTTGGATCTACCTGAGTAGCTAACACTGTACAAGCCTGCCTTTGGGCCCCGCACACCTTTGTATGGATAATATTTTTTTCCACCTTCTGTTTGCGCGTATACATCAAGTAGGAACTGCTCTAAATTCAAAATGCCATCCTATATTAGTCGTTGAGTTACGGCGTCATTATGACGCATCCATAGCCAGTTATGAAGACCCTGTTCTCTCAACAAACCTCAGTATCAACCTCGCAAAATCTTTGCTTTAAGTCTTTCTACTAATCTTGCAGTTCTTAGCTCATGATTATCACTTGAGCATTTAGGGCAATAAGCGAAATAGTCAACTCCAGCGACCCGGACATCACTTACACCCAATAGAACTTTTTTCCAGCCGCAACTGCGGCATACAAAAACTTCTGACGATTTATAGCGGGGAAAATGAAATCTCCGTTTAAGGTAATTAAGCTGCAAAAGTAGTTATATTGCCCGCTTTTCAACATCAAATTTCTGATACATTTTCTTTGATAAAATACTGAATGGAAACATAGTGCCAATGCTGAAAATTCTCACGATTATTCTTAGAGCTCTGCTACTTTGATCATTGTTTAGAATTCGCATGCTTACTTTGCCTTGCCATAAGATAAATGTGAACAACGAAAAAATTAATGAGAGAGTAGATATCCTCTTTGCACCATTATCAAAAGCTGCACCAACGTCGTATAAAAAATATGAGAAACTTGCTATTGTGATAATCCCACTAAATCTAAACAAAAAATAAGTGATTTTTGAATCTTTTTTTACTGACCTGTAAAAAACAATTAATGCAACTATGAGTATAATTAAATATGGCACTGTAAAACCCTTTTTAAATTGGTTTGTTTTTTATCTTGTAGAGTTACCTTACATAGAGTGTTTTCAGGTAACTGGCCTTTATATTTTTTACAATAGCTTTTCTTAAAACGTTAATTTCGAATTCTAGCCTTGTTAAATCCTGCGGTATAGATAACTTCGTATGTAAATTAGTCAGCTGCGTTAGTCAAATTGAATACTACATTGTTCCATTCTGTTTTAGGTACGACAGATAAGCCCACCTGCCGAACAGCAACGACAATCCCAGAATAATTAGTGGTATTGCATAAAAGAGCCAGCTTAGATTTTGGAAGATCTGGTTAATTGGACTATCAGTGAGGCTTTGCTCAAAATTAATCACCCACACAGCAGACGCTGTAGCACCGCAAAGCAGCATAACAGTGATGGCCGCCCCTACTTGCCAAAAGTATTCGGTCATATCCCAAAATTGGCTAAATAGCTGTTCTAATACCGATTCCTTGTGTTTTCGCCCCATTGCTAATTCCCCTTGGCAGTTCGAATAAGTTCGCTGATCGCCTTAGTTAATTCAGTTATATTTTTCTCAGGCTCAGTGCGATGATTTACATCGTTGTGCTGATACCCTGCAAAAAAAGTTGGTGTTAGTTGTTTTTTAAGAGCTGCTTGTATATCAGGTTCTAATGAATGAATAAATGGATCTAGTGCCTTAATTTGCAGTGCAAAGGTTCTGGCTGCTTTGCCCTCTTCTCGGTGTTTATTTGATTGTTGACCTGCATATCCGGCACCAAACAACAGGACGCCAGTTAAGGAAAAACTAACTATAAATCGTTGCCAATTAAACTGACTGTCTACTGGCGCAATATTATCAACTGAGGGAACAGTACCGAATGAAATGCCCGTAATTTGGCAATAAGCAATAATTAGCCAAGCAACACTAGCGATGATGAAACCTATAGATACTAGACGCCAGATATCGGCACTTTTATTTTCATCAGATGCAGATTTTGCGTATCCTCCAGATATGCTGTCTCCGGAAGATAGCTGGTAAAGGTCCAGAATGTTCTGATACTTGGCTTTTGCATCACCCAATAAACCTATAAGCTCACTCTCAGTCCCGTCATGCATTACTTCGACATCAGTTTTCAATTTATCAATTAAAGACTCATTCCTAACTTTGATATCGGTTTCAACTTTCTCTTTCCAGTTATTGTAGTTGTCGAGCCTTTTTTCCTGGCTGTCAGAGAATTGCTGTTGCCACATTGATATCTGCTGATCCATCTCACTTTTTCTAAGCTCCATGGTGCTATCAAGCTTATCTTGGGTATCAGCGAGCTCAGACATTTTCTCATCCAAATCTGTGAGTGAGTTTTCAATCGTTGATTTTTTAGCTTCCAGATTCGATATAGCTATATCAATAGTATTTTCCAGTGACTTAGCATGACTTCTTACAGCTAATCGTTTGGCATATGGGACTAACCATGTAAGTGGCTGTAAAATAGGTGCGAGCTGCTCATTTGCCGCTTGAATATGGTCAATTGAACCACTACCAGCAAATGCTGTCAGGTATTGAACAAGATAACGCTCCTGAAGTTGCGAGTTCAGACTATCAAGCATATTTGTTGGCGTTACTTCGGGATCAAGTCCGTTTAATGCGCCCTTTATCAGTTCAATAACCTTACGGGCTCTGCGAACCTCGGCAGTAGCCCCATCGTCATGATCTCTCTCACGACTGGATAATAAGTTATCTAGGTCCGCCACACTTTTATGCACGATATGATTTTTGAAGTTTTCGTTCCATCGACTCATTACATACTCCACTGAACTATAGTAGTTAGTTTGCCAACAACCGCAGTATCAACCGCGCAAAATCTTTACCCTTTTGCTGTGAAGCCAGCACTTCAGTAGCCAGTTTTTTGTTATCACCCATCGAATCTAAAATGGTATCGGTTACGAGCTGCGGGAAGCAGCCATAACATTGAAATGGCTAATGAAACGGCGAGTCTGTTGCTGCTTGTTGTTATTTTAAATACAAGCAGCATTAAACCGCAGCGGTTTAAGGGTTGCAAGATATAAGATTAATCAAAAAATCACTGCGACCTACAGTGCACATATCATCACTTATTCAGCAACAGTTTGTGCCGTTTTCCCACCAAAATACTCCCTAAAAAAACAAATTGATAGTTAATTAATTTTGGTTTTTTATGCAGATTATAGTAACCGCTAGCAAGGGCGGCGTGGGTTGTAGCTCTATTGCTTATTTAGCCGGCATGTTGTTTCCGAACAGGATTATAGTGGCACATTAAAGGTGACCTGGCAGGCAAACAACAGCTTTTGACCCCGCTTAGCCTCTAAAGTATTTATTAACTGCCTTAGCGTTTGATCAGCCTCTCTCCATCCCTCAGTTTTAATTGACAAAAATATTTTTAATATCAGACCGCCCCAATCCAGTGTTTCAACCCTCTTAGCTTTGTGGCTGCAACTGGCAGTTGAATCAAAGCGATATAAGGCCGATAAAATGGAAGTGAAAACAAACGTAAAGTCCCATGAAGAGTTTAAAGAAAAACTGATTCAGGTAATGACAGGCATATACGAACTGTTTGAACTGACAAAAGAGCATAATTTAGAACCTGTTAGCGAAAATGGTTGTGTGAGATACATGGACGAATACCGCAAGACGTGTGCTCAAGCCGCAGGGCAGTTCAGCAGGCCGTCGGAGTATCTTGAGTCACTGCTGGATATGGTGCGGGTCAATTTCGAATCTAATCTACCACTCTCCTACTTTTTGAATTCAAATATGGGATTTTTGTACGAGGCTATTCCAGAGAAACCCTTTCAGTTGGGTTATATTTCACTAACCAGCACTCCAAATACGCCGTTTAATTCGTTTTGGAAAGACGATGTTGTTCCATATATTGAGAAGTGCGGATACTCTATTGAAATGGCTGCTTCGACATTTGCTGTGGCATCTGCGGGATCAGACAACTTTAACCCAGATATGATTGAGAATGTAACTTCGACTTTGAATGCGGGTTTTAATATTGATGATGTCGGCACTTATCTTTCAGATTCCCTTTCTCAGGAAACAACTGAACTTCCAGCAAAGTTGCCGACCAAGCAAGTATACGTAGGTCTTTGTATCGACTCTTCGCTAAAGAGACAGATTAGATTATCAATGTGGCTCTTTATCCATCCAAATTAACGTTTTACAAAATGATCAAGTTAATACGATAAAAGGTATGAAATCATGGTTACCATAGAAGATATAGACAAACTCGTTACTACATTTAGTTCTGAGTATCGACGTTCAGAGCTACCAGCAATTAACAAAAGTGAAATTTACAGTCTTTTTAGTAATAAGTTGAAAGTTCCAGATGCTGCATTGCATTGGCCAGAAATGTGGCCGAATTGTCAAGAGCGCGGTGTTTACGCAATTCTCTCAGGGGCAACCGTGCTCTATATCGGTAAGGCGTCACAGCAAGATTTAGGGTATCGGCTCGGTAGCTATTTTGTTAGCGATGTGGATAAGCAGTCTGCGATACCTGCAAAAGGCCATCAATGGAGTCAAATGCCAACTAGCATTGTGACTTGGGCGGTACCGAGAGAACTATTCTTTGAAGCCTCAGCATTGGAGGAGTACTTAATTCATAAGCTAAGAGACCGTTTGCCTGACAACACAAGAGGTAAGAGAGCCTAACAGACTAAAACAGACTAGATATGGGGAAGGGCTAAATTTGAAAACTAAATGGTGCCCGGGGCCGGACTTGAACCGGCACGCCCTTTCGAGCGAGGGATTTTAAATCCCTTGTGTCTACCGATTTCACCACCCGGGCAGAGTTGCGTTGCACTGAAAAGTGCTGGCAGAACGGCGCGCATAATAATGAACGCCGGCCGCTTATGCAAGTATTTTATTTACCACTCGATTGACGATGGCACCCTTGGTGTTGTTAACAGCCGGCTAAACCGGGCCCAGCGCTCAGTCTGGTCATCTGTCTGTTCAATATAGTCTTTTACCAGGTCTTTACCCCAGTTATAGTTAATAACATAAGCGCCATAACTGTCGAAAAAGCGCAGCCGCTGCCGCGCTTCGGCTTCGCTGTTCAGGCTGTACTGTTGCAGCATCGCCACCGCCTGCTCGCCATCAATATCGCCATTAATATACTGGCGGGCAATTTCATTACCGGCATAACTTAACTTGGCCATTAATTTTAAAAATGCAGCGTACTCAGCCGCTTTTGTCGGGTCCAGTCCGGCCAGCGGATAGAGCACATCACGTTCAAATTCCATTTTCTGCTCGAGTGGAAAAGCCAGGGTAATACCATAATTGGCGGTACCTTCGGCAATTAAGGATTGCGGGCTGTACAGCGGATAGACACTGAACTCCTGCCAGCCAAGCTCATCGACCAGTTTATGCTCCAGCAACGCATTATAAGTGTGGTGGCCCGGATAGCCCTCATGACAACCAAGGTCAATGGCGCGGGAAATATCGATTGGCCGCTCACTGTTAATCTGAATCAAACTGTACGCTTTGCCTTTATACCAGTTGTAACCGCTCCAGGGTTTATCCTGCACATACTCCAGACTGAAATCTTCATTTTCCGGCAGACTGATATGCGCCGCGGTGCGCTGCTTACACTCATCAATAGCGCGCTGAAATACCACATCAAGTTTATCAGCCGGAATGACAAAGTTTTTGCGGTAGGCCACTACCCGCTCGGTTAAATTACCTTCGCCCGGCACCAGCTCATCAATACCGGCCAGCACTTCATCAAAATCAGTCAGGCTGTAATTGGGCGGCGTGGTGTCATATAACGCTTGGGCCTGGGCTTCAAAGTTGGCTTTTTTGCCGTTGCTCAGATGCTCAGCATGAAAAACCAATGCTTGTATTTGCTTGTCCAGATAATGCAGTCGCAGCTTACGCAAATCGCTGTCTGCCTGGGGTTGGGTATCGATTTTCTCAAGCAGAGCTTTTGCCTCAGCAGCAATTTCTGCCGCACTCATGCCGCGGGCGAGTGCCTCATCGCGCAATTGGGCGGGGCCATAATAGGCATCAACGTAATTACTGTCATGCTCACCCAGTGCTAAAACCAACTGGATATACTGACGGGCAATATTATCTGGTGCTACCGTAGCAGCAACCCGAGGTTCAGGCGCTTCGCCACATGCTGTTATCAGCATCAGGCTCGCGGTAATTACCAATGGTTTAAACAGGCGTGGTTGCATAATTAACTTCCTTGGTTTGTTTTAGTTTTAATGAGTTAGAACATTATTATGTGCTTAAGCCTAGCGCGTAGCTTGCTTGCCAGCAACTTTTTCATGCGTTTAGACATCTATACTGTTGCAGTTAAAAAATAACCATGTTATTACTAATGTCGCTTTGCTATTCAATTAACCAATACGAGCAATTAATGAATTTACAACGTTGTGTTTTTATTATCAGCCTCCTCGTGCTCCTCAGCGGTGCGCGGGGTGTGGTTTATTGGTAGAAACGTAACGAGCCGATAACAAAAAACCCCGTGCCACTGGCCGGGGTTTTTTGCATTTAAGCCCCCGCCACAGGTTGCAACCGACACCGGAATAACGGAACAGGAAACACGAGATGAGCGGCGACAATAAAATCTGGATCTTTGATACCACCTTACGCGACGGCGAGCAGGCATTACGCGCCAGTTTAAGTCAGAAGCAGAAAATACAACTGGCCCATGCCATCGCCAGATTGAAAGTAGACGTGATGGAAGTGGGCTTTCCGGTTTCCAGCCCCGGTGACTTTGACTCGGTGCAGCGGATTGCCCGCGAAGTAAAGGGTCCGGTGATCTGTGGTCTGGCCCGGGCAGTCAGCGCCGATATTGAAGCCTGCGGTGCAGCATTAAAAGACGCCGAGCGTCGCCGCATTCATACCTTTATTGCCACCTCGCCGCTGCATCTGCAATATAAACTGCGCAAAACGCTGCAACAGGCTACTGAGCAAGCCGTGGCGGCCATTAAGCTGGCCAGCCGTTATACCGACGATATTGAGTTTTCCTGTGAAGATGCCGGCCGCACCCCAATTGACGATTTATGCTGGATTGTCGAACGGGCCATTACGGCCGGCGCCACCACTATTAATATTCCGGATACCGTCGGCTACACCATCCCCAACGAATTCGCGGCCATTATCAGCACCCTGCGCAACAAAGTGCCAAACATCGATCAAGCCCGTTTAAGTGTACATTGCCATAACGATTTAGGCTTAGCGGTGGCCAACAGTATCAGTGCCATTCAGGCCGGCGCCCGCCAGATTGAATGCACGGTAAACGGCATTGGCGAGCGCGCCGGTAATTGCTCGCTGGAAGAAGTGGCAATGATTATCAACACCCGCAAAGATGTGCTGGCACCATTGTATACCGATATTAAAACCACTGAAATTTACCGCAGCTCTCACCTGGTCAGCCAGATCTGTAATATGCCAATCCAGCCAAATAAAGCGATTGTCGGCGAAAACGCCTTTGCCCACAGCTCCGGTATTCATCAGGATGGCGTGTTAAAGGCGCAAAACACCTATGAGATTATGGCACCCGAGCAAGTGGGTATCCGCCAGAATGAGCTGAACTTAACCTCCCGCTCCGGCCGCCATGTTATCCAACACCGCTTAGCCGAACTAGGCTACACCAACGGCGATTACGATTTAGAAGCAGTCTATAAAAGTTTTGTCGCGTTGGCCGACCAGAAAGGCCGGGTGTTTGATTATGATTTAGAAGCCCTGGTGTTTTTTGAAAATATGCAGGAGCAAAACGACTATTACACACTGGATTTCTTAAGCTCGTCTACCCACACCGGCCACATTGCCAGCGCTACCGTTGGTCTGCGCTGCGGCGATCAATTGTTTACCGAAGCCGCAACCGGTAATGGCCCGGTCGAAGCGGCGTTCAGCGCTATTACCCGCATCAGCAAACTGCAGATCAAAATGGTCGACTTTAACTTACAAGCCAAAGGCAGCGGCGAAGATGCGCTGGGTCAGGTCGATATTATCGCCGAACACGAAGGCCGGCGCTTTCATGGTGCCGGTCTGGCTACTGACATCGTGCGCAGCTCGGTACTGGCCTATGTTCATGTGCTGAATATGATCCAGCGCGCCCAGACTATTGATGCCCATAAGCATGCCCAGAAGCATACGCGTATACATGCGCCAGAAAAAAACACAATAAACATTGCAGCAGGTGAACAATAATGAGCAAGCATTATAACATTGCGGTACTGTCCGGAGACGGCATTGGTCCGGAAGTCATGGCCGAAGCCGTCAGAGTACTGGAGGCAGTCACTGATAAATTCCATTTTGGACTAAAACTGACACCCGCTCTGATTGGCGGCGCCGCCATCGATGCCACCGGCGAACCGTTACCGCCACAAACCTTGTCGGTTTGTCAGCAAAGCGATGCTATTTTATTTGGTTCGGTTGGCGGGCCAAAATGGACTGGCTTAGCACCGGACAAACAGCCGGAGCGCGGCTCGCTATTACCACTACGCAAAACTTTCGATTTGTTCTGTAATTTACGCCCCGGCCAAATTTACCCGGCCTTTGCCGACTTATCACCATTACACCCACGAGTCAGCAGCTTAGGTATGGATGTGTTGTGCGTACGGGAATTGACGGGCGGCATTTATTTTGGCGAAAAAGGCCGTAGCGACACCGCTGCGTTTGATACCCAGCGCTACAGCGTATTTGAAATTGAACGGATTGCCAAAGTGGCGTTTGAAGCCGCACAAAAACGCAGCAATAAAGTGACCTCAATTGATAAAGCCAATGTGCTGCAAACCAGTATTTTATGGCGTGAAACGGTTGAGCGCATCGCCAGAGACTATCCGAAGGTTACGCTGGAGCATATGTATATCGATAACGCTGCGATGCAGCTTATTCGCAGCCCGCAGCAGTTTGATGTATTACTGTGCGACAACCTGTTTGGCGATATTTTATCCGATGAAATTGCCGCTATTGCCGGCAGTTTAGGCTTATTACCCTCAGCCAGCTTAAATGGCAGTGGCTTTGGCTTATATGAGCCGGCTGGCGGCAGTGCGCCAGATATCGCAGGCTTGGGCATCGCCAACCCCATCGCCCAGATTTTAAGTGCGGCCTTAATGCTACGCTACAGCTTTGGCGAGGAAGACGCCGCCCGGGCTATTGAGCAAGCCGTGCAGCATTGCCTGGAGCAACACATTGTTACCCGCGACATTGACCCGAAATCCACTTACAGCACGGCCGCGGTAGGCGCTGCCATTGTAGCGACTTTGCGCCAGCAAGGAGAACACTAATGGCTGCCATTTCTTCAGCACGAACCTTATATCAGAAAATATATACCAGCCATGTGGTCGGTAAGTTAAACCCGAGCACCGACTTGCTTTATGTTGACCGTCATTTAATTCACGAGGTCACCTCGCCGCAGGCTTTTTCTGGCTTGAAGCTGGCGAGGCGCAGTGTGCGCCGACCCGATTTAACCTTCGCCACCATGGACCATAACGTGTCAACCCAGCGCCGCAGCATGGACGCCGCGGGTGAAACCTCACGTAAGCAACTGGAAGCGTTGGCGGAAAACTGCGCTGAAAACCACATTCCGTTACTAGATTTAACCCACCCCGATCAGGGCATCGTCCATGTCATTGGCCCCGAGCAGGGTTTAACTCAGCCGGGGATGATTATTGTCTGCGGTGACTCACACACCTCTACCCACGGCGCGTTTGGCGCCCTGGCCTTTGGTATTGGCACCTCCGAGGTAGAGCATGTACTGGCGACACAAACCCTGCCGCAGCAACAGGCTAAAACGCTGAAAATTGAAATAAATGGCGAATTAAGTGCTCATGTTACGCCAAAAGACGTGATTATGGCGGTTATTGGCAAACTTGGCACAGCCGGCGGTAATGGCTATGTTGCCGAGTTCTGCGGCAGTGCCATCCGCGCCATGTCCATGGAAGGCCGGATGACCTTATGCAATATGAGCATTGAAATGGGCGCCAAGGCCGGCCTGATTGCGCCGGATGACACAACATTTTCCTATATTAAAGGTAAAGCCCATGCGCCCAAAGCCGAGCACTGGGACAGTGCAGTGCAATACTGGCAAAGCCTGCATTCTGACATAGAAGCAGTGTTCGACCAGACCGTCACGCTCGATGCCAGCACTATCACGCCACAAATTACCTGGGGTACTAACCCCGAGCAGGTCATGGCCGTCGACCAGAGCGTACCGGCACCGGACAGCTTTAACGATGCCAGCAAACGCGATGCCGCCGAGCGAGCGCTGGCTTACATGGGGTTGGCGCCAGGTCAGAAGCTGACCGATTGCAAAGTTGATGTGGTATTTATTGGCAGCTGCACCAACAGCCGGATTGAAGACCTGCGCGCCGCCGCCACTGTAGTGCAGGGCAAGCAGGTTGCTGCCGGCGTGCGGGCGTTAGTTGTGCCAGGCTCGGGCATGGTGAAACGCCAGGCTGAAGCTGAGGGACTGGCCAGTATTTTTAAAGCTGCCGGTTTTGAGTGGCGAGAACCCGGCTGCAGCATGTGCCTGGGCATGAATGATGATCGGGTAGCAGCCGGCCAGCGCTGCGCCTCTACCAGCAACCGCAACTTTGAAGGCCGCCAGGGCCGAGGTGCCCGCACTCACCTGGTCAGTCCTGCCATGGCCGCTGCGGCTGCCATCGCCGGCAAATTCGTTAATATTGCCGCCACTGGCAATGTACCAGGAGACCAGGCATGAGTAAGATTTTTGCACAGGGTTTAGTGTGCCCGCTGGATAAAAATAATGTTGATACCGACCAGATTATCCCAAAACAGTTTTTAACCAGTGTCAGCCGTGAAGGTTTTGGCCAGGCAATGTTTTTTGACTGGCGCTATTTAGCCGATGGCCGCCCCAACCCGGACTTTGTGATTAATAAGCCAGAGTATAGTGGCGCCAGCATTTTATTAACCCGCGCCAACTTTGGCTGTGGCTCCAGCCGCGAACACGCGCCCTGGGCTATTCAGCAATCTGGCTTTAACGTCATTATTGCCGAAAGCTTTGCTGACATATTCTTTAATAACAGCGTCAATAACGCCATGTTATTAATTCAGCTAAGCAAAACCAATATCGAATTATTGTTTAATCGCTGCGCTCAGGGCCCACAGCACTGGCAAATTGACTTGCAAAGTCAGGAGATCATGTTCGGTAACAATGCCGCTATGGGCTTTAATATCGACGCCGACATTAAACAGCGGTTATTATCCGGCTTAGATTTTATCGGCTCCAGCGAGCAGTTAAAGCCGCAAATAGCCGATTACGAGCAAAGCCGCAAAGCCAGCCAGCCCTGGCTGGGCTAAAATCTCGTTATCGGCTATCAGAAGCGCAGGTTACCTGATGGTGGTTGCGCTTTTTAGTAATTGGTTCAACGTTCTGCAGAAAAATCCCCGTAAACTTACCCGCTAATTTTTATTCTTTATTTATTTCTTTTTGATACAATTTATTACTTTTTACTTTCATATATGTGGAGTTGTCATGGCACGGATGCATTTTTGCTGCAAGTTGCTTTCAATTTTGTTGGTATCTATATTTCTGTTTGGTTGTGGTGGCGGTGGTTCTTCAACTGATGAGCCGCCTCCGCCAAGCTCTGCTGTTATCAGCGGTCTGGCTTTAACTTCCTCGACGGTCGGAATCGATACAACTGCCAGCATCGGATATTCCTCCTCTGCCGGCAGCGAATCTGTGACAGCAAAAATTATCCACGTACCTGCCGGCAGCGATATGCTAAATGCAGCGTTTTCAGGTTCTTCTTTTGCAATTTCTTTTGATACTGTCGGCACTTATCAGTTTTCAGTAACCATTGCAGATAAAGCCGGTACGGTCAGCAGAGAGTTTTCAGTTGATATTACTAACAGCGATCCTGTTGCGAACGTTACCGGATTGGACAAGGCAAACCTGTTCACGGCTTACAAACTGAACGGCGGTGAAAGTAACGATCCTGATGGTCATACTCTTAGCTATCAGTGGTCACTACTATCTAAACCACAAGGCAGTGTTTTAACTGATCTTATGGGAGAGTCCGGCGATATTACTTTTTACCCGGACGTAGCAGGCAGTTACTCGGTAATGTTAAAGGTTTCGGATGGCTTTGGTGGCGAAAGTGAAGAGATTTTTGACTTTGTTATTGGCGCATATAAGTTCCAGCGCCTGGTATTTAATGTAGTTGATGCCGTGTATAACGCTGCACTGGACAAAATAATTATTGTCGGTGATGACAAGAAACTCTACCTGTATGCACCAGAGAGCCATAATACCGAGGTAGTATCACTGGGTTATCAGGGTACCGCGGTCTCGGTTCTTCCTGACGGCAGCATGGCGGCAGTAGCCCACAATGGCAAAATTTCATATGTGAATCTTGGTTCTCTGCAGGTGGAGAAAGTATTTTCAATATCGACAGACGTGTTTGATCTGGAAATAGCGACTAATGGCTATATTTATGCGATGCCAAGAACGGATCAATGGGAAAAACTGCGGGCAATTAATCTGGCAACGGGTGAAGAGGTTCAACAATCAGGAAACTCAGTGCGAGCCGGCACTGTTATTAAAATCCATCCCTCTCATCACTATATATATGGTGCAGACAGAGGGTTAAGCCCGTCTGATATTGAAAAATATGACATTCGCGCTGGTACCCCGGTTTATCTGTATGATTCTCCCTATCACGGCGACTATGGCATGTGCGGCGACTTATGGATGTCACAGGATGGCCTGAGAGTTTTCACGCGTTGTGGCAATGTTTTCCGAACCTCAGAAGTTCGGGAACAGGATATGCGATACAACGGCAGCATAACCCTTGAAGGCAATATATCCTCACTTTCTCACCATATGAACAGTGTGGTTTATGTAGATGAGAGTAATAAAAATCATCTGCATTTTTATGCCTATGAAACACTGGAGGCGATCGGTAGTAAAGAATTACCTGTAGCAGTAATTAATGATCAACCATACCAGACGGATGCAGAATTTGTATTTCATCGCGCCAACGGTAATGTGATATCACTGGTCAAAGTAGATGACAGCAGTGGTCTGCTGTATCAGTACGGCATCGCTTATACTCCTACAAGCATTGAAGAATTCAATCTACGCCCGGCAGCAATAATTGATGAAAATCAATATGTTAATATCAACGAGTTGGTTGAAATCAGTGCAGCGTCAAGCTTCGACCCTGAACAGGAAGATTTGAGCTATAGCTGGGAATTGGTAAGTAAACCCGAATCCAGCAATGCATCGTTAACCGCATTAAACGATATCACTACAACCTTTACCCCCGATTTAAAAGGCAGTTATCAGGTACGGGTAAAGGTAAATGATGGTGTGTATGACAGTTCATACGCAACAACCATTATTACTGCAGAAGACCCGAATGATAAGCAGCTGATTGAACTTGGTTTTGATGTAACTGCGTCAGCATTTTCTGAGCAATTAAACAAGGTCGTGTTGGTTGCCGCAAACCCGAACCAGCTAATACTTTTGGATGTTGCTGACAGTAGCATTGAAACGATTCCGCTGGCGGCCAGCTCTTCTGTACTGGAAATAAGCCTGTCGGGTACAACAGCCGCGGTAGGCTATGCCAATTCAGTCGCCATTATTGATCTGCTGAATAAGCAAGTCACCGCCACCTATTCTGTTTCCTCAGACATCATTGATCTGGCGTTACCCGACAATGGCTACTTGTATGTATTTCCCAGCACCGACCAATGGGCCAGGATCAGAACAATTGAGCTGGCAAGCGGCGCCGAAACAGAACATACAGGGAACTCCATTTATGCCGGCACCCGGGTAGTTGCTCATCCTTCTGGCGAGTTCATCTATGGTGCAGACAATGGATTATCACCATCAGACATTGAGCTTTATGACATTTCTGGCGGTAACGCCCATTACGTTCGGGATTCACCCTATCATGGCGATTATGACATGTGCGGCAATGTCTGGATCTCTGAAGATGGCGCTAATCTTTTTACTCCCTGCGGTAATATTTTCAAGGCAAACCCGGGCCAGGCAGATGACATGCAATACGTTGGCAGATTAGGAATAACCGGAGCAATCAAGGCACTTAGCCAGAAAAACGATGAAATAGCACTATCCAATACAGAGGCCTGGTGGTACTACGGCAATGCAGAAATCGGGCATATTATTCATCTTTACAATTATCCCAGTCTTGCATTCGTGCGCGCTGTAGAAATACCAACCACCACGATTAATGGTACTGTATTCAAAAATTATGGGGTAAACCTGTTCCATACCCTGGATGGCAGCAAAATAATTGCATTGGTAAAAATTGACTCCGCCGCTGGCAGGTTGCACGAGTACTCGCTTTTTGTGTACGCAAAATAACAGCAGTAGCTGCCAGCTATCTTTCTGCCGATAGCTGGCCGGCTGGTTTTTCTCAGGTTGTTTAACTCTGCAACGCCGGAATAATTAAGGAAATAGCAGAAACTAATTATCATGTTAAAAATAATCCTGATTTTATTGGTGTTGTTGCCCTCAGGTTCCCTGGCCAGTGAAATCGAACCCTTTAAATCTGATGGTTGCAGCGTGTTTCCGGACGGCACCCGCGAGCAACATGATTTGTGGCTGGCGTGCTGTACTGCGCACGATTACGCATACTGGCAAGGCGGTACTTATCAGCAGCGTCTTGCAGCAGACAAAGCACTTGAGGCATGTATAGCAAAGGTGGGAGAGCCGGAAATTGCCCGTATTATGCTGGCGGGTGTCAGAGCGGGTGGCACGCCCTATTTGCCAACAAAATTTCGCTGGGGCTTTGGCTGGCCGTATCTCAGAGGCTATAAAGCACTGACAGCAGAAGAACTGAAACAAATAGCGCCGTTGCAAACTGACTAACCTTAGAGGTAAACAATGCCTAAGCTTTTTTCCTACGGCACCTTGCAGCAAAAAAACGTCCAGCTGGCTAACTTTGGCCGTGAGCTTACCGGCTGCCAGGACATTCTGCCGGGCTATGTGGTCGGTGAAATAGAAATTACCGATCTGCGGGTACTTAAGGAAAGTGGCAAAGCGATTCACCCTATTCTGCGTTTTACCGGCAACAGCAGCGATGAAGTAGCCGGTACCGTGTATGAGCTCAACGATGCTGAACTGGCTCAAGCTGACAACTATGAAGTGGATGCTTATATCAGGGTAAGCGCCTGTTTGAAGTCTGGCACTGATTGCTGGATCTATGCTGCCGCAGCGTCTGAATTAAGGTAACCCGGTATGGCTGAAGATAATGCCGCGTTACTGGCCAGAGTTCGTCAGTGCACCTTATGTTCGGAGCACCTGCCGCTTCAGCCAAAGCCAATATTACAGTGGCATCCCAATGCGCGTATTTTGATAGCGGGTCAGGCGCCGGGTCGTAAAGCACATCAGGCAAACATGCCTTTTGCCGATGCCAGTGGTGAACGCTTGCGTACCTGGCTGGGATTAACTCCTGGCCAGTTTTATAACCCGCAGCTGGTCGCTATTTTACCGATGGGTTTTTGTTTTCCGGGTAGCGGCAACAGCGGCGACCTAGCGCCACGGCCAGAATGCGCCCCCACCTGGCAGCAGGTTTTATTACAGCAGTTAACCCGGTTACAACTGACTGTGGTTATTGGCCAGTATGCACAGGCTTATCATCTAACCGATGCCAAAAAGACCGTAACTGCGACGGTAGCAAACTGGCAGCAATACTGGCCTGAACGGGTACCGCTGCCTCATCCTAGCCCGCGCAATAATATCTGGCTAAAACGTAACCCCTGGTTTACTGCAACGTTACTGCCAACATTACAGGCCAGGGTGCAGCAGGTGTTGGCATCCTGCCAATAAAAAAGGCAGCCAGGCTGCCTTTTTAGTAACCTACTGGTTTAGTTGGCGACCATTTTCAGGTTAGCAAATTCAATCATTTGCTCCGGGGTTTGCAGTTCAGCCATTAACGCACCCGATTGCACCGCCTCAAAGCTAACCGGCTCGGCAAAATTAATATTTATCTGCAGTTTTTCTGGCTGATTAATAAAGGTAGTCAAGCTTTCTTTCATGTCCAGAGGCAGGTTCTCATCAGCAGTAATTGCCATTAATGCCATGCCTTGCAAGGCATCCAGCGGTGGCATCTGGCCCTGGGCACTGGCCATCGCGACCAGGCGCTCAATAAAGCCATCGTTAGTTATAACCAATTCGCCACTTTTCAAAGCACCTTTTACCAGATTCGCCATTACATCCGTCATATAGCTATCTGACATACTTAACGCTTGTTGCTCTTCTGGTGTTTTCTCACTCATGTCACGGGCAAATGCCCACAGTTCCTGCATTTGGGCAAACGAGAAGTTGTAAGCCAAACTAAATTCGTCATTTACCCGGGTAACCTGGCTAAAATAGAGTTCACCGTTCGCTGGGGTATACTGGTAGCTGTAGTCGGCATGCAACACCACACCTTGCACAAACTCGCTCATTTGCGGCGGTAACATTGCCAGCATTGGCTCGGCCACTTTGGCCCCAATCAGTTGCGCGCTGCCTTTATCGGCCAGACCTTTGGGCTTTAAACCCGCTGCGGTGACTTTTTCAATCGTTGCCACTTGCCCCATGCCTGCCACACTGACATCGACACCGCTAACGCTGTAGCTGGAGGTTAATACATTGGCTGCCACATCCTGATAACCAATGCTAATTGCTGGCATCAAACCGCTAGCGGCCATTTCCGCATACGACTTATTTGCCAGTTCAATTTGTTCTTTAATGGCATTTTCAGCTTGCGAATTGGCGTAATAAAAGCCCGCAGCGGCGGCAACCACAACAATACCGGCACCAACAACTAATTTATTCATACTAATCCTTTATTCACTATTATTTATAAAACGTATTATTTACAAAAGCGGCAAATCGTAGCACAACACCTTAGCTGGCGAAAAGTGAGTTGGTTAACTATTTCATCAATAACTTAACTACGTTGGAATAATTAGTGACTGCCGCGGGAAAGCATTTACCTGCTACGCAAAGCCTGCTAGCGTAACGTTATCTTTTCCCGGCAAAAATATCTTACGCCATGGCAACGTATTTTCTGTGGTTCGACTTACTGGGCGTTGCGGTTTTTGCCGTGTCCGGCACCCTGGCGGCATGGCGCAACCAGATGGATGGTTTTGGGGTAATTGTGCTGGCCAGTGTTACTGCTATTGGTGGTGGCACCTTGCGCGATCTTATTTTAGACGTGCCGGTGATCTGGATAAACAACAACAGCTACTTTTATGCCATTTTAATAGCGGCCATCGGCACCATTTTACTGGTGCGCAACCGCTTAACAATTCCGCATAATACCCTGCAGTTTTTCGATGCGTTGGGTTTGGCATTCTTCGTTATTATGGGTACTCAGAAAGCGCTCGATTTTGGTACCTCAACGCTGGTGGCTATTATGCTTGGTACCATGAGTGCGGTGTGTGGCGGGATGATCCGCGATGTGCTTTGCCGGGAAATTCCCATGGTATTCCGGGGTGAATTATATGCTGTTACCTGCTTAGTCGGTGGTGGCGTTTACACCGGATTACTGGCCCTTGGTACAGCCCAGTTACCCGCTATGCTGGCCGGCATGTTGGCTTTATTACTGCTGCGCCTGGCCGCGATTAAATGGCAACTTACTATAGCGGTTTTTGGTAAACACCATAACGAGTTAAATGAACCATGACCATGCCAGCAGCCAGCCCACCTTTAATGAACAGTAACCCCAGCCGTATTGCAGAACTGGATGTCATCCGTGGTTTGGCCATTTTAGGCATTTTACTGATGAACATATTTGCCTTCGCCAACCCACCTGAGTACTCGCACAGCCTGATTTGGCAACCGGCTATCAGTACTTTAGATATTGGCTTGTATAACCTGCAGACGATGTTATTTTCCGGCCGGTTTTTAACCTTGTTTAACCTGTTGTTCGGGGTAAGCCTGTTACTTATCATGGAAAAGTATGGCGAGCACTATTTACAGCGCCGGTTACGCTGGCTGGTTGTTTTTGGCCTGCTGCATATCAGTTTTATCTGGTTCGGCGATATTTTGCTGTGGTATGCCCTTACCGGTTTATTAGTACTTAAACAGGGATATCATAAACTCGATACTGCTGCGCTGTGGCGCAAGGGGGTCATGTTATTTACGATATCGTTAATCATGCCGGCTATTTTCAGTTTGTATTTGTTGCTCACTCCGCCGCCACCGCAGCAGCCACTCGATGCTGAGATATTGCTGGCCCAACAGCTGCTTTGGACCGGACCTTACCTGGCCCAGCTAACCGAATTGCTTTCGCTGAATCTGCTGATGCTGGTCGGCTTTGTCATGACCCTATACTGGCTAATGGCAGCACTGATGGTGTTTGGCATGGCACTTTATAAAAGCGGCTGGTTTAGCCAGGGCTACTCGCGCTGGCGCACACGCCTGTTGTTTTTGGCGGCTCTGGCGATCAGCGCCTGCACCGCAGCGCTGGATCATCTTACCGGCTATGGTTACGATTTGGCCATCATGCTGCCCTGGGAGCAAATCAGTGCCTTATTAATGGCACTGGCCTTTGCCAGCTTGCTGATTAATGCCAGGCAAAAGCCTGAGGTATACCATTGGCTGCAGCGCTGGCTGGCCCCCTGCGGCCGGATGGCGTTTACGTTGTACTTAAGCCAGAGCCTGTTAATGGTATTGCTGTTTAAAGTCATTAAACCCGACTGGTTTGCCAGCCTGGACCGGCTGTCGTTACTTGGCATTGCCATTGCCACCATTATTCTGCAACTGCTGTTCAGCCGCTGGTACCTGCAGCACTTTGCCCAAGGCCCGCTGGAATGGCTCTGGCGGCGGTTAAGTCAGCAGCCGGTTATTGGTGCGGAAATTTCATTAGCAGAAACTTCCCAAGCGAATACCAATGCAACCAAAGATATTGAGTATAAATAACTTGTGAACCCCTACACCGAACTGGCGGCGCCGGTTGAGCATTGCCTGACTGAAAAAAACAGCGAGTTTCTGAGCTTTCTGCTGCCGGTTCGCAGCCGCGATGAAGCGATGGCGCTGGTTAATCAGTACCGTGAGCAATACCGGGGTGCCAACCATGTGTGCTGGGCTTATATTATGGGCAATACCCGCCAGCCTGAGACCCAGGCATTCAGCGACGATGGTGAGCCCGGCGGTACGGCCGGCAAACCTATGCTGCATGTGTTAACCGAACAAGAGCTGGGTAATTGCCTGGCGCTGGTGGTGCGCTATTTTGGTGGGGTGAAACTGGGTGCCGGTGGCCTGGTACGGGCATACTCGGCAGCGGTATCGCAGGCCGCAGTAAAGGCGACCCGCAATCAGGTGTTACCACAACTGCAGCTGACAGTACGGTTAGACTTTGCGCTGGAAACCCGGGCCCGCCAGCTTATTAGTGAACTGGCTGGCCAGTTGCTGGCCACTGACTACCAGCAGCAGGTGCAGCTTACTGTCAGCCTGCCTGTCACTGCTGCCGCTGAGTTTGCTAATCAGCTGCAGAATATCAGCTCTGGCAGCGCGCTGATCAGTGAGCTGCCGGATACCGCTCAGGCTTAGTGCCCTTGCCTGGCTCAATCTTGTAGCCATGTTGTTTTCAAACTGGCATTTGCTGCCATTCCATGGATAATAAGCCGGATTAAAATATTGACTGCGGCGCTTAAATTTTGCGCCGCCGACAGGATGCGCTATGTCTCAACTACTTCGTATTGTGCTTATTCACACCCACCTGCCAGGGGTAGTGGAATTGCAGCTGGATCAGCACACCAATATTTGCGGCACTAATGCCTCGGGTAAAACCACCTTGCAACGTTTAGTACCGGTATTTTATGGCGAACAGCCAAACCGGGTGGTACCGAAAACCCGCAAAAAGTTTGATGAGTTTTACCTGCCATTTTCTAACAGCTACCTGATTTACGAATATCAGCGCGAAGACGGCGCCCTATGCCAGGTAGTGTTAACCCGCAAAAGCGATGGCGGCGTAGAATACCGCTTCGTGGCGGCGCCGTATCAGAGTGATTTTTACTTAACCGAAAGTAGCGAGGGCGCTAAAGGGTTAAGTTACAGCGACTGGGCCACGAACATGCGCGGCCGGCCAGAGGTGCAGGTATCGGCCAAAATCAGCGCCACCAGCGAGTATCGCAGCATTATTCAGAACGATGCCGGCGCACTGCGTGGCAATAATGCCGATAGCGTTAAACTGCGTCGGTTAGCTGCCAGCTTTAGCTTAGTCAGCAGTGGCCATAAACTACGCCATATTGAAAAACTGGTTAGTGCCGTGCATGCCAAAGAAGGCAAAATGGATACGCTAAAGTCGATGCTGGCTGCCATTTTTGAAGAAGACGGCGTTACCCTACCTACTACCAAAGTGAAAAATACCAAAGCGCGGGACTGGATATTGCAAATGCGCCAGTCAATGCGCCTGGATAAACTGCAACAGGATTTTGGCCGCTTAAAGCAACTGGCGCAGCAACTGGACGGCAGTGAGGCCCAGCTTGCGGCGTTGCTGCCGCTGCTGGTGCAGGACGAGCAGAACCAGAAACAAAACAAAGCGGACGCTGAGCAACAGGTGCTTAGCCTGCGCGGTCAGCTGCAAACCTTAAAAGAGCAATATAGCCAGCAACAGTTAGAGCAAAGTAGCCAGCTGGCCAAAGCCGAGGCCGATTTACATGAAACCAGCGCCAGGCTGGATCAGTTACAACAGCGCTATGACGAATTTGATGGCCAGGATATGCCCAAACTTCAGCGCGATACTGACGCGCTGCCGCTATGGCGGGAAAATTTGCAGGAAGTAGTGGAGCAATACCAGTTAATGGTAGAGCAACATGGCGATTTAGAGCGCCAGTTAGAACAGCGCAAAATGAAGCTGGCTGAAAGCTTTAACCGCTTAAGTGAGCAACACCGGGCTAAAGCCCGCCAGTTACAGCAACAAAAAGATGCCACCCGCGAGCAACAAGACCATAAATTATCGGAATTAGAACAGGCTTTTAATCAGCGCCAACAGGCGGCGCAGCAGCTGTTTAGCGCCCAGCTTACTGAGCTGAGCAGCAGTATTGCGGTCCTGCACAGTCAGCTGCAGGCGTCGATGCTAACCGAAGCCGAGCATGAAGAGCAGCGCAGTGCCGATTTACGCTTAGAGCAGGCCCAGCAACAAACGCAACAGCAAGCCCGCCAGTTGCAACAGCTGCAACAGCAGTATCAGCAGGCCCGTAGCGCCCGCGATCAGGCTGATACTGAGCTGGAGCTTAGCCGCAAAGCGCTGCATAGCAGCGAGCAGCAGTTACAGCAATTGCACCGCCAGCTGACGCCAGAGCAAGGCAGCCTGCGCCACTTTTTACGGCTGCATTATAATGGCTGGGAGCAAAAGCTGGGCAAGGTATTGGACGAGCGTTTGTTAGAGCGCCAGGACTTACAACCCCATCTGGCCGATATCAGCGACAGTCTGTACGGCTTGCAGCTTGAGTTAAGTGCCATCGACACCCCGGATTACGCCCAGGACGAAGCGGCCATTCGCCATCGCATTCAGGCGGCCGGGCAACAACTGGAGCAGGCCACTGCCGGCAAATTACAAGCTGAAAAAACCTTAAAAGAGCGTCATGAGCAAGCCGAGCTAAGCCGTGCTCAGGTAGAGCAGGCCCAGTGGCAGCTAACCCAGTATGAGCAAAATATCGACTACGCCCGCGATGCTCGCAACCGCTTGCAGGCGCAGCACCGTGAGCTGAATACTCAGCGCCAGGCCAGTGTTAAAACTGAATTGGCCGCGCAGCAGCAACAGCTTGAAAAACTGCAGCAGCAGCAACACGCCGATTTACAAGCCCTGCAAAGTGATCATCAAAGCCAGAAAATGGAATTAAAAGCCGACTGGCAGGCGGAATTGCAGGTATTTGATGAACAGATTAACGAGCTGGAGCGCCAGCTTGAGCATAAACGTGATGATAATAAAAACCAGATCAAAGATCTGCAGCAAGCGTTTAATGAAGAGCTCTCGGCCAAAGGCATTGACCCACGGCGCTTAACCGAGCTGAAACAAAAACAAGAGCAGCTAAAAGGCGAAATTAAAGCGGTAGAGGCACGCCAGGATCAACTAAGTGCCTGGCAGCAGTTTATTAAACTCGACTGGCAGCAGTTGCGGCCACAACTGTTAGAGCGGGAAACTGCACTAAAACAGCAGCAGCGTAGCGCCCAACAGGCGCTGGAGCAGCAAAAAGCCAGCTACAGCAGCAACGCCAAAAAACTGGAAGACCAAAAGCGCAGCCAGCAAGAGCTGATGAGCCAGGCCGAGCAACTGCTAAACCAGATTAAACCGGCGCTGCACAAATTGCAGGAGCTACACCTGGCAACTATTACCCCGGCCACGTTAAGCGGCTCGGCCGATTTAATTGAGCGCTTAGCCCGCGCCAACGAGGCGTTAGAGCAGCGCAGTAAAGCCGACAGCGCGTTAAAAGCTGCAGTAGACCAGTTTGAAAGTATGCTAAGTAAAGATGCCGGCCCGGAATTTTTAGACCGGCTGGAACATGAAAAGCGCAAACTGGCCGATTATGCCGCCGAACGTCAGCAACTGCCTATTTTGCAAAGCCTGCTGGAAATATTAAAAGGTGCCCAGCAACAATTGCTGGAAATGGGCGAAAATATTGGCGGCGATCTGAAGAAGTTTTTCACCGTATTCAGCGATATTAACCGCCGTATTGCCCTGCAAAGCCGCCGGTTAAGTGAAGCGGTAGCCGATGACTTAGTGCTGGAGGGCATCAGCCGCTCAGAAGTACGTATTTTATCGACTATTGACGAGCTGGGTTTCTGGCAGCCGCTGAAACACTTCGCCAAACTGTATGATGACTGGGGCGCGTCGGGTAAAGCCCTGCCCTCAGAGCAGTACTTAAATGCCTTAGCTGACGTGGTGGAACTGCTGCGCGGCGATGAGCAGTACAGCATTGAGTCACTGCTGCGCCTCGAGCTGCATTTAAGCGAAGGCGGCTCAGAGCTGGTAATTAAAAATGACCGTCAGCTGCTGGAATCGTCCAGCCATGGTATGGCGTATCTTATTTTATGTAAGTACTTACTGGCCTTTACCCGCCTGCTGCGTGGCGACGCTAAGGTGGCCATTCACTGGCCGATCGATGAAATCGGCACCCTGGCCTATCACAACGTCGAGAAGTTATTTACCGCCTGTAGCAGCAATAATATTGTCATTGTCGGCGCCTTCCCTAACCCGGAGTCTGACGTACTTATGCTGTTCACTCATCGCTATTTAATTGAGCCCGACCAGCATGATCATAGCAAGCGACGCTTAAAGCGCATTCAACCGAAAGTCAGCCGGCTGGCAGAGCGGTTGGCCAGTAAACAGCAGGAGGCAAGCTGATGTTACAACACGGACCCATACTAGAGCGCCTGCTGGCCGGCAATTTTATTTGTCAGGTGAGCGACGAAGATGCCTTTCGCCATTTAAGTAACGAGCAAACCCAGCAGGACATTAACCATTATTTGCGGCCATTAAACCGCCGCTTAGTCAGCAATGACGACAACAGTGTGTTTTTCCTGGGTTATCATGAGCTGAACAAAGAAGCCCGCGAGCAGTTAAGCAGCCAGTTCTCGTTAACAGTGCAATCGCTGATGCCGTTATTAGAATGGCTGCAACTGGTACAGGAAACCCTGGGCCGCGACAGCGCGCTAACCGCCGGTGACACCATTAAACTGCAGGAGTTTGTGCTACGCACCGAAGATAACCAAAGCCTGCGCCAACGCCTGAACCAGCTGGCCAGCGACCGCTTTTTCAATAGCCAGAGCGAACAGTTGGATAACCAGGTAAAGCTGATTTTCCGTCGCTTAAAAGAGCACGGTTACCTGCTGCAACCGCATCACGATCGCCAATACTATGTGGTTACCGGCAAAATTGACTATTTAATTGATGTCATCCGCTTTATTCGTGATGAAGAGCAGCTGCCGGTAGAGGATACGCCAAACCAGGAGGCCCTGCTCTGATGGCAGCATTAGACTCTGGCTCAACAGCGGGCACGGCCTCTAACCTGTTTAACATAGGTAGCGATCGCCTGGCTTTGCTCGGCAAACACCATAAAGCGTTGATGCAGGGTTATCTGGATGGCTTTATTGATGAAACGGCCTTTAGCGAAGGCGCATTAAAAAAACTGATTGCCGCCCGTATTTTATGGCGCCCAGACGAGCAGCAGCCACTGGCGCTGCGGCCATTGGTCAGTGAGCTGATTGCCAGTATGGTAGCCGATGAAAACCGGCGCCAGATCAACGCCGACGTGGCTGAAAAACTGGAGCAAATTCGTAATCGGGTGCAGGCTTATCGCGACGCCCAGTATAAAGGCGATTACAGTGTAGCCGAGCTGCAACTGCAGCGCTTAACCGAACATGTGCATGATTTAAGTGGCCAGTTTGAAGAGGCCATCGACAGTTTGTGGCATCGGCTAAACAGTGACTTCGGCTTTGTGGCCAGCCTGGATGATAAAATTCGTGAAAACGAACGGGCCCAAAAACAACTACGGCGCTTACTCGATGGCCTGGATTTACTCGATTTCAGCGAGTTAATTGAGCTGTCTGAGGGTAACAACCACTTACGTAAATTGTTGGTCAGCCAGCTGCAAAACCAGCTTAGCTCGCACCATAGTAGTTTGTTAGAGGTGCAAAAGCGTTTAGTAGAATTGCTGGCCAAATTCCGCCAGCAACAGGCGCGCTCGCTGCTTATCAGCAATATGGCGGCTTTTCTACGCCAGCACCCGAAATACCAGCCCGCCGACTACCCCAACCGCTCTGAGTTGCCCGCCCTGTTTAATCATGCCGCGGCCATTATACCGCAGGCGGCTATTGCGCTGGATAAAGCCAGCGAACGGCAAACTCTGGCTGAACTGGTGCATGCCCTGCCGCGCGCCAAGCCGGTTAACCTGCACGATAGCCAAAGCGCCAGCTTTAGTAGCGTATGGGTTGATGAAGAAATTGCTGCCCGCCAGCAAGCCCTGAAAACCGATGTCGAAAACTTCTACCTGCGGGTAATAGATCAGGGCGGTAAACTCAGCGCGTTAAGCTACCTGGAGCAGCAGGCATTAGAATGGGACAGCGAAATTTGGTTATATCAGATTATTGCCGAATATCAGGCCCTGCCACAGGATGAAAAACAAATGTTCGCGATTTTACGTGACGAAGCCCCGGCCAGCGCCATGAACCAACTACTGCTTATTCGTGATATCAGCCTGCAGTTAAAGGCCGCGTAATGCATTACCCGCCGCTAAATGCGCAGGCATTGCGTTACTTGCAGCAACTGCAGCAGCGCCTGAACGCCAGTGGCAGCGAACGGGTAAAAACCAGAGTTAAAACAGCACAGCAGGTGTTGGCCTGGTGTATTGAACATGAATTAGTACCGGGAAACAGTCTTAATCTGCCGCACTTTACCTTTAATCTGGCATTGCTAAAAGCTATCGCCTTTGTGCAACGACACTTGCAGCAAGCTTGCTTTTTGGATGATTTAAGCCAGAGCAGCCGGCTGAATAATGCCAACGCCAGTCAGCAAGAGTTAAAAAGTATTGGCCTGCAACCGCGGCAAAACCGGGTGCTGTTAAAGCTGGAAAAGCCAGAAACTACTGAACTTGGTGTAACGACAGAGTTTATCGATAGCGACTGGCAGCAATTGCCGCTGGCGCAGTTTGATGCGCTGTTAATAGTAGAAAACCTTGATTGCTTTTATCAGCTGGCAAGTTTTAACGTTACGCTACCCTATCAGCAGCCGCTGGTTATTTATCGCGGCGACACTCAGTACAGCAAAGGATGTAAAGCATTATCCACCGTTTGGCACAGCACCGGCAAACCTGCTATTTACTTTGGCGACGCCGATTTAGCCGGGCTTAACATTGCGCTAAGCCTGCAATGCCGCAGTATATTGCTGCCCGACATCAGCGAGTTTAGCCAACACGCCAGCCCCGACATGCTGCATGAAACTCAACTAAAGTATCAACAACGGCTGCAACATCTCGAATTCAGCCCGGGCTTCCTGCCCTATCAGCAGCTTATCTGTAATCAACTTAAAGGCCTGCGTCAGCAAAATATGCAGGACATGCTGCTAACACCGGTTAATCTGCTGCTCTAAACCTCCTGTTGTTGCCTCTTTATTACATCGCCAATTCCTGCAGCTATTTACCCGTTCCATCTGCCAGCTGCAGCCCAGCGCCTGTAAATCCCGACTCCATTTATTAACAAGTGAATCGCAGGTGCAAAACCCGTTCTTCTTTAACCTATTTTTGCAAAATATTGAAATATGTAGTTGATTTAGAGAAAAATGCTAGCTAGTTTAGCAAAATGTAAAGTCAGAATAAAAGGACACAACCACAGCGTAAAAGCGCGGTTGTTCCAAACTGATACGTTTTAGCTAGGAAGGGACGTTTAGTGAAAACATTTAAATATGTAGTACTGTCATCAGCATTTTTATTGACTGCGTGTGTTATGACTCCTTACCAGAAAGCAGGTTTTTTCAGTAGTACAGGAGGCTACGAAGACAAAGAAATCGCTGAAGGTATCTATTTCATTAAATCAAAAGTTAATGCTAATACAAACCCCTCAGTCGCTTTAGATTATTGGCATCGCCGGGCTAAGGAGCTATGTGGGCATTCAGAGTATAAGGCAGAGGTGATTAACTCATTTGATACCAATGTCAATCCAGATCCTTATTCTAGTACTAGTCAATGGCCTACAGCATCTGGAAAAGTATTTTGCAAGAAATCATAGCCAACAATCGCCAGCAAAAACGCGCCCGTTGGACGCTCAAATCGCACCAAGATGCTCGCGTTTTTGGCGGGCATTAATGCATAAGTAACGCTAAGGGGTCAGATCCAATTGTTACTCAGTTGTGCCTGCCTGTGACCCGTTGCCCGGCTATTACGCCGGACGAGGGCCAGGCACTAAATTGTCAGACCAAAAAGCTGAATAACACCTACGGCGATTAGATAGATAGCCACAACATAGTTCAAAATTTTCGGCTTAATCAATATCAAAATACCGGCAATGATCGAGAGTATTGGAATAAGTTCAATATGCAACGTCATAATCCTTTCCTTTTATGATGAATGTTAACGGGTTAACAAAATCATTGTGCGACCAAGCATCGATTATAGCAATCCATTTCACCACGACAGAACGTAAAGCCTCTTTAACCATTGCTATGATGATTGCTAAGGGTCAGATCCAATTGTTTCCAAGGCTGGATTTGCTACCTCCCCCTGAATACGTGGGTAGGCAGCAGGTCACGATAGCTTTGCTATACTAACTGCTCATTTATTAATCACAGGCAGGAGCCATTTTATGAGCCGACAACTAGTTGCGCTTCTTATCGGTATATTTATCGCTTGCTTTGCATCGGCACAGGATAACCTGCCGTTCAAGGTTGAGAAAATCAGTCATTTTGATGAGCCCTGGGCGATGGCCTTTTTGCCGGATGGCCGCATGCTGGTCACGGAAAAGAAAGGGCGACTGCTTATTGTCAGCCAACAGGGAGAGCAATCGCTGGTCGGCGGTATGCCTGATGTCGATTACGGCGGTCAGGGTGGCATGGGCGATGTCGCCTTGCATCCGGATTTTGCTAATAATAAGCTGGTCTACCTCAGCTATGCCGAAGCCGGTGTTGGCGGTGTGCGCGGTGCAGCCGTGGCCCGTGGCACTTTAGTTGAAGACGGCCGCCGCGCGCAGCTGCAAAACCTGCAGGTAATCTGGCGCCAGTATCCCAAGGTACTGGGCTATGGCCACTATGGCCACCGCCTGTTGTTTGATAACGACAACTATCTGTGGATTTCCTCAGGTGACCGCCAGAAATTTACCCCTGCCCAGGATATGCAATCATCCATGGGTAAAATTCTGCGTTTACAAGACGACGGTTCAGTACCTAATGATAACCCCTTTGTTAATTACCGGCAGGAAAACGCCTTTGTCGACAACGAAGCCATTTACCAACAGATTTGGTCGCTGGGCCATCGCAACCCGTTGGGCATGGCGTTCGATCTGAATGGCAAATTATGGGTAATTGAGATGGGCCCCGCTGGCGGTGATGAGCTTAATTTAATTAAACGGGCCGCAAATTATGGCTACCCGGAAGTCTCCAATGGCCAACACTACGATGGCCGGCCCATTCCTGACCACAGCACCCGACCTGAATTCGCAGCCCCGGCAATTACCTGGACACCGGTGATTTCACCGGCCGATATGATAGTTTACCAGGGCAAGCTTTTTGCCAACTGGCGCGGCGATGCCTTAGCGGCAGGCCTGTCATCCCAGGCTATAGTACGTATTAAGTTCAATGGCGACAAAGCAACCGAAGTAGAACGTTATGAAATGGGGGCCCGTATCCGCGCCGTCAGCGAGGGCCCGGATGGCGCGCTTTGGGTGCTTGAAGATGAGCGAGCACAAAGCGAAGGACGATTGCTGAAGTTAACGCCGACAGCCCGGTAATGAATAAAAGGGGCGCATGACATTGGGAGTTGAAGCCCATGCAACTTACCTGGCGGGCCCCTTTTCCCCTTTAAATTTGTTTTGGCCGGCCTAAATCAATCATCTAAAGTTGTACTACGCTCATTAAGACAGGGACGTTTATCACTCACCTAAGGAGAGCAAGATGGCGGATATCTTATCAGTTGCCAATCTTATTGCGGCTTTTGCAGCTATTGGTACCGCGTGGCTCGGCATTGACACCTACCGCCGGCAAAAAGAAATTGATCTTGAATACCACAAAGAACAACTGGAGCGCGAGGCCGTTACTGAGTATCTGGCGTCGCTGGATACCTTAATAAATCATGCGGCTTACTGCGAAGGAAGCGGGACTCACGATCAAGCCGATAAAATTCTGTTGTGCAAAAAGAATATTAATAAAATATACATTTATGCACCGGCTGAAGTCGTTGATGCGATGGATACATTACTGACAGCAGCCACCGAGCTGGCCAGTGTTATTTCCAAGATCCCCAATGCTGAAATTTATGATGAGGATAAGGTTGCACTGTACGATAACGAGCGCGCCACAACCCAGAACGCCTACTTAAAGGCCGTTAACGTGGCTAGACAACATATCGGTTTGCATAAACAACCAGTTGGCGCGGTTCAACTACTGTTGCTCGGCAAGAAATAACGGCTCAGGTATTTTGCCGAACCAACCCACGCCGGTAACTCTTACCTGCGCTGCTAAAATTATTACCCCTGCGGCCATTAATTATGGCCGTTCCAAACACACTTTTGGTCTGTTCAACCCGGTTTTAGTGGGTTGGAAAGCCAATTACAAAGTGGTACTGGTATTGCTTTGTTATCTGCTTTAAACCGCACATTGAATAAAAGGAGATAGCTGATGAATCGCGAAAAAATAGTAGTTATTACCGGCGCGTCCAGCGGCATCGGTGCCGCCACTGCAGAAAAGCTTGTTGCGGCTGGCCATAAAGTGGTTATTGCGGCCAGAAGCACGGATAAACTTAACGCCATCGCCGACCGTCTGGGAACGGATAAGGTATTAGCCGTGACCGCAGACATATCCAGGCTGGATGAAATTCAGAATGTCATTGCGCAGGCAAAACAGCAGTTTGGCAGAATTGACGTGGTGTTCGCTAATGCCGGTACCGGCCTGAATACTGCTGGTATTGAGCACGGCGATCCTGCTGAATGGCGAACCCTGCTTGATGTTAATGTAACCGGCTTATTACTGACGGCAAAAGCCAGCCTGCCGGCATTAAAAGAAAGCCAGGGCCATTTTATTTTAACCAGCTCTGTCGCCGGCAAAATAACCCTGCAAGGCTCGGTTTACGGTGCCTCAAAGTGGTTCGCTTATGGTTTTGGCCAGAATTTAGCCGCCGAAATGAAAGAGTGGCAGGGTCGCTGCACCACTATTTGCCCCGGTATGGTTAATACGCCGTTTTTTGATGAAGCCAAACCCGACAAGTTAGACCCTGCCGATATTGCAGAGGCTGTACTGTTTGCTATTTCGGCTAACCCGCGCTGTGATGTGCGGGAAATTACCCTGATGCCAACAAAGTAGCTGATTGATGGCATTAGTTGATGCAAAAAACACCTCATGGTCCGCAGATAAGTTCGGTATTTGTTGCCCTGGCAGCGCTGTGCTGGGGGATCACTGGTGGCATCGCCGGTTTGCTGATAGCAAAGGGCTGGGACCCTTTTGTGCTGTCGTTTTGTCGCGGTGTTATTGGCTTATTATTCATCGCTTGCTGGCGAATGTTGCACCCCAGCGGCAACAATCTGGCAAATCTGCAGTTATGGCTCTGGTCTGTGATTGCCGGCATAGGGGTTGCCGGCAACTTCGCATGCTATTTTTTCAGTATTGCAAAAGGCAGTGTCGCGGTTGGCGCAACTTTGATGTATTGCGCCCCGGTGTTTGTCTATCTGGTGTCGTTTGGTTTAAAGCTTGAACAACCCACACCGTTAAAGTGGGCCGCGATAGTTGTGGTGATTATGGGCATAGTGCTACTGACCGGGGTCTATAATGTCAGTGCCAGCAGGGTTGCGCCGTTAGCTATTGGCGCCGGGCTGCTTGCCGGAATAAGCTATGGCCTGTTCATTTTTGCATTTAAATCTGCCGCACGTTTTGGCAGTTCGCAGGAGGTTCTGCTGATTGCCTTTGCCGTACTATGCATTCTGCTAGCAGGTACAGGGAATTTTCAGCAGACTGCGACCTTATTTACCCCCGCTGATCAGCTGCTGCTTCTTGCCCTAGGTATTCTTGGCGCCGGTGTGTCATTTATTTTTTATATTATTGGTTTAAGAAATGCCGAACCAACGGTGGCTTCTATTGTGGCAATGATAGAACCCGTGACAGCATCAATGCTTGGCGTGATAATTCTGAATCAAAGCCTGGATGCTCTGCAAGTGGTTGGTATTGTTCTGATCCTGGCAGCCGTGACCACATTAGGGCGGTATTCAAATGTACGCCACTCACTTTCTTCTTCTATTTCTCATTAAGCTGTGCTGGCTGTAACCCCACCCGCATTTTACCCACCTCGGTTTATCAGGTAGATTAACCCTGACAAATAGCGGGTGCGAATATCGGCTAAATTATAGTAATGGGGACAACGAGCTATGGCCACTGCATTTAAAGAGTACAAAATGATTTATATTGCCGAGGGCGGCTGCGGCACGGTTTTCCTGGGAGCATCAGGCTTGCCGTTAAAGAAGGTCGAAGCTGAGTTAAATGCCCAGGCTGCACAAGGCTGGCAGGTGGTGTTTCAGCTGATTGAACAAAAGCGTTTCTGGTTGTTCTGGACCCGTGAAGCGATGGTTGTGACGCTTGGCCGCTAAGATGCAACGCCTGCTACTGTGGCTTATTCGCCGCTATCGCAAAACCGGTGGCGGCATGCGCTGGTTTGGCATTGACTGTAACTTTGAACCCAGTTGCTCAGCTTACACCTACACCGCCATTAAACGCTTTGGTTCGCGCAAAGGTATTGTCCTGGGCTGGCAGCGGATTAAGCGCTGTAACCGTCACGACAGCTTTTGTAAATGCATAGAACCGGTGCCGCCCGCTGGAGAAAACAGTCATGCTGAATCAACAACAGGTTGATGCTGAAGAAGAACGGCTGCGCGAGCTGGTTGCCGCCCTGCCGGATGAACAGCGCAAAATATTTTACCAGCAGTTAAAGCCGCTGCTGCGTGACCCTGATACTTACGCCACATTGAACTGGTGTTTTTTAGCCGGTCTGCACCATTTTTACCTGGGCCTGTGGGGCCGCGGCCTGTTTAACTTACTGGTATGTTTGGTGGGGGTAGCGTTGTTATTTACACCGCTGCTGTTAGTAGGTATTGCCTTACTGCTGCTGATTAGCGTGGCAGAACTGTGGGCGCTGTTTCGCGCCCAGATTATTATTCAACATTGGAATAACCAGCTAATCCGCCGGCTGCTGCAACGCTACGGCGCTTAGTTGTCAGCAGCCATCAGTAGCGACACATCAGTGCCTAACAGCAAGTCTGCAATTAATTGCTGCTGTTGCTGATTAACCTGTGCCTGCAATGCCCGGACGAAATCCATTGAGGTAGCGGGCGTTTGCGGATAACCGTGTTGCTGCCATAACTGTCGTAGCGCCTTACTGATAACAGCATCACCCAGCTGCTGACGTAAAATGGCAAAAACTAACGTCGCACGTGAATACAGATCATGATTTTCCGTCGCATCTACCAGTGCCGTAGTGTGTTCGGTACTGCGCATCACTGCAAGCTTAAAGCGCTGCCGCTCAAACTCCACCAGCGCCTGCATCGCGTCGTGCCCGTAGTGTTGCTCAATCAGCACCAGCTCAAGGTATTTTGCCAGCGACTCCACTAAAAAGGCACTGTCTGCAAGGACGCCATTACCGATATCATGACCAAACCATTGATGGGCCGTTTCATGCACGGCGCGCCGGTAACGCTGATCAAAGCCGGCATCAGCTGCTGGTTCTGCCCGAAAACCCACCCGGTGATTAATCATAATCATTTGCGGCAACGCATAGCCGGTTGCGCCCAAATCAGGCATCGCCAGCAAACTAAGCTGGGCAGCGCGATAAGGCGCCACATGCTCACTCATCCAGCTTAAGGTGTCCTGCATGGCCCGCATATTCAGTTCAGCTGCGGCATTTAGCTGTGGGCTGTAAACCGTCAGCGTAACATTGTCGTGCTGGCGGGATATCGAGGTGCCAGCAAGCGAATACCAGACGGCAAGATTGCGGATGGGCCCGTTTGTCTGGTACTCGGCAAAATTACGGCCATCTTCCTGCCATTGCCGTAGCCGCCTGCCCTGCGCCAGTGGTGTCTGCCCTGCATCGGTAGACACCACAGAGTGCAGCGTGAACCAGTCGTAGCTGGCCTGGGTTGTCTTCGGTATGGCAAATAGTTCTGATGGTTTAGCAAGGTCAAGCGGCGCCAAAGCATACTGCCGGCGCAATTGCTCGTCGCGTAATCGATATTCTTGCTGAAACCCTATCGTCGGTAATAGCGGCATGCCACGTAAATAGCTAAAAGACGGTTTAACTAATTGCGGCATCACGGCCGGCCAGTGCCGCGGCTGGGTATAGATTAAGGTGCTGTCCAATTGCACGGTATCACCCGGCGCAAGCGCTTCGGCAAGTTGCAGCGTATATTGGCCCAGCTGCTGGTCGAACTCCGATGTAAATGCCACAGATAACTGCAACGCGTCTATTACGGTTGCGGAATAATTACCAATCAGTAATTGGCTAACCGGCTCTGGCGTGCGGTTTTCCAGGGTGTAGCTTAGGGCGTAAACCGCCTTGCCCGTTTGCGGAGAAATATCCACCTTTGCGTCAATATGGCTGATAGCGGGTTGCGCTATGCTGGCCCAGCTGGCGTAGCGTTTCTCATAATCTGCCCGCCACTGCTCCCGTAAATCGGAGTTTAATAATGGCCGCTCATTGCTAATGTTCAGATGTAAGTTAACGCCACTAACTGCCGCAATAGCCAGCAGCAGGCCTGAGCTTACGCTAAATGTCCAGCGCTTAGCGTTAGCAAAACCAGTGGTGCGGTGCGACCAGCGTGCGGCCAGCCACAGCAGGCTAATGGTTAGCACTAACCAAAATGTCATAAAGGGCCAGAATACCGACAGGCTTTGTTCAAAACCCCAGAACGCATCGGCGGCTTGCAGCGGCGAGCCGGCAATATTCCACAGGGTATGGGTTAGGCCTAACTTGCCGCTAAGCGGGGTGTATTTCAATAGCAACGCGGCAATACAGCAGCTGGCAGCCAGCAGCGGCGAGCGACATAAGGCATGAAACAGACAAAACAGTGTGCCCAGCAGGCTCAACGCTAAGGCCGTTTTGCCAAGTACAGCCGGATACCAGCTAAGTTGGATTTGGCTCGCGGCCAGCCGTTCCGCAATAAGGCAGGCGATGGCGCTTAGCATAGTAAGCAGCAACACCAGCAGCACTAAGGCGATAACCTGACTGGCCAGCAGCAAGGCTGAACGCACCGGGCTGGCGGCAATCAGCCCGGCCATGGCGGCATGCTTGTTGCGCCAGCTAAGCTGGTAGCTCCACAGCAAGGTGAGCAGGCTGCCAAGAAACGGCAGCACATCGTAGGCAATACGGTTTAGCGCATCCAGGCTGGTTGGCTGCAACACGGCAAGCGGCTCGGCGTAGTCTATCGCCGATAGCACCTCGGTTGTCAGCAATAAGGGCCAGCCGATTAGAATGAGCTGGTTTAGCCGTTGCCTAAGCACCGCCTGCAAGGCTTCACAGCACAGTTGCCACAGCTGCCGCGCGCCTTTAGCCTGCGGTGTTACTGCCTGATAGCACAGTGTAGCTTGTGACGCTGGCGGCGTGTTATCTGACCGCGCTGACAGTGGTTTGCTGCTGGGCTGATAAGCTTTTAGCTGTAAGCTCAGGTAAAACAGACCGGCGCTTAGCAGGCAGTACAGCAGCCGGTTCAGGTAAAACATCCCATCACCGTACAGCTGAGGCACAGTGTGCTGATACAGCGCCACCAGTGCAGTGTTGCCAAAAGGGTCGAGCAGACGCAGGCTGTTAAATAGCTCGCTGCTGTAAATACTGCTGCCAGCCAACATAGGCGCGCCATTGATACTGGCCAAAAACAGATACATCAGCCACAGTGCGGCAAATACGGCATAGAGCACGGCATTACTGGCAAAGCGCTGCGCAATACAGGCTGCCAGCATGGCATAAAAGGCGCAGGCCGGTAGCGCCATAAAACTAAAATTCCACAGCGTTAGCCACAGCAGCTCAGGCTGAAAACCAAACTGCTGGCTAAGTTGGTAACAGATAATACTAAAGCCCGTCAGCATCAAAGCAGCGCAGAGTAAAAACAACATGCCTGAGCGCACCAGCAGGCGTTGTGACAAGCGCAGCGGAGTGCTGCCGATCAGCTCTGTCATAGCATGATTGTGATCACGCAGTAGCAGCAGCGGCGCCATTGCACCACACAGCAGTGGCAGGTAAAACATCAGCAGCGTCATATGCAGCGCTTGCAGGCGTTTGTCCGCCAGGTCATCGATACCGCCAATGCCAGTGGCGAAGATATAGGCCGCCAGCGGGATCAGCACTAAGGCCAGCCATAGCAGTGGCTGGCGCTGCAGATAACGGCGCTCGTTGTTGAGCAGCGCGACGAGATTAAGCTGCGGCATCAGAAACCACCTTGCTGTTTTGACCAGATGTGTTTTTTGCCGTGTAGTTCAGTTCAAAAAAATAGCGGTCCTGCAGTGTGGCGCTTACTGCTACCGCATCGGCACAGGGACGATGTTCACTAAGCTGGCGGTAAATTGGCAAGCCATAGCGAAAGCTCGAATTGAGAATACTGCGCTCATCTTCAGGTGCGCTGGTGCTTTGCCAAACCCGGCCTTGCAGCGGTGTAATCAGGCTTTGCACCGCGTCGTTTGCCACAATGCGGCCCTGATTAATCAGCGCGACATAGGGGCACAAATTCTCAATGTCTTCCACAATATGGGTCGACAGTAAAATAAGCTTATCGCGGCTGATATTAACCAGTAATGCATGCAGCCGCTCGCGCTCGGCTGGATCGAGCCCGGCAGTGGGTTCATCCAGGATCAATAACCTGGGGTTGCCCAGCAAGGCCTGGGCAATACCAAAGCGCTGGCGCATGCCACCGGAAAAGCTCGCCACCGGCTTTTTTGCAACGTCGCTAAGGTTGGTTAGCTCAAGCAGGCTGGTAATTTGCTGCTGTTGCTCAGCGTTGTTATGCATGCCCTTAAGCACGGCCATATGTTGCAGCAACGCCATGCAGCTCATATGCGGGTAAACGCCAAAATGCTGTGGCAAATAGCCTAACTGCTGGCGCAGGCTGTGTGGCTGTGCCGTAATATCGATGCCGTCAAATTCAATCTGGCCGCTGTCAGGCTGTTGTAGTGTGGCCAGCGTGCGCATCAGGGTCGATTTACCTGCGCCGTTCGGGCCCAGTAAGCCCACCATCCCGGTTGGTAGCTGCAGATTAATATCCTGTAGTGCCTTAGTGCCATCGGCGTAGGTAACTGAAAGTTGTTTGATGCTCAGCATATAGCTCTCGTGCAAAAAAATGTTGCTTCAGGCTAGGCCGAACGCCGTGTTGTGACAATTAAGCTATGACAAACTGACTGATTACGATGATAAAAGACGTTAACGGCTTCACCGGCTGGGCAAATTTACTTTTATCAGTAAAAAGGCTAATTTCGTCATTATTTGGCTGACGTCTGCCCAAAGATCCGCCACGCTGGGTAACAAGGTACATGACGACACTACAGGACGACACAATGGTTAGCGGGGCCTTTAGCAGAGCCAAATCCATATTTACCCCGATTATTGACAACCAGCTGCCACTGCTGGCGGCGCTGCTGCTGGAAGCTGCTATCCGGCACTATTCGCTGCACAGTCAGACTGGGCTGGTGTTTTTGCAGACTGCTGTTCAGCTGCTTTTAGAAAGTGCCCCGCTGCTGCTGGCGCATTATGTCAGTGGCCATTATAGCGGCCGGAATAACGGCAAGGCTGCCCTAATCTGGGTGGCAGGCTTAATCGCCTATCCGGTACTGCTGTTTAGCGTGGCTGACGCTGTGCCATCTTTTGCCGGCTGGATCCTGTTTTCTGTGCAGGGATGGTTATTGCTGTTATGTGCCAGCGCAGGTTATGGTCTTAGTCGCGGTTTAGCGCGCCGCTCCGGTACAGCGCGTTTTCAGTTTATCTCGAAGCTGTTTTCTTTGGATGCGGTGCTGCTGTTGTTAATGCTGATGTGGGCTTTGTTGTGGGCCGGTATTTTTGCCTCGCATGACGACCCGGTGCGCAATCAGCCGCTGCGGGCCGTGATTGACAGTGATACCGTTATCGTCAATTTCGGCCAGTTTTTAATGTACCTGTGGCAGTTTTTTCTGCTTGGCAGCGCCGTGTTATTACTGTGCTGGGTAAACCGATACTGGCTTATCCGCAAACTTTTGGCCCGCAGCGGCGTGTTTGCTTATGTCGCTGGTTGTCTGGTTAGCATTATTATACTGACCCCGCTTTTGGCAGCAGTGGTGCTGCTGTTGCCCATGAATATTGCTGAATTCACTTTTTTACCATCGCAGGATCACAATATCTTTGCGCCGGACAATTACCGCTTTTGCTTTTTTGTGCTGTTGCTCAGTGCACCGGTGATCCTGGCATTCGAGCGCCAGCAGCAGGAAAAGGCACTGGCAGAAGTGGCGCAGCGGCAAAGTGCCACCGAGCTGCAACTACTGCAGCAGCAGGTCAATCCGCATTTTTTATTTAATACGCTAAATAACTTATATGCGCTGACACTGGCCAACTCCGTTCAGGCGCCTGCCATGGTAATGCAGCTGGCGAATTTGCTGCGTTATACCGTGTACGACGGCCAATCGCCGCGTGTAACACTGGCACAGGAAGTACAGTACCTGCAGGATTTTCTCGCCTTGCAGAGCATTCGCAGTGCCGACAAATGCCAGCTGTCGCTGACCTGGCCTGAGCAGGCCGAGCGCTGGCAAATCGCGCCCTTACTGCTGATAATCGTGCTGGAAAATGCCTTTAAGCACGGTGTAGAGCCGAGCCAGTCTGGCTGCCATGTGGCGTTGAAGCTGACGGTAGAAAATGGCTGGCTGCACATGCAGTGCAGTAATTCTGTGCCGGATAATATTCGCCAGACTGCTGCCGGCGTTGGTTTGGAAAACCTGCGCCGCCGCTTAAGCTTACTCTATGCCGGTAAGCATCGTTTTAGCAGTATCGGGCAAGCGGGTGTCTGGTGCGTTGATCTGACACTGGAGCTGGAACCGTGTTAACAACGCTGATCATCGATGACGAGCCGCTGGCACATCAGGTGCTGCGGCATCACTTGCAGGACAATGCCGATATTGCGCTGCTGGGCAGTTGCTACAATGCCACTGAAGCGCTCAGTTATCTTGCCCGTCACCAGATTGATTTATTGCTGCTGGATATTAACATGCCAGCACTAAGTGGCATTGAGCTGTTAAAAGTACTGCACCATCGGCCGCACGTCATTATTATCAGCGCCTATAAAGAATACGCGCTAGACGGCTTCGAACTGGATGTAGTTGATTATTTATTAAAGCCGGTTAGTGCCGCCCGCCTGGGCGAAGCCATTAATAAAGTACAGCGTCGTATCGGCGAGGCAATGCCCGTCGCCGATAGTTATATTGCACTAAAGGTAGACCGGGAAAAACGCAGGTTTCTGCTAAACGAGATTATATTGTTAGAGGCCTACGGTAACTATGTCAAAGTATGGCATGGTCAGCAGATAACGCTGGTTAGCAGCACGCTGAAGCGACTACTACTGCAGCTGCCCCGGCCGCAGTTTTTACAAATTCACAAGTCATTGGTGGTTAATAAAAACCATGTTGTTGCCGTCGATGGCGACCAGGTGCGGCTGGCTACAGAGAAAGTGGTTAAAGCAGGCAAGCTATACAAACAAAATCTGGCGCAATTGCTGTAACATAATGCTCAGAAAGAAAGCTAAGGGCGCAGCACGGCGCCCTGCTACTAATTTACCTACTTAAAACCGCTCAACCACTTTTGCCTGCATGGCCGGGTTGTCAAATTTCAGCTCTACCGGTTGCTCCAGAATAATCTGTCCTTCGACCACTGCATTGGCAGCGATATATAAACTGGGGTTTTTGTTGTTGCTCCAGCCAAAAAATGACTTTTTCTTACCCGTCTTTTTAAATACCACATCGCCTTTCACCACCGTGTTGCCGGCAAGTAGAATGTCACCATTCACGGTACTGATATTCTGCGCCAGCTGCGCACTTTGCAGCGTAATATCACCATTTACCGTACTGACATCACCAGCAACGACTGCGTTATCACCCAGCTTAATGGCACCGTTCACTGTGCTAAGACTGTCATTGACGATAAAGTTACGCCCAGCTTCAATGGCTCCATTAACGGTTTCAGCACGGTCAAGCGACACATCATCACGAATATCAATACCACCGTTAACCAGTGATACGGCTTTGGCGCTGCTGTTACTGGCCATCTGGACACTGCCATTGACCAGCGACACATTGCCATAGTGCTGACCACTGCCCACCACAGCACTGCCCATCACTTTATCGATATTGCCATAAGTGGTATTGGCGGCCGCGTCGTTAAATACTCCGCTAAACATTATTGTAGCGGCAACTAAAGTGGAAACAGCAGCAAATTGAGAGAGTTTCATTGTTATGTCCTTATTGGTTAGTTACTGCTGCTTGTTTTGCAAAGGCTTTGCCATATTTTAAGTTAATGATAAATAAGAAATTTAAATTAGAACCATCAAGCCAGACCAACAAATCTCGCCATTATTTGGTGAAAAGCACTACTTAATTAAATAATGGCGCGCGGCTAAAATGACCATCAGGGCATTATTCTGGCCAGTACCGTGGCAGGGCGGGTTAATGGCAGCGCCAGAATGGCTGCTTCGCCGGAAGCAGGAAAGTAGCCGGTCAGGGCAGTAAAATTAACCTGATGAGTAACCAGTACTGTTGGTGCCGGCAGCGTAGCCAGGGCAAACCGTTGCACCAGGGCTGTCGTCTGTTGCTGGCTATCACCACGGCCAGCAAAAAAAGAATTGAGAGCCGGCATGGCTTGTACTTTCGCTATGGCCATTAATTCTGCCGTTTCCAGGCAGCGGCACCATTGGCTGCTGTATAATTCAATGTCAGTTGCAACCTGCGCAACCTGCTGGCGCAACCGAGCCCCCCAGGCTGTTGCCTGTTGCCGGCCCTGGTTATTTAAATTGCGCTGGGTGCCGCAATCAGCCAGCTTAAACCCCGCCGGATCACCGGTGCCGGGTGCTAGCGCATGGCGCATAATCAACACCGCTTTTCCCTCGCGCCAGGCCGCCCAGGCTGTGTCATTGGCGGACAACACACTACTAAACAAGGTGCACAATAGTAATATTACTCGTTTCATTGGCATCGCCTGTTGCTGAGGGTTTACTTATGTTACGGCTTATATTTGGGTCAGGTTTTACTGAAAATATTACGCTTTTGGTCTGTTAAGCGATCATTTCTTGCCAATATCACCCCGCTACAGGTAAGTTAGGGCCATACAATTACGCTGCAACGTGCAATAAGCACTGGCTGATAATACCCAAGAGATACTTATGACATACTCGAAATGGTTTGCCCTGCTAACCACATTACTGCTGACAGGTTGCGCCGGGATGGATAAATCGCAGTGCCTGACAGCTGACTGGCGGACTATTGGTTTTGAAGACGGCGCTAACGGCAAGCCTGAAACGGCCATCGCTACTTACCGGCAGGAGTGTGCGGATCACGGTGTCACCCCTGAGCTTAATGCTTACCGACAAGGGCATCGTGCAGGGTCAGAGCGATTTTGTACCCGCGCTAACGGCTTTAATGTCGGCAAGCGGGGGGCCAGTTACCAGAATAGCTGCATGCCCGATTTAGAAGCAGACTTTTTACCGGCTTACCGTGATGGTAAAGCATTATACGACTTGCAACGTGGCTTAAATACCGCCCGCTCGGCCGTCGATAAGCAACATCGTCTGATCAGTGCGCTGGAACAGGATATCGTAGTGAACACCGAGTTGCTGGTGGCAGACGGGCTGACCCGTGAGGAAAGAGTGCAGCTGTTATACGACATTGAAATGCTGAAAACTGAACTCGATAATGCAATTAATCAGCTACCTGCACTGGAGCATGATGCCTATTTGGCTGAGCAGGCTTATATCAAGGCTGAGCAGCGTTTGCGGGATCACTTGTAACACAGCGCCAGGCATCTGCGTCAGAATTAATCGTCCTGGTCCGCGGCAACGCGGGCCCGGCGTTCTTCCTCTTCGGCAAACGCCGCTTTAATTTGCTCCAGCACCGAATCCACATCGGCGGCGCTGTCATCGGCAATAAATTCGCCGGTTAACTCAGTATCCGGAGTCAGCTCTCCGGCCTCGTACAGCGCCCAAATCTCACCGGCGTAGTTGGTGGTGAGTAACTGCGGCGCATACAAGCCGTAATAGTCGCGCATATTATTAATATCGCGCTCCAGCATCCATTTCGCGTTATTGTTGGCGGCGGCATCTACCGCCTGCGGCAGGTCAATTATCACCGGGCCGTAATCGTCCACCAGCACATTAAACTCAGACAAGTCGCCATGTACCAGCCCCTCGCACAGCATCACCACCACGTATTGCATCATGGTAGCGTGATCGGCCAGCGCAATATCTTCAGCCATAGCAACGTCCCCTAAGCGCGGCGCCACCATGCCTTCATCATCGCAAACCAGCTCCATCAGCAGCACGCCGTCATAACAACCATAGGGCTGTGGTACCCGCACGCCCGCTTTCGCCAGTTTAAACAGCGCATCGACCTCGGCATGTTGCCAGCTTTGTTCCTGCTGGGCACGGCCAAACTTGGAGCCTTTTTCAATGGCTCTGGCCCGGCGGCTGTTGCGCCCTTTGCGGCCTTCCTGATACAACACCGCTTGTTTAAAGCTGCGTTTGTCCGCTTCTTTATAGACTTTGGCGCAGCGAATATCCTCGCCACACCGGACGATATACACCGCAGCTTCTTTGCCACTCATCAGTGGCCGGATAACTTCATCCACCAGGCCTTCGTCGACCAGCGGCTGAATACGTTTCGGTATTTTCATAGCGCCCTTATACCCTAGTTAACAACGACAGGGAATATGTTAGCGCCAGCCTGACGTTAAAAAAGTCAGACCACGCCCCCCGACCTATAGCTGTAAAGGCTTTAAGCGGTAGCAGATCCTACCACACAACCAGTAATAATTACTGCCAACGGTAATTTTTACTAACTTCGGGCTCCGCTATTACAGTGAGTGCTCAATACTTTTTTAATCTGTTCAGAATGTTAGCGTATTGGCATGATGCTCGCTTCACCCGCCAGTACATTCGTGCAGAAATTTTCCTGTTTCTGATGTATTTGTTAACTGTAAACACGAGGAGATGACCATGAATATTAAAGACGTGATGACAGCTAATCCGGTTTTAGTTAAACCATCTACTTCAGTAAAAGAAGCTGCGGCGCAAATGGCACGTGAAGGTATTGGATTCATTCTGGCCGGTGCCGATGATGAATTAAAAGGTACCCTGACCGACCGCGACATCGTACTCAGAGCCGTGGCTAAAGGCAAAAATGTCGATAGCACCACCGTGGCCGATATTCTGACTGATGATTTACTCTATTGTCGGGAGGATCAGAATGTCGAGGAAGTCGCCCGTAATATGGGTGAGCAGCAAGTACGCCGGCTGCCAGTGGTTAATGCAGAAAAACGGCTGGTCGGCGTGGTCAGCCTTGGTGATTTAGCTAAGCATTTACGGCCAGAAACTGCCGGCAAGGTGCTTGGTGATATTTCAATGAAATTTACCGGTCACTAACAGCTAAACACAGTATATTCGGAGGTTTTTAATGTCACATGAAAAATATCATGCCTGTATTGATGCCTGTAATAACTGTGCCAATGCCTGCGATCATTGCTCCACCGCCTGTCTGCAGGAAGATAATGTCGCAGACATGGAGCGTTGTATCCGATTGGATATTGATTGCGCAGCATTATGCCGATTTGCCGCCGCAGCAATGGCACGCAGCAGCGAGCATGTCAGCGACATTTGTCGCTTATGTGCCACGCTTTGTGAGGCATGCGCGACCGAGTGTGGTAAGCATCAGCACAGCCATTGTCTGGAATGCGCTGAGGCGTGTCGCAGCTGTGCTCAGACGTGTCAGGCAATGGCTGCCTGAGCCGCCACTCAGCTCAGTATGGCTTTGCTGCCATACAGCATAAAAATCGCCAGCGCTGCCAGCAACAGCACCGTAAATGTCAGGATCATGCCAAACACTCTGAACTTTAGCGGTTCCTGTTGCTGGCTTACGCCGTAAGCGTGCGACAAGCGCCCCACAAGCAAAGCAACACCCAGAATATGCAGATATACCGCTGCCAGGCCACTATATTCAGCCAGAAACATTAGCAACAGGGCAAAAGGTACGTATTCGGCAAAGTTAGCCTGCACCCGTATTGCCCGTTCCAGTAATATCTGGCCATCACTGCCAATTGCTACCTGATACTGATTTCGTCTGCTAATAACCCTGATACTTAATACAATAAACAAGATTGCCAGTATGCCGGCGTATAAAGCGGTCGTCATTATGCGATACCTTATTGTTACAGCAGGCCCGGTGCCGTGCTGGTCGCTAGCAGTATAAGCACATTTAAATGAAATTGCGTGCTAGCCTATTTTTAAGCTCACCGGGCCAACGCTATCATGAATTTACTTCCCCGCTTGGTTGGGATAATCTCTTTGCAACAATTACTTAATTCTAATTTCTAAATCAGGGAATAAATGCATGGCTGTACTGAAGACTGTGGCCCGACGCACCGTTAAACTCTTGCTCGGGTTGTTGTTGCTGGTTACCGCTTTGTATTTAATTCTGCTGGTTATTAACTGGCAGGACGCCGAACCCAATGCCGACAGTTTGCATATGCAAAGCCTGTTGCAGCAGGATGCGATACCAGCAGAGCAAAATGGCTACCACTATTACCTTGCCCACAATGCCAAAAACGAGCTTTTATTAAGCGGACCACTAGAAGAGCTTTATCGCCAGTGCGGCGAAGTAGAGGCGTGCACAGCATCACTGAATGCCCAAACCGATTTAGCTGAGCTGATTGCAGAGCAGCATCAGCTACTCACGTTCTATCAGCAGTTATTGCAATACCCACAATGGCAGGAACCGCCACCGACAATGCAGAGCATACCTGCCTATCAGGGACTATTGCATGGCCAGCGGTTATTTTTATGGCAAGCCTGGCTGGAGGCGAAAAGCGGTAATGTGGAACAGGTACACACTGCTCTGCAAGCAGATTACCAGTTCTGGAAAACAGTATTGGCTAACACCCATAGTTTGATAACAAAAATGATCAGCATGGCGACTGTAAAGCATCATTTTATTTTAGGCACAGCCATTATCAACCAATTGCCGGCAGATCAGCAGCTTGACGCTATACCAGACGGATGGGATGTTGCTTTTAGCGATAACGAGTTAGGCCTGGAACTGGCACTGGCTGGCGAGTGGCATTTTGGCTCCGATATCACGTCCACTATTCGAAACACTGTGCCATCTGAATTTGGTAGTGACGTGAACACTATAGACACAGTTTTTTATTTGTTCGTTCAACCATTAATGCTAGTGGAGGACACAAAGAACATTCACGCCACACAACTGCTGCAACTACAACAGGATAAGGATCATCAACCTACTTCCGCCCCCTGGTATAGCTGGCTGCGCAATCCGCTGGGTAAGATCTTTATGGCAACAGGCACTGCACATTATAAAGACTATCAACAGCGGTTGCTAAAGCTCGAGCAAGAGCGCCAGGACGTCTTGCAAAACCTGAATTTAGCAGGTTAAAGCTTATCAGCAGTTGCCGGAGAACAACTGGCCGCGTCACTAATTTGCTGTTGTAACTGGCGGGCCAGCTCTCTTAATTGCAGCAGTTGCTCGTCTTCCATTGCAACCTGGCAGCGCAGTGCCTGCATTACCCCACTAATTTCTTGCTGCAAGGCTTTACCAGCAGGGGTTAGCACCACCTGCTTTACCCGCTCGTCATTCGGGCTGGGCAGACGCTGCAATAATTGCTTTTGCTCCAGCTTTTTGACTAATGGCGTTAAGGTGCCAGAATCAAATAAGGTTGCCTGGCCGAGCTTACCCAAACTGATATTGTCTTGCTGCCATAGTGCCAGTAATACCACATATTGTGGGTAAGTCAGATCAAACGGTTGCAACAATGGCCGGTACAGCCGCACCATCGCATTCGACACACTGTATAGCGCAAAACATAATTGTTGGTCCAGCGGCAAAGTCAGGCTCATCTCAGGGTCCGGGTTAGTGAAGCACTGCCGCTAAGTATAACGACTTATAATTACGCAGTACACAATAAGCTTGCGCACAAGATAATTGCATGCTAGCTTATTGCTACTTTCCGAAGCATTTATATTTACTAAGGAGTTACCATGGACATTATCTACAAAGCAGTTGTTACTTCTACCGGTGGTCGTAACGGTGAAGCAGTTTCAGATGACGGTTTGCTGGAAGTGAAATTGTCTGCCCCCAAACAACTTGGCGGTGACGGTGGCGCCACTAACCCTGAGCAACTCTTTGCAGCAGGTTATTCTGCCTGCTTTATTGGTGCCATGAAGGCCGTAGCCGGTAAAAGTAAAACCAGCCTGCCTGACAACTTAAGCCTTACCGCTGAAGTAGGCATTGGCAAAATTGAAGGCGGTTTTGGTTTAGACGTTGATTTATATATTAAACTGCCAGGAATGGAGAAGGCCGCAGCCGATAAACTGGTTGAGCAGGCCCATCAGGTATGCCCGTATTCAAACGCGACCCGGGGCAATATTGAGGTGCGGCTGCACGTCACCGTGTAACGCCGCTTATTCGCTGACACCTTATACAAGCGCAGGCTCAGGCCTGCGCTTTTTTATTTTCAATTAGCGCGCTGTACTGCGGACTTTACTGCGCACAGGCCCCCGTTTGCCAGAAGCTACCGTCATTAGATGACAACGTAGTCACCCCCCACGTAGAGCCGGCCATGGCCGCATTGCTGCCGTTAGCAAAATAGTTCGGCGTGTAAAAGTTGCCGGTACTGTAGGCCCTGCCTGCGACTTTATGGCTGTAGTTATTGGTTGTAAAGGCGACACAATTTGCTGGAGGCGGTGGAGGTGGCGGATTATCGACATCACCGTCGCCGGGACTTGCGCTGCTACATGTCTGCGCCGGGCCAACACAGCTGGCGTCATCATCCTGCCAGCGACACTGCGTGCCGGTGATCACATTTTCACGTAATACAAAGCTGGCGGTGCTGTATTCCAGATAGCAATTGGCATAATTGGTGTAGTCCAGCCGGCCGGCACTGATATGCTGGTCCAATGTGGCATTCTGGCCGGCATCGATGGTAAATGTCAGCTGCTCAGCACTAAACAAGCCGCCCTGATCGGTGGCGGTAATTAACGCAGTCTGCTCGCCACCCGCCAGCTGGCAGCGCTGTGCACTGAACACATCACCGCTGATGCTGGCATTAACCGTAACGTTGCTAAACTCCACCGTTACCGTGTCCAGATCGCGGTTTAAATCAAACACCCGGCCACTCACCACTGCGCACTGACCATCCACTGCAACTACCAGCTCAGACAGCTCTGGCGCAGCAGCTGGTGGTGGCGGGCCAATTAGCAACTGTTCGGTGTAAGCGGTACTTAGCAGACCGCCGCTATCAGTAGCGCTGACCGTTAGCTGATACCAGTCATCATTCAGTGCCGGGCTGCTAAGGCTGAAACTACCGGTTGCAGCAGGTGTAGCACTGACCAACTGCTGCTGGCCAGTACTGTCGGTAAAGCTGGCGCTGACCGTTATTGCATCGCCGTCAATGTCAGCAGCATTGCCGGTTACCGTAACAACACTGGCTTGCTGGCTGACATTGATATTGGTCAGCTCAGGGGCACTATTGCGATTCACCCGCTGGTTATTGTCCAGAAAATACTGACCCAGATACACCGCATAATTAATGCTGTTGCCATTAATATAAGCGCCGCTGGCGCCCTGCCCACCTGACCAGGCATGATCGACGTTATTAAACCACAACATCGACACCCGGCCATCCTGCCACAGTGTTTCGTCTGCGGTGCGACTGCTTCCTTCACTGATCAGGTTCTCGCCACTCAGCTGACTGACGTTATATAAATCAGCCATACCATTGGCGTTCTGCTCGTTGTAACACAGATTAACGGTGGTATCAGTGCGGCCATGGGCGATGGAGGCAATCTGGCTATCGAAGTGGCTGGCATAGCTGCCGGCATACTGGGCACAGCGGCTGGCAACATTGGCAGTTTCGCAGGGGCCAATGGCACCACTGGAGCTGGTACCAATACTGGGCCCGGCACTGATGCCCATGCCGGCAAACACATCGGGTGCCAGGCAGGCAGTGGTATTGGCAAAGGCTGCACCGGATGATAGGCCGGCAATATAAACCTGATTCGGGTCTATCTGCAGGTTTACATCAGCCAGCAGATTATTGGCCAGGGTAATTAAATTTTTATAGTCACCGGCACTGCGGGCTTTAGTGCCCTGCCAGTAAGACCAGCAACCAAAACCCGCTTTGTTCATGGCATCTGGCACCGCAATGACCAGGCCGAACTGCTCAGCGGCCGCGGTTAAATTGGCACTGAGATAGGCATCAATCGACTGGGTACAGCCATGCAACACTACCAGCAAACCACGGCCCTGGCCAATGGCCGACACACTGTCTGGCGTGTATAAATGCACTTTATTAAAACCGCCGACACTGACATTTTGCTGCCAGCTACCGGCAAAAGCCGGCATGGCAAACAGAGCTGCCGCAAAGAGTATAGCGGCCGCTACTGCGCCGGCCCGGCTGAAAGCTTGAATTTTCACGTCTGTTGTTCCTTATCATTATTTTCATTTAAGTGAACACCGCAGCGACGCTACTTTTCCCTGTTCCGACCTCTTACTTTGCGGTAGCAAGCCCCGGTGCTTACCAACTATAGAAGTCGAACAGCCATTACGGTTTAGTACTTTAGTGCTGCTTCAGGGTTTTATGACGGAGGCGTTTGCTGACAAACCTGACTCGCAAGCCCGGCAGGAATAACGTAAACTGCCGGCAAAATACCTGATTGCAGCTCCTATGACAAAATCTGCCCAGCTACACCCGCGCAACCCGCATCAGGGCCGCTATGATTTAGCGCAGCTAAGCAGCGGCTATCCGCCGTTACAGCAACATCTGGCCGTTAGTCCGGCTGGTGAACAAACCATTAATTTCAGCGATCCGGCGGCGGTACAGGCACTGAATGCTTCGCTGCTTAAGCACTACTATCAGGTTAGCTACTGGCAATTACCACCGGGCTATTTATGCCCGCCGATACCGGGCCGGGCCGACTATATTCACTACGCCGCCGATTTACTGGCCGGGCCGGATGGTATACCCAACGGCAAACAGATTAACCTGCTGGATATTGGCTGTGGCGCCAACCTGATATACCCGATAATCGCCAATCGTAGTTATGGCTGGCGTTGTATCGGCACTGATATTGATGTTGTGGCGTTAAAAGCCGCCCGGTTAATTATCGACAGCAACCCAAAGCTACAGGGCCAGATAAGCCTGCGCCACCAGTCTGCGGACAACAGTATTCTGCTTGGCATTATCAAGCCCAGCGACACCTTTGCCCTGACTGTTTGCAATCCGCCGTTTTACGGCTCTGCCGCCGAAGCTGCCGCGGCTAATCAGCGCAAAAGAACTAACCTGAAACTGGCAGATAGCCCACAACAACGTAATTTTGCCGGTCAGCAGCATGAACTATGGTGTCCGGGCGGAGAACTGGCATTTATTAAGCAATTAATTGCTGAAAGCGTTGAGTTTGCCAGCCAGGTTGGCTGGTTTAGCAGCCTGGTATCACAGCAACGTCATGTTAAGGCTCTTATCGCGGCAGCGCGTCAGGCCGGCGCGGCCGAAATTAAACAGATTAATATGCAACAAGGCCAGAAAAGCAGCCAGCTGCTGGCCTGGCGTTTTTAACCAGCGACATAAACCCGGCTAAGCAGTAATTACCAGCGGGCAAAATGATCTTCAGCCAGGCCCTGCTGGCCGTTGCAATTAATTTGCTGGCCGTCACTCAGAGCTATCCTGCCATGCCAACTGCCGCAATACTGGCGAAAATTACTGGCCAGCAGCCCCAGGTTCAGCCGTTCCTGGCGTTTGGCTGCCGGCATAAACTGTAATTTAACCGCGCCGCACTGACTCACCACCTGCCAGGGAGTATCGGGTTGCTGGCGGTTAAATATAAATTGCAACGGCGGCAATCCGTAGCGCTTACCGTTTAACCAGCAGCAGTTCTCAGTACCGCCGGTTTCATTAACGCCGGCCGCTAAGTTAAACCCAATAACATCAGCTCCGCTGTAACCACTTAAACTGCCCCAGCGCCAGCTGGTTTCCCGGCGCATATAGCCTGCCGAAAAATCATAGCCGCCGAGCGCACCGTTTACTGCTACCGGCTGCTGGTGCAGATTAATATCTCCACTTACCTGCAAGCCATTATGTTTCTGGGTATAAGTCCAGCCGCTGTAGCCCGTGGGTAAACACAGCGCCAACGGCTCGGCAATATCGCCGGGCGCTAACAGTAGATTGGCACTCAGCTGCTTACTGTGCAGAGCCAGATGCCAGCGATAACCGTCAGGCTCAATGCTGATCAGGTTATTGGCGCTCTGGATCCGCGCCACACCGGCAACGGGCGAATGGCTCATCTGACTGCGCCGCCTAAAAGGTTGCAGCAATTTAAACTCGGTTAAACTGGCGGTATTGCGCTGATAAAAGTAAGCAAAGCCGGAACATAAATAGCGGATGTCCGCTATTGCGGCGGCCAGGATCCAGTCCGGGTGGCTGATGCTGACAAACTGAAACTGCTTATAGTGGGCCCAGCGCGCCAGACCGGATGCCAGCTTATCCATTGGAGTGCGGTACACGAAATCAGCCAGGTTCAGCTCAGTAACCGGCTGCGTAAACATACCGAACCGTGGCTGACCATCAGGCTGTATCAGCCTAAAAGCGCCGGGTTGCGTGCTGGGATCTGAGCTAACCGTATTGGCCATAACTATTCCGACAATAACAATTCGGCGTTTAATCTAAACGTTACGCTGCTACTTCGCACCCGTTTTTTAAATAAAAAAATCCCGTTTATAAAAGGCGCGATTATTACTCATCGGTACAGCGCCTTTCGGCCATAAATTATCCATTGCTGAATTGCCGCAACTTTGCTAACTTTCCGATGTCAATTACTTACATTTGCCCAACTGATTTGTTAACAACTTAACAAGCAACGTGGGCCTTCATTTTAATCAATGGTGGTAGGGTTTCCCATGTTTAAACGCAGCTTGCTGATCTCATCTGTTATTTTACTCACTGCCTGTGGCGGCGGTGGTTCAGGCAATATTGGCAGCGGGGGCGGCTCAGGCGGCGGTGGCTCTGGTGGTGGTTCAGGGGTTACCCCTCCCACCTGGACCCCTGGTGTATTTGCCGCCGAAAGTAATTTTAAAAACTACTGTGCCACACCACGCACCGGTACCGACCCGTACAATGACAACCAGCCTTATCCTGACCGGGCTGGCACTACCATGCATGAGAAAATGTGGCTGCGCTCCTGGAGTAACAACACCTATTTATGGTACCGCGAGCTGCCTGATAATAATCCGGCAAATTTCAACACGGTCACGGCGTTTTTTGACCAACTGAAAACCGACGAGCTCACAGACTCCGGCGCCGAAAAAGACAACTTCCATTTTTCTCAAAACACGGCAAGTTATAAGCAGCAAACTCAGTCAGGCGTGACGTCAGGCTATGGTATCAGCTGGTCGTTTGGCAGTACCAGACCACCACGTTCGTTACTGGTTGCCTACACCGAACCGGATTCACCGGCTGCCAATGCCAATATATTGCGTGGTGCAGATCTGGTCGAAGTAGATGGTGTGGATTTTGTAAATGACAACACTAATGCTGGCGTTAACGCGATAAATGCTGCGCTGTTTCCGCAAAGTGCCGGCGAGCAACATGAGTTTGTATTTATAACCAATGACGGTAACACCCTTACCGTGACTCTGACCTCAGCTGATGTTGCCAGCAGCCCGGTGCAAAATGTCCAGATACTGGAAACCGATGCTGGTAAAGTAGGCTACTTACAATTTAACAGCCATATTGCGCTGGCGCAGAGTCAATTGATTAACGCCGTAAACAGCTTTGCCAATGCCAATGTAAACGAGGTGGTACTCGACTTACGCTACAATGGCGGTGGCTTGCTGGCACTAGCCTCCCAGTTCGCTTATATGGTCAGTGGCGATGCCATCATTCAGGATCGTATTTTTGAACAAACGGTATTCAATGATAAATATCCGAACCGCGATCCGGTAACCGGTCAGACCTTAAGCCCAATGCCGTTTTACGGCTTTGAAATTGATTACGAAGGGGGGCGTTTAACCAACACGCCGCTGCCAGAATTAAACCTGAACCGGATTTTTGTATTATCGACTGGCGATACCTGCTCGGCCAGTGAAGCTTTTATTAACGGCTTACGCGGTATTGATGTTGAGGTTATTCTGATTGGCGACCAAACCTGTGGTAAACCCTATGGGTTTTATCCTACCGATAACTGCGGCACCACCTACTTTACCATTCAGTTCAGCGGTGTTAATGCTAAGGGTTTTGGTCAATATGCCGACGGTTTTTATCCAACTCCGGTACCCACCTTCGCTGCTGACGTAAAAGGTTGCCAGGTAGCTGACGATTTCTCAGCCCAGCTTGGCGATCCCAATGAGAATATGCTGGCTAGCGCGTTGCACTATGCCACATTTGATAACTGTCCGCTGGGGGTCGCAGGCCAAAGCCTGAGCCAGTCACAGCGGCAGGATGATGGCAGTGGCCTGAGCATTCACCGCCATAACCCACGGATGGAGGCCTTTTTACTGGAAGATAAAATTAATCAGCCTATCAAACCGGCGCAGGATAAACATTAATGACACGAAGATTGCTGCTGAGTGCCAGCCTGCTGACTGGCTTTATATTGCTGGCAGGCTGTCAGAGCATCAAAGCGGAGCCGCAACCCGCCTGGCTTACTAATATGAGCCCGGCGATTAAGGCCGAGCTGCAGCAGGCAATTACAGAACTGATTGCTGGCCAGCCGGTAAAGCTGGCTGATACAGTATTCAGCAATAGCCACCGGTTGTTTATTGAACAGGCCATACTGCGCGATGCCCAGGGCCTGCCGATAATGGGCCGCCATAGTCAGCCGGCCATATTACTGGAGCTGCAGCAAGCTGATGGCCAGTGCCTGCTGAGCCACCCAGCCAGCGGTCGCTTTGTAAAACTCAGTACCAGTGACTGCCAGCGGGTTGCAGTCGCTGATCAGTAAATACCGGTTAGCAGTGGCAGCAGGGGCTGGATACTATTAACAGCCCTGGTCTTCCAATGTTACTTTTTTCTGCTTAATGCACCTTACCGGCTAGCTGTTCAATCTCGTGTTGCAACGCTTTACGCAGCCCCAGCGCAAACCCCATTTCAGCAACCACAAACAATGGCCCGACAAACAGGCCAACGATATCATCGACGAAAGCTGGTTTTTTGCCTTCATAATAATGGCCGATAAACTGCAACAGCCAGCCAATTGCAAACAGCAGCAGCGAACTGCCAAGCCAGACAGCAAACGGTTGGGCGGCCAGCAAGGTAGCCAGCGCGAAGCAGCTGCCGCTAAATAACAGCATCACCAGCCCAAAGCGCAGGTCGAGCCGGAAATAAAAAAGCGCCGTAGCAATAAACAATAACAACGCCGGGGTCAGCATAATGCCTGCAAGGCTGACCAGGGGCAGTGACAATAAACTGAAAATGGCCACGATGATTAAGGGTATGCCAATATAATGGGTTTTAATGTTGCGCTGGTCACGATGATACAGCGCATACTGGCTTAAATGTTCAGTCAGGTTCTTCATCGTTGGTGGCTCCGATTAACAATGGAATTGGTGGAAAATAGACTTTACCAGCAACTGATGCTGCCGTTTTTAATAAATCACTCTGACCCATTTTCCACATTTTTTTATTTTAGTGTAATTTCGGGTAATAGTGCCAGTTTACTGGCTCACTACCAAACCATAACCCGTGGGGCGGTAGCCTAAGTGCCACTCGCGGTCGCCACTGATAAAGGGGTTGTCATGGCCCATATGCTGGCGGGTGCGCTGGTTAAGCTGCAGCTCTGCAGCACTTACCGGGTCTAGCTTATGCCAGGCCATAAACAGTTGCTGCTGGGCGCGTGATAAGCTCAGGTTGTATTTATCAGCCATGTAAAAATAAGTGCGGGCAATATCGCCGCGCACCACAAATGGCGGTTCAAACACCCGTTGCTTAAAATCGACCTTCACCGGACAGGCGCCGTGCTGCGCGGGTGCGCTGGGTAACATGCCAAAACGGTAGTTACTGCGATCGCCATTAACCTCGCCAATCGCCGGAACCAGGTTATATAAATCGGCTTCCATTGCCTTAAAAGCGCTATCGGTTTTCACACAGTTTTTGCGACCACCATTTTGCCAGCATTGGCGCTGATGACCAAAATGATGGGCCGGCACGACATGCTCCCATTCAATGCGGCTGGCCCGCGGGCCATTTTTGCGGATTTGATAACCACAGCCTGCCAGATCAGGCATACCTTTACTGCCCTGCCAGCGAATAGCGCAGTCACAATAAAAGCTGTTGGCTTCGGGGGCATGAATACGCTGCGCCAGCTTTTTGGCTTGCTCAAAATTAGCCGGCGCCGCCTGAGCGATAACCGACAACAGCAGCAAACTGCTGCCAACAAACATAATAAACCGCATTCACTACCACTTACTTCAGTGAAAAAAACCGCTGCCAGTGTAACGCTAAATACTGCACAGCGGCTGATTAAATTGCTACGACGTATTTATGCGTTTCAATTGCCAAAAGAGCCCGCAGCACCGGGAAATACTACCGGGCTTTCAATGCCATCCTGGCTGATACTGGCTACCCCGAAGAAGTAATTATCAATAACCACATTTTCCAGGGTGAACTGGCTAACCTTGCCTACTTCACGACTAAATTGCCAGTTAGGGGCATCGGTATAACGCCAGTAAATTTTATAGCCTTTAACCAGTTCGGCTTCCTGAGGCAGGGGTTCAGACCATGACAGCGTGGTGTTGGCCGATACTGCGCCTTTTATGGTAACGTCGACCGGTGGATTGGGTGCCCAGGCCAAACTTGCCAGGGTTACTGCATTTAACGCGGTAAGTTTGGCGGCATAAGCAAAGTCGACACCGTCGATGGTATCACCGTACACAATGCCATTTTCGGTGCGTAGATCCTGATGCTGGCGATCATAGTGCTCGTTGGTTTCCATAATACGTACCGCCGGATAACCCAGGTCATTGAATGGCCGGTGGTGGCCACCACGGCCAAAACGGTCCAGCCGGTATACCGGCATCACATCCAGGTTCGGAATATAGCGATCAGCAATCACATCGATATAGCGGGCCAGATTGCGGGTAGGCGAATCATTTTCACCACCGGTAAAACGGCGTTGCCGCGCCTCCTGCTCTGTTTCATTGGCCCGGGTGCCTTCGGCAAATACCCGGGCAGTCGTATTATCTATAACCCCATTGATACCGGCAGTGTTACCGATCATGTCGTTATTCAGCACCGCTTTAATCCGCCAGCCCGCCTCTTTTGCCTGTGCTGCCAGAATTTTGCCGCCAAATAAGCCCTGCTCTTCGCCAGATAACGCTGCATAAACAATAGTGCCATTAAACTGATACTTGCTCAGCACCCGAGCTGCTTCCAATGCTCCGGCTACGCCAGAGGCATTATCGTTAGCGCCCGGCGCGTCACTGGTAAAATCCATAACATCGCTGACTCGCGAGTCGATATCACCGGCCATAATCACATAGCGCCCGGGGTCTGTTTTGCCACGTTGGACGGCAATAACGCTCACCACCTCCGTTGCATCCGGGATCCGGGTTTCGCCTTCAATAACCGCGCTGGAGTAAGATACTTCCAGACAGCCTCCACATTCGGCTGAAATGCGCTCAAACTCGGCTTTAATCCAACGCCGTGCCGCACCAATACCGCGGCTGTCCGATTCTGTTTCGGATAAAGTATGGCGGGTGCCAAAGCTGACCAGCTTGGCGATATCACGCTCAATATTTTCTGGCGACGGTGCGACAGCTATAGCATGCAGCAGTTGCTGTTTGTCGTCAGCTTGCTGCGCCTGCACTGGCAGAACAGTAAGCAGCGACGCCGCAAGCAATCGATTAAGAGTAAACATGATGGTGCGTCCTGATAGGCAATAAGCTGAATATTACTATACGGTTATTCTGGGCCAACTGTGGTTAAAACCAGCGTTATCTGTAGCGTTTTGCTGGCAGTTTGTCTTATTTGGCCAGGTTTGGCGTTCCCATTATTTATAAGTTGTAAACCAAATGTCATGTTGGCGTGAAATGACAATATTTCAGGGCAATAGCTCAGTATGCTGAACCGGTGTTAAAGGGGTTGAGTTGTCACTAACACTTCGCTGGCTTTGCTGGCGGCTCATGCACGGATGTCTTGAAAAACAATAAATTACAGGACGAAAACATGCGAGCTTTAATCTTAACTTGCCGCAGTATGCTACTTGGCATAGTGCTGTTTATTACCCCGCAGGCGCTGGCCGACGTTATTTTACACGCCTTCGACTGGCATTATAACGAGGTGGCCAACCGGGCAGAGGAAATTAAAAATCTGGGCTATAAAGCGGTATTGGTAGCCCCACCATTAAAATCTAATGCGGGTAACTGCGCCTGGTGGCAGCGCTATCAGCCACAGGACATCCGGGTTATTGACCATTGCAAAGGCAACAAGCAATCGTTTCAGGCGATGATTAATGCCCTGAACGACAGTAACCCGGCTCGGCGGGTTGAGGTGTACGCCGATATTGTATTAAACCATATGGCCAATGAGCGCAATGCTGCCACAGACTTTCCTGGCCAGGCAGCCCTGAATAACTATGCCAGCAACCCCACTTACTGGAATAACCAACGCTTATTTGGCAATTTAACTCAGGGTTTATTCAGCCCCTGGGATTTTAACCCCGCCAATTGCATCCAGAATTACAACGATGTCTGGCAGGTGCAGAACTGGCGTTTGTGTGGCGGCGGTGGCGATAGTGGGTTACCTGATCTCAACCCAAACAGTTGGGTGATACAACAACAACGGGCTTACCTGCAAGCCTTAAAAAATATGGGCGTGAAAGGCTTTCGGGTTGACGCTGCCAAGCATATGACGGTTTGGCATATTAACCAGATCTTCACCAGCACTATCAAAAGCGGCATGTACGTATTTGGTGAAATTATTACCAGCGGTGGCGCCGGCAATAATGAGTACAGCAGTTATCTGGCGCCTTATATCCAAAGCACTGATCACAAAGCTTATGATTTTCCGCTATTTGAAAGCCTGCGCCGGGCATTTAACCCCAGTGGCAGTATGAACGAGCTGGTCGACCCGGGCGCTTATGGTCAGGCGCTGCCGAATAGCCGGGCGGTGACCTTTACCATTACCCACGACATTCCCACTAATGATGGGTTTCGCTACCTGATTATGAACCCGACCGATGAGTATCTGGCTTATGCCTATGTGATGGGACGTGATGGCGGCAAGCCGCTGGTGTTCAGTGACAGTACCGGCACCGACAATAACCGCTGGGTGAATGCCTTTAGCGCCAGCTATATGCAGCGCATGATTAACTTTCATAACCGGATGCAGGGTCAGGGTATGGAAGTCCTGGCATCGAGCAGCTGCGCTATTTTGTTTCGCCGCGCTCAGGAAGGAGTGGTAGGCATTAATAAATGCGGTAGTCAGGTAACCTTTAATGTCAATACCAGTGGCCGTTTTTACTGGTACCGCACGTATCGGGATGCCCTGAGCGGTGGTGCCACGTTCAGCATTGGTGGCAGTAATCACAGCTTTAGTATTCCAGCCCGTCAGGCCAGAATGTGGTATGCCGATTAAGGCTATTAACAAGAAGTGTTAGTGGGCGTTTTGCTGGGCTTTTTTAAGCAGTTGTGGCAGGGTAAATGAATTCATTTCAGGAGTTGGCCATGACCAGAGCTTATACCCGCATTATCTCCTTTAGCCGTTGTTTTAGCATTACAGCAGTGGCGCTGAGTTTGCTCAGCGCCTGCACGGATCCCAGCCCAGACGCCAGTCAGCACCACCTTATTGCCAGCCTTACCGAACCGCAACGGCTGTTATTTGAACAGGGCCAGTTAAAAGCCTACAGCTGTGCTGCCTGTCATGGTCGCAATGGTATCTCTGCTCACCCTGCTTATCCCAGCCTGGCTGGCCGCGCAGCCAGTGAGTTAGCCAGCGCACTCACGGCCTACCGCACTGGCGATCGCAAACATGCGCTGATGACCCCACAGGCCCGGGGGCTGAATGATGCCGATATCGAGGCGCTGACGTATTATTTTTCGTTGCAAAACCCGCCGGCGACCAGCGCGCAAACTGAATAAGCATATGCTGATACGCTGACTGTTGGCTAAAAAATTTGCCAATTAAAAAGGGCAGCCACTGGCTCTGGCTGCCCTTCTTTATCACTATAACCTTGCAGCCAAGCTGTTACCTGGTGCCGCCTATGGTCATTTCGCTGTTCATCACTACGCCTTGCTCATCAATGTCCATATTAACCTGAATTTGCATATCCATATCGGTTAATGAACTTAATTCATCAGGCACAGGCTGGCCACTGGCTCGCATCGTTTCAGCCATAATGCTGAAAAAGCGAGCATAATCCATACCAATGCTTAGCATGCCGTTCTTCTCAATGGTTTGGGCTAAGGTCGCTTTTGCCTGAGAAGTGCCTTTATCACCAGCATAAACCACCAGATGCGAATCATTAACCTGCAGCATCGGCGTTACGCCAAAGGCGTCCAGCATCGGTAATACGCTGTTTAATGCCAACTCTTCACCATCCGCAGGCAAGCTTATTTCGGCCATACCCGGCACCATACCTTTTAATCCTTCAAGATAGTTGCGGGCATTTTTCACGGTAACGCTTAGCATGGCGTCCACTGCAGCTACCTGCATGGTATTCGGATCCAGCACTAAGTCGTTAATGGTTACCGATGCGCCCCTTACCTGGTTTACCATGGCGCCGGCTGCCAGCATTGCCATTGGGTTGGCCTGCTGCATTTGTTGCTGCAGTTGTGCCAGTTGCGGGCACTGATAAGCAGGTTGGGTTAAGCCACGCCAGATTTTTGTAATTGCAGGGGCAAACTCTGCCATATCTAAACCCAGCGCCATGCTAAATACAGCACCATTCATGCCCTGTGCCGCATGGCTGGGTACAAAACCACGGATGCCACCTAAGGTGGTAACGGTATCGGTATTGGTGGTGGGCAGCAGCATTTTACTGCGAACATGGGTTGCCTGTCCGGCTTTGCTATTAATGCTGCTATCAAGATAGATACCGGGCCAGCTGTTAGTAATGGCAGCTAAATCCTGCTGACACTCAGTACTGCGCCATGGCTCCATCATCGCATTGAATTGCGGGTTAGCCATTAACTGCACATCGTTTGCCAGGCGGTTGCCATCAGTGGTGGTCAAGCCGGTAACGAGTTGCTGAAAACTGATAAAGCCGATGGCATTCGGGTTTAATTTGTATTCTGACACCATATTGGCCAGCTGATTGTCGCTGGTAATATTTCGTTCAGGTTTGGCGGCCATCAGCACCAGTTGGCGGGTTTGTTCACCCTGGATTGGCAGCACTAGCGCCATATTACCCCAGCCATCGGTTACCGACACCAGTAGCTCAGCACTGAACTCACCAACCGTAAAGGTGTATGAGCGGTAGCCGCCGGCATCACCGGGTATGGCCTGATGACTGATCCCACTGGCCTCTTCAGCGCGATCAAATAATTGCCAGAACGCTGCCTCATTGGCCAGTTCAATTCGCATGACGGGTGCCAATCCCACCAGATAGCTTAGTGAGCGCATCTGGGGTTTAATCCCGGTGAGTACCTCTAACTGTTCCGGTTGCGCTAACGCCCGCATATACTCATGCGCCAAACTAAAAATAAACTGAAGTTGTGGCTCGTCAGAATTTGCGGTAAGTTCTGCCAGCTGTTGCAAACTGGCCTCACTGTAATAATCCGGGCTTAAACCAAACGCATTAAGGTAGGCCACAAAATCTACTGGCTCTAATTGCGCAGATAAAAAAGCGGTGTCTGCCGGCACATATTCCAGTTCAGCGTGATCCACGTCGGCGCTGTCTGTTCCGGTGAGTTTAATATAACCATAAACCGCGCCGGCAATAATAGCCGCCACCACGAGTAATTTACGCATCACTGACTCCTTGATATTGTTGTTAAATCCTGAATTTTTCTTTCCGCTATTGCTCTACATTTCTGTGTTTCTATGCAACGCTGGCTGGTTAAGCCTGTCATTGCGCCCGATAAAAACGCATCGATATTACATTCTTAACGGCTTAATAACAATGTTACTGCTGTGGCTGGAGCTGTTTTCCGGCAAGCTTATTCGTCACTGGAAAACAATGCCAATAAGTCAGCCGCCTCACCCTGCCATAACTGGCCTTTACTGCCCCCTAACAACTGATCTGCCAGGCCTTGCTTAAAGCTCTGTAACTGCTGCACTTTTTCTTCTACTGTGTTGCGGGCTATCAATTTATAAACAAATACCGCCTTGTCCTGGCCGATACGATGCGCCCGATCGGTGGCCTGTTGCTCTGCCGCCGGATTCCACCAGGGATCATAGTGAATAACGGTATCCGCTGCCGTCAGGTTTAAGCCGGTGCCGCCCGCTTTTAAGCTGATTAAAAACACCTCAGTCTCACCGTTTTGAAACGCATCAATCTGGGTCTGGCGCTGTTTAGTCTGGCCGGTCAGTTTACTGTAGCTTATGTCCATATACTGCAGTTCCTGCTCAATTAAATGTAGCATGCTGGCAAACTGACTGAACAATAATATGCGCCGCCCCTCTTCCAGCATTTCAGGCAGGGTGTCACGCAGCCATTGTAATTTGGCATTATGGCGCACCGATTGTGCCTGCTCTATCGGCACTAAGCGGGCATCACAACACACCTGACGCAGTTTTAATAAGGCGTCTAAAAATTCAATCTGGCTGGCCGCCACCCCCTTGCGCACAAACAACTCACGCACCTTGGTTTCCATAATTAAACGGATACTTTCGTACAGGTTGCGCTGGTCCGCTTCCAGCTCCAGCAACTGCACTATTTCCGTTTTTTCCGGCAGTTCGGTTGCGACCTGCCCCTTAGTCCGACGCAGCATAAACGGCGCTATTTTCTGGCGTAATACGCGGGCCCGTTCAGCGTCGCCATGTTTCTCTATCGGCTTACGATATACCTGACTGAAATGTTGTTCGGTACCCAGCAAACCTGGCAGCACAAAATCAAATAATGATTTTAACTCGCCCAGATGATTTTCCAGCGGCGTTCCCGTTAATGCCAAACTGAAATCGCGATGCAGCACCCGGACACTTTGTGCAGCCTGACTGCCAGCATTTTTAATGTGCTGCGCTTCATCCAGCACCACCACACTAAAGCGATGTTGGCGGTACAGGGCTATATCGCGCACCAACAGCGGATAACTGGTAACAATAAGCTGATAATCAGCCAGCTGTTCGAACAAGGGCCGCCGTTTCGGACCATACACCTGCAGTACTTTTAGATCGGGGGTAAAACGACGCGCCTCCTGCTGCCAGTTGCCGAGCAAACTGGTGGGGCAAACAATTAACGCCGGCTGTTGCAGCTCACCCTGTTGATACTGCTTTAAAATAAAACTCAGCGTTTGCAGGGTTTTACCCAGTCCCATATCATCGGCCAGCACGCCCCCTAAGCCATACTGTTTTAAAAATGTCAGCCAGTTTAAGCCCTGTTGCTGATATGCCCGCAACGTTGCCTGCAGATTATCTGGTAAAGCGACATCGGTAATCCCGCTGAAATTATGCAGTTGCTGGTTAAGGCTGGCGAGACGGTTGGCATTTAAATACTGAATTTCAGCCGCGCCGGGTGGCGGTAAAATCGCGGCTTTAAAGTCGGGCAATTCCAGGGTCAGCGGCGCCTTGTGCATATTCAGCAACTCGACAATAGTATCGATTAGCGGCTGAATTAAACTCATTGGCAACGCCAGTTTTCCCTGCGGTAAGCTAAGCCAGATTTGCTGCTTATCGCCGGGCAGGCCATTCTGGCGCAGCCACTGACTGATTAACGGTAACAATGGTACCTGCTGGCCATCAACGTCGACTTGAATACCTAATTCAAACCCGGTTTTTTTACCGTCCTGCACCTGCAAATAGGGCGTTGCTGCCAGAATATCCAGATTAAAGTCACTGGCCTGCTCTACCAGCCAGCCATCGTCGCGCAAGCTGTCGAGCTGCTGCAGCAAAGGCTGCCACAACTCAGGATTATCGGGGCCATCTCCCACCCCAAACGCCGCTTGCTGCTCGTTCGGGGCAGGTAAGGTGGGCAGGCTCAGCAGCTCCAGCTCCAGTAATACTTCCAGCGCTGCGGTTTCACTGGCCCGGTGCCGTTTAACAAAATAGGTACGCGAACCTTGCTGCACCTCGGTTTGCAGCGCCTGTAAATCCAGCGGCAATCGCTGCTTGTCGTAATCAAAACTGAGTAAGGCAACCGGCTCTTGCCGGCCTTTGCTGTGGCGTGACAACATTTTTAACTGCAGTACCGGGGTCGGCTCAACATTAATTTGCTCAACGCCTAACCCCTCGGGCATTGGCAGGCTGATTTTCGGCAATAATTGCTGCAAACGGCCCAGTCGGCTTTGCAACAATGCTGCCGGTGCCGGTGGCATTTTCGATAGCAGCTTTAACTCGCGGCCACTCAACGGCGTAACCAGCAACCCCAGCTGATAGCTATCGGTATCCAGATAACAAGGCGGATCAGTAAAAACCAGCACGCTGTTGTGGTCATCGCCAATTTGCCAACCTAACTGCTGACCCGCTTTGCTATTGTGCCAGCTTAACTCCAGTGGCCGCTGTTCTGCCCAACTGAGCGGATAGCGCGCTTCGCTGAACATACACCGCTCTGTTGCCAGTAGCTGCTGCAGCAGCTGATATCCCCAGTTATCTTCCAGCACCGACTGTTCGGCCAGGTTATGGCTGCGAAACAAGGTTAGCAACTGATAATCACTGTCATTAAGCCAGGAGGGGGGCTGTGGACTGACTAAATCGTATTTGCCGATTGCCTGGCCTTTAGTGTAGCCGCCCTTTTTCATCGGCCTTACCCGCCGTGGATAAAGTTGCAGGCCCGCCTGACCGTAGCTCAGTAAATACAGCACGGTGTCTCCATTGTCATCCTGCACGGGTTGCTGCAGCTGCTCCAGCTCGGTAAACCAGTTATCCAGCTTTAATTGCGGCAGCTGTTTTATGCGCAGCTGCTGCTGTGAATAGTCGCGCTTTAAACGCAGCAATACTGCCAGAATATGTTTGCAACGATGGCCGACCGGGCAGCTGCAGCTGTCGCGCAGCGACCAGCCATGGTCGGTTTGTGCCAGCACGATATTTTGCCGGTACGGTGAAAAGCCCGCCCCCCAGACCTGGGCGCTGATCTGGCTTAAATCATCGCTGTATTCTAGTTTAAGTACTTTGCCTGCTTGTAAATAAGCCCGGGCACGGTGCAGGGTGGCGCTGTCAAACCATTGCAACAGACGGTCTTCATCCAGGGGAAAAGCATGCTGTTCGGTGGGGCTATTCAAAATATCGTTAACTCATACTGAAGTGACTTCTGGCGGCATGGACAAAACCTGACGCCAACGAAAACCTCCATGCTAGCTTACTTTGCTGGCAGACCAAAGCGTCTTTGTCAGTTACTGGTCGTTTTTCAACAAAATAGGACATTAAAAATAGTAGTCGAGACTTAGTTCCAGATAATCGTCACGGCGCAGGTTGTATAGCACATCGCTTACATCATCGGCCTGAAACAACCAGGCATTCAGGCGCAGCCGCAGGCTGTTGTTCAGCCGCATCGACGCTTCCAGCCTGGCACTGCGGCTATGGCTGCGATCTAAATCCTGCAGTACCCCAAATAATATCTCGCTGCCGGCCACATCATTTAACGCCAGCCGCCAGCCAACAAAAATGTCATTCTGACCCGTTACCGACGCCCGTACCCCACGGCTGTCATATTGATATTCTGCCAGCCAGCCTAAATCCCAGCTTCGGTTAAACACGCCAACCCGGGTATACTCATAACCAGCTGTTGCGGCTACAAACTCTTGCGGGCCGCTGCGCCGGTAGATACTTTCAAGCTTCCATAACCAGTCACCTGCCACATACTGGGCATCGACACCAAATTGCTGCATCTGAAAATAATAAGGCTGTAGTTGTTGCTGTGCCGGTTGGGCAATCAGCAGCGGCTCGCGGCTGTTGCCGGCAAAATAACTCAGCCCCAAATCCAATGAACTAAAACGCTGCGACCAGCGCAAGGCAAAGTCCAGATTGCGCCTGTCGTCGCTCGATTCATATATAGCACTGTCATGCTCGACTGGCCAGGGTGCTGTTAGCCGGCCAGCGGGGTCGGCAAATAATCGCTCCCTGAAATACGGTAGTAAATATAACTCCAGGGTGCCGGCACTGTTCCAACCCTTAAAACTGAGCATCGGCTGGCCCAACCGGGCTTCCATATCCACCCCGCCGACCATGTCCACCTGATTGATCACATCGACCAGGCGCTGTGATTCACTGACACCCCAGAACACGATATCGCTACCGGCCTTAAACTCCCAGTTGCTGGCTGCATACCGCCAGTAGGCCTGTTGCAAATCCAATAAATTGCTGGTGCTGTCGCGCTGCTGCCAACGCAAAAATGGGGTAAGCTGAAAATGCTGGCTGCCATCTTCATTCTGCCACGACCAGTCTGACAACAAACTGACGATCGTATGAGCCCTGGCCTGACCTGCCGCACCGGTTTGACCAAAATAACGCTGTGCTGCGGTTAATTGATGCTGTTGGCGTAAACTAAAGCTGCTTTCTGACTGAGCATGCGATGGTTGTGTTGCTGCGACAGCCTGGTGTCGGGTATCGGCTGTGATGGCGACCGCCGCTGGCGCTGTTGGCGCAACAGCCGGCGCGTTGACAAATTGCTGTCTGCTTGCTTGCGACTGTACCGCAGGAACAACGGCGGCGGACACCGGAATATTTGCTTTAGCATGGTGATTGGTAGGGTTGGCAGGTGCAATAGCAGAAACTTTTTGCCCTCTAATCGCCTGATAATACCATGCCCGGGCAGCAGCAAGTTCAGTTGCCAGCATGTGGTCACGGCTGGGCACTTGCAACACAGTGCCAGTACGCAATTTATTGATATCACCATTAACAAAGGCCGCAGGATTATTGCGCCATAACGCATACACCACTTGCGGCATGCCAACCGTATCGTCCGGTCTGGCCTGCACCGCAAGCCGCCACAATGTATCGGTCGTGACGACCGGGCCAAGTTCGCTGGCCTGCAATGCCTGGCCGGGTAAGGTTATCGTCAGCGATAGTATCGCCAACAGTAATCCGGCCACCCTGCTTCGGTGCAACTGAGCAGCTAGGTTAATCATAGTACCTCGGTATTTCCCGGGCTGGGCCGTCTAGCGCAGTCGGTCCAGTACATTAACATCGAAATCTGCTGCGCTACGGCCAGCATCAAATTGTAGTTCTTCGACTACCAGATCGGTACTTTTACCGGTTTGATGATTTTGCATCCGCAGTAGCATTGGCCGCCAGTATTTATCCTTAAATAATTTATAGTCACTGGCAACCAAGGTTTTAAGTAAGCTCTGTTTTTTATCGTAAAACTCAATTTTCTGCACCCGGTAATGCTGCTGGTCAATCCAGGCGATAGTTTTACTGTAACCCGAGAATTTATCGGCAGGGATCCGTTCAATCACATAGCACATCAGACCGTTGCATTCTTCTTCACGCAAATAACGAAACTGATATTTCTCCAGTTCGAACGATGCCATATCTTCGTAAGCAAATTCACTGGCCATAAAGGGTCCGGATTTATTGCGACTGGCAATCCGTCTGGTCCGGTTTATCGCCGGCAGGTACAGCCACTGGTCGTCCTCTGCCGTCGGATGAGAATGGCTTAAAAACGCCGACCCCCGCACATCCCGCGGTTCATCAAAAATAATCAGCGATTTATCACCATCGCCGATAACTTCTAATGCCAGGGTACGCATCCGCCGGATGCTTTCATTACCACCGGCATCCCGTAGCACCATTAGTACCTTGCTTTCGCTGTCACCCCAGCCGGTATCCCGCTGCTTTTGCTCGGTGGCGATTTGCAGGCCTTTTTCTGTATCATCTTGTGCTGGATCAGCGGTTGCCGGTATAGCCAGCAGCAGGGCTGAAGTAAGAAATACCGCGCCTGACCAAACGGGCCTAAGTTGTCGCATCAGTTTTATACTCCTTGGCATCAAATTTTAATAAGCAAGCTGGCAGAAACAAAAAGTCGATGATTAGTGCCACCAGGATCACCAGTGCAGTTAACATGCCCATATCAGAATTAAGCCTGAAACCCGACAGCATTAATACCCCAAAACCGGTGATTAATACCACGGTGGTGATCCACAACGCCCGCCCTACCGTGCTAAAAGCATAGCGTATTGCCTGCTCGGTTGCCTGCCCTTCCACTCTGGCCGCCCGGTATTTACTGAGAAAGTGCACGGTATCATCGACAATAATGCCCAGACTCATGCCGGCTACCACCGACAGCGCCAGATTAATTTCACCGCTGATAAGCCCCCATAAGCCAAAGGCGACCAGAGCAGGTGTAATATTGGGAATAAGGCTTAGCAGCCCCAGGCGCCACGATCGTAAACTAACCACCAGTAGTAACGAGATCAGTAACAACGCCACCGGCAGGGTTTGCAGCATTGACGCCATATTGCGCTCGCCAATATGGGCAAACATCAGGGCGGTGCTGGCTGCGCTGGCCGAATACGCGCTGGCATGCTCGCTCAGGTATTCGAGCGCCCGGCTTTCAAAGGCGGTAAGCTGTTTACTGCCCAGATTCTGTAAACTGACTGCAACCCGGGTAGCGCTTTTATCCAGATTTAACTGGTTATTTAAATCCAGCCCAAAAGGCAGTGACATTTCGTACATCAGCAGGTACTGCGCAGCTTGTTGCTGGGTTTCTGGCAGCCGGTAATACGCCGGGTCGTCCTGATGCATATTCATATTCAACCGCCTGATAGTGTCAGTAATGCTGTTAACATGCTGCACCTCCGGCTGGCTTTGCAGCCAGGCAGTAAAATCGGCCACTACGGCTAAAAAGTCCGGCTGATTAACCGCGCTGGCATCATCACCGGCTATCACAAAATCAACGGTGGTAGCACCGGTCAGGTTCTGCTCCAGAAAATCATTGGCCTGGCGAAACTCAGTATCGGCGGCGAAGTATTTTACCGCTTCATCATTAATGGTGTTCAGGCTAATCAGGGTACTGCAGCCAATAATCAGCACACTCATGCCCCAGAACAGCGGCCGTTGCCAGCGGATCACGGCATTTGCCAGCCAGAGCATGGTTTTATCGGTACTTTTATCAGTACTGCCGGCAATATTATCAGCACGCTGGCCGGCACCGATCGGTAAAAATAACAATAAAGCGGGCAGTAAAACCAAACTGAACAAGCAAGCCAGCATGACGCCAACGGCGGTCATATTACCTAAATCGCGCAATATTGGTACATCAGAAAAATTCAGGGTTAAAAAACCAATCGCAGTGGTGGCGCTGGTAATAAATACCGGCATGATATTGCGTTTTAAGCTGTACTGTATCGCCTGTAGCCGCTTGTCGCCTCGGCGCAATGCAAATTGCATAGAGGCAATTAAATGTACGGAATCGGCCACCGCTAGTGTCATCAGAATAGTGGGCACATTAACAGTGGCGGTACTTAAAAACAGGCCAGCCCAGCCGGCCAGCCCCAATGTGCTCAGTACAGTAACCACAATAATTACCAGGGTTGCCAGCGAGGCCAGGATTGATCGCAGCAACCAGGCCAGCATAATTAAAATAGCGGCAAACATAACAGGGATCAGGGTTTTAACGTCGTTTTCTGCTTCATAGGCGAAGGCATGGTTCATAGCCACCACGCCACTGACATAAAACGCGGTATCCGGGTAAGCCGTCTCAAAGCTTTGTAGCATCTCAGAAACAGCCTGCCACACCGCTTTAACTTCCTGCTGCAGGTTTTCTTCCGGTAACTGCAGAGTAATATTAATTGCAGTCACCGCGCCATCGGCAGCCACCAGTCGCTGGCGCAGCACCGGCTCATTTAACGCGACTTCAGCAATTTTTTCCAGTTCAGGGTCGGTTAGTGCCAGCTCCTCGCCAACCAGATCTGCAACCCATAAATCATTGTCTATCGCTTCAGTATGCTGATAATTACTCAGTGAATCTACCCGGATCGAATAGGGTGTTTGCCAGGCAGCTTCGGTTAATTGTCTGACCAGATCGAGCGTTTCGGCACTGAATACTTGCTTACTGGCTGGTGCTACAGCAATCAGAATATTGTCGCTTTTATTAAACTGTTGCTGCATTTGCTCAAAAGCCAGCAGCTGCGGGTTATCTTCGGTAAAAAATATTCGGTAGTCGCCCCGGAAATACAGCTTGCCAATACCTGTGGCACTGCCCGCAATAAGCACCAGACATAACACGGTGACAAGTCGTGGATAAGCCAGAATATGCTGGAGCCAGCGCTGAATCATCTGTTGTTACCTTAGGTTGAAATTAACGGCATACCGCTTAGTCTCTCAGCTTAGCAGGCAATTGGCTAAGCAGGGAATAAGCACCTGTATTCCTATTGATTTTTCAAGTAATTATTATAAAGCTTGCAATAAATTAACATCATGCTAAACATAATGCAGTGTTTACGTTAAATATTGGAGACAGGATGTCACTGGCTGTTGTTTACAGCCGGGCCCGCCACGGCCTGGATGCCCCGCTGGTTACCGTTGAAGTGCATATCAGCAATGGCTTGCCGGCTTTTCAGCTGGTGGGCTTGCCTGAAACCTCGGTAAAAGAGTCACGCGACCGGGTACGCAGCGCCATGGTCAACAGCGGCTTTGCCTTTCCTGACCGCAAAATCACCGTTAACCTGGCACCTGCCGACTTACCCAAGGAAGGCGGTCGTTTCGACTTACCGATAGCGCTGGGTATTATTGTTGCCAGCGGCCAGCTGAATGAACATAGTACCGGCGACTACGAGTTTTATGGTGAACTGGCACTATCCGGCGAAATCCGGCCGATTCTGGGCGAAATCCCGGTAGCAGTCGCTTGTCGTGACGCCGGGCGGGCAGCACTAATGCCCATGTTAAACGCCCAGCAAGCGCAGCAGGTACCTAAAGCGAAAATCCACGGCGCTGAACATTTATTGCAGGTACACAGTTTTTTACTAGCGCAGCAGGCACTGCCGGCTATTCCGCCATTGCCCGAGCGCCCGGTGCAACATATGGCCGATTTAGCCGACGTGCGGGGCCAGGGCCATGCAAAACGGGTGCTGGAGATTGCCGCGGCCGGTGAACACAACATGTTAATGCTGGGCCCAGCCGGCACGGGTAAGTCGATGCTGGCACAGCGCCTGCCCGGCATTTTACCGGCGTTAACCGAGCAGGAAGCACTGGCCACCGCCGCCATTTATTCTATTGCCGGCTTGCAGCGTAATCTGACTGACTGGCAACAGCGACCCTTTCGCAGCCCGCACCATACCAGCTCAGCGGTGGCATTAGTCGGCGGTGGTTCAGTACCGCGACCGGGTGAAATATCACTGGCCCATCATGGTATTTTGTTTTTAGACGAACTGCCGGAGTTTCCGCGCAAAGTACTGGACGTACTGCGGGAGCCTTTAGAAACAGGGATTGTGCATATCTCCAGGGCCGCCCGCCAGGCCGAGTTTCCGGCGCAGTTTCAGTTAGTGGCGGCGCTTAATCCCAGCCCGACCGGGCATCATGAGGATGGCCGGGCCACGCCAGAGCAGGTTATGCGTTATTTAAACCGCTTATCGGGGCCTTTTATTGACCGGATTGAATTGCAAATTGAAGTGCCCTTGCTGCCCAAAGGCATGCTAAGCCAGCAACATAGCACCGAGGAAAGCAGTGCCAGCGTAAAACAGCGAGTAGTCGCGGCCCGTGATATTCAGCTGGCCCGCCAGGGTAAAGCGAATGCCCGGCTAAGTGGCAGTGAAATTGCCGACTTCTGCCCGCTAAAGCAAGATGATGCCCGTTTTCTGGAAGACACCATTCACCGCTTTAAGCTGTCGGCCCGCACTTATCACAAAATAATTAAAGTAGCGCGCACCATTGCCGACCTGCAGCAGCAAACCAACATCAGTCGCGCCCATCTGATGGAAGCACTCAGCTACCGCGCGCTGGAGCGGCTGCTAAGTTATCTGAAAACCTAAACCAGTTTCCAGTTCAGGGTTTCACCGGCATAAAACGGTACTATCGGATTACCATTTGGCAGGGTGATCTCAGCCGGTACCTGCCACGATTGTTTCTGCAGGGTTACCGTGCCGCTGTTACGGGGCAGGCCATAAAAGTCTGCGCCATAATGGCTGGCAAAGCCTTCCAGTTTATCCAGACAACCGAGCTCATCAAATACCTGAGCATACAGCTCTATCGCGCTATGGGCGCTGTAACAACCGGCGCAACCACAGGCAGATTCTTTACGGTGCTTTTCGTGCGGCGCCGAATCAGTACCAAGGAAAAACTTCGCCGAACCACTGGCTACCGCTGCCCGCAGTGCTTGCTGATGGGTGCGACGCTTTAATACCGGTAAACAATAATTGTGCGGCCGTACGCCGCCTACCAGTAGGTCGTTGCGGTTCAGCAGTAAATGCTGCGGCGTTATGGTGGCGGCCACATTGCTGCCAGCCTCGCTGACAAAGCTGGCGGCATCGGCAGTGGTAATGTGCTCAAATACCACTTTTAACTGCGGCAGGCGGGCAACGATATGCTGCAGGTAGCGGTCAATAAATACTTTTTCCCGGTCAAAAATATCAATATCATGATCAGTCACTTCGCCATGCACTAACAACAACATGCCGTGCTCTGCCATCGCCTCAAATACCGGATACAGTGAATCCAGTGCACTGACTGCCGCACTGGAATTGGTGGTAGCACCAGCCGGGTAAAGTTTAGCGGCTACCACGCCGGCGGCTTTGGCTTCAATAATTTGCTGACGGCTGGTTTTGTCGGTTAAAAACAACGTTAACAGTGGCTGAAAATCGCTGCCCGCAGGCCGGGCAGCCAGGATCCGTTCGCGATACGCCACGGCCATTTCGGCTGTCGTTACCGGTGGCACTAGATTTGGCATGACGATGGCACGGGCAAACTGGCGGGCCGTGGCCGGTACTGTTTCCAGCAGCATATCGCCATCACGAAAATGCAAATGCCAGTCGTCGGGGGTTTGAATAGTTAAATGGCTCATCAGCGGCTCCGGGCGGGACAGAAAAGATGGTGGCTATAATAGCAAGGAATCTGCAGCGGTGAAATCAACCGCAGTCGGAAATAGTGGCCCCGTTGCTGTTTTAATTTAGCGTCGGCGGTTTTAACCGACCCCTGCTGTTTGCTACACTTGGCGTCTGATACCATGGCAAATACTACTCAGGTTGCCGCAAACAGGAGCTGACACCATGTCTGACTTTGACTCTGATCTGGATTTTGATTTAAACAACCTTGATTTTGATGGTGCCGAAGCAGCACTGGCCAAACAGCAGGCAGAAGCGGAAGCAAAAGCGGCCGAGCCGCAATTTGGTGACGACGATGACGAATGTAGCGGTGGCGCCTGTAAAATTTAGCGTTATTTCGGTTTAAGGGCTTATACTGTCAAAAAATAATCCCTGGATAATAAAATGAAAAAAACCCGTATTATTACTACTGACGACATTCTGCTAACACTCTGTCAGGCCGTCAGTGGTGTCCTCTCTGCAGCTGGTAACCCGGCCATCAGCCACTCACCCATGGTGCAGAAAATCCAGAAAACCTGCCTGCGACCTGATCTTGGCTGCTTTGTATTATTCGACGGCGGGTTTTCCGGGTTGGTAATCATCAACTTTACGGCACCGGCTGCGATGGAAATTTATCGCAAATATATGATGAGTATGGGTATGCCAGAAAACGAACTGGCGCAGTTTCATACCTCTGATGAAGTGGGTAACGTGATGGGCGAACTGATGAATCAGATCGTCGGCGACTTTACTAACAAGGTACGGCTGGATTTACATACCTCAATTAATCAAAGCCAACCGAAAATGATGGCAATTAACAAGCAAGTGCAAATTCTGATTAACACCCAGCTCGATCAGCCTCAGGCCCGCCGTGTCACCTTCAGCACACCAGAGCATAATATTTTTTATATGGAACTGGCGATGGATAAAACCGAATTTATTCAGCTGCAAGAGTTTGAGCGGACCGAACAGGAAAACCCGGACGATATTCTGGCGAATGCTCAGCAGTACCGTCAGGAAAATACCGTCGATGTTGAGCCAGCAGTAGACGATGATTTTCTGAAAAATCTCGGTTTCTGATTCTGACAAGGCCACCGGCTGTTTCAGCCTGATACCCCTTTAGTCTGCCGCTGCGGTGGCAGAACCAGAGTACAAAAACTGGCGCCACAATTGGCTTGCGCCAATGGCCAGCACCCCGGCGAGCATCAATAGCGAAAACGGTAACGCATCGCCGGTGTAAAACCATGCCAATAGCGGCCCGGCTATGGCACCGCTACCAAAGCGTAAGGTACCAATTACTGCAGTCGCGGTGCCGCTGTTATCCGGAAACTGCATGATAATCATCGCGTCAGCATTGGTAGCCATTAACCCTAGGCTGGCCATCAATGGTGCAATGGTAAATACCGTGTACCACAGTCCCAGTCCTGCATAGTTAAAACCGCACAGTAAACCGGCACACACCAGGGCCACCATCAGGCCAAAGCGTAACATTCGCTGCGGTCCAAAACGCACCACCAGCCGGCTGTTCAGTAAGTTAGCGCTCATTAACGCTAACACATTAAAACCAAACAGCAGCGCAAACATTTGCTCAGTAACGCCGAAATAGCCGATATACACAAAAGAAACCGCAGTTAAAAAACAGAAAAAAGCAAAGGAGGCAAACATTGAACTGGCAATATCAGGCCAGGCTGATTTTTGCCGGAATACCTTCAGATAACCACTGAAAAAAGCAGGCCGCCGCTGGCCATTATCGCTTTTAATCTCGGGTAAATAGCGCCAGCTGAAAAACACCACAACCAGGCCATACATCGCTAAAAACAGAAAAATGGCCTGCCAGTTTGCCAGCCAGATAACCCCACTTCCCAGCGCAGGAGCAACCAGAGGCGCCAGCATCATAATCATGGATACATAAGACATACCTTTGGCAGTATGTTGTTGATATAAATGTCGGATAATTCCGGGCACAACCACCGATGCTGCTGCTCCCGCCAGCGCTTGTAGCGCGCGCCAGGCCAGAAACCATTCAATGCTGTCTACCTGACTTAAGGCAACACTTGCCAGAATAAAGCCGCTTAAGCCAAACACCGCCAGGGGCCGACGGCCCAACATATCCGCTAAAGGACCGAATAACAGCATACCGATGCCGTAAGCGGCCAGAAAAATGCTTAGCGATTGCTGCACCAGCCCGATACTGGTACCCAGCTCCGTTGCCATCATTGGCATGGCTGGCAGGTACATATCGATTGCCAGCGGCGTAGTGGCGACAACCGCCGCCAATAACATCAGCAACCAGATAGATGGCTCAAAACGGGGCATTGCAGGTACTCTTCTTTGGGGTGAATATTATCGCCGCATCTACGTTAGCGACAGAGATGTAGCGCTGACATTGTTAATTTACCGGCAGCAGTAGTTGTAAGCTGGCACCGCCCAGTGGGCTGTCGCCAATGATCAGCTTGCCCTGATGCCATTGTACAATACGCTGCACAATGGCCAGTCCCAAACCAAAACCGCCTTCTTCACGGTTACGGCTTTGCTCCAGGCGATGAAAGGGTTTCAGTACTTCCGCCCGCCGCTCAAAAGCAATGCCAGGACCGTCATCATTAACGCTGATCCGCAACTGGCCCTGCCGGGCTTTGACATCAACCACAATTTTGTTTTTGGCATACCGCTTGGCATTAACCAGTAAATTCTGGATCGCCCGCTCCAGATAGTGCGCGTCGCAGTAAAATAGTGCGGTTGCTGGCAGTTGCAACTCAATGGTTGCTCCTGGCAATGGTGCCAGTTTTTCAGCTACATTATGAATCAACTCGGTTAAATCTACTTGTTGTTTTTTCAGATTCAGTTGATGGCTTTGCAGTCTGGCGTAATCCAGCATTTCGTCAACCAATTGCTGCAGCTCCCTGACATCCTGCAGCATCAGGTTTTTGTCGTTATCCGGCAGCTGCTCTGCGATTTCCAGTGCAAATTTCAGCCGGGCGATGGGTGTACGCAATTCATGTGACACAGCATGGGTCATTTCCCGTTGCAGCTCCAGCAACGAGATAATTTGCTGGCTCATTTGCTGAAAACTATCGGCAATAGGTGCGATAAATGACCGGGCCGGTAACTGCAATTCAGCGGGTTGCCCTTTGCCAAAACGGTGCAGGCCTTGCTGCAAAAAACGGATATCCCGCGCTACCGGCCATAGCCATAATGCCACGGCAACGGCCAGCAAGCTGAAAAACAGAATGCTGAACCAGTCAAAACCCGAGCGCTCATTTAATTGCAGCGGTCCCACCAGCCACAACTGCTCGTCGCGCAGGCCATAAAAATACACACTGTTATCCTGAAACAACGGCAATAAATGGTTTTGCTGCAATAATTGCCACTCTGCAGGCTGCCAACTGACACTATCCAGCGCTACCGCCTGATAAGGCAATCCCAGATGACTGGGCCACTGCGCTTCAGGTAACCGCATCACCAGTGCCATTTGCTCGGCCAACGTATCGACCAGGGCCGGTGGCTGGTCACCCTGGGCATATTGCCATAGCTGATCAACCGCCCAGCCCAGGCCAATTAATACCAGAAACAAAAACAAGTAAAAGTGCAGAAACAAACGATGCATAGTTACCAGGCGTCAGCTACAAACAAATAACCTTTACCCCAGACGGTTTTAATGCGGAACGGTACTTCGGCATTATCGCCCAGTTTACGGCGCAAATGCGACACACGCACATCCACCGTGCGATCCAGACCATCATATTCACGGCCGATAATCTGCTGATGAATGGCTTCCCGTTTAACGGTTTGACCGGCGTTGCGCGCCAGCATCCATAATAAATCAAACTCATAGCTGGTAAGCTCTACCAGCTTACTGTCAAACCAGGCTTCCCGAGAGCGCTGCTTTAACATTAAGCGGCCAAATGCCAACTCCTGCTGCTCGGCTTGCGGGCTAACCTGAGTGCGCCGCAGTAACGCATTAATCCGGGCCAGCAATACTCTGGGTTCTACGGGCTTTATCACATAATCATCCGCTCCCAGTTCCAGCCCTAACACCTGATCAATATCGCTTTGTCTGGCGGTAAGCATTAGCACCGGGCCTTTGTACCAGGGCCTTATTTGCCGGCATACGCCAAACCCATCCAAACCGGGCAACATTAAATCCAGTACAATTAAATCAGGTTGAAATTGTTTACATTGTTCTGCTACCAGATCGCCCCGGCTTTGCTGCTGCACGGTAAAACCATGTTGCACCAGAAAGCTTTGCACCAACCCGGCCAACCGGGCATCATCTTCCACTAACAGGATCTTGGCCATTAAAAAATACTCCATGCGCCTGAGATACGGCGACGCTTTGTGGGTTGCCGGCTTAATACCTGCAATTCGGTACTAAGCAACACCTGCTGTTGCTGGCGTAAGCTTAGCCAGCCAGTTTGCCAGTTAACCTGTTGCTGCCAGTGGCCGCTGGTGGCTTCCTGCCAACAGCGTTCCGCCTGCTCGGCCAAATATAAACACACCGTACGGGGCGTATTACTAAACCAAATCACCCGCAACTCTGCGGCGCAGCCTTGTTCCAGCTTGTCAGCAATACATACTACCGGGCTTACTTGCCAGCACAACGGCTCAGCACAATCTGCTCCGGCAACCTCAGCCTGACTGTATAACGATACGCCAAGCAGTAAGGTGAGAAACCAACGGGGCCACCACATCAGAAAAACCGGTAACTCACGCCACCAAACCAGGTTGTAACATGATCTGAGCGCACCAGTGCGCTGTCAGTCATGGCGCTGTCCAACTGTAAATAACGAAGAAATGCCACCAGACTAAGTCGCTCTGTTAATGGTTTGTTCCAGTTTAACCGAAGTTCCGCCTGCCAGCTATCCCGCCCCTGATATTCCTGACCTGGCGGTACCTCTAATGCCGTTAAACCGTAATAGGTGTCTATCAGACGGGCACTTTTCCAATGCAGATTGGCTGCTAACTGCCAGTTACCATAAGCGTTTCGCCAGCCCCGCCGCGCACCGGCTGTGGCATACTGACCATGATGTTGCTGGCTGGCGTCGGTCCAGTAAGCAAGGTGCCATGAAATGTCATGCCGGACCGTGTCTAACTGCAGCCCAACATCGAATGCGGTAGGTCTTTTTGATACCTGATTGACTGCAATTTCAGAAGGAGCCTGACGTTCAAAGGTTGCACTAAACTGAGGCATCATGGCAGTGCTGGCTTCAAACTGGAGTACATTACCGCTAAACCATTGCTGAAAGTAACCTTTTTCCTGGTTCAGCTGACCGATAATACTTAGCTGCGTATGCTCGTTCAGGGTAATACTGCTGCCAAGCCGGCCATTGTCGAAAAACCAGTATTTGCCGTAGTAAAAAATTTCAGGTAATACCACTAAATCAAGCTTTTTGCCGCCATGTAGCGGATTACTGCGCTGGCCATAGCCCAGCGCCAAGCTTAAATAAAACTTTTGCTCTTCAACACAGTCATTACCCCGACAGGAAGGCGTGTCAGCCCCAGCTCCGCCGCAGCTTAACAACAGGCTGATTAATAACATTATTTTTAACAACATTCTGAACACAAAAGCTTACCTGATAATGGTGACAGGGTAGTTTAGCAAGCGCCACGCCTGCACCGAAACAGAAATAACATAGTTTCACAAATTTACCTTAATTGTCACACAGAGCCCGCTAAAAACAGATACCAACGTCGAAATTGAATCTGCTAACAAATCCATCTATGATGAGCTGACTATAACGATAATGCGCTGATCAGATTGCTGCAGTTCGCTGCAGGGCTGTACCGCTGGATAAGCAGAGCACAAGATGAAAGACAAAGCGACATCCTTTGATATTGCCTATCTGGCCGGGGTATCTCAATCTACGGTGTCCCGGGCACTACGTGACAGCCCGCAAGTAAATAAAGAAACCCGTGAGCGGGTGCATGCCATAGCGAAACAGCTTAATTATAAAGTTGATAAAAACGCCAGCAATTTGCGCAAACAACGCAGCAGTACCCTGGCCTTATTGTTGTTTGAAGATCCCACCTCTGACGAGTCGTTGATAAACCCGTTCTTTTTATCCATGCTGGGCAGTATTACCCGGGCTTGCGCTAAACGGGGCCAGGACTTGCTGGTGTCTTTTCAGCAACTGAGTAATGACTGGCACGCCGATTACGAAGACAGTAATAAGGCCGATGGCATTATCTTGCTGGGATATGGCGATTACGTTGATTACGAAGAAAAACTGGAAAAATTATTGGCGCAGGAAACCCATTTTGTCTGTTGGGGGGCAGAGGTGAATGGCCATCCGGAATTTACGATTCGCAGCAATAACCGGGAAGGTGGCAGACTGGCTGGCGAACACCTGCTGGCTAACGGCTATAAAAATTTTGCCTTTATCGGTAATGCCTCCGCACATAGCCCAGAGTTTTTTGAACGCTATCAGGGGTTTACAGATGCGCTGCAGGCAACAGGCATTAAACCGGCCGATATCATGCAATGTGATGCGATTTCTACTGAAAATGCCGGCGACCACGCCATCCGGCAAATTATGCAACACGGCAAGCCAATAGATGCGGTATTTTGTGCCAGCGACACCATTGCCATTGGCGTGATGCGTGCTTTGCACCAGTTGGGTCATCACATCCCGCGTGATATGGCGGTAATGGGCTTTGATGATATTCCGGTGGCCTCATTTGCCACTCCGGCGCTTAGTACCATTCAGCAGGATACTTCACTGGCTGGTGAAATGCTGGTCGACAACGTGCTGCGGCTGATTAATAACCAAGCCATTGTCAGTACCCATATCCAACCAAAACTTATTATCCGCCAATCCTGTGGTACTCGCTGATCAAGTGCCTCCCGATTATCAATTAGTACCGGCTTTTGTCACTTAACGCCGCAAATACAGTTTAAAAAACCGCCAGAGCACAACCCCAGCGGTTTTTATTTTCAGCTCAGCTGCTGGTTTATTCGCCTCGGGTTCACTCTGGGCTTTGCAGCACCAGCAGACCATAAGCCATCAGGCTGTCGCCATCACTATCAAACGCCCAGCTGGCTCTCAGGCCAGTGCGGTTAATGGCACTGATATCTGCCGGCTTGTCGGTTAAATTCAGCACAAAAAGTGTTTTACTGCCGTTCAGCTGCCGGGTTATCTGCACTACGCCATTCTCCAGCTGGCTGACGTCATAACTGCCGTCGGTAGCCAGTTCGGGCCGCTGTTTTTTCTGGGCAATTAAAAACTTATACAGCTGCCAGATTGAATTGGGCTGCGCTTGCTGGGCAGCGACACTGCGATCGGCGGCGCTAAGCTGCTGCGCCAGAAAATCTGGCCACCAGTTAGGAAAGCCTTCGCCAAACAATTCCAGCTGCTCTACCCAGCTATTGTCACTTTGGGTAAAGCCCGCCTGTTTGCTGTTATCCCACAGCATTGGGGCCCGTTTAAACACATCATGGCCACTGCGGTCCTGGGTTAAACCAATTTCTTCACCATAATAAATGTAAGGCGTACCCGGCGAGCTGAACAACATGGCTGCAGCCAGTTTCGCTTTGCCGTCGTGCTGTGTTAACTGGTAGGCCACCCGCTCCTGATCATGGTTGGTTAAAAACGGTGCAAAAAAGTGTAGCGGCGCCAATGAGTCTGCCCGTTGTTGCACGTTCTGACTCAGTACTGAGGCATCCGCTACCTGCTGCTGATTTGACTGCATAGTGCCAAATTGCGCCTCAGCAGCCGTGTCCTGTTGTAGCAAGCCAAGAATTTTATAGCCCACTTCAAAGTCAAAGCCCTGGTCCAGCCCGTTGCCTTCGCCGAAATAGCGGGCCGCAACCGGAATATCAACCCAGGCTTCACCGACTAAATAGGCGTGCGGGTTAACGCTTTTTACATACTGATTAAAGCTTTGCCAGTAAGAAATGGTTTCTGCGGTATCGGCCTGCGCGTCCGGCCCACCTTCCATGGCAAAACGCACCGCATCTAACCGAAAACCCGCCACGCCTTTATCCAGCCAAAATTTGGCCATTTTTTCCATTTCGGCTACCACATCAGGGTGGCGTAAATTAACATCTGGCTGACTGGCGCCAAACGCCGCGTAATAATATTGCTGGCGGCTTTCATTCCAGTGCCATACCGCATCGGGCTTATCATTGTCACTCCAGGCATGGCCCCAGCCGCTGCCAGCTGCGGGCATTTCATCCCGCCAGATAAAATAGTCTTTATAGGGTGCTTCCCCGGCAGCAGAACGGACAAACCATTCATGCTCGCTGGAAATATGGTTGATCACCAAATCCAGGATCACTTTCATGCCTCTAGCATCTGCAGCCTGGATAAAGGCTTCAAATTCGGCCATGCTGCCATAGTCGCTCTCAACCTGATAAAACTCAGTAAAATCGTAGCCATGATAAGACGGCGCTTCAAACATTGGCGTTAACCACAGCGCGTTTATGCCAAGCTCCTGCAAATACGCCAGTTTAGCGGTCATACCGTTAAAATCGCCGTGGCCATCTGCATCAGTGTCATTAAAGCTGCGCGGCCATATTTGATAGAAAACCGCGTCGTGCCACCACGGCGTGCTGGCGACTTGTTGCTGCGCTGTTGCTGCGACCCGCTGCGGGGCACTGCTGCTATCAGGTTGCTTTGGCTGGCAACCGCTTAACAGTATTGCCAGGGCCAGCGTACTTAAGGTAAAGGCTTTCATTACATCCTCATTTTTTTTAATAACCTGTTGGCTATTGTCCGGTTGGCGGTTGCATCATAGCGTAGCAAAAAGTGCCGGCTATACCTGCTACAGTGTGCTGTTGCTTGGTAATAGCGCCAAAACAGTGCAACAACAACATGAATACGTATGCACTCTTTTGCGCAAATCAGCTGCTTTCGTGTAGTTTAAGCTGACTCATATTACACATAATGATAATAACAACCTCCGGGGACGTGAAATGAAACAACCTAAGCTCTCTTTCTGGCAGATCTGGAACCTCAGTTTCGGCTTTCTCGGCGTGCAAATCGGCTTTGCACTGCAAAATGGTAATGTCAGCCGGATCCTGTCAGATTTAGGCGCAGACCTCTCATCGCTGTCGTTGTTCTGGTTAGCTGCACCGATCATGGGCCTGCTGGTGCAACCTATAGTGGGCGCGGCTTCTGACCGCACCTGGAATAAAATGGGCCGCCGGCTACCCTTTATGCTCGGTGGTGCTGTAATTGCCGCCGGGGCCATGATGCTGCTGCCCAATGCTTCTATGGTGGTGGCTTTTATTCCACCGATGCTGTTTGGTTTAGTTATTTTTGCCATTAAAGACGCGGCCTTTAATGTCACCTTTCAGCCGTTTCGCTCGCTGGTATCCGATATGGTGCCGCCAGAGCAGCGCAACCTTGGCTATTCTGTGCAAACCCTCCTGATCAACATTGGTGCAGTATTTGGCTCTATTCTGCCATTTGTGCTAACTAACGTTGTCGGTCTGGATAATGCGTCACAGGCCGGAGAAGTGGCGCCGTCAGTGGTGTGGGCATTTTATATTGGTGCCACCGTTATGCTTGGCAGCGTATTGTGGACGGTATTTCGCACTAAAGAATACCCACCAGAGCAGTATTATGCGTACAAGGGGTTGGATTCTGCAGCGCAGACACTGGCTGAAGAGGTGCGTAAGTCGCGTTCCTTAGCTGAAAAGCTCAGCGATTTCTGGCAAACCATGAAAAGTATGCCAAAAATCATGAAGCAACTGGCAGTAGTCCAGTTTTTCTCATGGTTTGCCCTGTTTATTATGTGGACGTATTTCCCGGCGGCCATTGCCCAAAATGCCTGGGGCGTCGGTACCGAATGGTACAACGGTGCCTATATTGCCGAAATGGGTGGCGTACCAGCCGGTATTGCTATAGCTAAAGGCGCAGCCGGTGACTGGGTCGGTATTTTATATGCCGGTTACTCGTTGTTTGCGGTGTTGTTCTCGCTGGTAATGGCAAAATTAGCCAACCTGTTTGGCCGCAAGTTTGTTTACTCATTTTCCCTTCTGGCCGGTGGCTTAGGGTACTTAAGTTTTGTGCTGTTTACTGACCCGACCCTTACCCACGTTAACCTGTTAATTACTCAGGTAGACATTCCCAAAGGCGCGCTGGGGCTGATGATCCCAATGTTAGGCGTTGGTATTGCCTGGGCCGCTATCCTGGCCATGCCCTATGCTATTCTGGCTGGCGCGTTGCCGCCTGAAAAAACCGGGGTCTATATGGGGATTTTTAACTTCACTATTGCCGCACCACAAATCGTGGCTGGCTTAGTTGCCGGCTGGATTCTGGGCTCGCTGTTTCAGAATGAAGCGGTATATATCGTTATGCTGGCCGGCGGTGCTATGGTACTCGGAGCCTTATCAGTATGGCTGGTGAAAGAGCAGGACGGAACAGCAACAACCTGATACTTATCATTTAATAAAAATAAGGCACCTTAAGGTGCCTTATTTTCTATAACCTGCTTGCGTTGTCGCTCGTATTCTTCATAACTCTGCTCCATGTCACGCATACAATCGTCATATTCTGTCACCGGCAAGCGTCTGCATTCCTGCTTTTTATTAAGTTGCAGGTTTTGGTATACCGCTCTATTGCTGCAGCCAGAAACAATAAATACAGCTACAGCCAGTACGATTAAAAAAAATTTTGTTTTCATAACGCCTCATATTCACAGCTGAGTTCAGCGATGCTGATCCAGCATAATCTGGTTACCGTCGGGGTCTTCCAGCACAATATGAGCCGGCCCGGTGGTTTCGGTATCGGCGCTTTGCAGTAAGGTAAGGCCCTGTGCCTGCAATTGCTGTTGAATATCGCGGACATCGGTAAAGTCAGCCATATTGTGAGCATTCTGATCCCAGCCCGGATTAAAAGTAAGGATGTTTTTGTCGAACATGCCCTGGAATAAACCGATAACAGTGCTGCCATTTTTCAAAATAAGCCAGCCCTGATTTTGATCGCCACCCATAGCGCTAAAGCCCAGTTTTTCATAAAAGGCTTTTGAGGTGGCAATATCTTTTACCGCCAAACTAACCGAAAATGCACCTAACTCCATAACCGTATCCTTTGTGGTTTTCCAGCCAGTTTAGCCCTGGTTGCTGGCTTCTGCCAGCCATCGGATCATTTAACAATTTACCGCTGGTCCAGGATGGCAACACCAGGTACTTCGCTAACGGTTTTAGCCTCTGCCCGGTCGATAATTCTGATTAACACCGATTGAATAGACTCATCTTCGCGGACATCCTGCTCACTGACAAAGCGCTGCTGCTGCGGCGCAGCGCCCGCCTCAGCAATAAAGCCGACCTCCACTTCAGTAGCACAATCAGCAGTGACACCAAAATACGCTAAGGTAATATGCGGATAACCTGAAAATCCTTTGCTTATCTGTTTTGCGATACGTTTTTTTGCTTTATCCAGGTTCATATTGCTGCCTTGCGGAAATGAGATCTGGCGAAACTATACCACCAAAATTAATCGTACAGGCAATAAAACTAACTGCTGGTTAGCCATTCTTTCGACAGTACTGTGCTCACAATTTTTTACGACGACGACAAACATAAATTCTACCACTGCTCAAAAATATATTTTGTTAGAAATACGCTTCCTTCGCTTGGTGCTACACTAAGTTGTAAATAAAAAGTAAGGAGAGAAATTGTGACTGTTATCAACAATCATGCATTTCGTCCCGTGCTTCACCCTGTGCATGGGGTGCTGTTAGCGGGCACTTTCATCTTATTTCTAAGTGGGCTACTGAGTGACCTGGCATATGCTTCCAGCTATCAGATCCAATGGACCAACTTTGCGTCCTGGCTCCACGCTGGTGGTTTACTGTGCGGCAGCTTTGTTCTGCTTTGGTCCATTGTTAACCTTATCCGGATCAGCCATAGAAGCAAACTCCATGTTGCTTATACAGTGCTGCTGTTGGCAACCTGGCTACTCGGTTTTTTCAATTCATTGATTCATGCTAAAGATGTGTGGGCGATTATGCCAACGGCGATCATTCTCTCGGTCATTGTCGTTTTGCTTAGCTGCGTATCAATCTGGCTCGGTTTTAGCAGGTTTGGGATCGGAGGTGAAAAGTGAAATACAATGTCCTATGTTCATATATATTGATAACTCTCGTTCTGAGTGGACTGCTGCTTGGCTGTAGTGATGACGATGTGCAGGGTAATGAGCGATATGGCGCAAACCCAACCTTGCCAGAGCCGCGGCGTGCACTGCTGCCGGATATGACTATCGCAGAGCCTGCTGCATGGGGTGATAAGCAGCCCACAGTGCCCGCAGGCTACGCTATTTCTGCTATTGCCACAGATTTGAAAGTACCAAGGCAGATGCTGCTGCTACCCAATGGTGATATTTTAGTGGCCGAAGGTAAGGGCGGTAATGCGCCGGCGCTACAGCCAAAAGACGTTATTGCAGGCTTTATAAAATCTCAGGGCACTACCAAGGTTGAAAGTGGCGACAGATTAACCTTACTACGCGATGCCGATGGTGACGGTGACTATGAGTTGCGCACGGTATTCGCTAAAGATCTAAACGCGCCTTATGGTCTGGCACTGGTTGATAACACCCTTTATGTGGCTAATCAGGACGCGGTGGTACGTTTTGACTATCAGCTGGGCCAGACAGAAGCGTCAGCGCCGCCAACTATGGTTACCAAGCTGCCGTCACTGATCAACCATCACTGGACCAAAGCGCTGACTGCCAGTGCTGATGGCCGCTATTTATATGTTGGCATTGGCTCTAACAGCAACATCACTGAGCGCGGTATGATGGCCGAAGAAAACCGGGCTATGATCTGGCAGATAGATGCAACCACCGGCGCCCATCGACCCTATGCTACCGGCTTGCGTAATCCCACTGCCTTAACGATTCAGCCGGAAACTGGCCTGCTCTGGACAGTGGTAAATGAGCGGGATGAAATTGGCCCGAATCTGGTTCCGGATTATCTGACCCAGGTTAAGGAAGGCGCATTTTATGGCTGGCCTTATAGCTACTGGGGTCAACATGTCGATAACAGGGTCCGGCCCCAAAATCCGAAGAAAGTAGCCTCGGCAATTGAACCAGACTATGCGCTGGGGGCCCATGTAGCGGCGCTTGGCCTTGATTTTTCCACGGCAGCAATGGGAGAGGAGTTTGCAGAGGGCGTTTTCATCGGCGAGCATGGCAGTTGGAACCGGGAAAAGCCAGTCGGCTATAAAGTGGTTTTTGTGCCGTTCCGAAACGGCCGGCCTGCCGGACCACCGGTTGATTTTATCACAGGCTTTCTGGGCCAGGATGGCAAAACCCGGGGGCGGCCGGTCGGGGTGACAGTAGATCCGGCTGGCGCGCTGATAGTAGCAGACGACTTGTCTAACACTATCTGGCGGGTCACTCCAAATGTGGCCACAGAAACCCCGAACTAATCGTGGCGGTTACAAACTCTTTTTCGGCGGCAGTGCCACATTGGCGAAAATAAGGCCGCCGACTAATGCCATTAAAATCATAAAGGTTTGCTGACCTACCCGGTCTGATACCACAAAATCCTGGCCGGAGATCAAGGAATTTAAGCCTATATAGGTTTTACTACCTGGCACCAGCACAATTAAACCGTGCATCGCCACAATAACCGCCGGCGCCTTGGCCAGGCGGGTAAACAGGTTACTGTAAATACCCACCGCAAAAGCCCCCAAAAAAGCGCCCATGGTGTAGTCGACCAGGCTGGCACCGGTAATACTGACGCCATAAGCAATAAAGCCGGCCGCCAATGACCACAGGGTGTATTTACCACGGCTTCTGAACAGCACGATCAGCGAGCTGACCAGAATACCCACTGCCAGCCAGGCAAAATGACGGGATATCGGCTCAGGTTTAATGAAATCGACCATACCAAACAGGGTAAAACCAATAGCGATACCCAGAAAGGCACCGAAATACAGCTTAAACAGCATCATCAGCGCATCCATAATGCGGGCATTACCCGATACCAGATGGCGCGCCGCTAATTCGGCAAAACCAATGGTTAGCGCCAAACCGGGTATAAACGAAATAATCGCTGATAACACCGTCAGCCGGATGTTAATACCCGGGTCGATATAACTGCTGATAGCACAGGCACCAATGGCCGCCGCCATAGCCACCAGCGGCTCCAGCATGTTGGCCACTCTTTTAGAGCGCTGCGCCCACAGCACGAACAGATACACCAGTAATGATAATACCGCTGACCACAATACATCATTCCAGCTGGTGGCCATTAGCATGGCAAAGGCGCCACCTGATGCCATCATCGCCACTGCAGTAGCTAACTTATTGTAGGAGCTGGGCCGGTTATCAATGGCATCGAGCAACGCATCGGCTTCATGAATACTGACTTGCCCCTGCAGAACCTGATCGACCAGCTCATCAGTTCGCGACAACGCCCCTAAATCCAAGTCACCCGGGTTTACTCTGGAGGCATGGGTATATTCCTGCTCATGGCCTTCAGTCCATAACACAAAGGTCATCGAGGTAGGCGAGATAATAAACGAGCCCTTCAGCGCAAGGTGGGTGGTCAGTTCGGTAAGGTGGGCTTCCAGCCGGTACGCAGGGGTGCCGTATTTATGCAGCATCTTGCCCAGCTTAACAATAAATTTTCGTTTATGATTAAAATCATCTGTGTACAAAAGCGGCTTCCTGCAGTTGATGTCGGGCTTGAAAAATAGCTGATACACGCATTGTAACCTAACAACATATCGATGCCAGTCTTAACAAAAAAGAGTCGATAAAAACCAATATCAGCCCGTTATTATGATCGCAATTAAACAAAGCACGTCAGTCCTCTGTTAGTGCCACAGCTACCAGCTTAGCGGATGTAGAATTTACCCGGCAGTCTGAAGATGTTGCACTGTTCCCGTAATTGTTGAACCGGCGCATTTTTAAAATTTATTAAGAACAATACGATAGCTGAAAAAAGCCTGGCACTATCTTTGCAAAACTACTGCTGTTCTTTAGCAACATTAATGTTCAACCTTACATAAGGAGGCAGTAATGATTAAGCACACATCTTTATTCACCGCGCTGTTACTGACAAGTGGCATGGCGTTCGCTGCGAATACCTTTGAAACCGCCGACACCAACCGCGATGGCATGTTGTCTGAACCTGAATATCAGCGTTATGTATTTGATTACGATGTCTATACCAACCGGGATACCAACAATGACAGCTTATTAGATGAAGAAGAGCTGGGCATTTCGGTATTTGACGCCGATGATTTCGCCAGCTGGGATGCCGACGGCGATAACTACCTGACTTACGATGAACTTAACATCTCGCTGTTTGACTACTACGATGAAGATGACAGTGGTTATCTGGATAATGATGAATGGGATAACGCCGGCGATGACGGCTGGTTTGATATGTAAGCGACCTTCAGCTCTTCCTATTCTCTTCAGTTCTAAATAGAGTAAGGCCTGGCACATACCAGGCCTTTTTTTATCCCGTTTAGCCTAAAATTGGAACATGTAGATTCATGGATATTCTGCAATTAATCAGTTTGTTTTATCCGGCATTTCAAGGATAAAACCGATACAACTACTAACGTATCACTCGCTACATCTTAACCTTGGCAAAACAGTGGCAGAGCGACAAAATGTTTACCAGGCGCTTTTTCACTACTTAATGACCAAGCATGATATTTCTATCATACGGCATGCTAGCAATACCGCCTGTATAATGGGAGATAAACATTTTAAAGCGCAGATTGTCGCTAAAACCCTACTACCGCCAGAGCCTAGAGGTAGAGGCGGAGATAGAAAATCGGTAGCGTTTCATCAGAATCAATGACACTGACCCTTTTGATCTGAATGACACTGATCCTTTTGATCTGCCAACAAGTACTAGGGCGTGTTATATGTCAGCTTCAGGAAGCAACCGTATTCTTTCACTGCACCAAACCCGAACCAAACTGACTTCCGAAGCATGTCGCAGGTAAACAATGCGGAACGGCGGGTAGATAAGCTCGCGAATTTGCTCTTGATAAAACTCAGGCACTTTCCTGCCCGAGTCAGGGTAAGCTATCAGCTTTTGCGCCTTTTCCAAAATAGCGCTGACAAACCGCTGGCCAATTTCCGGAACGCCCTGCTTAGTATAGGAAGCCTTAATATCCAGCAAATCATTTAGCGCTGACCGCGCTACAACAAGCTTCACTTACCCCACGCCAAGTATCTTCTTCGCCTCATCCAGCGTGACTGTATCGCCTTCACGAATATCAGCCAACCCTTTAGCTACAGCCTTAACAAAAAGAAGCTCTTCAGCTGTTTTTTCGTAATCGTCAAGACCTTGCACTACGGCAACACCGCGCCCCCGACTCGTTAACAGAATCGGCCGATGGGTTTCATTGGCACGCCCCACTACCTTGCCAGGATTGACTTTCAGATCAGACAGAGGAATAACATCCTCAGAAAATTTGGTTTGCATTTTGCCACCTCAGCCTTTAACAGGGCCATTAATAGCACCTGTTTAAAGGTACCGTCAACAACCAAGTTGTCCATTCGCAACACTCTGAGCCACTACGGCTGCGCCGAGATAACACTTGCGATCCAGTATTGATAATGGCTCAGCCGAACATTGCAACTGACTTGACCATACCGCCCGGGAGTTCTGTCAGTGCTTTGTAAATCACTCCATGAAGTGAGCCCAGCCAGCAACCACTCCTGCTCAGCTTTAATCAGAACTGGCCCGCCGCTGTCGCCACTACCTGATCCGCCTTCAACAGGCAAAGCATCCGCTGGGTTGTCGAACACATAGCAAAACCAGCGACCATCGGCACTGCTGACTGTGTTGTAAGCTCGACGTAGTTCTGTACGGTGAGAGCTGCTGAATTCATAACCGTCTATACCATTACCTGTAGCGCCTTTGCCTATCACTTTAACGGTTTGGCCGAACTGGTTGTTGCTATTGTAGATAGCCACAGGCGGGATATCAGTAATGGGCTGTGCCAATTTCAGCAGGGCGATGTCATCTGACGATGCAAGCAGAGCCCTGAAAAGCGTCCAATCCCAGGTAGCCAGCGCTTGCTGTAGTAGCTGTTGTGGCGGGGCTTTGTAGCCGGAATGGATCTCGATGCGTTCAACAGCTCTGGGTATACCACCAACCGTTATCTGTTTGATTTCAGATTGCCAACTAATCGCATGAGCGGCGGTAATAACCCACTGCGGCGCGATTAATACGCCATGCCCCTCACCAGGCATGTCGGCCAGAGCAGGAAACTCAGTAGCCTGTACCCGATACTCTAAATCATCAATATCGTGACGAATAACAATTGCGCTCGCGCTGAAAGACACGACAAGCAGGGTGAAAAACAAAATTCGAGGCACTTATGTTTCCTTTGGTAGTCACTTTTAAGGCCAGGGCAGCCAGCAACCGGAGTTTTTCAAGGGTGTTGTCCGATTTTCCGTTCTACCCTGATTTCACATTCCGCTAAACTAGCCAACATTTTTCACCAAATCAACTACATATTTTTGAGTTGTCATAAAAGCAGAAATGAAAACGGATTCAGGCTTATGTCAAGCAACCTCCAATAGCAGCAACGGTTTACTTAACGGTGGGTGCAATTCCGGACATAAATCAGCTCTCGGAAAACAAATTGTTTATTTATTGTTTAATATAAGTATATTATTCGATTATTTATACGACAGGAAAGTGTTTATGACCACTAAACCCGTAAAACAAAAGCCAGGCCCAGCCCGCCAATTTATTCCTAACCCGGTGTCCGAGAAGAGAGTAAAAGACAGCTTTGAGCGTGTTAAGCAGGTTCCAGATAGCGACGTGCCAGTTTTTGTTGAAGTTAAATAGGAAATTACTCAGTGATTACTCCGAAAAAAGTGCGTGTCTTTGTGCGTGATGTGTTGAATAACGAACGGAAGCACAACCAGGATCTTGACCTGCTAATTCAGGATTTTAAGCGCTACAAAGAAGGTGACCGGGTAAATTATTTTGGCAAAGATGTACCTTATCATGAGCCACGCCCCTATGCAGAAAATGCCGGTTTACGCCATGTTCATATTCTGGACAGGGTTAAGGTAGTAAGGTTTGGCGCCGGCAATACCAGTGACGCTGCTCTTATTTACACCGAAGGAGCGACCAGCATCAATACTTATTATCTGATAGACTTTATCCCATCTGGTGCGCATGCTGCCGTCCAGGAAGATAGTTATATGCGCTGGCTTATTCGCACAGCGGAAGATTTCAGGAATAAAATGTAATGCAAAAAACCAAACTTGCGATTAACTGGATTGAAGATAAGCAACCTGCTCAGCAAGGCATGTATTTTACTGCACAGCGCTATCCAACAGGCTTTGGAGTTTATGACGTAATCGCCTGGGATGGTGAGCAGTGGCAGGTAGACAACTCCATTCAGGTTGTAGGCTGGATAGCATTTGATGATTTTCTAAAAACCATAGATATCAACTGGCCCGCATCAGATCAAAAAGCAGATACTGCGTTTAAAGCACAGCATGAATCCAGTAAAGATAACTTTAAACCGGATGAGTTTGTCGAAATTGAATAATTTACGCTTATAGTAAGGGCATGTTGCAGGGCAATGTGTCGCTTTAATTCAGCGGTTATCCAGCTAATAATCTGGTCAGCTTCGTCCTTAATTCGGTTTTTCCGCCCCGCTTTTTGCACCTACATTGGATAGGCCTTGGTAAAGGGAACTTTAGGAACAGGGTGGGCAATCATGGCTTTCGTTCCTTGTTTGCAATTAAGAGGGTTGTTGCTTTTTTAACAGTAATAAAGCTAGCACTTTTCAGAGCATGATGCCTTGCAAGCTGGATATTAGCTCCGCCCCCTTTTCTGACCCCTTTTCTCTTATTTAGCAACTGCATCTGGCTCCATTTCCCAAAATGAATACCCCTTACCGCCTACACGCTTCCACCACTTCGCTACGGCTATTTCTTCCAGATAAATCATCGGTTGCAAAGTAGGCTGATCTACCATCATTGCTATAAGGAAATCATCTCGCTTTATCAAAGCGACAGCCTGCTGCTCAGCATCTTCAACAGACTCAGCCTTTACCCACCTGGTAGTGAAGAAGCCAAGATTTTTAACTTTTCCTTCCGACATCAGTTGAAAATTCTCACCGCGGAGCACTACCTGATATTTCATTGAATGACCTTTGCTAAATCACACTTTAGCCAGTGTGCGGTTTTACGATGGTTTAATTTGTTAAATGTATTATTCAATTCTGGCCCCACATTTATGACATTGATCCTGGGGACAACGCAACGAGAAAACACTCAGTCCACGCAACACCTGCCTTGCGCCACAATTAGGACAGGACAACTTAACAACATAGACAATAGCAAAAATACCCCAGCCCATTCCAAGCCAATATGTCCAGTTTTTAAGATGGTAAAAATTTGAGGCATCAAAATTATTTGAGGACGTTATGTGAACCACCGTTATGATAAACAGAATCACTAATATGCCAATTAACCTAAACTTATACTTATTCATTGAACGCAGGCTTCCATTTGCTAACAAAACATTGCTGGTGGACTGTTGCAGCGCATTGTAGACAAGCCAAGCTTTCAATGGCCAGAACGAAATTAAGTTACTTATTCAGTCCACTATTTAACCGAGCTATTTTCAAGCTTCAACCTCTCTTTAACTCTGTCGTTTAGTTTTGCGTACTCGTTAAACAGCTTGGCGAATGGGGCTTCTTCACCTGCAAAGTAACCTATCTGGGCAATATTAACGGAGTCGTTGTTTTGAGTGACATACCGGGTCACCCAGGCAGGATGCGCAGCATGATTTTCTGTGGTAAAAGCAATATTTGCACGCAGTTGATCGTTTGAAAAAACAACCAAATTCTGCTCTTCATAAATTTTTTTTGTATCGCCAAATTCGTTGCTTACTTTACCAAAGTACTTCTGCCACTGCTCAACTGTTATTCTCGCCTGGGGAAATGGTTCTATTTCAACAGCATTAATGCCAAATGAAATTGATAAAAACGCCAGAAATATATATTTGCTCATGTAGTTACCTGTTGCGTGAGTTAAGCTGCACTTTACACTTTGCTAAATTAGCCAACATTTTTCTCTAAATCAACTACATATTTAAGAGTATGCTGAATATGGCGGGTATGAAGTTTGAGTGGTGTGGCGGATGGAAGCTACAGCGAAGCAACTGCCCAAACAACAACCCTAAATACTCAGGTTGTTGTTTGGCATAGCTAATTTATGAAAGGAAGTTGTTCGTGGCTTAGCGCACCTGCAGTTGCAGTTTCTCGCCTTGCCAGTGGGTTTTAATTTTTAACTGTTTACTGGCTTTATCGTAGTACGCCACATTTTGCTGGCGGGCGAAGCGCTGGGGTTGGGCGACGATGGCGATAAACTGGCCATTTACTGTTATCCGGCCGGCTTTGGCGCTTTGGTTGTGCAGCACAACCGTAAGCTCGCGGCTCTCGGGTTTGCCGCTGTAATCGCCACCATTCTCAGCAGCACTGCGGCTAAATTCCAGCTTCAGGCCGTTTTCGTCGCTGTCACCGCCATGAGCTGAAGCGTTTTCAGCAGTAGAATCCAGCGCATAGAAGTTTAATAACTCATAGTTACCATTTTCAATGCTATTGGTGCTGCTGCCATCGTCTTCATACATCTGGCCTTTGCTGCAACTGACAGAGCTATCGGCATAATAGTGTACGGTAAGCTTTTGTGAGCTGTAGTTTTTGGTACTGGCCATTGGCTCAACCATTGGCACAAAACTGCCGGCCTTTACCAACACCGGTATGGTATCGATGCTTACTGGCACCTCTGTCAGCTCACCGCCCTGATAACGCTTATCGCTGAAAAAGTCGAACCAGACACCCTCCGGCATATTTACCGGCCAGCTGCGTACGCCGGGCTTGGTTACCGGTGCCACTAAAAAGGCATCGCCCCACAGATAGCTGTTAGTTTCGTCCATAAAATCGGTGTTGGTTTCATCGAGGAAAAACAGCGGCCGCATTAGTGGCATACCGGTCTGGCTGTGCTGCCAGGCCATGGTGTATAAGTACGGCAATAATTGATAACGCAGGTTCAGGTAGGGCCGCAGGGTGTCGATAACCTGCTGGCTGTGAAATACCGGCTCTGGCGCGATATGCTCCTGAGCGTGTGGCCGGTATACCGGCTGAAACACGCCGTATTGTAACCAGCGGATATAAAGCTCGGGGTCGAAGGTTTCGCCGCCGGCAAAGCCGCCTAAGTCAGAATGAATATAACCAAAGCCAAACAGGCTCATTTGCAGTGCTAATTCTACCTGCGGTTGCAGGCCGCCCCAGCTACGATCCACATCGCCGGTCCAGGGTACCATGCCATAGCGCTGCGAACCGAGGCTGCCGGCCCGCATCATAATAAAGGGCCGGGTATCGGCAAAGTTACGCTTATAGCCGCGATACACCAGCTCGGCCCAGCGATGGCCATAGGCGTTGTGAATTTCATCAGCACTTCCCGGCATATGAATGGTGTCAGACGGGTGCACTTCCGGCTCGCCTAAATCGCCCCATACCCCGGCCACGCCCTGCTCGGCCAGATCTTTATAAATCTGCCAGAACCAGTCGGCGGCGACCGGGTTAAATACGTCAATTAAGCCGGTATTGCCAAAGTAAAAATCAAAGGTCTTGGGGCTGCCGTCCGGCGCTTTAGCCAGCACGTCGGCGGCAACGGCTTGCTGCCAGCGTTTTGAGCTGGTTAATACAAAGGGCTCCGTCACCAATATGGTATTAACGCCATCGGCTTTAAAATCGGCCAGCATTTTTTCTGGCTGTGGAAAAGCCTCACGATCCCAGGCCAGGTTACCCATATGGCCTTTGATATCCGGGCCAAACCAGTATAAATCGAGCACTATTGCATCCAGTGGCAGACCCAGCTCCCGGTATTTTTGCACTACGGCCCGTGCTTCTGCCTCATTACGATAACCAAAACGTGAGGCATAGCTGCCTAATGTCCAACGCGCGGGTAAAGGCGGCTTGCCGCTTACTGTCAGGTAGTTGTTGATAAGCTCGGGGAAACTGTCGCCGGCCACCACGATATAGGCGCTGCGGCCACCGACGGCACTGAATTCCAGAATCTCAGCGTCAGTTTTACCCAAATCGATATGACCGCTGGCCGAGTTATCGAACAACAACATATATTTATTGCTCGACATCACCCCGGCCAGGCTGAAATACATTTGCTCTGACTCAGTGCTGTAACCGTAGTGTGCTTTGTTGTATAGCGGCAGGCGGTGACCACGCCGGTCCATACCCAGCACCCGCTGGCCGGCGCCAAACAGCTTTTCCTGCTCGGTTAAGCGGAATTTAAAACCCAGTTGTTCACTGCTGCTGACAAAGCCTGGTTGCTCTTCGGTGATCAGCTGCTCGCCTTTATAAAAGCTTAATTTAAGCGGTGATTTGGCAATTTTTATCCGCATATCGGCCGAACGATACAGCAAGTGATCGCCATTATCGGCCAGCGTTAACGTTAAAGGTGCCGGTGAAGTGCCTATGGCGAAAGAGGGCAATTGTTTTACCCCGGCGCTCTGATAATGCACTTCAGCCACCTGCGGCTGAAAAAAGGTAATGGCCAGCTCGCCATCGCTGGTGGTTAACAATAACTGATTACCAAGCTGACGGTGCGACTGATAGTCAGCCGCCGCCAGCCCTGTTACAGTAAATAAAGCCAGCGCCGCCAGCAAGCGGCGGAATGTAATGAAATAGCGCATGATTACTCCTGATACTGCACGCGATACACCACTGAGCCCAGCGGCTGCAGGGCAATAGTAACCCGCCCAACACCATTTGTAACCTGCAGCTCTGCTGCACTTTCGCCTAGCTGGCCAGCCAGACCATGGCTACCGTCGGCTAATTGCCACTCCCTTATCAGCTCCGAGGGCAGTATCAGTTCAAACTCACTGGCTTGTTCGGCGTTAAAATTACTGACCACAATTAACTGCTGGGCATCACTGTAGCGGGCAAACGCCAGTTGTTGCTCGCTGTAGGCACTGGTGCTTGCCAGATTCGCACTGTGCAGCTCAAAGTAATCGCCCATTAATGCCGGCGCAGTAGCGCTGAACTGCATTAACCGGACATAAAAATCACGCAGCGCCGCTTCATCGGCACTAAGCGCTCCGCCATCAAATTTACCGCCATTCATCCAGCGCTGATGATGCGGCACGCCAATATAATCAAAAATGCTGGTGCGGCTGGGCTTACCAAAGCCAGCATCTTCGGCACCCGGCTCACCAACATCCTGACCAAAGTACAACATAGTAGGCGAGGTGCTGATCAATGCCGACACCACCATCGCTGGCATACCTTTGCGGGCATCACCGGCAAATTCGGGGCTGGCAATGCGTTGCTCGTCATGGTTTTCCAGAAAATGCAGCATATGTTGCTCAATATCGGCCATCCGTTGCTGGGTCGCTACCAGGGCTGACGTTGGCCCTTTACCCTGCATCACCAGCTTTAAGCTGTCGTAAAACTCCACTTTGTCGTACAGGTAGTCCATTAACCCCAGCTTGATGTAATCACGATACAAATCAGGCTGATATACCTCAGCCAGCAGAAATGCATCCGGGTTAAGCTGCTTAATATGCGAGTTTAAATAGCTCCAGAACTCTACCGGCACCATCTCGGCCATATCGTACCGAAAGCCATCTACCCCGAAATTAAGCCAGTACAAGGTGATATCACGAAATTTCAGCCAGGAATCCGGTACTTCTTTACCCTGCCAGAACTGATAATGGGCCTGCCAGTCTTTATCGGCATAATCTGCCGGCAGCCGGTCAAAGTCGTCACTGCCGTCGGGCCGCACGCCGTAGTTAATTTTTACCGTCTCGTACCAGTCATCAAAGGCCGGCTGCGCTGCCCGGGCGCCATTGCCGGTCCACTTTGCCGGGTTTTCGCTAAACAGGCCATCGGCCAGCGGATGCGGCTCGCCGCCTAACACGTTATAGCTGTCAGGCCAGGCTGGCACCTGAAATGCCTTACCCGGTACATAGTAAAAGTTATTATCGCGCTGGTATTCAACACTGTTGTCATCGTTAGCGCCAAAATCACTTACCCCAGCGGGTTTAGCCAGTGACTGGTAATCGCGGGCGACATGGTTCGGCACAATATCTATCAGTACCTGCATACCGTGCTGATGAGTGCGCTCGACCAGCGCTTTAAATTCCGCCAGCCGGTTAGCCGGGTCTTCTGCTAAATCCGGATTAACACTGTAATAGTCTTTTACCGCGTAGGGTGAACCGGCCCGGCCTTTTACCACATCCGGGTCATCCAGGCTGATGCCATAAGCGGTGTAATCATTAATTACCGCATGGTGTGGCACGCCGGTATACCAAATATGGCTGGTACCCAGCGCTTTAATGCCCGCTAATGCTTCATCGGTAAAGTCATTAAACTTGCCAACACCATTTTGTTCCAGAGTACCCCAGGGTTGATTGCTGGTATTAATATTGCCAAACAAGCGGGTAAACACCTGATAAACTACTGGCTTGCCCTGGTGCGCAATAACCTCTGGCGTCGGTTCAGTTTTAACATCGGTGGCAGGTTTTGCCGTGGCAGCCTGGTCAGCTGGCGGCTGGCCACAGCCCGCCAGAGTGAGCGCGGTAACCGCGGCCAGCAAAAGATTAATGCGTGAACGAAAAGGATTCGTTTTGGTTTTAGCGTGCGTCGTCATTTCGGTTTACCCTGCCACTGTGTTAACCCAGTAAGTTACCGCAGAATAGCGGTTAATAGCTGCCTTTTTTTGGTGCATACGTATGCAAAGCATGGGGCAAGAACAATAAAAAAAGGCACCTAAAGGTACCTTATTGTTGTTAATTACTTCTACTACATTAGAACATATAGCTAAACCCCAACATGACACTATTCGCTTTACTGCCGCTTAAGTTGTAGCGAGTGTATTGTAGCTGCACCGTCACAGGCTCACTGACTGCATAACCTGCCGCGGCGCCCCAGTAAAGATCGGTATCAGACGTACTGGAGTTAATGGTGGTGTTGTTGCGCTGGCTGCTGCTATTGCTCCACCAACTGAATACACCACCTTGCACT
>DIBV01000007.1:102945-110420 GCA_002415085.1 Arsukibacterium sp. UBA5043 | reverse complement strand
AGGTATCCGGGCACTCGAAAGGTGACAAAATCTTAGTCATTGAATGGCGCTAGATAAAGGCCTACGATGGCGTATTACTAGAAACAGAGTGTTTATAATGGATCGCCTGACCCAGATGGCCACGTTCGTCAAAACAGTTGAGCTGGGTTCATTCAGCGCCGCTGCGGACGACCTGAATCTGTCCCCTCAATTGGTAGGGAAACAGGTGAAAATGCTCGAACAACATCTGGGGGTTTCCCTGCTGCACCGGACTACGCGCAGGCAAAGCCTCACCGACTTCGGCAGGGCGTTCTACCCGCGAGCAAAACTGATCCTTGCAGACATGCAGTCTGCCGAGAACCTGGCTGCCCTCACTCGGGGCACACCAAGCGGCCGCCTTCGCATCAACGCGCCGGTCACGTTCGGAATTCGCACGCTTTCGCCACGCCTGCTGGAATACATGGTTCGGTATCCTCAGGTGTCTGTTGACCTAATGTTATCGAACGAACTGGTCGATATCGTTGATGATGGTTACGACGTGGTATTTCGCATCGGCGAGCTGGTGAGCAGTGGGTTGAAGGCAGTGCCACTGGAGCCCTATCAGATGGTTTTATGCGCTGCGCCGTCCTATCTTGCACGTCGTCCTCCCATCATCAATCCGTGGGATCTACAGCAGCAGGAGTGTCTGGGGTTTACCTATTCTGATGGCCGCTCACACTGGAGCTTCGACAGCCCGGAGGGGCGTATAGATGTTCCTATTACAAGCAAATTAACGATCAATCAAGGTGATCCACTGCTGGCAGCGGCTGTAGCTGGTCTAGGTGTGGTTCTACAACCGATAGAGTTGGTTAGCGATGCACTGCGCGATGGGACACTGGTGCGCCTGTTGCCGCAGTACCCGGTGCCGAATACCGCCATGCACATCCTCTATGCCCCTGACCAAAGAATGACTCCAAAGCTGCGCAGCTTCTTGGAGTTTGCGCGTGAGGCTTTTGGGCAGCGAGGCCCTCTCTAACGCACGAAAATCAATGTCTGCGCTATCCGGCGCCGGGCTGGGTGCACTCATCGACGACCTGGGTGATGCCTCCGCCAAGCGCGCGCTTGAAGTGACGAAACGGACCAGCTTCATGCTGTCGGGTGCCCAGTTGGGCATCACCGTGACAGGTCTGCTGTCGACAACTGGCTCGGCCCACTGCTGATCGTCTGGGGTGTTCCCGAGTGGGCTGCGGGTGGTGCGTCCTTCGCGTTTGCGCTCTTCGTGGTGACTTTCCTGCACCTGGTCGTTGGCGAGATGGCACCGAAATCCTTGGCGATTGCTCACCCGGAACGCTCCAGCCAAGCCTTCAGCAGCAAATCTCCAGTCTTATTGATCTCGGTACCTTGCCGATCGAAGAGCTGGTAACGAGTGACGCTATCCCGGTCCACGTCAAGTTCGATGCGTCCGTAGCGGATGTACGTGCCATCGCCGCCCAGTCAGGTCATCTGCGCATCCTGATTCTCGGCGCCAGCGACAAGCTGCCTCCGGTCGTTCATTTGCGCGATACGCTGCTTGAGCCTGATACGCGTCCGGCGCGGGAAATCGCTCGCCAGGTTTTCGTTCTGGACGCTAAAACGCCGGTTTATGAGTCACTGGCGCTCATGCGCAAGTCAAGCGTTCAGCTTGCCGTGGTCATGCAAGACGGACAGTTGAAAGGGGTGGTAACGCTCGCCGACATACTGGAACGCATATTGCCCCTTGCGACCGCCTCCTAGCCGGCTCCTTGGTCAGCCCTTGAGCAGAACGCCGGTGTGCAAATGATCGGGCGTGTCCTGGCTATTTCCCCAGGCCCTGGGGAAATAGCTTGGGGTTTGAGAAAGCCTGCTTAAGGTGGTCATACACCAATCGCACCCGCTTCGATACAGGACCCTGCTGCGGGCGGTATATGAACAGATCCCATGGCGCTGGAGCGAGATCAGCCAAAACAGCAACCAGCTTTCCTGACCGCAGATGAGGCTCAGCCAGATAGGCAGGAATTTGGCCAAAACACATGCCTGCCAGGGTGGCTTCCAATTCCGTATCTGGATCATCACAGATAAGCGCTGGCTGCCTGGGCGTGAACGTTTGCCCGTCGGCAAATAGCCAAGGCCAAGGGCGGCCATTTTTCCGGTCGATCAGGACTGAAAGTGGCAGCTTAGCTAAGGCATCCAAAGATTCAGGTGGTGTCTTTTGGCCTATGAGAGACGGGGACGCGACAACGTAAAACGACACGGGTGCTAAGGCTCGTGCAACGTAGCGCCGGTCGCGAATACCCCCCACCCTGATACCAATATCGATATGCGCCTCAACAGCATCAGTCATCTGATCTTCCAAGCGGAGATCGAATTGCAGGTCAGGATGTGCAGCGGCCAGGGGCTGAAGAAACGGTATTAGGAAGCGCCTGCCAATAGCATGTGGAGCCGTAATTCCCACCCTACCTGACAGCTCAGGCTTCGTCCTGTGCGAACGGAATAGCGTATCGAAATGATCCAGAGCTGACCTGGCATCTTTGGCGTAATCCTGACCGAAAGCAGTGATGCTCACCTGGCGGGTATTGCGGTGGAACAGTGATTCGCCAAGCTCAGTTTCCAGGGCTTGAATGGCTCGAGTCACCCCTTGTGGGGAGATGCCTAATCGAGTTGCCGCTTCGCGGAAGCTACCTGCCTCTGCTGCTGTGCAAAAAATCCTGACCATCTCCATGCGATTAAGCATGTTGCCCCTCCCATTTATTCCATTTTCAGGAATAGCATAATCCAATTATTTTCATTTTTTGAGATCAATTATGGGTCTATAGTATACAAACTGCCAGGTTAACCAACCATGGCGAAGTATAAAACCACCGATGAGGTTCTTAGCATGAGCAATAACATTTCTGGAAAAGTTGTCGTTATCACCGGTGCCAGCAGCGGCCTGGGTGAGGCTACTGCACGCCACCTTGCTGCGCTTGGCGCTCGCGTAGTGCTGGCTGCACGCCGCAAAGATAAACTCGACGCATTGGTGGCTGAGCTGACCAATGCAGGTGGTCAGGCAATCGCGTATCAGACCGATGTCACCTCTCAGGAAGAGGTCAAAACACTCATTCAAGGTGCCGTGGACACCTACGGTCGCATTGATGTACTGATCAACAATGCCGGACTGATGGCGATTGCACCGCTCAGCGATACTCGCACTGACGAGTGGGATCGCATGATCGATATCAACATCAAGGGTCTGCTGTACGGAGTCGCGGCTGCATTGCCAGTCTTCCAGAAACAAAACAGTGGTCACTTCATCAACATCGCATCGGTTGCAGGCCTGAAAGTGTTCAGCCCAGGTGGCACCGTGTACAGCGGCACCAAGTTTGCTGTGCGGGCTATCTCCGAAGGACTGCGTCACGAAGTCGGTGGCAGCATCCGCACCACGACTATCGAACCGGGCGCCGTGGACTCCGAACTGAAATTCGGCAGCACCCACCAACAGAGCCGCGATTTCGTGGTGGACTTCTACAAGCATGCAATTCCCGCCGAATCGGTCGCTCGAGCTATCGCCTTCGCAATTGAGCAGCCTGCTGACGTGGATATTAACGAGATCGTTCTGCGCCCAACCGTGCAGGAATTCTAATGAGTTGAGGGCCTGTCTCTTCGGCGTCAGGCCCCGCTTATCTGGAGTGAAAAGCGGTGAGTGCCACATGCCCCGGAAGAAAAGAAGCAAGCGCTCGATGCAGGTGCTTAATGCCCTGCAATTCTTCAGCAGCTTGCGGCTGTTCGAAGAGCTGTCAACAGATAGATGGCAACGGTTCTGGAGAGCTATCTACGGGAAGAGTTTCCCAGGAGCGATTCGCAGAACAAGTCCATTGACGAGACCATCTCCATCGTCCGCTCCTACCTGCGGTAGAGGCACCAGGGTGCCCTCGGTGAGGGAAAATTTAGTTAGCTAATATAGGAAGCGACATTATGAAATCACGTGCAGCAGTTGCCTTCGGGCCTGGAAAGCCACTGGAAATCGTCGAGATCGACGTCGAGCCGCCGCGCAAGGGCGAGGTGCTTGTCAGGATCACGAATACCGGCGTTTGCCATACCGACGCCTTCACCCTGTCGGGCGAGGACCCGGAAGGCGTGTTCCCGGCGGTGCTGGGCCATGAGGGCGCCGGCATAGTGGTCGAGGTCGGCGAGGGCGTGACCTCGGTCAAGCCGGGTGACCACGTGATCCCGCTGTACACCGCCGAGTGCGGTGAGTGCCTGTTCTGCAAGAGCGGCAAGACCAACCTGTGCGTGGCGGTGCGCGCCACCCAGGGCAAGGGCGTGATGCCCGATGGCACCACCCGCTTCAGCTACAACGGCCAGCCGATCTACCACTACATGGGCTGCTCGACCTTCAGCGAATACACGGTGGTGGCCGAAGTCTCGCTGGCCAAGATCAACCCGGACGCCAATCCCGAGCATGTCTGCCTGCTGGGTTGCGGTGTGACCACCGGCATCGGCGCTGTTCACAACACGGCCAAGGTTCAGCCGGGTGACTCTGTGGCCATCTTCGGCCTCGGCGGCATCGGGCTCGCTGCGATTCAGGGGGCACGCCAGGCCAAGGCAGGTCGCATCATCGCCATCGACACCAATCCAGCGAAGTTCGAGCTGGCTCGTACCTTCGGCGCGACCGAATGCCTCAACCCGAAGGACTTCGACAAGCCGATTCACGAGGTTCTCATCGAGATGACCGGTTGGGGTGTCGATCACACCTTCGAGTGCATCGGCAACGTCAACGTGATGCGCTCGGCACTGGAAGCAGCACATCGTGGCTGGGGCCAGTCGATCGTCATCGGCGTGGCTGGTGCAGGCAAGGAAATTTCGACGCGCCCGTTCCAGTTGATCACCGGTCGCACCTGGAAGGGCTCGGCTTTCGGCGGGGTCAAGGGCCGCACTCAACTTCCCGGCATGGTGGAGGACGCAATGAAAGGCGAGATCGATCTCGCCCCGTTCGTCACCCACACCATGGGCCTCGACGACATCAACAAGGCCTTCGACCTGATGCATGAAGGCAAGTCGATTCGCACGGTGATCCACTACTGACCGCCCACTACCCATTCAACACCAACCACCAAGGAAATTAATCATGTCCACTCCTGTCATTTCTGGCGATGACATCTTTTCGCACATCTTTATCGGCGCTGCCGACCTTCAGAAGTCGGTCGCGTTCTACGACGCCGCTCTGGGTGCTCTTGGCATCAAGAACCTCGGTCCTTTCAACAACGGATGGGTACTTTTCGGTCGCGAAAAGCCGGCTTTCATCATCGCCCGCCCGGGCAATGGTGAAGCGCCTTCCAGCAACGGCGTGACGATCGGCTTTGCGGCCGCCACTCCCGCTGAAGTGGATGCCTTCCACGCCGCCGGCCTTGCCGCAGGCGGCACTGACGAGGGCCAACCTGGCGCACGTGGTCACCTGCCGGGTGCCTATGCGGCCTACCTGCGTGATCCGGCGGGCAACAAGGTCTGCTCGTACACCTTCGTCTGAAAGCAAGGAAGCTGAGAGCGTTCTGACAGGGTCAGCACAAGCCTCTATTATACGGCGAGCCTGTTAGACGGAACGTGTAGCGCGGTGCCTGCTCATGAAGATCGGCCCGCAGCCATGTGTGAAACGCATGGCTGCGGGCATTTGTTTTGAAGCGTGCTTTTCAACCAATGAGAAATGAGGTCGTTATGAAAGAGCCGGCCAATATCAATACGACGACCGTACAACCCACCCCGACCGCCACCGTGTACGGCATGCCGGCCTATGCCGATCGTGCTGCAGCCGTGGGTGAAGTGCATGCGCGCCCGCATCTGTTGCTTGAGGCCCCCCGCGGTATATTGCAGCTCTCTTTCATGACCGAAGGCGACCGATAAATGTCGGTGGGAAACGCACTTTCTTCCCAGGCAAATCTGCTTGTAGCCCATCAAGGTCATCAGCGAGATACCACTTAATCCAACGATTTACACTGGATCTTGCAGCCTGTAGCAATCTGGCAATCTCAGCTTTGGGTTTCCCCTGAGCCCACAACAAAATGGCGTTTGCTCTGCGTGCCAGCGGCCTGTTTGGGTTCCACTGCACTATTTTTTTAAGGCGGTACAGCGCCTGTGGTGTAAAAAATGGTAACGTATTCATACTCAATGCGGTTGGTGTCTTTGGTTTTGTTTGGCGACTGATCAGATCGCGCAAACCGCATTGAGTTCCCTTCCTCGGGTGATCTACTATTTGGAACAGCTATTTAGAGGGCAGGGTTGCAACACGTACTATGCAATTACAACAGGCAGTAACAGAGTTAAATGATACCAATACTGAGTTAGTAAAAATGCAGCAGCAGCTGATTGAATCGGCGAAGTTATCTCAAATTGGTATTTTGGTGGCCGGAGTAGCCCGAGAAATTACGGCGCCTGTTACAAAAAGTCTTGAGGCTGCTGATGCCTTACAGCAAGAACACCTGCTTATTGGTCAGGCGATGCAAAACAACGTACTGAAACGATCTGTTTTCGAAAACTATTTACAGGGATCCACTGTTAACATTAGCCGGCTCAGCCAGCATTTAAGAAGGGCTGATGAGCTCATTCAGAGTTTCAAAGCAGTAGCGGTCGATCAGTCCAGTGAGCAACGCCGCAATTTTATATTGTATGACTATCTGCAACAGGTTTTGTTAAGTTTGCGTTATGAACTGAGCGACTACGACGTAAAACCTGACATAAAAGGTGACAAAATTCTGGTACTACAAAGCTATCCCGGAAGTTTTAGTCGGATCCTGACTAATCTGGTTTTAAATTCACTGCAACACGGCTTTAAAACTAAACAAGCGCAATCGATTGTCATTGAGTACAGCATTCTGAGTGATGGCCAGCTGCAGATTCAATACCGGGATAATGGTGTGGGGATGTCTGAAGCGGTATTAGCACGAATTTTCGAGCCATTTTATACAACGGCACAGCAAAACGGTGGTAGTGGTCTGGGGCTTAGCATCGTTTATAATCTTGTCACCCAGCAGCTTAAAGGCAGCATAATATGCGAGAGCCAGCCCGATCATGGCACTACGTTCACTATTACGTTACCGGTAAGAATAGTGGTTAAATACCGAAAAAATGTAGGTTCTTAAGAGTAGAATAAGACAATTGAAGAAATAGCGCAGAAAATACAAAGCCAGTTTTGTGAGAAGGAACCGACGACCTTTGGGTTTCTGAGTTTCAGATACAAAAAAACCTACCTAAAGTAGGCTTAGATGTTGGTTGCGGGAGCCGGATTTAGACCTTCGCCCCGCGGTTATAAAGAGAAGCCCGAGGGCTTATAACAGGCGCAAAAAAACCTACATAAAGTAGGCTTAGATGTTGGTTGCGGGAGCCGGATTTAGACCTTCGCCCCGCGGTTATAAAGAGGAGCCCGAGGGCTTATAACAGGCACAAAAAAACCTACATAAAGTAGGCTTAAATGTTGGTTGCGGGAGCCGGATTTGAACCGACGACCTTCGGGTTATGAGCCCGACGAGCTA
>DIBV01000007.1:0-102707 GCA_002415085.1 Arsukibacterium sp. UBA5043 | reverse complement strand
AGGCTGCTCCATCCCGCGTCCGTCATTGCGGGGCGCATCTTAGTGTTTTTAATCTGGCTATGCAAGATGTTAATCGCGTTATTTTAAGTTATTCAGCTCAACTGCTTGTTTAAGCAGCACCTTGCTGATTTAAGCGTCGATATAACGCACTATTGCAATTCTTCAAACGTGTTTAAAGCACATTCTGTTATACTGTCGGCCATTTTATTTGAAGGTTGGGTGTTATGCTGGAATTCTGGGCTTTAACGTCAAAAGGCGTCGAAGAGCTGTTAGCCGATGAGATACGCCATCATCAGGGCGAAGTCATTAAAGTATCAATGGGTGTGGTGCGCTTTAAAGCAGAGTTAAGCAGTGCTTATCAGCTGTGCTTATGGTCACGTCTGGCCACACGTATTATGCGGCTAATTCAGTCAGAACCGGTAACCGCAGAGTCAGATTTATACCAGATAGCCCGCAAAATTGACTGGCCACAGTTAATGACTATCCGCCAGACACTAGCGGTTGATTGTGTTGGCAAACATGCCACCATCGATAATAGTCAGTTCGGCGGCATGCGTTTAAAAGATGCTATTGTTGATCAATTTCGGGAAGAAACTGGCCAACGCCCTGATGTTGACCGCCTGAACCCTGATATGCGTTTTCAGGTTCGGTTGGAAAAAAACTATTTTCATTTTCTGCAGGATTTTTCCGGCCCGTCGTTACACCAGCGCGGTTATCGATCAGGACAGGGCGAAGCGCCGTTAAAAGAACATTTGGCTGCAGCATTGTTAAAACGTTCGGGTTGGAGCAGCGATCAGCCACTATTCGACCCCTTTTGTGGTAGCGGCACTATTATTATCGAAGCGGCATTAATTGCCCTGAATAAAGCACCCGGCTTAAATCGTGAACGCTTCGCCTTCGAAGGCTGGCCTGGTCATCGGGCCAATGTCTGGCAACAATTAAAAGATGAAGCCAGAGCGGAAGTGCGCAGCTTGCCAGCACAAATTTTGTGTTACGGCAGTGATACCGATGAGCGTGCGTTAGCTAAAGCTCGTCAGAATATTGCCCGGGCCGGCGTGGCAGATTATGTCAAAGTGGATTATGCCGATGCAACGGAGCTTAAAGGCAGTGTTGCCACAATACCCGGCGTTATTGTAACCAACCCGCCTTATGGTGAACGGTTGGGCGATCTACCCAGTTTAATTCCGTTATACAGCAAATTTTCGCTGGCGCTAAAACAGCATTACCAGGGCTGGCGGTTAGCCATTATTACCTCTAATGCTGATTTACTGCGCTCTCTACGGTTGTCAAAAAGTAAAACCTATAAATTTACCAACGGTCCGCTGGATTGTGAATTTACATTGTTTGAACTGACTGAAAAACAAGTGGCGGTTAGCTCTGATGCGCCGTCGTTGTTTTTTAATGAGAGTAGTTCATTTGGCAATCGCCTGGCTAAAAATCTGAAACAATTACAAAAATGGGCAAAGCGGGAAGGCATTAGCTGTTATCGTCTATACGATGCTGATATTCCGGAGTACAACGTAGCAGTAGATTGGTACGATGGTGAAGTGGTTGTACATGAGTATGCTGCGCCGGCAACTGTTGATGAGCAAATTGCCCAGAAGCGCTTGTTTGATGTGGTTAACCAGGTACCCCAGGTGCTTGGGATCAGCTCAGATAAAATGATTTTAAAAGTACGGGAAAAACAAAAAGGCACTAATCAGTATCAGGCAATGGCTAAAGCTGGCCAGTACAAAGAAGTGGCCGAGTACGGCGCTAAGTTTTTAGTTAACTTACGTGATTATCTGGACACTGGCTTGTTTTTAGACCACCGGCTAACCCGGCGCTTAATTCAAGAGCACGCGAAAGATAAGTCTGTATTGAACCTGTTTGCTTATACCGGTACTGCCTCGGTGCATGCTGCTATTGGCGGTGCTAAATCGGTAACTACGGTAGATATGTCCAATACCTACTTAGACTGGGCAAAACGTAACTTTACCCAAAATGGTTTAGTGGTCAGTGGCGCTCAGGCGAAACAGTACCAGTTTGAGCAAGCCGATTGCCTGCAATGGTTGGCCCGCTGTCGTAACCAGTTTGATTTAATATTTGTTGACCCGCCAACATTTTCAAATTCAAAGCGAATGGAAGATAACTGGGACGTGCAACGGGATCATGTCAGTTTGCTGAATATGCTGGTAGGACGCTTAAATCCGGGCGGCAAAGTCATTTTTTCTAATAACAAACGCCGTTTTAAAATTGATAAGGCGGCTCTGGAAGAGGCAGGCTGGCAGATAAAAGATATTTCTGCGGCCACTTTGCCGGAAGATTTTAAACGTAACCCAAATATTCATGTCTGTTTTGAGTTAACGCGTTAATGGCGCAGTATACCTTATACAGCACCTGGGGCTGCCACCTGTGCCAGCAAGCTGAAACATTGTTAGTCGCAGCAGAATTAGATTTTCAGGTAATAGATATTATTGATGATGAACAGCTATTGCAGCAGTTCCGGGTGCATATTCCGGTGCTGGCGGCGGGTGACAAACTGCTGTACTGGCCTTTTGATGCTGAAAGCATCGCCAGTTGGTTGCAAAGTGTATAGGTTAATAAAATGCGTAGATTGAAGGATAGTAAGTAGTGGAATTATTGCGTTTTCAGCAGGCGTGTTTAGCGTTTGGTACCAACCCGATTTTAGATCATGTTGACTTTAGCCTGTTCAGTGGGGAGCGGGTATGTTTGGTTGGTCGTAATGGCGCGGGTAAATCGTCATTTTTAAAATTGCTGACCGGTCAGCAAAATCTGGACGATGGCCAGATAGTGGTCAATACCGGGGTTGTGCTAAGCCGTTTAGAACAAGACCCCCCGGCCAAAATGCAAACTAAAATTGCTGACTTTATTCGCGAGGGTGCCGGTGATTTAGCTGAAAAACTGCAACAGTTTTATACCTTATCAGAAAACCTGGAAGGTGCAGGTGATGCCGAGTATCGCTTATTTGAGCAACTGCAGAATGAAATGGATACTCGCGACGGTTGGTCATTGGAAACACGAGTGAGTGATCTTTGTCAGCAGTTTGAAATGGACCCGGATGCCAGCCTGGCGACCTTATCAGGTGGCTGGCTGCGCAAAGCCGCGCTGGCCAGAGCATTAGTGGCTAAACCTGATATTTTATTGCTGGACGAACCGACCAACCACTTAGACTTAGCGGCGATCCAATGGTTGGAGCAGTTTTTACTGAATTTTAACGGTGCCATTATTTTTATTTCGCACGACAGGGCCTTTATCCGGGCGCTGGCTACCCGGATTATTGACTTAGACCGGGGCGAGCTGACGTCACATCCTGGTAATTATCAGGAATATCTGGATCGTAAACAAAAAATGCTGGAAGACGAACAAAAGCATAATGCGTTGTTTGATAAGCGGTTGGCAGAAGAAGAAGTGTGGATCCGTCAGGGCATTAAAGCCCGCCGTACCCGCAATGAAGGTCGGGTAAGAGCGTTAAAAGCGCTGCGCCAGGAGCGGGCAGCACGCTTGGAGCAACAAGGTAAGGTCGATTTCAATATTGAACAGGCGAACCGCTCTGGTAAGCTGGTGTTTGAGGGCAAGGGCATCAGTCTGGCGTTTAACGGCAAGCCGGTAATGGACAATTTAGATTTGCTGGTCATGCGGGGTGACCGCATTGCCTTAGTCGGGCCTAACGGGGTAGGTAAGTCGAGCCTGATCAAAGTTCTGCTCGATGATTACAAAGTGGATAGCGGCGCAGTAAAACGCGGCACTAATCTGGAAGTGGCTTATTTTGACCAACACCGAATCGCGCTGGATTTAGAAGCCACGGTGCAGGATAACGTCGCTGATGGTAAGCAGGAAGTGCAACAAAATGGCCAAAGCCGCCATGTCCTTAGCTATCTGCAAGACTTTTTATTTCCGCCGGCCCGGGCACGTACGCCGGTTAAAGCACTTTCAGGTGGTGAAAAGAATCGTTTGTTATTGGCTAAGCTATTTGCCAGGCCAAGTAACTTATTGATCCTTGATGAACCAACCAATGATTTAGATGTAGAAACACTGGAGTTGCTGGAAGATATACTGCAGCAATATCAAGGCACCGTGCTGTTGGTCAGCCATGACCGTGAGTTTGTCAATAACACCGTTACCAGTTCCTTACTCTTTGCCGGAAATGGCCGGATTATTGAAATTGCTGGCGGTTATGATGATGTAACGGCTTATCAGGCGCGCCAGGCGAGCAAAAAAACCAATGATAAAACTGGCAGTAGCGAGCGGACAGTTGCAGAAAAACCTGCAGAGCCTTTAGTTAGTAACGCTAAGAAGTTATCATATAAAGAAAAACGTGAACTTGAACTTCTACCCCAGCAGATTGAGCAACTTGATGCTGAGCTAACTGCGTTACAGCAACAGGTTAATGATCCGGAGTTTTTCAAACGAAGCGCCGCTGACAGTCAACAGACGTTGAACCTATTGCAGCAGACTGAGTCGAAGCTGGCGCAGGCTTACGCGCGTTGGGAAAAGTTGGAAGCATCGGGTTCATAGATTTTTATAACAGATTATAAGTACATCAGAAGTACATTAGGGGCGTTGAATGAAATTATCTCGGATCAGTTTAGCATTAGTACCTTTGCTAACTGCATTTCCTGCCACAGCGGCTGTGTATCAAGTGGCAGAGCTGGAGCCAAACAATATTTCCAAGGCAAACTTTGCTGCCGCATTAAACGATCAGGGTGATGCGATTGTTACGGGTCAGGGGTTTGTACAATGGCAATTACGCGATGGCTCAACTCGAACTGCGGTTAATTTTATTAATTTTCCGCTTGATGTCAGCACCATCAATTTTGAAAGTGATACGATTAAAGCGATTTTAACTGCTGAACAAATTGAAGATGCCAAACTTGGTATTTATGATGCAACCGTATTAAATACGCTGACTGTATTGCTTGGTGCTAGCCAGGGATTGAGAAATCAACCGGTGGGACGCACCGTGGCGATTGCCCATCCTGTAAATGGTACGCCAGCGGTGAGCCCGTTACGTGATTTAAACCAACTTCGCTCTAACCAGGAGTTTATTAACGATATTAATGAACAAGGGGTCGTGGTCGGGGTCGCTACTGCTCCCTTTACTAAACAGGAATTTACCCCAGCTCCAGACCCGGATGCAGAAGATCCGGCAACAGAAGCACCAGAAACCATTACGGTTTGGCAGCCTGAACCTGGTTTTAAATACGGTGTTGCAGTAACCAGTAATGGCCCGGTTAATTTATTACCATCCTACACTGAGATTGGCGGCGGCTTCAGCCAGGCCTTTGCTGTTAATAACCAAAATCTGGTAGCTGGCTCGGGCTCTGTGGCATTAAATGAAGAGATTCAGACGTTTCTGGAAACATTATGTGATGGCAAAAACCAACCCGTTGTTTATTGTCTCAACCGGGAACTTGAAAGCCAGGAATCTAACTTTTTCGATTTAAAGTCGCAGATTTACCGTAATCAAACAGTTGTCGTGCCCAGTGGCTATACTGAGCGGGCAATGCTGTGGCAGTTACAAGCGGATGGTAGTGCCACCATTAGTCAAACGTTCGGCTTTCTTGGTGAGAAGGGCACTGGGGCAGTACACCAAATCGATGACGAGTCTGAAGTTCGTTACGCTAGTGCGGCTACTGCGGTTAATGACAATGGTATTGCTGTCGGTTATTCCATATATAGTGATAGCGATCGCAGTATTCTGTTTCGCGATGGGTTTGGCGGTGAGTTTCGCCAGATCTACGTTGCACCTCACGCGACCTTATTTCAGGGTGATGAAATAAGTGCCATGGTTGATCCGGCACAGTGGCTGGCGAGTATTGCTACCGATTTGAATAACAATAATATCGCTACCGGCTATGCGATAAAAACCATAAATGGCTCACGCCGGGATAAGTTTTTTTATTACGATGTGGCCGCCGATACTGTGGTATTTCCAACTGATTTTTTTGCCAGTTCTTCTTCAGTACCCGCAGATATCAATGATAACGGTCAGATTGTCGGCCGGGCTGAAATCATCATTGGCGGCACAACCGACCGGCGTCAGCATGGTTTTGTATATGATATTGCCAGCGATACTTTTCGCGATCTAAATACGTTGGTTGGCTGTAATGCCGATTTTACGATAGTCGATGCCAGCTCAATCAATAATAATGGTGAAATCCTTGCCACTGTGTTGCAAGTGTTACCGCAACTTGATGCCAAAGGACAACCGATACTGGACGAAAGTGGCAACCCGCAACAAACAGAGCAGGCTAAAGCGGTTAAGTTGTTGCCGGTAGCCAATGGTGAACCAGAAAATTGCAATACTGAACAAGATACCTATGAGCGCAATGCCGGTGGTTTAGGCAGTTTAGGTTTGTTTTTACTTGCCGGTTTTGGCGTTTTATTCCGTCGCAGACGCTAACCGTTACTCGCCTTAAACTGAATTTGAAAAGAGCTGCTTCGGCAGCTTTTTTTATAATAAAACCGGGCGCATTAAAACGGTTATCAAAACGTAATTTTAAGCGCAATATAATATAAAGAAAAACATTTTTAAAAAACATGAAACTTCAGTCTGTTAGCCTATGTCAAGCTGTATATCTGCTAATTTCGTTTGAACCTTCTGTCGCTGTCAGCTATCAATTAATGGGTGCATCGTTGCAATATACTGCTTACAGTGAGTTGGTTGTGATGTTTAAGCTTGCTCTGATAACGATTGCACTGCATAAAAATCAATACAAATATGTTGAGGAAGACTGCCGTATGAAAAGACAAAAACGTGATCGTCTGGAACGTGCTCATGCTCAAGGTTATCGTGCCGGTGTTACCGGACGCTCGAAAGAAATTTGTCCCTATCAAAATTTAGATGTCCGCTCACAATGGCTCGGAGGTTGGCGGGAAGCAATGGAAGATCGAAATGTCGGTTTGTTTAACAAAGGCCTCTGACAGGAAAAAAGTATTATTTTGTTGATTAGAAACAGAAACCCCGCAGATTAAGCGGGGTTTCTTCGTACTAGTCAGTTTGGCAGACTTAGAAACTAGACGTGTCCTGAAACAAGCCAACTTTCAAATCGGTCGCGGCATAAATATCACGGCCATCAACACTCACCACACCGTCACCAATGCCCATAAACAGCTTACGCTTGATTACTCGCTTCATGTTAATGGTGTAGGTTACCTTTTTTGCGGTAGGCAATATTTGGCCGGTAAATTTAACTTCACCTACCCCTAGTGCTCTGCCTTTACCAGGGCCACCACACCAGCCCAGAAAAAAACCAACCAGTTGCCACATAGCATCCAGACCAAGACAGCCTGGCATAACCGGATCGCCTTTAAAGTGACAGGCAAAAAACCAAAGATCAGGATTAATGTCCAGCTCAGCAATAATTTGCCCCTTTCCATACAGGCCACCCTCTTCAGATATATGAACGATTCGGTCCATCATCAGCATGTTGTCAGAGGGTAACTGGCTGTTGCCTTCGCCGAATAATTCACCATTCGCACAGGCGATTAAATCTTCTTTTGTAAAGCTATTCTTAGTCATGTATGTTTAACCCATTATAATTGCTGCGTCACTTTAGCGAACAGTTGTACGCCAGACAAGTCCGATTTGTCGATTCGCCTTTTTTTCGACCAGTCTGTTGATAGCGGGTGGCCAGTCTTACCTGACAAATAAATAAGTATGAGTATAGCAATGAGCAACGAGAATAAACGGGCGCTAAGTAATGCCGAAAAACAACAACGCTACCGCGAGCGTCAGCAAGCGTCTGGCAAAAAAGAACTACGCGGCTATCTGACGCCAGAAGCATTAAGTTGCTATCAGGAAATACAGGAGAAAACCCAGTGGAACGACAGTACTTTACTCAGTAATGCAATTCGCTTGATGTATGCTGCGCATAAATGTGGCCAGATTGGCATTTTGAATAGCTGGCTAACGGAACATAAGCGTTAAAAGCAGCGGCTTTACTCTTACTGCCAGCGCGTTGAGTTGGTATACTGGGCTTTTGCTGCAACTGGATTAGCCCGGATTATCAGATGATCTTATTTGTAAACTCCTTAACCGTGATTGATTTTTCTTACCTGGACCTTAAAAGGGGAATGGTGGGGGAAAGTTATATTGTTGACGCCGAATTACACGGCAGTTTAGATGACACCGCCATGGTGTTCGATTTTGCAAAAGTTAAAAAAGTGATTAAACAAGCCATTGATCAGCTAGTGGATCATAAGCTCGCCTTGCCCTTAAGCTGTGATGCCCTGAGCCTGACGCAGGATAATACCGTTAACTTAGTGCACTATCAAAGCGAACGCGGCTTGATTAGCCTGGCATCCCCGGCTGAAGCTTTTGCGGGTATACCTAGCCTGAAAATTGATGAAAAGAGTGTTAGCCAGTATCTGGAACAACAAATTAAACCCTTATTACCGCAAAATGTTGAATCTTTAAAATTAACGTTGCGCCCTGAAGCCAGTACAGGTTTTTATTATCATTACAGCCACGGGTTAAAAAAGCATGATGGAAATTGCCAACGGATTGCCCACGGCCATCGCTCTACGATTCAGATATATGTTGATGGTATGCTATCACCCCGCCTGAATAAAATGTGGGCTGAACGCTGGCAAGACGGTTATCTGGGTAGTGAAACAGATTTATGTGAAAGCGATTCATTGCAATATCTCACTGGCCAGCCAGAGTCTTATTGTTTTCGTTATCAGGCCAGCCAGGGCTGGTTCGAGTTAGTGATCCCACAAAATCATTGTGAAATTGTACCCTGTGATACTACGGTGGAATGTCTGGCTGATTATATTGCCAGTGAACTAAAAGCAATGGACAATAAAAAAATGTATAAGGTCGTGGCATATGAAGGTGTGGCTAAAGGCGCTATTGCTCAGTTGTAGTATTTTAACCAGCCAGGGTTTATGGGCAAACACTGAGATAACACTCAACGGCCAGTTGATACAAGGTAGTTTAATCCGGGGCAAGGTACCTTCTGGCTCAACGGTGCTGTTCAACGAGCAGGAACTTAGTATTAATGCTCGCGGACAGTTTGTATTTGGGATTGGCCGTGATGCCAGCCTCAGGCATCAGCTAACAGTGATAAAACCGGATGGTTCGCAGCAGGTGGTACCGTTGCAATTCGAGGCCCGGCAGTACGATATACAGCACATTACGGGGGTGGCACAAAAATATGTTACACCACCGGCTGAGGTTACTGAACGTATTCAGAACGACACCCGTAAAGTCAGAGCGGTGCGTAATACCCTGAGTGACAAAACCGCTATTTTTGCTGAGCCATACCTGCCGGCAAAAGGTAGAATATCTGGCGTTTATGGTAGTCAGCGGGTATTTAATGGCGAACCACGTAATCCGCATTATGGTCTTGATATTGCCGCTCCCATAGGTGCGCCCGTGCTCGCGCCCTGGGATGGTCAGGTACTGCTGGCAGAGGATTTGTATTATTCTGGTTTTACGTTAATTATCGACCATGGCATGGGCGTCAGCTCAACGTTAATGCATTTACACGCTATTGATGTGGTTGTGGGGCAGCATGTGCGACAGGGTCAGAAAGTGGCGGAAGTAGGGGCTTCAGGCCGGGTAACCGGCCCTCATCTGGATTGGCGGATTAATTGGTTGCAGGAGCGGTTGGATCCTCAGTTGTTGCTGGTGGAATAACAATGCTCTGTTGTAACCAAGCTGAGGCCAGCCGGGCGTCAGTAAATCGCAGGCTGGCAATGTTTGCCGCAGCAATCTGCAGCGGTAGCTGCAAGGTAAGTAAGCGGTCTTTACGGTAAATGACCAGCGGCTGTTTTGTTCCCACTTTTACTCGTTTGAGTAACTGCGGTAATGTTTGCTCTGTTATTTTCCAGCCAGCAAGCGCCAGTAATTGATCGCCAACCATAACACCTGCCTGATATGCCGCCCCCTCCGCTATTACCTGAGTCACAGTGACTAATCCCTGTTGCACTTTAATACCTGCCGCCAGATAAGCGGGCAGGGCGTGAATGGCCGTGTTAGCGGAACCGCCTAAATCAGAATAGTCTGTTGCCGGTCGAAAAGTAAGGCTCAAACCAAGTTGTGCTGCTGCCTGTTGAACTGGCAATGGCTTGTGCTGGCATGCCCAATCCTGGACAACGCCAGCAAGTTCTGGAAACCCCAACGCCGTTAAACTTTCAAACAGGCTGTGTTCATCGGTACCCGTTGCCAGATATTGCTGGTACATATACCGGCAAACCTGTTGCAGGGAACTGCCATGCTGACGCAATGCGCCCTCAAGACAAAATGCCAGTAACGCACCTTTGGCGTAATAACTCACCACAGCATTAATGGCGTTTTCGTCTTGCTTATAAAATTTTGTCCAGGCATTAAAACTGCTATCTGTAAGGCTCTGCAACTTATCTGAAGGGCTACGGGTTACCCGGCTCACTGTTTTTTCTAACTGTGCCAGGTAACGCTCCGGTTGGATCAAACCGCTTTGCACTAACGCTAAATCATCAAAGTATGAGGTAAAGCCCTCGTAAATCCACAACTGTTTGCTGTACTGCTCAGTATCTAAATGATAGGGATGAAACTCGGCGGGTTTTAACCGTTTAACCCACCAGGTATGAAAATATTCGTGGCTGCACAGCGCCAGTAATTGTTGATAGTTACTATCAGGTTCAACCATGTCAGTTGCAGGTAAATCATAACGATTGCAAAGTAAAAGAGTTGAAAACTTATGCTCTAAACCACCGTAACCTTGCTCTGTGACCCACAACAGAAACCAGTATTGGTCTAAATCGATTGGTAAGGTTTCAAAAACCTGCATCTGTTGCTGGCAGATTTGTTGTAAATCATGAGTCAAACGAGTCAAATCTGTCAGGTTGTTACCTGTAACCACCAGGTAATGAGGAATATCGTTAATCAGGAATTGTTGAAAACTAAAGATACCGGCCAGAATTGGGCTGTCAATTAAACTGGCATAATCGACCGCCTGATAAGTACCAAATTCCAGCAAGCGGGTGCCGTTAACAGGAGTTAAAGCCGTGGCGACCCGCCAAGCCTCGACTTCCTGTACAGCCGGTTTAGCCAGCAGGATCTGGTGTGGTGTTTGTGATAGATGACTGACTCCGAGACATAAAGCCGCTGGGTTTAGTATTGCAACCTCATCATCAACGTATGCTGCACGAACGGACAGATCATAAGCATATACAATATAACTGACCCTGACCTGCGAGTGACGGCATGCAAGTTGCCACTGCTGTTTATCCAGTTGTACTAAATCCAGTGGGCCATCTTCGTCACAGGCGCTGATACGGGTAATGTGTTTAGCAAAATCACGGATCATATAACTGCCGGGAAGCCAGGCCGGCATGCCTAACTGATGTGCAGAAGAGGTGGGTTGAAAGCTTAAGGTTACCGCGATTAAATGACTGCTGATATCTAGTATTGTTAATTGGTAACTGACCACTTTATTTAAACCTCTTGTTTCGATTTTGGCAGAAAATACGGAAATGAAAACCATATGCGCTATTTACCATTCTGAGATAACGGTGCGCCCCTAAGGCCTGTTATAATAAGCGGCATGAATTAGTTTAATTATCCAGCGAGTAGCTTATGTCAAACACGCCACCCAGTGAAGCCCTTATTGCCAAGCGAATGGCCCATGCTGTTACCCGGGTTACTAAAACCGTATTTCCCGGCCGCACTAATCATCATAATACGTTGTTTGGCGGCGAAGCGTTAGCCTGGATGGATGAAGCGGCATTTATTGCTGCTACTCGTTTCTGCCGCAAGCCCCTGGTTACCGTATGTTCTGATCGGGTTGACTTTAAAGAGTCTATTCCGGCTGGTACGATTATAGAGCTGGTCGCAAGGGTTGAGCATGTCGGTCGAACCAGTATTAAAGTTCACGTTGATATCTTTGTTGAAAATATGTACAGCGACGATCAGCATAAAGCAATATCAGGTAACTTTACCTTTGTCGCCCTGGATTCGGAACGTAAACCAACCCCTGTGCTCGCTGATTTCTGAATGGGTGCTGGCGCTGACTGTTATCAGTTTCAATTGCGATTAATGTCTGTTGAAATCAGTTCAAGCGTCAAGGATTTAGTTATTATCTTCGTTATACTTTGCCCAGGGCAATAATCCGGAATTTTAATCTTGTACAAAGTTTTTGAAGATCGTAACCGGCAGTTTTGGATCTTGCACAGTCTGGGCTGGCTTGGTTTCGCCATTGTTAACTACCTGGGCTCTTTGGTGCAGGAAACCCGGGATGCCTATTTAATTGTTGTCGCACTTGATGCCTATGTTGGCTGGCTTATCACTATTCCGCTGCGCTACATATATCAGCGTATCTGGTTCTGGCAACCCTGGCGGATGATTTTATTGGTGCTGATACTGGCATTACTGATCGCAGCGATATGGACTACCGTAAGAAACTTCAATTACTGGGAAATTTATCGCCATGGTTATCGCCCTGACGAATGGCTGCAGTTCATTAAAGATACTCCAGTTGCCTTTTATGTCATGTTAAGCTGGAGTGGCTTGTATTTTGGGATTAAATATTATCAGACCTTGCAGCTAGAGAAGCAGAAGTCGTTAACGGCAACGAATAAAGCGCATGAAGCGCAGTTGAAAATGTTGCGTTATCAACTGAATCCGCATTTTTTATTTAATACCTTAAATGCCATTTCGACGCTGGTATTAATTAATGAAACCGATACGGCTAATAAAATGGTCACCCGGTTAAGCGACTTTTTACGCTATTCGCTTTATAAAGATCCAATTAACAGGGTGCCGCTGGAGCAGGAGCTTTATGCTGCGAAATTATATCTGGAGATTGAAAAAGTCCGGTTTTCTGAGCGCTTAACCCTCAGTTTTGATATAGAGCAGGGCACAGAGCGGGCGTTAGTACCCAGTTTAATATTACAACCGTTAATTGAAAATGCGATTAAGTATGCGGTAGCCAGCCAGGTTAGTGGCGGCATAATTGCCATCACAGCGAAGAAATTCGGGCACGATTTATTGTTAGAAGTGTCAGATAACGGACCTGGGATGCCAATTAGTGATGGCATACCCAGAAACAGTGCCAGCGGTGTTGGCTTAGTCAATACCAAAGAGCGATTAGCGGCACTTTACGATAACGATTTTGCTCTGGTATTGACTCACAATGAGCCCAAAGGGCTTAAAGTCAATATCCGGATCCCTTTACAGTTAGAGCCAGTGGAAACGAACCATGTTGAAGGTAATAGTAGTAGATGACGAACCCTTAGCACGCAAGGGCATGTTGGTCAGGCTTGGTGCTTTTCCAGAGTTAGAAGTGGTTGCACAGTGCAGTAACGGTGATGAAGCGGTTAGCCAGATCCTGGAATTAAAGCCTGATGTGGTATTTCTGGATGTTGAAATGCCCGGTATGGACGGTTTTGCTGTGCTAAAAACTCTGCAGCAACACCAGATTAAATTACCTTATATCGTCTTTGTTACCGCCTATGATCATTACGCTTTTAACGCATTTGAAGTTAACGCGCTTGATTACGTATTAAAACCTGTTGAACCTGAGCGTTTAAAAGCTGCCGTGGATAAAGTATTGAAATTTCATGCGGCGGCTGACAGTCAGAAACATAAGGGACAGCTTGCCGCCGCAGTCGCAAAACTGACCGGCGACGAGGCTAATAACATTCTACAACGGTTGAATAAATCAGAACCTGTAGTTAACGACCGTTTTCCTGAGGCCATTAGTATTAAAGATAGTGGCGAAATCACCCGGGTGCCTGTCGCCGAAATAGACTGGGTGGATGCCGCCGGTGACTATATGTGTATTCATACCAAAGACGGTCAAACCCACATTCTGCGGCGCACCATGAAAGAGCTGGAACAAGAACTTGACCCAAGGTTGTTTGTCCGGGTACACCGTTCGGCCATTGTTAATGTACATACTATTGCTAAGTTACAAATGCTGTCTAACGGCGAACATCAATTAATGTTGACCAACGGCCAGGCAGTTAAAGTTAGCCGCAGTTATAAAGACAGAGTTAAGCAGGTTTTTAGTCATTAACGTAAAAATGCTAATCTTGCACTTTTTTCAAGCATTTGAAGGTTACCGTCTGTGCGGGGTTGGCAGCTTAATAGCTGCCGATATGTTGTTGCCATCGCACTAAGAACGGATCGATCGCTTTTGTGCGATCACCGGTTTTAGCCAGAGGGTATAAACGGGCTTCACCATTAACCTCGCCGGCCATCATCAATGTGGCACCTTGCTTTAATTGCTCAACCGCGAAAGCGCCCAGCTTGGTGGCCAGGATCCTGTCTGCACCAACCGGGCTGCCACCGCGCTGAATGTGCCCCAATATGCAGGCTCTGCACTCTATTCCTACCGCTGCGGTAAGTGCTTCGGCCAGTGCCGTGGCTCCCCCTGGGTAGCTATGTTCCGCCACCACGATTAAGTAACTGGATTTTCCTTTTAGTAACTGGGCATGCTGAATAGGCTTAATAATTTCGCGCAAATTATCTGGGCTAAGCGTGCCAAATTCCGGGCAAATTATTTGCTCCGCGCCGCCGGCAATACCCGCAGCCAGACTCAGATAACCACTATGGCGTCCCATCAATTCAACTAAGAAAATACGCTCAAAAGCGTCGGCCGTGTCGCGTATCTTATCTATCGCGTCCAGCGCGGTATCTATCGCAGTGGCAAAGCCTATTGTAGTATCGGTGCCGTCAACATCGTTATCAATGGTACCCGGCACGCCAATTAGCTGGCCTTGGTAGTGTTTGCTGATGGCCATCGTGCCGCGAAAACTGCCGTCACCGCCAATAACAATAAGCGCATCAATATTCAGTTGCTCCAGTATTGCTGCGGCCTTAACGGGCCCATCAGGTTGCTCCAGCGCCGGGCAACGGGCACTTTTTAGAATGGTTCCACCACGCTGGATTATGTTATCGACATGGTGTGGATGCAATGTTTGATATTCCTGCTCCAGCAAACCGTTAAAACCATGTTTGAACCCGATAACATCCATGTTGCCGGCACTGGCTGTTAGTAAAATAGCCCTGATACAGGCATTCATACCTGGTGCATCGCCACCCGAGGTTAATACTGCTAATCGTTTGATACTATTCATTGTATATCCCGGTGTTTTGCTGCTAGGTTGTGTTTAGGATCAGTATAGATGTTTCAAACCTGGCAAACTTGATTTGTCGCAAATATTCAGAAACGACAAGACAGTTGTACTGAAAATAAGCGACAATATCGACGCTGGACTTCCAGCCGTCGCCTGTTTGAGGAAACTTTGCTGTATGCACCAAATTACCGGAAAAAGTTTAATTGGCCTGTTGCTGGCATTAACCACAGCTATTTTATGGGGAATGTTGCCCATAGCACTAAAAATGGTATTGGACGTACTATCAGCCAATACCATTACCGCCATCCGGTTTCTGGCTGCAGCGGTTATTGTCGGGATCTGGCTGGCTGCCCGCGGCAAATTGCCCGCTCTGAAATTACTGCTTAATCGTAAAGTAGCCGGGTTAATGCTGATAGCGGTAGCGGGGTTATTATCAAACTACATTATGTACTTGAGCGGTTTAAATTATCTGAGTGCAGAAACAGGACAGGTTGTGATCCAGCTTGCTCCTTTTTTGATGATGCTAGGAGGCATCATTATTTTCAAAGAAAAACTGTTAATGTGGCAGAAAATTGGCGCTGCAACATTATTGGGTGGCTTGTTATTGTTTTTTAATGGGCGGCTCGTTCAATTGGTCATCCAGGCCAGTTCAGAATCACTTGGTGTAATATTAGTGATTGCTGCCGGTATCACCTGGGCCGCTTATGCACTTGCTCAGAAACAATTACTGGTTAATTACAGCTCTAAGCAAATTATGTATTTGCTGTATGTCGCCGGGACTATTGGTTTTATGCCGGTATCTGATTTTGCGCCATTATTCATGATGAGTTATTTGCATTGGGCTCTGTTGGTCTTTTGCTGTCTGAATACGGTCGTTGCTTATGGTGCATTTGCCGAAGCATTGCATCACTGGGAAGCATCGAAGGTGAGTGCCGTACTGGCAGTAACGCCTTTATTTACGATTTTATTTGCCAATATCACTGGCTGGATGTTTCCTGATTTTCTGCAAGCCCAGCACCTTAATCTCTGGTCGTGGCTTGGCGCAGTTATGGTGGTTACCGGTTCGGCTTTAACGGCGCTTGCGCCGCAGTTTGTTGAGTACCGGGCGGCGAGACGGGTCAGAAAGTTGCAACGGGATGTCTTTTAACCCGGGTCAGCTGCAACAAAAAAGGGCCATCGGCCCTTTTTTGTTGCAGCTATTGCTGTAATTTATGTCAGAAGAAATAACAAATGACTATTTTACCTGAACAATTTTGCAAGTATTTGAAGCGCCAATCGTTTCCATGGCGTCACCATGGGTCATAATAACCAGATCGCCGCTTTTAAGGCCTGCCTGCTGTCGAATGGCAGCAATCGCAGCATCAGCCAATGACTGTTCAACAAGTGCGGTGCTATCAAAAAATGCCGGGTAGACCCCCCGATATAGCGCCATTTTATTTAATGTTTTCTCATGCCGTGATAACGCATAAATTGGCTGAGGGGAGGTAATACGCGACATCAGCTTCGCCGTGTAGCCCGACTCTGTTAACGCTATAATTGCTTTAATATCAGATAAATGATTCGCCGCATACATTGCAGATAACGCGATAGTTTCGCTGATTTCAGTAAAGGCAACATCCATCCGGTGTTTTGAAATTTGCACGCTGGGGTGTTTTTCAGCGCCATCGCAAACACGGGCCATCGCCTTGACCGTTTCTGTTGGATATTTACCTGCCGCTGTCTCAGCAGATAACATCACCGCATCAGTACCATCGAGCACTGCATTAGCAACATCCATTACCTCAGCCCGGGTGGGCATCGGGCTTTCAATCATGCTTTCCATCATCTGGGTTGCAGTAATGACTACCCGGTTAAGCTGGCGGGAACGGGCGATAATTCTTTTTTGCTGGCCAACCAACTCGGCATCGCCGATTTCCACCCCTAGATCACCCCGCGCCACCATCACCGCATCAGAGGCCCGGATAATATCATCCAGGGTTTCATTGTCGGCTACTGCTTCGGCTCGCTCGATTTTTGCCATTAAACGGGCTTCTGATCCGGCAGCACGCGCTAATTCACGAGCCAGACGCATGTCATCACCACTACGTGGAAATGACACAGCCAGAAAATCGACATCTATTTCTGCAGCCGTAACAATATCTGCTTTGTCTTTTTCAGTCAGGGCAGGGGCAGTTAATCCGCCGCCTTGCCGGTTAATGCCTTTGTTATTACTCAGTTTGCCGCCAACCGTAACGATGGTATACACCCGATCACCGTCTACGCGCTCTACCTTTAGCTGGATCCGACCATCGTCAAGTAATAATAGGTCGCCATCGCTGACATCCTGTGGCAGCGCTTTGTAATCAATTCCGACCTGATGGTGATCGCCTTCGCCTTTAGCAAGTCCGGCGTCCAACACAAACTGCTGGCCCTCAGCTAGCAACACGGCGCCTTCTTTGAAGGTCGACACCCGAATTTTTGGCCCCTGAAGATCGCCCAGTATGGCGACATGCGCGCCCAGTTTATTTGCCGCTGCTCTTACCATCGCGGCCCGTTCCCGGTGATCATCAGCACTGCCATGAGAGAAGTTAAGCCTGAACACGGAAGCACCGGCACTGATAAGCTTTTCTATAGATTGCTGGGTATTGGTTGCGGGGCCGAGGGTTGCGACTATTTTGGTTCTTCTTGGCATCAGATGCTCCTGCTGTTGAACGCGGATCTTACACGTTCTTTAGTGTAGTGTAATTTTATTACAGAATACAGCGACATTAAGCTTAAACGTGACAGGTTGGTGCAGTTGCTCAACCTGCTGACGGGATATCTATTGTTATTAATTGTTAAAGTCTTTCTTTTCAAAGCGTGACCCACGAAGGCTGTCTTTGACTTTCTTCAGGTTCTCACGGAATTTGCTGCCCCGGCGTAAGGTAAAGCCTGTGGCCAGAATATCAATTAGCACCAATTGCGCCACGCGTGAAGCCATAGGCATGTACATGTCGGTATCTTCTGGTACATCTAAAGACAACACCAGGGTACACTCACGCGCCAACGGGCTGTCATAGGCGGTAATGCCAATTACCGTAGCATCGTTTTCCCGCGCTATAGCGGCGATATCACACAGATTTTTTGTCCGCCCGGTATGGCTGATACATACCACCACGTCACCATCTGAACTGTTTATTGCCGACATTCGCTGCATGACAATGTCATCGAAACACACTACGGGAACATTAAAACGGAAAAATTTATTCTGGGCATCATGGGCAACGGATGCCGAAGCACCCAGGCCAAAAAACGAGATCTTTTTAGCTTGCGTTAATACATCAACTGCTCGATTAATAGTATTAATATCAACATGTTGCCTTGCGGTATCTAATGCCGCCATAGTGGATTCAAAAATTTTCGCTGTGTAAGCCTCCGGGCCATCCTCTTCTTCAACGTGGCGATTTACATAAGGTGTACCATTGGCAAGGCTCTGCGCTAAATGCAATTTAAAATCAGGAAAACCTTTAGTATCAAGGCGTCGACAGAAGCGGTTAACGGTAGGCTCACTGACATCAGCCATTTTAGCCAGCGCTGCTATACTACTGTGTATAGTAATTTGTGGATTAGCCAGAATAACATCAGCAACTTTACGCTCAGATTTGCTGAAGCTGGTAACACTACCTACGATTTTTTCCAGTACATTCATCCACTAATTCCTGATCTATAAAGGTTGTTAAGGTAAAAAATGTTGTTGCCTGTTTGGTTATATACCAATTCTGCCGACAAAACAGTATTAAATTTACCACAAAACTGCAATTACATTGCTAAGGCTGCCTTAATATGTAAGATTAGTCAAAATATTAGTTATGATGTAATAAAATTACAACAAATCGGGTTTACAGCGGCATTTGGCCGCGTTAGTATGCGGTAAGTGTTGTAAAATTACATATTATTGCAAGGGTCAGACATGACAACAACAGCACAAAATGCCCAGAATAACGCCTGCGATTTAATTTTATTCGGCACTAAAGGTGATTTAGCACGGCGTAAGCTACTACCAGCCTTATACCAACTTGAAAAAGCCGGTTTGCTGGCGGCTGACTCAAGAATTATCGGGGTAGCCCGAGACGACATGGACAATGCTGGCTATCTGGAGATGGTAAAAACCAATCTAACCACGTTTCTGAAAAAAGAAACATTGGATGAGACGGTTTGGCAGCAACTTTGCGCAAAGCTTTTATATGTTCAGCTCGATTTAACCCAAACCAGTGACTATCAGAAACTCGGCAAACTGGTTGACGCCAGTAAACGTACTCCGGTGAGTTACTTCGCTACGCCGCCGGCATTATTCGGCGATCTGTGTAAAGGTCTGGCTGCCGCAGGCTTAGCAGCCGAGCCATCCAGAGTTGTGCTTGAAAAGCCCATTGGCCATGACTTAGCATCTTCAGTTGTTATTAATGATCAGGTCGCAGCACACTTTAAAGAATGTCAGATTTACCGGATTGATCATTACCTGGGTAAGGAAACGGTGCTTAACTTATTAGCGCTGCGCTTTGCTAATGCCATTTTTGCATCAAACTGGGACCATAATGCGATAGATCATGTACAGATTACGGTTGCTGAAGAAGTCGGGGTGGAAGGCCGCTGGAGTTACTATGATGATGCCGGCCAGATGCGTGACATGGTGCAAAATCATTTACTCCAGGTGTTATCTTTAATTGCGATGGAACCGCCAGCCAGATTGGACGCTGACAGCATCCGTGATGAAAAACTTAAAGTACTCAAGGCATTACGCCGGATAGATAGCAGCAATGTGCAGGAAAAAACCGTTCGTGGCCAATATGCCAGCGGTTTTGTTGCAGGAAAGCAGGTGCCGGGTTATTTAGAGGAAGAGGGGGCTCGCCAGGGAAGCCGCACTGAAACGTTTGTGGCAATCAAGGTTGATATTGACAACTGGCGTTGGGCAGGCGTGCCGTTTTACCTGCGTACCGGTAAGCGTATGCCGAAAAAGCACAGTGAAGTGGTTATCTGCTTTAAACCACAACCTCATAATATTTTTCATGAAACCTATAACGAATTGCCTGCCAATAAATTGATTATTCGGCTGCAGCCCGACGAAGGGGTGGAAGTTCAGGTAATGAACAAGATACCTGGGCTGGGTGAACACATGCGCCTGCAGCAAAGTAAACTTGATTTAAGTTTCGATGAAACGTTCAAATCACAACGGATTGCTGATGCCTATGAGCGCTTGCTGCTGGAAGCAATGCTGGGAAATCAGTATTTGTTTGTCCGTCGGGATGAGGTCGAGCAGGCCTGGCAGTGGGTTGATGGCATTCTCAATGCCTGGAAAAACAACAACGAGCCAGCGAAAACCTATCAGGCTGGCACCTGGGGCCCGGTTGCTTCCATTTCCATGTTGGCACGTGATGAGCGTAACTGGGACGAATAACTGAATTAGGCGGAAATATAAATGAAACTTCATCAATATGCCGATACCGGGGCGCTGAATACCGATTTTGCCGCAAAGCTGGTAAACGTGCTGCAGGAAGCTATAGCAGCCCGCGGTCACGCCTATCTGGTCGTTTCCGGTGGCCGTACCCCCACCGCATTATTTAATGCATTGTCAGCAGCACATTTAGCATGGCATAACGTGACCGTGTTGCTGGCTGACGAACGTTTTGTGCCGGTTGATGCACCAGACAGTAACGAGCGATTAGTTAAAGCAAACTTATTAACAGCAAAAGCAGCAAAGGCGAATTTTATCAGTTTGTATGCTCCGGCAGTGTCTGCAGAAGAGGCCGTCGCTGATGTTTTACCAAGGATAGCTGATCTCCCTGTTTTTGACGCCGTGATTCTGGGGATGGGCGAAGATGGTCATACCGCATCATTGTTTCCATGCAGTGCAGAACTCAGCGCTGGTTTGGCAGCTGACGCCCCTGCGGTACTGGCGGTTAATCCAACCACCGCACCACATCAGCGCATTTCGCTCAGTTTGCCAAGGTTACTTCATACCCGGCAGTTATTTATTCATCTGGTAGGTCCGAGCAAGCTTGAGGTGCTTACCAAAGCCCAGGCGGGCAACGATGTCAGCACTATGCCGATCCGGGCAATTTTGCAACAGCCAGAAGTTGATGTGGCCGTTATGTACGCCGCTAATTAGAGGAAGTGTTATGAATCCTGTTATTCAACGGGTAACCGATCGTATTATTGCCCGCAGCAGCAAAAGCCGCGCTATTTATCTGGCACGCATAGAAGAAGCGGGCCAGAAAGGCCCGCATCGCGGTGTGTTAAGTTGCGGTAATCTGGCGCATGGCTTTGCCGCCTGCAATAAGCAGGACAAAGCTGACTTACGAAGCCTGACCAAAGCTAATATAGGCATTATTTCTTCGTACAACGATATGTTGTCGGCACATCAGCCGTATGAGGCTTATCCTGAAATAATTAAGCAGGCGGTTAACGATGTCGGTAGCGTCGCCCAGTTCGCTGGTGGTGTACCGGCTATGTGTGATGGAGTTACCCAGGGCCAGCCTGGCATGGAGTTAAGTTTACTGAGTCGCGATATTATCGCCATGTCGGCAGCGGTGGGGTTGTCGCACAACATGTTTGATGGCGGTTTGATGCTTGGTATTTGCGACAAAATCGTGCCAGGCTTGCTCATGTCAGCATTGAGTTTCGGTCACTTACCTTTTGTATTTGTACCCGCCGGGCCAATGCCCTCTGGTATTCCGAATAAAGAAAAAGCCAGGGTTCGTCAATTGTTCGCTGAGGGCAAAGTCGGTAAAGAAGAATTATTGGAAGCAGAGTCAGCATCATACCACTCAGCAGGCACCTGCACCTTTTATGGTACAGCTAACTCGAATCAGTTAGTCGTTGAAATGATGGGCCTGCATTTGCCAGGATCTTCTTTTGTTAACCCCGGTAGCGCGCTGCGCGATGAGTTAACCAAAGCTGCCGCTCGCCAGGTTACGCGGTTAACTCAATTAGGTAATGAGTATTTACCAGTTGGAAAACTTGTTGACGCTAAAGCTCTCGTCAATGGCATTGTTGGCTTATTGGCCACTGGCGGCTCTACTAATCATACCATGCACCTGGTTGCTGTAGCGCGCTCAGCGGGTTATATCGTTAACTGGGATGATTTTGCAGAACTCTCTGCTGCAACACCATTGCTTACCCGGATTTACCCCAATGGTCAGGCTGATATTAACCATTTTCAGCATGCTGGCGGCATGGCATTGTTGATCCGCGAGTTACTGGACGCGGGCTTGTTACATGAAGATGTTCAGACGATCGCAGGGCCCGGTTTACGTCGGTACACCCAGCAACCACTGCTAAAAGATGGCAAATTGCACTGGGTAGATGCGCCAGCGCAATCTCTTGACCCCGACGTGCTTGCTACCGTTGCTAAACCGTTTAAAAGCCATGGCGGCTTAGAAGTGTTATCGGGCAATATCGGCCGCGCCATCTTAAAAACCTCAGCGTTGCGTGATGGCACGGAAGTCATTAAAGCACCCGCTGTGGTATTTCAAAGTCAGCATGAATTAGACGCTGCGTTTAAATCCGGCGAGCTTAATAAAGATTGCATCGTGGTGGTGCGTTTTCAGGGCCCCAAAGCATGTGGTATGCCAGAACTGCATAAACTGACACCACCGCTTGGCGTGTTACAGGACAGGGGCTTTAAAGTGGCTTTGGTTACTGACGGCAGAATGTCCGGTGCTTCAGGTAAAGTTCCTGCTGCAATTCATGTCACGCCAGAAGCGGTAGATGGCGGTGCCATTGGCCGGATTAAAACCGGTGATATGATCCTGGTGGATGGTAATAGCGGCAAGCTTGAGGTGTTGGTTGATGAGAGCGAATTTAATGCCAGAGAGCAGGCTCAAGCGGATCTAAGTCATAATTTTTATGGTATGGGTCGGGAAATGTTTGGTGCAATGCGCGCTCAGTTAAGTGGAGCAGAGCAGGGCGCCTGCAGTTTGTTCGTGACTGAGGAACATTTGCATGGCTAACGATGTCGATTACGCAATTGTTGCTGACATTGGCGGCACTAATGCCCGTTTCAGCAGGGTGAACCTGACCAGCCTGAACCTGGATAAAGTCGCAGTTTATCCCTGTGCCACCTTTGCCAGCCTGGCTGATGCATTGGTGCATTATCAGCAAGAACAAGCACTTACTGATTTGAAACATGTTGCTATTGCCATTGCCTGTCCGGTGACGAGTGATACTATCAGCATGACCAATTTTCACTGGCATTTTTCGGTCAGTGCGATGCAGCAACAACTTGGCTTAAACCGTTTACTGGTGATGAATGATTTTACCGCCGTAGCGATGAGCCTGCCTGCGTTGACCAAGGGCGATAAAGTTCAGATTGGTAACGGCACAGCACAACCTCATCTACCCATGGCTGTGCTGGGTGCAGGTACTGGCTTGGGTGTTGCCCATTTGATTAATGTTAACGGTCAGTTTGTTCCATTACCAGGTGAAGGCGGCCACGTGGACTGGGCGGCGCAAACCGAACAGGAATGGTTTATTCAGCAGGTATTATGTAAAGAATATGGCCATGTATCGCCAGAGCGTCTGCTATCAGGGCCGGGGCTTGAGGCGATATATCGTGCACTTGCATTGCATCGCCAGCTGGACATTGCCCCATTATCAGCCGGTGAAATTGGCAGCCTGGCACTGGCTGGGTCTTCTGAACTTGCCAGCGCCACCGTGGCACAATTTTTTGCCAGCCTGGGCAGTATAGCCGGCGATCTGGCGCTTACACTCAGTACGTTTGGTGGCGTCTATGTAGCCGGTGGTATCACTCCTAAATTACTGCCACTAATGGCAGCGAGCGAATTCAGAACCCGTTTTGAAGCAAAAGGTCGGTTTAGTGCGTTTAATCGCCAGATCGCCACTTATATCGTGACTGCGCCCCAGCCAGGTTTACTTGGTGCAGCAGTTTACTTAAAACAATCTTTGGCGAGTTAATCTATGGCATTTGAGAATTGGCAGCTCCAACCTGCTGAATTATTTGCACAAGGTGCAGTAGTTCCGGTTATTGTAATTAAAGATCTGGCAGACGCCGTACCTATGGCAAAAGCGCTGTTAGCTGGTGGTATTAAAGTACTGGAGGTAACCCTGCGAACACCGGTGGCGTTAGATGCTATCAAGTTGCTGGCAGAGCAAGTACCTGAGGCCATTGTAGGAGCCGGTACGGTTACCACTGCCGCCCAGTTGGAACAGGTCATTGCAGCAGGCGCGAAATTTGCGATTAGTCCCGGCCTGACCCGGGAGTTACTCCAAGCTGGTAAAGACTCCGTTATTCCATTGATCCCGGGAATTGCCAGTATTTCTGAGCTAATGGAAGGTACCGGCCTGGGCTATACCCATTTTAAGTTTTTTCCGGCAGAAGCCGCTGGTGGCGTAAAAACGTTAAAATCGATTTATGGTCCGTTTTCAGATATTCGGTTTTGTCCTACTGGCGGAATTAATGAAAAGAACTATCTGGAATATCTGGCATTGCCTAACGTTAGTTGTGTCGGCGGTTCCTGGATAGTGCCAGATACTGCAGTTAGTGAAAAAAATTGGTTTATGATCACTGAACTAACACGGGTTGCGGTAAAAAGGGCATCGCAAGACAACTAATCCAGTGTTTGCAGCAGTCGATGATTAAAATCGAAAATGACCGGCTGAGATGCCGGTTTTTTTGAATTTATCACGTAAAGCGCGTATAGTGGCGCACCTTTTTCATCCAGTACAATCTGTAGCGGACCTTTTAGTGATCTCAACTGCCAATATTACAATGCAATTCGGCGCCAAGCCGTTGTTCGAAAACATTTCCATTAAATTCGGTGAGGGTAACCGTTATGGCCTGATCGGGGCGAATGGTTGTGGTAAATCGACATTTATGAAAATTCTTAGTCGCGAATTGGAACCAACAGCCGGCAATGTTTCGGTAGAGCCAAATCACCGGGTCGCTAAATTGCATCAGGATCAATTTGCTTTTGAACAGTATTCCGTTATTGATACTGTGATCATGGGCCACAACGAATTATGGGCAGTCAAGGAAGAACGCGACCGTATCTATAGTAGCAGCGAGATGAGCGAAGAAGACGGCATGAAAGTAGCCGACTTAGAGGTTGCATTTGGCGAAATGGATGGTTACACCGCTGAGTCAAGAGCTGGCGAGTTGCTGATTGGCGTCGGTATTCCGGTAGAGCAACATTTTGGGCTGATGTCAGCCATCGCACCCGGTTTTAAACTGCGGGTTTTACTGGCTCAGGTGCTGTTTGCTGATCCGGAAATTATGTTACTGGACGAACCAACTAATAACCTGGATATCAATACTATTCGCTGGCTGGAGAATGTTCTGACCGAGCGCAATAGCACAATGGTTATTATTTCGCACGATCGGCACTTTTTAAACAGCGTCTGCACCCATATGGCTGACCTCGACTACGGTGAGCTGCGGTTGTACCCGGGCAACTACGATGAATATATGTTTGCCGCTACGCAGGCCCGCGAGCGTTTGCTATCCGATAACGCCAAGAAAAAATCTCAGATTGCCGAGTTACAAACCTTTGTAAGCCGGTTCTCGGCTAACGCCTCGAAAGCCAAGCAGGCAACATCACGTGCTAAACAAATTGATAAAATTCAGTTAGAAGAAGTAAAAGCATCCAGTAGGGTAAACCCGTTTATCCGCTTTGAGCAGCAAAAACAACTTTATCGCTTAGCCTTGGAAGTAGAAGGGCTTAATAAAAGCTTTACTGACCTGCATCTGCTTAAAAATCTTAATTTGACGGTAGAGGTTGGTGAAAAAGTCGCTATTTTAGGTGCCAACGGTATCGGTAAAACCACGCTATTAAAGTGTCTGATGGGTGATCTAAAGCCGGAATCAGGTGTCGTGAAATGGTCTGAAAATGTCAAAATTGGCTATTACGCGCAGGACCATGCTCATGAATTTTCTGAGGCAATGAGTTTATTTGACTGGATGAGTCAATGGAAACAGCCCTCAGATGATGAGCAGGCTATCCGGGGCATTTTAGGCCGTTTATTATTCTCACAGGATGAAATTAAAAAGTCGGTGAAAGTGCTGTCAGGTGGCGAAAAGGGCAGAATGCTGTTTGGTAAGTTAATGCTGCAGCGGCCCAACATTCTGGTGATGGATGAACCCACTAACCACCTGGATATGGAATCTATTGAGTCATTGAATATGGCGCTGGAACATTACAAAGGCACCCTGATTTTTGTCAGTCATGACCGCGAGTTTGTGTCATCTCTGGCCAGCCGGATCATTGAAATAACCAACCAGGATATACGTAATTTTGTTGGTACTTACGAAGAATATTTAACCGCCCAGGCCAGCTGACTTTCAGCAATTGACACCATCAACCCGATCAAAAGCCGGTAACGCGTTGCGCTGCCGGCTTGTTTTTTGTCATTCCAGCCCCACGTTACTGTTATAGCATTCTATTTTGTCAATCGCTTAGTTAACAGGAGAGGTAAGTATGAAAGTAAATATTGGTATTGAAGAGAACGAGCGCAAAGCAATTTGTGAAGGGCTGGCCGTGCTGTTAGCTGACACCTATACCCTGTATCTTAAAACCCATAATTATCACTGGAATGTAACCGGCCCCATGTTTCAAACTTTGCATACGTTGTTTGAAACCCAATATATAGAATTGGCAGAAGCCGTTGATGAAATTGCTGAACGGATCCGCGCGCTAGGGGAGTTTGCACCGGGCTCTTATAAAGAGTTTGCCAAACTAACCAGCATTAAAGAAGCAGACGGTATTCCAGCTGCAGAAGACATGATTAAAGATTTGGTCAAAGGCCAGGAGGCAATTGCAAAAACAGCGCGATCTATCGTGCCGGTGGCGGATAAAGCTGCTGATGAAGTTAGTCTGGACCTGTTAACTCAGCGGATGACAGTGCATGAAAAAACGGCCTGGATGTTACGCAGCCTGGTCGCATAATAAATTAGCATCGTTAACGAAACAGCGCCCCGGCGCTGTTTTTTTATTCATATTCGTTTCAAATCAGCGTTTAATCGTAATGTCATGAAAAAGTACTAAGTTTTTCCTGCAAAAACTTGTAAAATCGGCAGCAGCAGTAACACTTAAAAGCGTCAGATGCTTTTGGTGCTGATAGACCCAACCGGAGATGTCCCCGATGAACGCCTTGCAATATGCGCAAAATGCTGTCGATCTATTTGTTTTCCCAGATAGCTACCTTCGCGTGAAAGAACTAATGGAATCGGATACGGCTAGTCTGGATGACATCGCTGAAGTTATTTTACTTGATCCTGTACTTACCTCAAAATTGTTAAAACTGGCTAACAGCGCTGTCTATCGCTTGCCGTACCAGGTCGAATCTGTTAGTAAAGCACTATTAGTATTGGGTAAATCTCAGTTATACAATCTGGTGATCAGCATTGCTGTCAGTTCAGCATGCAGCAAGCTGCGGTCATCGTCTATCGATTTAGAGCGTTTTTGGGAGCAGAGCATCAATGCGGCTCTGATTGGTAAGTATCTGGCAAACTTTTGCGGTTTGCGTCAGCCTGATCGACTGTATGTAACCGGCTTGCTGCACAATATTGGTGAGTTAGTCGTAATGCAGCAAGCGCCAGACAATGCAGCTCATTGTCAGAACTACAATGATGAGGTCAAACCTTGGCAATTGCAGCAAACTATTCTCGGTTTTACCTACGCATCGTGTGGCGGCGAGCTGCTAAACCTATGGCAGTTGCCTGACAGCATTGTCGAACCCCTGACCCGGCAGCACAGCACCCAGTTTAACGCCGCAGAGCCAGATATCTTAATCAGTTACCTGGCAGTGCGGATGGCATTAGCCAATCAGCACCCTGATATTTATAGTATTAAATCTTTGATTGATCCCTTTGTGCTGGAATTATTACATCTGGAACAAGCAGACTTAATTAAGGCTATCGATTTTTGCAATACTGAAGGTTTATTTATCCTGTCTGTTTTAAACCCCCGTATCAGCACTATTTATTAATCCAATCCTTTACCGGCACTGTTTGCAGTGCCGGCGCTATTATCTGGAACACTGTTATGTCTGAAGTAAAAGTTAAAGCCTCGTTATATACCGCCTATTCCGGCTCAGCCTTATTAGAAACACCGCTATTAAATAAAGGGAGTGCCTTTAGCAAAGAAGAGCGTGCTGTATTCAACCTAACTGGCTTGCTTCCGCCCCGTTTTGAAACGATAGAAGAGCAGGTAAGCCGGGCTTATATGCAATATAAAAGTTTTGATACGGCGATTAACAAGCATATTTATCTGCGGGCCATTCAGGACAATAATGAAACCTTGTTTTACCGGCTGGTGCAGCAACACCTGGAAGAAATGATCCCGATTATTTATACCCCCACTGTTGGTGACGCCTGTGAACAATTCTCTGACATTTACCGCAGTGCCCGCGGCTTATTCATCAGCTTTGAAGATCGCTATAATCTGGATGATGTACTGCGTAATGCCACAAAAGCCAAAGTCAAAGTCATCGTAATAACCGATGGGGAACGGGTGCTGGGACTCGGAGATCAAGGCATCGGCGGCATGGGTATTTCTATCGGTAAACTCTCGCTTTATACCGCCTGTGGTGGCATAAGTCCGGCTTATACCTTACCGGTTATGCTCGACGTTGGTACGAATAATGAAAAACTGTTAAATGATCCGATGTATATGGGTTTGCGGCAAAAACGGGTCAATCAGGAAGATTACAACGAATTTGTTGAGTTGTTTATCAAGGCGGTAAAACGGCGCTGGCCGGAGGCGATAATTCAGTTTGAAGATTTTGCCCAGCCCAATGCTATGCCGTTATTGCAGCGCTATCGTGATCAGATTTGCTGTTTTAATGATGATATCCAGGGCACCGCTGCCGTTACTGTCGGTACTCTACTTGCCGCCTGCCTAAGCAAAGGGGTAAAACTTAGTACGCAGAAAGTGGTCTTTGTTGGTGCCGGCTCAGCCGGTTGTGGTATTGCTGAGCAAGTGATTAGTCAGATGGTAGCCGAAGGAATTACAGAGCAGCAGGCCCGTACACAAATTTTTATGATTGACCGCCCGGGGTTGCTGACTGATGCCATGCCGGATTTACGCGATTTTCAGCAGGCGCTGACCCAAACCACCAGCGCCATTGCTAACTGGAATTACAGTGGTGATTATCCCAGCTTACTGGATGTGATGCACTGTGCCACACCCGACATACTGATTGGTGTGTCAGGTCAGGCCGGCCTGTTTACTGAACAGGTGGTGCGGGCAATGAAAAAAGGCTGTGCCAAACCTATTATATTTCCGCTAAGTAATCCGTCCCGACAGGTAGAAGCTACGCCACAGCAGGTAATTGAGTGGACCGACGGTGAGGTGATTGTTGCAACCGGCAGCCCCTTTGCGCCGATTGAATACCAGGGCAAAACACATCATATTGCACAGTGTAATAATAGCTATATTTTCCCGGGTATCGGGCTGGGTGTTATTGCCGTAAAAGCCCGCTTAATCAGTGATGAGATGCTGCGGGCAGCCAGCAAAACCCTAGCAGCGACCTCGCCATTAGCTAATACCGGTAAAGGTGGTCTATTACCTCCTTTTACTGCTCTGGCAGAGCTGAGCAAAAAAATCGCTTTTGCCGTAGCTAAAGTGGCGCAGCAACAAGGACTGGCTTTGGAGATTGAAGATAATCTGTTACAACAACGGATCGACGATAATTTCTGGAAACCACAATACCGCCACTATAAACGGGTTAGTGGTTAACAAAGGCGTTTCCAAGTCAGACGGATAAACCTTGTTACATTTAGTGCTTAGACTATGCTCCTTATTAACGGTACGCTGAGAATTATATTCGCCCGTTAATAAGGAACTGTAATGCGCAAATCGTTGTTATGTATTGCTGTCGCCGGCATTCTGGCCGGTTGTAGCCCAGCCCCCGAAAACTCCACAAACAATTCAGCTGAAAATCCGGTTACGGCTCAGGCCACGGTAGCGGCTTCTTCCACCACAGAGCGTTTGAACCAGTGGTTTGAAGAAAAATATGAGCAGCAATTACAGCAAAGTCCATTGCAGATGACTTTTCTTGGCCGCAAAGACAAATATGATCAAATTGACGATGTCACTATTGCCGCTGAAGAACAACAGCTGGCCTGGCTGGCGGCGAGTGTTGCTGAACTGAAGGCCAATTTTAATTACGATGAGCTTGATCTTGAAGCACAAACATCATACGACGTCTGGGTTTACCAGTATGAAATGGCAAAAGCCGGTGCCGCGTTCAGAACCAATAATTTTGTATTTACCCAAATGCAGGGCATCCACGCTTTACTACCACAAATACTAATCAATTTTCATAAAGTTGATAGTGCAGAGGATATGCAGGCCTATGTGACGCGAATTGAAGGGATAAGCAAAGCGATTACCGACTTACTGCAACGGGCAAAGCAAAATGCTGAGCAAGGGGTACGGCCACCACGCTTTGCCTATGAAGGCGTGATGCAGCAGCTTGATAATCTATTGGCCGGCGCTCCATTAACGGATTCTGAGCAGGACATTCCGCTATGGGCCGACACTAAGGCTAAAATCAGCAGCCTGATTGCTGCCGACAAAATCAGTGATGAGCAGGCAGAACAACTTCGTAATGATGCCAGAATGGCCTTAGAGCAGTATTTTCAACCGGCATACAGCGGTCTGAAGCAATGGCTGCAGGATGATATTGATAATACCGACTCGGTCGCTACCGGGGTTGGAAAACAAGCAAACGGTGAAGCCTACTATAACCACCAGTTGAAAGTATCAACGACCACAGATCTAACTGCTCAAGAAATCCATCAGATTGGCTTGAACGAGGTGGAAAGGCTGACCGCTGAGATGACAGCAATAAAAAATAAAGTCGGCTTTCCTGGAGATCTGCAGGAGTTTTTCAAATTTATAAAAAAAGATGATCAGTTTTACTATCCGGACACTGATGCGGGACGTCAGGGCTATATTGACGATTCCCAGCAATATCTGGATTTTATCAACAGTCGCTTGCCTGAGTTTTTTGGCACGTTGCCAAAGGCCGGTCTTATTGTAAAAAGGGTTGAACCTTTCAGGGAACAGCCAGGTGCTGCTCAGCACTACTTCCCGGGTACGCCAGACGGCAGCAGACCCGGCGTGTACTACGCCCATTTGTCGGATATGCGTTCTATGCCGAAAAATGAAATGGAAGCGATTGCTTATCATGAGGGTAGTCCAGGTCATCATATGCAAATTTCAATTGCGCAGGAGTTAACATCTGTACCAACGTTCCGGACTCAGGCTGGTTTTACCGCCTACGTCGAGGGCTGGGCACTTTACTCTGAGCTGCTGGCCAAAGAAATGGGGGCGTATCAGAACCCCTATTCAGATTTTGGCAGGCTTATTACCGAAATGTGGCGCGCAGTACGCCTGGTGGTTGATACCGGACTACATAGCAAAAGCTGGACCGAACAGCAGGCTATTGATTACTTCCGTGAAAAAACGCCGATTGCTGAAGGCGCGGTAGTGTCTGAGGTACGGCGATATATCGTGATGCCTGGCCAGGCTACAGCGTACAAAATTGGCATGATTAAAATACGTGAATTACGCCACTATGCTGAGCAGGAGTTGGGAGAGCGTTTTGATATACGTGAATTTCATGACACGATTTTAACCGGTGGAGCCTTGCCACTTAGCGTACTAGAACGACGAGTGAAAAACTGGGTTAACGAGGTAAAAAGCAGTGAAACCCGCTAAGCCATAACGCTTTACGGGTTGTCAGTGTCGGCGCATTACTGGTAACCCGTTACTTTATACTAACTTAGTCAATGACAATATAGTCATTTTCGAAGTAACAACCCTGGTGCTCTGCCGGGTGCAACTGCACAAAACGCCCGGCAACCTGTTCTATTGCCACGCATTGCTCCACTTCAAACACATTATCGGTGTGAGGTTTGTCCCATTCAAGATTAAGTTGCTGTTTTGCCAGTTGCTTTGCGTGAGTTTTGTTATCCGCAACCAGCATGAAATAACGGTGTTCTTCACCGAATAGGCTGCTGAGATAGCCACCTAAATTAATAAAAAACAATTTAGGGCCGTTGGTCTGAGGCGTATCGGCTAAGGTAACAGCAAACCGGTCTACACCAGATATGGCCATCCAGGCATCAATATGTAGCCCTTTTGGCTCGGCAAACCATAATGCGCGTAATTGCGGATAGGTTTGCTCAAGGTTATCACCGGCAACAAAAACCACATCATGTAATTCAACATTCGCTTTCGGGTGGCTGCCACCTAACATCACCATATACAACATGAATTTAAATCCTTATACCTGTTTGCTCAGGCGCAGATAGTAGCGGGTAACATACTAGATTACTATTGGCTTACTTTGCCAGATTACCTTAAATCCCTTATTTAACATGTACAAAAATAAAAGTGGTAACAACAGGGTTTTTAAAAAAAACAAGGCCATGACGTTAAGAATATTGGTTACTGCATTGTCCAGCCGCTGCTTTAACTGATAAACCTGCCGGGGATTTACCGCGTCTTTAACCGCAGCTATACCATCCCCCAGTGAATTAAAGCTATTAGCAATAGCAGCAAAGAAGCCCGGTGTTTTTCCTTCTAAAGCCAGCTCGGCAAGCTGGATCTGGTTACGAATGTCAGCCTGTTGGCGAAGCAGGCTTTGCTGCTCATTTTGCCAGCGCTGCTGCATTGTACGGCGCTGTTTTATTTTATCAGTTAATTGTTCAACTCTGGGATCAGGGTTAAGATAATTCAGCCGTTGCAGTACCCCAAGCTCGCGCAACAGATTGTTTAATTGTTGTTCGAGGCGGCCAAGCTCCTGTTGTGCCATTGGTTGTTGTTGCTCTAGTTTTTGCAGTGTTTGACTGATTGTTGCCAATTGCAGCTGTAAGCTCGAAATATCTTCTGTCAGGTCACGACTCAGGGCCGGATTAATGAGTTGATTTCCCTGATCCTGAACCCCTTCAATAGACTCCAGAATATGCATCTGCTGCTGGGTGCGATCGTATAAAAAGGCCCGGTCAACCAGGCCATTAGCGGCCACGACTACCACCAGAGCAAAACGCAGAAACAACAACGCTAAAAAACAACGTAGCAGCAGCATCTTTAAATAGCCTGAGGTAAACACCCCGGGTAATAGTGAGCTAATCAGTACAGATAATGCGGAAATGCTCAGTATTATTTTGAAAAAAGTATCGCTGACAATTTCAAGTAATACTTTTTGAATCACCAGTGAACCAATAGCCAGTTTCATGGCCGAGGAATATTGTTCAACCAGATCGTTCAGGGGATCAAGGATCTCACCTGCGCCAACAGAGCCACCAACTCCTACACTGAATTCAAAGGTGACAGATTGCAAAAAAGAAATAAGGGCATTCATGCCCCTGGCAATTAAAAAAGCAGAACCGGCCTCAATTAAGGCATCATCAATGTAAGCAGTAGTGTAGCGATCAATAATGCCACTCCAGGATAAAACAACACTGATCACGATAAGACTAAATATAAACCAGCGGATCTTGCTGGAATAAACACTATGTTTATTACTGATAATTGCTTCGGCCATCGCGTTGCCTCTGAGCTTAGGTATAAATGCTAAAATGCTAAAATGCTAAAATGCTAAAATGCTAAACGATGCTAGCAGTCAGATGCGGTGCTGTCGATGCACATGCACCGCTTAACTCAAATTACCGCAGCCTGTCGCCAATTGAGCGAGTTTAGTGATCATCATCAGCTAAAAACCGTATATTGCAGGTATTGATGTGACCAAACATTTTTCTGTCGGAAAGACCTGACTGAGTCGCGCGGACAATGACGTAGTTCACTCAGGTTTTTCCAGTAAATTAACGGCGAATATGCCGCAGAAGGACATTACATGACAACAGCATGGCAAAACGCGATATGCCTCGCCGTATTATTATTAGTTAACGGTGTCAGTTTTAGCACCGTTGCTCAGAACCGCGATGCAGGTAGGGCTGCTCAGGTGATCAGTATGCCTGTAGAGTTCGAACGTGTTACTAAGCAGATTGAAGCGGTTGGCTCAGCTGAAGCAGTGCGATCAGTGGTTATTTATCCTGCTGTAGCCGATAAAGTCACTGCAATTCATTTTAAACCTGGCCAGAAAGTACAGCGTGGCGATATTTTATTGGAACTGGACGCACGTCGGCAACGGGTGGCGGTGGACCGGGCTCGGATCCAGCTTGCTGATGCTGAGCGTACGCTGGAGAGACTGACAACCAGCCGGCAACAGGGCGCAGTACCTCAAATCCAACTGGATGATGCGGCTACGGCGCGTGATTTGATTAAAGTGGCGTTGACAGAGGCCGAAACGGAACTTGCGGATCGCACCGTCAGAGCCCCGTTTGCCGGCGTCGTTGGTTTAACCGATGTTGAAATTGGCGATAGAATTACGCAGCAAACCCAGATAACCACTTTGGATAACCGCAGCCAGTTATTAATTAATTTCAGGGCTCCGGAAACTGCCCTGAGCATGTTGCAACAGCAACCTGAACTTACCTTGCAACCCTGGCAGGGTGACGCCATAAATCTTGACGCCGAAATTAGTCAGGTAGATTCCCGCATAGACAATGTTAACCGTACCATCAGAGTACGGGCTCTGCTTGATAACAGCGACGATTTATACCGCCCTGGCATGAGTTTCCGGGTGAAACTTGAAGTTAGCGGAGAAGCTTATGCCGTTGTACCTGAAGCCGCTTTGTTGTGGGGCGCCACCGGCGCTTATGTCTGGATGGAACAAGATAATAAAGCCAAAAAAGTCGACGTGCAGATAAAACAGCGACTCAGTGGCCGGTTACTGGTAGCGGCCGATTTAGCTGAAGGTGATATGTTAATTACCGAAGGGGTCCAAACCTTGCGTGCCGGGCAGAGTGTGCAGGCTGCTAATGTGCAAAGGGCCGGTTTATGAACCCGAATCCAATCCATAGCGATTTACCGTCACTGTCTATTCGCCGGCCAGTTCTGATTATTGTACTGAACCTGTTAATCATTATTGCCGGTATTGCCGCCATCAATGGCCTGGAAGTTCGTGAGTTACCTGATGTCGATCGACCAATCGTATCGGTAACAGCAAGTTTCCCCGGCGGTTCACCAGAGACGGTAGATACCGAAGTGACCAGCAGACTTGAAGGTGCCGTCGCCAGAGTATCAGGTGTCAAATCTATTAATGCCTCGAGTGAAGAAGGGAGTTCACGGGTGCGGGTGGAATTCCGGCCGGGTGTTAATTTAGATGATGCTGCCAACGAAACCCGTGAAGCCGTTAGCCGGGTTCAGCGTGAACTGCCTGAGGCGGTGGAACGCCTGGCTATTATTAAAGCAGATAATGATGCAGAGTCTGTGGTCAGTATTGCCGTTTCCAGCAACACCCTGGATTTAGAAACCCTGACCGAACGCATTGAAACCGACCTTGCCCCTTTATTTTTAACCATACCAGGTGTAGCCGATGTCAGATTAAATGGCGACCGGCAACGCGTACTACGGGTGATCCTTGATCCACTTCGACTAACCAGTTTCAATCTGGCGGTTACTGACGTTGCTGCAGCGCTTCGGCAGGCACCTTTTGATGTTCCCGCTGGTAGCCTGCGCTCCACCGACCAACAACTTATTGTCAGAGCTGATGCGACCTCGGTAAGCGCCGGGCAGGTAGAGGATATTATCATTAGTGGTGATACCCGGATTGGAGATGTTGCCACAGTGTATTTTGGACCAGCAGATGCCAACAGCATGGTGAGACTGGATGGTCGACCGGTTATTGGCCTGGGCATCATTCGTCAGGCTCGCTCGAATACCATTGAAATCTCTGATGAAGTGTTGGCGCTGGTAAAAAATGTTGAAAGCCGCTTTCCGGAACTGCAATTGCAGGTCACGTCTGATGATGCTGAATTTATCCGTGGTTCAGTACGTGAAGTGATTACCTCTTTAGCACTAACGGTACTGCTGGTTATTTTTACCCTGTGGCTGTTTATCGGCTCCTGGCGCGCCACTATCGTGCCTGCTTTATCCATTCCGGTATCACTGATTGGCGCATTAGCAGCAATTTGGTTAATGGGTTTTTCAATTAACATTTTAACTTTGTTAGCATTGGTCCTTGCCACCGGCCTGATTGTCGATGATGCCATTGTGGTGTCGGAAAATATTCAGCGCCGACGCAGCATGGGGCTTGGTGCTCGTGCTGCCGCTGTCATCGGCACCCGTGAGGTATTTTTTGCCGTGGTGGCAACTACCGCCGTATTAGTTGCTGTTTTTGTGCCGATTGCATTTTTACCGTCAACCGCCGGGCGATTATTCCGTGAATTCGGTGGCGTATTAGCAGCCGCCGTTATCATTTCATCCTTTGTAGCGTTGTCGCTGGTACCCGCGTTAACTGCAAGGTTGCCGATTAAACAGAACGCAAAGAATATGTTCGCCGGAATAGGTAACCGACTGTTAACGGTATACAGCCGAAGTTTGCACTGGACTTTGGATCATGCCCTGATGGTATTTATTGCCTGCTTATTGGCCGCTGGCGGGGCAGGTGCATTATACACTGTACTTGATAACGAATTGATGCCAAGCGAAGACCGTGGCACCATCCGGGTGTTTGCCCGGGGGCCTGATGGGGTTGGTTTAAACTTTATGGACCGGCAAGCCGATAAAATGGAAGAAATTTTACTGCCTTATGTTAATGGTGGTGATATCGATTCTATTTATACGGTGGTTGGCCAGTGGGATCCAAACCTGGTATTTATTACCGTGCCACTTAAAAACTGGAGTGAACGTGACAAATCGCAACAGGAGATTATCAATCAGATCAGCCCGCAGCTGGCGGCCATCCCGGGCGCTCCGGCGCGCGCTTTTGGTTCTAACAGTTTAAACTTACGCGGCCAGGGTGGCGGCCTGGAGTTAGCTTTAACCGGCGAATCTTATGCTGGCATTTTTGCTGCTGCACAAGCATTTTCAAAGGTTATTCAGCAGCAAATGCCTGAACTGGGAATGCCCCGTATTTCTTATCAACCCACGCAACCCCAGTTAAGAGTAAATATAGACCGGCGCCGGGCAGAAGAGCTTGGTGTGCCATTGTCGGATATTGCTGCGACCTTGCGCGTAGCAATAAATGGCGACGACCTGGCTGATCTGAATGTCGGTGATCAATCAGTACCCATCATTCTGCAAGCGGCAGCAACATCGGTTACTAATCCTTCCGATCTGGCAAACCTCTATGTGGGTTCAAGTTTAGGCGGCTTAGTACCGCTATCCAGCTTGGCATATATTTCAGAGGAAGGTGTCGCTGCGGAGCTGGAACGCCAGGCACAGCGCCGGGCAATTGAAATGGAAATGGAATTGCCGGTAGATTTCCCCCTGGAGCAGGCGGTTGAACAATTACGTACTTTAGCGCAACAAGAGCTACCTGCAAATGTCGGCCTGGTATTTTTAGGTGAAGCATTAACCTTTGAGGAAACCGCCCGTGAAGTCACGCTAACTTATGTGTTAGCGTTTGTTATTGTGCTGCTGGTTTTAGCCGCCCAGTTTGAGAGTGCCAACAGTGCCATCGTAGTAATGGCGACCGTGCCATTTGGTATCGCTGCGGCGTTATTTGCGTTGTTTTTAACCGGTACCTCAATCAATATTTACTCTCAGATTGGTCTGGTTATGTTAATCGGATTATTAGCAAAAAATGCTATTTTACTGGTTGAGTTTGCTGACCAGTTACGCGATCGTGGCTACTCTGTGCGTAAAGCCGTAGAGGAAGCCGCACAAATTCGCCTGCGGCCAATTGCCATGACGTTGTTGTCAACGCTATTAGGTGGCTTGCCGCTGATTTTATCTTCCGGCGCAGGCGCTGAAGCACGGAATGCAATTGGTTGGGTGGTATTTGGCGGTCTGGGTATTGCAGTGATATTTACGTTGTATCTTACCCCGGTTCTTTATCTCGCTCTGGCTCGCTTTGCTAAACCACGGGCTGACGAAAGTAACCGGTTGGAGCGTGAATTGGAAGCGGCACAAAGGCTTGATTGATCATGGTTGGCATTACCACAAAATAGTAATAAATGACTTTTAATGATAGAAATAACGCTATGTGATGATTTAACTGCTCTGGATGCGGCTGCCTGGGATCGGTTGTTTGATACTGATATGCCATTTTGCCAACACGCTTTTCTTGCTGGATTAGAGCAGGGAGGCAGTGTTGGCGAGGGCAGTGGTTGGCTGCCACAGCATGTGTTGCTATTTCGGAACGACACGCTGGTAGCGGCGATGCCGATGTATTTAAAGCTGCACTCATACGGCGAATACCTGTTTGATTGGGCGATTGCTGATGCATACCAACATTATAACGTGGCGTACTACCCCAAATTACTCTGTGCAGTGCCTTTTACTCCGGCTGAAGGGCCAAGATTAGGAATTGCTGCGACGGAACAGCCCGACCAGATATTTGCTTTGTTATTTAACGCCATTGCCCAGCACCAACAACAACTGGCCTGCAGTAATTTTCAATGTTTGTATCCAGACCTACCTTTGCAACACTTGATGCGTGAAAGTGATATGTTGGAGCGTTTCGATGTACAGTTTCAGTGGCACAATAACAACTATAAAACTTTTTCTGATTTTTTAACGGCATTACCCTCGCGTAAACGCAAACAAATCAGTAAAGAACGCCGTCAGGTTGCCGCACAACATATCGTCATCCAACATCATGCCGGCACAGAACTGGATGCTGAGTTCTGGCGAAAGTTCAGTCAGTTCTATCAGGCAACCTATCAGAAGAGATCTGGCCACAACGGTTATTTAACTCCGGAAACTTTGCAATTGTGGGGCCAGAAAATGGCAACAAGCATCGTGGTGTTCGCCGCCTATCTTAACGAAAAACTGGTTGCTGCTTCACTGTGCTTTAAATCCAGTGATTGTTTGTATGGCCGTTACTGGGGCTGCCTGGCAGAGTTTGATAAACTGCATTTTGAATGTTGTTATTATGCCGGAATCGACTATTGCATTGCCAATAACCTAGCCAGGTTCGATGCTGGGGCGCAGGGCGAGCATAAGCTTAAACGAGGTTTTGTTCCCGTTGTCCGTCATGGCTTCTATCACTTCAACCCCAGCCCGTTAAACAACGCCATTGCTGACTATTTTCAGCGCGAACAGCAGGCATTGCTGCAGCACTATCACCTCGTGAAATAATCCGATTTTTTTCTAATATTGATAGAGTCTCTGAAGCAGAAGTTGAAGTTCATAGCAAAGCAATACTGATTGCCGTTATTGCAGCGGCAAAATCAGACGGACATATCGATGACAGAGAACGGGAGATTATTGATGCGGAGGCGGCACAGATGACAAACATCTGAGCTGGGAGAAAAATTTATCACACCATTTACTGAGCTTATCGGTAGCCGGCCACGTATCTTCTGCTATTGAGTATCAACCGTAAGGGTAGTGATGGTTAATAAGACGTCAGAGGTACCTGGCAATAGGATCAGGCGGATAGGTGGTCTGGCTTCGCTTGCCGGGCGCGTCGCCGGAGGTATGTTAGCAGAAGGGGCCCGGCAATTAGCCCAAGGGAACAGACCCAGCGGCAAAGCGATGCTGCTTACCCCGGCAAATATTAAGCGGGTTGCTGACCAACTGGCCCACATGCGCGGTGCCGCGATGAAAATGGGCCAGCTACTGTCGATGGATAGCGGCGATTTATTGCCAGCCGAACTTACCGATTTACTGGCACGCTTACGTGCCAATGCCAACCCGATGCCGGCTAAACAGTTATCGCAAGTGCTGAGGCAGAACCTGGGAGAGCAGTGGCAGCAGCATTTTGCAGACTTTACGTTTAAACCTATTGCAGCAGCGTCAATTGGCCAGGTGCATCAGGCCTATCATGATAATGGCGACAAACTGGCGGTGAAAATTCAGTATCCCGGAGTAAGAGCCAGTATTGACAGTGATGTTGATAATGTTGCGACTTTATTAAGGTTAAGCGGCTTGATCCCGCCAGAAATGGATTATCATGGCCTGTTAGCTGAAGCTAAAATCCAACTGAAAAACGAGGCAGATTATTTAAAAGAGGCGACGTTTTTGCAACGGTATCGGCATTATTTTGCTGATGATGACACTTACCTATTACCTAAGGTGTACCAGGATCTTACCAGCGCTAATATCCTGATAATGTCTTATGTTGAGGGTGATACCATTGAAAGTTTACTGAATACACCGCAAGCGGAACGGGACAGAGTGCTCCGGCTGATGTTTAAACTATTTTTCAGAGAGTTATTTGAATTTAAACTGGTACAAACAGACCCGAATTTCGCAAATTACCTGTATAACGCAGATAGCCAGCAGCTGGTACTACTAGACTTTGGCGCCTGTCGCGACTATTCCGATACCATAAGCAATGGCTATCGGGCATTGTTCAGTGCCGCTTGTAGCAATAACCAGCCGGCAATGGCTAGTGCGTTAAGCACGATTGGTTTTTTCAGTCAGGCTATCTTACCTGAACAGAAAACAGCAGTATTGAATTTAGTTGAGCTGGCGTGCGAACCTTTGCGCCAGAATGCCGCCTTTGATTTTGGCCAGAGTGATTTAGCCAGACGTTTACGGGACGCAGGTACGGCCCTTAGTACGCAGCAAAACTACTGGCACAGTCCGCCGGCTGATGCTTTATTTTTACACCGTAAAATCGCTGGCTTATATTTACTGGCGGCCCGACTGAGGGCCAGGGTTAATATCTGGCAATTACTTGAGCCTTATTTAACTCACTCAAATACCAGACAGGTGGCAACTCCCCATGAGTAACAGAGTAAAAACGACCTTAGCATTGATAACCAGCAGCTTATTTTATGCTACAGCAGACGCTGAGCCAGCAACGGATCTGCCATTGTGGGAAGCGGGTTTGCTTGGCCTGAGCATTGAGCAGTTGGCCTATCCTGGCGCAAATGAACAAGTGCAGCGTAATTTTATTCTGCCTTATCTGATTTACCGGGGCGACTTGTTAAGGGCAGATCGTGATAATGTCGGATTGCGGGCGTACAAAAGCGAAAAGCTGGAAGTTGATGTCGGCTTCGCTGCCGCTCTGGGCGCTTCTGATGGCGATATAGACGAGCGGGCAGGAATGCCTGAACTCGGCACACTGGTTGAGGCAGGTCCGCGTCTGCGTTGGACCATTAGTGATAATATCTGGGGAAGCAGGCTTCGTCTGGATATGCCGGTGCGGGCAGCATTCGATGTTGAGGATGGCATGCGTTACACTGGGGTAAGTTTTGAACCATCACTGTTTGCTGATGTTACAACTAGCCGCGGTTTAAGCTACACCTTCGGCACAAGTGCGTTATTTGGCAGTGAAAAGCTAACCGACAGGTTCTATCAGGTTGCCGAGCAATTTGCTACCAATGAACGACCTGAGTTTGATGCTAAACCAGGTTTAATTGCCTTAAGGTTTTCGGCTGCTATCAGCAAAAAATTCTCATCGAAATGGCGCGGTTTTAGTTTTGCCAGGTATGAGACAGTAACTCGTGCTAAAAATCAGCATAGCCCGTTAGTGGTGCAAAATGGTGGCTGGTCGGCAGGGATCGGCGTAACTTATATCTGGGCCAGATCGGCCCAGACAGTAAGTGGTTGGTAGCATTAACTACCGGCGGTTATCGCGCTAAAATCAGCACTACCGTGGCGCTCGGGTAACTGCAAACCGCTCCCCCAGTTACGATTGACAATTCTGCCTCGTTGCACAGCTGGCCGACTGTTAAGTTGTTTTGCCCAGCGCTGCAGGTTAGGGTAGTCTTGTACTTGTAAAAACGCTGCAGCATCATAAAGATCGCCTAACACCAGAGCTCCGTACCACGGCCATATAGCCATATCGGCAATACTGTATTCTTCGCCTGCGATATATTCGTGTTCAGCCAATTGTTTCTCTAAAACATCCAGCTGGCGTTTTGTTTCCATGGTGTAACGGTTAATAGGATACTCAAGCTTCTCAGGAGCATATGCATAAAAATGGCCAAAACCGCCACCTAAAAACGGTGCGCTGCCCATTTGCCAGAACAGCCAGTTTAGGGTTTCAGTACGTTGGGCAGGCTCCTTGGGGATAAAGGTATTAAATTTCTCTGCAAGGTAGAGCAATATTGAGCCTGATTCAAATACTCGGCTTCCCGTGCTCTTATCAAGCAGTGCCGGAATTTTTGAGTTAGGGTTTAACTCAACAAAGCCACTGCCAAACTGGTCGCCGTCTTTAATGCTGATAAGCCAGGCGTCATATTCTGCATCTCTAACGCCCGCTTCCAGTAATTCTTCCAATAAAATTGTTACTTTCACTCCATTTGGGGTTGCCATGGAATACAACTGCAAAGGATGTTTGCCTTGCTCTAACTTTTTGTCATGAGTGGCGCCAGAAACAGCGCGATTAATACTGGCAAACTGGCCGCCACTTTCTTGGTCGGCACGCCATACTTTTGGTGGGGTATAGTTATTACTCATTATTCTCTCCTGATTAAATGGTTACGCCAGCAAACAAAGGTATTTTAAAGATATTGGCTTAGCCTGCCGCAAATACAAGGCGAAGCCCCAACCTGATCAGAGAATTTAGTACTAAGTCAGATTAAATTTGAATATGAGTAACGCATCGACGGTAATACACTGCTTAGTAAATAATTATCTGACCGTGTTATCGTTAACGTTATGATTAAAATACTAATAACAATATTAATCGGAGCGGTTCTGCTGCTCAGCGGCTGCGCTCAGAAGCTGCCTGATGACGAGCAAAGCAATAGCGCTTCAGCTGAATTGCCCAGCCTGCACATAATCAATAATGTCAGCTATAGCAGCCTGGCAGCATTATCTTATACCGACAGCAGTATCAGGCTGACCTACGGTACTGAACCACTGCAGTATGGGCAGTTGTATCTGCCGCAAACAGCAACAATGCCGGTAAAGGCGCCCCTTGTGGTGTTTATTCATGGTGGCTGCTGGTTAAATGCCTATGATATAAGTCATAGCAGAGCCTTTAGTCAGGCACTTGCGGCAGAAGGCTTTGCAGTTTGGTCTTTGGAATACCGCCGTACCGGCGATAGTGGGGGCGGTTGGCCAGGCAGTTTTACCGATGTACTAGCAGGGATAAGTAGTGTTCCCTCTTTATTATCCGGCTATCCAATTGATAGCAATAATATTGTACTAGCGGGCCATTCTGCAGGCGGACAGCTGGCGTTATTAGCGGCAGGCAAAAGTTATCATCAGCCAGTATTGTCTGGTTTACCTGCAATAAAAGGGGTAGTTGGTCTGGCAGCGATTACTGATATGCCTGGTTATAGTGTTGGTAATAATAGTTGCCAACAAGCCACCCACCAATTTCTACAAGGCAGCGCTGAACAACAACCCGAATACTATCTGCAAGCAAACCCACAGCAGCAGGCAATGCACCCCAAAACCATGTTATTGCACGGTACAACTGATAGTATCGTGCCGCTTGCTCAGGCCAGTGGCAGCGGAATGCCGTTCCAGCTGGTAGCAGACGCCGGGCATTTTGATTGGATCCATCCTCAAACGCTGGCGTATAAAAAATTTATTGCAACGTTGCAGGAGTTATTTGCACAGTGACGAACCCAAGCCCGGCCCAGATTAACCTAAAATATTTGCAGCAACTTGACCAGCAAGACCCATTGGCAAAAAAGAGAGATGAATTTATTTTGCCTGAAAACACCGTTTATCTCGATGGTAATTCACTGGGCGCTATGCCAAAAGTGGCAGCTGAAAGATCTCAGCATGTTTTATCACAGCAGTGGTCGCAAGATCTCATTAAAAGCTGGAATAGCCATGGCTGGATCGATCTTCCTGCCAAAGTAGGCGAAAAAATTGCACAGTTAACCGGGGCTGCAGCCGGTCAGGTAATTTGTTGTGACTCAACGTCAGTCAATTTATTTAAAGTACTTAGTAGCGCTATGCTGCTTCAACAAGCGAACAATGCTGAACGTACAGTCGTATTGTCGCAGGCGGGTAATTTCCCAACCGACTTATATATGGTCGAAGGCCTGGCCAGTTTGCTGGGTAAGCAAAACTGTAGCTTAAAATTGATTGATGATAGCGACAACGACTTAGCTCTGGAGCAGGCGATAGCTGATCCTGAGTTAGCTGCCATGACTGCCGTACTGATGCTGACCCAGGTAGATTTTCGCAGCGGCCGGCTTTTAAATATGCACAGGCTAACCGCGTTGGCACAAGCCAAAGGTATTATAGTGATATGGGATTTAGCTCACAGTGCCGGAGCGCTACCCATTGCGCTTGATGCCTGCAACGTAGATTTTGCTGTTGGCTGTGGTTATAAATATTTCAACGGTGGCCCTGGCGCACCAGCGTTTATCTATGCAGCACAGCGCCATCATCACAAACTGCTCCAACCGTTAACTGGTTGGATGGGCCATAAATCGCCATTTACCTTTGATAAGCATTACCAGAAAGCGCAGGGCATTGAGCAATTTCTCACTGGCACCCCGGCAATCATATCGATGAGCGCACTAGACGCAGCACTGGATGTTTTCAATGATGTTGACATGACATTACTACGCCAGAAATCATTACAGCTCAGTAACTGTTTTCACCAGTTAGTTCAGCAACATGAGTGTCTGCAGAGCTTGCAGCTGCTAACGCCCGCCAACGAAGCGGAGCGGGGCAGCCAACTGGCCTATCAGCACGAGGATGCTTATGCATTGTGCCAGGCATTGATAAAACAGGGCGTAATAGCAGATTTTCGGGCACCCAATATTTTACGGCTGGGTTTTACCCCACTTTATCTGCGCTTTATTGATATGTGGACCTCGGTTGAGGTATTGGCAGATATCGTGCGAAGTAAGGAATATATAAAAGCAGAGTACAAGTTAAAACATAAAGTAACCTAAGCCTCTGTTACCTGAAAATTTTTAGCGAAGCATAGTAAGCGATTATTGGCTGGCATAGCGCAATCCTGCTGCAAGACAAAGCCCTGCTGCTGCGCCAGCTGCCGCACATTTTCTATGTCGCGGATACCCATTAGCGGATCGCGGCTTTTCAAGCTCTGGTCAAATGCCTTATTGCTGGTGCTGCTAAATTGACGGTTATAATTAAACGGACCGTAAATACACAAGGTGGCATTATCAGACGTAAGTTCGTTTAACCGGCTGAAGAAATGTTCAACCACCGGCCATGGCATAATGTGTAGGGTGTTGGCCGTGAATAGTCCATTGGCAGCCTTTGCTGGTGCAGAATCGGTGCAAATATCTAACTGTAACGGTTCAGGTAAATTTGGTAACGCGGCACGGCGAATACGTTCAGCAAGGGCCGCCAGATAAACCGGCTGATCAGTGGCCTGCCAGCGTAAATGTGGCAAGTTGCGGGCAAAGTGAACCGCATGCTGGCCGGTACCACTGCCAATTTCCAGCACAGTGCTGCAGCGGGTAAAGGCTTTTTGTAGCACATTTAAAATAGGTGATTTGTTGTTTTCACATGCTTGAGAAAACGGCAAATCCGGATAATTTGCTTCAGTGGTCATTTCAGAACTCTAACACGATACCTATATCAGGCAGTGAGCTTATTTTGATTTAACAGTAAGTTCAATAGCATCAAAAACGAGCTGCGCCCAGATTTTACAACCTGATTCAGAGGGATGAAAGCCATCAGCAGCAAGCATATCTGCCGTTAATGCCAGATTATGGTTTACCAGCTGCGCTTTTGACCAGTTTTTTAACTCTGCCACCAAAGCTTGATTAAGCATGTTGGCTTTCAATCCTAACCAGTAATTAAGGGGCGAGGGCAGCGCTATAAAGCGCTCCATCGGTGGAATAGCGCTGAATAACACATAAGGATTTGTAAAATCAGTGGCCAGTCTGTTTAGTAAGGCTCTGATCTGCTGTTGGAATTCGACCTTACTATGACGTGCAATCACGTCATTAACGCCAATCGACACCACCACCAAATCTAACTGATACACCGCATTATTATGCGCATACAGCTGATGCAATAACTTGTTTAAGCCCGAGCAATCGAGACCAGACTTGGCAGCAAGCTGCCAATTCACCTGATACCGCCTTGCCAGCAATTTAACCAATTGGCCTGAGAAAGCCTGTTGTTGCTGCGTAATACCAACACCTGCGGCAGCAGAATCACCACAGATAAGTAACCGAAGCGGTTCGCCACTGCCTTGCATACCACTGCGCCGTCCGGCACCTTCAGGTAAGCGCAAAGCACGTTGTTGTGCGTGCTTACCTTGCCATAACAGCAACGGCCAGCAGACTAACGTAACTAGAAACAGTCGTATCGACATAGCTTAAGATTCAGCCTGGTAAAGGCGGTCATGTTACTACAGATTAGGCGAGACTATTACCCGTTATATCAGCAGAAGCGACTGATTCAGAAGTTAATAGCAAGTCCGGTGCTGAACAGGGATACGTCGCTATCAAACTGGTAGCCAACGTAAATATCTAGCATTGGCGTGACACGGTAACGTCCATTTATATCAGCAACGGTGCTACTTTCGGAGTCAGAACCGTCGTTATAACGCACTGCTGCCGATAATTCCAGGTTGTGTACTATGCGATAACGAAAACCAGTAGCAGCCTGAAAACCACTAAGAGTATCTTTTTCAAAGCCAACAACCGCGCTTTCTGAGCGGACATAACCTGCTTCAAAAAACGAATCTATATTATCAGCAACAGTTTGGCGTACGCCCAGGCCAGCTTTTAATTCAGATGCTTCCAACTCCATGCCAAGAATATCATCCATTAAATCAAGATCACCGGATACATCATTATAGGCAGCGTGCAGGTATAAATTGTCAGACAATAAATAGCTGGCACTAACTTGATAGCCATCAAGTTCAACATTGTTATTGCCAATATTTTTAATTGTCGTTTTGGCATAACCTGCCGCGACATAATTCCAGCTAATGTCTGAGCCTGCAGCCTGAACAGAAAATGCAGAGCAGCAAACCGCAGTGAACAGCAACCCAGCGTTAAATAATTTCATAAAACCTCTGTATGGATTAACGGAAAATTCGCACAGGATAGTAACAGCTTTACTATAAGTATGTGAATACATGAGACAAGGTGGTAAACATTTTTTTTCATCACTATTACCATGCATTCAATTTAACATAATATACATTAGCGGCTATTTTGTTCCAGGGTTTGAAAGTGCGATTAAACTGCTTATTTCTGTTTTTTAACCCAAACAATGGCTCTGGTTTTGTCAGTTTACAATCTAAAGCCACATTCTATGCGTAACTTCAGTTATACCGTAACAACCGATTACCGGTTTAAGACACCGGAATTAATTATGCGAGCTTATTTATGTTATGCCTTTCTTGCCTTATCAGGTGTCGGTTCAATGAATGCTGAGTCAGAACCGCCAAACCGGGCAGCAACTAAGCCTGGTGGTGAAAAAATTCAAGGCATTATTACTCTGGAGTTTTATAATCCTGAACATTTTAATACAGTCGAGCTTGTCCACGATACCGTTATGGGCGGACGCTCATCGGGCTTTGTTAAAGCGGTATCTGAACCCGCTGGCCTGCGGTTTTTTGGCAGGTTGTCACTGGCAAACAATGGTGGTTTTGCATCCGCACAATTTAGGCTTGCACAGAAATTACCTGTCGAACCTTATCGCAGCATGACATTAAATCTGGCCGCAGATGGCAGACAATATCAGTTACGATTAAAAACCCCACTTATTGCGCAGGGAGTAGCTTATGTAGCTGATTTTAATAGCACCATAGAACAGGAAAGCTATTATTTTCAAGCTGGCGATTTTAGTGGCCGCTATCGTGGCCGCCCGGTTAATAACATGCCAGCACTTAATTTCTCTGACGTAAGCCACATTAGTATAATGCTGGCTGACAAAACCACTGGTGCCTTTAGTATCGTGTTGTACTCAATCAGTTTATCAACCGCGCCATTACTCTAGTTGAAAGGCGTGACAAATCAGGGTTGTAACGCTTTAATACCTACCTGAGTAATAATTCCATTTTCATCCAGTTCCCGCACAGTAAGCACGAGTTGATCTAACCTAACCTGGTCGCCAATAACCACCCGGCGGTGAAATCGCTCTATTATATAAGAAGACAGACTTTGCTGTTTGTTCTGGTCGTCCATATTAATGGTGTAAAAAGCGTCTAAATCTGCCAGACTTACTTCGCCATTTAAGACAAAATCGCCAAAGAAGTTGCTGTTAGTCAGTCCTGAAGTGTCTGCTTCACTTGCTAATACTTCACTAATTTTTCTTACGTCTTTCAGCTTGGCCAATACCATCACCGTATCGCGGCTGTTGAATACAGGTTCTTTTACAGGTAGCTGCCATTCGCCATCACGAATTATTCCTAAAAACTGTACCTCAACACTGAATTTCAGATCCTGCCAACATACTCCACGAATAGGTGACTGATCTTCAACAGCAAAAGCTAAAACCTCCATCACATCTTTACTGGGAATTGCATCTAACGGCATAGCTTGATCCGGTTCAAGTTCGCCAGGAACCTCCAGTTTCAACCAACGGGCCACCGGCACCAGTGTCCAGCCTTGCAGCACTAATGAGACAATGACGACCACAAAGGCAACATCGAAATACAGATGCTCATTGGGCGCGCCAGCCAGCCAGGGAAACAGTGCAAGAATAATAGGTACTGCACCGCGTAAACCAACCCAACTTATAAAAACCTGATCTTTAATTGGAAAACGAAACGGAATTAAACTTATTAATACAGCCAAAGGTCTGGCAATAAAAATCAGAATACCCGCCAGTATTAGTGCATCTACCAAATGTTCTTTTAAATTTGTTGGTACAACTAACAACCCCAGCATCAAAAACATGCTGATCTGGCTTATCCAGGCCAGGCCGTCGTGCATTCTGAGAATATGAATGATTTGTGGCAATCTGGCGTTGCCGACCAGATAGCCCATCAGGTAAACAGCTAGAAAGCCGCTGCCACCAAAACTATTGGTAATTGCGTAGATAAAAATACTACTGGCGACGGCAAGTAACGGAAAAAATGCGAAACTTAATGGCAGCTTGCGGCATAAAAATACAAATACCCGCCCTGCTCCGTAGCCCATGGCGCCGCCAACTACAGCTTGCTGTAGAAAAGACAATAAGACGATCCAATCAAGCTTTGCGCCTTGGGCCAACACACTTACCAGAGTTAGGGTTAGCATTACTGCCATTGGGTCATTACTGCCCGACTCTATTTCCAACGTTGATGCTACCCGTTGTTTTATTCTCAGTCGCTGTGACTGAAATATTGAAAACACCGCCGCAGCATCGGTAGAGCTTAATATTGCCCCTAACAACAGGCCTTCAACCACCGAAAGGTTAAGTAAATAGGCGGCTGATAAGCCCACTACCCCGCAGGTAATGACCACACCAACGGTAGCCAGCATTGATGCCGGTGCTAACGCGACCCTGAAACGCTCCGGATGGGTGCGCATACCACCATCAAACAAAATAATAACCAGAGCGATCGAGCCTATCAGAAATGCCGTTTGCGGGTCATCAAACTGGATGCCGACAATGCCATCTTCACCGGCTAACATACCCACAATAAGAAATATTAATAGCATAGGCGCACCAAGGCGCGCCGATATCAGCGTGGCAATAATACTGACGAAAAATAATAACCCGCCAATTAAAATGGTGAGGTTTATCGTGTCCAAAAAAACCTCCTGTTCTTTTTAAATACTACGTTCTGGCGTTAATAATTTCGTTTACTACGGCTTGTAATGCCACCAGCGGCGACGCGGCCTGAGTTATTGGCCGGCCAATTACCAGGAAATCAACGCCGGCTTTAACCGCTGCAGCCGGTGTCATTATGCGCTTCTGGTCATCCGCATTACTGCTGGCAGGACGAATACCAGGCGTTACTAACTGAAAATTTTTGCCAAATTGCTGTTTTAATGCAACCGCTTCCTGCGCCGAGCACACGACACCATCTAAACCACTGGCTGCTGCCAACGCTGCCAGCTTCTGTACCTGTTGTGCCGGACTTAGCATAATGCCCATTTCAGTTAAATCGCTTTGCTCCATACTGGTTAATACCGTCACCGCAATAAGTCTGGGCTTATTAATGCCGTAGCGCTGTATTGCCTCACGCGCCGCAGTCATCATTTTACTGCCGCCACTGGCATGAACATTAACCATCCACACGCCCAGATCAGCTGCTGCTTGGACCGCTTTTGCCACGGTGTTAGGAATATCATGAAACTTCAGATCGAGAAAAACGTCAAAATGACGACGCTGCAATTCTGTAACAAACGCCGGACCAAAATGAGTAAACATTTCTTTGCCAACTTTTAAGCGGCACAAGGTGGGATCGAGTTTCGCCACTAAATTAAGGGCTTCAGTCTGGTTGGCATAATCAAGTGCTACCACGACAGGCGTGTTACAAGACATCTGTGTTCCTTCTACACTGGTAATATTAACGGCCGTCAATACCGGTAATCGGCTCTACTGTCTCCCATTGCTGACAAGATGGACATAGCCAGTATTGCTGACGGGTCTTAAAACCGCAATTGCGGCAACTGTATAAAACTTTGTTTGCCAGGTATGCCTGAACCAATTCTTCTACTGACAGCAACGCTTCTGCTGCTGCAGTTGATTGATGCTGACGGACCTGCAACAGTTTTTGAAATAACCGGATACTGGGTTGCTGCTGTAATTTGTCCAGTAAAAACTGTTCAGCAGCCTTGGCTGAACCGTGTTCTGCCAGCCAATCAGCCAGTAAGCCACTCGCCGTAACATTGTGTTGTTTATTGGCTAACTGGCTAAGCAACTGATACCACTGATCACCCGAAAATTCGCACTGCTGTAGCAGCGGGAGTATTTCAGCACTCCATTGGGGTTTTTGTTTAATGATACTTAACAAGGGTTCTTTTGCCAGATCGCCCTGCTCTGCATCTAAATAAAACTTTGCCAGAGCAAAACGAGGTCGGATTGCAAGCGGGTTAGTTTGTATAAGCTGCTGTAAGCGTGGCACATCAGGTTTGTTGAGCATCGCTTCAATGACCATATTAGCCATAGCGATTTTTAAAGAACGAGATTCGCTATTATTAACTTCGGTTTCAAATATCCGCGTCTTGTGCCAATCATGGCTGGCGGTAAAAATACTAAATAATTGCTTTAAAGCGGGCTCTCGCCAACGGCTACTGTTTACTAATGGCGTTGCCAGACTTTCCGCACGATCGTATAGTCCGGCAGAAAAATAATCTTTTGCCAACTCGTACTGAATTTGCTGCGCTTGAGGTTTTGCTAATTTTAACTGATGTAACTTTTCATGAATTCGAATGGCCTTGTCCCAATCTCCCTTGCGCCGAAACAGGTTTGCCAGCGCGAGATAGGTTTCAATGGTAGCCGCTTCAATATCAAGCAATTCTAATAACTGCTCAATAGCCTTATCTTCCTGATCAGTCAGTAAAAAGTTAAGGCCGGAGGAGAGATTTCGGGTAACGCTGGCGCGGTCTTTTAGCTCAGTATGTTTAACGCTATTTCTACCCATAAACCAGCCATAAGCTGCCGCAACAGGAAGTAACAAAAATAGCAATTCCAACATAAAGTCAGGTTTTCTCAGGAGTAGATTTAAGCCAGTTTTTGGTGCGTCGGGCCATACTTAACCAAGCCGCAATTATCAAGCCTAAAATCACGCCGGTAACTAAAAAAATAATAGCAATATCTACAACTCGTAGTTGTAGTTTGATAATAAGAAAATGTACATCGGTAACTTGCTGGTTAATAGCACCAAAGACGAAACCTATCACCAGAAAAGCAATAATAAGTATCAGATACAGTAATCTGCTCAAAAGACACTCCGTGTACTGCAATAGCCCCGATTAAGGATCAGGTATTATCTTTTACCCGGTCGCGTAACTCTTTTCCTGGCTTAAAGTGCGGGACGTATTTACCGTCTAACTCTACTTTATCACCGGTTTTAGGATTGCGACCAGTGCGGGGAGCACGATAATGCAGGGAAAAGCTGCCAAAACCGCGAATTTCGATACGGTCATTCGCTGACAGTGACTGGGCCATCTGTTCCAGAATTTCTTTAACAGATGCTTCGACATCCTTGACTTGAATATGCGGGAAATCGGTTGCTAATTTTTCAATCAATTCAGACTTGGTCATAGACCCTCCTGCAAAACCCAAATGGTAAAGCAAGGGGCAGATGCCCCCTGCTTCGCTAGCAATTAATCCTGCTTCTGAGCAGCTTTAAATGCTTCGGCCATAGCATTACCACCGAAGTCAGCTTCTTGCTGCTTGGTATTAACGGTATCCATAGCTTCTTTTTCTTCAGCTTCGAATTTCGCTTTGATTGACAGGCTGATTACGCGATTCTTGCGATCAACACCCATTAAACGAGCTTCAACTTCTTCGCCTACTTTAAGTACTGTTGAGGCATCTTCAATCCGCTCGCGCGCGATATCAGAAACCCGGATGTAACCTTCTACACCACCTTCTAACATAACAGCAGCGCCTTTAGCGTCAACGGCAGTTACTTCACCTTTAACGATAGCACCTTTTTTGTTGTCAGCAAGGTAACCATTGAACGGATCTTCATCCAGTTGTTTGATACCTAAAGAAATGCGCTCACGCTCTGGGTCAACTTGTAACACAACTGCGTGTACTTCGTCACCTTTCTTGAACTCACGTACCGCTTCTTCACCAGTAGCGTTCCAGCTGATATCAGATAAGTGAACCAGGCCATCGATGCCGCCGTCTAAGCCGATAAAGATACCAAAGTCAGTGATTGACTTGATCTTACCGCTAACGCGATCATTTTTGTTAAAGCCCTTGGCAAACTCTTCCCATGGGTTAGCTTTACACTGTTTCAGGCCTAAAGAAATACGACGACGTTCTTCGTCTATTTCCAGTACCATTACTTCAACAGTGTCTCCTAAGTTAACCACTTTAGATGGGTGAATGTTTTTGTTAGTCCAGTCCATTTCTGAAACGTGAACTAAACCTTCAACGCCTTCTTCGATTTCCACGAAGCAGCCGTAGTCAGTTAAGTTGGTTACGCGACCAGTGATGCGGGCACCTTCTGGGTAACGTGAGGCAATAGCAGCCCACGGGTCTTCACCCATTTGCTTCAAGCCTAATGATACACGTTGTTTCTCGCGATCAAATTTCAGTACTTTAACTGGAATTTCGTCACCAACGTTAACAATTTCGCTTGGGTGCTTAACGCGCTTCCATGCCATATCAGTGATATGCAGTAAGCCGTCTACGCCACCTAAATCGACGAATGCACCGTAGTCAGTCAGGTTCTTAACGATACCTTTAACTTCCATGCCTTCTTCTAAAGTTTCTAATAGCTGATCACGTTCCTGGCTGCTTTCTGACTCGATCACGGCACGACGTGAAACCACCACGTTGTTGCGCTTTTGATCCAGCTTGATAACTTTGAATTCAAGTTCTTTGTTTTCCAGGTGCAAGGTGTCACGTACCGGACGGACATCTACTAATGAACCTGGCAGGAAGGCACGAATACCGTCGACTTCAACCGTAAAACCACCTTTAACTTTACCAGTGATAACACCGATAACAGTTTCTTTATCTTCGCAAGCTTTTTCCAGGCGAACCCAGGCCTCATGGCGCTTAGCTTTTTCACGAGATAACAAGGTCTCACCGAAACCATCTTCAATAGCATCTAACGCTACATCAATGATGTCACCAACGCTAACTTCGATTTCACCGCTCAGTGATTTAAACTGCTCAACAGGGATCGCAGCTTCTGATTTAAGACCGGCGTCAACCATAACAACGTCTTTCAGAACAGCAACAACGGTACCTTTAACAATGGCACCTGGGCGGGTTTCGATGGTCTTGAGGCTTTCCTCAAATAATTGTGCAAAATTTTCAGTCATAGTCACTTTTTCAGTTAAGTGCTCCACTTCGCATCATGCGTTATGGGGTTGCTAAGTTTACCGGCAACATTCCTTGTTACTGGCTGTCCAAAATGCGGTTTCAGTGTTTTAGCTTACGTTCAACAGCGTATTACTGTTGATGTAGTTAATTACTTCGTCCAGCACTTGTTCAATAGTTTTATTGGTCGAATCCAGCATATATGCATCGGCAGCAGGTTTTAACGGAGCCGTGGCCCGATTCATATCGCGCTCATCGCGCGCCTGGATCTCGTTCAAAAGGGCGTCGATGTTAACATCCAGACCCTTTTGTTTCAACTCTAAATATCTACGGTTGGCGCGTTCTGCAGGGTCAGCGGTTAAAAATATTTTAACTTCTGCCTGCGGGAATACTACCGTCCCCATATCACGGCCATCCGCCACCAAACCTGGTGCGTCAGCAAAAGCGCGTTGCCGGCGCAATAATGCTTCACGCACCCGCGGCAACGAAGCAATTTTTGATGCTTCATCAGCAATTTCCTGGGTACGAATAGTATGTGAGACATTTTCGCCTTCCAGCGTTACCCTGGTACTGCCCTGTTCATCAGCACCAAACTGCACATCCAGATGCGCAGCCAGTGGTTGTAATGCTTCTTCGTCATCCGCAGCAATTTGATGATGCATTGCCGCCAGTGCCAGAACCCGATAGATGGCGCCACTGTCGAGTAATTGCCAACCTAACTTCTGAGCCAGTAAACGGCTTAATGTGCCTTTACCTGAGCCTCCCGGGCCGTCGATGGTAATTACTGGTGCATGTTGTGGCATCCTACCTCCTAAAGCGCATTAATCTGCTATTTCAAATTTTAAAACCGCCATATTATACAGGTTTTTGCGACAAAAGCTGTGTTTAGTTGCGATAAAGATGTCCGGCAAAGCGCAGTATGAAACACTGCACCTGTTTTGGCGAAGTCGCTGCTAACATTGCAGACTCTTAAACAGAGCAAAATAGCCCGGGAAGGTTTTTGCTGTACAATCTGGATCTTCAATGGTCACGGCCGTATCACTTAACGCCACCAGAGAAAAGCACATGGCCATTCGATGATCATTATAGGTAGCAATACTGCTGTGTGTTAAATGCTGCGGCGGCGTAACCTTCAGATAGTCATGTCCCTCTTCTACCTCCGCACCCACTTTACGCAGCTCTGTCGCCATTGCTGTTAGACGGTCAGTCTCTTTGACCCGCCAGTTATAAACGTTGCGGATAACTGTCGGCCCTGTGGCAAACAATGCCGTGGTGGCTATGGTCATGGCCGCATCAGGAATGGCGTTAAAATCACGATCTATTCCCATTAACTTGTTACGCGTTACTTTAATGTAATCGTCTGCCCACTCAACGTCTGCGCCCATGGCCGCTAACGCATCCGCAAAATGAATATCACCCTGTACCGCATTTTTGCCAATCCCGGTCACTTTAATGCTGCCACCCCGAATGGCAGCCGCTGCCAGAAAATAGGAGGCGGAAGATGCGTCGCCTTCAACCAGCCAGTTGCCGGGTGAGCAATATTGCTGGTTCCCCTTGATGCTAAAACGTTGATAGTTATCATTTTCAACATGCACCCCAAAACGTTGCATCAACGCCAGAGTAATATCGATGTACGGCTTCGACACCAGTTCACCTAGTATTTCAATATTACTGTTGCCATTAAGTAAAGGTGCCACCATCAGCACTGCTGTTAAAAACTGGCTGGAAATACTGCCATCAATTTGCATGGCACCGCCTTGCAATGCTTTACCTTTTATTTGTAACGGTGGATAACCTGGCTGGTTCAGATACCGAATGTCAGCCTGCCATTGCTCAAGGGCCGCTACCAGATGACCTATTGGCCGCTCGTACATTCTTGGCTCACCGGTCAGGGTCACATCAACATTGGATGCCGCAAGTGCGGCAGTCAATGGGCGCATTGCGGTGCCCGCATTGCCAAGAAACAGGCTTAGTGCTTGCGATTGACTAAACAGACCGCCAATCCCGTGTACCTTGCACTGGGTCCGACAATCAGACAAGGTGTAATTAACGCCAAGTGCTGTTAGTGCACTGAGCATATGCCGTACATCATCACTGTCCAGCAAGTTAGTAATGTGGGTCGTGCCCTGTGCCAGAGCTGACAGCAGCAAAACCCGGTTCGATATACTTTTCGAGCCCGGTAGATGCACTTCACCGGCCATTTTTGCAATAGGCTCAATGGTTAATGTCTTCATCCGTTCACCCGTTCAAATTCCTGCATAAAACTGACCAGTGTTTGTACACCCTCAAGTGGCATTGCGTTGTAGATACTGGCCCGCATGCCACCAACCATCCGGTGTCCCTTTAATGCCAGCAAGCCATGCAACTGAGCGTGTTCAACAAACATATCATTTAAGCGCTCATCAGCCAGGAAAAAAGGCACATTCATCCACGAGCGATAAGCTTTAGCGACGTCATTGCTATAGAAGTCACTTTTATCAATATAATCATATAATAAGTTAGCCTTAGCTTGGTTACGCGTTGCCATTTCAGTAACGCCGCCCTGCTGTTTAAGCCATTTAAATACCAACCCTGCCAGATACCAGGCAAAAGTAGGTGGAGTATTAAACATGCTGTCGTTATCTGCGGCTAAACGATAGTCGAGAACAGCTGGCACAGCAGCATTTGCGCCAGGTAATAAATCGTCCCTGACAATAGCCAATGTTAAACCTGACGGCCCGATATTTTTCTGAGCGCCAGCATAAATCACGCCATAGCGGCTAACATCGATAGGCCGTGACAGAATAGTGGAGGATAAATCGGCGACGACAGGCACGTCCGTTTTGGGTAATCCGGTAAATTCAACGCCATCGACAGTTTCATTCGGGCAGCAATGGATGAAAGCAGCCTTACTGTCAAGTTGCCATTGTGTCGGGTCAATAATAGTACGCAGGTTATCGTCTGTTTTAACCCGCACATCTTGTACATTCAGCTGACCGTATTTATGCCCTTCTTCTACTGCGGCCTTTGACCAGGCACCAGAGATAATATAATCGGCACTGCGGTTACCGGCATTCGCCTGGGCATTAAACAGGTTAAGCGGAACCGCAGAGAACTGGCCGCGGCCACCCCCATGCATAAATAACACTTTATAATTAGCCGGAATACAGAGTAGATCACGTAAATCCTGTTCAGCCTCAGCCGCCACCTTAATAAACGCTTTACTTCGATGGCTTACCTCCATTACCGAGCAACCCTGCTGTTGCCAGTTAATAAATTCCTGCTGTGCTTGCTGCATCACAGCCGTGGGTAACATGGCCGGACCGGCACAAAAATTAAAGGTAGTCATGTGTTACTGCTCTCTATTCTATTCTCGACAAAGATTTAAAATCAGCTAAAAAAAACGAGCGCTACTGCGCCCGTTTTCGGATGAATTATGACTGCTCAGGATCGTTATCTTGTGCTAACTGACTGTCCTGTAAATCCGGGCCTGCCACATCAGCGCTGTTTGCCGTGTCCGCAGAGTCTGCATTTTCAGCAGCGGCCGTGATTAACCCTGTGCCATCTTCACTATCTTGGGGTAAATCCTGTTCTTGAATTTCGTCGACTTTCGCTACGCCAACCACTTTCTCCTGCTCCTGGGTGCGGATCAGAATTACGCCCTGGGTGTTACGGCCAACTTCAGATACTTCTTTTACCCGGGTACGTACCAGGGTACCACGGTTTGAAATCATCATGATTTCGTCCGTTTCACTTACCTGTACTGCACCGACTACCAGACCATTACGCTCAGAGACCTTGATAGAAACCACACCCTGAGTAGCCCGACTCTTCGCCGGATATTCGGTTAACGATGTCCGTTTGCCATAACCATTTTCGGTGACTGTTAATACGGCGCCATCCCCTTTTGGAATGATTAATGAGACAACTGAACCACCTTCCCGCAGACGAATACCGCGTACACCGGTAGCCGTGCGGCCCATGCCCCGAACTTGATCTTCCGTAAAGCGCACCACCTTACCATCATCCGAGAACAGCATAATTTCATTGCTACCATCGGTAATGTCTACGCCAATCAGGTGATCGCCTTCGTTCAGATTAACCGCAATAATACCGTTAGAGCGTGGCCGTGAATAATCGGTAAGCGCCGTTTTCTTAACGGTACCGTTGGCGGTTGCCATAAATACGTATTTACCTTCTTCATATTCCCGAACCGGTAAAATCGCGTTGATCCGTTCGCCCTGCTCCAAAGGCAACAGGTTAACAATTGGCTTTCCTCGGGCTGTCCGGCTGGCCAACGGCAACTGATATACCTTCATCCAATAAAGGCGCCCGCGGTTTGAGAAACATAAAATGGTGTCGTGGGTGCTGGCAACTAATAGCTTATCGACAAAGTCTTCGTCTTTGACTGTGGTGGCAGCTTTACCCTTACCACCGCGGCGCTGCGCTTCGTAATCAGACAAAGGTTGATACTTGGCATAACCAAGGTGTGACAGGGTGACCACCACATCTTCTTCGGTAATTAAGTCTTCCATATTGATATCCAGCATATTGTCCTGGATATCGGTGCGCCGCGCATCACCGTATTGGGCTTTGGCCGCTTCTAATTCTTCACAAATTACTTCCATTAAGCGTTCCGGACTAGCCAGAATATGCAGCAATTCAGCAATAAGCTCTAACAGTTGTTTGTATTCATCCAGGATCTTCTCATGCTCTAAGCCCGTTAGCTTATGTAAGCGTAAGTCCAGAATGGCCTGAGCTTGTTGTTCGGTCAGGAAATACAAACTATCGCGGATGCCGAAATGCTCTTCCAGCCATTCAGGCCGGGCGGCATCTTTACCTGCCCTTTCAAGCATGGCGCTGACATCGCCAAGTTGCCAACCGCGCTCAACCAAGCCTGCTTTGGCTTCTGCCGGGCTGGCTGAGGTTTTAATCAGCTCAATGATTTCGTCAATATTTGCCAGGGCAATCGCCAGGCCTTCCAAAATGTGGGCGCGGTCACGTGCTTTGCGCAAGTCGTACACAGTGCGGCGGGTAACCACTTCACGGCGGTGTAACACAAAGCATTCCAGCATTTGTTTTAGGCTAAGTAGCTTGGGCTGGCCATCGTCCAGTGCTACCATGTTAATGCCGAATACGGTTTGCATTTGCGTATTAGAGTATAACTGATTGAGCATTACGTCAGATGATTCGCCGCGTTTCAGCTCTATGACAATGCGCATACCGTCCTTGTCAGACTCGTCGCGCAGTGCAGAAATACCTTCAATTCGTTTTTCTTTAACCAGCTCCGCAATTTTTTCAATCAAACGGGCTTTGTTAACCTGATACGGTAATTCGTTGACGATAATCGTCTCGCGACCGGTTTTTTCGTCGGTTTCAATACAGGTTTTACTGCGAATATATACCTTGCCACGACCAGTTCGGTAGGCTTCTTCTATACCTTTACGGCCGTTTATAATGGCCGCAGTGGGAAAATCCGGACCCGGGATAAACTGCATTAATTCGTGCAGCTCAATATCGGGGTTAGCAATTAATGCCAGACAACCATCAATCACTTCATTAAGGTTGTGCGGTGGAATGTTGGTCGCCATACCTACGGCAATACCGGATGAGCCGTTGATTAATAAGTTAGGGATCTTAGTAGGCAATACGGCCGGGATTTGCTCTGTGCCGTCATAGTTAGGCACGAAATCGACCGTTTCTTTATCCAGATCTGCCAGCAATTCATGCGCAATTCTGGCCATTCGGACTTCGGTGTAACGCATTGCAGCGGCAGAGTCACCGTCAATCGAACCAAAGTTACCCTGTCCATCGACCAGCATATAACGCAATGAAAACGGCTGAGCCATCCGGACTATGGTGTCGTAAACGGCACTGTCACCATGCGGGTGATATTTACCGATAACATCGCCCACTACCCGGGCAGATTTTTTATAGGCTTTATTCCAGTCGTTGCCTAATTCCTTCATGGCAAACAGGACACGACGGTGAACAGGCTTTAAACCGTCTCTAACGTCAGGTAAAGCCCGGCCAACAATTACGCTCATGGCGTAATCGAGGTAGGAGTTTTTTAATTCCTCTTCGATATTAATCGGAACTATTTCTTTGGCCAGATCTGTCATATAACGCTAATTTCCCTTAAATCAGATAGATAACTCGCTTTTTTCGATGTTATAAAGCGCGAGACAACGCAGGATTCTACCACATAAAATGGCAGTTGCCATGCCTGTTATGCTTGCCAAAAGCCGTCAGCTATTTGCTGAAACAGATCAAGGCTTTATAATGGCAAAAAATTTTAAGGCCTGAACCATGACACAAAATACAAATGTTGATCCAGCTGAAATTGCAAAATTTAACGATATAGCTGCGCGCTGGTGGGATCAGGAAGGAGAATTTAAACCGCTTCACCTGTTAAACCCCACCCGGCTTGGCTATATCAGCGATATGGCCGGGGGTGTTTTTGGCAAATCCATCGTCGATGTAGGTTGTGGCGGAGGTATTCTTGCAGAGAGTCTGGCGCGCACTGGCGCAAAGGTTACCGGTATTGATATGGCTGAAGATGCACTGACTGTGGCCAGACTGCACGCACTGGAAGCCGTGGTCGAGGTCAATTATCAGCAAAGTACGGCAGAGCAGTTTGCCGCAAGCCAGCCGGCTGCATTTGATATCGTAACCTGTATGGAAATGCTGGAACATGTTCCGGCACCTGCTTCAGTAGTGCAGGCCTGCGCAGATTTAGCCAAACCCGGTGGCTTACTGTTTTTTTCTACTATTAATAAAACGGTAAAAGCCTATGCCATGGCTATTGTGGGTGCAGAGTATGTATTACGCCTGGTACCTAAAGGAACTCACGACTTTAGTAAGTTTATCCGGCCATCGCAATTAATGCGGGATATTGAGCAGGCGGGCCTGGAACTTGTAGATGCCACTGGGTTGCACTTTAACCCGCTCAATAATAGCTTTAAGACCGGGCCGGGCCTCGATGTGAACTATTTTGTAGTTGCTCGCAAGCCAGATGATAAAATCTGATAGCCGTATTTGGCCATTTGGTAATGGCGTCGGCGATGGGGCTGATGTCTGCCAAATAGCCAGTTAAGCTTAAAAGCAGCTGCTTAGAACAAATAAATTTATAGCCAATAAAAAGCTTGCTTCATTTTGCCATTCTCCCCGGCAGGCGTTATCAGGTTAGTAGCTACTAACAGAGAATAATACCGGCTTTTTTTTCAACAAACGCTACCCTTGCAAAAGCCCCTAATCCACACTATCTTGTGATCAGTTTTTAATTTACACCTACATGTTGTGCAAAATGGCAGCATTAAGGTGCGTGTAATGGGCCGTGCGCAAACGGGCTGCCAGTTAATAATAACTATTGAAACGGAACTCTTCAGCGATGACGCAAAAACTCTTTGTCACTAAACGTGACGGACGCCGTGAACCCCTCGACTTAGATAAAATTCACCGGGTCATAACCTGGGCTGCCGAAGGCCTGCACAATGTGTCAGTGTCACAGGTTGAATTAAAATCTCATATTCAGTTTTATGATGGTATTAAATCTGCTGATATTCATGAAACCATTATTAAAGCCGCAGCTGATCTGATTTCAAAAGAGAGTCCGGATTATCAATACCTTGCCGCCAGACTAGCCGTGTTCCACTTGCGCAAAAAAGCTTACGGCCAGTTTGAACCACCGCATCTGTATGATCAGCTGGTGAAAATGGTAGAGGCAAAACGTTATGATCAGCATATTCTGGCTGATTACAGCCGGGAAGAACTGGACACGATTAACAGTTTTATCGATCACAGCCGTGATTTAAATTTTAGTTATGCAGCAGTCAAACAACTGGAAGGTAAGTATCTGGTTCAAAACCGGGTAAGCGGTGAAATTTACGAAAGTGCCCAGTTTTTATATATTCTGGTGGCGGCCTGTTTGTTTGCGAACTATCCAAAGAGCACCCGCTTAGACTTTGTCCGTCGGTTTTACGATGCCACGTCAATGTTTAAACTGTCATTACCTACTCCGATTATGTCTGGGGTACGAACGCCAACCCGCCAATTCAGTTCCTGTGTGTTGATTGAGTGCGGCGACAGTCTTGACTCTATTAATGCCACATCCAGTGCCATTGTTAAGTATGTATCGCAACGTGCCGGTATCGGCATTAATGCCGGGCGTATTCGCGCCCTGGGCAGCCCGATTCGCAACGGCGAAGCGTTTCATACCGGCTGTATCCCGTTTTACAAGCATTTTCAAACTGCGGTTAAAAGCTGTTCGCAAGGTGGCGTTCGTGGTGGTGCGGCAACGCTGTTTTTCCCGCTATGGCATTTAGAAGTTGAGTCGCTACTGGTTTTGAAAAATAACCGCGGTGTGGAAGAAAACCGGGTTCGTCATCTCGATTATGGCGTGCAGTTTAACCGTTTGATGTATACCCGGTTAATCAAAGATGATTACATTACGTTATTCAGCCCTTCTGATGTTCCTGGTCTGTACGATGCATTTTTCCAGGATCAGGAGCAATTTGATAAGTTATACGTGCAATATGAAGCCGATAGCAGTATTCGCAAAAAGCGGATCAAGGCGTTAGAATTATTTACATTGTTTATGCAAGAGCGGGCCAGCACGGGTCGTATTTACCTGCAAAACGTTGATCACTGCAATACCCACAGCCCCTTTAACCCGAAACTGGCACCGGTACGCCAGAGCAACTTGTGTCTGGAAATTGCATTACCCACCAAGCCGCTGGAACACGTTAATGATCCAAATGGCGAAATTGCCTTGTGCACCTTATCAGCTTTTAACCTGGGTACCATAACCGAGCTTTCTGAACTTGAGGAATTAGCTGAATTAGCGGTTCGCTCACTGGATAGCTTACTGGATTATCAGGACTACCCGATTCCAGCGGCTTACCACGCGTCAATCAGCCGCCGTACCCTGGGGGTAGGTGTTATTAACTATGCGTATTACCTGGCTAAAAATGGCGTGAAGTATTCCGATGGCTCAGCCAACGGCTTAACTCACCGTACCTTTGAGGCTATCCAGTACTACTTGCTAAAAGCCTCAAATAAGCTGGCGCAAGAGCAAGGCCCCTGCCCTAAATTTAATGAAACAACCTATGCTGAAGGTATTTTACCCATCGACAGCTATAAAAAGGATCTTGATAAAGTTTGTGCGGAACCGTTGCAACTTAACTGGGAGCAGTTGCGTAAAGATATTTTGCAGTTTGGTCTGCGAAACTCTACCTTGTCGGCATTAATGCCATCAGAAACGTCATCGCAAATTTCTAATGCGACCAACGGTATTGAGCCACCACGTGGTCATATCAGTATTAAAGCCAGCAAAGATGGTATTTTGAAACAGGTAGTCCCAGAATATGAGCGGTTGAAAAACCAGTATGAGTTGCTATGGGATATTCCGTCCAATGATGGCTATCTGAGCCTGGTTGCCATTATGCAGAAGTTTGTCGACCAAACCATTTCGGCTAATACCAATTATGATCCGAATAAATATGACGGTGGTCGGGTACCCATGAAATTATTGCTAAAAGATCTGCTAACAGCGTACAAGCTTGGTGTAAAAACCATGTACTACCATAACACCCGGGATGGTGCAGCAGATATGCAGGAAGATATTAAACCTGAGCCGGAAGACGACGGCTGTGCAGGCGGTGCCTGTAAAATTTAACACGGATAAGTCATCGCTCCGTTAACCCGGAGCGTAATAACAACAGGTTGTGTTTAGTTAGGATATTTACAGCAATGGCGTATACCACTTTTAATCGCGAAATTAATGATCAACTAAAAGAGCCGATGTTTTTTGGCAATGCGGTCAATGTGTCGCGGTACGATCAGCAAAAGTACCCTATTTTTGAAAGACTGATCGAAAAACAGCTAAGTTTTTTCTGGCGCCCTGAAGAAATTGACGTCAGTAAAGATAGAATTGATTTTCAAAATCTGCCAGACCACGAGAAGCATATATTTCTGAGCAATCTGAAATATCAGACCCTGTTAGATTCTGTTCAGGGACGCTCTCCGAATGTGGCGTTTTTGCCTATTGTTTCTATTCCTGAGCTGGAAACCTGGATTGAGACCTGGGCCTTCAGCGAAACGATTCATAGCCGCAGCTATACCCATATCGTCCGCAATATTACCTCAGAGCCGCATAAAGTTTTTGATGACATTATGCTGAATGAAAAAATACTGGAACGTGCTGACGATGTGACCCGCTATTACGATAGCCTGATTGATGGTATTAACCTGTATCAACGCTGTGGTGAGGGCGAGCATCAGATCAATGGCCAGACCGTTGGTATTACGCTGCGAGAACTTAAGAAACGTCTTTATCTGTGTATGTTATCGGTTAATGTACTGGAAGCTATCCGCTTTTATGTCAGTTTTGCCTGCAGCTTTGCTTTTGCCGAGCGTGAACTGATGGAGGGTAACGCCAAGATTATCAAACTGATTGCCCGGGATGAAGCGCTGCACCTGACCGGTACCCAACATATACTGAACATTATGGCTGCCGGCGAAGATGACCCGCAAATGGCTGACATAGCAAAAGAATGTGAAGAACAGGCTTATGCCATTTTCTTAAAAGCCGCCGAACAAGAGAAAGACTGGGCACAATATTTGTTTAAAGACGGGTCGATGATTGGACTTAATAAGGATATTTTGTGCCAGTATGTTGAGTACATCACCAACAGTCGGATGCAGGCAATAGGCTTAAAAGCGCGCTTTAGCACAACTCAAAACCCTATTCCGTGGATAAACTCCTGGCTGGTGTCAGACAATGTGCAGGTAGCACCGCAGGAATCTGAAATCAGCTCTTATCTGGTAGGCCAGATAGATAATGAAGTTGATGGTGCTGAGTTCGGCGACTTCGATCTCTAATCTGTCATGCCTGAGATTACGGTTATTGGCCAGGCTGCTATTAATTTTGATGGCAGCCAACCTACCATTTTGCAAAGCATTGAACAGCAAAAACAGGATATCAGCTATCAGTGTCGCGAAGGCTACTGTGGTGCATGCCGTTGCAAACTGCTCAGCGGCACCATTAAGTATTTGCATGAACCGCTGGCTTTTGTACGAAAGGGTGAATTTTTGCCCTGCTGTAGCATTCCGACCACAGATATTGAAATTGAAATTCCCTGAACCTCTGGTATTTTACCGCGTTATATCGCACACTTATCCGGTATTTATCTTGCTTCAAGGCGGGTTTCAATGAAAATTGCGTTTATGGGTTTGTTGTTCAGTATTTCAGCTATTGCCATCGAACCTGAGCAGGCAAACAGCTGGTATGAACAAGCGCAATACCGAAAAATCATCACTGAAATTGATCAACAACCCGACTTGAAAAAAAATCCCGATTTAACAGCTATCTATATTCAGGCCATGTTTAATCTGCGCCAACGCGAAGAAGCAAATACTCTGCTAAACCAGTTAATCATTGACTATCCGCAGCATAGTGAGCTGCTGTATCTGGCCGGGATCAATAAAATTGTACTGGCTTCTGATGGCAATATTTTTAATGCCCGCCAACGAACCACGGATGGCTTGCAATTATTGGTAAGAGCGGTAACTGAAAATCCGGATAATTATCCGGCGCAACAGGCCCTGATCAGTTTTTATCAGTCTGCTCCTCCTGCAGCTGGGGGCAGTAAAACATTAGCCGCAGAGCAAGCTACATTGCTCGCCAGCCTGGACCCATTACAGGGTGCCCTGGCTGAAATCCAGCTATTAATCCTGGAAGCACGCTTAAGTGAGGCCGTTGCCTTGATTGATAAACATTTGAAAACTATGCCGAATCAACCTGATTTACTTGCCACCAAAGCCAGCATTCTTGCCAGGCAGGATGCTCATATTGTTGCTCAGCAACTTTATAGTAAAACAGCAGAGTTTAGCACTAAGCCTACGCAACGTTATAATGCCCTCTATCAGGTTGGCCGTCTCGCTGTCCTGACTAACGATAATGTTTTAAACGGTATTACCGCATTGTCTGAATATATTGGTTATTACAAAGACAGTGATCAGAGCAGGCTTAATTGGGCTAAATTGCGTTTAGTACAATTATTTATGTTGGCAGGTAGTGATGGACGGGCTGAATTGTTATTTGCCGATATCGCCAATACTACCAGCGCAGATGAAGATTTTATGAACTTAAAAGATCAGGTGAAAGTGCAGCTGAAAAGCCCCTTATAACCGCTAGAATAAATAGAAGTAACATTTTGCCAGCTGCCTGCCATCTCATATTATAAAGTCAGGCAGCTGGCCAACGCACACCTTACTGGCGAACGCCTTCTACAGTTAAATCCAGGTAAACGGTTGATGCAGCCGGTCCCAGATCATAATTGATACCGAAATCTTTTAAAGCAAACGAGGTACTGCCGGCAAAACCCGCCCGGTATCCACCCCAGGGATCACTGCCCTCACCTATTTTCTCAGCAGCAATAACGACCTCTTTGGTGACACCGTTGAGCGTCAGCTTACCGTGCAAATCAAAATTATCACCTTCTTTTGCCACGATCTTTGTGCTGTTAAAAGTCGCTTGTGGAAACTTACTGACATTTAAAAAATCGGCACTGCGTAAATGTTTGTCACGCTCGGCGTGATTAGAATCTATACTGGCAGTGTTAATCACCAGATTTATTTCTGATTCAGCCAGTTTATCAGCATCATAGCTAAACTCACCATTAAACGTATTGAAACGGCCGTACAACCAGCTATATCCAAGGTGACTGATTTTGAATTGAATAAAAGCGTGAGCACCGTCAGTATCAATTTTGTAGTCCGCTGCATTAACCGCACCACTACATACCGCAGCAATGGCGGCCGTGAGTAACAATTTTTTCATCATAACGCTCCTGTTCTATATTGAGTTGTTAATGGGCAGACTGCCCTAACATTCTTTTGAGGGTGGTATCTTTGTCAATAAAGTGATGTTTAAGTGCACCAAGGGCATGTAACACCGTTAGCCCTATTAACGCATACGCCAGATACTGATGAAAAGCGCCTGCAATATCAGTCTGTTGCGGGAACAACTCACCCAGGGCAGGCACATTAAACCACGTAAATACAGCAATTGGCCTGCCATCAGCGGTTGAAATCAGATAACCGCTCAACATGATCAGGATCGTCAGGAAATAAAGTGCGACATGAGTGATGCGGCTGACTCTTTTTTCCAGCAGAGTATGGGAAGAAAGGGCAGCGGGTGTTGGCGTGGCGAGACGCCAGAGCAACCTGATGCCTACTGCCAGAAATAATAAAATGCCGATACTTTTATGCCAGTAGGGCGCGGTTCGGTACCAGCTACTGTAATATGTCAGGTCTACCATCCAGTAGCCCAGCGCAAATAGTGATAAAATAGTGACAGCAACCAACCAGTGCAAAACAATGCTGATCATGCCATAGCGCGTTGCAGAATTACTGAGCATACTGCCCTCCCATATAAGGGCAGAATAGCTCAACGTAAGAGAATTAAAATTGCATTTTACAACAAGGATCTTTCTATTAAATAGAATGGTTAGATCTTTTTAGCATCAATTGTCAAGTTTGCCATCTCGAATATGCTTTTCACCCCTGGCTTTTGCCAGCGCTACTTGTTTTTGCCGCTCTGCAAAAGCTGCTTTTTGTTCTGTAGTAGTTTGCGCCACGCAATGAGGGCAACTTAAACCTTTTACATAGTCAACCGAGGCCATTTCAGTGACAGATAACGGCATCCGACAGGCATAACACTGATCGTAACTTCCCTGCTCCAGACCGTGCTTTACGGCTACCCGCTGGTCAAACACAAAACATTCACCTTGCCACAAGCTCTGCTCTGCAGGTACTTCTTCCAAATATTTTAAAATACCACCATCAAGGTGATACACCTCCTCAAAACCCTGCTCTTTTAAAAAAGCGGTAGATTTTTCGCAGCGAATACCACCGGTGCAAAACATGGCAACCTTTTTGTGTTTGCCGGTATCCAGGTTTTGAGCAGCCCACTGTGGAAACTCTCTAAAAGTGGTCGTGTTTGGATTAACTGCATTTTTAAAGGTGCCGATAGCCACTTCATAATCATTACGGGTATCAATTAACAGGGTATCCGGATCGCTGATAAGTTGATTCCAGGCATCACCCTTCACGTAGGTACCAACGATATGCGCCGGATTTATACCCTCCACCCCCATCGTGACAATTTCGGTCTTTAATTTCACCTTGGTGCGATAAAAAGCCGGCTCATCAGCAAACGACTCTTTGTAACTGAGATTGGCGAAACGGGGATCCGTTGCAAACCACTGGTTTACCGCGTCAATTCCCTCACGAGTACCGCAGATAGTGCCGTTAATTCCCTCAGTAGCCAACAACAAGGTTCCTTTAACCCCGTTTTCAGCCATCACCTGATAAAGTGGTTGGCGTAAATCCTGATAATCAGGCAAATGAACAAATTTATACAGCGCAGCAACAACGAACATAGTTAACCTCTTGCGATGCTGGATCGTAAATCCAGAGCAAATTAATGACGGCCGGCATTATACCGACCCTAAGCCAACAGGCCAAGCCGGACCGGCAAATTAACCGCCACCCGCGCTGCCAAAACTACTGATCAGCAACTGCGCGGCAAGTAACAGCAGCAATACCCCCATGAGCCTGTCAAACCAGTAACCTTTTAACAACAGAAATCCCCGGACTTTGCTATTGGTCAGCACAAATGACAACAGACAAAACCAGGCGGCTGTTGCCAATGCCATATACACGCCATAAATCAGCTTATAGCTAAAGGGGGTCTCTGCAGAAATCACTACCGCAAACAAAGAAAGAAAAAATAAGGTCGCTTTCGGATTTAAACCATTAGTAATAAACCCCGCACTGAACGCTTTTACACTTGCTGGTGTGGCTTGCCGCTCCAGCGCGATCGCTTCGCCCCCAACCGGTGCCTTAGCGCGCAGCGCGCCCTGAGCCAGATACAGTAAATAACACGCCGCGAACACGCTAAGTAGCTGAAACAACCAGGGAGTCGTTTTAATTAAAACTCCGATCCCTACCAGAGAATAGGTAACATGCAACAAAATGGCTACGCCAATACCAAGGCTGGCAAATACGGCGGCCTTGCGGCCAAACCGCACTGCATAACGCAATACAATGGCAAAATCCGGCCCCGGGCTGGCAACCGCAAGTAAATGCACTGAGGCAATAATCAAAAATTCTGGCCAGAAACTCATGCTAACCCTGCTTAAAAAAGGGCCATTGTAAGCAAGACAACAGATTAACTCCAGCGCGCCTGGCGAAACGACTATAAAAAATGATCTTTAAAGCGCCCCCACTGATAAAACATTTGCTGCCCCTGTCGACGCCATGCTGACATCGGAAAGCCAGGCAACATACTTTGATATATTGGCAACGCGGGCAATGTTTTACCGGCAACCAACTGCGCCAGACGCTCGCCGGCTAAGGCACTGAATGATAATCCGCTGCCGCAATAACCAGCGGCATAAAAGAGATTGGGCTCTGCCGCTACGACTCTGGGTAAATCATCATAAGATACGCCAACCCAACCACTCCATTGGTATTGATAGGTGAGATGTTCCAAACCGGCAAAGCAGTGCTTCAACGCTGCCAGCAAGCGACGGGGATAAATGGGGTCGGCAGCATCTTTGCCTTTGATAGCTCCCCTGCCGCCAAACAAAACCCGGTTATCCGGAAGTAACCGATAATAGTACTTCAGCATGCGGGTATCCATCATGATACTGTTTTGTTGCCAGTTCAGCTGCTGCAACTGGCTGGCATTGAGTGGCTCGGTGACTATCACGCTACTTAATACCGGCAAGCAACTATTGTTAATAGCCGGATACAATCCTTTGGCGGTATAAGCATTGGTGGCTAACACCAGATTACGCGCAGTAATAACTGCTTGCCGGGTTATCACTTCGAAGCCCGCTGGCAGACGTTTAAAGCTAATTACCGGGCTTTGTCCATAGAGTGAGGCCCCGGCTTCAGTAGCCATTCTCGCATAGCCATGTGCCAAGGCCAGCGGATTCAAACCGTAGCAATCCGGAAAGTACAGCGCAGCATCTGCCTGCTGATGATTTACCACCTGATGCCGTAATTGCGCTTTATCAAGAAACTGCACCGGATAGTCAAAATGCTGGTTTAAAAACGCTGCCTGTTGCGCCAGACTTTTAGCCATACCTGCTTTGTGGGTTAACTTATAGTAGCCACCAGGTTGTGGCTGACAGGCAATATTACCCCGCTCAATAAGCTGATTTACCCGTAAGATCGCTGCACCATATTCCCGGTGAAACACCCTGGCGGTTTCCAGCCCAAATTTACTGGCCAGCTGAGCTAAGCCCAGTCTGCCAGTACCCCTGAGGACAAAACCACCATTACGGCCACTGCAACCCCAACCTGGCTGCAGCGCATCCAGCACCACAACATCGCGTTGATGCACTTTTGCCAGCTCATATCCGCAGTTTAGCCCGGTGTAACCGGCACCTATGATTACTGTATCACAACTGATATCACGCTTCAGAGCCGGATAATCAATGCTTGTGGGCGTTGCGGCTTGCCAGTAACTACCGATATCAGGCTGATTGCTGCAAAGTGTGGTGTCGAGATAAGGATCATACATCAACACATGTCCGCAAAAGATAGTACCATTTCGGCTGCGGTGCAGTGACAGCGGTTGCCACATATTGGACACAGATAACCAGCAGTCTTGCTCAAGTGTAACCAGCGATCAGCATGCACTTTTAAAAGTGAAGCACCCGCCTTAGAAAAATAGCGCTGTGCGGCATTACCCGGACTTTGCTGCCAGATATGAGCAAGCCCTGCGGTTGCACCCTGTTGCTGGAGTGAGCCAATGGACGCTTGCAGTAATTGTGTGCCAAGACCTTGTCCTTGCAACTCAGGTGCAACCGCAACTGACTTAAAATAGGCCATTTGTGGTGGGGGAACTGGCCATAACGGAACTGAACACCACTCATCTAACGGCCATTGCCCTGCAGCAAAACTCAGCCGATATCCCACTACCTGCTTGTCAATCAGGGCGACATAACTGGCATTAATATTGTGTTTAATGCCCTGTAGATGCAGCTCAGCTAATTTAGCCAGATCAAGATAATTCTCACCATGAACCTGATTTGCGAGTGATACAACTTGCGGCAAGAACCTCTCGTCCATAACGGCTATCGATTTCATAAAACTCCGTTACAGCTGACCAGCAGCTGAATATTTTAACAATTCGTTCCCATTTGATCGACCAACCGCTAGAAAACTGCGATGGACAACAGCATCAATTTAAAATATGGTTAATTGAACGCTATATAGCAATCAGCGTTATCTAGTGAAATCAAAAAAATAATCCAGGAAAACACTATGAAACACAACAATAAATACCACCCGGTTGCGCATGCGGTTAAGTATGCCATAGCAACCACGTTTGCGTTAGGTATAGTCAGTGGTACGGTTGTTGCCCAGGAGACTGGCGACACAGCCACAAAAGAGCAGAAAATTGAAAAAATTGCGGTGGTCGGCAGCCGCTCAGCCCCCCGTTCAATTGGCGACTCCCCGGTGCCAGTCGACATTATTGGTGGCGATGAACTTGTTAAGAGCGGTAGTTCAGACATGCTGAACATGATTACCACCACAGTACCCTCACTAAACGTGCACTCAAACCCGATAAGCGACGCAGCAACACTGGTTCGTCCGGCCAGTCTGCGTGGACTGTCAGCAGACAGTACTCTGATCCTTACTAACGGTAAACGTCGTCATAAAGCTTCAGTTATCGCTTTTTTAGGCGGCGGTATCAATGATGGCGCTCAGGGCGCTGATATTTCAGTGATTCCAGGCATAGCATTAAAGCAAGTTGAAATATTACGGGACGGCGCAGCAGCACAATACGGCTCAGATGCGATTGCCGGGGTCATCAATTTTGTATTAAAAGATGCGGCGGACGGCGGTAGCTTCGAAGTTAAACATGGGGAATATTATGAAGGGGATGGCACCTCCACAGAGTATGCCGCCAATATTGGTATGCCATTGACCGACAACGGTTTTGTCAATATCAGTGCCCAGTATAAAAATTCAGACGCCACCAGTCGCAGTGTACAACGGGCAGATGCTCAGGGCTTTATTGCAGCAGGCAACGAATTTATTGCACCGATTACCCAAATCTGGGGCTCACCTGAAATAAAAGACGATATTACCATTTTTGTTAACACCGGCCTGGATTTAGGCAACGGTGGCGAAGCATACATGTTCGGTAACTATTCAGAGCGTGATGTTACTGGCGGTTTTTACTTCCGTAACCCACATAACCGGCCAGGGGTGTTTTCTAATGACGGTGGCGAAACCCTGCTGGTGGCGCAACTTGACCCTAACATCGCGTGCCCAACGGTAAATATTACCACAGGCAATGTACTGGACCAGGCTGATTACGCGCTGATCGCTGATCCCAATACCGCTGTTGGACAAAACTGTTTTGCTTTTAACGAGATGTTTCCAGGCGGCTTTACCCCTACCTTTGGTGGTAATGTCACTGACACTGCACTGACCGTCGGTACTAAAGGTGAATTCAAAACCGGCTGGTTAGAAAACATTATGTACGATTTTAGTGGCTCAGTTGGCCGCAATGAATCGACTTACGAAATGACTAATACGTTAAACGCCTCTCTTGGTCCGGATACACCAACAGAATTTAACCCAGGTAAGTATATTCAGCTGGAAAAAACCTTCACTGCTGATTTTGTTAAATTTGTACCTGTTGGTTTGTACGAAGATTTGACGGTTGCCTTTGGTACGCAGTGGACTGAAGAAAGCTTCGAAGTAGTCTCCGGTGATGTAGCGTCCTTTACTGTGGGCCCTTATGTTGATCAGGGCTTTAGTATCGGCTCTAATGGTTTCCCGGGCTTTAAACCGGAAGATGCCGGTGTATATACCCGTAGAAACTATGCCGCTTATGTCGATATGGAGGCGGACGTTTCCGAAGCCCTCTTATTGGGTCTGGCACTGCGTTATGAAGACTACGATACCTTCGGTGATACCACTAATTATAAACTAACAGGTCAGTATCGCTTAAACGATGACTGGGCCTTGCGTGCTTCTACCAGTACAGGTTTCCGGGCACCGACGGTTGGCCAATCTAATGTCAGTAACGTACAAACCAACCTGGAATCAGGTGTACTGGTAGATTCAGCCTTACTGCCGCCAACAAACCCTATTTCTCTGCAATTAGGCGGACAAGAGCTGACACCTGAAGAGTCGACCAGTTATGCCTTCGGACTCGTCTATAGTGGTAATAGTTTTTTTGCCACTGTGGATTACTACAATATTGAAGTAACTGATCGTATCAGTCAGTCCAGTAAAATTAACCTGACCGATGCTGACCGAGACGCCCTGCGCGCTGCCGGGGTCAGAAATGTTGATTCCATTCAGCAAGTCAGCTTTTTCACTAATGACTTTGATACCACCACTCAGGGCGTCGATGTGGTCGTTAATTATGCGATGGATATTCTGAATGGTCGCGGTACCTTCAGTCTGGCATACAACTGGAATGAAACAGAAGTTGATCGTATTACTGAGCCACCGGTAGGACGCCAGCCAATTACTGGTCCGGACAAAGTTTCCCGTCTGGAAAATGACCTGCCTAATCACCGTGGAACTTTAAGCTGGAATCAAAGCTGGGATGACTGGAGCTTCTTTGCCCGGGCCAATTATTACGGTGAGTATCAGGGTGTGCATGTTGACTGGGTCGGAACGCCTGAAGAACCGGGTACCGAAGTAAATGCATCAGCAAAAATAACGTTTGATGCTGAAGTAAGCTACTATCTTACCGATAACTTGATGTTATCTGCAGGTGCGCAAAACTTGTTTGATACTAAAGCCGAAGAATTGGATTTGTCCGCTGCTGGTGAGCCGGATAATGCATTTGGGGGTAAATATTACGAAACATCACCTATGGGTATCAATGGTGGCTATTACTATATCCGGGCAAGTTATAAATTCTAAATGAGTTTCGCCAGGTAAATAACAACGCCCTTGTTTAAGGGCGTTTTTTTTGGTGTTCAGCCACGTTAAAATCAGCAGAACAACATTCTTATAAGCGTTGCAGCAATGCTTGCAACGGATGTTTGGGTTTATCGCCAAGCAACCGTTTTACCTGACTACGGCAGGAGAAACCGGTGACCAGAGTATTGGCGACACCATAGTGCTCAATTGGCAAGCGCCAACTCATTTCGAACAAGTTTTTGCTGTTTTCCAGGTTCTGCGCTTCATGACCATATGTACCTGCCATACCGCAGCAGCCAACACTAACCGGCTTTAAACTAAGCCCTGCCTGGCTGAAGATTTGCTGCCAGGCTTTTTCAGTTTCTGGTAATGCAGTTTTTTCGGTACAGTGTGCCAGCAATGCAAACTCAGCTGTATCAGGGGCTTTTGGCAAAATTTGCTTTACCAGCCACTCATGCAATAGTTGAACGTTGAAGTCACCACGGTTGGCGCCAAGCGCTTTATTATATTCATCACGGTAAACCAGCACTAATGACGCATCGAGCCCGAGCATTGGCAACTTGAGCTGATCTAGCTGGTTAAGAAACTGAGCGGCAGTTGTCGCTGTCTTGGCAAACTCACGCAAAAAGCCTTTTACATGTTGTGGCTTGCCATTGGGTAGAAATGGCAACAGGAGCGGTTTAAAACCCATTTTATCCAATAACTGCAGCGCATCGGCAACCAGCTCAGCCTCGTAGAAGCTGGTAAAAGGATCCTGGACCAGCAACACTGTTTTGGCTTTTTCTGCAGCGGATAATTGTTGCAACTCGTTCAGATCAAACCGGTATTTTTCGCCGGTCAGTTGTGCCAGCGTTGGAACTGACAACATAGGGGTATCAACATAGCCCACTGCTGATTTCAGCACTGCCGCCGTCGTTTTGCGTCTTAGCACAAAATTAACTAATTTGGGTGCTTTGGCCAGCAGCGGCGCCGTGCGCTCTATATTAGCAACGATATAGTCTTTGGCAGGTCGCAAATACCGGCTGTAATACAGTTGCAAAAAGCGCGAACGAAATGACGGTACATCCACTTTTACCGGACATTGACTGGCGCAGGCTTTACAGGCCAGGCATCCTTCCATTGCTGCCATTACTTCATGCGAAAAATCTTGCTCGCCCTGTCTCATTGCCAGGCTGTTTTTCGTTTTCTGCCACAAGCGTTTAACGCTACTGGATTGCTCCAGTAACTTTTGTTCAGTCGCTAAGATATCAACGCCCTGCTGCTCATTAAGACGTAACCATTCCCGCATTAAACCCGCCCGCCCCTTGGGACTGTGGCGCCGATCTCGGGTAACCTTGCTGGAGGGGCACATCGGCGAGCTTTCTTCATAGTTAAAACACAAGCCATTGCCGTTGCAGTTTAAACTACTGTCAAAGCTTTGTTTAACATTGACCGGTATTTGCCGGTCAAACCAGGCTCTTTTCTGACCATCGACCGAGACCAGTTGCTCAGTACTATGATAAGGGGTACAAATTTTACCCGGGTTTACCCGATTACGCGGATCAAAGGCAGCTTTAATCTTTCGCAACTCATTAAACAGCTCGGCGCCAAAAAATGCCGGCCCATATTCACTTCGATAACCTTTGCCGTGCTCGCCCCACATCAGGCCACCGTATTTAGCCGTCAGAGCCACAACCTGATCTGAAATGGTGCGCAGTAGCTTTTCCTGTTCGGGATCGCACAAATCAAGCGCCGGGCGCACATGCAGTACACCGGCATCAACATGGCCAAACATGCCATAATGTAGACCGTGGCTGTCAAGCAGTGCGCGAAACTCCATAATAAAGTCGGCCAGATTTTCAGGCGGTACAGCCGTATCTTCAGCAAAAGCAATCGGCTTTTGGCTGCCTTTGGTATTACCCAGCAGCCCTACTGCTTTTTTACGCATGGCATAAATACTGCCGATAGCTGCGGTATCATAAGTTAATTGGTAGCCAATTATGCCATCGGTATTGTTAGCGATTGCAAGGTCGAGCTTCGCTGTCAGTGCCGCGACTTTTTCTTCTATTTCGGCTTGATTCTCACTGTTATACTCAACCATATTAAGGCCTTGCATTTCAGTATTCGGTATATCGGTGATTAATTCCTTTACCTGATGCCAGATGATGTCGTTGCGGGCTAAGTTCAGTACTTTGCTGTCAACGGTTTCAACTGATGTTGCCTGCGCTGCGACCAGAAAAGGCGCGTTTCTCAAGGCACTTTCAAATCGGTCGTATTTGACATTTATCAGGCATTTGAATTTAGCGATGGGAGTAATATTTAACTTTGCTTCAGTGACAAACCCCAGTGATCCTTCAGAGCCGGTAATAATTCTGGATAAATCAAACTCGCTTAAATCCTCGTTAAACACATGCTCTAAATCATAGCCGGTTAAAAAACGGTTTAGTCGCGGAAACTTCTCCAGAATTTGCGGTCGAAAATCCCGACAGCTATCCAGCACCTGACGATAGATACGGCCGATACTGTTGGGCATTTCAGCCCGATGCTCCGCCTCAAACGTGGCGATTTTATGAGTTTTTAGAATGGTGCCATCTATCAGTACGGTTTTAAGCGCCAATACATGGTCACTGGTTTTGCCATATACCAGAGAACCCTGACCGGAGGCGTCGGTATTAATCATGCCACCAATGGTAGCCCGGTTAGAGGTTGATAAATCTGGTGCAAAGAAAAAACCATAGGGTTTTAAAAATGCATTTAACTGATCTTTAATGACACCGGCCTGCACCCGAACCCAGCGCTGCTCGACGTTTAATTCAAGAATACCCCGCATATGCCGCGATAAATCGATAACCACATGCTCGGTCAGTGCCTGTCCATTGGTGCCGGTACCACCGCCGCGGGGGCTGAATTTTATATGACAAAAGCTGGATGTTTGTGCCAGCGATGTCAGGATCACCAAATCATCAGTCGTTTTTGGCAGCAACACAGCCTGAGGTAACGCCTGATAGACACTATTATCTGTTGCCACCGCTAAACGACTGCCGTAGCTCGTTTCAATATCACCGCTAAAACCAGCAGCGAGCAATGCTTTACTAAAGGCGACAATGCTGGCGTCAAGCGCCAATTCCGGGTTTAGCTTAGGGATCATTAGCGGTTCGTTACTCCATATGGCCCATTTTAGCCGCTTTAGTCGCCAGGTAGCGATGGCTATGGGCGGTGGTTTTTACCCGATGCTGCACGCGTTCCAGGATATTGACCCCGGCATCGCTTAATGCCTTTAACTTGCGCGGATTATTGGTCAGTAAGCGTATTTGCTCAATACCTAACTGGGCAAACATTTGCGCAGCAATATCATACTCCCGCATGTCAGGTAAGAAACCCAGAATTTCATTAGCCTCAACCGTATCCAGGCCTTTATCCTGCTCTGCATATGCCCGGATTTTATTGATAAGACCAATACCCCGCCCCTCCTGACGCAGATACAATATACAGCCCCGACCGGCATCGGCAATTTTCCGCATCGCAGCTTCTAACTGCGGACCACAATCGCAGCGCAGACTGAACAGGGCGTCACCGGTTAAACATTCGGAATGTACCCGCGCTAATAGCGGTTCGTTTGTTGTAACATCACCCAAAGTCAGAGCCACATGCTCTTTGCCATTGTCAGCAACAAACCCATGTAGTCTGAACTCAGCAAAAGGTGTTGGTAAAATAGTGGAGGTGACAAGTTTAATAGTCATTTTACTTCTCAGCGATTAAGCGCACGATAACGAACATAAATTGGGTCTGAGCTTAATTAATCCAAGCTGTAACTTACGCAGATTATAACAGGCTGGTTTAACGTGGCTACTGCAATATATCGTTATACTATCACAATGCAGCAGGGTGATCTGTCAGAAATCAGCGCCCTGCCAGCTCATTTAACAGATTAGCCTGATCCAAAGCGACAAACTCGGGTACAATATTGCGCGCTATCACTTCATTTCTTCATTCAGGACTTTTCATGCTGCGTTTTTTTGAGCGACTTACTAAACCCTTCCCCGCTGCGGAGCCTGGTCAGCCGCCTCGCGGTTTGCTGGCATTTTGCCGCCATTATACCAAAGGCATGGAACGTTCTTTGCTTTTTATGTCACTTTCCTCGGCTATTCTTGCCATTTTGGAAGTATCACTTTTTAGTTTTATGGGCCAGTTGGTTGACTGGCTGGTGGTAAATGACCCTGACAATTTTTTTAGTGATGAACGGACCACCCTGATCTGGATGGCCCTGGTAACTCTTGTTCTGCTGCCGCTGATGAACTTTATTCACTCAGCCATCGTGCACCAAACCCTGCTGGGTAACTATCCAATGTCTATTCGATGGCTGGCGCACCGTTACCTGCTGCGCCAGAGTGTCAGCTTTTATCAAAATGACTTTGCCGGACGCATAGCTACAAAAGTAATGCAGACCGCACTTTCTGTGCGGGAAACCGTAATGAAATTGCTGGATGTTATGGTGTATGTTCTGGTTTATTTTGGGGCAATGTTATTTTTTGTTGCTGATGCCGATCTGCGCTTAATTGTGCCCATGTTAATCTGGCTGCTGGCCTATATCGCCCTGCAATTTTATTTTGTACCGCGGCTTAAACGAGTGTCTACTGCACAGGCCGATGCCCGCTCAGAAATGACCGGCCGTATCGTGGACAGCTACACAAACATCACCACTATTAAATTGTTTTCCCATACCAATCGTGAAGAAAGTTACGCCAAAGACAGTATGGACGTCTTTTTGCAGCCTGTTTACCAGCAAATGCGCCTTGCCACCGGTCTTAGTGTGTCCGTGCAAAGTCTTAACTATCTTCTGGTATTTAGCGTGGCAGCTTTGTCTTTATACTTATGGGCTGGCAGTGCTATTACGGTGGGCGCAATTGCTATCGCGATCAGCCTTGCTCTGCGTTTAAATGGTATGGCACAGTGGATTATGTGGGAAGTCAGCGCGTTATTTGAAAATATCGGCACCGTGGCTGATGGTATTGCCACGTTATCGCGGCCTATTGAAGTAAAAGATGTAGCCAATGCCAGTAAATTAGCCGTGCCCCAGGGGAAAATTGAGTTTAAACAGGTCGGGTTTAATTATGGTAAACAAGCGGTCGAAGGCGGCAAAGCCGCGGTATTACAGCAGCTTGAGTTAACCATTAAACCTGGCGAGAAAGTGGGTTTAGTCGGCCGCTCCGGCGCGGGTAAGTCTACCTTGGTAAACCTGTTACTGCGCTTCTATGATATTGAAAGTGGCAATATTCTGATTGATGGTCAGGACATTAGTACCGTTAGCCAGGAAAGTTTGCGCCAGCAGATTGCGATGGTGACTCAGGATACGTCGTTATTACACCGCTCTGTGCGGGAGAATATTGCTTATGGTAAGCCTGATGCCACCGAAGAAGAGTTGATGTTAGCCGCAGAGCAAGCTGAAGCCAGTGAATTTATCCGTGATTTAACCGATCCTAAAGGTAATAGCGGCTTTGATGCCCAGGTAGGCGAGCGTGGTGTAAAACTCTCCGGTGGTCAGCGCCAGCGGATTGCTATTGCCAGAGTACTGCTCAAAAACGCGCCTATTTTAATTCTTGACGAAGCGACCTCGGCGCTCGATTCCGAAGTAGAAGCCGCCATTCAGGCCAGTTTAAATAAGCTGATGGACGGCAAAACCGTCATTGCTATCGCCCATCGTCTGTCAACAATTGCTCAGATGGACCGATTAATCGTGTTAGATCAAGGTAATATTGTCGAGCAGGGCAGCCACAATGAACTTATCGCCAGTGGTGGCATTTACGCCCAGTTGTGGGCGCATCAAACCGGTGGTTTTATTGGTATTGATTAAGCGGTGCATTGCACCGCTTAATCAAATCATTATTTTACCTCTAGATCATTATTAACTGCGTGCACGCCAGGTGTGCCCCTGGCGATGGATTCTGCCAGTTGCCGCTGTTCTTCGGTGGCAACTTCGCCATGTAGCCTGACATCGCCTTTATCGGTTTCAACCTGAATATTCAGGTTATTAAGGCGCTGCTCAGAGCGTAACGCGGTTGACACCGCTGTGGTAATATTTAGATCATCATACATCCCTTTCTCAGGAGCTATTGTCAGCCCGGCTTCATCAGTCGGCGCCTCAATGCTTTGCCGCTCCCGCTCACAACCTGTCAGCAATAGACCACCTATTACCAGTGTTGCCAGCATACTCAGGGGATATTTACCTGCCTGCATAATTAACTCCTTTTTTAAATGATATTGGTTCACTCAGTTAGTATGGTTTACCAACAATGAGTTGGCAAAGTAAATGCAGTTCTGCAGCCTAAACATAAAAAAAGCCCGGCTAGAAAGCCGGGCATTTCTTATGCAATTTCCCGTTCAGACATTTATTTTATCTTTGCGTCTGACGATTTGAGCGCTTGCTGATCTGCCAGCCGTTTTTCCCAGAACGTCGCATTTTTTATGCCCAGTTTCACGGGATCGAAAGTCACCGGACCACCCGCTTTCTTTTGATCTTCATAATCACGTAAACATAGGATAGCGGGCTTAGCTACAAAGAAAATGGCAAGAATTCCCAGAATGTTAATCCAGGCCATTAAGCCCACCCCAATGTCGCCAATACCCCAAATGTAGCCAGAGCTGTTAACCATGCCATAGGCCACCATCGCCATAATGACTACTTTAACCAGCACCAGCGGAATAGTGCCCTTAAAGTAACGATTTAGATATGACACGTTGGTTTCGGCAATATAGTAATACGCCAGAATAGTGGTAAAAGCGAAAAAGAAAATCGCTACGCCAACAAAAGCCTGACCAAACTGACCAAATACACTGTTTAAGGCCATTTGGGTAAAGGCAGGTGAGGCCACCTCAGTTGCGGTATCAATATTCTGGACAATAATGCTTCCTGCGCCGGTGGCAGCGTTAAAGTCTTCTGTCTGAATATTATATTGTGAGGTAATCAGAATCATTAATGCTGTCGCGGTGCAGACAAATAAAGTGTCGACGTAAACAGAAAATGCCTGAACCAGGCCTTGCTGTGCCGGATGGTCAACCTCTGCTGCAGCGGCGGCATGCGGCCCGGTGCCCTGACCTGCTTCATTAGAGTAAATACCTCTTTTTACACCCCAGCCAATCGCTGCGCCCATGCCGGCCTGCGCGGTAAACGCGTCCGAGATAATTAAACTGAATATACCCGGCACTTTATCCAGATTAAGAAAAACCACAATCAGTGCCATTACGATGTAACCCAGTGCCATAAAGGGCACGACAATCTGAGTAAAATGCGCAATACGTTTAATGCCACCAAAAATAATAAACGCTAATACAATCAGGATTATTGCCAACGCGACTAACTTAAAAGTACCCACTTCACCGAAACTGGTCACCACCATATTGCCTTCACCGAATACCTGGGTAAACGCATTGCCAACGGCATTAGCCTGCACACCTGGCAAAAACACGCCACAAGCAATAATGGCTGACACCGCAAATAGAATCGCCAACCATTTCTGGCCCAGACAGCGCTCAAAATAGTATGCCGGGCCACCACGATACTGGCCGTCTTCTTCAACTTTATAGACCTGACCGAGCGTTGACTCTGCATAAGCCGTACTCGCGCCGAGAAACGCCACTACCCACATCCAGAATACTGCTCCAGGACCACCAAAACCGATCGCGGCCGCAACCCCGGCAATATTGCCTACCCCAACCCGGCCTGATAATGACACAGCCAATGCCTGAAATGATGAAATACCTTTATCTGATTCGTTGCCGCTAAACAGCAACTTGCACATTTCCTTAAAGTGCCGAACCTGAGCAAAACGGGTAATTATCGAATAAAATAAACCAGCGCCAAGACACAGAAATATCAGTGCCGGACTCCAGATAATACTATTAACAGTGCTGACCAAGGCTTCCATTAGCTTCCCCTGTAATTATTGTTGTTGGATTTGTTTATTATAAATTAGCGTTAATTTGCCATAACATCAGGCGAATAGCTATGTTTGCCAGTAACAGCACCGCATGATTAGTGGTTTTTTAACCAAATTTCATCGATCAAATGGTGTCGCCCGCAGCAACAAATAAAAAGCCCCGCGAGGCGGGGCTTTTTAAGATAAAATACCGTTAGTGCTTGCCAAACTTCTCTGCCAGGTATAGCCAGGTTTCTAATACCGTATCGGGGTTTAACGATACACTGTCAATACCCTGTTGCATTAACCAGGCAGCGAAATCTTCATGATCTGAAGGTCCCTGACCACAAATACCAATATACTTGCCTTTAGCCTTACAGGTTTTAATCGCCATCTCCAGCAACTTATATATTGCCGGATTTCGCTCATCAAATAAGTGGGCAATGAGGCCACTGTCCCGATCCAGCCCCAGGGTTAACTGGGTTAAATCGTTTGAACCAATTGAAAACCCATCGAAGTACTCCAGAAATTCTTCTGCCAGTAATGCATTGGATGGCAGTTCACACATCATGATGACCCGCAGGCCATTTTCGCCACGCTTAAGGCCATGTTCTGCCAACAATTCAATAACGGCTGATGCTTCTTCCAACGTCCGAACGAACGGGATCATTACCTCAACATTGGTAAAACCCATAATATTGCGAACCCGTTTTAACGCTTCAACTTCTAAAGCAAAACAATCTCGGAAGTCTTTTGATATATAGCGTGATGCGCCGCGAAAACCAATCATCGGGTTTTCTTCATGCGGTTCGTACTGACGACCGCCAACCAGGTTGGCATATTCATTTGATTTAAAGTCAGACATCCGCACGATAACTTTTTGTGGTGCAAAAGCACATGCCAGCGTGGCAATGCCTTCAGTCAGCTTGGCAATGTAAAACTCAACCGGATCGCTATAGCCTGCAATCATTTCACTGATGGTTGCTTTAAGCTCAGGTGTCTGGGCATCAAAGTTCAGCAGCGCTTTTGGATGTACGCCAATCATCCGGTTGATAATAAATTCCAACCGGGCCAGACCGATACCGGCGTGAGGTAATTTGGCAAAAGAGAACGCCCGCTCCGGGTTGCCCACATTCATCATAATCTTTAAATCCAGTGCCGGCATCTGGTCTACCCGGCTGCTGACAACTTTATATTCAAGTTTACCATCGTAGATAAATCCGGTATCGCCCTCGGCGCACGATACGGTAACTTGCTGACCCGTTTTTAGTTTATTGGTGGCATCGCCACATCCCACTACAGCAGGGATGCCCAATTCTCTGGCAATAATTGCCGCATGACAGGTGCGACCGCCCCGGTTGGTTACGATGGCAGAAGCGCGCTTCATAATTGGCTCCCAGTCGGGATCGGTCATATCCGTTACCAGCACATCACCTGGCTGAATTTGATCCATCTGCTCAATGCCTTTGAGCACCTTAGCGGTGCCAGCACCAATCCGCTGGCCAATCGCCCGCCCCTCTACCAGCACTGGCGCCGTACCTTGCAACTGAAAACGCTCCATACTGTTACTGTCTTCGCGGCTTTTTACTGTTTCAGGTCGCGCTTGCACGATATATAACCTGCCATCATTACCGTCTTTCGCCCACTCAATGTCCATTGCCCGACCATAGTGGTTGGCAATAATCACAGCCTGCTTGGCCAACTCAGTAACTTCAGCATCTGTCAGAGAGAACTGCTGGCTGCGCTCAGAACTAATATCAACAATTTTTACTTGCTTGCCATGCTGTTGCTCTGCTGAATACACCATTTCAACTTTTTTACTGCCCAAATTCCGTTTCACTACTGCAGGCCGACCTGCTGCCAATGTCGGTTTATGAACATAAAACTCATCAGGATTTACGGCACCTTGTACCACCATTTCACCAAGGCCATACGACGAGGTAATAAACACCACATCTTCAAAGCCTGATTCAGTGTCAATACTGAACATTACACCCGATGAAGCAATATCAGAGCGCACCATTTTCTGCACGCCAGCGGATAGGGCGACGCCACGGTGATCGTATCCCTGATGCACCCGGTATGAAATGGCCCGGTCATTAAATAAAGACGCAAATACATGTTTTATTGCGGTAATGACCGCATCATATCCGCGAACATTTAAAAACGTTTCCTGCTGCCCCGCAAAAGAGGCATCAGGCATATCTTCAGCTGTAGCAGAGGAGCGAACAGCAAAAGACACGTCGTGCGTCGGATCAGCATGTAATTGCTGATAAGCGGCCTGAATGGCCTGTTCTAACTCGGGTTGAAATGGTGTTTCAATTACCCATTGCCGAATTTGGGCACCGGCTTTGCTCAGCGCAGTAACATCATCAACATCCAAGCCATCAAGTAACTGATAAATGCGCTCGTTCACACCGCTTTGTTCAAGAAACTGATTGAAGGCATCCGCTGTAGTGGCAAATCCACCCGGTACCTGCACCCCGGCATTGGCCAGGTTACTGATCATTTCACCTAGGGAAGCATTTTTACCCCCTACCCGATCCACATCATGCATACCCAGCTTTTCATACCAAATCACAAATTCTTGCACAGTTCGTCTCCATTTTTTGTTGAAGGGCGTGTAAGCTTACCAGCAGCATTACATAGCGTATTGATTTTACACTCTGGCTGAGATTAATTAAAACCTTAATTTTCATGTAATTTTATAACAACAAATTGGAGATTACCTTGCGGACAGCTTTCTACATATCTGATGGAACCGCCATTACTGCAGAGGTATTTGGCCATGCCTTACTTACTCTTTTTCCTGCACAATTTGAGCATATTACGATACCTTTTGTGGAATCAACTGATATGGCATTACAGGTGAAGCAGAGAATTAATGATCGGTATAAAACAACGGGAGTAAAACCTCTTATTTTCCAAACGTTTGTCGACGATAATTTACGGCACATTATTAATAGCAGTGACGGTATTTGTTATGACTTCTTGAACACTTTCGTTGAACCGATTCAGCGCGAGTTAGGCATTGCACCCGTTCCTAAAACCCACCGCACCCACAGCATGCATGAAAAAACCTATGATTTTCGAATTGACGCCGTAAATTTTTCGCTGGCTAATGATGATGGTGCCAATATGAAGAATTTTGACCAGGCAGACATTATTCTGGTCGGCGTAAGCCGCTCTGGCAAAACTCCTACCAGCCTTTATCTGGCCTTACAATACGGCATTAAGGCTGCCAACTACCCATTTGTGGAAGAAGACATGCAAGCGCTGCGCTTGCCACCTGAATTGATGCGAAATAAAGATAAGTTGTTTGGGTTAAGTATTACCGCTGAACGACTGAGTCAGATCCGGCAACAACGCCGGCCTGACAGCAGGTACGCATCCATCCGGCAATGTGCTGCAGAATTAAATGAAGTAGAGGCACTATACCGGCAAGAGCAAATCCCCTTTCTTAATTCAACGCATCTGTCTATTGAGGAAATCTCAGCCAAAATTATTGCCAAAACAGGATTAAAACGCCACAAATATTAATCAGGCCCGCTGCGGGCCTGTTTATTTTTTAACACGGTATAATTGCGAAAGTCATTCGGTTGCAGTGATTATTTGCGGCTGGCGCTCAAGGTATCTGCAATTAAAAAAGCCAGCTCCAGCACCTGGTCGGCGTTTAACCGTGGATCACATTGGGTAAAATAGCGCTTACTTAGGTCATGCTCGCTTAAACCATAGGCGCCTCCGGTACACTCGGTAACATGTTCACCTGTCATCTCCAGATGAATGCCCCCTGCATGAGTACCCTCAGCTTTGTGAACCGCAAAGAAATTTCGAATTTCCCGTAAAATCGCTTCAAAGTCCCGGGTTTTAAAATCGTTGCTGGCCTTCACTGTATTACCATGCATCGGGTCGGAACTCCAGACCACGCTACGCCCTTCCTGCTTAACTTTACGTACCAACGCTGGTAATTTATCGGCCAGCTTGTCAGCACCCATTCTGGTGATCAATGTTAATCTGCCAGGCGTGTTAGTTGGATTTAATGCATCAATCAGTCTGATTAACTCATCGGCTTGCATACCAGGGCCGATTTTAACCCCTACTGGATTATGAATACCCCGGAAAAACTCCAGATGGGCGTGATCCAACTGACGGGTGCGCTCACCAATCCAGACCATATGCGCAGAGCAGTCATACCAGTCACCGGTGAGTGAATCGCGCCGGGTTAATGCTTCCTCGTAATTGAGTAATAAGGCTTCGTGTGAGGTATAAAGCTGCGTCTCACGAATAGAGGGCGAGTTTTGCGCAGTAATCCCGCAAATCTCCATAAAACGCAAAGCCTCCTGGATACGCTGGGCCACGTTATGATAACGATCTTTTAATGGGTTAGACTCAACAAAACCCATGTTCCATTTACTGACCTGATGCAGATCAGCTAACCCCCCCTGAGCAAACGCCCTGAGCAGATTCAGGGTAGCAGCAGAATGATGATACGCGGTCACCAGCCGGTTAGGATCCGGTTGGCGCGCAGCCTCAGTAAACTCAAAACTATTTACAATATCGCCACGGTAACTTGGTAGCGTGACGTTGTTTATCGTTTCAAGATCACTGGAACGAGGTTTAGCGTACTGGCCGGCCATTCGGGCAACTTTAACAACAGGTAACCCCCCCGCGTAAGTTAATACCACCGCCATTTGCAACAGCACTTTAAAGGTGTCACGAATTTTGGGCGCATTAAAGTCATTGAAGCTTTCGGCACAATCCCCTCCTTGCAATAAAAATCCTTCGCCATTAGCAACCTGTCCTAACTGCGTATGTAAATCTCTGGTTTCCTGTGCAAAAACCAAAGGTGGATAACGGTGCAACTGTTTTTCAATTTGCGCGAGTAAATGCGGATCCTGATAAGACGGTTGTTGTTGTATCGGCAGAGCTCGCCAGCTATCTGGCGTCCAGGTGGTCACGATGTGTTTCCTATACGTTGAATTAAATAAACGATGCCAAGTTATAGACTTCCGGACGTAAATTCAATGCCGAACTCAGAGTTTTTCGCTCTAATACCGGCTTAATCGGCATAAGCGGAACGAAACCACTATTTAACCTGAAACTCAGCAGCCATAATTAATTTATCACAAGATTGTTCAATTAAATCCAGCACCAGCTCAAAACCTCTGCTGCCACTGTAATACGGATCGGGTACTTCATCTATAGCAGGATATTCCGGATGAAATGATAGAAATAATTTTATTTTATGCTGATGTTCCGGCGGACAACGGCGTTTTAATTCAGCAATATTTTCATTATCCATTGCCAGAATGAGATCAAAATCGGCGAAATCCTGCTCAAATACCGGTCGTGAGTAAAGGCCGGTAAAATTGTATCCTCTGGCAATACCCGCTTCGATGCTGCGACTGTCTGGCCGATCGCCGCGGTGTGAGGCACTGGTTCCGGCAGAATCAATTTCAATATCAAGTCGCTGTTGCAATGCTTTGTGCTTAAGTACCGCATGCGCGGTTGGCGAACGACAAATATTCCCTAAACAAACAAGCAGAACTTTTTTCACGCGCATGGTTGCTCCTTAACGTAGTTGCTGCGATTAAACTTAAAAATAGCACCTGGTGCAATAGCAAAAAAGCGGCATTTCAGCGGCTTTATTTTAACTTTAACGGGCTTCAACAGTTGCAATTGATGGCCACGCGGTACAGTATATCAGGGTCGTTTTAGTCAATGGTTAAGACTAAAGTCGTTTGGAGGTGAAAACAATGGAACGGTTTTCCAAGCTGATAATACTATCAGAGCGCCAGCAATTACATAATACCGCGATGCTGGCTCAATCGGTTGGCATAAAAGTACAGCAGTGCAATCGTACCGATTTTATTCAACAGCCTATTAAATCAGGTGTCTTGGTGGGCTATCAGTTTAACAGCCATGATCTGACCAAAAAAGGCCTGTCTAACGAATTATCGACGATTATGCAGCGCTGCCCGGTATTTATTTTTCAGGCTGAGCGGGCACTAATCGATCCTGCGCTGGCGATTCACAATGGGATCAGAGGGTTGATCTATCGTGATGAACAATTAGACCGGGTATTGACCGCGCTGAAAACCCTGATGTCCGGCCAGTTATATTATTCGCGTACGGTCATGTCGGACGTAGTGGATCTGCTGATTAATAAACCTAAGAAAGCTAATTTAGAAATGACTGCCAGTATCAACGCCCAACTTACCCGGCAAGAGAAGCGGATAATTGGACTAGTTGCAGAAGGTGCCCGTAACAAAGAAATCGCGGAAGTATTGAATATCAGTGCTCATACAGTTAAAGCACATTTATCGGCCGTATTTAGAAAAACGCAGGCCCGAAACCGGGTTGAATTGCTGCGTTGGTTGCAGCAATCCAACCTGATATTGGAAAGTCAGCCTGAGCTTGCCAAACTGGCCTGATCGTCAGTACGCCAGAAACCACGCTCGAGACCTATACTAATTAATTCAACCACGGCACTTTCCATTGCTTGCTTAACACAATACTGCACCGGTTCATTGGTCGAATACCCCCCCTCCATTTCGACCAGTCTGTTCAATGACACATATCGGAATAAACCGGCGCGTAACTCCTGTGAAAACACTTTTTTAGTCGTAGAAACGGAAAGCAACACCTGACCCGTATAGACATCAATTGCTCGCAGATAAACCGTTACCTGATCTTCCCGATATAATTCTGACAGTCCCAAACCAAAATATTCAGCGCCAATACCACCTGTAGTTAAGTTGGTCTCATAACCAATAATACCGCCCTCGAAAACTAAACGGGCCTCTTTGAGCGGCGGCAGTTCGGTTAATTTTTTATTTGAGCCATAAATTTTTCGCTCAGTAAGCAAATTTTGTAATCCTTCCCGCTCCAGTGGCGCAAACCAGCCACTATCAAGCAGGATCTGGGTTAGCATTGAGGTTGCACCCTGAGTTACTGCGGTAGAAAAACTTGATACATTGCCCTGAGGTTTATATTGGCCCGTCTGATCCCGAAAAGCATAGACAGAAACAGGGATTTGCTGTCGTGGTTTTGCTTGCTGTTGCAACGTCTGCATAGTGCTACTAATACTATCAACACTGGCCGGGGTAATACTCAGCTCAGGTTTTGGTACCAGAGAACATCCCGCCAGAGCGGACATCACTATTATATTAACTACTGCTTTCATTACTAACCCCCAATCACAGGAATAGTAATGATCGTCACTTCACCTGTATCAATATTGGTAATATTTACAATAACGCTGCCGTCAGTTCCGGTGGTGATTTCGACTAAAAACTCACCGGTATTGTATGTGCCATCAACCAGCTCACCATCAGCTATTCGTCTGGTTAGCGAGTTGATAATGTTTCGCTCCAATGCCTCCTGAAATTTATCCACAAAAGATAACGTTGGTCGTTCTTCACTATAGCCGTTCTGGCTTTGGGCTTTCTGTAATAAGAAATTACCATTTAGCGGATTGCCGCCAAAGCTTGGATTAATCGGGGTATAAACTAACTCAGTTGCACTTGCGCAGGCAGATGCCAGCAGGAATAGCAGTACTGCAGATTTGTTCATTATTATTCCTTTTAAAATATTTCTTGATCCTGACTACCCAATAACATACTGGCCTGAATGTTGGCCAGCTCATTAATACTGCGCAAAATCGCCTGCTCAGCCATCTCCTTAACATTGTTATAACGCCGGCCGAAATATGTTTGATAAACGCGTTGTTGATTCATCTCCACCCACAAGAATGTGCCGGCTTGGGGATATACTTGTTCATAAATAACCACAGACACGCCTTCCGTTGCCGGCATATCACGCCAGTAACCAGAATAATAGAACATAAAGTCTTTGCCAAAACGCGAGATGGTGCGGTCAATCACTAAGCCGCTTAATTCGATATCATTTGCTGCCGCCTTTACCGGCAGCAGCAAACATAACAGCAGGAAAATTACTTTCATATGCCTATGGCGGCCAAAGGCCGCCCTTTACGTTAGTTTTGAGTAACGATTGCGGTATTAAAGTCGCCCAGCTGAGTAATATTCATGATATTACCGTTGCCATACTGCTCTCCTAACACCAGATTGTCATTACCCAGTTGACTGATAGCCACGGTACCATTTTCTCCGGAAAGTGCAAAGTATCCATCGTTGCCGGCTACCCAGTTGCCATTTCCTTCTTGTAAAATGTCTGCCAGATTGCCACTACCTTCAACAAGCATATCAACCAGGTTGAGATCACCATCCTGCTGGACACTGATATTGTTTTCAACTACCACTACGGCACTGGTAATAAGCACTTCGTTGGTATTACCCATTTGATCAACACTGATCTCGTTGTCATCGCCAACAACATCAACCACAGCAAAGTTATCATCACCACGCTGCATGATGTCGGTAATATTGTCACTACCTACTAAGCCTACGCCGGCATAATTATTATTACCGCGACTATAAATATCAGCACTGTTGCCATCAACACCCAACACCATTTCTGCGGTGTTCATATCACCGTCCTGGTAAATAGTTAAATTGTGATTATCACCATCAGTTGCTACTAGTGCATTGTTTTCAGTACCATCTTGCCGGACATCAATAAGGTTATTATTGCCAACAAGTCCCAGTGGCGCTTCCACCAGATTGCTGACACCAGTTTGATCAATCAGGATCCAGTTGGTGTCGCCGGTGACCGGTTGCACCAAAAAAACGTTATCAGAGCCATCTTGAAAAACATCAATCAAGTTATCATTGCCGGTAACGTCCGTCGCAATAAAGGCATTGAGCATGCCGTCCTGCTGCACGAAAATGGCATTGTTATCGCCGCTTAACCCTACCACTCCGCCCACGTTCTGATCACCAAACTGTTCGGCTTCGAATTGATTGGAGTTTCCGACAACGCCGAGCATGGCAGCTTCGTTGCTGCTACCTTCCTGATAACTATAAAACATGTTTTCATTACCGGTAAACTCCGCAGTAACCCAGTTGCTATTGCCACTTTGTTCAATTTCAGCAAGGTTCATGTCGCCCAGTAAAGTAGCGAATGCTTCGTTTAAATCTCCGGTTTGAAAAACTGCAGTATCATTGACATTACCTTCAATAATAACGTCTGTCTGATTGAAAAAACCATCCTGGGTAATGGTGACTATGTTCTCATCACCGACAATATCGCTAGAGGCAATGTGCCAATCCGCAAACTGCTCGATCCGCACTGCGTTATCGCTGCCTGTATTAAAACTATAGGCTTCCAGCCACAGACCATTCTGTAAAACACTGCCATAGTTCAGTTCACCAACTTGCTCAATAATGGCAAGATTAGCATTACCACCGGTATTGGTTTGAGTCACTTCAGCAGTATTACCTTCTGCAGAACCGACTGCTGAGCTCTGCAAAATAATAGCTTCATTTTCTGCCATAACATTGCCCGCAAAACACAAAGCAATTGCCATACCTAAAAAATGTTTACGTGGTTTAATAAGGTTCATGTGATTCTCCCTGAGTCTCTTATTAGTATTGAATTATTGAGATTTCAGCACCGTTTCCAATCTGCTCAATCGAGAAACTGCGGTTTCCCCATTGCTCCAGCTGGATCAGGTTGCTCTCTCCCTGCTGCAAAATATCAGCACTGTTATTGTTACCGAACTGCCGGATTTGTGCCTGATTACCACTGCCATACTGCTGCAGAAATATCTGATTAAGCACGCCTTGCTGTAATAAAACGGCATAATTGGCATCGCCTCCCTGAGTGACATCAGCAACATTCAGATCGCCCAACTGAGTAATATCGACTCCGTTAGCCAAGGCATGACGCTCAATCAATGAAGTTAATTGCACTGAAACATCTGCAACCGCCCAACCGCTAGCTGTTATACCAACTAACAAAAAGACGGACTTAGTATTTACATTTAGCACAAACATTCCTTCATCAATTATTACAACTTCCAGACTAAAGACATATTTTAAAGCTACAATAGGACAAATGTTTTATTTTTATTTCAATTTAATAACTTCGTATAAAATTATTATTTTGTTTAAATACAATAGGATAATAACCATCCATTCACATGTGCCCGTCCTTAACTACTAATCCATTTGTACTATTTACACGATTGTTATGAGCAAATTGTTAATATTCATGCTAATGGTTATTGGTGCAGTAAGTAAGCATAATCTTTACAAATAATTAAAATGGGAATTACTATGTCCAAGCAAAAAATTCTGGCGTTAGCGGTTGCCGCAGCGCTGTGTTCGGGTTCAGCATTCGCAGCGAATAAGCCTGCGCAAGCTGATGATTCTATTCTTGTTATGTTTAAACCTGGCGTAACCAAACAAGAGCGTGTTTCTATCGTAAAACGCAGCGGTGCCAGTCTGCGACAACTCGATAATCAGGGGCGTGACATTAAAATGCGTCATATTGCAGATGGACGCATAGCCAAAATTAAAGTACCTAAAGGCGTTAATCGTGACTTCTTAATTAAGCAGCTTGCCGCTAACCCGGCTATTGAGGTTGCTGAACCAAATTATTTGGTAAAAGCGTTAGCCGCTCCTCTTGCCGTTCCTGGTGATCCCCGATTTGGAGAGATGTGGTCGTTAAATAATACCGGGCAAAATGGTGGTACTGCTGGGGCCGATATCAGTGCCGTTGCAGCGTGGGATACCACAACCGGTAGTCATGATGTGGTGATTGGTGTTATCGATTCAGGTATGGATTACAACCATCCTGATTTAATTCCAAACCGTTGGGAGAACGATGGCAGCTATCCGGGCCATCCATATGGTTATTCAACACTGAACGAAAATAACGATCCGATGGATAGCGATAGTCATGGTACTCATGTTGCAGGGACAATCGGAGCAGGTGGTGACAATGGTGTGGGTATAACCGGCGTAAACTGGAATGTCACCCTGCTGCCCTGTCAGTTCCTCGGCCCTACGGGTGGCAGTACGGCAGGCGCAATTGAATGTATTGACTACTATACCGATTTAAAAACAAATTATGGCGTAAACATTAAGGCTACCAATAACTCATGGGGCGGCGGCGGTTTCTCCGAAACGTTGCGCGCAGCCATTCAGTCAGGCGGCGATGCTGGTATTCTATTTATTGCAGCCTCAGGCAATGATGGCGCAGATGCTGATGTTAGTCCAATGTATCCGGCGGGCTATGATCTTGATGTTATTGTCTCGGTCGCTTCAACCGATCGCCTTGATGATTTATCGGTATTTGCTGTTGGCGCTTCCAATTATGGTGCTACTTCGGTCGATCTTGGCGCACCGGGCTCAGACATTTTATCAACCGTACCGGGCAACAATTATGCCGTATTTTCTGGTACCTCCATGGCCTCGCCGCATGTTGCAGGTGCCGCAGCACTGTTGTGGTCTATAAATCCGGAAATAACCCCACTGGAAATGAAAGCAATTCTGATGGATAGTGGCGACGAGCTTGCTTCGCTCGATGGTAAGACCGTTTCTGGAAAGCGTTTAAATCTGGTAAACGCGCTTGCTGATGCCGATCCAACGCCGAGTTTCCGCTTAACATTATCTCCCCGCAGTCAGCAGATTACCGCCGGTGAAACGGCTGAATTTAGCCTTGATGTCGGTAATCTGGCCGACTGGATGGGTGATGTTGAGCTTAGTGTCAGTACCGATCCCAGTATTGAAGGCGTGAGCTTATCTGCTGAATCCGCTCAGCCGGGTGATACCATTACCGTGTCGGTACCGACCATGGCTGACACCCCATGGGGCGATTATTTAGTAACAGTGACAGGTATTGATGCGGCAGATCCAGCAGTGGTTAAAAGCGTATCGGCAACGCTGGTGGTGTTGCCACAAGGGCTGGCTGATTTCAGTTTTGAGAACACCAACCCCGTGGCTATTCCAGATAACAACGCAACTGGCATCAACAGTGTTATAAACGTGCCTGACGAAGGAACCGTATTTAACGTTGAAGCAGGCGTTGACATCACCCACACCTGGAGAGGCGACTTAGTTGTTAGTCTGACGTCGCCGCAAGGCACAGAACATATACTGCAAAATCGTAGTGGTGGCAGCGAAGATGACTTAGTGCAAAGCTGGACCGTTGATACCTTCAATGGTGAAGCGATGCAAGGCGATTGGACCCTGAATGTATCTGACAATGCCGGCGCCGATTTAGGCACCTTAAACAGTTGGAACCTGACGATAACAGCGCTTGGTGGTGATGTGGTTGATCCGGATCCAGTGGCGCCGGCAGCAGGCTTTAGTTATGTTGCATCAGGCCTGAATGTCGATTTTACCGACAGTTCTACTGATGCCAACGATAATATCAGCAGCTGGAGCTGGGATTTTGGTGATGGCGCTGTGTCAGACGAGCAAAACCCGAGCCACACTTATCCGGCAGAAGGGAGCTATGAAGTCACCCTGACAGTTACCGACAGTACCGGTTTAACAGATATGACAAGCCAGATGGTTAGCCTGGTTGAGAGTGATATTACGTTAACGTTGCATCGCGCTATCAGAGCTCGCACCGGATCAACGATAGTTGACTTACGCTGGATGGGAGCAACAGGTGATCTGGATCTGTACCGTGATGGTGCGTATATCGAAACAATTGAAAATGATGGCAGACATCGTGATCGGTTTAACTCGATGGCAGCATCAGCAACTTACACCCTGTGTCTGGAAGGCACTATGGTATGTTCGGCTGATTTAGTAGTGGATTTCTGATACTCCACCTTTTGCAATAAATAAGGCAGCTTTGGCTGCCTTATTCTTTAGTTGATCCTGACAGCCAAGCAGCTAGTATAGAGAGTATAAATTAGCAGTAAGGAATTAGCGTGTTAGCGCAATTACATCAGGTTGAACAAAGCCTTAATCAGGTTATTCTTGGTAAACAACAACAGATTCGCCTGGCGCTGTGTTGCTTGCTGGCCGACGGGCACTTGCTGCTTGAAGATCTTCCTGGTCTTGGTAAAACCACCCTGGCTCATGCACTGGCTAACAGTCTTGGTCTGAGTTACCGGCGGGTGCAATTTACCAGTGATCTACTCCCTGCAGATTTAACCGGCATCAGCATATACGATGCCCGGTCACAACAATTTCATTTTCAGCCGGGACCGGTATTCTCTCAGGTGTTACTGGCAGATGAAATAAATCGCGCCAGCCCTAAAACCCAGAGCGCATTGCTCGAAGCTATGGAAGAGCGCCAGGTTAGTACTGATGGCCAGACCCGGCCATTACCCAGCCCTTTTTTTGTTATCGCAACACAGAACCCTCTCTTTCATGCGGGAACGTCTGCTTTGCCGGAGTCACAACTGGATCGTTTTTTAATGCGCTTATCTTTAGGGTTTCCAGAGCGTGCAGCTGAACATCAGTTGCTGGTTGACGATAGCAAAGGTTCTCGCTTGCAGTTTTTAACTCAGCAGCTTGATGGTAATACCTTACAAAGTCTGCAGCAAAGACTTGGCTCAGTTACTGTTAGTGATGCGGTAATTGATTATTTGCTCAGTTTGGTTGATGCCAGTCGCAGCCGCAATGATATGCTACCATTATCGCCCCGCGCCTCTAAAGCTCTGCTAAGGGCAAGTAAGGCACATGCTCTTATCACTGGTCGTGATTTTGTGACGGCTGATGATGTGCAACAGGTATTTCCATCGGTTGCAGAACATCGGCTAGATCCACGATCCAGTGCAGCGAGTCATTCCCACAGCGAGTTATTGCTTGAGCAAACTGTTTGCCCGTTATGAAACACCTTAAGTGGCGGTTTCAACAGTGGTTTCGCCAGCGGCTCAATAACTGGCTCAACAAGCGACAACCGCCGGCCAGACAAGTTACGTTGAGCCAGAAGATCATTTATATTCTGCCAAGCCGGTTTGGTCTATGGTATATTTTACTACTGATTTTGCTTTATTTCCTGGGCACCAACTATCAGAATAATTTAATATTATTAATGAGTTATATGCTGGTTTCCGTGTTGCTACTGGCACTGGTATTAGCCTGGCGTAATTTACATAATATTACGGTAAGTTGTGCGCCCGTGTTAAGTGCCTATGCCACAGAAACACTGATGGTACCCGTAGCATTGCAAACGCCTGAGCCGAAGCAGCAAATTCAATGTTATTTTCATTCTCAGCAGCAGCCATCAGTACTGGCCGATGCCAACCTGCACGTTATGGTACCGCTGCTTGCCGAAAACCGCGGCTATTATCCATTACCACGTCTAACTGTCCATAGTTATTATCCTTTCGGTTTGTTCAACTGCAAAAGCATGCTAATGCTTGATTATCATTTCTGGGTTTTTCCCAAGCCTTTGCCCTCAGAGTCTGTCGAGGCTCTGGCGGTCGACCGGGGCACTAAAAACCAGATCGCAGAGGACTACGATACGATTCGTAGCTATCACCCTGGTGACAGCTTGAAGCTGATGCTGTGGAAGCGTCTGGCACGGGATCCTGATAACCCGGTTGTAAAGCATGCGCCAAGCTCTCCTGTACCAGAACCTGATTGGATTACCATTCCAACCGTTACCGGTGCAGCCCTGGAGGTTGCGCTGTCAAAGGCCTGTTATATGATGTTGCAACTGGAGCAACGCAGCAAACCCTATGGTCTGCGGATTAACACTAAAAGCATCAGCCCGTCCTGTGGTCAACAGCATTTGCAACGCTGTCTGCGTGAGTTGGCGTTATGTTAGTGCTGTTAAACCGGCAGGCTATCCTATCATTTACGATTATTTTACTGGCTATAATCGTGTTACTTCATCAGGCTTTACCTTTATGGTACAGCGCTATTTTAGTGCTGCTGTTGGCGTATCGCTGGCCTTTGCAACGAACCACTGCCAAAGTAAATAAGTTAAAACGGGTAAATATTATTGCGGCAGTAATCCTGTTATTACTGCTTATCAGTATCAATCAAAGCGGTATTTTTCACTTTATGTTGCAAATACTGCTGCTATCGGCCGTCAGCCGCATGGTTTTAATTCGACAGCGGCATGACAGTCATCAGTTGCTCTGGGTGTTATATTTCCTGTTAGCATGCTGTTTTATTTTTTATCAGAGTATTCTGTTAAGTCTGCTGGTTCTGGCGTTGCTACTATTTACGCTTTATCAACACTATCAGCTATATGCCAGCAAACAACAGCGATTGCAGGTGCTGCAATTAGGAAAAGCTTTACTGCTTACTTTTCCTGTCTGGATCTCATTGTTTCTATTGTTCCCCCGTTTACAACCTTTGTGGCGGATCCCAACGGCAGATGCTGCCGTAACCGGCCTGGCTGATAGTCTGGATCCCGGCAGCATTGAAAGCCTGGTACAAAGTGACACGTTGGCATTTCGGGCTATTTTCAGCGGGCCTCGGCCAGCGCGGCAACAATTATACTGGCGCGCTAAAGTATACGAAGATTTTGATGGCCGCAGCTGGAACGTCAACCGACGGTTTGAAGCTCGTCAGCCAACCACGGCGCAAACCAATGAGTACAACAACGGGCTACGAATTGATTATCAGGTTATTACTGAAGTCAGTAACCAGCGAAGCCTGTTTGCACTTGGCATACCGGTGCAACTGACTCATACCGTGCGCCCCGTTGCGGCCTATCTGGTTGAAGCCCGCCGCCCGGTTAGTCAACGGTTGAGCTATCAGCTAAGCAGTGTATTGTCAGCCATACCTGAAGATAATGCGACAGAACAGCAATTGAACAGCAGAACTGTTAAGGCCAATCCACAAACCCGGGCGCTGGCCAATGAGCTGGCGGCTAAAACCAGTTCAACTGCTGAATTAATAGCACAAATAAGTGCCCTGTTCCGGCAACAACCTTACTTTTATAGTCTCAACCCTCCACGTCTTGGCGACAATAGCATTGATGCCTTTTTATTTGATAGCCGTACCGGGTTTTGTAGTCACTACGCTTCAGCTACGGCAGTGCTATTACGGGAAGCGGGTGTGCCTGCCAGAGTGGTTGGCGGCTATCAGGGCGGCGTCTGGCATGAAGAACAACAATATCTTGAAGTACGGCAAAGAGAAGCACATGCCTGGGTGGAGTATTTTGATAGTGGTCTCTGGCACCGATTTGATCCCACCGCTGTTATTGCGCCAGAGCGGGTTCTGGCCGGTCTGGATGCCGTATTATCGGCTGACGAGCAGACTCAGTTACAGGCAAACTGGCGGCGTTTTTCTGCCGTTAATTATATTAACCAACAATTATTGCATCTGGATTACTATTGGTCAGTATGGGTATTAGGATTTGATGAAAGCCAGCAATATAACCTGTGGCAACAATTAAAAGCTTTTAGCAAGCTGTTGGCCCTGCTTGGTTTGGTAATATTGCTAATGGGATTGGGCTGGTGGTATCTTCGGTATCAACGGCAACCAGAAAACTTTCCGGCCCCGGTGCGATTAATCAGGCGCTATTTTAGAAAACTGATCCAGCATAAACCAGCAGGCCAGAATTTCAGTCAGTTTATTAACACAGTGCAACGCTATAACCCCCGGCACGCCATCCTGCTTGAGACAATAGACTCCTTGTATCAACGGGCGCTATTTGCCAGTGATCAAACCGCATTACGGCAGTTAAAACAGCACTTAAAAGAGAATCGTAAAATACTCACCGGTTTAAACTGGCCTGAATAGCAGGCCAGTTGCTCGTAAAGCGTATTAGCGGGTAGCCAGAATTCGCAGCGCCGTCTGAATATGCTCTGCACAGTGCACGCCCAGATCGGTTAAATAGCCACCATCAGCCTGGGTCAGCAATCCTTTAGCATGTAAGCGGGCAATGGCGTCGCGGGTTTCACTATCAGCATCTTTATGAACTTTTAACCCCTCCATTTGTGAGTCCAGATTATATAAATTCAGAATTTTTATTTCAGCATTCAGCTCAGGTGTTACTGGCATAGCATACATCCTCTGTTGTTAGCAGATTCAAGATAGCCGTAATCGGCAAATATTGGCAGCCTTTTCTGCACAAATTTAACGATTAAGCTGCTTACTTTAGTTGCTCAGTGAGTGCCTGCAGGCAAAGTGCAATGTTTTCACGCCGTGCACCATAACCCATTAAACCAATACGCCAGGTTTTACCAGCCATATCGCCAAGGCCGGCGCCAAGCTCCAGATTGTACTGTTCAAGCAGTGCCGAACGCAGCGCCGCATCCTCCACCCCTTTAGGTATAAATACATGGTTTAATTGTGGTAACCGGTATGGCCCCGCCACCACAAACTCCAGACCAAGTTTGGTTAAGCCTTCTGCCAACAACTGATGCATCATCTGGTGGCGCCGCCACGCCTGCTCAAGCCCTTCATTTGCCAGCAATCGCAGCGCTTCATGCAGCGCGTACAAGCTGTTTACCGGCGCAGTATGATGATAACTGCGTTTCCCTTTACCGCTCCAGTACGCCATTACCAGGCTCTGATCTAAAAACCAGCTTTGCACCGGGGTTTGACGTTGCTGAATTTTTTCTACTGCGCGGGGTGAAAACGACACCGGAGACAAACCCGGCACACAGGATAAACATTTCTGACTACCTGAATAAATAGCATCAATGCCCCACTCATCTACTCTGAGCTCCACGCCACCTAATGAAGTAACCGCATCGACAATAGACAGACAATCATACTGCCGGGCTAAAGCACAGAGGGTTTTAGCATCACTTAACGCCCCGGTAGACGTTTCAGCATGCACAAAAGCAACAAAACGTGCATCCGGATGTTTTTTTAGCGTCTCTTCAACCTGTTGCGGGTTAACCGGCTCCCCCCAGGCATTATCAACACACACTGCTACACCGCCGCAACGCACCACATTCTGACGCATCCGTTCACCAAACACCCCATTGCGACAAACGATGACCTTTTCACCCGGCTCAACCAGATTAACAAAACAGGTTTCCATGCCGGCACTACCGGGGGCAGATACCGCAATGGTCATTGGATTTTTGGTTTGAAATGCATACTGTAATAATTGCTTCAGCTCATCCATCATGCCAATAAACAATGGGTCTAAATGACCTATTGTTGGCCTGGCCTGCGCAGCCAGAACCTGAGGATACACATCAGACGGCCCCGGGCCCATTAAAATACGGCGCGGTGGATTAAACTCAGCTATTTTCGGTGGCTGTAACAGTGCCTGTAATGTTGTCTGTTGCATGATGACTCCGGCTAGTGATTTTGGCTTACCTTAGCAAAACTTACGCGTGATACCAGTGTTGTTCGGCTATTGCCGTTATTCAAAGGATTAATAGTGCTCTACTGCCACTATCAGTATATTCCACTCGCGGCCATTAAATAAAAAAGGCCCCTTTCAAGGGGCCTTCTGCTACATTTAGTGTAAATAAAATTAAAACTCGCGACGGTTGCGCAGGGCTTCAATCCGCTTTTCCAGTGGCGGATGAGTTAACAGCAGCTCTGACTTAGGCTTCTTACCGGCAATACCAAACGCCATTAAACTGCCTTCCAGGCGGCTTTCGTGGTTGTTTTTAAGCCTCTCCAGCGCCGCGACCATTTTATCAGGCCCTTCTAACCGCGCCGCGCCAGCATCGGCCCGGTATTCCCGTTGGCGTGAAAACCACATAACGATGATACTGGCCAGAAAACCAAATACAATTTCCAGTACAATAACAATACCAAAATAAGCAAAGGTCCCCAGCTGCTGATTGTTATTGCGAATCGCACCGGCAATTAAGCGGGCAAAGAAAATAACGAAGGTGTTGACTACCCCCTGGATCAGGGTCAGCGTTACCATATCGCCATTGGCAATATGGGACACTTCATGCGCCAATACTGCTTCTACCTCGTTTTCTTTCATATTACGCAGCAAACCGGTACTTACCGCCACTAAAGCCGCATTGCGGTTCATACCTGTAGCAAAAGCATTCATTTCAGGTGAATCATATACCGCTACCTCCGGCATACCAATGCCGGCTTTTCTGGCCTGGCGCTCAACTGTACGCATCAGCCATTGCTCAGTAGCGTTACGTGGCTGGGTAATTACCTCCGCCCCGGTGGAACGCTTTGCCATCCATTTTGATAATGCCAACGATATAAACGAGCCGCCAAAACCAAATATTGCCGCAAATACCAACAGACCAGCAATACTACTGTGATCGATACCTAAAAAACTAAAAACGATGTTCAGTACAATACTCAGTACTAAAATAACCGCCAGGTTCGTTGCCAGAAACAGCAAAACTCTTTTCATATAACCCTACCTCAGTGACGTAATTGCTACCAATATATGGGCAGCCAGCTGAATTTCAAATTAAGACCTGTCGATAATGTGTAAGAAAACATGTTTGACTGCCCGCTTTTCGCTACAATAGCCGCCGAAACAGGAAGCAGAACCGGAGAACCCCATGCAATTACTATTATTAAGCAGCTCACGAGCCCACAGCAGCGAGTATCTGGCACCATACATGGCCTGGCTTAAAGCACATTTGCAAGGTGTCAGCGAACTGCTTTTTATACCCTATGCCGGCGTTAGCATTGACAGCGATGATTATCTTAAACAAGTCTCCAGTGCGTTAGCGCCGTTAAAGATAAAAATAACCAGCCTGCACCAGTATCCAGAGCCCGAAAAAGCGGTTAGCGCAGCACAAGCAATAGCCGTAGGTGGCGGCAACACATTCCAGCTACTTAATGAGCTATATCAACAAGATATCGTGCAATTGATCAGGGAGCGCGTAACCGATGGCGTGCCGTATATTGGCTGGAGCGCCGGTTCTAATATAGCAGGTCAAAGCATTCGCACCACCAACGATATGCCGATTATTGAGCCGGTGTCATTTGACGCATTGCAGCTAGTGCCACTGCAGTTAAATCCGCATTACAGCGATTATAAACCTGAAGGGTTTCACGGTGAAACGCGCGATATGCGTTTGGCAGAGTTTATGGTGTTAAACCCGACTACGCCGATTATTGCCTTACCAGAAGGTACTGCACTGAAACGCAGTGGCGACACGTTAACGCTGCTGGGTAGTAGCGGTGGCTATTTTTTTAAAGGCGGCGACAAAACTGCAATAGCAGAAAACAGTGATTTATCTTACTTATTGAGGGTTAGCCGGGATTCGGGAAATTTCTCATATAATGATGACTAAGAATATGTTTTTTATGAAATTCATTATTTCGCCATTTACTCACTTTCAAACCGATGCTCCGAGTACAGTCTGCTTCATCTGGGAGCAAACATGATCACTGCCATGCCTGCGAGCATTAGCACCACGCCAGCCAGATCCCAGCGGTGTGGTTGAATGCCATCTACTCCCCATAACCACACTAATGCTACTGTCACATATACTCCGCCGTAAGCTGCATAAACACGCCCAGCAGCCGTTGGATGAAGCGTTAACAACCAGGCAAATAATGCCAGACTGATTGCAGCAGGTAACAGCACCCAGGCTGAAGCTCCTTTTTTCAGCCACAGGTAAGGCAAATAGCAGCCGACAATTTCTGCTATTGCAGTAATGATAAATAAACCTAACGTTGTAATGACGGTCACTTCACTGCACCTTATGCGGATCATCATCCCGACAATTTTCTTGTGTTAGCTCCAGCTCTATCGTGGTATGTGCTAGATCAAACTGATCCAATGCGTTGGCAATGCGCTGTTTGATATCAGCATAACTAGTTGCAGTAAATTCTATACTTGCATCGGTTACCACATGTGCGGTGAGTACATGATGTTCACCATCAAGCGACCAGAGATGCAGGTGATGAATGCTGTCTAACTCATCAATTTTCAGCAAAGTATCTTGGATTTCATTTTGCAATTTGCTATCTGGCGCTGCTTGCAGAAATAAGCGCGCAGTTGTGCTGAGGTTGCGTAAAACATTAACCAAAATAAATAAGGTGAAACCAATAGAAAGCAAAGGGTCTAAAATAGGCCAGTCCACAAATTGCAGAACTATGGCCACAATGAGTACCGCCACCCAACCCAGCACATCTTCCAATAGATGCCAGTTCAGTACTTTCTCATTCAGTGTATTTCCTTTGCTTAGCCGATAAGCGGCATACCCATTAACAGTTACACCAAGAAGTGCCAGTGC
>DIBV01000011.1 GCA_002415085.1 Arsukibacterium sp. UBA5043 | reverse complement strand
TCAAACTCAGTGTCTGCGGCTAAGTCGCTACCAGCGACATCGACAGACCAACTGCCATCGGCCTGCACGGTAGTGGTGTAAGTGGTGCCGTTGATGATCATGCTCACCACATCACCCGGGGCAATATCGCCGCCAGTGGCTGTGCCAGTAACCGTGATGGTGCCAGCTACTTCTGCGGCATTAACGATATCATCCGCGGTGATGTTATTGACATTAATGGTGCCGGCTTCAGCAGCTAAATCAACGGTATGCGTTGAGTTTGTGGTTGATTCAACGGTATTACCCAAAGCATCAGATGAGCTGACGACCACATCAAATTCGGTATCAGCGGCTAAGTCGCTCCCAGCGACATCCACACTCCAGCTGCCATCGGCTTGCACGGTAGTGGTGTAAGTAGTGCCATTAATGATCATGGTGACCACATCGCCCGGGGCAATGTCGCCGCCAGTGGCTGAGCCAGTAACCGCGATGGTACCGGCCGCTTCAGTCGCGTTGACGATATCGTCGGCGGTAATATTATTCACCGTCACGGTGCCGGCATCGGCAATAACATCAACAGTATGGCTTGACGAGCTTGTTGTATTAACAGGATTGCCAGAGCCATCGTTAGACGTCACCACCACATCAAAATCAGTATCAGCGGCTAAGTCGCTACCAGCGACATCCACAGACCAGCTGCCATCGGCCTGTACGGTAGTGATATAAGTGGTGCCATTGATCACCAGGGTGACCAGATCACCAGCAACAATAATACTGCCGCTGGCTGTGCCCGTAACGGTAATGGTTGCTGCCGCTTCTGCAGCATTAATAATGTCATCTGCCGTAATGTTATCGACCTGAACAATGGCTGGCTGCACCACAGCTGCATCGTCAGCAGCAATGGCTGCGGCTACTGGGGCCTCGGCAAGTGGTTCAGTTGCGGCAAAGGTGCCAGGTGCCAGCAAAGTGGCATCATTTAGCTCAACAACACGGGTTAGCCTGACAAAGCTGTTGCCGCTATTTTCAGTCGAGCCGCCACCACCTGCAGCAGTGGCTTCTAATTGCTCCAGTAAATCGCCTTCTTCATCTAATATAGCCAGAATCCCTTCAGCCGAATTCAGATCAACAACCGAGTCTTCTGCTGCAACGTCGGTTTGTAACCAGCTGTCAGAAATGACAATGGTCTGATTTTCAGCGATTACCGTGGTTTCATTAAGGTATGCCAATACCACCGAGCCGTCTTCACTGGTAATAAGGGTATCACCAGGCATCAGAATATCGCCTTGCTGCAGAATCTTTACTTCACCATCAGCAGATTTTACTTCAACAATACCTTCAACAACTTGAGCTACGATTTTTGACATAATAAGCAATATCCATAAATTAACCACTTCAACGGCTATTTTAAGGAATCAGGTGAACTAAAACTATTGGACCTGGGTACAGTTTATAAGAATAAAGATGAATCGGGATTGTTAACAGCAGTAGCCAGCATACTTCGCAATAGGATATAATTTGCACACTTTAGCAGTTTGTTATTTAAAGGACACAAATAGAGTGAAAGCTGTACTTACCTTGAAGGGATTTCAATTTTTTGTTTTGATGTTGCTCATCACCATTTCAACACCTGTTTATTCTGCTGCAACCGTGCAGGAAGCAGCAAAAACAGCGATTGAAAAAAATCCTGATGTGCTGGCGAAGTGGCATGAGTTTCTGGCCTCGGGTCAAAATGTTAATGCCGCACGTGCAGGTTACAAGCCAACGGTTGATGGCACCGTGGGATACCAATATCAAAAACAGAATTACGGTTTTGTCAGAGAATATGAAGGTGCCTATGCCAGGCTTTCTCTCACCCAGATGCTTTATGACGGTAGTCGCACCCGCTCAGAAGTAAATCGATTCACTAACTTTCAGTTAGTTGCCTATTTTAATTTGCTGGAAACGGCTGAAATTGTTGCGTTAGAGGCCTATCGTGCTTATCAGGATGTGTTAGCTCAGCGCAAGCTGGTTGCTCTGGCTCAGGACAATTTAAATAAACATTTTGAAGTGTATCGTCAAATCGAAAGCAGTGCTAAAGCGGGTGTAGCGAAACTGGCTGATTTAGAACAAATAAGCGGTCGCGTCTCGTTAGCGCAAAGTAATGTTATTACCGAAACTTCAAACCTGCATGACGTTACCACCCGTTATTTAAGAGTGGTGGGACAGTTACCTGCCGACGTAATGAGCGAGGTGGTGATAGCTGATGTTCTGCCAGATTCAGTAACCCAGACATTACGCCAGGCCTATCAGGGTAGCCCTGCCTACCACGCTGCCCTTAGAAATATTAAAGCGGCGGAGTTTGCAGCAAAAGCTGAGAAATCTAATTTCAAGCCGTCTGTTAATCTGGTGGGTAGCTATGGTTATCAAAACTACTCAGATATTGGGCTCAGAACGGATGAGAACGAAGCCCGGGTGGGTATCGAAATTAAGTACAACTTTTATAATGGTGGCCGTGACTCTGCAACGTTAAAACGTGCTTATTCTGAAATCAACCTTGCTCAGGAATTGCGAGATCAAGCCTGTTTAAATATCCGGCAAACCATTCAGATTTCTTACAATGACAGTAACAAGTTGTTCGAACAGTTACCGCTGTTAAATCAACACCGTTTATCGTCCGACAAAGTACGAACGGCTTACAAACAACAATTTGATATTGGGCAGCGATCGCTGCTGGATGTGCTGGATTCTGAAAACGAATATTTCCAGGCCAGCAGAGCGTACCTTGCGGCCAGTTTTAGCTTAAGTGTTGCCAAAGCCAGAACATTGGCTGGCATGGGAACCCTACTCAACACCCTGGGGTTAACGTCAGATAGCTGGCCGTCGTTAACTGAGCTTGGCGCTGAAAAGCTTACCGTTGACCCAGATACTGCGTGTCCGGCAATTAATGTTTATGACAGCCTGCAAATGCACAACGATGCCGATAACGACTCGGTAAAAGATACCGCAGATTATTGTCCTAACACGCCACAAACCGATAAAGTGGACGCCAGAGGCTGTTCAATTTTCACTGAAAAAATGGTGAATTTTACTTTAGAGATAAAGTTTGATCACGACTCCAGTGTTATTAACACCGAAAGCATGTCTGACCTTGCCGACTTTGCTACTTTTTTGCAGCGCTACCCAAATACTACTACTGAAATTCACGGCCATACTTCAGCGCAGGGTGCGGTATGGTATAACAATATATTATCGCAACAGCGCGCTGATGCCGTAAAAGCAATGCTGGTAGCACAATTTAATATTGATGAGGCGCGTATTGCTACTAAAGGTTTTGGCTCGAGCAGAAGATTGTCAGAAGCAGACACCGACACTGCTCATAATTTAAATCGCCGGATAGAGGCCGTCGTACGCGCAAAGGATGAGAGTCCAGTGCTGCGAGATGAGTAATACACCACGGATACAGGAAGCAGCCCATTGATACCAGATAACCAACATACCGGTGGGCCGCTTTTTGAAGCATTACTTTATATATGTGAGTTTCACCAGCATCCGGTTAGTCCGGCGGCGTTGATCAGTGGTTTACCACTGACAGATAACATGCTCACCCCAGCCGTGTTTAACCGCGCGGCCGAGCGGGCTAAATTCGCTTCTACCATTTTGCAGCGACCGTTACAGCAGCTTAATGCTGCTTTGTTGCCGGCCATTATAACATTGCACGACAACAAAGCCTGTATCGTTCACCAGATAGACCACAATACAAAACAGGCGGCAATCAGCTACCCCGAGCTGCCTAATAGTGTGATAACCGTCAGCCTTGAACAACTTAATGCAGACTATGCCGGTTCAGTATTTTATGTGCGGCCAAAAACAGATGCCGAGCAGAAAACCAACCATTTTAAATTGCCGGCTCATTTGCATTGGTTCTGGGGAGTAATTCAGCAAAATCGGGCACTGTACCGCGATGTATTGCTTGCTGCTATTCTGATCAATCTGTTTGCGCTGTCGATGCCGATGTTTGTGATGAACGTGTATGACAGAGTGGTGCCTAACCTGGCGACTCATACCTTGTGGGTATTGGCATCAGGCATTATCTTAGTGCTGCTGGCAGATTTAGTCTTAAAATTACTCCGACATCATTTTGTCGATTTAGCCGCTAGTAAAACCGATGTCATGATGTCCTCAGCTATTATGGACAAAGTGTTGTCGATGAAGCTGAAAAACCGGCCACAGTCTACCGGTGCTTTTGCTTCTATTGTGCAGTCTTTTGAAGCCGTAAGAAGTTTTATCGGCTCGCTAACCATTGTTGCGCTGGCCGATTTACCCTTTGTATTATTGTACTGTGTGGTCATTGCCATTATTAGCCCGCCTTTGCTGTTACCGATTATTGCCGGTGCGTTAATTTCTCTTGTTTACGCTTACTTTTCCCAGCGCAAGCTCAAGTTTCTGTCAGACGAGTCAGCCAGGTCGGCGGCCGAGCGCAATAGCACTTTAATTGAAGCCATAGGTTCACTGGAAACGGCCAAATCCAGCAACGTTAAAACTAACATTCAGTATAAGTGGGAGCAACTCTCGTTAAGTTGTGCCCACAATAGTGCGAAAATGCGCGCCGTATCGGCATCGGTCAGTAATTTCACGGCCTTTATTCAGCAATTAGTTGGCGTTGCGGTCATTATTACCGGGGTATATTTGCTAATTGATGGCAACCTGACCCAGGGTAGTCTGATTGCGGTTTTTTTACTGTCATCACGCGCACTGGCGCCGGTTAGTCAGGCAGCCGGACTGTTAGCCCAATTTCACTACGCCTCATCGGCTTATGACAATCTTGACATATTGATGCAGTATCCATCAGAGCAGGATGCCAGTCAGAACACCATCAGCAAGCCACTGCTGCAGGGTAAAATAGAATTTAAGCGGGTTAGCTTCAGTTATCAGGATGACGATTTACCGTCGTTAAATAATGTCAGCTTCTGCATCGAGCCCGGCGAGCATGTCGCAATACTGGGCCGCAATGGTTCAGGTAAATCAACCTTAGAAAAACTGATTCTGGGCCTGCACGAGCCAACAGAAGGTCAGGTACTGCTGGATGATATCGATATCAGTCAGTTAGATGTTCATCAGGTGAGAAACAATATCGGTTATGTGCCGCAGGACATTTCTCTGTTCAGTGGTACGCTGCGTCATAACATCGAATTGGCGTCCCCGCCAAAAAGTGCCGAACATTTTCTGAATATTTGTAATATCTCCGGCCTGAGCCAATTGCTTAATCAACACCCGGCTGGCTTTGAAATGCAGGTAGGCGAAAGAGGCCAGAATCTGTCGGGCGGCCAGAAGCAAATCGTCTCTATTGCCCGCGCGTTATATAACGACCCGCCAATACTGCTGCTGGATGAACCCACCGCAGCACTAGATCACAGCAGTGAAGAAGCGTTTCGTAAGCATTTAGGCAGCTATGCGCAGGGAAAAACCATGCTACTGATAACGCACCGCAGCCCGCTGTTATCCCTGGCAAACCGGATTATCGTTATTGATAACGGTAAAATTATTGCAGATGGCCCGAAAGACACTGTAATGGAAGCGCTGCGCCAGGGCAGAATCAAGGGTAGCAGCGTATGAGCAACACTGGCCTGAAATATTCTAAAGACTGGGTAACCGAGGCTGAATGGGCTCGTATTGCGCAATCCCCCTTATCGGCACGTCGGCTGTTGTACGCTATCGCTTTGGCGGTGGTGCTGTTGTTGGTCTGGGCTGGATTTGCCCCGCTGGACGAAATAGCCAGAGGTGATGGTAAGGTGGTTACCTCACAGCAGTTGCAAACCATCCAGTCGCTGGACGGTGGTCTGGTTACCCAAATTATGGTGCAGGAGGGGCAGGTTGTCGAAGCCGGTCAGGTGCTGTTAACTGTCGATGCCACCCGCTCATCGTCTAATCTGGCCGAAAACAGAGCGCAGTTTTATGCGCTGGAGGCGGAAGTGGTCAGACTGATTGCCCTGACCAATGAAACCGAGCCGCAGTTTCCTGAGCATCTGCAAACACAGGCGCCGGAGCGCTTAGCGCATGAAATACAGCTATACCGGAATAGTCTGGCGGAATTAAACGAGCAACTGGCGGTACAGGCAGAACAACAGCAGCAACGGCAACAGGAAGTATTGGAAGCCCGGGCGGCGCTCTTGCAATACAGCCAAACCTTAGCGCTAACCAATCAGGAACTGACTGTCACCAAGCCGTTACTTGCCTCTGGTGCGGTCTCAGATATCGACATATTGCGTCTGGAGCGTGATGTAGCCAGGGCCCGCGGCGAAATGAAGCGGGCAGAAGCCAATGTAGCCAGAGCAGAGTCTGCGTTGCAGGAAGCCCGGAATAAACTGAAAGAAATTAAGCTGACGGTGCTTAACCGCTGGCGCAATCAGTTATCGGAGTCGCGGGCCAGATTGGCTGCTCTGGCAGAGTTACAAACCGGGCTGGTGGACATGGTGCAGCAAGCCGAGGTTAAATCACCGATGCGCGGCACTATTCAGCGGCTGCACATTAACACGGTAGGCGGGGTATTAACGCCGGGGCGGGATATTATGGATATCGTGCCGCTGAATGATACCTTACTGATTGAGGCCCGGATTTCGCCAAGAGACATTGCCTTTATTCAGCGCGGCCAGCAAGCTACTATCCGGATAAGTGCCTATGATTTTGCCATTTTTGGCGGCTTGCAAGCGACGGTCAGTCATATCAGTGCTGACACCGTTACCGATGAAAAAGACAACACCTATTACGTGGTCAGGTTAAGCACGGCCAGTCAGAAACTGGACGACAAACTCACCATTATACCCGGGATGACGGTGCAGGTAGATATTGTTACCGGTAAGCGCACAGTATTGTCGTATTTACTTAAACCTTTGCTCAGAGCAAAAAGCAACGCGATGACAGAGAGGTAGCAGACAGATGACACAGGTGGTTATTTATACTGCGCCCGGTTTTACCGCATCCAGCTGGCATTCGGCATTTGGTCAGGCTGTAATTTATACGTTTCCGGCTGTTGCCAGCAGCACCATGCAGCCGGGTGCTGTGGTGTTAATCCATAGTGGCCGTAGCGATTGGCAATCTCTGGTGCAACAACATAGCGCCAGTAAGCTGGTTATTGTGATTAGCCAGCACGTTACCATTACCGAATTGCAGCTCGCGTTAACCTTAGGTGGCAAAGGCTATATGGATGCCGGCAGCAGCAGTATTAACTTTGTGCAGGCTGTAAATACGGTAAACAGTGGTGCGCTGTGGATCCCGGCTTCGTTGCTTAATCAGTTAAATCAATTTTTATCCAAAGTTATTCCATCGCAGCATAGCTGGCAATCTTTTGAAAGCCGGCTGTCGAAACGGGAGTATGAGGTAGCCAGCCTTGCCCGCCGTGGGCTGAGTAATAAAACGATCGCCGAAAATTTGTTTATTACAGAAAGAACAGTGAAGCAACACCTTACCGCAACCTTTGCTAAGCTGGGTATTAAAGACAGATTACAACTGATAATGCTTCTTTAGAGGATGGCTCTGATGTACGTTAAACGCGCCAGTGATAATGAAATAGTGGCTTTAAGCACCGAGCAATCTGCAGATTATCCAGAGTTTATATCAAATAATGATCCGGGGTTACTGCGTTTTATGCAGCAAAATATTCCGGCGTACGAACTGGCTAACAAAGAGCTGAGCCACAGCAAAAAACTGCAACATTCCGATGCCGAGTTAGCGCGGGTGCTGGAAGATTTGGTGGAGCTGCTTACCGCCAGTGGTACGATAAAATTTACCGAATTACCCATGGCGGCGCAGATGAAGTTGTTAAACCGGAAAACCTTACGCCATGACATGAAAACATTGAACTTGCTGGATGAAGACGCCGACGACAGCATCATGCCCTGAGCCCTTCTCAGGCGATGCCGGGGCCGGTCAGACCATCGAATCCCAGTTGATGCAAGCCTGTAATGTCTTTTGGTGACACCACACCCTCGGCAATCACCAATAAACCCAAGGTATGGGCCAGTTTAATTAAACCCGCCAATAGCTTAGCCGCCTCGTTAGTCTGGTAACGCAGCACAATGGCAGAATCAATTTTCAGATAATCAATGCCTAACTTTTCCAGGTCCTGAATATCGTTGATAGCATAACCACATTTTTGCAGGCCAACACTCACTGCCAGTGCTTTTAACGCTGAGCCGAAACTCATAAACAGCAGCTGATGCTTAACCACCAGCCGCTCATCAAATTCCAGTGACAAGCGCTGACACACCGTTTTTGGCACCGTCTGCAATAAAGTAAGCAGCTGATAATGCACGGCGACATTGGTCAGGGTCTGATCCGATATATTCAGCGCCAGGTGCAAGCTTGGATCCGCGGTTAGCTGAGTCAGGGCGCGGCTAAGCATAATGCTGTCTAACTGGCTGGTAAACTGGTATCGCCTTGCCCAGCCCAGGATCTGGCCTGCCGATAACCATTGTTGATTAATATTTACCCGTAACATGGCTTCCTGGTGCAATAAGCTGCCATCACGCCGTAACACCGGGTACAGCTTTGGCATAATACGGTCTGTATCGATGGCTTGTTTAATGGCTTTAAGCCAGGCTGTGGCGTCGGCCAGGGTGTCATATGGCTGAGGTTGTTGCAGGGTTTTACTTTGCGTTGGTGGCGTCGATTCCACTTCAACCAGCATCGCGTCTAGTTGCGACAACGTTTGCTGGCGGCTGCTCACCGCATCCAGCGACAGGCCTACCAGTAATACCGGGGCAGTAGTATGGCTGCTATCCAGCGGGCATTCTGCATTCAGCTGGTCTACCAGCTGCTGACACATCGTTGCGGTAGTGGTTATCTGTTCTGATACCACAAAAAAGTCGCTACCGTTTAACCTGCTGACTAAACGGACCCCTTGGTATTGCTGGACAACGGTAACCAGCTGTTTTAGCCAGTTGTCAGTTTCGTTGCGGCCAAATTGCAGATTAATGCCTTGCAGGTTGGTTACCCTAAGCAAAAATACATTGCTTATTTCGCTACGCTCGGTGTTATTAAAGTAACCTTCCAGCCAGCTGGCACAGTAGGCCCGGTTAAAGGCGCCGGTTACCGGGTCAAGCTCATACTGGCGTTGCAGCTGATCAAGTTGCTTTTGCTCCTGCTCCAGCATCGAGCGCACCCGGCCGGTCAGGCGGTTCATTGCGGCAACCAGCCGTTTCAGCTCAAACGTCGCCGGTTCGTCACTGGTAATAAATTGGCGGTTACCCAGTGCCTCGGCATGAGTTACGGCCTGGTTAAGAGGCCGGCGAACCCGGTTTAGTAAAATACTGCCGGCAACCCCACAGCCGATGGCAATAATCAGAAAGCCCAACGCCAGATCTTTGGTTATTTGCCACAATGCCACCAGGCTATAATCGGTCTGGCTTTCCAGCTCTATGCTGCCAAACCGCTGCCAGCCATCCTGAATTTGGGCAATACCGGGTTTTATCTCAAAATTCAGCAGGCTGATAAACCATTGCGGCGCTTTTACCGGTTGCGCCGTTAAACTGAATTCAGCCAGGATATTGCCGGTCACATCCCTAACGGCAATACGCCGGTAATAACCGGTGTCGAACTGGGCAGCGAGCATCAGCTCAATGGTCGTCAGATCTTTTTCCATCTGCGACAACGTCAACGCCATGCCGGTGGCATTATCGATGTTTTTTACCTGTAGCTGCTCGGCCAGATAACTTTTAGTCTGGTAGGCACTGATAAAAAAACTACTGCCAAAGGCCAGTAACACGATAACAATAATTGCAATCCACAATTGCTTAATCAGCGACATTCGCTACCCCTTAACCCTGTTATTGCAGGCATCATAATATCACTCCCTGCCGTTCTAATCGTTGCACAAGATCACGCCATCTGGATAACCGCGCGGTCGCACTTTGTCTGGATTTCTGATTACCACTGCCAGCCCATAACCCGGTAGAGTTAAAACTAAATACCGGGGTAAGGTCGGTTCGGGCAGAGGCTGGCAAAATATTCTGAATTAAACTATCTATAATAAGCGGTTCAGCATCGGTATCCGGGTAGTACGCAAGCACCATATGCGCCTGGCTTAAACCACTATTTTCAGGGCCAACCCGCGCCCGCACATACACCAGCCGCAACTGGGCATCGGGTATGCCCAGCGCCCGCAAACTGATATAGCTGGTAATGGCCCAGTCTTCGCAGTCACCCTGCTGGCGGCTGAACAGTTCGGCCGGGCTGGCCCAATAATCCTCAACACCATACAACGTGCTGTCCGGCATATAAGTTAAAGACTGGTGCAAAAATGTATTTACGGCGCTAAGCTGACCATTGATGTCCAGCGATGAGGCTGAAATTAACAGTGCTTGCCATTGAGAAGACACGGAAACCGGCGCAGCAGCTTGCTGTCCGATGTAGCGCTCGAACAGATTAAAGTTTATCAGAAGCGCCTTTTCGACAGCATAAATGTGCTGCATAACTGCAATCAATACGATGCACCAAAAAGGCCATGCAAATTTTTTTAGTGCCCGCAATGGCATTTAGCAATCAGCCCAGTACCCGTTAACAATGCTCAAGATAAGTGAAAAGCCCTGCCAGCTCAACGAATTTATCAGCTTAGTTAAGCGGTGTGTCACCCGGTGGAGGCGAGAGAATGTTGCGGCCAGCTGATGGTGCTGATATCGGCGATAAAAAAAGCGAAATAATCAGGGGTACCAAAGTGATTACCGGCTTCAACATGAGTGGGCAGGCGGTAGCCGCCAAAGTCACGAAAATTAGATACATAGCCGCCAAAAGGTTGCAGGGTATAACGACGCTGCGGGTTGGCATTGCTCCAGCGCATAAAGCTTACCTGCAGTGGCTGGCCATTCTCAGCTACAGTTAAATCTACCAACTGCTCCAGCCCCAGATGGGTTACCGTTAAGCGGGCACTGTGTTCAGTCAGGTGCGCCCATTTCACTCCCGGCCCGGGCAGTACTGCAGCGGGGGTCCAGAATATGGCCTCTGCCACATAGCGACCAAATGCCGAACGGCGCTGGTCCAGGTTGGCACCCACCCGCGCCACGGGCAGCAATTCCTGCAACCAGAACCGGCTCCAGCTGGCACTGTCGGAGCCGGATATTCTAAGCAGCTGACGCCTTGCCTGCATTTGCCAGACAAAGCCGCCCGGAAACGCCAAGGTTTGTCTGGCCTGCATATTCAGATAGTCAGGCCGCTTGCCATTGCCCAGACTAAACTGGCCGGTCATAGCAATATTGGCCACAGTATACAGCGGGGTACCCGGTGTTATGCTAAATTGGAAAAAGCGTTTCGCAGCCTCTGGTAAGTCTTGCAGCATCACCGGGTGAAAATGGCCAGGGTGGGGTGGATGCTGAGCAATAAGTTTTTGGATCAGTTGTTTATCTGCCCGATAGTCAAGCAGCCGCAGGCATAGTAACCCGGCAATAAATAAAATGATAACAACCGCCGTTGCTATCACTATGAGATCAGATATCGAAGCCATATCAGCTAACCTTGATGCCGTAGGTTCTGGCGGTGGGTTGTATATAAGTTGCCGTTATACATCAGGATGCTTAAGCATAGCAGAGGTTAACGACATCAGCTTGATCCAGCGCAGTAATGAGGCTTAATCAATAGCTAATGTCTGCTGGTTGTCGGTTGGGAAGCCTTTGCTGGCCAGCCATTCGAAAGCCTGGTCAGGGTGCTCAAATTTCTGCACCTTAAACCGACCTGCAATATCCTTTATCATTCGGTCCAGCTGGAATTCTTTCACGATACTTGGCCAGTAAACATGGGCGGAATAGCGCAAGCCACGCTCAATCTTCCAGCTAACCAGGTCTTTTATAACTGGTTCAATGCCAGGCACCCCTAACTGCCAGCTATCAAGCAGAATAATACTCGCCCAGTCTTCGCCCAGTAGCGGTTTGGCAACCGCTTTCAGCTCCCGGGCAAAATCTTCCGCGTTCTGTTGGCTCCAGCTGCCTTGTACCTTGGCAATTAATACTTTGTTATCCAGCCAGATTTTAAATTTAGGGTTATATTTCATTGCAACCGCACTCTCTGCTAAAGACAGTAGCTATTAAAGACAGTATCTTTTAAAGATAGTTATAGCGTAGCAGGCATTGCTTAGTCACGTATGGCATTTGCTGGCTTTACCCGCGTGTCATACAAATACTGCAACGCTTCGGATATGGTCATATCGTCGTTTTCAGAAAGGTAACGCTCAACCTGCTTATGGACAAATATCACGGCCTGCTTATGCTGCCTGGCAAAATCGGTGCACTGTTTTTTCAGTTGCTGATTAAATTCTTTCTCGGCAACGTCTTTATGTATGGCCTGAATGGCCAGCTCAAAGTTATTGTCGTTCTCGGCAAAGCGTTCTTTTAAGCTGTTTTTTGGTACGCGGTAGGCTCTACTGGCAAATTCCAGCGCTTCGCGAAAGGTGCTGAATCGCTCACCAAATACATCAAAGTAGCGGGGAGCAGTGTGTTGCACATTGTGTTCTATACCCGCCGCTTCAAAGTCGAAACCCGGGTAGCTAAGCCGCTCGGTAGTTTCCGCGCCTAGCTTCAAGCCTGCCTCAATACTATGGCGCAGGCTAAAATCCAGCGCCGCCAACTCCGCTTCGGTCCACATTTCATAAATCGTTAGCGCTTTGGCATATTTTTTAGCCAGCTTGTCGGCGGCATATCTGCGCCGCTCATCCAGCGTACCGGCCTTGCAGGCTTTCAGGTGGTCATTGCACTCAGTACAGCACGGCACCTGTAAAAACTCACTCGGCTCGCGGGTAGCCAGGTAAAACTCCAGGTATTGCGGCGGCGGCGCATAGTCATGCGTGCTGGCAATACAACCGCAGTAAAAGCAGGTATTAAAGTCGTTGCGGTAGGTGGGAACCAGCAGGTGGTAGTGGGGGGCGGCAGTCATAGTACAATACTTAGTTAATTTTGCTTCAGGGATTTAAATATCAAAATTGGCGGTAGTCTGCGCTAAAAAGGCTGGCGTGTAAACGCCATGCGTTTTGTCTGTGATATTACCGATGATGGCGGCGGTCGAACAGGTGTTAGAGTGGCAAAGTCAGGTGCTTGAACAGCCGTGATGTTGATGAGGTATCCATTTCATTAAGTCATGTCTGTTTACTGGTGGTTGAAATGTGGACAATTCCGGGCAGATGAAAGCCGCCAGCCAGTGCAACATATTCCGATGAATTGTAATTACTATAGCGAAAAACGGTAGCAATATAAAAATATTGATATAAATCATGCATTTAATTTTGGTCCGGTTTTTGCTGTAGTTAAGGCTGGTAAAGCGGTAACTGCAAATGCTGGGCAGTTACGGTAATTTTTATTTGTTTAATCAGCAAGGAGAACCCCATGGAAAATAAAACACCCCGTTGGTTAACGTTGGTAATGGTTGCACTGTTTAGTACCGCTGTGGCGTCTTGTGCCACTATGGAAGGTGCCGGCGAAGATATTGAAAGTGCTGGTGAGGCGATTCAGGACGAAGCTGAAGAGAATAATTAAGATTATTACCCTGCTCAGCCGGTTTAGACATTGGTCTAAGCCGGCTTATTACTGTTGAGAAGTGATTTTTTTACTTGGTGCCACTTGCCACTATTTTTGCTAAATCCTCAGCCAGCGACTGCGTTGGTTTCTCTATTATCCTACCGAGTTCCTGGCCATGTTGGTCGAGTACAATAATAGTGGAGGTGTAGCGCAAGTTGTATTGGCTGTGCAACTGCTGCGGGTGTTGTTTTTGCTGGTTTACTGCCTCTAGCTGCAAACTGCTAAGCTCGACTTCTGATTGCTGCAGCAATTTAAGCAGGCGCGGTATTTCCCGTTCGCTGTCATGACACCAACTACCAAATAGTGCCACTACTTGTAAGCCCTCAAGGCTTTGCATCTGAGCCAGTTCGCCAGCCGACGGCTGATAAGCGGCATATTCGCTGGCGAATAACGGATAGCGCGCCAGTAACAGCTCGCTGTGGATACTGCCATAGGCATCGCTGGCTCGCGCCGGGCTGGGCGGTGTTGCCGGGCTTGGCGCCAGGCCCGGCACTGCACCCTGAGTACTAAGCGGGGCAAGGGCCAGCAGGGCAATAATTATAATGGCATAGTTCATTGAGGATGCGCTTAGAGCAGAGAATAATCAGTTGCTTATAGTAGTGAACCGCAGCGACTTATACAATGATTGGTTTACAACACGCCTACAACCATGCAACTGCCCAGGATCCGCTTTGCCAATTTAAAAAACAGATTTTGTTCAAAAAAAATACGTAACATATGTTCCTATATTTCTTTAGTACTGGTATGATGTGCTCGTTTAGTAAGCGCTAATTATCATAATGTTTGAGGGATCAAGATGTCATTAGTTTCTGTACGTACTTTATTAGGCGCTGCCACCTTGTTGGCTGCCAGTTTTAGCAGCCATGCCACGTTAATTGTGAACGGCGACTTTGAACAAAATTTTGTTACCAGCAATAATTGGGCTAATTTTGCCAGCACTGCGGTAGCGGGTTGGCAGGGTAGTGATATTGAAATATGGAACGCTTTTAACTCAGTCACCGCGCCCAGTGGTAATAATTTTATTGAATTAAATTCTAATGACAAAAGCAAAATAAATGGTAAATGGACTATTTTCCAGACCTTTGCTACTGAAGTTGGCCGTGAATATAATCTGAGCTTTTTCTACCGCGCACGCAGCAAAGATACCGAAGCGTTTTCAGTATCGGTAGCTGATGTAAGCTGGAATATGACTGACCATGTCGTTGCTGGCTGGAGTTATTTCTTCAATAGCTTTACTGCTACCGCCAACACGTCTACGTTGAGTTTTACCGCTACAAGTGGTGGAACTGTGGGTAACTTTATTGATGATGTAGCCGTTACTGCTGCACCTGGCCGCGACATCGCAGTTGATGTACCGGCACCGGCAACGCTGGCTGCTTTTGGGTTTGGTTTGCTGGCGTTAGTGGGTGGCCGCCGGTTACGCCGCAATAAAACTAAAGCAAGTTAATTACCAGCCGTGCTGGATAAAAACGCCAACCTTCGGGTTGGCGTTTTGCATTGTGGCTACCGGCTACTTTCATTGTCATAAGGCTGCAATAATTATTACTTATTCTGCCAAGCTGCAAGGATGTCATACACTGCCATGGACAAGGTTGGTTATAGTAGTTAGCTAACGCAAAGAGTATCCAGCTTGGGTTTAAGTGATTATCATCGTGACGAGTTACGTCATATTCTGGCCAATAAGCGGCTAACACCATTATTTCAGCCCATTGTGCGTTTAAGTGACGGCAAAAACCTCGGTTTTGAAGCCTTGATCCGCGGCCCGTCGAACAGTGCGCTGCACTCACCTGGCAACCTGTTTAAAACTGCCATTAGCTATAATCTGCTGGAGCCGCTTGAGTTGCTATGTCGCGAGTTGAGCATTAATGCCTTTGCCAAAGCCGGCGCAGAGGGCCTGCTGTTTCTGAATGTAAACCCGCTTTTGCTGTTGACCTCTGATCATCCATCAGGCCTGACCAAAAAAATGATTGAAGCGGCCGGCCTGGCACCAGAGCAAATTGTTATTGAGTTGTCCGAGCAGTTTCAGGTTGAAGACACCGAATTGTTTATCAATGCGGTAAAGCATTATCGTGAGTTTGGATTTAAAATAGCCATTGATGATTTAGGCAGCGGTTTCTCTGGTTTGAGGCTGTGGTCAGAGTTGCAGCCGGATATTGTTAAAATTGATCGCTACTTCATCGATCAGCTGCATCAGGACCCGATAAAAAAAGCCTTCGTAAAAAATATTATTGAAATTGCCAAAGACACTGGCTCAAGCATCATTGCCGAGGGCATTGAAACCAGCGAAGAACTGCAGATGTGTCGTGAGTTGGGTGCTGAGTATGGTCAGGGCTATTTGCTCGGCAGGCCGCACAGTGAATTTCAGGATAGCCCGATGGCACTGGCGCCTCTGTTGCAAAGTAATCCGCTTAAGTTAAACCAGGCGCTGGATCCGGTTATTACTTTGACCCCTGCAGTAGCAATGAGTACCCTGGCGGTCGATGTTGCTGAGCTCTTTGCCAACGATAGAAATCTCAACTGTATTGCAGTGGTAGATAACCAGCAATTTCCTGTGGGGGTAGTAAGCCGCAGCGTACTTAACGAGAAGTTTTCCCACACTTTTGGCCGGGCCTTGTATCAGCGTAAGGCCATTAGTTACTGTATGGAAAAAGTGCCATTGTTGGTTGAAAAAACCATGTCAATTGATGATGTTAGCAGTTTAATTAGCGAAGATGCTGATGACGCTGGCCTGCATTTCCTGGTGACTGATAATGAACGCTATTACGGTTTTGGATCGGTGCGCAAAGTACTGAAACAAATCAGTGAAAACAAAGTGTTTTTTGCCCGCTACACTAACCCGCTTACCTTACTGCCCGGTAATGTGCCGCTGAACCTGCATATCGACACCCTGTTGCAACAGAACAAGATGTTTAGTGTGGCATATATTGATATCGATTTTTTTAAACCCTACAACGATATTTATGGTTACAGCAAAGGCGATTTAGTTATTGAGCTGCTGGCAAAAATTATTCAGGCTGAAGTACCGCCGGGCGAGGCCTTTATTTATCACATTGGCGGGGACGATTTTATTGTGGTGTTTTCCGCCGCCAGTAAGCTGGAGGTGCTGGCCCGGATCCAGGCCAGCTTTAATGAAAGAATTCAGTACTACTACAGCAGTGAGCACCTTACCGCTGGGGGCTGCAGCGCAGTCGACCGGCTGGGTCAGCCACTGTTTTATCCACTTATATCGTTGTCGATTGGCCTAGTAGAGCCAGATCCACAGCTGTGCTCCAGCCAGCATGATGTATCAGAACTGGCCAGCAGCGCCAAACGCGAAGCCAAAAAAATCAGTGGCTCCAGTATTTTTCATAGCCGCCGCCGTGGCCCTGTTCAGCTTTGCCAGCACCAGTCAGGGACTTAATTCGGTCCATTTGTGCAGCAGTGATTGCTGAATGGTGGCAGAGGTTAATATTTGGCATAAATACGCCAGAAAATCCTCGTCGGGGTCCCGTTTGGGCTCAATTGTTTCGTAGTTGGGAATAGCAGCCCACCATGCCGGGTATTCGACACTGAAATTACCTTCGGCAGAGGTAATTTCAAACTGAGTGGTACGATTTTCAGGGTTGTGCTGATAACAGATATTCAGCTTATCGGCGCCAAAATGCCATATTTTGCTGTCGATCTGCAATTTAAGCTGCTTATCTTCGGCATATAACGCAATATTGTGCCCGGCGACATGATGCAGAATGCCCGTGGTCAGAGCATCATCAATTTCAGCAGTAATATTACCGGTTAAAGGTTCAAAATTAACCTGGGTGTTTTTATTAAAAGGCATTGTCAGGATCATTGCTGAGTCCATTCTTTAACTGACATGCCTTAGAGCTTAAACCGAAAAGAAGCCAAGGGGTAGTTTACGAAATAAATAACTGCCGCTTTATGGCTATATTATCTCGCTGTTTTTTGCTCACTGATGTCATTAAAAAAAGCGGCATAAGCCAATAGCTGTTGCTGCGGATTGTAAATAGCGTTGATGGTTAACCGCTGTGGGTATATTTCACCCGTTTTTCGCTTGTTCCATATTTCCCCCTGCCAAAAGCCATTGAGTATTAATGGTTGCCACATTGCGTGATAAAAGCTCGCGCTATGCACACCTGAACTAAGTATTTTTGGCGTTTTGCCAATGGCTTCGCTGGCAGTGTAGCCGGTCAGGCTGGTAAAACGCGGATTAACCCACCGAATAATACCCTGACAATCGGTTACCATTACGGCATCTAATGCCGGGTTCAGCAATTCGGGGGCCAGCGTGGCAATAGTTAAAGGGGGCATGTCAGCTATTTTTTTTACCGGCTATTTTGTTCTGGTTGGTTACTACTGTAAGGTAAAATCAGGGGCGGAGTTTTGATCTGACGCATATGCAAGTTATGAAAAAGGCCGGTATTGCCGGCCTTTGATTTCGGTTAGGTTACAGCTTGAGCCTGTTAGCCGTTGTAGCTGATGTGCTGATGAAAACGTACTGTTAAATCCTGCTTTTCCGGGTTTACATGCAGTTTTTCAGCAAAACTTCTCAGCCCCGCTTCTACCTGATTCATAAAGCGACCATAGCCAGTTTCTGTCATGTCGTCATTGCCGGCCACTATTAAAATATGTACCGCTTCTACCAGATTATCGCCTTGCCAGTCGCTGATGAACTGTTGAGCATTATTGGCGGGGTCAAAGCCCAGTAATTGCAGCTCAGGTGTGGTTTCCGGTTTATCAAATTTACTGTTGCGCACCAGCGGAGTTAAGCCGTTACCGATAATGGCTACCCGGTTTAAATCTTTTGCCTGAATCGACGCTTTCAGATGCTGCTCCAGTTGCTGGTACAGCGGGCTGTAGTCAAGGCTATCATTCGCGACATACTGCTGTTTCAGCGCCCGGCTTAGCGGCAGGGTAAGGTGGACATAGGTCAGGGCACTGTGCTCTGGCAGGCTAAGCTTGCGGGTGGCATAGCGTCCGGCGATAGCCCGTAACTTGAAGCCATAGCTTTCCCGATCGCCTTTTTGTTTTGCCAGCAAATCGTACGACAAATGCTGGTGATCACGAATTTTAATCTTCAGGTTTTGCTCAGGTAACTGCGGTTGTAATTGTTGCAATAGCTGTAACACCCGGCCATGAAAATCTGCTGCATTGGCGCGGATATCGTTACCGGTAGCTAAAAACAATAAGCGGATTTTTCGCGCCTGATAACCCTGGCGGCTAAACAGGTTTTGCGCTTCGTGATAGGCCGGATTATAGAAAAACAGAATTTGCTCAGCAGTCTGAAATACATGAGCTTCGGTGTGAAAGCGCACCACGGGTAATTTGTCAGTGGCAATCAAATGGACGTTATGCAGATTCAGACTATCAGCCAGGCTAAACAGTTGCTGGCTTAACTGCTGATAGCACGCCTGCTCGCTGCTGTAATGCTGGTAAAATTCCGGAGTCGCTTTTATCTCAGCCAGAATATACTGGTTAGATTTCGCCGTGGCCGGAAGGTACACTTTATGTTGGGTGCTGATTGGCATGAAAACTCCTGTTATGTCTGCAACGTGCGCATTATACCCTGATACGCTGTAATAAACCGAATAATGGCAGATATTGTGCGCATTTTTTGCGTCAGATCAATGGCTATGGTGCCACTTCAGCGCAGAACGAATAGCGGCGCGGCTTGCCGCCGCAGTGTCGGGCCTTTGCTCAGTTACAACACACCGGGATTTAGCTGCCAGATACTGAAATTAAGCACCGCGGCAAAACTTACCCAGAGCAGATAGGGCACCAATAACAAGCCGGCCAGCTTGTTATAGCGCCAGAAACATAATGCGGTTGCAATAATAAGCGCCAGCAGAACCAGTATATTGGCAAACGCCAATGCCCCCAGGTACCAGGCAAAAAACAGCCAGCTCCATAACGCATTCACCACCAGCTGAATGAAATACAGCCATAAAACAGCTTTGCTATGAGGGCTGCTGCGCCAAACCAGCCAGGCAGCAATGGCCATCAGGGTATACAGCGCGGTCCATACCGGGCCAAATAACCAGGCGGGCGGTGCGAAGCCGGGTAGTTGCAGTTCGCGGTAAAAGGTAGCTGCATTTATTGAGCCCAGGGCGCCAATGCCGGCGGCCAGATAGGTTAAGGCCAGAATTGCCAGCAGCATCAGGGTTTGACGCAATACTATTGTCAGGTGCATGGTGGCGATCTCCACATAATTGCAGTTAATGGCCAGATTTACGCGCAACACTAAGTTTAGATCAGCCTGCAGGCTTTGCATTAGCTTGAGCGGGCGCCAAGTTAGTGGCGGGCGGCCGCCTGCTGACAGAGCTGACGCAACACCTGTAATGCAGCGCTGTCCTGATTGCGGCTATGAGCCAGCACCAGAGTGCGCTCGAGTTGCAGACCATGGATCGGGCGCAGACTAACGTCTGTTCGTTGGCGCAGACTGTCCAGATCGGGTACCAGGGCGCAGCCAACGCCGGCAGAAACTAAGCCAAGCGCATATTCAATGGTTTGAATGTCGGCCCGGATATCAGGTTGAATATCCCGTTGCACTAATTCAGGATAAAACGCGGCCCAGGCATCACAGGGGAGACGTTTAATCAGCGGCAAGCCGGCGAAATCCTCGAGCGCTATCTGCAGTTGCAGGCTTAGCGGCCAGGCGGGCGGTAAAGCCAGCAGATAACGGTCTTGCCAGATAGGTTGCAGCACTTCGCCGGTTTTAAGCTGTTGCGGCGTAATAATCCGGGCGTCACAGGGTTGGTCGGGCTCGACCAGATGCAGCTCCAGCCCTTCTACCTGCTGACTGAACTCACGCAGCAGCGCACTCATTCGCTCCACACCCAATGCTTTAATTAAGCCAAGCCGGAATTGCACCCGGTTAACCGGAGCATGAAACGATGCCTTCAGTGATTTTAGCTGGCTGAGCAGTTTGCCAGCGTGGCCATACAGCTTATCGCCATCCTCTGTCGGGGTTACTCCTTTTGATAAGCGGATAAATAACTTCACGCCCAGCTCCAGCTCCAGCTGGCGCAGGGCTGCTGACAGGGATGGCTGCGCCACACAACACTGGCGGGCGGCGCCGCTGATACTGCCTTGTTCATATACTGCGACAAAGTAGCTAAGTTGGCGTATATCCATAGTTTTAAGCTATATCAGATACAGGATTAATATATTTTAACTTTATATCAGGCCGCAGTAGAGTGAGCAACAGACATTAATTTACAACGTCAGACTATTTGACCCGCATGAGGTAACGCTATGGCCCGCCCTGTATTTGATTGGCAAGATCCGTTTCAATTGTCGGCAATGTTAAGCGAAGAAGAACGGATGATCCGCGATACGGCTCACCAGTATTGTCAGCAAAAATTACAGCCGCGGGTATTGCTGGCTAATCGCAACGAACATTTTCACCGCGAAATTATGACCGAACTGGGCGAACTGGGTCTGCTGGGCGCCACCTTGCCGGAAAAATATGGCTGTTCGGCAGTGAACTATGTTTGCTATGGCCTGGTGGCACGCGAAGTGGAGCGGGTAGACAGCGGCTATCGCAGCGCAATGAGTGTGCAGTCATCCCTGGTGATGCATCCTATTTATGAATATGGCACCGAAGCGCAGCGCCAGAAATATCTACCAAAACTGGCGACCGGCGAATGGGTAGGTTGTTTTGGTTTAACCGAGCCTGATGCCGGCTCTGATCCGGCCGGTATGCGCACCGTGGCGAAGAAAACTGCCAATGGTTATATTCTCAACGGCAGCAAAATGTGGATCACCAACTCACCGATTGCCGACGTGTTTGTGGTATGGGCCAAGCTGGACGGTGAAATTCGCGGCTTTGTGCTGGAAAAAGGCATGAAAGGCTTAAGCGCGCCGAAAATTGACGGTAAATTTTCGCTAAGGGCGTCGATTACCGGCGAAATTGTAATGGACAATGTGGAAGTGCCTGAGGATGCGATTTTTCCGGAGATCCGTGGTTTAAAAGGCCCCTTTGGCTGTCTGAATAAAGCCCGGTATGGCATTGCCTGGGGAGCGCTGGGCGCTGCTGAGTTCTGCTGGCATGCCGCACGCCAGTATACCCTTGACCGCAGCCAGTTTGGCCGGCCGTTGGCGCAAACCCAGCTTATTCAGAAAAAACTGGCTGATATGCAAACCGAAATCAGTATTGGCTTGCTGGGCTGTCTGCAGGCGGGGCGGTTAATGGATGCCGGCCAGCTGGCGCCGGAAACCATTTCACTGATTAAACGTAATTCCTGCGGTAAGGCACTGGATATTGCGCGCATGTCCCGCGATATGCATGGCGGTAATGGTATCGCCGATGAGTATCATGTTATCCGCCATCTGATGAACTTAGAGGCTGTGAACACCTACGAGGGTACTCATGACGTGCATGCCCTGATCCTGGGGCGGGCGCAAACCGGTTTACAGGCTTTCAGTTAATCGTGGCCGGGGATTTTCACCCGTGGTTGCAGCAGTTTCTACAGCAGATAGACAGCGCCACTGTTGCTGATAACCGCCTGCCACCCGCCAGTAGTTTACAGCAGGGGCTGAGCGACACTGAACTGCACCGACTATGGCACAGCCAATTAAGCAGTCGCTTACTGGATTTACAGTCACGCCTGTTGCAGGCAAAAGGCCAGAGCTTTTATACCATTGGTAGCGCCGGGCACGAGGGCAATGCCGCTGTGGCAGCCGCGCTGCGTCTAACCGACCCGGCTTTTTTGCATTATCGCAGTGGTGCTTTTTTTATCGAGCGGAGTAAGCAGTTGCCGGGCAGCACGCCGCTGTACGATATGTTGTTGTCGTTTTGCGCGTCGAGCGACGATCCGATTTCCGGAGGCCGGCACAAGGTGCTGGGCAGTCTGGCGCTGAATATTCCGCCGCAAACCAGTACCATTGCTTCGCAACTGCCAAAAGCCGTGGGCGCAGCCTTTGCCATCGATTTAAGTAGACGGCTGGGCCAGAGCGGCAACTGGCCAGCCGATGCGATTGTGATGTGCAGTTTTGGTGATGCCTCGGTAAACCACTCTACGGCTCAGGGTGCTATTAATGCGGCCTGTTGGGCGGCCTATCAGCAAGTGCCATTGCCGATGTTATTTGTCTGCGAAGATAATGGCCTGGGTATTTCCACCCCTACGCCGCAGGGCTGGATAGAGCAAAGTCTGGCCGACAGGTCTGAGCTGCGTTATTTTGCTGCTGATGGCCGCGATTTGGCGCAAACTTTCGCCGTTGCACGCAAAGCCGCACATTATGTACGCAGCAAGCGCCGGCCGGCACTGCTGCATTTATCTACCGTAAGGTTATTTGGCCACGCTGGCGCCGATACTGAAACGGCCTATCGCAATAAAAACCTGATCGCAACTGAGCTGACCCTGGACCCGCTGCTGGCCAGCACTGCCACTGTGCTGGCGCGCGGTATTTTAAACCGCAAGCAACTGTATGATGCGGTAACAACGCTTGCTCACCAGATAAGCCGGGTTGCGGCTGTGGCCAGCAGTAAACCCAAACTGCAAACCGCCGCCGGGGTAATGGCAGCGATAGCACCGCTACGGCCGGCTTTACCTGCGCCGCCGCTGCCAGCAAGTGCGATTCGCAGCGCGTTGTTCGATTTTGACAAACATAATCTGGCCAAACCGCAACATCTGGCAAAACTGCTGAACTGGACCTTGCATGATTTATTCGCGCAATATAGCAATACTCTGCTTTTTGGCGAAGATGTCGCTAAAAAGGGTGGTGTTTATGGTGTTTCGCAGCACCTGATTCAGGCATTTGGTGGCAATCGGGTGATTAACACCCTGCTGGATGAGCAAAGTATTCTGGGGATGGCGATTGGCTTAGCGCAACAAGGCTTTTTACCGATAGCCGAAATTCAGTTTCTGGCGTATGTGCATAATGCCGAAGATCAAATACGCGGGGAAGCCGCCACTCTGCCTTTTTTCTCTAATGGCCAGTATCACAACGCGATGGTGATCCGGATCGCCGGCCTGGCTTATCAACGAGGTTTTGGCGGTCATTTTCATAACGATAATTCGTTTGCAGTATTTCGGGATATTCCGGGCATTGTTGTGCTATGCCCGTCAAACGGGGCTGATGCTGCCCTGCTGTTACGTCAGGCAGTACAACTGGCGTATGAGCAAAAACGGCTGGTGATATTTTTAGAACCTATCGCCTTGTACATGACCCGCGATTTACTTGCCCCGGGTGATGGCCGCTGGCTGAACGATTACCCACCGCCCGACACGCCCTTACCGGCACTGGGTGAGCCGGCCGTCTTTAACCAGGGGCCTAGCCAGACCCCGGCAACCAAACCGCAGCTGACGATTATCAGCTATGGCAACGGCTATTACTTAAGCCGGCAGGCCGCAGCAGAGCTGGAACACGCCGGCTATACCCTGCGGCTGCTTGATATCCGCTGTCTGGTCCCATTACACCTTGACGCTATTATTGCCGCGCTGGCTGATTGTGAGCAGGTATTAATTGTCGATGAGTGCCGCAAACGCGGCTCGCTCAGCGAAGAGCTGTATACCGGATTGTCCGAGGCGCGTCCGGGTTACTATAAGTTGAGCCGGATTGCCGCAGAAGACAGCTTTATTCCGCTGGGCGCCGCTGCCTATGCGGTTTTGCCGTCGAAGCAGCAGATTGTCGATAAAGTGCAGCAGTTGCTAAGCGGAGAACATCCAAGATGAGCCAAAAAAAAACCGCGTTGGTAGTGTGCCCGGGTCGCGGCAGTTATAACCGGGCGGAGCTGGGCTATATTCAGCAGCATATGACCGCCAATAGTCCGTTTTTGTCCCAGCTGACCGGCTTCGATGCGCTACGCAGCGAGTTGGGTTTGCCAACGGTTACTGAGCTCGATACTGCCAGCAATTTCAGCAGTGGCCTGCACCTGAAAGCAGAAAACGCTGCCGCGTTAATTTTTGCCGCCGGCCTGGCAGATTTTTCCCGGATCAACCGCGATAAATTCGATATTGTGGCGGTTACCGGTAACTCCATGGGCTGGTACACGGCACTCGGTTGTGCCGGAGTATGGCAAGGGCCTGACAGCATGCAACTGGTAACCGCTATGGCGCAACTGACTGCCAGTGCCGCCGGGGCCCAGTTTATCTATCCGTTGATAAACAGCGACTGGCAACCTGACCTTGATAAGCAAGCACAGTTGGCTGAGCAATTGTATCGGCATCAGGGCGCGTTGTTTATGTCGATAGCCTATGGCGGTTACGCTGTGCTGGCCGGCACCCAGAGTGCTGTGCAGCAAGCCATGCAGGCACTGCCACCATGCGACGACAGGTTTCCATTATTATTGCCTGGCCATGCGGCATTTCACAGCCCGTTGATGCAGCCGGCGGCAGATCAGGCACTAACCCGGTTTGGCGAGCAATCCTTTGCTGTACCGCAGCTGCCATTGGTGGATGGGCGGGGCGTTATCTGGCATCGACAACTGGCTCAGTCGGCGGCACTGAAAACTTATACCTTAAACCAGCAGGTGTGCGACACTTTTTATTTCAATCGTGCTGTGCAGGTGGCGGTGAAAGAATTTGCTCCTGAGCACATTATATTGCTCGGGCCGGGCAATGGTCTTGGCAGCGCCGTCGCGCAGAGCCTGATTGGCATAAACTGGCAGGGCCTGGCCAGCAAACAGGACTTTAGCGTCACTCAGCAAACTGCGCTGCCCTATGTGCTTAGCATGGGCCTGCCGGAACAACGCCAGCTGGTGGTGTAACGCCACTATCCACTCCCATCACGCTCTACCAGCACGCTTCGCCGTTAAAACAGCGCGTTTTAGCGCAATGCGTTATTTTTCACTTGATAACATACACTGGTGTATGTATATTGCCAGGCTAATCTGGCCAGCATGCCCGGCGACTAAAAATGTCGTCAGCTTCAGCCAAGTAAAAATACAGGATACGCAATGCAAGTAATAAAACCGTGGGCAAAATCACTGGCCATGTTGGCGGCCGGTACCGTGTTAGTGCTAACCGGCTGCAGCGAGCCGCCTGCAGCGTCAGGCCCGGGCCAGCAGATACCTGAAGTCGCGGTCGTTACTCTGAATACCAGTACAGTGGCGCTTAGTACAGAGCTGCCTGGCCGCACGACCGATTTTCGGCAAGCTGAAATCCGGCCCCAGGTTAGTGGTATTTTACAACAGCGCTTGTTTACTGAAGGACAGCAGGTAGAAGCCGGTCAGTTACTGTATAAAATTGACCCTGCAACCTATCAGGCGGCACTTAATAGTGCTGAGGCAGCGGTTAGTAGTGCAAAAGCTTTGCAGCATAACGCCCGCTTAAAGGCCGACAGAATAAACGGCTTGCTTGGCAGTAAGGTGATTAGCCAACAGGATGCCGATGACGCCAATGCGTTACTGATGCAGGCGGATGCAGCGGTTGCCAGTGCAGAGGCGGCAAGGTTAACGGCGCAGATAAATTTAAATTACACCGATATTAAAGCGCCGATAGCCGGCCAGATTGGCCGCTCTATGGTCACCGAAGGCGCGTTGCTTACTGCGAATCAGGCACAGGGCCTGGCAACGATTCGCCAGCTCGACCCCATTTATGTTGATTTAACCCAGTCGAGCAACGAGCTGATAAAACTGAAGCGCCAGATACGGGCCAGTGGTGACAGAGAGCAGGTTACCGCAGAGCTACTGCTTGATGACGGCAGCAGCTATAGTCAGCCAGGCAGCTTGCAATTTTCTGAAGTAAACGTTGACCCGGGCACCGGCATGGTGACTTTACGGGCGGTATTTCCTAATAACAACGGTGATTTGCTGCCAGGCATGTTTGTGCGGGCTCGCTTGCACCATGGCAACAATACTCAGGCGATATTAGTACCACAAAAGGCAGTAAGCCGCACACCCAAAGGTGATGCCACGGTAATGCTGGTAAATAAAGATAACCAGGTAGAGCTGCGGCCAATTACCTTAGGCGGCAGCTTCGATCAGCACTGGCTGGTAACCAGTGGCCTGACTATTGGTGAGCAGGTTATTGTAGCGGGTTTGCAAAAGATCCGGCCGGGTGCGACGGTTAGTGTGGTTAGCGCTACGGACGAGGAGTAACCCATGGCTAATTTTTTTATCAGCAGGCCTATTTTTGCCTGGGTTATCGCCATTGTTATTATGCTGGCCGGTTTACTGGCGATTAAACAACTGCCGGTTGAGCAGTACCCGCGGATAGCGCCACCGGCAATCAGTATCAGTGCCTCATATCGGGGCGCCTCGGCCCAGACGGCAGAATTTGCGGTTACTCAGGTGATTGAGCAGGCGATGAATGGCCTGGATAACCTGATGTATATGTCGGCGAATTCTGACTCGTCCGGCAATGTCAGCCTGACCCTGACCTTTGAGACCGGCACCGATGCCGATATTGCTCAGGTGCAGGTACAAAATAAACTGCAACAAGCGCTGCCGTTGCTACCACAGGAAGTACAGCAAAATGGCGTGCGGGTAGCAAAGTCCAGTGGTGGCTTTCTGATGGTTGTAGGCTTTATCTCAGAAGATGGCAGCCTGGCCCGGGATGATATTGCCGATTTTGTGGTGGCCAATATTAAAGACCCGTTAAGCCGTACCAACGGTGTAGGTAATGTGCAGGTATTTGGCAGCCAATATGCAATGCGGATCTGGCTCGATGCCGATAAACTAAACCAGTTTCAGTTAACCCCGGCTGATGTGACGGCGGCATTACAAGTACAGAATAATCAGGTTACGGCAGGCCAGTTAGGTGGCGCGCCGGCATTGCCCGGCCAGCAGTACAATGCGGCGATCCTGGCTCAGACCCGGCTGACCTCGGCTGAAGAGTTCGGCCAGATATTGCTGAAAGTAAACAGCGACGGTGCCATGGTTAAGCTGCGCGATGTGGCGCGGGTTGAACTGGGCGGCGAAGATTATTCTATTATTGCCCGCTACAACGGCAAAATGGCCACCGGCTTAGCGATAGAGCTGGCCACCGGCGCCAACGCATTGGATACTGCAGCAGCAGTAAAAACCAAACTGGCCGAGTTAGAGCCGTATTTTCCACAGGGCTTAACCGCCGTTATTCCTTATGACACCACGCCCTTTGTTGAAGTATCAATAAGCTCAGTGGTGCAAACCCTGATTGAAGCCATTATTCTGGTATTTCTGGTGATGTACTTGTTTTTACAGAACTTCCGGGCGACGTTAATACCGACCCTGGCGGTGCCGGTAGTGCTGCTGGGGACCTTTGGCGTGATGGCCGCCTTTGGTTTTACCATTAATACCCTGACCATGTTTGGTATGGTGCTGGCCATCGGCCTGCTGGTAGATGATGCCATAGTCGTGGTAGAAAACGTTGAGCGGGTAATGAGTGAGGAAAGCCTGGGCCCGGTTGAAGCAACCCGTAAATCAATGGGTCAGATCACCGGCGCCCTGGTGGGCATTGGCCTGGTATTATCGGCGGTATTTGTGCCAATGGCTTTTTTTGGTGGCGCCACCGGTGCTATCTATCAGCAGTTTTCCATTACCATCGTTACCGCAATGGCGCTGTCGGTGCTGGTAGCGGTTATTTTTACCCCGGCTTTGTGTGCCACCATGCTGAAACCTGTTGCTGGCGATCACCAGGCAAAACGCGGCTTTTTTGGCTGGTTTAACCGCGGCTTTGAGCGCAGTAACCAAAGCTACCAGCGCGGTGTGGCCGGTATGCTGGCCCGACCGAAACGCTCGATGCTGGTGTACGGTGTTATTGTGCTGGTAATGGCACTGATGTTTATCCGCCTGCCGACCTCGTTTTTGCCGGAAGAAGATCAGGGTGTATTTTTAAGTATGGTCCAGTTGCCCACCGGTGCCAGCCAAGAGCGGACCGAGGCGGTAATGGATAAAGTCGCTGCCCACTATGCCACTGAACAGGCTGTGGAATCGGTCTTTACCGTGTCGGGTTTCAGCTTTGCCGGTAGCGGCCAGAATATGGGCCTGGCGTTTGTCCGGTTAAAGGACTGGGACCAGCGTGGCCCGGCTGATAGCGTGCAGGCGGTAATAGGCCGGGCCTGGGGCTTTTTCGGTACGGTAAAAGAGGCGCAGATTTTTGCCTTTAACCTGCCACCGATTGCCGAGCTTGGCCGGGCAACCGGCTTTTCATTGTTTTTACAGGATCGCGGCGGCCTGGGCCATGAGGCGCTGTTAAATGCCCGCAACCAGTTGCTGGGAATGGCGGCACAGCAACCCAACCTGCTTGGCGTGCGGCCCAACGGCATGGAAGATGCGCCCCAACTGCAAATTAATGTTGATCAGTTAAAAGCCCAGGCACTGGGTGTGGCGCTGAGCGATATCAACCAGACATTGTCGATTGGCTGGGGCTCGACCTATGTTAATGACTTTACTGATCGCGGCCGGGTGAAAAAGGTGTTTGTGCAGGCAGAACCTGAGTTTCGGATGACCCCGGAAGATATTCAGCGCTGGCATGTCCGCAACCGCGATGGCGAGATGGTTAGTTTCAGCTCTTTCGCCAGCAGTGACTGGGTATACGGGCCGCAGCGGCTGGAACGCTATAATGGCGTGTCGGCGATGGAAATTCAGGGTGAGCCGGCGCCCGGCACCAGCTCGGGTGATGCCATGGCAACCATGGAGCAACTAATTAGTCAGCTCCCCGCTGGTATCGGCTTTGAGTGGACCGCAACCTCTTATCAGGAAAAACTGTCTGGCTCACAAGCCCCGGCGCTGTATGCCCTGTCTATTCTGGTGGTGTTTTTATGTCTGGCGGCGCTGTATGAAAGCTGGAGTGTGCCTTTTGCGGTTATTTTAGTGGTGCCATTGGGGATTATCGGCGCCCTTACGGCTGCTTATCTGCGCGGTATGGGCAACGATGTCTATTTTCAGGTCGGGCTGTTGACAACGATGGGCCTGGCCTCGAAAAACGCGATTTTAATTGTTGAGTTCGCCCGTGAGCTGCAGCAGCAGGGTAAAGAGCTCACCGCGGCAATTCTGGAAGCGGTGCGCCTGCGCTTGCGGCCGATAATTATGACGTCGATGGCGTTTTCACTGGGGGTATTGCCGCTGGCAATCAGCTCCGGTGCTGGCTCGGCCAGTCGCAATGCCATTGGTACCGGCGTGCTCGGTGGCATGATCTCGGCCACAGTGCTGGCGGTGTTCTTAGTGCCGGTATTTTATCTGGTGATAATGAAAGTGTTTGCCAAAAAGACTACAGCGGTTAGCTGAGTCAGGCTTGAAATGTTAGTACCTTTGCCAGCTGAACCGTTTTGCAATTACGGCCAGCTGGTTTTTTTATGCCTTTTTCAGGCCCTGCAACATAGTATCAATCAGCGCCGGGGCATGTTGCATCAGGTCACACTGCTGCGGTTTTAACAAGAAATGGCTGATGATACCGCCGACATACATATGCATGGCATTAGCGGCCAGCCGAGGAGTAATACCGTCGCGCAAGGTGCCTGCGGCCGCAGCCCGCTCAAATGCCCGCTGCATCACGGCGACGGTCTGGGTATCTAATTCATCTTGTTTGGTTACCGCGGGGTTTAACTCATCAATATATTCGCAGCGGTGAAAAATAATCGTCAGAACCCGCCGTTTCTGCTCACTACTGGCAATCAGCTGTAAGCCATTGCTAAACAGCTGCTGTAGCTGACTGAACGGATCAGCGGCAAGGTTATTATCTATTTCCGTTAGCATTGTTTGAAACGGCAGCCGGACCCGCTCCATCATGGCATTAAATAAATCGGCTTTATTCTGAAAATGCCAGTAAATTGCGCCGCGGGTGACATTAGCTGCTACCGCAATTTTTTCCAGCGTAGTGCGGGACACTCCCTGCTCAAAAAACAGCAGTTCTGCAGCATCAAGAATGGCAGCGCGGGTGCTTTCTGCTTCGGCTTTAGTACGTCTGGGCATAGTTAATTTACTGTCAGAAGTTTAAAAAATAGCGTTTGCGAATTCTAACAGATCTGGCGCAGATGGGGGCAGTTTTATGCCTGCAGCGGCAGGGTTACATAGAATGTTGTTCCCTTGCCAGGTTCAGAGACAAAGGAAATATCGCCGTCCATTGCGTGCATTAATTCCTGTGACAAGGCCAGCCCCAGCCCCGTGCCGCCTTGCTCTCTGGTATTGCTGGCATTTTCCTGGGCAAAACGCTGAAATATCCGTTGCTGAAATGCAACCGTAATACCCGGGCCGTTATCGCTAATAACAATGGCTATATCGGTGTTTTGCTGTTGCAGGCTGATGTTCACCTCGTCCTGTTCGGGCGAAAATTTAATGGCGTTAGACAGCACATTCGCTAAAACCTGCAGTAAGCGGTTTTCATCGACCAGGGCGATGGTGGCCATATTTTCGGCTGGCGGTATATAGCGTAAGCTTATCTGCCGCTTAAGGCCATAGGGAGAGTTCTCTGTAACAGCACGCTGAGTAATGACCGCAATATCATGCGGTTGCATGGACAAGACCATCTGGCTGGCTGCCAGCTTTTCCAAATCCAGTAAATCGTTAATCAGCAGGGTCAGCCGCTGGCTGTTACTGTTAGCAATTTGCAATAAGTGCTGTTTTTTAGCCGGTTTGGCGTCAAGGGCGCCAGACAATGCCAGATTGAGGGCACCGCTGATTGAAGTAAGGGGGGTGCGTAATTCATGGCTGACAGTAGAGATAAACTGGTCTTTCATTAAATCAAGCTGTTGCAGTTCCTGATAGGCCTGTTGTTGTTTTTTTAAACTGTGTTCAAGCTCAGTGGTCCGTTCTGCAACGGCTTCTTCCAGCAGCGCATTAACCTGATGTACCTTGTTGATATGAGATTTGATGATATAACTTAACAGGCCGATAATGACCAGTGCAAATAGCAGCTGAACTGTTTTGCGCTGCCACCAGTGAGGTTGCACCTCAATTTTTAACCGGGTTATTTCGCCACTGAAAAGTTGCTGATTATTACTTGCTTGCATAAACAGGGTATAGGTACCTGGTGCCAGCTTAGTAAAGGACGCAACATTGCCGTTGTTAAGTTGTTGCCAGCTTTCGTCATAACCACTGAGTTTATATAAATAACGATTGCGGACGGGGTTATTAAAATCGAAACTGGCGAAGTGAAATGCTATTCTGGAGACCTCAGCAGGTACAGATATTGACTCAATAGGGCTTAACAGACCACTGGCAGTAGCCGGTTTTTGATCAAAGGTTACTCTGGTTATGGCCTGGGCAACCGCTGACAGTGGTGGCAGCAGCCTGCTGGGTGTCACTAATTCTAAACCTGCGTCAGAACCAAAATAAAGCTGGTTGTCGTCTTCCGCCACAGCAGCAAACATCATTTCATTGCTGTTTAAACCATCAATCTGGTCAAAATAAGCAATAGTGCCATCAGGCTTAATCAAATCAAGGCCGACGGTGCTCATTACCCAGATATTATTCAGTTTGTCGGTATGCGCACCAACCAGCGATTTACCCGAAAGACCACTAGTGGTAGCAATGAGCTGAACGGCACCGTTATTTTGGTTAACGCGTAGTAAACCCTGTTCAGAGCATATCACAACACTATTGTCGGGAGCATGAGCAAGACAGGTGAGCTGACCGGTAAAGTCTGGCGACAGTAGCGACGAGTTGCTTAATGTTTTTATTGGTACAATTGACAGAGTTTGCCGGTCTATTAAATACAAACCGCTAAGCCGGCTTGCCAGCCAGATATAATCGGGGGTAACCAACATCGCCTGGATGGCGTCGCCTATCATAGTCTGGCTTATATCGGCTAAAAAATGACTGACCGCCCCGGTCTGGTTATCAAACAATAAAACACCATTGTTCCAAATGTTAATAATGGTTTTATTGTCATCGGTAAATTGGATATCTCGGGCATTTTGCTGTGCCATGCCTGATGCGGTGTATGGGGTGGCAAAGCGGATAAACTGGCCACTGATATCGCTGATGGCATTGCCGCTGGTATCGTCGCTGGTTTCATAATACCGGAAAATACCATTGTCGCTGCCGACCCAGATAACATCGTCAGGGGCGCGCCGAATTACATTTACTCTGCCAGGCAGGTCATATTGTTGTACCTGCTTTGACCTATGAGAATAACGACTGACGCTGCCATGCTGACCAAACCAAAGTTGGTCTGCTTCCGCCAGCAAACTTAATACCGGGGCCGTAATGCTGTTTTGCAGTGTTGCCAGTGCCGCATCGGCGGTATTCTGAAACGCATTGCGCTGGCGTGTTTTAAAAAATAGGCCACTTTCCCGGGTACCAACCCAGGTGACCTGACTTTTATCAATAAAAAAAGTCCGGACATTAATATGCTCCAGCTCAACATAATCTTGCAGACGTTTTACAAAAGTTCGCTTTACCGGATCAACTGAATAAATGCCATTGAAAGTACCAATCAGTAAATTACCTTCAACGCTGGTGCTTAGCGCATTAATTACCGGCAGTATTTGCTGATCAGGTAACCTTACCCGCATAAAGCGCTGCTGTGCGGGCTGGTAGACAAATAAGCCGCGGCTGGTGCCAAGCCATACCTCATTACCTACCACCTGTAATGCCCGGATTTCGTTATCAGTACCGCTATTGCCATGTGGATACAACGGTTTGCCAAACCCTTTGTCATCCTGCCAGCTTAGTAAACCAGCGGAGGTGGCAATCCATAGCGTTTGATCGGGGGTCTGGGCAAAATCCCAAATTCGTCTGCTGGGTAAGTTATCACTTGTCTGATCGATGCGGCTAAAACCATTTTTTTCATCATAACGGTTTATTCCCTTGGTGGTGCCAACCCATACGCGCTGCTGCTGATCAGTAAATAACTTCTGCACAAATGGGCTGGCCAGGGCATCAGATGCGCCGTCAAACAGCTCAATGGTACCGCTATCAGCATGAATTTTAGCCAGGCCATAACCCCAGCTGCCTGCCCACAAGTTGTTCTGGCTGTCGAAGGTAATGGCATCAATATCCGGTACTGATTTCAGCTTGGTCAGGGTTTTGTTTAACAGTGGCTGTTGCTGAAACTGATAACCGTCAAATTGCATTAAACCGGTATTGGTTGATGCCAGCCAGAGGTAACCGTTACGGTCCTGGGTAATACTGTAAATACCTACATTGGGTAAGTTATTGTCTATTAATATTTTTTCAAAATAAGTGGCAGCAGCCGCCCCGGTAGTTAACCAATAGCAACCGAGGCAAATATAGACCAGAGCTGTGATAAGTCGCTTCAGAATTACAGATAACAAACTGTACTACCGCTGAACCTGAGATAGTCTCAGTGTGTTTGATGGAACAGCTGAAAGCAAGGTTGAAAATGCAAAATCAGGGTGCTGTTGGATAATTAAGCAGTAGCGACGCTGAAATGGGGGATTTAAACGGTGAACCCGCCAGGGCGCTGGCGGGCTATATTTATCGGTAACAGTGCAACCTAAAACGTATAGTTCAGGCCGACAGTCATTAATGACACATCAGACTCAACCAGGCCGTCGTCTTCATCTTCCAGATCGGGCAGTACATTGTACTCGGCTACCAGACTTAAACTGTTGGTCAGGTGAAAGTTGGCGCCTGCGCCATAAATAAAGCCACTTTCGGTGGTCGACTCTGAGCCGGTTAAACCGGGAATATCGTAGGCGAAATTGTATTTGGTTTCACCATAACCTGCGGTGGCAAACAGGGAGAAACGATCTCCCAATGGTATAGAGCCTTTAGCCATCAATGCCATATGGCGGTCTATTTCATAACGGGCTGAATCGTCGTTATCAAAAATTTCTTCATCTTCTACGCCAATAGCATAGCGGGCTTCCAGCGCCAGAAAACTGGTAAGTTGCAAACCAGCATTGACTCCGGCTACCCCAAATTTAACATCGGTATCGGCAAAATCGGATTCCAGTTCTACTTTATGCTGACCGTAGTGGCCGCCCAGATAAAAGCCCTTGTCGTAGCTTTGGGCAGCGGCAGCTGCGGAGAAGAAGGTCCCTGCGAGTAGGGTGGTTGCTAGTAGTTTACGCATAGTGACTCCTTAATTGCGATTAAGACGAGTAAAGTCACTAACAGGTATAGCAAGGACCAGATGAATCAAATATTAATCCTATGTAATCGTTTGTAATTATTTGCCGCTTATTTAATGACGAAATCAAAATACTGATCAGTATATACCGGCGGCTGATGAGTAAAATGCCACCATTCCATGCTGTACACCTTAAAACCGGCCTGCAGCATAATGGTTTCAAGCAGCTGGCGGTTAGCCTGCTGGGCGTTGCTGATGGTAGGGTGGCCGACATTGGATACCGGGTCAAACATATCAAACGGTGAGCCCATATCCAGCGGCTGCCAGTTGCCCGCTTCATCTTTGGCTGCCAGGGTTAAATCAAGGGTACTGCCGCGGCTATGGCCGGACTTTTGTGCAATATATTCGCCAATCAGCTGATCTTTGCCAAGGTTAGGGTAATATTCGGCTTTGGTGCTGGTATCGGCTAAATCGTTGGCCCAGCGCATAAAGTGGTTAACCGCCCGTTGTGGTCGGTAACAGTCATAAATGTACAGGGTTAAACCTTTAGCCGCGGCCAATTGCTGGGCTGTTACCAGCGCATTAGCCGCGTTTTGCTGCAAATAGCATTTATTGGCCTGATAGCCATCCACCTGACTACCAACAAAGTTGTTACTGCCAAGGTACGCCATATGAATTTGGGCATCGGGTATCAGCGATGAAACCTCGGTAAAGTCGGCTGGTACTGATGGCTCAGCAGCAAGCGGTAACGGGCTGGTCAGAGCCAGCAGGGTGGTAAGCAGAGCCATTTTCATCATCGTTATCCTCGTTAGATCATTAGTACACCGGCAACCAAAAAGCTGAGTAAGGCGATAGCACCACACACCAGCGCATAGGGCAGCTGGGTTTTCACATGTTCCAGTAAATCACAGCCAGCAGCAACCGAGCTTACTGCGGTGCTGTCGGAAATAGGCGAGCAGTGATCGCCAAACACCCCACCGCTTAATATCGCCGCCAGAATAAGTTGTGGCGGTAGGCCGAGCAGGCTGACCATTGGCATACCAATCGGAATAAGAATGGCAAAGGTGCCCCAGCTGGTACCGGTGGTAAAGGAGATTAATGCACCGGCTAAAAACAGCAGCGCCGGAATAAGCACCTGCGGCAGGTTCTGATCAACTATGCTGGCAATAAAGGTACCGGTGCCCAGCAGTTTTAAGCTGGACCCGAGCGACAACGATAACAACACGATGGTTACCAGCGGCAGGAGTTCACTAATGCCCTTAAAGCCGATATCCACCAGTTGCTGATGTTTAAAACGGCGGCTTAGCAGCATCATGGCATACACCACCACGCAGGCCAGTGCGGTGGCATATAACACCGACTTAGAACCTGAGCCCTGCACCAGCTGGCCATTGCCGGTTAACAGCATAAAGCCCAGCATGGCACCGACCAGGGTTACCAGTGGCACTAACATATAAGATGGATGGCTGGGTGCAGTCTCAATTTCGCTGTGGTGCGATAAGGTATGCAGCTGCTGCTCTGAGGTACGCATCGGCCCGTATACCTTGCCACTGATAATGGTGTACAGCACTACCACTAAGGTGATCAGGGCATAGAAATTAAGCGGGATAGTGCCAATTAAAATAGCCACCGGGCTCTCTGGTAAATCATAGGTGCTAAGCAGCCCCAGAATATAAGCGCCCCAGCCATTGAGTAAAATAATAATGCAAATCGGCGCACTGGTGCTGTCGATAATATAGGCCAGCCGGGCCCGGCTCATTTTAAATTTATCAAACAGGCCACGCGAGCTAATACCGGCAGTCAGCGAGCTTAAATTCGATTCAATAAAGGTGACACTACTGATGAAAAAAGTCAGTAAGCCGGCCTGGCGGCCATTGCGGGCAATACCTTTATTAACCAGCATCGCCACCGTGGCCGACACCCCGCCAGAGTAGCGCATATAGGCCAGTAAGCCGCCAACTAAGAGCGAAAACATTAAAATGCGGGCGTTGTCACTATCGCCGGTAACGGCAATAATCCGCTCCAGAGTCTGAATACTGCCATCCAGCAGTAAACCAGCGCCAAAGCTCTGGCCATTTTGCAGAAAAATCAGCAGCTCTGAGGTACATAGTGATAACATCAAGGCCAGAATCACTTCTTTGCGCCACAGTACCACGGCAATGGCGACAAGCGCCGGAAGCAGGGTTAACCAGTCAGCCACCTTAGGCTCCTTTTTATTATTTTTATACAACTAATTTATACAGTTACTTTTATACAGATAAGCATGCCAGCGGGCAAGCCGGCTACTGGCGTTTTGGCCGTTTTCTGCTTTACTTAGCTAACTTTAAAATAAGTCGAATCTAAATTATCTGATTATCAATTTTTATTAACCTGAAGTTTGCCTTCGTGGTTCGGTAAGCAGTAAGCCGGTGAATAGCAGCATCAATAACAGGGAGTGTCGGTTATGCGTTTTGTTAAATATGCGGTGGTGCTGTTGCTATTTTGCAGTTTTGTGGCTGAGGCTACCTTAGTTCGCCGTGGTGGTCGGGGAGCTGAAACCTCGACCAACCCGCAGAGTTATGGTTTGTACGATAACAGTTACCTCAGTACCGGTTATTTAGTGCAAGGTGCACCTGCTATAAACACTGTTAACTTTACCATCGGGGATTTAGAGTTATTAGCGGTGCCGCGGGATTGCTGGCTGATTACCGACTTATTGCCACCACCTGAGTTCTGGCAGGAAGACCCTTGTTACTATGAGTTTGAACTTGGCGAGCAGCTGGATTTTGAAGGTGCGTTGCTGTGGGATTTTCCGGCGGCTTATGCCGCTGAATTTCGCTGGACTTTACGCCAGGGCGAACAAAGCTGGGATTTTATTAGCGATCGCAGCGATAGCTTTAGCCCGGCTGCGCTGATGCCAGCTGAGCTAATGCCTGGTCAATACTGGCTGACCTTTACCAGTACCTTTTACTCAGGAGCTGATCAGGACTTTTATTACCGTCAGGCACGTGATGAATGTTATCCGGTTTTTATCGATGATGGTGATGACAACTGTTACTACTATCTTGGTCGCAAGGCAGATGTTCTGAGCTTTAGTTCGCCGGAAGAGTGGGTATTTATTCTTGAGCCCACAGCTGTGCAAGTTCCCGTGCCGGCAACGCTTAGCTTATTTGCCGGTCTGCTGTGGTTTTGCCGCCGCCAGATCCTTTTCGGCTTGCGCGAGCGCTAACTGGCGCTGTTCAGCCAGTTCCGCTTCCAGTCGCTGGCGCAGTGGCGCCAGCAGTTTTTCTGAGATTGTGTTAAAAATAGGGTCATCAAAAGTCCACCATTCACGCCAGCCATAGGCCATGGCTTGCTGCAGTTGTTCCACTGCCAGTTCATTATTGCCCTGCAACGCCGCTAGTCGCGCTGCTAGATGATTTAGTTCACTTTCCCTTAAGTCGTTCTGCATGGCTTTACGCAGTAGTAGCTGGCAGCGGGCAAGCAATAACTCGGTCAGCTGCTGTTCATGTTGTTGCTGCAAGGCCCAGGCTATCTCAATCGCCGGGCTGCACATTGGCATACTGTAAAGCTCTTCATCGCTAAACATTGTGTTAATTTGAATCAGTAGATCAATGGCAATATGCTGCTCGCCAACTAACATTTGGTACCAGGCGGCCGAAAAAGTTAGCCAGTAGTCATTTGGTTGGGCAGCCATACGAAACTCCATTTCGCTGAATAAAGCTTGATAATTTCCCTGACGGAGCATGTTATTGGGATCATTCTTCAGCTCGGGGTGGCCAGCTGCCAAATTGAGAGTTAGCAATAAAGATTGATAATTTTGCTTATAAAAAAGGTTATCTGAAGATAACTGCCAGGCCTGCTGCCAATGGTGCAGACTGTCAGCCAAATGCCCCTGATGAAAGGCTGTGAGTGCGAGACCAGCATGGCCCAATGGTGATTCAGGGAAGTCCTGTAATAACTGATTAAAGGTTCCACCAGCCTTAGCAAACTGGCCGCGGATTGCCTGTTCATAGCCGCGGTTATACAGCACCGCCACCGATACAGGATCTAATTCATAAGCCCGCTGCAGCGCATGCAACGATTCGGCATAACGGCCCTGCTGTTTTAACAATAGATACTGCCACATATGCGCTATTGCCAGGTTAGGGTTAAGCGCTATGGCCTGCTGATAAGCGGCCAGCGCTGGCTCCAATTGTTGCTGTAACTCCAGCATTTTGCCTTTAATCGTAAAGGCTTCGGCCAGCTGCGGCGCGCGGGTAAGTGCTTTATCGAGATACTCAGCAGCCAATTCTGTGGCAATATCCACTTTTAAAATACCAAATTCCTTTTTACCATCGCTTAGCAGCAACAAGGTATCAGCCAGGCCGACATAGGCCAGCGCGTATTCCGGATCCTGGCCGATGGCTTGCTCAAATAACTGGCGGGCCTGTTGCATCGCTTCACTGGTTTGCAGCCGGTATTGCTCGCGGGCTTTTAAATAGCTGATATAGGCATCGGCACTCTGGGTGCTGGCATTGGCCGATAAATCTTTTAGCGATGAGGCGTCAGTTAAGCTTGCCTGCAGCGCATTAGCGACGGTGCGGGCGACTTCAGTTTCCAGCGAAAATATATTTTTCAGCTCGCGGCTAAGCTGCTGGGTCCATAAAGTCTGGCCGTTTTGGCCATCGAGCAGCTGCAAGCGAATGTGCAGTTGCTGGCCGGTAGTACTGATAGTGCCGGTCAGCAATGCAGCGACCTGCAGTCGGCTGGCAATGTCGGTTGGGCTTAATTGCTGGCGGCTGAGTACCTGGCCGGAGCTGGCTGCGGCTACCGTTAAACCGGGGCTGCGGGCAAGCTGGCTGCTGATTTCTTCGGCCAGGCTGTTAGCCAATAATGCCAGCTCAGGGCTCTTTACCAACGGCGCCAGTTCAGGGCTGTTTTCAGTTGGATTTATAGCGGTAAAAGGCAGCACGGCAATCGAGTTGGTCATCAGGCTCAGTGGCTCGGGTATCGCTGCCGGCCGGCTAAGTAAATAATACTGATACCCGAGCAGGGCGCTGCAAAGAGCAATTAGCAGAAGGCTGCTAAGCTGCTTAGCGCCAAAAGCCGGCGGCGGGCCATCAGTAGCGGCAATTAACTGCAGCCGGCCGTGCTGAACCTGATAAAACCAGGCCAGATAGCACACTAACGGCACTGCCACGACCAGACTAATGGCGATAATACGACCGGGCAGCGGCGGCAGCTGCAGCAGCTGAGAAACCACTGCCACCACCTGCAGCGCCAGCCAGACAATAATCAGGTACGCCAGTACGGTGGTTAACACCTTACGCTGGCGCAATTGCTGATAACACTGGCGGGGACTGAACACTGATATTATCCGGGTTAATTTAGCATTGGCTAAGCTTAGCTTACTGTCGCTAAATATGCCCTGTACGGCCGGCTATGTTATGGTTAACATTTGGCCCCAGTCACTTTGTGAAAAAAGAGGATGCCATGTTAAAGCACGTATCATTATGGTTAGCATTAACTGCTGTGTTATCAGGCCTGGCCAGCGCAGCGGATTACAGCAAATTTACCACGCCGGGCCTGGCCAAAGCACAGATAACTCATAGCGATATCGCGCCGCTAATTAGTTATTATCAGCAACAAAACTGGCTGGAGGTGACCGAGCTTGGCCGCTCGGTGGAGCAGCGGCCGGTTTATCTGCTGAAAATTGGCCACGGTGAGCGCAAAGTATTGGCCTGGTCACAAATGCATGGTGATGAGCCAACCGCCACAGCCGCCATTTTTGATTTGCTGGCCATTATTGATGCCCAGCAGCAACAACATGCGGCAACCGGTAAAGGCGGCCCGGCCTGGCTGGATGAGATTAGTTTGTATCTGATCCCGATGCTTAACCCGGATGGCGCTGAGCGCAACAGCCGCTATAACGCGCTGGGCATTGACGTTAACCGTGATGCGCTGGCGCTGCAGACCCCGGAAGGCCAGTTACTGATGCAGGCAGCCAAAAAAATCAAACCACATTATGGCTTTAACCTGCATGATCAGAATCGCTACCACGGCGCCGGGGATAATAAAAAGCCCGCCACCATCTCTTTACTGGCACCGGCTTATAACGAGGCCCGGCAGATTAACCCCAGCCGCCATGCGGCAATGCAGCTGATAAGCGCGGTAAAGCCACTGCTGGATAAGGCGATACCTGAGCAGCTGGGCCGCTATGATGATGAGTATTCAATGCGCTCGTTCGGTGATACGTTTTCCGGCATGGGGATCAGTACCGTGCTGGTGGAAGCAGGGGGTAATTACAATGATCCGTTTCGCCAGCTGGCCCGTCAGCTAAATGTGCAGTTGTATTTACGCTGGCTGGAATTGATTAGCAGTGGCAGCTACCGTGATTACGATTTAAGCGGTTATAACAGCATACCGATGAACAACAGTGGCGGTATGAAAGATTTAATTATCAGCAATATCAATTTGCCCAAGGTTGATGGCAAAGGTGTGCTGGCGCGGGTCGATTTAGCCTTTACTGCCGGTGGCAATGGCCGCGGTAGTGCGGGCCTGGATGAAATAGGTGACGCCCGTATTTATGGCGCATATCACAGCCTGGATGCCAGTGGTATGGCGTACCAAGCCGGTAAGGCGTATCCGCTGGTTAAACCGCTACAGTTAACTACCGATAATTACCTTAAGCTGCTGGCTGACGGCTACAGCCATTTCAGCGGCGATGCAGGCCTGCTCAGCAATAACTCCGGCCTGCCGGTGGCAATAAATCCGCGCGGTGTAAACGGACCATGGCCGCAGCGGCATGCCAGCACGACCTTTTTACTCAGTAAAGATAACAAGGTGCAGCTTGCGGTGATTAATGGCCGGCTGATCAGGCTGGCGGATGGCAGCCTGATCGATCCGTTTGGCGGCAATTAAATCTGCACGACTGTTTAAGTTTTTCTGGTTCAGCATTGCTGGTTCAGCTTTTCTGACCATTTAAACGCTGCTGCCAGGCCAGTAGCGCGGCCAGCAATTTGCGGACATTGCCCTGAATTTTCTCGTCAATTAAATCGCCGTCGGTATCAAAGGCGCCGCTGAAGGCATTGGCAAATACCTCGGGTTGATTCAGCGGGTGCAGGTTCAGATAAACACAGACCTGACGTAAGTGATACTGAGCGCGGCTGGAGCCCATACCGGCGGCTGAACCCATAATGGCGACCGGTTTGCCGCTTAATAAATGATTGTCAGGCTCGCGTGAGGCCCAGTCCAGCGCATTTTTCAGTGCCGGTGCCAGCGAATAGTTGTATTCGGGGCAGGCCAGTAATAAGGCATCAGCCTCTGCCATTTGCTGCTGCAGGGTTTGCACTGCCGGCGGTTTTGCACCAAGGTCAGCATTATAAAATGGCACCTCCATTAAATCGGCCAGGTGGATTTTCATGCCGTCCGGGCAGTTAGCCATCGCGTAGCGCACCAGCCCCCGGTTAGTTGATTTCGCCCGCAGGCTGCCGCAAATGGCTAACACATTTATACTCATCTTCACTCCTTTTTATGCATACCGGTTTTTATACAGGCCGGCTTTCAGTGTAGTTCATCCGGGCCGGATGTCTGTTTTAAGTTCAGGCTGGGTAAAGTTGGCGGCGCGAAAATGGCCGCGATACCGTCGCTTTCCGATACTACTATCTATTGCTACTATTTTTCGACACGGAGCTTGTTATGCGTTACTCAGTTAGTCTGCCTGGCAGCAGATACCATTTTAAAAATATGTTTTACCTGTTTTGTGCCGCGACAGGCATGTTTATGCTGACCGCTTGCCAGCCAGAATCAACCCGCCCGGCCAGTGAGCCGGCCCGGCAACAGTCGCCAACGCCGGCCGATACCAGTCAGAATGCGCTGGACTGGCCTGGTAGCTATCAGGGGGTGATCCCTTGTGCCGATTGCCCAGGAATTAAACTGACGTTGCAACTGCAGGCCGATCAGCGTTATCAGTTGGCGCGGTATTATCAGGAGCGGGCCGATGAGCCGGAGCAGACAGAAGGCGAGTTTAGCTGGAGCAGCGATGGCCGGCAGATCACGCTGGACGATGCCGCCGGTACGCAATTTCTGGTCGGTGAAAACCGGCTACTACTGCTGGACCCGCAGGGGCAAAAAATTGAAGGCGAGCTGGCGGCACAGTACTGGCTGGATAAGCAGGATGACACTACGCCGGCAGATGCTGACAGCGTAATTATTGCTGGCAAATGGCAACTGACTGAACTGCAGCAACAGCAGGTAGATACCGATAACAAGGTGTTTTTACAGTTTGATCCGGCTGGCCGGGTAACCGGCTATACCGGTTGCAACAGCCTGACCGGCCCCTATCAGTTGCATGGCAGTCAGCTGAGTTTCGGGCCGCTGGCGACAACGCGCAAAGCCTGTCTGGAAGAGACCGTTGAACCGCAACTACTGGATGCATTAAGCAAGGTAGATAACATCAGCATTGCCGCTGATGAGCTGAGACTGAACCGGGCCAGAATGGCGCCGCTGGCCCGTTTTAGCCGGGTGCCGACAGCCGCTGAGTAGTGACTGCTCAGTCTGCCGCAGCCAGTTTATCAGGGGTAGAGCAAATAAGGCTGGCGTTTGGCCGCGAACTCGTGAAGTGCGCTTTGCCAGCTGGCGCGGATTTGCTGCTCGGTCAGCCCCTGCTCAATTTGCTGGCGTAAGGAATCACCGCCAGCCAGTTTATCCATAAAGCCGGGCGAGCTGAAAAATGTCACATTATTGGCCGCAAATAAGTTGTGCCAGGTAATTAAATAACTTAAATCCAAGCCGCCGGCATTCACCTGGCTTAGGTCCTGGCCTTGGCTGGGTGTGTCTTTTAATGGCGGGTTCATCGCCGCGCCAGGAGTGGCTACCGGGGTAAAGCTGAAATCGCCGATGCTGAACTTATCATAGCCCAGCACCTGAAACGGCATAGCGGTGCCACGACCAACACTTAGCGGGGTGGCTTCAAAAAACCCAAGTGACGGATACAGGGCAATGGCCTGGTCATTGGGCAAATTCGGGCTGGGCGGTACCGGCAGACTGTAGGCTATATCGCGTTGATAATTCGCCACCGGGATCACGGTCAGCTGCAGCTGTTCAGCCTGGTTAATCCAGCGCTCGCCTTTAATCATCATTGCCAGCTCACCAACGGTCATACCGTGTAGTAACGGTATCGGGTGCATACCAACAAAAGACTGAAAGGCTAAATCCAGCACCGGGCCATCCAGATAGCGGCCATTCGGGTTGGGGCGGTCGAGTACCAGCATGGCGACATTATGCTCAGCAGCGGCCTGCATCAGGTAATGCATTGAGCTGATATAAGTGTAATAACGCACACCAACATCCTGAATATCGAAAATAACCAGATCCAGCGCCTGCATTTGTGCTGCGCTCGGCGCCTTGCTGGCGCCATACAGCGATAGCAGCGGAATACCGGTTTTGCTGTCGATGCCAGAGCTGACTTTTGCCCCGGCATCATGATCGCCCCGAAAGCCATGCTCGGGCGCAAAAATGCTGACTATGTTCACGTTATTGGCCAGCAGCACGTCTACCAGATGCTCGCTACCGATACGTGAGGTCTGATTTACCAGCAGGCCCACTCTTTTGCCCTGCAACAACGGCAGATAGGCTGCCAGTTGCTCTGCGCCGGGGGTGATCCTGGCCGGTGTTTCGGGGGCTGCGGCAGTCGACGGTTCAGCGGCAGAGAGCACAGCCGGATTCGGCTGACACCCGGCCAGCCACAGCATTGCCAGTGCAGTTAGCAGACGCCTCATTTTGCTGTCTCCAGCGCTTTACTAACAAAACCGTTGTTATCGGCCAGGGCCTGCTGGCAGCTGGCTAAATCCTGGCCGGTCAGGATCAGTAAAATAGCCAGCTTGGCACTCATCCCGGCCTGCAGCAACGCAGCGTTGGCCGTTGCGCTGTCACAGTCAGTGGCCTGCATCACAATCCGTACGGCGCGGGTTTCCAATTTCTGATTGCTGGCATGTAAATCAACCATCAGGTTCTGATACACCTTGCCGCTGCGCACCATGGCGGCGGTGCTTAGCATATTCAGCAGCATTTTCTGGGCGGTGCCGGCTTTCATCCGGGTAGAGCCGGTTAGCACTTCCGGGCCTACTTCGGCACAAATGGCAATATCTGCTGCGGCCAGAATGGGGCCGCTGGCATTACAGCTGATGGCAACGGAAGTGGCACCCAGCTTGCGGCCATAAGCCAGTGCACCCAGCACATAGGGTGTGCGACCACTGGCGGCAATGCCCACCAGTACATCATCCGGACCAAAGTTAATGGCAGCCAGTTCTTCCACTGCCAGCTGTGGGCTGTCTTCTGCGCCTTCTACAGCCTGCTGAATAGCTTTGCTGCCACCGGCAATCAGGCCGATTACCTGGTTAGCCGGTACGCTGAAGGTTGGCGGGCATTCTGCGGCGTCCAGAATACCCAGCCGGCCACTGGTGCCGGCACCAACATAGATTAAGCGGCCGCCAACGGAAAATGCCTGCACTATGGCATCAACTGCCCGGGCGACCTGCGGTAAACAGGGGGTAATGGCGGAAGCAATAGTCTGATCGGCCTGATTAATCAGGCTGACGATGGCCAGGCTGTTCAGCTTATCCAGCTCGGCGGAAGCGGGGTTACGTGCCTCGGTACTCATGCCGGCCAGCTGTTGCAGTAATTCAGATTGACTCATCAGACACTCACTTTGAAAATTCAGGATTATAAATCAGACCGGACTGATCCGGGCCAGTTGCCTGGCTGCCAGAATAAGGCCGCCGTCCAGTGCATCACCGCGAGGAGCTTGTAACAGCTTGCCGATATCTGCGCTTAGCAGCGACTGACTGCTGGCGGCCAGGCCGCCGAGCATTACTACCGGTAACTGGCGTTCGCCACGGCAACAATGAATAAGTTTACTAATGGCAGCCGCTTGCTGGCGTAGGATCTGTTGGGCCAGCGGGCAGCTTTGGTGGCTGAACACCAGCGGCGCCAGCGCGGCAAAATCTGTAGCAAGGGCCTGCTTTAACCAGGGCAGCACCGTACTGACATTATCGCCACAATGCTGGCTAAGGGCCCGGGTGAGCGGGCTGGTCAGGCCCTCGTCACTGTCCAGTTGCCAGAGCAGCTGGCGCACGGCCAGTTTACCCAGCCAGGCACCACCGCCTTCATCGCCGATATTAAAACCCCAGCCGCCGGTCTGCTGCTCGCTGCCATTCTGGTCCAGCCGCATCGCTACCGAGCCAGTACCCAGTGCCACCATCACCACCGGCTGGCCGTTGTTGGCGCCATACAAGGAGGTGCGGGCGTCGGTAGTCAGTTGCCAGGCGGCGAAATCAAGCTGCAATTGCTGGCAAAAGGCGCTGTGCAATTGCGGATTACCGGCACCGGCCAGACCAATACAGGCCATGACCTGATGCAGGCCAATACCGGCCTGCTGGCATAATTGTAAACTCAGCTGGCGTACCGTGCTGATGGCCAGCTCCAGGTTATTGGACAACTGGGCAGGGCCGCCGGCAGCCTGCCACTGCTGGTCACTGAGTGAATGCTGCAGTCTGGCCAGGGTTTTACTGCCGCCACCATCTACCGCCAGTAAATACATTTAATGCTCCGGATTATTAGCTAGTGTTGTTGACACCGTGGGACGGGGCGCACCACTCAGGCAAACCAGCCAGGCAACCAGGGTGCCCAGGCACAATTGCCAGGTAAAGCCCAGATCCCAGGCTGCCAGCGTCGGACTGATCAACCGTAAAAGGTACGGCTGCATTAACAGGGTAACCGTGAACCCGGCCAGTAGGGCCGCGGTAACACTTATGCTGTTGCCTCTGTTGCTGAACAGCGCGGTAAAAAATACTCCCAGCAACCCACTGTATGAAAATACCATTACACTCAACGCAAACGCCAGTAACGGCATAGCAGAATACTGCTGCCAGTAAAAACACAAAATGGCCATCGCCGACAAGGTTACTGCGGTTAATAACATGGCCCACTGACCTGCGCGCACATAATGCCGCTCTGTGATTGCAGCCTGGCGCTGCTGGCGCCAGGGCTTATAAATATCCGCCACCAGTACCGATGCCATCGAATTTAGACCGGAGGTGATAGTTGATAACGCTGCGGCAATCACGCCCACCACTACCAGGCCACGCAAACCGGATGGCATCTCGTTTAATACATAATACATAAAGACGGTAATTTGTTCACCGCTAAAGCTGCCGTTGTAACTGGTGCTATTGGCGAAGACATCGGGCCGCTGATAATAAATATACAGCAGTAAACCAATCACAATAAATACCAGCATTACCGGGATCACCAGCAGTGCCGAGGATAGCAGGGCTTTGGCGCCACCGGCAGCCGTTTTACAGGTTAGCACCCGCTGAGTCATATCCTGATCCAGACCAAAGGCGGCAATATTTAACAGCACAAAACCAGTTAGCGCCGACCAGACCGTAAACACGCCGCTGCTGCTAAAATCGGGTCTGAAATCAAATAGTAATAATTTAGAGGTGCCGTCGGCCAGTGGCTCACTGAGTACAGAATATAAGCTGGCCAGATCCAGTTGCAGGCTGCTATACAGATAGCCGAGCACCACCAGTGCCGCTGTGACATAAACCGCGCATTGCATCGCATCAGTATAAATAACCGAGCGAATACCACCGGCCATGGTACAAGCCAGACCTACCATGGCCAGCAGGATGATGGCGATGATTACACTGCTGGCATCGATATTACTGAATAACAGCATGGCAACCGCCAGTGCCGCCATGTACAGCCGGGCGCCACTGGCGAAAACCCGGCCAAATAAATACATTTTACCGGCATGGTTTTTAGCGGTGGCATTAAAGCGGCTTTCCAGCAGTTCGTATACAGTGGTGACTTTTAGCTGATAATAACGAGGGATCAGCCATTTTATTACCAGTAAACTGGCAATAATGGCGCCGATGTTGGTGGCCAGATAGGTTAAATTACCCCGAAAACCCATGTCGGGGCCGCCCAGAAAGGTTGCCGCAGATTGCGAGGTCGCCAACACCGAAATTGCTACCAGAAAAGGCGGCATATTGTTACCACCGAGAAAGTAGTCACTGCTGGTATCGGCCCGGCGCCGGTTTACCCAGACCGCCAGTGTCGCCAGTAGCAGAAAATACCCAAAAAATACCGTCCAGTCTAACAACGTCAGTTGCATGGCAGAATTCCCAAAGCCTGATTTTATTTTTAATTTTGCTACCTGCCGCTACTGGCGGGCAGGTTGTTTTTTTGTTTTACTGCAAGCCCATAGCTGGACAAGTATTACCTTAACATAAGCGGAGTAAACAGTGTGTCAGATCAGCAAAATTGGTGGCAACGGTTACGGTGGGGAAAATGGATGTTATCGGGCGTGCTATCAGGAGTGCTGGTAATGAGCAGCCAGGCGCAGCCAAAGGCTGACCATGCAACCGCAGCGACGGTACGCCAGATGCTCGGCCAGAAGCTGATGCTCGATTTGCGCTATTACTGCACGGAGCCTGTGGCTGCTGGCAAATGTCGTACGCCGCTAACCAGTCTGCCACCACAGTTGGCCAAGCTGATTAGCCAGTATGATATTGGTGGGGTAATTTTATTTGCTGAAAACCTGCAGCACACACAGCAGATTATTGGTCTGAACCGGCAGTTGCAGCAAGCCGCAGCCCAATCTGCGTTAAAACAGCCGTTATTTATCAGTATTGATCAGGAAGGCGGCCGGGTCGCCCGCCTGCCGCGGCAACTGGCCACGTCGTTCAGTGGCAATATGGCTATCGGCGCCACCTATCCTGAACATGGTAATCATTTTGCCGAACTGGCCGGCACGGTAATGGCCGACGAGCTGCTGGCTCTGGGCATTAATGTTAACTTTGCACCTACCGTTGATGTCAATGTTAACCCGGATAACCCGGTGATTAATGTCCGGGCTTTTGCCGAAAACCCCGCTGTCGTGGCAGAGCTGGGCGGCGCCATGACTGCAGCCATGCAGCAACGTGGGGTTATTGCGGCGCTGAAACATTTTCCGGGCCATGGTGATACCCATGTCGACAGTCATTTAGGCCTGCCAAGAGTAGAGCATAGCCGCGAGCAGATTGATCAGGTCGATTTACTGCCGTTTACTGACATCATTAACAAGCAACAGCCGGGCATGATTATGACCGCCCATATTCAGTACCCTGCGCTCGACAGCAGTACCTTTACTGCCAAAGATGGCCAGCAGATGCTGAAGCCGGCTACCTTATCGCGGGCAATCCTGCAAGATTTACTGCGAGAACAGCTCGGTTACCAGGGCCTTATTGTTACCGATGCGCTGGATATGGCCGGCATCAGCCATTTTTTCAGCCCGCATGACGCCGTTATTGCTACCTTTGCCGCCGGCGCGGATATCGCGCTGATGCCGGTGAAACTGCAAAACCCGGCGGAACTGGCAAACTTAGCCGCATTACTGGATGCGCTGGAGCAAGCGGTATTCAGTGGCCAGCTCGACCGTGCCGAGCTGAGCGCTTCCTATCAGCGGATTATCAGGCTGAAACAGCAGTATCCGCTATTGCCAGAGGGTTCTGCCAAGCAGCAGCTGGCAAAGGCAGATAATGTGCTCGGCAGCCCGGCACATCGTCAGGCTGAACTGGCACTGGCTCAGGCAGCGATTACCCGTATTGCACTGATGGGCAAGACTGAACAAGCCAGCATGCCATTGCTTACGGATAAGCAAGTATTGCTGATTATGCCAGACGCTAATAAAGCTGCAGCGCTAAGCCTGGCGCTGCAGCAGCAAAGCCCGCAGCCGCTGACCATTACCAGCCTGAGTTTACTGCAGGACGATTTGACCGGCGCAGCGGCTCTGTTGGCACAGGCCGAGGTAGTGATCAGTGGCTTTATCACGCCAATGCCGTCGCTGGCAGAAATTGGCGGCATGGACGATGTCAGTGCGCTTGGGCCATTAGCGGCCCGTTATCAGCGCCAGCAACAGGATTTTCTGGCGTTGCTGCGCCAGCTGGCGCAGTTACAAACCCCGCATGTGTTTATCAGCCTGCGCGCGCCTTATGATGCCGCCAGTTATGGCCAGTATGCCGATGTCAGCCTGGCCAGCTATGCCTATAACAGCGATGATAGCGCCATTGCCGCTGGTGATCCTGGGGCGACGTATACCGCGCTGGCCCGGGTATTGCTCGGTCAGGTTAAGCCAACCGGTCAGTTACCGGTAACCGTGAAACCGCTCGCAGCTGAGCGGCCTGAAGCCGATAAACAGCACCAAACCCCCTGATGATAAGCTGGCTGAAAGCCCATTGCGATGCCATATTGGCCAGTGTGCCTGCACAACGATTGCTGGCGCTGGATGCGCTGCGGGGCTTAACCATTACCGGGATGATTCTGGTTAATAACCCGGGCAGCTGGAATTATGTGTACGGGCCGCTGCGCCATGCGCAGTGGCACGGCTGGACGGTGACGGATCTGATTTTCCCCTTTTTTATCGTGATTGTTGGCATGTCGTTGCAGTTCAGCCTGCAGCGGCAACACAATCAGGGTAAAAACAGCCTGCCCAAATCGCAGCTGATCCGCCATGCTGCCACGCGAAGCCTTAAACTGTTTGGCCTGGGGCTGTTTCTGGCTTTGTTTTATTTTAATTTTGCTGATCCGGCTTACAGTTATATTGAACAGAAACTGCTGAACCTGCGCTGGCTTGGCGTGCTACAGCGGATTGGCCTGGTGTACTTCGCTACGATGCTGATTGTGCTGTACTGTGGTACCCGGGGCCGGCTGGCCTGGCTGGGCGGGCTTTGTCTGGTGTACCTGCTGGCCATGTGGTACCTGCCTTATCAGGACAGCCAGGGTAATACTTTCAGTGGCCTGCTGTTATCTGGCAATAGTTTTGCCGCCTGGCTTGATCATACTGTGCTGGGGGTTAACCATTTGTATTACCGGACGGCGACGCCGTTTGCTTTTGACCCTGAGGGTATCTGGTCAACGTTGCCTGCTACAGCCAGTTGTTTAAGCGGGGTGTTGCTGGCGCAGTGGCTTCAGACCGACCGCAGCCTGGCGCACAAAGTCCGTGGTTTACTGCTGGCCGGTGTGATAGCGGTATGGCTGGCCGAATTGTGGCATTTTTCCCTGCCAATTAATAAAAGCTTATGGACCCCTAGTTTTGTGCTGCTAAGCAGCGGTTATTGCGCGATTGCGCTCTCGGCATGTATCTGGTTGTGTGATATTAAACGCTGGCGACGCTGGAGCGCGCCTTTCGTGGTGTTTGGTGCCAATGCGATTTTGTTCTTTATGCTGGCCGGGATAATAGCGCGGGCCTTGGTCATGATCCCGGTAGGGGATGGTTTGCTCAAAGGTTGGCTATTCAGCCGGCTTTTTCAGCCGTTATTGGGTAATTTAAATGGCTCTCTGGCCTTTGCGCTGGTGTTTCTGGGGCTATCTTATTTGTTAATGCACTGGTGTTATCGGCGGGGCCTGATTTTCAGGGTGTGACAGCAGCGAACGGTGATGCCCGGGCATGTGCCGGCCTTGCATGGCATTTGCAATTTGCGGCCCCTGCAGTAAGCTCAATAGCAGAATAGTAACTAAGTGAAGGATTTATGCCTCGTATTACCCTGTTGCTGACTTTGCTGATGTTAACTGTGCAAGGCTTTCTGCCAACAATGGTTACCGCTGCTGAAACCAGTCAGCTGAACAACCGGCAACTGGTAGTGGGTATTTACCAGAACCCACCGAAAATAACGGTAAGCGCCGGTGGCATGCCAACCGGTATTTTTGGCGATTTGCTGACGCAAATTGCCATGCAGGAGAAATGGCAGTTAAAGCCGGTGAGTTGTGACTGGGCATACTGCCTTGAATTGCTGAATAGTGGCGATATCGATATTTTGCCTGACGTCGCGTTCAGTAAGGAGCGGGCGCAGGTAATGAGTTTTCATCAAACGCCTGCGCTATATAGCTGGTCGCGCTTATACAGCCTGGCCGACAACCAAATAGCAAACTTGTCAGATTTAGCCGGCCAGCAGGTTGCGGTGCTGCAGGGCAGTTCCCAGTATCTTTTTCTGCAAAATTACAGCCAGCAGCATCAGCTGGACATTAAATTACAGGGGGTTAAATCGTTACAGGCAGCGTTTAATCTGGTTGCTGCCGGCCAGGCCGATGTGGCGGTAGCAAATCATTTATTCGGTGAGGTTCGCGCTGCTGAATTTGAACTGCAGGCTAATCCGCTGCGTTTCGATCCGGTTGAATTGTTTTATGCTTCGGCTCATGGCCGTAATTTGCAGACCTTAGCTACTATCGATCGATATTTGCGACAATGGCAGGCTGAACCTCAGTCGTATTATTTTCAAACGATCAATCGCTGGAGCAAGCCCGGCCTTGCCGCAAACGCCAACGTTTCCAGGTTGTTGCTATGGTCGGGAATCAGTGGCGTATTATTCATACTGATTATTGCAGCACTGTTTTGGTATCAACGCCGCAGTATCTTGCAACTGAACCGGCTTCGGCTCAGTGAGGATCGGCTGACAACTATCCTCAATAGTGTTGACGCTCATATTTATATTAAAGACAAACGGTCACGCTATCAGTATGTTAATCATAAAATTGCAGCATTATTTGGCCGCTCGCCTGAGCAAATTGTCGGACATACCGACGATATGTTTTTTGATGCGAAAACGGTCAGCCGCTTGCAGGTTAACGATGAGCGGGTGCTTAGCGGCGGCGAACGGATTGTTGAAGAAGAGGCCAATACCACGATAAATGACAATAAAGAGCGGGTTTTTTTGTCAGTAAAATTACCGCTGCGCCATGCCAATGGTGAAATTTATGCTTTATGCGGTATTTCCACTGACGTGACCGAACATAAACAAAATCAGGCGGCGATTCACCAACTGGCGTTTTATGATGCGCTAACCTCTTTGCCCAACCGCCGCTTATTGCTGGAACGGCTGGAACAAGCGTTTAGTCTGGCAGGCAGGGTGTCTTCGCAGGGGGCCGTGCTGTTTATCGATTTGGACCATTTTAAAGATTTAAATGATACCCTGGGCCACGCCGTAGGTGATGAGTTGCTAAGCCAGGCTGCCAGACGGCTTAGCGATCAGCTACGTAAAAGCGATACCCTGGCGCGGTTTGGGGGTGATGAATTTGTTATTTTGCTACCAGAGTTGCAGCCCCGGGCCGATTTAGCCGGGCAACGGGTAGAATTACTGGCGATGAAACTGATGGATATATTAAGCCAGCCGTTTCAATTGGCTGAGCACGCTTACACGATCAGCGCCAGTATCGGCATTGCCATGTTCAGCGATGCCGACACCGTAAACGAACTACTGCAACGGGCAGATTTGGCCATGTATGATGCCAAAAACCAGGGCCGCTGCCGTTATTCTTTTTATAACAGTAAATTACAAGCCAGGGTACTTGCGCGTTCTGCAATGCTTAATGGTTTGCGCCAGGCGCTGACTGAGCAACAGTTTAGTCTGCATTTTCAACTGCAATATCACCGCGAAGGGCACGTAGTCGGAGCTGAAGTGCTGCTGCGCTGGAATGATCCTGAGTTGGGTTCGGTATCGCCGGCTGAATTTATTCCACTGGCCGAAGATTGTGGCTTAATTTTACCGATCGGCGCCTGGGTATTGCAGCAAAGTTGCCAGCAACTGGCCGACTGGCAACATGATGAGCAACGATCAGGCTGGCATCTGGCGGTAAATCTAAGTGTGCGCCAGCTGCATGATCCGAATTTTGTTGAACTGGTACGCGACACCTTATATCACAGTGGCGCTAATCCAAAAAACCTGGTACTGGAACTGACAGAAACCCAGTTATTACAGGATATCGAGGCGGTCATTCTGAAAATGCAGCAATTGGGTGCGCTTGGCATACGATTTTCACTGGATGATTTTGGAACCGGCTATTCATCACTGAGTTATTTAAAACGACTGCCACTTAACCAGTTGAAAATAGATGGCAGCTTTGTCCGGGATTTACTGGTTGACCCCAGTGATGTCGCCATTATCAGAACTATTCTGGCACTGGGCAATAGTCTGGAACTGGAGGTTATTGCCGAAGGCGTGGAGACGGTTGCACAATACCAGGCGTTATGTAAATTGGGATGCCAACAGTTTCAGGGGTATTTACTGGGCCGACCGGCGCCCGTTGCCCAGTTAAGCGGCCAAGCACAGCGGCCAGGCTGAAAAGAGAACCAATACCAGGCGTAGTTATTGCGGCCTCACGTTAAGACCAGAGCGCCAACCTTCCCAGAAACAGCTGGCCATGTTGCGATAATAACCAGATAAGTAAAATGCCATTGCCGACAATCACCAGTAAAAACTCTCTCTGGAATAAAAACTTACGCTTTTTATGTGACAATTTTTTCTGAGCCAGCAGGGCGCCGGGCCAGCCACCTATCAAACTGAACAGCTGTAAACTTTGTTCCGGTAAACGCTGACGCTGGCGGGCTTTAGCAGCAGCTTTATCGGCACGATACAGCCAGTAAGTAAACAGGCTTGCTTCAATATACAAAATTGGCAGCACATAAGGCAGGGTGCCGAACAACAGCGCAATAACCACCAGTACCAGAAAAGCGCAACGAAAATACAATGCCACATCCTGGGTATAATCCAGATCAACAACTTCATGTTCTGGCAACGGTGGCGATGAGGCTGAGGCACTGATAACCTCAAGCTTGACGGCAAGTGGCCGGCCTTGTTTATCCTGACTCAGGTCGAATTGCAGGCGACAGCCCTCCGCCGGGCGGATTTTGCTGTCGGTAAAATCACGAATATGGAAAAACACTTGTCGGGTGTCATGATCAGGTACGACGAAGCCGAAACCTTTATCGTCGCGCCAGTGCACTACTTTTCCTGTCAGCGGCATGGCCAGTCACCAAACTACATGTGTTGCGATTAACCGAGTGTATCAGAAGTTTGCTTAACGGTGGTTTAACTGGCCTGCAAAGTTTGGCGTTGCTTAGCGGGCAATGCTAAGGCGCATAGATAAATCGATTGCCTGCACATGCTTGGTCAGGGCACCGCTGGAAATAAAATCGACGCCGCTGGCTGCCAGTTCACTTAATCGCCCGGCAGTAATATTACCCGACACTTCAAGCTTTGCCTGGCCATTATTCATCAATACTGCCTGGTTAATATCAGCCAAACTAAAGTTATCCAGCATAATAATGTCGGCTTCAGCGTTTAACGCCTGCTGTAACTCATCCAGGTTTTCAGTTTCAACTTCAACCGGCTTACCCGGGAAATTCTGGCGGGCATGAGCCACTGCAGCATCAATAGAGCCGGCGGCAGCAATATGATTCTCTTTGATAAGAAACGCATCAAATAACCCCAGACGATGATTTACTCCGCCGCCGCACTGTACTGCATATTTTTGAGCAAACCGCAGCCCCGGCAGAGTTTTCCGGGTATCGAGTAACCTGGTGCGGCTGTTAGCCAGCAAGCTCGCGTAGTGGGCAGTGACGGTTGCCGTGCCGCTGAGTAACTGTAAAAAGTTCAGCGCGCTGCGCTCGCCCGTTAACAGTAACCGGGCCGGGCCTGTCAGCTGGCACAATAAACTGTCAGGCGCCACGTGGTCGCCATCGGCGACCTGCCAACGGATGCTGACCTGGCCAGCGCCTTCTCCTTGGGTTGTAGCCACCCGGTTAAGCTGGGCAAACACTTCATCAACCCAGGCGGTACCGCATACTACACAAGGTTCGCGGCTGATAATGGTAGCGGTAGCCTGTTGCGAGGCTGGGATCAGGCTGGCGGTGATATCGCCTTCGTCCAGCGGTAGAAACCCCAGGTCTTCGGCCAGCGCGGCTTGTACGGTGCGGGTGATTTCCATGGCCAGAAGTGGATGATGGCTTACTGCTGTGGCTTGGTCTGTCATATTAATTTCGCTGAATTAGGGTCAATTGGTTACCTTGCTGGCGGAATTCTAACTGGTTTAACGCACTCATGCCTAATAAAATCTCGGTACCGCCAAGGTTAGGTACTACGCTGGCACTTACCTGTTGCAGGACGATATCACCCAGTTGCAGTGATGCGATCTCGCTTAAGTAGGCGATGGTGATGCCATTGGCAGTGGCTACCTGTATTTGCCTGCCGCGGGGCAAGCCCAGTTTCTCAGCCGTACTTTGAGCAATGGCGACGGTAGTGGCACCCGTATCGAGCATAAAGTCGACTGGTTGGCCATTAAGCAGCGCGGTACCAATATAGTGGCCGGCCCGGTTACGGAGTAACACTGTGCTGATTTCGCCACCACTGCCCTGAATGCTTTGTAATTGCTGGTTTGGGTTACGTTTGCCGGCCAGATAATCCTGAAAAAACAAGAACAGCATGACCAGCAGTAATAGCCAGGCCAGCCAGCTAAACGCTTTAGCAAAAGGGGTTCGTTGTTCGGGTGCTTGCATTCGCGCTCCTCAACCTTGACAATAGCGTTCTAGCTTAATCACAGTACAGGCTAAAGGCAAAAATTCTGATGAAAACCCTTGCTCTGCCCGTTTGCCCCCCGATGCATCAACGCCCGTGTACTCATTTTGATGATCGCCCGCATGCTGAGGAAGTAAGCTTATTAGTTATTCACAATATCAGTTTGCCGGCAGGTAACTTTGCCACGGCACCGCAGCAGGGGTGCCCGGTTGATAGCTTATTTTGCGGCACTCTTGATTGCAGCATTGACCCAAGCTTCAGCTCGTTACAGGAGGTACGGGTAGCGGCCCATTGCGTGATCTGGCGCGATGGCACAATTTTTCAGTATGTGCCCTTTGCGAACAGAGCCTGGCATGCCGGCAAAAGTGAATTTGCTGGTCGGGCCAACTGCAACGACTTTTCGATTGGGATAGAGTTAGAAGGCAGCGATGATTTACCGTATACTGAGCAGCAGTACCAAAGCCTGATAGCCCTGAGCCATTATTTGCTGGCGCGCTATAAGGATATAACACCGGAGCGGGTTGTTGGCCATTGTGACATCGCTCCCGGTCGCAAAACGGATCCGGGGCCGGCGTTTGACTGGCCGTATTATCGGGCCGCAATTCTAGCCGCAATAAAGGAGAGCAGGGAATGACGTTAATCAGCATGTTGTTGGCACTAATTATTGAGCGGCTGGCCGTGCGCCACGATGCCTGGCAGGCCCACCGTTACGTCAGAGCATATTTAAGGTTTAGTTTAAAAACCCCGCTGGCGGGTTTAGCCCGGCATCAACTGGGCCAGTACCTTTGGCTGGTGCTGCCTGGGGCTGTGGTTGCGCTGTTATTATGTTTAATTGATAACCGTCTGCTAAGCCTTATTGTCAACACTCTGGTATTGCTGATAGGTATCGGCTGCTGGCATTATCGGCAATTGTACAAACAGTATCTGAACGCGCAGGAGCGGGGCGACGACGAGGCCGCTTATCTGGTGATGCAGCAAATTCGTACTGAATCAGGTAGTGATATTGAGCAAAACAGTTATGGTCAAACTCTGATTTGGCTCAATTTTCGTTACTATGCGGCTACCGTATTCTGGTTTTTATTGCTCGGCGCCTTTGGGGTGATCACTTATGCTTTGGTGCGTCAGTTGCAGGAGCCAAGAACCCTGAATGAAAGCACCACAGCAGCTGACAGCGAACAAAACGCGACAGCCTATAGCAAATTGCAAACCGATACCGATGGACCTGACGCTGTATATTACCTGACGTTTTGGGCACAATGGTTTCCTACCCGATTATTTGGTTTAGGTTTTGCGCTGGTCGGCTATTTCTCCCGGGCATCGAATGCATTACTGGCTTACTTTATGGACTTTACCACCAATAACGAACAGGTACTGACCGAAGTGGCTATGGCAGCCGAACCGCAGGAGGCGGAGCAATTGAATACGCTGGACGAAAGTAGTGCCTTGGTGCAGTTGGGTAAGCGCAATATGTTATTTTTTCTGGCACTGGTTGCGATATTGACTTTAAGCGGCTGGTTGCACTGAGATGGCCCAGTCTGCTGAACAGCTGCTGCCCTATATCGCGGCAACCTTTGATCAAATGCCCTTTAACCGCTTACTCGGCTTGCAGGTAAGTCGCTTTGCTGACGATGAAGTTGAGGTACGGTTCCCATGGGCGGAGCAACTGGTTGGCAACCCTATCCAACAGATTTTGCATGGCGGTGTCATTGCCACGGTGCTGGATGTCGCCGGCGGTATGATGGCGGTGGCGAGCGCCCTGGGACGGTTTAGCGAAATAGAGCAAGCTGAATTGGTACAACGGTTTGGTAAAATGAGTACCATCGATATTCGCACTGATTACTTAAGACCGGGCCGTGGCGCAGAATTTATTGCTACGGCCCGGGTAATCCGCGCCGGCAATAAAGTGGCAGTATGCCGGATGGAATTGCACAACGAACAAGGCGTGCATATTGCACTGGGCACCGGTACATATCTGGTTGGTTAACCAGCCGTTTTTGGGATTAAACAATGTCGTTAAGCAGGGAGCAAAAACTCGGTGGTGCTTTCGCTGCCAGCGCTTACAGCCTTTGGGGCATTGCCCCGCTTTATTTTAAGCAAATTGATTTTATTGCCGCCACTGAAATTCTGGTGCACCGGGTTGTCTGGTCGTGTCTGTTGTTGCTATTGGTACTGTTGGCCCTGAAGCAAGGCGCGCAGCTAATCAGACTGTTGCGTCAGCCAAAGCTGTTGTTATGGCTGTTATTTACCGCGTTAATTCTGGGAGTGAACTGGGGCTTATTTATCTGGGCAGTAAACAGTGATCATATGCTTGATGCCAGCCTCGGCTATTACATTAACCCTTTACTGAATGTGCTGCTGGGTATGTTATTTCTGGGGGAACGGCTAAGAGTACTGCAGTGGCTGGCGCTGGGTCTGGCGGCAACCGGCGTGATAATACAGCTGGTTATTTTTGGCTCAATTCCCTGGTTGGCGCTGGCGCTGGCTGGTTCATTTGCGGTGTATGGATTACTGCGTAAAAAACTGGCGGTAGAGGCATTAACGGGCTTGTTTGTTGAGTCATTGTTGTTGCTGCCAGTGGCATTGCTATACTGGTGGCACTATGCCGACAGTAGCGCGGCAAATATGCTGAATAATTCTACTGCGCTTAACCTTTTGCTGGTGGCGGCTGCCTTTGTGACCACGATTCCGTTACTGTGTTTTATTGCCGGAGCCCGCCGATTGCAGTTATCGACTATGGGGTTTTTTCAGTATATTGGCCCCAGTTTGATGTTTGTATTTGGTGTCTGGCTTTATCATGAGCCATTGCAAATGGCCAATATAATTACCTTTGGTTTTATCTGGCTGGCTTTGTTTATTTACAGCGTAGATGCCTGGCGGCATCTTCGCTACCAGCGCAAGCTGTTGCGCAGTGCAGTATGTTAAATCCGCTTATACGTAATCTTTGGTTCAGTTGCAGGAGCATAATATGCCAGGCCCGCTAGACTTAATTGCTGTTATCTGGTTTTTTATCTTGTGGATAGGCTATACCCTGTTTGCCAAACGTAAAGCCAAAAAAGTGAGTTGTTTGTCGTTTGAACTGCGACGTAAACGGACTGACTGGATGCAGAAAATGTTAACCCGCGACAACAAAATGGCTGACGTCGGACTGATTTCTACCCTGGAACGTAACGTCACGTTTTTTGCCTCAAGTTCGTTGCTTATTTTAGCCGGTTTACTGACCGCAATGTCATCAGCTGAAAAACTCAGTGTAATGTTGTCAAATCTGGTGCCCTGGGCAAATTATACCGAGGGTTCGGTACAGCTGAAGCTATTACTGATGACCTTTATTTTCGTTTTTGCTTTTTTTCAGTTCACCTGGTCGTTGCGCCAGTACGGTTTTTGCGGCGTGTTAATCGGCGCGGCGCCAGACGGCCGTAACTTAAATGAAGAGGATCAGGCGTTGTATGCAAACCGGGCGGCTAAAGTAATAGACCAGGCAGGTCATTCGTTTAATTATGGCCTGCGCTCGATTTATTTTTCGCTATCCGCACTGTCGTGGTTTATCGACCCGGTTTTATTTATGATAACTTCAGTGGTAGTTATGATAGTGATGAAGCAGCGCGAATTTCATTCTAAAGTGCTAAAAGCACTGCAGGAATGTTAAACCCTGAGAGCTGAAACTAGAAAAAGGGGTCGGAGTGAATAAATTATTCACTCCGACCCCTTTTTATGCTTTTTGGGCTTAGCGCCGTTCAAAGGCTTTGACTACCCGGGATACGCCCTCGACATGGCGGGCAATTTCTACCGCTTTATCTGCTTCCGGGCCCTGCACCAGGCCCATCAGAAACACTTCAGCATTTTCAGTTACCACCTTAATATTCAAGCCAGCCACATCGTCATCGGTTAGTAGTTGGGTTTTCACTTTGGTGGTGATCCAGCCATCGCGGGTACGGGTGGTTAACGAGGTACTGTTACCCAGCCGGATCTGATTATGAATATCCCGTACCCCCGGGGTGTCTTTAATCAGTTGTTCAGCCTGCTGTTTTATCGTTGCGTTACTGACCTGGCCGGTTAACAAAACAACGCCATTGTAGCTGGTAACATTAATATTGCTGGTATCCGGTATGCTTTCCGCGGTGCCTAATGTTCTTCTGGCACGAATGACAATACTGTTGTCGTCGAGCTGGGAACCAAGGGTACGACGGTCGTTCGCGGCGCTGGCCGCAGTAGCACCACCTGCAACGACAGCCGCCGCACAGCCCTGAAGCATAATCACGGTGGCAGTCAGTGCAACAAGTTTACTGATGTTCATAGTTCTCCCTGCTGTGGAAACAGCGTAGTGTCGATAAGCTCGCAAATACAATGTAGTAAAAAGGTATAGCATTCGAATACTCTGGCCGGCCGGTGGGCGGGTACTTTTAACTCGACATCCTGCTGATTTAACAAGCCAGCAAGATCACTGTCGTTATCAATCGTCAGCGCCACGACTTTCATATCACTGGTTACCGCTGCTTCGACCGCTTTAATTAAGCTTTGTTCGGAACCGGTCAGTGAAATAACCAGCAGCACATCTGCGGCGTTGCCAATGGCCCGTACCTGGCGCGCCAGAAAATCCTGGTTAATATGGTTGTTCGGATGCAGGCTCGAAATATCGTCCTGCAGCGCCAAAGCAGGCAAACAGGGGCGCTCTGTTTCAAACTGATCCAATAGCAGCTGGGCAAAGTGGCAGGCCAGAGACTGGCTGGCACCCGCTCCGCAGCATAACACTTTGCCGCCGCTGATCAGGCTATTAACGATAACCAGCGCGCTGTTTTCAATCGGTTCGGCCAGCGCTTCACTGGTGGCGATCATCGTTTGAATATTTTCACTGAAAAGTTGTCGGATATGTTCCTGCATTACCCTGTCCTGTTAACTGAATGCATTTTGCAGCCAGTTGTAATGAAACGGCTCACGCCCTTCAATTGCTAATACATCAATCCGGCATGGCTGATTCTGGCCACCATGCTGCTGCAAATACCAGCGCACAGCCCTGAGCAGTTTCTGCTGCTTGGCAACTGTTACTGCGGCGAGGGCACCGCCGTATGCATTGCTGGCGCGGTATTTTACTTCAATAAACACCAGTTGCTTATCCTGGCGCATCACTAAATCTATTTCGCCGGCTTTGCACTGAAAATTACAGCAAACCAGACTCAGCCCCTGCTGCTGCAAGTAGTCCAGCGCCAGTTGCTCGTAATATTGCCCTTTATCGTTCATGATAAGTGGCTCATGCTCAGGGTTCCTGCACGGAAATCAGCCGGTTATTGCGGTAACTGGCCCAGCTTAATCGCCGCACAATACTGCCATTTTGGTCCAGGCTAAGCTGGCCGGTCAACCCGGGAAATACCAGTGCTGGTAAATGCTGTTGTTGTTTTAATCTGGCAATAAGCGCGTAAGCGTCATGGCCCATGGCGAACAACCGTTGCAATATTTCGTCCTGATCGGTAAATAACTGCTGATATTGCTCGCGCAATTTTACGCTGCTTTGTTCGCCAAGCATCCACGGCATTTCGGTAAAGGTCAGGCCGTTTAGATCGCGTTGTTCATTGCTATCGAGGCTGGCACTAAAACTACGTGAACTGGCGTACACCGGCAAACGTGGTGCGATCTGGTTAACGGATACATCTACATAAGGCTTAAACAACCGGGTTTGTATCGGGTCAGCCAGCAAATAGATAGCATCGATATCCAGCCGGCTATGCGGCTCAGCTTCCAGTTTGATTTTGCTGCTGACTAAACTGCTGATGCTACGAATACGGTTCTGGCTGATATCGGTTTCCAGCAGGTCATTGATAATGGTCTCCAGCTCTGCTTTAGCGCTAAACTGATAAAGCTCGGGGGCAGGATGGCCCATCGCCTGCCACTGCCCGGCAAAATGCTGTTGCATCCGCTGGCTGATATTGTTTCTGGCACTAATCACAACAGGGCGTTGGTAATTTTTTTGCTGGAAAAGTTCTGCCATCTGACTCGCTTCATCTTCCAGACTTAACGCGTAAAAGAAATGATTGTCCCGCTTGGGTTGTGCCGGATCACGGCTGTTTAAAAACAAGGTGGGCCAGGGCCAGTCAGCTTGCTGGCTGATGAGATCAACCTGATCCCGCAGCAATGGGCCGATCACAAAATCGACCATCTGTTGTTTTAAGCGTAAGGTTATTTGCTCCGGGCTCTGCTGACTATCAATAAATATCAGCTGAGTTGAAGCTTGCTGTGCACTGGCGGCACTGATTAAGCCATATTGCAATGCTTTGGCATGGGCCCGGAAGTTACCGGTTAACGGCAGCAGCACGCCAATCCGGCTGGGTTGATAGGGTGTTAAAGAGAGCAGTTGCTGCAATGCCTCGGGCAAGGCATCAGGGCCAGGCATTTGAGGGTAGCGCTGATGCCACGCAGCCAGTGCCTGCTGCAATGCGTCTTGCTGACCAATATGCTGCCGGCTAAGCTCAGCCAGGTTAAGCCAGGCTTGCTGGCGGTTTGTGGCATTGGTCCGCAAAGTGGCAAGGTTGGCGGGGCTTAGCGCCGTAAGTTGCTGCCAGAGTAAATTCCACAGTTCCGGATAATTGGTGGTACTTTGCTGTTGCTGGTCCAGTTGCAACAACCAGCGACTGGCAGCCAGGCTGCGCTGTTGTTTGGCGTAAAACTGTGCACCATGCCATAAATATTCGCTTAAATCTGCCGTGGGAAGTGCATCAAGCGGGGTCTGATCAAGTAATACACTGGCGCGCTCCAGTTCGTTATTGGCCAGATAGGCTTGCAGCAGCAGCACGATATTGCGCTGACGCACTACAGAGTATTCACTATTGGCCAGCGTATGCGTTATTGCCAGCGCCAGAGGGTACTGTTGCTGTATTAATGCAGCCCTGGCCGCCCGCAGTAAATGTATTTGTCTGGCTTCACCCTGATAATCACGTGCTTTCTGATACAAATCTGCGGCAGATTCAATTTTTGTTGCCGGCACTTGCTGCTGTGGCGCATCAGCAGGGCGCTCGATGGTGGTTTGAGGTTGCTGGGCACAGCTGGCTAACAGGCCGCACAGACTTAAAAATAGCAGTGGCTTTAATTTGCTGGAATTCACGTTGCACAGTACCATTAGGCTTTTAATAGGGCTATCTTACTTAGACTGTCCGCCAAGCTCAATTAAATAGCGAAATATGACGAAACAAACCGGAATTTTATACGTTGTTGCGACCCCGATAGGCAATTTAGCAGATATCAGCGAGCGCGCTGTCGCTACCTTAAAGCAGGTTAGCTGTATCGCGGCTGAAGATACCCGCCATACTGGCAAATTGCTGGCGCATTTAGGGGTGCAAACCCGTACCCTGGCGCTGCATGACCATAATGAAAAGCAACGTGCAGCCAGCATTATCGCCCGTTGTCAGGCCGGAGAGGACTTAGCGCTGGTATCCGATGCCGGAACACCGCTAATCAGCGACCCCGGTTATAGTTTAGTCAGGCAATGTCGCGAGGCGGGAGTAAAGGTGGTGCCAATACCCGGGCCCTGCGCTGTTATCACCGCATTGTGTGCGGCAGGTCTGCCAACCGACAAATTTTTGTTTATTGGTTTTCTGGCGGCGAAAAGCACACAGCGTCAGGCCCAGCTTGCTGCCTTACCGGCCGATGTCGGCACTATAGTGTGTTATGAGACGGCGCGGCGTATTCAGGCATGTCTGGATGATGTTGCGCTAATACTCGGCGCCGATCGCGAGCTGGTACTGGCCAAAGAACTGACCAAAACCTTTGAAGCCTTTTGCCATGGCAACGCAGCAACTATTCAGGCCTGGCTGAACGAAGATCCGCAGCGTTGTCAGGGTGAAATGGTATTGATGATCGCATCAGCACCTGCCAGAGCTGCCAGCGATATTAGTGAGCAGGTGCAGCAAACCTTAAAAACTCTGCTGGCTGAGTTGCCGGTTAAACAAGCCGCGGCACTGACTGCGCAAATTCACAATGAAAAGAAAAACGCCCTTTATAAGCTGGCATTGGAATGGGCTGGTGAAAGTTGACGATTCGGGTATAATCCGCGCTGAGTTGGCCAAGACAATCGCTGCTTGCGTAAGCAAGGGGAGGAAAGTCCGGGCTCCACAGGGCAGGGTGCCAGGTAACGCCTGGGGGGCGTGAGCCTACGACCAGTGCAACAGAGAGCAAACCGCCGATGGCCCGCGCAAGTGGGATCAGGTAAGGGTGAAAGGGTGCGGTAAGAGCGCACCGCGCGACTGGCAACAGTTCGTGGCACGGTAAACTCCACCCGGAGCAAGATCAAATAGGCCCTCTATGGCGCGGCCCGCGTTGAGGGCGGGTAGATTGCTTGAGGCTTAGGGTGACCTAAGCCCTAGAGGAATGATTGTCACTCTGGCAACAGAGCACAGAACCCGGCTTAATGGCTAACTCACCTAATGAATAAAAAACCGCGCTAAGGTCAGGCCTTCAGCGCGGTTTTTTTATAGATATTTTTTAATCACAGTAACTGCCGGAAAAAAGCCCGCGCAAGGCGGGCAAAAGGTACCAGGAACAACGTGGGTTAGAAATCGATACCGACAGACAACTGAATTCGACGTGGGTTGTAGTAACGGGTCGGTTCACCATAGGTAGTCGAGGACGCCACCTGCTGAATGCGGTAACCCGTTTGACGATCAAACACGTTGAAGATATCTGCCCGGAATTTAAGCAGATATTTTTCGGCAAAGGTAAAGTTTTGGGTGTAGCTTAAGTCTAACTGCCAATGACTTGCGCTACGCCGGCTGCCAGCAGGTTCGCTGTACCGGATTGTACTGCTGCTGTAACCATAGTAAGAGCCATCCCAGGTTTCCCACGGTTGGCCAGACTGGTACACAAAGTAGGCACCAATATTGGCGTTCCAGTCAGTGGTGTAGTAGCCAAACGCTTTTAGTAAATGCGGTTTATCACCGGCCAGTTTACCTTGCTTCAGATCCCATGAATAGCGACCCGGGCCATCACCATAGTTAGATGAGCCTATAAAAATATTTTGATCGGTATTGCCGGTGGTGTTGTCCTGGTCAAAGTTACCGGTATACTGGCTCCATACATAAGAAGCGTTGAAATAGGTCCGGTCGCCGAAGTATTCCGCCTCTACGCTGACTTCCCAGTATTCAGTTTTGCCTTCGTCCACTTCAGCTATTACATAGGTGCCGCCTGAGGCATTGCCAATTCCGTCCATCCGTTCTGCTAAATCAGGAATAAACAAGCCCTTGGCCGCAATGTGCGCCGGTACCCCGGCTGCCTGGCTGCTATCCGGGTAAGCCGCAATCCGACCATTGTTAGGCATATCCTCCCAGAAATTTTTACCTTCCCGGTAGCGGGTATGTCCACGTAGCTGGAAGCGGTCAGTTATTGCTTTAGTGGTACCTATGGTGATTTCATCAATCCGATGCGGATCCATGTTATCAGCAAACAGTTTGCCGGATGAGCCACTGGCTGCGCCGGCGTCCAGGAAGTTACCATCTTCGTCAAAATATACCCTCAGAGATTGCTGGGTATTGCGATCCCACGACGCTGCGCGGGCCAACGAACTGGCTTCAGGGTTGTAACTGGCAAAATTAGCAAATACGGTGTTCTGACCATCATATTTCCAGTTGACACCGAGGCGCGGTTGAATCATGTCCTGCCAGTCAACTTTGTACATTTGGTACTTCTCGCCCCTGGCTAACTCCCAGCCGGAACCATTGGCAGAATTTGGGCTCAAGCCTTGGCCAAAATAGGTATCCTGACTGATTAACACACCAATGTTGTAAGTAAAGTCACCGTGTTCGATGGTATCGTTAATTTCCAGGTTCCAGGATTCTGAAGAGGAATTGATAGCAGAAACTGTTTCACCTGTTTCATTAACAAAGCTCATTTGCTCTGTGGTTGCAATGTAATATACCGAGGTCGGATCTAAATCAGCCACTGCACTTTCAAGGGCTAAATCGCGGCCGCCGTTATAGCTGATTAACCCCCAGCCATTTGATAAACGACTCAGTTCTTCTTCTGCCTCAGAGTATTTCAGTCCAATATGAATTGAATGGACTAACTCATCGCCAATGATCTGATGATCCAGCGCAATTTCAAAACTATCCCTGAAGAAGTTCTGATTGTTATATTGATAGTACGCTCCTACCGCTCCGCCACCTGTTGCCACGCCATTTTCCTGATAACCATACTGATCTATCAATTGTTGTGCACCGCTATTGAAGCGTGCTGCATCGGGATCGGTTGCAGGCAATAAATCCGGCACATTGAAATAACCCATCTGATCCAGATTAGCCACATCAAGATTGCCGCCCAGTTCCGGCACAACGGCTAATTCAACATCGGGTTTACCGCCGGTTTTGTAATCAAATTTGTTGATATTGAAACTAACTGTGGTGTAGTCACCTAAAATATAGGAACCGTCAAAGGTAAAGATTTTTTGAGTAGCCTGCGAGCCGGCTGACACACTGTCGCTTTCAAATTCACCGATACTCTCGCCACTGCCTTCGCGATCTGAATCACGGTAACTTGCGTTTAACAGCCAGTCTGCTGTCGGTGCCCAGGTTAACTTGCCAAAATATTCATCCCGGACACTTTTAAAGTTTTTGGCTGGTCCATAAGCCGTAACTTTACTGTCGCCGGTTACTTCAGGGCGATAATAAGAACCATAAAAAAACAATTGATCCTGAACTATTGGCCCTGCCAGACTGGCGGTAATCCAGCTGCGGTCTGTATCCTGTATGGTGCCGGCTTCAGGTGAGGCCGAAAAATTACTATTTTGTAGTTTGTACTCCAGGCTGCCTTTAAACTCGTTGGTACCTGATTTTGACTGGGTATTGATGGCAAAACCGCCTGAACGGTTAAAACCTATTGCTTTAGCGCCGCCCCGCTCCATCGACACCATTTCTATATCATGTGTTGAGGGTTCGGATGCCAGATTACCAAACAGCGGCATAGAAACATCGACCCCATCGAAGCCGTATTTGTTATGCGCACCTGAACCACCAGCAGAGGGACCCAGAGTCCCGTTCTCGGTATATTGCACGCCAGGAATTACTTTTAGCAGGTCACGAAAGGTTTGCCCTACCGGTAGCGCTTCTACGACGTCAGCTCCCAGAGTATTACTTAGTGAAGAGTTACCAACCTGCGCGAAGAATGGTGAACCAACAATCTGGATAACTTCAACACCGGATGAAGAAGACAACGCCACATTTACAGTGGACAACTGATCAAGTAATACTTCAACTTCCATGGTTTTGACCGCGCCATCAGCAGCAGTTATTGTCAGGGTATAACGCCCTGGTACCAGTGATGGCAGATTAAAACTGCCATCGGCGCGTGTTTCCACGGTTCGGGGTTTTGGCATTACCGGGCTCGTTGCAACGACGGTAACACCGGAGACTGAACTGGTGCTCTGTTCCGCAGTAACTTTACCGCGAATACCGCCCACTTGCTGCGCTGCGACAGGGGCACAAGTCAGGATACCTGCCAGTACAACAGCTGTAACCGAAGCGGGGGAGCGAAAAGCGAATTGGGTGGCTTGCGCCAGTCTGTTTTTTATAAATGTAAGCTCGTTATACTTCATCAGTATCTCTCCTGGAGTTGCGTATTGTAGCTGTCCGTAACAGGGTTCTGCTTGCCCTTTTTAATACCCGTTTATTTTTATAGTGCGAGGTGTTTGTTTTCTGCACAAAATTAACATAGCAATAATTTTTTGGTTTTGAAAATAATTTATGCTAAAAATTACTAATAATTGGAATATTTGATTCTATTTGCAGCTATTATAAAAGTCAGTCAGCATTTTTTCACGGCTGATAAGAGGGAAAAATGAAGCTACGCCATTGTTTAATAGTACTTTTATATTTAGGTAGCGGGTGTTTTCAAGGAACCACGTATGCTGAGTCAGATATTCCTATGTTAAAAACCGATCATCTTACAGCTGACTACTGGCTGACAAAGGTTGCCGATGCCAACAGGCTGTTGCTAACGCAAAGCGAGATCAGTGCCAGAAATAAAAATACGTTTGCCAGCCAGCCAGAAATGACCGAGCTGGCCAGCCTGCCCGCTAGCCTAAATGCCGCCGCCTTAAATGCCATTATTCGTCAAGCCAGCGCCAGCCCGGCCCAGCCACGATTTTATGCTGATGGCACTGCGGTTAGCGCTGAGCAATGGCGGGCCTACCAGCACAACCTGAATACCGATTCAGTGCAGCCGGACAATCCGGTCAGATTTGCGCTGGTAGTAAAGCGTACCGATTTACGCAGTTTGCCCACAGCAGATCGGGTGCATAACGAAACCATGGCACTGGATTTAGACCGCTTTCAGGAAACGGCGCTGTTTCCTGGAGAAGCAGTAGGGGTGCTGCACCAAAGCCAGGACAAAAACTGGCTGTTGGTTCAAAATTATCATTATACTGGTTGGGTGCAGGCCCGGGATATTGCGCTGGGTACCCGGCAACAGGTATTAGATTACGGTACGCTGCAGCCATTTCTGGTAGTGACCGGCGCCCGGGTTTTTACCAGTTTTACCCCTGAGAACCCTGCAATATCTCAGTTGCTGCTGGATATGGGCATCCGCTTACCACTCCTAAGCACAGCTGAAACCGGTCATAACGTACATGGCCAGAACCCGCATGCCAGCCATATCGTTCAACTGCCAGTCAGAAACCTTGATGGCAGCCTTAGTTTTACGCCAGCCCTTATTGCCCGCCAGCAGGATGTCAGTGTCGGATATCTGCCTTACACCACCGCTAATATTCTGCAACAGGCTTTTAAGTTTCTGGGTGATCGCTACGGCTGGGGTCATGATTATGACAGTCGCGATTGTACAGGCTTCATTATTGAAATTTATCGTAGCTTTGGCTTACTGATGCCAAGAAACTCCGGCCAGCAGGGTGAAGGTAGCTATGGTCAGAACATTCGCTTTTCCAGCCAAAGCAGCCATGCTGACAAACTGGCGGCGATTGATAACGCGCAGGTGGGGGATTTAATTTACCGGCCGGGCCACGTGATGTTGTATTTAGGCGATGACAATGGCGAGCCTTTTGTGATCCATTCAGTACATGAGCTGGCGTATTTTACTCACCGCAAAAATTCTGACGCGGATAGTAGTGCAGCTGCAACTCAGCCTGCGTTATACCAGGGTATTTTAAATGGGGTGGCGGTAACGCCGTTAACCCCGCTGCAGCTAACGGCTGACAGCAGTTATCTGGATAAAATATACGCGATTAAATCGTTGCGTTAACCGAGGCATCTATGAAAATTACCGATATCCGGCTGGGCATGTTAACCATACCTTTGAAAACACCGTTTAAAACGGCGCTGCGCACCGTGCAGCAAATTGAAGATGTGGTGGTCATGATAGAAACCGATACCGGCCATACCGGCTACGGTGAAGCTCCGGCCACTGCGGTGATTACCGGCGATATACATGGCTCAATCATAGATGCCATTAACAGCGTACTAAAACCTAAGCTGATAGGGCAGCAGATTGCCGATTTAAACCATATTATCCGGCTGATTCAGGGTGCGATAATGAAAAATTATAGCGCCAAAGCCGCGGTAGAAATGGCGGTTTACGATTTATTCGCGCAGCTGTATAAAGCACCTTTATATAAAATACTGGGCGGTGGCGTACCAAAAATAACTACTGACATTACCATCAGTGTCGATTACATCGACAAAATGGTCGCTGACTCGTTAAGTGCTATTGACCGTGGTTTCGAAACCCTTAAGGTTAAAGTAGGTAAAGATATCGGGGTAGATATAGAGCGGGTTAAAGCCATTTATGCCGCTGTGGCCGGCAAAGCTTTAATCCGACTCGATGCCAATCAGGGCTGGACCGCTAAAGAAGCGGTATATGCACTACGCAAGCTGGAAGATGCCGGCGTTCGGCTTGAATTGGTAGAGCAACCAGTAAAAGCCTACGATTTAGAAGGATTAAAATATATTACTGAGCGGGTACATACCCCGGTAATGGCAGATGAGAGCAGTTTTGGTCCGCGAGAAGTGATTGAACTGATTAAAATGCGCGCCGCCGATATTATCAATATTAAACTGATGAAAACCGGCGGTATCGCCAATGCCATCAAAATTGCTGATATTTGCTCGTTCTACGATATGCAGTGCATGATAGGTTGTATGCTGGAGGGCAGTATCAGTGTCGCGGCCGCGGTGCATGTGGCGGTGGCAAAATCCGACGTTATTACCAAAATTGATTTAGATGGTCCGTCGCTTTGTGCCTTTGACCCGGTGCGCAGCAGCGTGAATTTTAATGATGCTGACATCACCATAGGCAATGCACCGGGCTTAGGTATCACCGCGATTGAAGGCCTGAAAATGCTACCCTGATTACACTGTTATCTGAACAAAATGGCGTTGACCCATGCCAGTTCAGTAGTCAGGGCTTTTCCAGCAAGCCTAATAACTCTGTGCTTTCGGTCAGCGCTAAATCATTGTTCTGCCAGTGGCAAAGCTGCAAATACAGCATATGACATAAATGCTGCTGCGCCAGCTGGGTTAACAGCGGGTTTAAGCGAATGTCTTCCTCAGCACTGAGGGTAAATAAGGTAATATCGGCGGCCAGGCTTTGAGCATTGGTTTTATAGCTGGTCAGTGAAATAATTTTCAGCTGGCGGCTTTTGGCATAATGCTCCAGTTTCAGCAAGTCACTGTTCTGGCCGGAATCGGACACCAGCAACAACACACTGGTGTCGGTTAAACTGCGGGCCAGCTGCAATGCTAACGCCGGATCGGCATGATGCAGCGCCAGCTTACCCAGCTGCAACAACCGAAATTGCATATCTGCTACCACTATGGCTGACTTGGCAAAACCGGCCAGCAATATTTTATCAGCACTTTGTAATAAACGGGCCGCCTGCAACAGGGTTTTCTCATCATTAATGGTTAGTAAGGTGCGCAAATGTTGCTGCAGACTAAACTGCAGCTGCTCGCCAATGCCCAGTAAACTGCCATCTTCATTATTTTTATCTGCCTGATCCCGGTTCATGGTGCTGGCAGTAACCACCGCTTCATTTATTGCCAGCTTTAGATCAGGGTAGCCTTTGTAGCCCAGTTTCTGACAAAACTTCACCACACTGGATTGACTGATCCCTACCGCATCGGCCAGTTGCTGCGATGAGTAGTCGCGCAGCATATGGGCATTATCCAGAATAAATTCGGCCAGCTTGCGCTCAATAACCGACATCTGATCAAGCATGCCACGGATCTTCAGTAAACTCAGCATAGGCGATGGTCTTAGGCTCAGCTGGCACCGTTGCCAGCTATAAAAAAATAATTATGCGATATGTAAATTTATATTGAATAATTTATTCAGCAATAGCAAGTTTTCCGGTAAAAAAGCCGGCGGTGCAGAATATATTTTCATTTCACTGCCAGGTTGTTAAAAGCTACTCCAGCACTTTTCCCCACCAAAATCATCAACTTCAACCGGGCATCTGTTTTTAGCGGATCTATATCGATCAGCCACGGCTGTTTTTACCTTGACATTGGTTAAAGCTGAGCCCTAAACTGTATCGTTGTGGGGATTTGTGGGTAATTGTGGATCATTTTGGGATTTTCCAACCGATTCATGCTGGCGCTGCGCTGAAATTCGCAGCCAGATTAACCAGGCAGATAATAAGTTATGTTTCGTGGCTCGTTTACACTGACATTGGACGATAAGGGACGGTTAGCGCTACCTGCGCGGTACCGGGAGATCCTGCTGTCTGAAAATCAGGGCCATCTGATCTGTACCATCGACCTGCATGATCCCTGCTTATTATTGTATCCGCTGGCTGACTGGGAAGAAATAGAAGAAAAATTGAAGTCCCTGTCCAGTCTTAACCCTCAGGAGCGTCGCTTGCAGCGGTTATTACTGGGAAATGCCACTGACTGCGATATGGATAAAAATGGCCGTATATTAGTGCCGGCGCCGCTGCGCCAGCATGCTGGGCTGTCGAAAAATATCCGGCTGGTAGGGCAGTTAAACAAATTCGAAATCTGGGACGAAGCCGCCTGGCATGAACGCTTAAATGCGGATATTGAGCTGGAACAAGCTCAGGCTGGCACCGTTGAATTATCTGAACGATTACAGGACTTTGTACTGTAAATGACAAGCCAAGCCCATATCTCTGTCTTGCTTAAAGAAGCAATCGATGGACTCGCCATTAAAACCGACGGAATTTACCTGGACGGCACCTTTGGTCGTGGCGGTCACAGCAGAGAAATACTTAATTTACTTGGTCCGAACGGCCGCTTATTCGCCATAGACCGCGATCCCTCCGCCATTGCAGCTGCAGCCCCACTGCAAGCCGATGCGCGTTTTCACATCACCCATACCCCCTTTGCCGCCCTGGCAACCGTAGCTGAGCAACAACAGCTCAGCGGTAAATTAGATGGTATTTTGCTGGATTTAGGTGTGTCTTCGCCACAACTGGATGATGCTGACCGTGGCTTTAGCTTTATGCGTGACGGCCCGCTCGACATGCGAATGGACCCCAGTAGCGGCATGTCTGCAGCACAGTGGCTGGCCACTGCTGATGTTGAAGATATCAGCTTTGTGCTGCGGGAGTATGGCGAAGAGCGCTTTGCCTGGCGGATTGCTCAGGCCATAGTGGCGGCCAGAGTGGAAACCCCCTTCACCCGTACCGCGCAGCTGGCAAAATTGATTAGTGACAGTGTGCCTAAAAGCCATAAAGAGAAAAAGCACCCTGCTACCCGCAGTTTTCAGGCTATCCGCATTTACGTTAACAGCGAGCTGGAGCAGGTTAATCTTGCTTTGCACGCCGCTATGGCCGTGCTGAAGCCTGGCGGCAGACTGGTTGTGATCAGCTTTCATTCACTGGAAGACCGGCTGGTAAAACAGTTTATGCGCCGCTATTCCAAAGGTGAGCCGGTACCACGTGGCATGCCCTTGACGGATGCTCAGCTAAACAAGGCGATACCGCTAAAACTGATTGGCAAAGCCATTATGCCCTCTGAGGCCGAGTTGACGGCTAACCCGCGAGCTCGCAGCGCCGTGCTGCGTATTGCCGAAAAGCAAGCCATAGCAGAGGAACAGCCGCTATGAGCCAAATTCAGCTGGAACGTTTAATTAGTCAGGACTGGCGCCAGCATAAGCTGGCAGGGGTGTTGCTGCTGGCATGTATTGCCTCAGCGCTGGCCGTGGTGTATCTGGCCCATTTAAACCGCCAGCTGACCATCGCTCAGGATACGTACTATCAACAGCGGGATCAGCTTGATACCCAATGGCGCAACTTATTGCTCGAACAACGCTCGCTGGCTGAACACAGCCGGGTTGAAGATATTGCCAGGCGCCGCCTGAATATGCAGCGACCCAGCGGCGAGCGGGATATTATGGTGAGGCCGCAATGACCGCCAAACCTCGTAAAAGCCAGGCCAAAGCCCGCCAGTATCCGTCAGTGATGAGCTGGCGTTTTGCCTTTGTTATGGTGATGATAACGTCGGTGTTTATCGCTTTACTGGCGCGCGCTGCCTGGTTACAGGTTATTGAGCCTGACATGCTGGTAAGCCAGGGTGATCGGCGCAGTTTGCGGGTAGAAGCCGATACCGTCATGCGTGGCATGGTGTTCGATCGCCATGGCGAAGCCCTGGCAGTTAGTGTGCCGGTTGAGGCCATTTGGGCTGATCCAAAAATTGTTATTGAGCGCAATGCCCCGGGTGATGAACGCCGCTGGCACGCGCTAGCTGACATTATGCAAATGACCCCGCAGCAGCTGCTAAGCCGGGTGGGTGATGATCCGAAGCGCCGCTTTGTCTATTTGCAGCGCCAGGTAAATCCGGCGGTGGTGGATTACGTTAAAAAACTAAAGGTACCGGGTATTTACTTCCGTCAGGAGTCAAAACGTTACTATCCGGCAGGTGAAGTGACTGGCCAGCTAATTGGCTTTACTAACGTTGATGACGTTGGGGTGGAAGGCATCGAAAAACGGTTTGATGCACTGCTTACCGGTACCGCCGGGCGTAAAGTATTCCGTAAAGATGCCAAAGGCCGGGAAATTGAAGTACTGGAACGACAAGACGCCACGGCACCCGCCAATTTACAACTGAGTATTGACCAGCGCATTCAGACCGTTGCCTACCGTGAGCTGAAAAAAGCGGTGTTATCGCATGGCGCGACGTCCGGCTCGGCCGTGGTCGTTGACGTGGCAACGGGTGAAGTGCTGGCCATGGTAAACAGTCCGTCGTTTAACCCGAATAATCGGCGCAATACACCGGTCCACCGCTTCCGTAACCGGGCAATTACCGATACTTTTGAGCCAGGTTCTACCATGAAACCACTGGCGGTGCTTAGCGCACTGGAATTTGGCACTGCAACCCTGGACACCATAGTCGATACTCACCCGGGCACGATGCGGATTGGTGGCAGCTGGGTCCGCGATCCCAACAATTATAAAAAGCTGGACTTAACCGGCATTATTCAGAAATCCAGCAATATGGGTGTGGCGAAACTGGTACTGGAAATGCCGCACCAACATGTGGTGGGTTTATACAACAATATGGGACTTGGTGAAGACACCGGTCTGGGCCTGGCGGGTGAAAGCAGCGGTATTTTCAGTTATCGGCAGCGTTGGTCCGATTTTGAACGCGCCACCTTCTCCTACGGCTATGGCTTATCCGTTACTGCAGTGCAATTGGCCCGGGCCTACGCCACGATGGCTAATGGCGGCATTAACCGGCCGCTGAGCATTATTAAAAACAACGAGCCCGATCCTGGCCAGCGGGTACTGGCACAAAAGCATGCGCTCGCTATGCTGGAAATGATGGAAGCTAATATTGGCCCAGGTGGCACTGCAACCCGGGCTCAGGTTCATGGCTACCGGGTTGGCGGTAAAACAGGTACTGCCCGCAAAGCGATTGCCGGTGGCTATGGTGATGACTATATTGCATCCTTTGCCGGGGTAGGCCCGATTTCTAATCCAAGCATTGTTACGGTAGTGGTAATTAACGAGCCAGCCGGCGATTTTTATCACGGTGGTGAAATTGCGGCCCCGGTTTTTGCCAGTATTATGGGCGCCGCCTTGCAACTGTTGAATGTGACCCCTGATGCCGACACCGGCCCGGCGCTGATCAGCCGCACAGGAGGACGCAATGGCGATTAACCAGTTACATTTATGGTTGCCTGAACTTATGTCAAAACTGGCCGATCGACCGCTGCGCCAGTTGCAGCTCGATAGTCGCCAGGTGGTCACTGATGATGTATTTGTGGCGCTGCCCGGTACCCGTGCGCACGGTAATCAGTATATTGAGCAGGCATTAGCTCAGGGCGCTGCGCTGGTTTTAACTGACAAGCTTGATGAACAACGTCAGGAACTGAACAATGAACGGATCGTCGTGCTGGCCGATTTAGTAAGCCGGATGCCGCAATTGGCCGCCCGTTTTTATCAGCAACCGCAAAAGCAGCTGCAACTGGTAGGCATTACCGGTACCAACGGTAAGTCGAGTACCAGTTGCTTTGTTAATCAGCTTGCCGAGCAGTGTGATACCCCAGCAGCGGTAATTGGCACCCTGGGTTACGGCCAATGGCAGCAGCTGACACCGCTGCTCAACACCACCCCCCACTATATTGAATTGCAGCGCATTCTGGCAGCGCTGGTAGAGCAACAGTGCCAATTGGTTGCAATGGAAGTATCGTCCCATGCCCTGGTGCAACAACGGGTGGCGGGTATCCATTTCCAGGTTGCGGTGTTTACTAATTTAAGCCGGGATCATCTCGATTATCATGGCAGCATGGCAGAATATGGCCAGGCAAAAAGCCTTTTATTTCAGCCTGATATGAGCCGCTGTGCCGTATTGAATGTGTCTGATCCGCTGGGCAAAGCACTGGCTAGCCGTAACGACATTCCGGTCTGGGTTTACGGTAAAGCCGAAGATTGTCAGGGCCACAGCCGTTTCCTGGGCTATCACCAGTTAAGTGCCACCGAACAGGGCTTTGCATGTTTATTAAGCAGTCAGGCGGGTGAGCATAAACTGCACTTGCCGCTGCTGGGTGAATTTAATATTCAGAACGCGCTGGCAGCCATCAGTAGTTTACTGGCACTGGGCTACGACTTAACTGAATTACTGCATGCAGCCAGCAGTTTGCAACCACTGGCTGGGCGCATGGAACAGTTTACGTTCAGCCATGGTGTTACCGTTGTCGTTGACTACGCCCATACCCCGGATGCATTGCAGCAGGCGTTACAAGCATTACGTCTGCACTGTACCGGTCGTTTGTGGTGTGTGTTTGGCTGCGGTGGCAATCGTGACAAAGGCAAGCGGCCGTTGATGGGCCAGCTGGCGCAGCAGTATGCAGATCACACTATTGTTACCTCCGATAATCCACGCAGTGAAGTGCCGATGCAGATTTGCCAGGATATTGCTGCCGGCATGCAGGATGCGGATAATTTCCGGATAGAGCCAGACCGGAAACTGGCTATTAAGCTGGCACTGGTTAGTGCTCAGCCAGGAGATGTGGTCCTGCTGGCCGGCAAAGGCCACGAAACGACGCAGACCATTGGGCACGAGCAACATCATTATGATGAGCGTGCTTACGTGCGGCAACTTATGTCGGAGATGACATTATGATAACGCTAAGCTGTGCAGAAATAGCCACCCTGTTACAGGGACAATTAATTGGCGCTAATCAGCCAATCAGCAGTGTCAGCACAGATAGCCGAACGATAAGTGCGGGGGCGTTATTTATTGCCCTGAAGGGCCCGAATTACGATGGAAGCCGTTTTGTTACCGATGTTATCGAGAAGGGCGCGGCAGCGATTATCGTAGAACGAGCACTGGATTGTGAACTTACCCAGATTGTGGTTGCGGATACCCGTCTGGCGCTGGGGCAACTGGGTGCGGCCATTAAAGCGCGCGTTCAGCCCAAAACCATCGCCGTCACCGGCAGTGCGGGTAAAACCACGGTGAAAGAAATGCTGGCGGCAATATTAAGCCGCTGTGGTCAGGTGCTGGCAACCGAAGGCAATTTCAATAACGATATCGGCGTACCGCTAACGTTACTGCGCTTAACGACAGAGCACCAGTTCGCAGTGATGGAACTGGGCGCCAACCATGCTGGCGAAATTGCGTACACCACCTCTTTGGTCAAGCCCGATGTCGCGATCATTACTAATGCTGCCGCCTCACATCTGGAAGGCTTTGGTGATACCTACGGTGTGGCCAGAGCAAAAGGCGAAATATTCTCTGGCTTGCCCGCTGGGGGCATTGCCATTATGCAACACGACAGTGAGTTCACCGACTATTGGCGTAACCGTTGTAAAGATCTGAAAATTATCAGCTTTGCCAGTGATTTTAAAACCGGCAGTACACCAGATAGCGCAAGTGCAAAGCGCCATAGCGCCGACATCCGCGCTGAGCAAATTAGTTTAAATGCTCAGGGTTGTGCTCAATTTAACCTGATCTACGAAAATGAACAAATACTGATGCAGCTTAACCTGCCTGGCAAACACAATGTGGCTAATGCTCTGGCCGCTGCAGCGGCTGCGCTGGCGGTAGGCGCCAAGCTGACTGACGTACAGCAGGGACTGGCGCAAATGGCCGGGGTAAAAGGGCGTACCAATGTCATTGAACTTAGCAAGCAGATTAAGCTGATCGACGATAGCTACAATGCCAATGTCGAGTCAGTAAAGGCGGCGATTGATTTGCTGGCCAGTTATCCGGGCTACCGGGTACTGCTGCTGGGCGATATGGCTGAACTGGGTGCTAATGCCCGTTTGTACCACGAAGAGATTGGTTTATATGCCAAAGATGCCGGTATTAATCTGTTATTCACCCTGGGTGTGTTATCACAGAGCGCCAGTGACTTGTTCAATGGACAAGGCGCGCATTTCAGCTCGCGGCAGTCGATGTTAGATCGGCTGAACCCGCTAATTACAACCCAGCAAAGTGTCACCATACTCGTTAAGGGCTCTCGTAGTGCGAAAATGGAGTTAGTTGTGCAGGACTTGCTAGAAAGATGTCAGCAGGAGCGTAGCCCATGCTAGTTTGGTTAGCCGAATATTTAACCCAGTACATTAGCTTTTTTAATGTGTTCAGTTATCTGACCTTCCGGTCGATTCTGGGCGTGTTAACGTCATTATTTTTAAGCCTGTATTTTGGCCCAATCCTGATTGCCAGATTGCAGAAAATGCAAATTGGCCAGGTAGTGCGTAATGATGGCCCGGAAAGTCACTTCTCAAAGAAGGGCACTCCCACCATGGGTGGCCTGCTGATCTTAGGCTCTATTCTGGTCAGCACGTTGTTGTGGGCCAATTTGAGCAACAAATATATCTGGGTTGTGCTGTTCGTGCTGGTCAGTTTCGGCGCTATTGGTTTTATTGACGATTATCGCAAAGTGATCCGCAAAGACCCGAAAGGGCTGATCGCCCGCTGGAAGTATTTCTGGCAGTCAGTTTTTGCCATTGTTACCGCATTATTTTTATATATGACCGCAGAGCGCCCGGCAGAAACGGCGTTATTGCTGCCGTTTTTAAAAGATGTGATGCCGCAGCTGGGCCTGCTGTTTCTGGCACTGAGTTACTTTGTCATTGTTGGTACCAGTAATGCGGTTAATTTAACCGACGGCCTTGATGGCCTGGCGATAGTGCCTACCATAATGGTGGCCGGTGCTTTTGCCATTATTGCCTATGCCAGCGGTAACGTGAATTTCGCTGGTTACCTGAATATCCCATATCTGCCTTATGCCAGCGAGCTGGTGGTGCTGTGCGCCGCAATGATCGGTGCCGGCCTTGGTTTTCTGTGGTTTAACACTTATCCGGCTCAGGTATTTATGGGCGATGTGGGCTCCCTGGCACTGGGCGCAGTACTGGGCGTGATTGCTATTTTAGTCCGCCAGGAAATTGTACTGTTTATTATGGGCGGTATTTTTGTGATGGAGACCGTTTCGGTGATATTGCAGGTGGGCTCGTACAAGTTGCGGGGCCAGCGGATTTTCCGGATGGCACCCATTCATCATCATTACGAATTAAAAGGCTGGCCGGAGCCGCGGGTTATTGTCCGCTTCTGGATATTATCGATCATTTTTGTGCTGGTGGGTCTGGCGACCCTGAAACTGAGATAACTGATGCAAACGAACCTTAACGCCAAACGCATAGCGGTAGTGGGGCTGGGCCTGTCGGGTCTGGCCACAGTGCGCTTTTTGCTGGCGCAAGGGGTTAAACCGGTACTGATGGACAGCCGCAGCAAGCCCGCCGGACTGGAACAGATAGCTGCCGATAAAGTGGATGGTATTTATCTGGGCGAGTTTGACGCCAACCGCCTGGCACAAATGGATATGATTATCATTAGTCCGGGCCTGGCAACCACTCACCCTGCTATCCGCTTTGCCAAAGGCCAGGGCGTAGAAGTGCTGGGCGATATTGAGCTGTTTGCCCGCTTTAATCAAAAACCGGTTATCGCCATCACCGGCTCTAATGGCAAGTCGACCGTCACAACCCTGGTTACTGAAATGCTGCGGCAAAGCGGTATAAAGGCAGTGGCGGCTGGCAATATTGGCTTGCCGGTACTTGACGCGCTGCGCCAGCAGGATACAGAAATCTTTGTGTTGGAATTATCAAGCTTTCAGCTCGACAGCACCAGCAGCTTGCAAAGCCGGGCCAGTTGTTTGCTAAATGTCAGTGCGGATCATCTGGATCGCTATACCGATATGGCGGCCTACACGGCATCAAAACAACGAGTTTATCAACACACTGAACTGGCTGTGTATAATCAGGCTGACCCGTTAACTTACCCTGCGGACAACCCTGATAACGCGGTGCCATTAGCCATCAGTTTGGATAATACTGACTATGGTATTACTGAAGTGGCAGGCCAACTGTGGCTGAACGTTGCTGGTGAACCGTTATTACCAGTGAACCAATTGGCAATAACAGGCAGCCACAACCAATTCAATGCCTTGGCTGCGGCTGCGCTGGCACTTAGTGCAGGCGCCAGCCGTAAAGCCATTGCCAGCACGCTTCGTCAGTTTACCGGCCTGGCCCATCGATGCCAGTTGGTGCTGGCCCATAACGGTGTGCGCTGGGTAAATGATTCAAAAGCAACAAATATTGGGGCCACACTGGCCGCTATTGCCGGTTTGCGCTCTGAAGTAACAGGCAAGCTTATTCTGATTGCCGGTGGCGACGCAAAAGGTGCAGATTTAAGCGAACTGCGCCCGGTATTGGCACGCGATGTCAGCCATGTAATCACACTGGGGCAAGATGGCCCGGCCATTGCCGCACTGCATTCGCACGCTACCCAGGTAAAAGATTTAACGGCAGCAGTAAAACAGGCGGCCAAACTGGCAAAAAATGGTGACATGGTCTTGTTATCACCAGCCTGCGCCAGCCTGGATATGTTTAAAAGCTATGCCGAGCGCGGTGAGTTATTTGCCCGGGCTGTCAGGGAGCTGAAATTATGAAGCAGCTTACTTTAACCGGCTGGCAAAACCCGTGGCAAACCGTCAGCGCTCTGTGGCAGCGCGACGATAATGCGGCCTATGACCAACTATTTTTAACCTTGCTGATGTTGATCCTGGCAATTGGGGTGGTAATGGTAACCAGCGCCTCAATGCCAGTTGCCGAGCGGTTGTTTAATAACCCGCTGCATTTCACTATTCGTCATTTGGTGTATCTGGGCATAGGCCTGACGATGGCGGTGCTGGTGTTACGGGTGCCGGTAAGCTGGTGGCATCGCGGTAACATGTGGTTATTGTTGCTGGGAATTTTGCTGTTGGTGGCGGTGTTGCTGTTTGGTCGCAACGTCAATGGCAGTACCCGCTGGTTATCATTGGGCCCCATCGGTCTGCAAGCAGCTGAGCCGGCCAAGTTATTCTTTTTTGTTTACCTTGCCAGCTATCTGGTGCGCCGGCATGAAGAGGTAAGAGACAACCTGAAAGGTTTCCTGAAACCGCTGGCGGTATTATTTTTGTTTGCGGTATTGCTGCTGATGCAGCCTGATTTAGGCACCGTTATTGTGATGTTTGCCACTGCGGTGGCACTGCTGTTTTTAGCCGGCGCAAAAATATGGCAGTTTCTGTGTTTACTGGCCACCGGCCTGCTGGCCATTGGCGTGTTAATCGTATACAGCGAATACCGCTGGAAACGGGTTACCGCCTTTCTGGATCCCTGGGCTGATCCTTTTGGCAGTGGCTACCAGTTAACCCAATCGTTAATGGCATTTGGCCGCGGTGGCTGGTTTGGTCAGGGCCTGGGTAACAGTATTCAGAAACTCGAATATCTGCCTGAAGCGCATACCGACTTTATTCTGGCAGTTATTGCCGAAGAAACCGGTTTTGTGGGTGTGGCAATATTAATGACCCTGATCTTTGTGCTGGTCTACCGGGCGCTGTGGATTGGCCAGCGGGCATTATCGAAACAATTAAGCTTTCATGGCTTTATGGCTTACGCCCTGGCGATCTGGATTGGTTTCCAGGCGTCAGTCAATGTCGGGGTGGCGACCGGGGCACTGCCAACCAAAGGCTTAACCCTGCCATTTGTCAGCTCTGGCGGCAGTAGTCTGGTGATTATGTTAATTGCCACGGGGCTGTTATTACGAATTGATTTTGAAGTGCGGCTCAAAGGCAAACAGGCACTAAGCGGAGGCAAACATGGCTAAACCGCTGGCGTTGATTATGGCCGGTGGCACCGGCGGCCACATTTTCCCGGCACAGGCAGTTGCCAGCGCGCTCGCTGCCGACGGCTGGGATATCGCCTGGCTTGGCAGCACTGATCGGATGGAAGCAAAGCTGGTGCCGGGCTTCGGCTGGCCGTTTTATGGTATTAACGTTGCCGGGCTGCGCGGTAAAGGCCTTGCCAGTAAATTACGAGCACCCTGGATGATCGGCAAAGCGCTGTGGCAGGCGATCAGGGTTTGTCGTCAGCTTAAGCCAACCATTACCCTGGGCTTTGGCGGTTATGCCAGTGGCCCGGGTGGGCTGGCCAGCTGGTTACATGGTACGCCCTTGTTCATTCACGAACAAAATGCGGTGGCTGGCAGTACGAATAAGCTATTGGCACGGTTTGCCAGATACATTTTAGTGGCGTTTGACAGTGCTTTTAAAGGCAATAGCAAACGAAAACTGGTTGGTAACCCTATCCGGGCAGAGTTATTAGCGTGCCGTGCCAACCGGCCGGCAAGTGCCAGCCTGAATATTCTGATTGTAGGTGGCAGCCTGGGCGCGCAAGCGTTAAATAACGCCTTGCCGGAGCAGTTGGCTGAGCTGGCAAAAACCGGAGCTGTGGCCGTACGCCACCAGACCGGGGCCGCCATGTTACATCAGGTAGACCTGGCATATCAGCCATTACGTGCCAGCGGCAGTGTTGCCGAGGTCAGCGCCTTTATCGACGATATGGCCGCAGCCTACCGCTGGGCAGATGTATTAATTTGCCGTGCCGGCGCGCTGACAGTAAGCGAAGTGGCCGCCGTTGGCGTAGCGGCCATTTTTGTGCCGTTGCCGGGTGCCATTGATGACCACCAAACGGCTAATGCCCGGGTACTGGCCGACCAGAACGCTGCGGTTTTACTGTCGCAGCAACAATTACAACAACAGGGGGTACAGGCTATTTTATCGCCCTGGTTAACCGATAAAACGTCGCTACAGCAAATAGCTCAGCGTGCCAGCGCTCTGGCAACAACGGATGCGGCGGCTCGTATTGCCGCACTGTGCCGGCAAGTAACAGGACAAGTAGTATGATTACCACGCTGCAACATAAGAAACAGGCCATGCGCCGGGTAGAGCGGATCCATTTCGTCGGGATTGGCGGTGCCGGTATGGGCGGTATTGCTGAAGTATTGCTAAACGAAGGTTACAAAGTAACGGGCTCGGACCTGGCAGCCAATCCGGTCGTAGAACGGCTGGTCGCGCTGGGAGCTGAAGTGAAATTTGGCCATCATGCCAGCCAGGTAGATGGCGCCAGTGTGGTGGTGGTATCCAGTGCTATTAAAGCCGCCAACCCTGAGGTGGCCTCGGCTCTGGCGCAGCGTATTCCGGTGGTGCGCCGCGCTGAAATGCTGGGCGAACTGATGCGCTTTCGCCACGGTATTGCCATTGCCGGAACCCATGGCAAAACGACAACCACTAGTTTGCTGGCGTCTATCTTTGCCGAAGCCGGTACCGACCCAACGTTTGTGATTGGTGGCTTACTTAATTCAGCGGGCTCGAACGCCCGTTTAGGTGCCGGTCATTATTTAATTGCTGAAGCCGATGAAAGTGATGCCTCTTTTCTGCATTTACAGCCTATGGCCACGGTAATTACCAATATTGAAGCCGACCACATGGACACCTACGAGGGTGATTTCGAAAAGCTGAAAGATACCTATCTGGAGTTTTGTCACAACCTGCCATTTTATGGCATGGCAGTATTATGTATCGACGACAAAGTACTGCGCGGCCTTATTCCGTCTATTGGCCGTACCGTGCTGACGTATGGTTTCAGCGACGATGCAGATTATAAAATTACCGAATTCAGTCAGCAGGGCACCCGTAGCTTTTTTGTTATTACCGATCCGGCCGGCAACCAGCGCCAAGTACAGTTAAATTTACCTGGCAAACACAATGCATTAAATGCCACGGCGGCGTTCGCACTGGCCGCCGATGAAGGGATCAGCGAGCAGGCCATTCTGACCGCTCTGGGTAAATTTGAAGGCATTGGCCGGCGGTTTCAGCAATATGGCGAGTTTGATACCGGTCGCGGCAAAGCATTGTTAATTGACGACTATGGCCATCATCCGACCGAAGTGGCTGCAACCATAGCGGCAGTGCGCAGCGCCTGGCCAGAGCGGCGCTTGGTGATGGCGTATCAGCCTCACCGGTTTAGCCGCACCCGCGATTTATATGAAGATTTTACCCAGGTGTTATCCAGTGTCGATAAGTTACTGCTGCTGGAGGTGTACTCTGCTGGCGAAGCACCGATAGCGGGCGCCGACAGTCGTAATTTATGTCGCTCAATCCGTGCCCGGGGGCAGCTGGAACCGGTTTATGTCGCCGAACCCAAAGCATTGGCAGGGGCCCTGGCCGAAGTGTTAGAAGATGGTGACGTGGTGCTGACCCAGGGGGCCGGCAACATTGGCACTCTGGTAAAAGAGCTGGCAATGGCAAAATTAGACATTAATCAGTTAAAGCAATTGTCGGAGGGCGGGCTATGAGCAACGTCATCAACAACTTTGGCAAGGTGGCAGTGATGTTTGGCGGTTATTCAGCTGAACGTGAGGTGTCGTTGCGTTCGGGTAAGGCCGTGCTGAGTGCGCTGCAGCAGGCAGGTATTAATGCAGTGGCCTTCGATCCGGCGGAGCAACCTTTAACGGCTTTGGTAGGTGAGGTTAAAGCAGAACGGGTATTTGTTGTATTGCATGGCCGCGGTGGGGAAGACGGCACTATGCAGGGCGCCTTGCAATTACTGGGCGTGCCTTACACTGGCAGCGGTGTGCTGGGCTCAGCGCTGGCGATGGATAAAATTCGTTGCAAGCGGTTATTTTTGGCGCAAAACCTGCCAACGGCGCCGTTTGCGGTAGTACACGACGCTACTATCGATTATGCCGAATTATTGGCAGAACTGGGTGGCAAAGTCATGGTTAAACCGGCCAATGAGGGCTCCAGTATTGGCATGAGTGCCGCCAACACTGCAGCAGAGCTGGAACAGGCCATTGCCGCTGCGCTTAAATACGACAGCGAAATTCTGGTCGAGCGCTGGATTAACGGCCGTGAATTTACCATCGCTATTCTGGGTGACACAGTATTGCCGATTGTCGAAATGCGTACCCCAAGGGCCTTTTACGATTACGAGGCAAAATATCAGGCTAACAGCACCGAATACTTGTGCCCGGCGCCGTTAACTGCCGAGCAAACTACGGCAATGCAAGCCGATGCCCTGGCGGCGTTTAAAGCGGTTGGCGCTTCAGGCTGGGGCCGGGTTGATCTTATGCTAAACCAGCAGGGCGAGCACTTTTTGCTGGAAGTGAACACCGTACCCGGCATGACCGAAAAATCCTTGGTGCCAATGGCAGCAAAAGCGGCGGGGTTAAGTTTTGCCGAGCTGGTGTTGACGATTTTGCAGCAAACGCTTAATGGCACAACAGATGCTGGCCAAGCAGCATTAAATACCAAAGCACAGGAGCAATAGCATGAGCTTACGCCAGGTATATCAGCAACTAAACCACAGGCCCGGCTTCGTCGGTGGCGTGTTGTTTTTTGTGCTGGCCCTGGCACTACTGACCTGGGGCGGTATTCAGGTTCATAGCTGGCTGCAAAGTCAGCAGGGCGCACCGATTAAACAGGTGCGGTTATACGGTGATTTTCAGCATATTCAGCAGCAGGTATTACAACAACAGTTGCAGCAGGAATATGTGGGTAATTTTTTTCGGGTAAACGTTGATCAGGTGCAGCAGTTCCTGCAGCAACAACCCTGGGTGTATCAGGCAGCCGTGCGCAAACAATGGCCTGATACCCTGGTGGTGGTTGTGACAGAACAGCAGCCGGTCGCAATCTGGAATCAGCAGCACTTGCTCAATAATAAAGGGGAGTTATTTATCGCCCCGCTAAGCGAGCTGGTTCCGGCCTTGCCAAAGCTTCACGGTCCGGATGGCAGTGAGCAGGATGCCCTGACAATGTTTCGCCATATGCAAAATTTGCTGCAATTAAATCAGTTTCACGCTGAGCAACTGTGGTTAACCGAACGGTTCTCCTGGCGTTTGCAGCTGCAAGGTGGTCTGGCGCTGAAACTGGGGCGGCAGGACACGATGAAACGGTTACAACGCTTTATTGAATTGTACCCGACGATGCAAAACCATCGGGAACAGGAATTAGCTGAAGTCGATTTGCGCTATGACACCGGCATTGCCGTGCGTTATGCCAATACGGAGCCAAAGAGAAAAGCATGACAAAGTCGATAGAACGAGATCTGATCGTAGGGCTGGATATCGGTACTGCACAGATTAAAGCGGTAGTAGGCGAAATCACCCCCGATAACCGACTGAGTATTGTCGGGGTAGGTACCCATGCCTCGCGGGGCATGGATAAGGGCGGCGTTAATGATCTAAATCTGGTGGTGCAGGCCGTACAGCGTGCCATTAACGAAGCCGAGCTGATGGCTGATTGTCAGATTTCGTCTGTTTATCTTGGCATTACCGGTAAACATATTCGTTGCCAGAACGAAAGCGGCATGGTGCCAATTAACGATACTGAAGTCACTGCCGACGATGTTGCCAGTGTGATTCATGCGGCAAAATCAGTGCCTATCTCGGCCGAGCGGCGCATGTTGCACGTGTTACCGCAAGAGTTCTCAGTTGATATGCAGGAAGGCATTAAAAGTCCGGTCGGCATGTCAGGGGTAAGAATGGAGGCGAAGGCCCACATTATTACCTGTGCCAACGATATGGCAAAAAATATTGAAAAGTGTGTTGAACGCTGCGGCTTACAGGTTGACCAACTTATTTTCTCGTCACTGGCGTCAAGCTATGCGGTATTAACCGACGATGAAAAAGAGCTGGGAGTGTGTGTGGTCGACATGGGAGGCGGCACCATTGATTTATCTATTTATACCAATGGTGCGCTACGCCACACCGCGGTAATTCCGGTAGCCGGTAATCAGGTTACCAGTGATATCGCCAAAATTTTCCGCACACCGATAAGCCACGCGGAAGATATTAAGGTGCAGTACGCCTGCGCTTTGCGCAGCATGGTAGGTAAAGAAGAAAGTATTGAAGTGCCCAGTGTCGGTGGCAGGCCGGCGCGTTCTATGTCGCGCCATACCCTGGCCGAAGTAATAGAACCCCGCTACCACGAGTTGTTCGAGTTGGTTCTGGAAGAAATTCGCAGCTCTGGCCTGGAAGAGCAAATTGCTGCCGGTTTAGTGTTAACCGGTGGTACTGCCAAGATGGAAGGGGCAGTGGAATTTGCCGAAGACGTGTTTCAGATGCCGGTGCGGGTTGGCCAGCCAATGCATGTCAGCGGTTTAAAAGAGTATGTACAAGACCCGGCCTACGCCAGCGTAGTCGGGCTATTGCTGTACGGCAAGGATGTTCGGGCCCAGCAGAAAAATGCGGCGCAAAACCGCGATCCAGTTAGCAGCTTGCTGAAGAAAATCAGCAGTTGGTTCAAAGGTGAGTTTTAAAGAGCGTAAAAACGGAGAGAGAGCTATGTTTGAGTTAATGGAAAACCACAGCCAAGAAGCTGTAATTAAAGTAATAGGTGTTGGCGGCGGTGGCGGCAATGCTGTCGAATATATGGTCGCCAGCAATATCGAGGGTGTTGAATTTGTGGCGGCAAACACTGACGCCCAGGCCCTGCGTAATTCTTCAGCAAACGTTACCCTGCAATTAGGTGCCGGCGTAACCAAAGGCTTAGGTGCGGGCGCTAACCCGGAAATCGGCCGTCGTTCAGCCGAAGAAGATCGCGAAACCATCAAGAAAACCCTGCAGGGTGCTGATATGATCTTTATCGCAGCCGGCATGGGCGGTGGCACCGGCACTGGTGCCGCGCCAATCGTGGCTGAAGTCGCGCGTGAACTGGGTATTTTAACGGTAGCAGTAGTCACCAAGCCGTTCCCGTTCGAAGGTAAAAAACGCACTGCTTATGCCGATGAAGGTATTCTGGAACTGAGCAAGTATGTTGATTCACTGATCACAATTCCTAATGACAAGCTGTTAAAAGTACTGGGCAAAGGCACCAGCCTGCTGGATGCGTTTAAAGCGGCGAACAATGTGTTATTAGGCGCGGTACAGGGCATTGCAGAATTAATTACCCGGCCAGGATTGATCAACGTCGACTTTGCCGACGTACGTACAGTGATGTCTGAAATGGGCACTGCCATGATGGGCACCGGCCGCGCTTCAGGCCCTGATCGTGCTGAAGAAGCTGCTGAACAGGCTATTTCCAGCCCGCTGCTGGAAGATATCGATTTGTCAGGTGCCAAGGGTATTTTAGTTAATATCACTGCCGGCCTGGATATCAGCATTGAAGAGTTTGAAATTGTTGGTAACGCGGTAAAAGCGTTTGCGTCGGAAAACGCCACAGTGGTAGTGGGTGCAGTTATCGATCCGGAAATGCATGATGAGCTGCGGGTCACGGTTGTTGCTACCGGTATCGGTGCTGATCGCCGGCCAGATATCAGCCTGGTGCCAAGCCACCGCGCTGAACCGGTTCAGGCTTATGTACAGCAGGGTAACACTATGCGCCATGCAGCACCGGCAGCAAATCCGCATAAAGAAGAAGCGGTTCAGACTAAAGCGCAGCCAGAAAGCAAAGGCGGTATTGATATCTTCGATATCCCGGCGTTTTTGCGTAAGCAGGCAGACTAACTGCCTGTAGTGGCCGGCTGTGACAAGCCTGGCGCACAGCTGGAGAAGCATAAATAATATTAGCAACAGTTTAAGTTAAGCTGCTGTTCAGCTGATATTGGCCAACATAGCTGTCGTATGCATTAGCCGATACATTGGTAATGTTAACGAAATTATGCTAAGCTTCGCCGCCATTTTGTGATTGCTTAAATTTTGAGCAGGAATAAATATTATGATTAGACAACGTACCGTCGCTAAAACAGTCAGTACTATTGGTGTTGGGTTACACAAGGGTGAAAAGGTTACGCTCACTCTCCGGCCTGCACCTGATAACACGGGCATTATGTTCCGTCGTGTTGACCTGGATCCGATAGTAGACTTTAAAGTTACCCCAGAAATGGTAGGTGACACGGTAATGTGTACGTGTTTGATCAATGAGCAGGGTGTGCGCCTGTCTACTACCGAGCATTTAATGGCGGCTATTGCTGGCCTGGGTATCGATAACCTGATTATTGAAGTTGATTCAGCTGAAATTCCGATTATGGATGGCAGTGCCAACCCGTTTGTTTATCTGCTGCTGGAAGCTGGTATTAGCGAGCAAAAACTCGCGAAGAAATTTATCCGGATTAAACGCTCCGTGCGGGTTGAAGATGGCGATAAGTGGGCCGAAATTAAGCCCCATAACGGCTTTAAAATTGACTTCGCAATTGATTTTGACCACCCGGTTATTGCTGAAACCACTCAGCGGATGCAGATGGACTTCTCGGCAGCTGGCTTTATCAAAGATATCAGCCGTGCCCGTACTTTTGGCTTTTTGCATGATATCGAATATCTGCGGGCCAATAACCTGGCGTTAGGCGGCAGTTTCGACAATGCTGTGGTACTGGATGAGTTCCGGGTATTAAACCAGGATGGTCTGCGCTACGAAGACGAATTTATCAAGCACAAAATTCTCGATGCCATCGGTGATTTATATATGGCAGGTTACAGCGTACTCGGCGAGTTTGTCTCGTATAAAACCGGCCACGCCTTAAATAACCAGCTGTTATGCGCCGTATTAGCCGAGCAGGAAAACTGGGAATTTGTCAGCTTTGAAGACAAAGCCCAGATGCCTATCTCCTACCTGGCACCACAACTGGCCTAATTGCAGTTTTAAGAAAAAACCGACTTTATGTCGGTTTTTTTGTTCCCAAAAAAACCGAAAAAGGGTCAGAGTGATTTAAATGAAATTTTTACTACGCCTTTTGACAAAGGGGAAATTAGGGGGTTACGTTACTTTGCCAATAGCCGGGACAGGGCTTGTTTTACTTTGTCGTCACTGTGTTCCAGTGCCTGTTGCAGTGACGCGCGGGCGCTGTCCGATAAATCAGATTGTTTAGTATTAGCAGGCGCTTTGGCCGGGGTTTTTATTGCCGGTCGGGCAATCTGGCCATGCGGTGACACTTCAATATCAATTCCGGCTAAATCAGGCAAGATTTTTTGCCTGAAATTGTCTAGAATGGCATCGCGCTGCATCTTTAACCGGTTAGCCCAGCCTGGCGATTGACATAAAATAACCGCCCGCCCGGCATTAATGCTCGACACCTGACAAAAGCTCAGTTGCTCCAGTTGCAAAATATGGCATAGCTCGGCGTTTAATTTGCGAACAAGTTCATACTGTTGCTGCATGGTGGCCAGAGAGCTCTGGCCAAACAGCTTAGTTAAATCTTCGGGTTTATGACTATAGCGTTTCATCAACAGCGCACTTATTAGGGCTTCACAGCAGGCCGGATAAGTGTAACAGGTTTTATCGGTGCTGCTACAGTTAGCCGGGCTTGAAACTCACCGCGGCTGGCACCATATCCTGCCAATAGCCGATTTGCCGGCAGGCAGTAACTTACAACGACAATAAATAACTGGCCTGGCCAGGGCTGCAAAGCAGTTTTAACTTAAATGGTATCTGGATAATGTTTGGAAAATTTTTCGCCAAATTAGTTGGCAGCCGTAACGACCGCTTCTTGAAAAAACAACAGAAACAGGTGCAGCAGGTTAATGCTCTGGAAGCTGAATACCAGGCCTTATCTGATGAGGCGTTAAAGCAAAAAACCGCCGAGTTTAAACAGCGGATTGAACAAGGCGCCAGTTTAGAAGATATCCTGCCCGAAGCCTTTGCTACAGTGCGTGAAGCCAGTACCCGGGTATTTAAAATGCGCCACTTCGATGTACAGTTGTTGGGTGGTATTGTGCTGCACCAGGGCCGTATTTCTGAAATGCGAACCGGTGAAGGTAAAACTCTTACCGCTACCCTGCCGGCATACTTAAATGCACTAAGCGGCAAGAGCGTGCATGTCATTACCGTTAACGACTACCTGGCCAGGCGAGATGCTGAAACCAATGAACCACTGTTCAGCTTTTTAGGCTTAACTGTTGGTGTAAACGTGCCAGGTTTGGCCCATCAGGCCAAGCAGCAGGCGTATCAGGCCGACATTACTTACGGTACCAACAACGAATTTGGTTTCGATTACCTGCGCGACAATATGGCGTTTTCGCCACAAGATCGGGTACAGCGGGATTTAGCTTTTGCCATTATCGATGAAGTTGACTCGATATTAATTGATGAAGCCCGTACCCCGCTGATTATTTCCGGCCCGGCTGAAGACAGTTCAGAGCTGTATAAGAAAATTAATACTCTGGTACCGCAGCTGGAAAAGCAGGAAAAGGAAGACGAAGAAGGCAACCATGGCGACGGCCACTTTACCGTTGATGAAAAAGCCCGTCAGGTTTACTTAACCGAACAAGGCCAGATTAAAGTAGAAGACATGCTACGTGAAGCTGGCATGATCGAACAGGACGATACCTTATTCTCTGCTGCCAATATCACCCTGTTACACCATGTATATGCGGCGCTACGTGCGCACCAGTTGTTTAAGCGCGACGTTGACTACGTGGTAAAAGAAGGTGAAATCGTTATTGTTGACGAACATACCGGCCGTACCATGGAAGGCCGACGCTGGTCTGAAGGTTTGCACCAGGCGGTAGAAGCCAAAGAAGGGGTACGGATCCAGAACGAGAACCAGACCCTGGCTTCAATTACCTTCCAGAATTACTTCCGGTTATACAACAAACTGGCCGGGATGACTGGTACAGCCGATACTGAAGCATTTGAATTCCAGCAAATTTATGGTCTGGAAACTATCGTGGTGCCAACTAACCGGCCTATGGTTCGTAACGATATGGCCGATCTGGTTTATCTGACAGCAGAAGATAAATATAACGCCATCATTGAAGACATTATTAAAGCTCGCGACGCCAAACGGCCAGTGCTGGTCGGTACTGCCTCTATCGAGAGCTCTGAGTATCTGTCTGGCTTACTAAACAAAGCTAAAATTAAGCATCAGGTATTAAACGCAAAGTTTCACGCCAATGAAGCACAGATTATTGCTGATGCCGGCCGTCCTGGTACGGTAACGATTGCTACCAACATGGCCGGTCGGGGTACCGATATTGTACTGGGTGGTAGCTTACAGTCTGAATTAGCCGCGCTAAGCGAGAAAACCGACGACGCAGTTGCCAAAATTACCACCGACTGGCAACAGCGGCATGACGAAGTTATTGCTGCGGGTGGTTTGCATATTATTGGTACAGAGCGGCATGAATCACGACGGATTGATAACCAGCTTCGTGGCCGCTCCGGCCGGCAGGGCGATCCGGGTTCATCGCGCTTTTACTTGTCGCTGGACGATACTTTAATGCGTATTTTCGCCTCAGACCGGATGGCGGGTATGATGCGCCGCCTCGGGATGGAAAAAGGTGAAGCGATCGAACACCCATGGGTCAGCCGGGCTATTGAAAATGCCCAGCGTAAAGTGGAAGCCCGCAACTTCGATATCCGTAAGCAATTACTGGAATTTGATGACGTGGCAAACGATCAACGTAAAGTAGTATACGAACAACGTAACGAGCTACTGGATGCGACTGATATCAGCGAAACGGTCAGTGCGATTCGTGAAGACGTGGTTGATTCGGTGATAAGCGAGTATATTCCGCCGCAGTCACTGGACGAAATGTGGGATATTCCGGGACTAGAGCAGCGTTTAAAGGCCGACTTCGGTCTCGAGTTACCGGTAAGCCAGTGGCTGGCCGATGATAAAAAGCTGTTTGAAGAAAAACTGCGCGATAAAATTCAGCTGGAATTTAGCGAAGGCTATAAGCATAAAGAGCAAATGGTTGGGGTGGAAGTACTGCGCCAGTTTGAAAAGGCCATTATGTTGCAAAGCCTCGATACCCACTGGAAAGAACATTTAGCGGCAATGGATCATCTGCGTCAGGGTATAAACCTGCGGGGCTACGCCCAGAAAAATCCGAAACAGGAATACAAGCGTGAAGCGTTTGAACTGTTCTCAAACATGCTGGACGAGCTGAAAACCGATGTTATTGGTATTTTAAGCCGGGTACAGGTAAAAGCGGCAGAAGATGTTGAGGCAGTGGAAGAGCAGCGTCGTAAGGCCGATGCCGTACCGCATAATTATCAGCATGCTGAAGCCAGTCAGATGGGTGGTGACGCTTCGGCGAATGCCGCGCCAGCAGGCGCAGCACCAGCGGGTGTAATGCCAACGCCGGTAGTACGCGAAGGTGATAAAGTGGGCCGCAACGACCCATGTCCGTGTGGCTCTGGCAAAAAATACAAACAGTGTCATGGCAAACTTAGCTAAAGCGGCAAGGGCAATGACAGGTAGCCAAAGCCAGCAACAGCCTCTACCGCAGCTGCACGTAGCGGTAGGGGTTATTCTTAAGCAACAAGAGCAGCGGCAACATCAGCACCAGCAGCAGGTATTGCTGGCGCTGCGCAATGCCAAGCAACATCAGGGTGACAAATGGGAGTTTCCCGGCGGAAAGGTTGAAGTGGGTGAAACCGTTGCAGCTGCATTATCCAGGGAGCTAAAAGAAGAGCTGGCCATCACGGTCACCCAGGCCGAACCCTTTATGGTATTAAAGCATACTTATCCCGAGCGGCAGGTTACTCTGGATATTTGGCTAGTAACCGACTTTAGCGGTAAGCCAGAGGGGCTGGAAGGCCAACCACTGCAATGGGTTAATATCGCCGACTTAGCCAGTATCACCTTTCCTGATGCGAATCAGCCGATAGTTACGCATCTTCAGCAGCGGTTTTTATAACGGCTGCCGGCTTTCACATTAGCGCTCATTCCTCAGCTGTTATTTGCCGCTAAACTGGTCAACGCATCGCTAAAGCCCCGCAGTGAAAACTTCAGCTCACGTGGCGATTGCTCGCTAACAAACAGTTTAACCGTGTACGCGGCGTTGTCGTGTAATTGTTGTACTAGTGCCGGTGTTAACTGCAGCAGTACTTTACAGCCATCTGGCAGGCATACAGTTACCGGCGCCCGATGCTTATTATCGCCAATATCAATGGCCACACCCGGTGGCAGATAGATCCCCAGTGGCAAATTAAGCTGCAATACCGGATCGCTGCTATCACTAACATACGAAATCTGGCTGGAGTAAATAATGTTAGGCTGTTCTGGGTTTTGCAGGCCCTGGGCAATTACGCACCGGGTATTGCATACCGTTCGCCAGTCACCAAATACTGTGACGTCGTTTTTAGTGTTGTCGGCCGAAACCAGAGTTGTCAGCAGCATGGCTGTTACGGAGAAAAGTGGGGTGATTAATTTAAAATTTGCCATAATTTTATTCCATTAAAAAGGCTATTCGGGCTGTGCCTGGCACTTATAAAAAAAGCCCTGCGCTAAGGCAAGGCTTTATACAGGCTTACTGCGTTAGTAGCTTATAGCTTAGCATAGCGTTTGCGACGGGCAAACAAGGCTACTAAACCACCAGCAAATAACAGCATACTGGCGGGTGCCGGTACAGCTACCGGGTCATCAGGGTCAATAATTACGGTACCACCTACACCAGAAAAGCCAAAAATATAAGTAGGTGTAATGGCACCATCATCATCTGCAAAGCCATCCTGATTAACATCTGAACCAGACCAGCCTAATGAATAGACTTCTGCACCGACGCTGGCTAACGCGCTTAACGCTGCATTACGGTTATCTGCGCCACCATAATAAATTTCAAAGGTGTAGCTTTCGCCAGTCAGCAAGGCACCAAAATCAAAGTCAAAGTTAGCACCAATATCGTTCGGGCCAGCTGCCGTAAAATCTCCGCTGTTACCAAAGTTAGGTGAACAGGTTTCCAACGGATTAGAGCTGCAGAAACCATTGTCGTTGGCACCTAATACCGCACTTGCACCAGCGGTACCGCCGATGGTTACAAACTCATCAAAAGGCGTTGGCGAAGTATCCCAGTCGAAGGTTCGACGATACAACAAATTGGCAATATCGGCGCCGCTTATGTTTTCGATGGTTACGGCCACCCGAAACAGGTTGTCGGTTTCTGTTGCCAGGGCAAAGTCATGCGTTATCTGCAGCAGGCCACCCATGGTGGTTACCGACGTTGCAGTAGTGGCAGTACTGTCAAAACTGACCAGGCTAAGGCCTGCTGTGCCAGCGGCGTTGTTGGCATAGCCTGAAGTATCACCAGCTGCTACGCCCCATCCTTCACATTCACAACCATGGAAAGTCGATTCATACTCAACGCCTTCACTGATATAACGCAAACCAACACCGGTGATACCGGTCACATCTGCATTACCACCTGCGACATTAAGCTGGCCCAGATCACCAACACCCAAAGCAACATTGCCGTCGGTAATAATCATTGAGGCCTGGCTTACTCCTGCCATACCCAGCAATGCAATAGCTGAGGCTATCTTTAAAAATTTCATAGGTTTCATCCTGAAAGTTATTCAACACAATTTCTGTACAGCGACGTTTAATGTACAAAGGCACTCATGTACAAAGACACTTTCGTACAGCGCTACTTTTGTACAATAAACGCTATTCAGCACAAAATATGCCACTCTCTAACATGTTGATATATCGGGCTATAAACCTGTACCCATTACCAAAATGTAAAGAATTGTGACGAGATAAAGTTAAATAAAATCAGAACGCATTGGACTAATTCTTGAAAAACTGATTATCTTGAGAAATAAACTCCTGCTCCAGCTCTTCCAGATACTGCTCGGATAAATCCGCATCTATCGGCGCTTTGTCAGGAATACGATGGTTTTCGGCAGCCCAGTCACCTAAATCAATTAATTTGCAGCGCTCTGAACAGAACGGCCGGAAAGCGGAGCTTGCATCCCATACTACAGCAGTGCTGCAAGTAGGGCATTTTACAGTGGTTGGCATAATAATAACTCTGGATTAAACCTTAAAAACGGCGGTTAGTATAGCAGATAAGTAAGATGCTAAAAGGGCTGCCAATAAGCGTGAGTCTGATTGTACTAAACAAACCGTTGAAGCCCTGGACGGGCCGAACAATGTGCCTGGAGCGCATTTGAACAGCTTCGCTGGCCCGCAAAACTTCACGAATGAAGTTTATAAAAGGAACCTACAGGGACGTATTTATGGCGTGTTTTGTTGGAAATCAGGCTCGACCTGCAGAGCTAAACTTTCGGGCTAACAACAAGCCAGTTGAAATTGCTGTGATTTAGCAGCAGCACTGCGGGCACTGTCGGCATCCAGCTGCATAAAACGAATAGCATAGCGGTACTTATTGCCGCTTACCGTGGGGTAGGTGCCTTCACCGGCCGGGTATTTAATCCGCAGTAATTCAAATTGCTCGGCATTTTGCTGGTAAAAACCATTATCGGCAACGATGTTCTGGTAATGACTGCGCTCACGAATAAAGCTTAAAACATAACGAATAGCCTGTTCGGCCAGCGCAATCTGCTGCAGCCAGTCTTCGGCCTGGGCCTGACGTTCGCTCAATGGCAAACTAAACCAGTATTGCAGCTGCGGCATATCAAAGTAGCAGCAGCCGCCAGGAATACTAAAGCGCTGGCGCAGTGGCGCTAAAAAGTTATCGTCTTTTAAGGCACCAAGCAACTTACCACTGCGTAATAGTTCAGATTGCATCCGCACGGCAGCTTGCAGCATAGTTTGTAATTTTGAGTCAGACACTGATGGATGTTGTGACCAGATCACCAGTTGGCTTTCGCAACGCTCAATATCTTTAATTAAATCTGGCCGCACATCATTGCGATCCATCACTTCAATTAGCGCAAACAGGTTGGTAAAAAAGCTTTGTTGCTGGTTCTCATCGGCCAGAGCCAGCTGGTTTTGCACCTGCTGAAACAAGAACTCCAGGCGCAAATAAGTACGAATCTTCTCATTTAGCGGGTGTTCGTAAATAATGTCGGTGGTATCCGTCATACTGTCCGTCATAATAATATTTGGCCTGTTTTAAACGTTTGCCGCCAGCGTTTTATAGCGGTGGTGTAATTGCTGTACCTGTTGCTGCAGCGAAGCGGCGTCGTTATGTTTAGTATCGCGTTCAACCGCGTGATCAACATTGTGATCAATATTATTATCAATAATATCATCAGCTAATGCTAAGCGTTCCGGCCGGCTAATCTGGCTGGCAATAATCGCCTGCACCTGCTTTGCATCGCTACCGGAAACCACAGCATCCCGGTTTAGAGTACGCGCCAACTGATTTTGTTCAGTAATATCTACTACCAACACCCGGTCAACCAGAGTCTGCAGGTTATTCTCCAGCAACAGCGGTGCTATCAGTAGCACATAAGGTGCTGCTGGCAACTGCTGCAGTTGTGTCAGCATTGCCGCCCGGATCGCCGGATGCATTAAGTTGTCCAGCCACTTTTTGGCAGCCGGGTCATTAAAAATTAACTGCCTTAATAAAGCCCGGTTCAAGCCGTTATCCGCGGTTAAAAGCTGCGGCCCAAAATGCTCAGTTATTTTTGTCAGTAGCGGGCTGCCAGGGGCAACCACTTCGCGGGCTACAATATCGGCATCTACCGCCGGTATACCCAGCTGATTAAACAGCCTGGCTACGGTCGATTTACCACTGCCAATACCACCGGTTAAACCAACAATAAAACGGCCTTTGTCAAAAACCATGGCATTAGCCACCAAGATAACTTAGGTAAGCGTTGGTAAGCTGTTCACCCCATAACAGGGCAATAAAACCGGCTGCGGCAATATAAGGGCCGAACGGAATAGGCGTGGCTTTATCACGACCCTGGATCGCCAGCATAGTCGCGCCAATAACAGCGCCTACCAGCGACGATAATAAAATAATCAGTGGCAGCTGTTGCCAGCCCAGCAGAGCGCCAAATATCGCCAGTAATTTAAAATCACCATAGCCCATGCCTTCCTTACCGGTTAATAGTTTAAAGCCCCAATACACCAGCCATAAACTCAGGTAACCGGCAGCGGCGCCAATAATGGCCTGGGCCGGATTAACTAACGCTGAACCGCTCAGGCTAAATACTAAGGCCAGCCATAGCAAGGGCAGGGTAAGGCTGTCGGGTAACAGCATAGTATCGATATCAATAAAGCTCAGCGCTATTAAGCCCCAGGTCACAAAAATCAGTACCAGTGCCAGTGTACCAAAGCCATATTGCCAGGCGACTAATGCCGACATTATTGCCGTTGACGCTTCCACCGCCGGGTAACGGCTACTTATCGGCGCTTTACAGTGACGACAGCGGCCTTTTAACAAAAGCCAGCTTAATACCGGAATATTATCGCGCGCTGCAATAGGGGTATTGCACTTCGGGCAGCGCGATCGCGGCACTGCCAGGTTAAAGCGCTCAGGTTTATCATTAGCAGCGGGTGCATTAGCAGCGCCTGCTTTATTAGTAGAAGCAACAGCATCTGGCTGAAAATAGGCCTGATATTCCTGCTGCCACTCCCGTTCCATCATTTTTGGCAGCCGGTACACCAGCACGTTTAAAAAGCTGCCAATCAGTAAACTAATTGCAGCCACAAGGGTAATAAAAAGCCAGCTATGCTGGCTTAAATAACTGGCAAATTCTGTCATTAAACTACAGAACCCATAGCGAAAATTGGCAGATACATGGCAATAATTAAGCCGCCAATTACCACACCCAGTACCGCCATAATCATTGGTTCCAGTAGCGCGGTTAAACCATCGACCGCATCATCCACTTCTTGCTCGTAAATATTGGCTACTTTTTCCAGCATACCATCCAGGGCGCCGGATTCTTCCCCAATCGACACCATCTGAATCACCATTTCCGGAAACTGGTCAGTTTGCTTCATCGCTAAATACATCTGGGTACCGGATGAAACTTCTTCCCTGACATGCATAATGGCATTGCGGTATATTTCATTACCCGAGGCGCCGGCAGCCGATTCCAACGCCTCAATTAATGGCACGCCTGCTGCAAAGGTTGTGGAAAGCGTGCGGGCAAAACGCGCTACTGCTGCTTTATTCAAAATATTACCCACAACCGGCGCTTTTAAAATCCAGCCATCTGCTAAAGTCCGAAACTTCAAATTATGACCGTAAGCTTTATTAACAACATAGCCAAAGGCAATAACACCGAATAAAACTACCCACCAATATTCTTGCATCATCTCAGAAATACCCAGTACAAACAGGGTAAAGGCCGGTAACTGAGCACCAAAGCCGGCAAAAATCTCAGCAAATTGCGGCACTACAAAAATTAATAAAATAGAAGTCACTATACCCGCCACTACTAGTACAGCAGCAGGGTAAAACATAGCTTTTTTAATTTTTGATTTTAGCGCTTCGGCTTTTTCTTTATAAATCGCGATGCGGTCAAATATCCGATCCAAGGCACCGGATTGCTCACCCGATTTGACTAAATCGCAATATAGCTCATCAAAGTATTTTGGGTGCTCGCGCAACACTTCTGATAGTGGCAAACCCGATTGAATTTTTACAGAAATTTTCTGCATTAAGGTACCGAGGCTTTTATTGTCTGAACCATTGGCAATTAAGTCGATACTTTGCACCAATGGCACGCCGGCGCCGAGCATAGTGGCGATTTGCCGAGTTACCACTGCAATATCGGCGGCGGTAATTTTACGCTCGCCACTAAATAATGATTTCGGTTTACGTTTTACCTTTGACGGGGTAATACCTTGCTGCCGCAATAAGGCTTTCACTTCGGCAATGCTCGCGCCCTTTAACTCGCCATCGGCTTTTTTACCGCGGCGGTTAACCCCTTTATATTGGTAAATTTCCAGCTCTTTAATTTTAAATTTTTGTGCCTGAGCCATTATTTTTATCCTGTTACTGCGCCACGGCGCTGGATTTATTAGTATTTATCATTTGTCTCTCTTTAAGCATGTTAGCCTTTAGTTACCCGGTTAACTTCGGCCAGGCTGGTGACTCCGGCGGCGGCTTTTATTAAGCCCGACTGGCGTAAGCTGTGAATACCTTCTATTTGTGCCTGGTTGGCAATATCCAACGAGTTACCATCGGCCATAATAATATCGGCCATTTTACCGCTTATCGGCATCACCTCATAAATACCGACCCGGCCTTTATAGCCGTTGGTACAGTTTTCACAGCCCACCGGTTTAAATATGGTAATACTACCCAGTTGCTCTTGGGTAAAGCCCTGACGCAGTAACTCCGGCTCGGGTAACTGCTCCGGTGCTTTACATTTCGGGCAGAGCCGCCGCGCCAGGCGCTGGGCAATAATTAAACTGACTGAACTGGCAACGTTATAAGCCGGTACGCCCATATTCAGCAGTCGGGTTAAAGTCTCCGGGGCCGAGTTGGTATGCAGGGTAGAGAGTACTAAGTGACCGGTCTGGGCCGCTTTAATGGCTATTTCGGCAGTTTCCAAATCCCGGATCTCACCGACCATGACCACATCAGGGTCTTGCCGCAAAAATGATTTAAGGGCAGTAGCAAAGGTTAAGCCGGCGCGCGGGTTAACCTGCACCTGGTTAATGCCGGTGAGGTTAATCTCGACCGGATCTTCGGCGGTAGAGATATTGGTTTCGCTGGTATTTAGTATTGCCAGGCCGGTATACAGTGATACTGTTTTACCGCTACCAGTGGGGCCGGTAACTAAAATCATGCCTTGCGGCTGTGCTAAAGCGGCTAAATAGCGCTGCTTTTGCACATCTTCATAGCCTAAAACATCAATTCCGAGCATGGCGCTGTCGGAATCAAGTATCCGCATTACAATTTTCTCGCCCCACAAGGTGGGCAGGCTACTTACCCGGAAGTCGATCGATTTTTTGGCAGAGAGTTTTAATTTAATCCGGCCATCTTGTGGTACCCGTTTCTCCGCAATATCTAAACGTGACATAACCTTTAACCGCGCCGATAACCGGCTGGCCAGCGCGACTGGCGGGTTGGCCACTTCATTTAAAATGCCATCTATCCGAAAGCGGATCCGGTACAATTTTTCATAGGGTTCAAAGTGCAAGTCCGAGGCGCCTTTACGAATCGCATCCAGCAGCATTTTATTAATAAAAGCGATAATCGGCTGGTCTTCTTTATCGGTACTTACCCCGCCTTCTTCTTCAACTTCTTCGGTAATGCCGAGCGAGCCTAAATCCCAGTCGCCGGCATCGCCAGCCAGGTTAAAGCTGCTATCAAACAGCTTTTCAATTAGTTTTTGCAATTTATCGAATTCAACCACGACCACTTCGGCATTGAGGCCAGTGTTAAATTCAAAGTCTTCAATCGCGGCAATATTGGTGGGGTCAATCACTGCCAGGTACATATTACGGCCGCGCTTGGCCAGTGGCAGCATATCGTTTTTACGAATTAATTTTTCGTTACGTAAATCTTCCGGCACCGACACCAGGTCGTAGTAATCAAGGTCAATACTCAGGGCATGGCTAACCTGGGTGGCCATTTCTGCCAGCCGGGCTGAGCCTATCAATTTTTCATTAATTAACAGTTCCGGCAATGTACGGTAATTGCCGCTTTTTTCGCTAATGGCTTTAGTGGCCTTATCGCTATCGATAATGCCTTGCTGCAATAAGCGTTTTAATAAAGTGGAGTTCGCATTAACCGCCATACAGCGTGGGTATCCTGATGATGCATTAAATAATTTGTGAATGCTTTGATTATGCCAACATTTAGCGGTTATTCAAGTTTTAGTAGCTCGGTGTTGAATATGTTGTAAAAATTAGTATTTATTTCAATAAATTACTTATCAAATACAAACTATGCAATGCTTAATAATATAAAAAGGCCAGCTTATGAGCTGGCCTTTCCAAACTATTCTTGGGTTACCATTATTATGGGCAATCGCCTGCACCAGAACGGAAACCACGAGTAGCATCGCAGCTTGTACCAGTGTTAGTCCAAACCATGTTGGCACCACCAACAGCTACTGTAGGAGTATTTACTATAGTTAAGCCTGTGCCTGAAGTATCGGTAGCACCGGTAGTAAGTGTAATAACACCGTCAGTTACAGATGTAACAGCAGTGATATTCTTAGTAACACCAATTGTCGGGATCCCACGAACACCAGCATTACAACCAGCAAATGTACCTGTTTCTTGGTGGCACATTGCTATCGCTGAACGGGTAGATGCCATTTCAGCTGCAGCACCTGAAGCATAAGCGCGTGAGGTATAATTGCTATATTGTGGGATAGCAATAGCAGCCAAGATACCGATAATCGCTACAACGATCATTAATTCAATTAAGGTAAAACCTTGTTGTGTACGTTTCATTTTTACATCTCCTGAGGATTCAATTAGCCTTGGGGGCTGACGTCTATTTTGGTGATTTTTCAGGCCAGCGCAAGCTAATTGTTAATAAATAAACGAAAAATAGCTAAATTATTATTTTTATTGGATAAATAGTTCTTTTAGATCGCTAATACCAGAAATTCATATAGTACAAAGGTATTAGTTATAAAATTTATTTTTTAAGTTTTTTATCAGTGTTTTGCGAAATCAGGCTGATTTTGATCGCAGGATCCTGTGATTTGACCGCTGCGAATCCCAAAAGAGCACAGTAAATTTGCTCGCTCGTCATACGTATAGTCGGTAAAGTGAATAAATTAGGGACAGGGCGCAATTAACTGGCCTGATATCAACGCCAATGCCCCTGTGGTTCCCCTTTGCTAAAGGGGGACGGATGAGTTTCCTCTTTTAACAAAGATGGGGTAGTAGGAATTCACTCATCATACTTATGAGCGCTAAATAGCTGTTGTGCCGCCAGCCAGATATCGCCGACTTCGCCGGTGCCTACCGTGTGTTCATTGACTTTTAGTACTGGCGCTATTTCCTTGCTGGAGCTGGTTAGCCAGATTTCGTCGGCGGCGAATACTTCCTGCTCAGAAATATCGCGCTCTTCTACTTTGACGCTGCTGTGTTTGCGCAGAATATTTAACAGCAATAAGCGGGTGATACCGGGCAGTAATTTAGTGGTTAGCGGCGGGGTGGCGATAACGCCGTCTTTTATAACAAACACATTTACTGCCGCGCCTTCGGTTAAGTTGCCATCTTTGTCAAACAGCAGTATTTCCTGGGCGCCGCTGGCGTAGCCTTGCTGGTAGTGCAACACATTACCCAGCAATGAGGTGGATTTTATATGGCAGCGCTGCCAGCGTAAGTCCTGGCCGGTTACCACATTAAAAGTAGTGGCTTTGCTTTTATCGGCGATGGGCTCTGGCGCAATGGCAAACGCATAGGCAAACACCGTGGCTTTAATATTGGCCGGAAACGCATGGTTGCGTTTGCTGTCGGTGCCGCGGCTAACCTGAATATACACCGCCTGATTATCGCCATTGATTTGCTGATTCTCGCTTAGCAGGCGCTGACAAATACGCTGCCAGTCGGCGAGGCTAAGCGTCGGATCTATCGACAGCTGGCTAAGGCCATCCTGCATACGGGCAATATGCGGCTTAAAGCCAACAAAGCGGCCACCGTAGCTGGGAATAACTTCGTAAATGCCGTCGCCAAATAAAAAACCGCGATCCATTGGCGAGATTTTTGCCTCTGCGGCCGGGATAAAATCACCATTTAAATACACTATGCTCATGCTGTTCTCACTTTAAAAACGGTTGTGCTGAACCTGATACAAACTATTGAAAACGAATCGATTTGCCCTCAGCCAACCGTTGAAGCCCTGGACGGGCGGAAACGAGCCTACAGGGATGTATTTACGGCGCGTTGGCGTGGGCAACTCGATTTAGTTTTTGCACCAGATCACGCAATTCAGTAATTAGCTGTTCTCCCTCGGTGTGGGGCAAACCATCTTCTGTCAAAGTATTTAACCGGGTAACGCCATCGACACTGCCGTGGGCCGATAAAAACTTAAGGATCTGCAGTGGGTTTGCGCTGGTTAGTAAATCACGGCCCTGCAACACTGACACCATAGCGATAATACCCCAGGTGGCCCAGTTAGACACGTCGGCTACCACCAGTTCGTCGCATTCGGTGACGGCCGGGGTAATATTTAGCTGATCTAAGAATGCGGCCATATTGCCCATACCTATTTCATTGCCGCCATCACCAATGCCAATAGTCGGGCAGCGGGCCAGATTTAAAAAGTGGTCGAAACTGGCGCAGCGCTCGGTAATATCCTCGCCGCGCATATTGGCGTAGCGGGCAGTAGCAGTAAAGCCGGGTCTTTCGATAGAAATAACCAGTTGTGGTTGCAGTTCGGTCAGCGCCTGGCTGGCAATAACCGGCAGGTTTTGCTGCTGGTTTACGCTGATTTGATAAGTACGGTAACGACTGGAAAGCACCGCACAGAGCGGATTGCCACTTACCAGCATTGGCCTGGCGCCAAGTTGCTCTAACAGCTGATACAAGGCAATAGCGCCAACCGGGCCGTCGGTTTCAAAGGTATCCAGTACCGGAAAACCGGTGCCAATTAATACCGTGCCCCGGCATTGGTTAATTAGCCTTGCGGCGCGCAGAATATAGCCCGGGCGCAGCTGTTGTTGCAGCAATTGCATGCCGCGCAGGTTGCGCTTCACCAGCTGTTGTTCTATCAGCCGGCTAACCTGCAGCAAATCAGCTGTTGTCATTGTTTGCTCCAGTGCGGCTATTTGGGGCTATGATGTTTACCTCTGCTAGCAGCCGTTGAAACCGGGCCTGGGCCAGTAACAGCGCATTATGAGCCTGCTGTGGGTCAATTTGTTCAAACCTCAGCACGGTACCGGCCGGTGCCTGGGCCAGTTGCCAGCAATCGAGCGACAGTACACTACCTATTTTTGGATAACCGCCCAGGGTCTGACGGTCATTTAGCAGCACGATTGGCTGACCGTCGGGCGGTATTTGCACCGCGCCATAGCAAATACCTTCAGATAACAGGCTTTGACTGGTGCAACTAATAGCCGGGCCGCTAAGCTTTACGCCCATCCGATCGGCTTTGGGTGTCACGGTGTAGTGGTTAAGGTAAAAGCGCTGGCGCGCAACGTTACTGAATAACTGGTGCTGATAGCCTTCAACTATCCGCAGGCTAAGGCCGTGCCTAACATTGTTGGAACAGACATCGCGGTTATCGCTGTGGTTGAAATTAAAGCCGGGCTGCTGCGCCGGCGTTAACCGGCGCAGTGGCAAGGGGGCACTGGCGAGCATCGGCAGTTTATCACCGGGTTGCAGCTTGGCACCGTTTTGGTAAAGGCCGCCAATGCCCTCGCGCATTACTGTGGCACTACTGCCAAAATGTGCCGTAATTTTTAAGCCTCCGGCTACTGCTAAATATGCACGCAGCCCCTGGTTTGCCATACCAAGTTCGATGGTAGCGCCTGCCTGGATACTATGGCTATGCCACATTGCCTTTTCCTGACCATTTATGGTCAGGCTAAGGCTGGCACCGGTTACACAAATAGTCGTAGCGCAGCGGGCTTTAAGTTGCAGGCCACCAATGCTGCATTCAATGAGGCTGGCATTCAGGGCATTGCCAACTAAGGCATTGGCCCAGCGGGCCGAGCCGGCGTCGAGCGGGCCGCCATTGGTTAAGCCCAGTGCGCCCTGGCCAAAGCGGCCCTGATCCTGAATAAGACTAAGCACGCCGGGGTTAATCACCTCAAAATAGCTCATGGTTTTTCACCTGACTGCTGAAGCAATGGTTTATCTAACTGGCCGCCGAGCTTAATAAACTCGCTTTTACTGATCGCGACAAATTGCACTTCATCACCTACCGCCACGGGCATGGCCGGTTCGTTATCCGGCTGAAACATTGGGGTGGGGCACAGGCCAATGATATTCCAGCCTCCGGGAGATACTGCCGGGTACACTGCTGTTTGCCGATCGGCAATGGCTACTGCGCCGCGCGGTACGTTGGCCCTTGGCGTAGCAAGACGTGGCATCGTCAGTTGTTCGGCCACTTCGCCAAGATAAGCAAAACCGGGGGCAAAGCCGATGGCATACACCCGGTATACCTGCTGCTGATGCAATTGTATTACTTCATTAATTGTCAGTTGCTTGGTTTTAGCAATCAGCGCTAAGTCGGGGCCGCTTTGTTCGCTGTAATACACCGGTAGTTCAATGCGCCGGCCAGCTGTAGCTTGCCCAATGTGAAGCTTGGCTAACGCGCCGTTAAGCAGGGTATTAAGGGTGAAATGATCACAACTGAAAGGGTTAAATACCACCAGCAGCGAAGCATAAGAGGGGAGCAGTTCTACCAAATGATTGGCCAGTGCCTGGCGAATAAGTGGTATGGCTTGCTGCACTAACCCGGCAATCTCAGCAGCCATTTTCTGCTCAAAATACACCATAACCGCGTTTTCGCTGGCAAGAGTAAGGCGATATAGCGGCATGCTCACAGACCGGCTTGCAGCAATTGCCGGATTTGCGCGACCTGCGCGACCGCTGCCGGGTTGTCACCATGCACGCAGAGGGTATCTGCTTGCAGCGCCAGCCGCTGGCCTGTGGCGGTGGTAACGCTGCCATCGTTGAGTAATTCTGTAACCTGGGTCAATACTTCTGCATCATGCAACACGGCACCGCTCTGGTTGCGTGGCGTGAGCTTGCCCTCGTCGGTATAACGGCGATCGGCAAAAGCTTCAAACAACAACTCCACTTTAAGCTCAGCAGCGTGCTGCTGATAAGTATGGCGGTTGTTGTCGGCCAGCAGCATCAGCTTTAACGGTTTATGGTAGCTGGCAATGGCCTGCACTACCGCCTGCCATACTGCTGGTTTGCTCATCATATCGTTATATAGCGCGCCGTGCGGCTTTACATAGCTCAGTTGCAGCCCCTGACACTGCGCCAGGCCGTCCAGAGCCGAAATTTGATAATGCATCAGGTTGATAATTTCATTGTGCGAGCACTGCATGCTGCGCCGGCCAAAACCATTCAGATCAGGATAGGCCGGGTGCGCGCCAATGGTCACGCCATGTTGTTTAGCCAGTTGCAGGGTGCGCTGCATGACATCCGGATCGCCGGCATGAAAACCACAGGCAATATTCGCCTGATCGATATAGGGCATAACCTGATTATCGAGGCCCATGTTCCAGCTGCCGAAGCTTTCGCCTAAATCGCAATTGAGTAGCATGCTGCCTCCGGGGTCCTTAGTGCTGCTGAGGAATAAATTATTCATGTTGTGCGACCAATAAGCAAGTGTTGTCACAATAGATCAAGCTGAACCGGGTTGGCTGGGCTGCCGGTTTGCAATTTGCCGAGATTGCGTTATTACTTAATTGTTAATATTCAGGCGAGCAACATGAGCAACAACCCCGCGCCAGAACAACGCAAGAGCAGAGCCGGCCCGAAACGGATTGCCGGGTTGCTTATGCTGATGGCGGCGTTACTGGCGTTGATGGTGTTCGGTTACTACCGCTACGCTCAGGCCCGCAGTAGTGTAATAAATCAGGATTATTTCAGGGTATTGGCGGAAGCCAGTAATACCTTTACTGAAAATCTGATTAAACTGCAAAGTTTGTATGATTATCAGGAAAGCGAAACCGCTATCAGGGCGTTATTTCCAAGTTATAAAGTAACCCACCGCCAACAGTTGCCCAAAGAATGCCCGCAGGCGCAGGAGACCGGCAATACCGGGCCTTGCCTAAGCTACCGCAATCGCTACTGGCTAACCCAGGATAAAGTGCAGCTGCGCTGGTATCAGCAGAATGACAATGACACCGTGAATTACCTTGAGGCGGAAATTCAGCATGCCGACTTTTTACCTGAACCAGAACGGGGTTTCAGTCAGTTGTTATTTGTCACTGAAGACAGCCAGGTACTGGCCAGTACCGGTGGCGAAACGACCATTTCTTTTGTTAATTTAACCAGCGTAACCGAAGCGTTAAGTAAGCAGCAGTACAATGACTTTTTCAGTGAAGTAACCGACAGTAGCCCGCCACCAGAGCCGCGACTGCCCAGTTACAGTGTGCACCTGGATATGAAGTTGTCTTATGGTGACTACCGGCTGTTTATTTATCCAATGCGACTGGCCGCCGGGCTGGTCGCAATAAACAATAACGCAGACGAACAGGCGGTATCACAGTTGTATCTGGTAGGCCTGCTGCCACAGCAACAGCTGGCAGAGCAGGGCAGTGGCTACTGGAATATACCTCTGCTATTTGCCACTTTGGTGAGTTTAACCTTTGTCTGGTCGGTACTACGGATGTATTTGCAGCCGAAAAATCAGTCGGTAAACCGGCTGTATGCCAGCTTTTGCTATCTGGTGGCCTATGGATTTTTTTCGGTATTGCTGGCGCTTATTTTCAGTTACATGACCGTGACCGTATGGCAGCAAAGCCGGCACCAGCAGGCACAAAATTATATTGAACAAATCCGGGCTGATTTAACGGCTGATATTCTTGCCGTATTTACCCAGCTGCAAAGCTATAGCAACTATTATCAGCAGCACTGGCAAGGAGGATTAATTGATACCCGTTTTTTGCCGGGGGCGGCCACGCTAAATCAAATTAATTATCAGCAATTATTTGCGCCCTGTCCGCAGACAGAGCTGGCGTTTGATTTTTATCCGCAGCAAATGCAGGTAGTGGCGGATGCAGAGTGCACCATGCAAACTTACTATCGTCAGCACAGTGCAAAGCCGCCTGGTAAGTTGTTATCGGTAAGCATGTTGGATGCAGCTGGCCGCTCCCGTTTCCCGTCAATTTATTTTCTGGAAAATAATGCCGCACCTAAGGTGTATGATTTATCACATCGGGATTATTTTAAACGGGTGCGCAATGGTAATGGCTGGCAGCTGACGCTGCAAGATCAGGGTTTTGAGAATGTTTACATTCAGCGCTTGCTTAATGTTAATAACGGCACTCGCGGTAGCACCATCGCGATGCCATTAACAGCGGAGCAACGCGACGGCGGGAGCGGTGATGCCGGTTTTGTGCTGGTAGCCGATGTCGTGTTTCCGTCGGTGAGCCTGGCGCCGCCTCCTGCTAACGGCCTGCAGTTTATGGTGGTGGAGCGTCGAACCGGTAAAGTGTTGTATCACAATGATAACAGCCGCACTTTTGTTGAGAATATTTACTATATTGGTAGTGAAAATAATCTGCTTAGTCAGACAATCAGATCCGGTGAGCCAACCGGCAGTACTGTCAGAACCGGCCTGGCCGGCTTTTATCATGGACAGCCGGGTAATTTTATTCTGGCCGGCTCGCCGGTGGATGAGTGGGCGTTGGTAGTGTTTTATCCGCAAGACCATGTCGATGCGATTATGAGCAATCAGTTTCTGATTTTCAGCGTCAGTATGATCGTATTCTTTTTGTTGCTGATCTCGGTATTGCAGCTGCTGCGACGACTGATTAACAGCAAGCTGGTAAAAAACCGGCTGGGGATCCCTCTTGGTTTTGACAGCCGGCGCCTGTTGCTGCTGGTGTCGCTGGTCTGGGGCCTGGTTTATGGTTTTTTTGCGCTGCGTACCGCACTGCAACTTACTATTCCGTCTACTCAGTTCAGTCCGTTATTGCCGTGGCTAAACGCGGTATTGTTTGTGCTGATTATTGGTTGTGTCAGCCTGTTTTTACGTCAGCGCAAACCACAGGCTCCGGTGATCAAACCTGCTGCCAAACTGATGATTGCCGGCAGTGTCGCCTTAATCAGTTTGCTACCTTTCAGTTATTTGTCTTATATCAGTAAGGTTCCACAACAGGCGTTGCAGGCACACTATGCCAAAATGCAATGCATTGAGTTCAACCGCGAGCGGGCAGAACTGCATGAGTTTGCGATAAACCGTTTTCCTAATTCCATTACGGAACAACGTTTGCAGCCAACACAATTGCTGCCTGTTAGCTGGTCTGTGGCGAGCTATCAGAAGCGCTGTGCGGCGGTTAGCAGTAGCGGCCTGCCAGATGATTACCCTAAACTCAGTACTATTATTGGCAATACATATTTGTGGCAGTGGATAAAAACCTTTTTGGTGCGGGTAGAGCCATTTGAAATGAGTAGTGAGGCGCTCAACCGTGCGCCAGAGACCAAACATAACGATGGTAATGGTGCCATGCAAAAACTGCATGATACCAGCAACAGCCCGCAAACACTGGCCCAGTTGTTAGTGGTAAGTTTGCAGTTTTTATTGCCTTTGTTGTTATTTTTAGTGCTGTGGCAGCTTTATGTGCGTCGGGTATTATGGCTGCGACTGGGTTATGACAGTGATTTTTTAAGGCATATTTATCAGTTGAGCACTAACACGCAACTGGCACCTGCTAAGCGGCTGGTGGCGGGGCTGCAGTTACAGTTGACGGCTTGCCCACCGGCCGGGGTTAATTTACTGATGCTGCTAAAACAAGTGCAGCTGGCCGACACTAGCAACGCGTTGCTACCGGGTTTTGAACAGCTTTACCGGCGCAGCGCTACCTTGCAGCAGTTTAACGACGAGTTGCAATTACATAATGTGTCGATAATGCTGCACCAGAGCGACGCAGACCAGCCGATGCAGGTTACCCTGAGCCAGATAGACACAGGGCTGAATGGTCCGCGGCGACGCCAGCTGTTACTGGCCCTGGTTACTGAGCTTAAGGCTCTGACCTTACTGGGCGAGCTCAGTCAGTTTACCCTGGTGATGGGGTTTAACAGTTTGCAGCGGCTGACAATTAAAGATGAGTTGGTGGCTGCTGGTGATAGCGCGCTGGAGCAATCTGAATATCTGGCCTGGTCAGAGTGTTTGCTCAACTTCAATGTACATATGCCGGCAACCCTGGCAGAGCCATTAGATGCCCAAATGTTACAGCAGGAAATAGCGGCTTACCCGTTACTAGGCCCGCTGCCCGCCACAGCAGAGCAGCTAAACAACACCGATACAGCGTTGCGATCAGGGCTTTGGCGCGGCAGTGATGGCCTGACAACCCGACAATGGGCGACGTTAAATTTTATCCTGAACCACGCCGATGCGTTATATCGGTATAAGTGGGAAAATTGCAGTAACGAAGAAAAACTGGCCCTGTTTAATCTGGCCAATGGCCACCAGCTTAACCCGCTCAATTGCCTGATGATTGAACATTTGGCTATTAACGGCTTGCTGCGGGTAAGCCGCGGCAAACTGACCCTGGTTAATCGCAGCTTTAGGCAATTTGTGTTGAATGCCGAACCGTCAGAAACCTTGCGCCAACTGGTAAAAGTAGGCGAAGCCGGCGTATGGAAAAATTACCGGCTGAGTTTCGCGGCGCTGGTGGTGGTGATTGTCGGTGGTATTGCCCTGACATCAGGGCAGTCACTGCATATCGTAGCGGCATCCATTGCCGGGGTGCTTGGCAGTATGCTCAGTGTGTTCAGCAGCGGCAGTTCGTTGCGCAGCTATTTCAAAAGTTAAGCCTGAGTGGCATCAGCGCTCTGCTCATAACCCCGTTCAGAAGACCGATAGTTTGCTGTTTGCAATATCTGTTACCAGCATATAGCCCGGGCTGTGGCTGATGCAAAAATCCACTTTGGCATTGGCGATTGCCACCTGCGGGGTAACGCCACAAGCCCAGAATACCGGCACTTCGCCCGGTTTTATACTGACAGCATCGCCAAAATCCGGTTTATTAATGTCACTGATCCCAATCGCAGCCGGATCGCCAAAATGCACGGGTGCACCGTGTACCTGGGGGAAACGCGAACAAATCTGAATCGCCCGGATGGCATCAGCCGGCAACATGGGCCGCATGCTGACTACCATGCCCCCGTGAAACACGCCGGCCGGGGTACAGGCAATAGTGGTGCGGTACATCGGCACGTTCACCTGCTCGGTAATATTGCGAATTTCCAGGCCATCAGCCAGCAATGCTTCTTCAAACGAGAACGAGCAGCCGATTAAAAAGGTCACTAAATCGTCGCGCCAGATATTCCGTACATCCGTTACTTCTTCAATCATGTGACCGGCACGGAAAATTCGGTATTTTGGTAAGTCGCTGCGAATATCTAAATCGTTGGCCAGAGCAGGCAGATCAATCGCGCCCGGAGTGGCTGCCATACCCAGCAATGGGCAGGGTTTGGGGTTAAAATGGCAAAACTGCAGAAAATCAGCAGCGTATTGTCTGGGTAATATCGCCATATTGGCCTGGACAAAGCCCGGTGCAAACCCGGAAGTGTTACCGCTAAATGCGCCACTGCGGCATTGCAGCCGTAATTGAGAAGGGGTAAGCGCTAACATGGTTGTCTCCGCATCAGATTATGGCAGCCGGTGTATTGCAGCCAGTGTACTGCAGCCTCGACCCTTTAAACAATGGTCGGCGTGTCAGGCATTACCGTAAATGTCTTTATTAGCCAGCCAGCGCCGGATAAGCTGCTGACAAGCGGTCTGATTGTTGTGCTGCTGTCCTTGCTCTTGCTGCCACAGGGTAGCAGCAAGTTGGCGGGCGTGCGGAATAAGGTCGGCGTCCCGGCTGATATTGGCAATTTTAAACTGCAGCAGTCCGGTCTGACGGGTACCGAGTAGCTCACCCGGGCCACGTATCTCCAGATCACGCTGGGCAATAACAAAGCCGTCGTTGCTGTCACGCAGCACGGCAAGACGCGCTTGGGCGGTCTTAGATAAAGGGGCATGGTACAACAGAACACAGTGGGACACCGCACTGCCACGGCCAACCCGACCCCGTAACTGGTGGAGCTGCGCCAGGCCGAGGCGCTCTGGATTTTCAATAATCATTAAACTGGCATTGGGTACGTCAACCCCCACTTCTATCACCGTGGTGGCGACCAGTACATCAATATCGCCACGGCTGAACCGTGCCATAATATCTTGTTTTTCTGTGCTCTTTAAGCGGCCATGTACCAGTGCTATCTGCAGATCAGGTAACGCTGCGGTCAGGCTGGCGGCAGTATCTTCAGCTGCCTGACATTGCAATACCTCTGATTCTTCAATCAGGGTGCATACCCAGTACACCTGACGGTTGTCCTGCAACACACCATTACGCACCCGCTCGATAATATCGCCACGGCGGCTGTCGGCAATGGCCACGGTAGTCACGGGGGTGCGGCCGGGTGGTAATTCGTCGATAACTGAAGTATCAAGATCGGCATAGGCGGTCATGGCCAGCGTACGGGGTATAGGGGTAGCGGTCATCACTAACTGATGTGGATAAACACCCGCCATGCCGCTTTTTTCGCGCAGGGCTAACCGCTGATGCACCCCAAAACGGTGTTGTTCGTCAATTATAATCAGTGCCAGCTTACAAAATGTGACACTTTGCTGAAACAAGGCATGGGTGCCCAATACCATCTGCGCGCTGCCATCAGCAAGTTTAGCAAGGGTTTGGTCCCGTGCTTTACCTTTGGTTTTGCCACCGAGCCAGGCGACATCAATACCCAGCGGGCTGAACCAGTTATTGAAATTAGCTGCATGTTGCTCTGCCAGTAATTCGGTGGGCGCCATCAGCGCTACCTGATACCCCTGAGCAATCGCTGTGAGTGCCGCCAGGGCGGCAACAAGAGTTTTGCCTGATCCTACATCACCCTGTACCAGACGCAACATGGGTAAAGGTCGGGCTAAATCGTGCCGCAGCTCGGCCACTACCCGTTGCTGTGCGTCAGTCAGCTGAAATGGCAAACTGGCTAAAAATGTCCGGGTAAGTGCCGGGTGATAAGCCAGGGCCACTGCATGCTGTTGCTGGCTCTGGCTGCGCAGCTGGTACATGCTAAGTTGCTGGGCCACCAGTTCTTCCAGAATTAACCGCTGCTGCGCCGGATGACGCCCCTGTTCCAGCAGGCTGAGCTGAGCATCTGGTGGTGGCCGGTGCAGGTAGGCCAGGGCATCAGCGAGTGACCAGGACGAACTAAGCAAAGTAACCGGCAGATATTCAACCGGCGCATAACGGTTCAGGTATTCCAGGGCGGTATCGGTGAGCTTTCGCCAACTGGCTTGCTTAATACCCTCGGTGGTGGGATAAACCGGGGTTAGCGTCTCTGCCACCTGCTGCAACTGCTCGTCCTGCTGCACCCGGTATTCCGGATGTAACATTTCAACGCCCCGCGGCCCGCGTTTTACCTCACCAAACAACCGTAATTTTACCCCGGGGGCTACCGCATTTTTCTGTGCTGCGCTGAAATGAAAAAACCGGCAGGTCAGAAAGCCGCTGCCATCGGTGACTTTTACCAGCCAGCTACGCCGTTTGCCAAACTGGATCTCGCTGCTTACCACGTCTGCCAGCACAGTGGCGTGAATAGCTGGCATTAAATCTGCGATGGCATAAATCCGGGTGCGATCTTCGTAGCGCAGGGGTAAATGAAACAGTAAATCCTGTACGCTGGCAATCCCCAGCTTTTCCAGGCGCTGTGCCACTTTGGCACCTACGCCCTTGATCAGGCTGATGCTGAGGCTATCCAGTCGGGTATGCGGCAAAAGGGTCTCTTACAATCACAGGAGCATGCTTGCAGTGTAAACCGGGAATGGGCAGAGGCAAAGCATTTAAGGTTGTTGAAGTTTCAGCTCGTTAACGTCAGGCCGGTTTTCCGGGTTTCGGATAAGCCGCGCTACCGTGCCATCGTCAATCATGGTTTGCAAATGTTGCTGCAGCAGCGGGGTCAGTACCGCATGCGGACTGTTTTTGGCAATAGCCAGATGAATATTATTTGGCGTAGCCCCACTGAAATCTAACGGGGCAATTTTAAAGCGATGCTGATATAAACTGGCAGCGTTAATGGCTTCAGTGGTGCTGATGGTGGGCGCCACCAGACCGTCAATCCGCTTACGCAGCAGCATTTCCAGGGCAACTTCTATGCTGTCAACCTGGGCGATATGGCGGGATTCTTCAGCGATAAGCGCCATAGTAGCAGGGTTATACAAAAAGTTACGTAAAGTAGCCAGGGTAAGGCCCCGTAACTGAGACTGGCTACTAATAACCCGCTCATCGTGCAACCTTACAAATAAACTTTCGGCAATATTTTTCTGGTACGGTAACAGATGCATATACTCACTGCGCTGTTCGCTATACCTCAGGTTGCTCATTAAATCGACTTTGCCCTGTTTCATTAACCGTAAACAGCGGGCGAGGTTGGTGCGTGGGGTAAAATGAAGCTCAAAGCCAGCCCGTCTGGCGAGCTCTTGCATTAGTTCGACTGAAGGGCCGGTTGGAGTAGTCGTGGCATCATAGTCATGAAAATATGGAAAGTGGTCCAGGCACCAGGTAAGTCGCGGTATTTTGGCGGCAGAAACATCAGCTGGTAGCGGCTTGGTCGCTTGCTTAGTCGGTGTTTCTGGCATAGCCAAAGTGGTCTGTAGCGGTAACCACAGGCTGACAAATATAACGCTGAGCAAAACGGTTTTTTTGTTCATTAGTGGGTAGATGGCACTTCCATTATGCCGTCTATCTCAATCTGAGCACCACGCGGCAATGCACTAACCTGGACTGCTGCTCTGGCTGGATAGGGCTCGGCGAAGTATTCGCTCATTACCTGATTAACGGTTGCGAACTGGCCCAGATCAACCAGAAAAATATTCAGTTTTGCCATGTTATTTAACGTACCACCGGCTGCCTCACACACGGCTGCCAGGTTTTTAAAAACCTGATGCGTCTGTTCAGCGAAATCTTCCGACACCATTTGCATGCTCGCTGGCACCAGTGGGATCTGGCCTGATAAATAAACAGTAGTACCAATTTTCACCGCCTGGCTGTAGGTGCCAATCGCAGCCGGAGCGGCTTCGGTGCGGATGATGACTTTTGACATAAAATTACTTCCTTCTGTAAACTTTTTGAACGTCTGGCAATACGCGGATTTTGCGCATGACATTAGCCAGATGCACCCTATCCTGCACGGAGAGGGTAATTTTAATCACGTATTCACCGGTATCCCGATCGTCGGTAACCAGATCCTGAATATTCGAGTTTTGACTGGCCAGCAGGGTTGTCAATTTCGCCAGTACTCCCTGGCGGTTAATAATAAACACCCGGATATCACATAAGAATTGCTTATCGCTGGTGTTGTCCCAGCGAATAGGGAAAAATTTAGCGGGATCACGCTCCCAGCCTTTAATGTTCCGACAGTCGCTGCGGTGCACATTTAAACCTTTACCCGGCGTGGCATTAGCGACAATTTCATCACCGGGTATCGGTCGGCAACACTTGGCAAACGTGACCAGCATACCTTCAGAACCAACAATGAAGGCGTTGCTTTTCGGTAACGGCGAGCTGTTTTTGCCACTGGTGTCATCGGCTTCAAATTCACCCAGCAAGCGCCGTGCTATGGCTACCGGCAACTGGTTACCCAGGCCAATTTCACTGCACAAGGCATCAAAAGATTGCTGATGGACATTTTTAAGCACCTGCTCAATGCGATCTACTGCAATATCTTCCAGTTTAACTTCACCCAGCGCCGAGGTTAGCAGCCGCTTGCCCAGGCTGATGGCTTCGTTTTGCTGCTGGCGTTTTAAATAATTGCGAATACCCAGTATTGCCCGGCTGGTGACCACATAATTAAGCCAGTTAGCATTGGGCTTACCGCCAGGGCTGGTAATGATTTCGACAGTTTGGCCGGTTTCCAACGGTTTACTGAGCGAGTAAGGACGACGATCGACTTTGGCACCGACACAACGGTTGCCGACATCGGTATGCACGGCGTAAGCAAAGTCGACAGCGGTAGCACCGATGGGTAACTCGACAATTTTACCTTTGGGGGTAAAGACGTACAGTTCTTCCGGATATAATTCCGATTTAACGTTCTCAACAAATTCGTAGCTGGTACCGGCACTTTGCTGTAATTCCAGCAGACTTTGCATCCAGCGATGCGCCCGGATTTGCGCGGTGGTATCTTTATGCTCACCATTTGATTTGTACATCCAGTGCGCTGCAATACCCTTATCGGCCATTTCGTCCATTTCTCGGGTGCGCATCTGAATTTCTACCGGAATACCGTGGGGGCCGATTAATGAAGTGTGTAATGACTGGTAGCCGTTTTGTTTGGGAATGGCAATGTAGTCTTTAAAGCGGATTTCAATCGGCTTATACAGATTATGCACCAGGCCAAGAATGCGGTAGCAATTATCTACAGAATTAACCACCACCCGAAAGGCGTAAATGTCCATGACGTCATTGAACATCAGCTCTTTGTTTTTCATTTTACGGTAAATGCTGTACAGATGTTTTTCACGGCCACTGACATCGGCTTCAATACCGGCATCACTGATCCGGCTGCGAATTTCATTCTGTACTTTTTCCAGCAGTTCGCGTCGGTTACCCCTGGCCAGTTTGACCGCACTGCCCAGTGCCCGGTAGCGCATAGGGTAAAGCGCCTGAAAACCTAAGTCTTCCAGCTCATTTTTAATGTTATGAATACCAAGCCGGTTAGCAATAGGCGCGTAAAGCTCAAGGGTTTCTTTGGCGATGCGCCGGCGTTTCTCTGGTCGAAGGGCACCCAGGGTGCGCATATTGTGGGTACGGTCGGCCAGCTTGATTAAAATAACCCGGATGTCCTGAGTCATTGCCATAAACATTTTTTGCAGGTTAGTGGCTTCAAATTCCTGATAATCTTTAAACTTAACTTTATCAAGCTTGCTGACACCCTGCACCAGTTCGGCCACAGTATCGCCAAACAGTCGGGCTAAATCTTCCTTGCTGTAATCGGTGTCTTCAATCACGTCATGCAGCAAAGCCGCCATTAACGTTTCGTGGTCCATCCGCATTTCAGCCAGAATACTGGTAACCGCTACCGGGTGGGTTATATAAGGTTCACCGCTGGAACGGGTTTGCGGGGCATGCGCATCGCGCGCAACCACATAGGCCTGCTGAACCAGACTTACCTGTTCTGCAGGCAGATAGGCGGAAATTTGATTTTTCAGGCCTTCAAATAGATACACAAACGCTCCCAAACTTCGACAGCAAAAATTTATAACGCTGGTTAGTTAAGAATATACGTCTAAAACACGCAGATGCCAACGGCTAAAGCGCCGCTGGCAATGTTTGGCAGGGGTTTTTACTGATCAGAACCGATAATCGCGGCAACGGCAGCCATTTCGGTCGCTTCTTGTTGCATCTGGTCGCGCTTTTCCTGTTCATCAAGAATGCTGTTGGTAATAAAACCTTGTTCAATTTCGCGCAGGGCAACCACGGTGGGTTTGTCGTTCTCACGATCAACCATAGACTCTTTGCCTTCTACCGCCAGTTGGCGGGCACGACGGGCCGCAACCAGAATTAAATCGAAACGGTTACCAATTTTATCTACTGCATCTTCAACTGTTACGCGAGCCATTCGCCACTCCGGAGTGTTCAGGTATATTACAAGACCGCCTAGTTTACGCTATTTTGCTGGTTTCGCCAACAGTTGTTGCATCAACTGGCCGTGCCGGCTTTGTTGCGATAACAAGCTATTGCGCTGGCTTAGCACGATGTGATTAAGTTCGCGCAATGCCTGCTCGAAATCATCATTGATGATCAGATACTCGTACTCATCGGCGTGTTGCATTTCGCTTTGTGCCTGGGCCATTCTTTTGGCAATAACCTCATCGCTGTCCTGACCCCGTTGCACCAGACGTTGCTGCAGCGCTGTCATGCTCGGTGGCAAAATAAAAATGCCCAGCGTGCCAGGTGCCTGTTGTCGAATTTGCCGCGCCCCCTGCCAATCAATATCCAGAAATACATCAGTGCCCTGCTGCAGATTACCAATAATTGCGCTACGGGAGGTGCCATAATAATTACCAAAAACTTCCGCCCACTCCAGAAATTCATTTTCCAGGATCAACTTTTTAAATTGTTCGACACTGATAAAGTGATAATGCACACCGTCTAGCTCGCCCGGACGGGGGGAGCGGGTGGTGTGCGATACGCTAACCTGCATATCAGCATGATTTTTTAACAGCGCATTAATAAGAGACGATTTACCCGCGCCACTGGGGGCTGAGACAATAAAAAGATTACCACTGAGTTCTTGCATCGTTTCTCTCAAAGGACCCGGGGCCAGCAGCCCGCAGCCAAAACCAACTAAACCGCAATTTTAGACTGTCCGCCTGCCGGGTGCAAACCTGAAATTAGCCTTTGATTTTTGCTTTAACGGACAGGGTCAGGGTGAACGTTGCCATAGGTTCTGAACCGTGCAGACTGGGACAGGTAACACTTACCGTTACCGGTTTGTTGACGCGCTCGCCACTGGCCAGAGACTCATCCAGCATCTGATCAATAGTTGCGCCATCATTACTGATAAAGTGCACGGTAGCCTCTGGCCGTTTTAAAAACTGGCCCTGTACGTCTTTAAAGGCAAAATTAGCATTAATGCCACGGGCTTTGGCTTTAGAAAACACCAGAAAGGCGCCGGCTAAGTCGGCACCAATTGCCAGCGCGCCAAAATAAACACTGCCCAGATGGTTTTTAGTGCGCCAGCTATGGGGCATGGTTACTTCCAGGGTGCTGTCGTTCATCCTGACAATTTTAGGTGAGCAGAAACCAATTAACGGAATATAGCGCCAGGCAAACAGCCTTAAGCCCAGATTAGCTTTGAACAAAGACATGATAAGCCTTTTCAGTTTCGGACAGTCTGTCGAGCTTAGCACTGGTAAGACCAATAGTGCAAGATGACCGCTGAGAGCTAAATATCTGCCACTCGTCAGTTTTTAATCAGAACCGACACGGGCTTTTAGTAAAGTAACAGCTATTATCAAACTGTAAACATACCAGGGAGCCAGCTGAGTGTTCAGAGATGTTATTGTGACAATGCTGTTTACCATGTTGTTGGCTGCAAGTGCCTGTTTGCAGGCTATGCCTGCTGTGCAGGGGAACCCTTCCACATTGTATCGTGGCTGGTCGGTAGATGGCGGGCTGCCACAGGTATCGGTTACTGCAATGGCGCAAGATGAGCAAGGCTATATCTGGCTTGGTACTCAGGGCGGTCTGGCCCGTTTTGACGGCCATCGGTTTACCGTTTTTAATACAGCCAATACCCCGCAAATTTTATCCAATTTAGTTACGGCGTTGTATCTCGATCGCAATAAACGACTGTGGATTGGCACTGTCAACGGTTTAAGTTATTTTGCCGATGGCAAATTTACCGCAGTGGATACCGGTAACTTAAAACCGGGAATGATAACCAGTTTTGCAGAGTTGTCTGATGGTCGTTTTTTTATTGGCGCGAATCAATTATATCAATGGCAGCATAACCGGTTAATGCCGGTTGCCGAGCACCCGACTGCGGTTTTTCAGATGTATCCGCAACAAGAGACCTTATGGATAGGTGGTCAGGACGGTTTTGCAAGCTATCAGAGCCAGCAGTATCGCTGGTACCCGACACCTGATACCGCTGAGGCTATTCAGGTTATTGAACTGGTTGTCAGGAACAATACAGTGTTTGTCGGCACCAACCAGGGGCTTTATCGCTGGCAGCAGGGCCGTTGGCAGCAACTGGACTTACCTGGATCTGCAGCGAACAGTCGTATTGAGCTATTGTATCTGGATAACCAGCGCCAGATATGGCTGTCTACAGTTGATGGTTTGTATCAAATTCAAGCCGGGCAGGTTGCGCGGGTGCAGCTGCCGGGTACGCCTGACCAACCGTTTAGCTGGGTCGAGAGTATGCTGGTAGACCAGCATCAGAATTTCTGGTTTGGCAGCCGCACTCATGGCGTGATGCGCCTGCGCTCAGCGCTGACCGAGCGCTATAGCACTGCGGCCGGCTTACCCGATTCCTATAGTTGGGCAGTGCAGCCCTGGCAACGTCATCTGATGGTAGGGACCAGCCAGGGGATGGCCTTACTCAAAGATGGCCAGTTTCAGCCGTTACTGGCCAACCAGCATCTGCCCAGCCCTGTTGTATATAGCATGCTGCAGCAGCAGGACGATTTTTGGGTAGGCACCCGCGCCGGGTTAAGTTTGCTGGATAGTAATACGCTGGCCTGGCAGAAAAATTATCCGCAAACCGCGCATTTACTGATCACCACGCTCGTCGCAGAAAACCAGCGGATATGGGTAGGGAGCAATGGCGGCCTGTTTAAGGTGGAGCAGGGTGAATTAAGCCAGCAGGGGGTGTCGGCGCCATTAACTGAAATCAGCATCAGGGCGTTGTTACATGACAGCGACGGGCGGTTATGGGTTGGTACTGAGTCTGGCTTATATGTGCGTGGTAGTGACGGACAGTTTACGCCAGTGCTTGATATGCCGCTGGCCGGTAAGTTTATCTCTGTGCTGGTTGAGTTTGCCGATGGCAATCTGCTGGTCGGAAGTTTCGACCAGGGATTTTTACTGGGGCAACCTGGTAATTGGCAGCACTTTAACCAACAAAATGGTTTGCCAGGTAACGGGGTTATGCATGCATCCCTGGTTAATGACAAGCTGGTTATCAGTAATTTTGAGGGGTTTTATCGCCTGGATTATCCGGCCTTGCAACAAGGAAAAGTCAGTCAGTTGTATATGTTGGTTGACGATCGTCAACCTGAGGCCGTTACCGATTCACATCGGTGCTGTAATGGTGCCGGTAGTAACAAGGGCACGGTGCATCAAGGGCGATTGTGGTTTCCAACCCTGGACGGCATTATTGCCCTGCGCTTAGATCGGTTAAATAGCTATGCCGCAGTACCTGTGCCGGTAATAGAGAGTTTAACCGCATTAAATCAGCAACTTGATGGTAATTCTGCCACGCTGTCGCCCGAACAACGTGACTGGCACTTCCGTTTCAGTGCGCCCTATTATTATCAGGCGTCTTCCATTAATACCCGATATAAACTTGAAGGCTATGAGCAGGACTGGATTGACGCTGGCAGCCGGCGTGAGGCGTTTTACACTAATTTGCCGCCTGGAGACTATCGATTTCAGGTGCAGGTAAAGGTTGCGGGTGACTACCGCTGGAGTGATGCCGCAGCGATGGATATTGTGCTGAAACCGTATTGGTATGAAACGATAACGGCGCGTTTGCTGGCATTGGCACTGCTTATCATGATGTTCTGGTTAGTATATCGTTTACGGTTGGCATCACTGGCGAACGCCCGCGAAGAATTAAGCCGGCAGGTGAAAGAGCGTACGCAGGAATTGTATCAGGCGAATCAAAAACTGCAGCAAATGAGTATGCAGGATGCGTTAACTGAACTGCATAACCGCCATTATCTTGATGTTAATATCGACGCCATGCTGGCCCGGGCCCAGCGCAACGAGCAACCTCTGACCTGGATTTTACTGGACCTGGATTACTTTAAACGGATTAATGATCAATACGGTCATCAGCTTGGTGACACGGTGCTTAAACATTTTGCCGCTATTTTGCAGCAGCATAGCCGCAGCAATGATCATCTGATCCGCTGGGGCGGTGAAGAATTTTTGCTGATCCTGGAGCAAAGCAGTGAGGTACAGCATTATATCGAGCGCTTACAGCAGCTGGTGCATAGTTACCCCTGGCAACAACAGCTGGGCGTCCCTGTCAGCATTACCTGTTCAATTGGCGCCACCGTTCAGCCGCCGGGCTGGGACTGGCAATACAGTCTGTATCTGGCTGACGCCGCCCTGTATAAAGTTAAAAACAGCGGCCGGGCTGACTACATGCTACTGCAACCAGAGCCTGATGCGCCTGCTAATATAGCGGCCAGCGATAAGCGGGTTGAGCTTGATGAACTGCTTGCCAGGAAGTGGCTGAGTGCCAGCCGCGGAAAAGTGCCGGCTGAAGTGTAAGCTGGTAAAAAGCCCGCGACATGCGGGCCAAACGGAAAGTATATCGGTTTTAATTACCTGTAGTGTTGCCCCCGTCTTTTTAGCAGACAGGGGCAAACTCTATTAACGCTGTGATTCAGCGATTACCTTAATACCGGGGGTCCAGGGGCCGCCAGCGTCGACAATCGCATTTTGCAATGATGGTAATACTGAACCTTGCAGGGTTTGAATGCGCGAGCTAGCGTTATCCAGCGCACTGAGGGCAAAACCAAGCTGCTGCTGGTGTTGGGTGGTTGGGCCATACGACGACCATGACGCAGACATGGCGTATCGCAGTCTGCTGACAATATTGGCCGGTTTAATACCCATTCTGTCACGCGACTGCAAGCCGAACATATCGGTTGAAATGGCGTTTAGTTCATCAGCTATGGCGGCATATTGCTGCTCCAGCTTAGCGATGTCTCCCGGGGTATGACTAATAGCTTCACGGACCAGTTTCAGGGTATTGCTCAAGTCTTCAAAAACGGCTTCGACCGAAGACAGACGTCTGTCCGCGGCGATTAACTGCTGGGTAAAGGCAATAGTCTGCGCTGAGGACGGCCCTTGCAGCGTCGGCTGGTAGATCGCTTCCAGCGTCAGCTCAACCGGGGCGGCCAGTTGCGAGATTTTGCTGCCGACCCGTTGAAACAAGGTTGCGGTGTAGGTACCCGGAGGCGCCATAAAGCCGTCGTCTTGCTCATCCTCTTTTTTGACCGTTACCACGGCGCTTTGCGGCGCGAAGGTCATATCCCAGCTAATGCGATGCAAGCCTTTTTTGGTGTCGCCGGCAACGCGGTTGACCACCTGGCCCTGGCTATCGGTGATCTCGATATACACCGCGGGCTTAGCGGCGTTATTCTCTGCTTCAATGGCCTCCCAGGCTGGATATTTCGGATACTTTTCATCCTTGACCATTTTCTTCTCGGCTTCCTGCCGTTTTTCCTGATCAGTCAGCAGGCTGTCTTTCAGATAGTAGGTTAGGGTTGCACCGTGTGCCGGGTTTTCAGCAACGAACCGATCATCGCCGTCGGTGTCAGTATGGTTATCATCAAGCCTGAACCACTTTACCGGCCGGCCCGGCGCGAACAGCAACGCAGCCTGTTCCATTGCTTTTGGGGTTAAGGAACGTAATGGCGTATAGTCGTCCAGAATGTAGATACCGCGACCAAAGGTGCCGGCAACCAAATCGTTTTCACGGCGCTGAATTTGGACATCCCGGGTAGAAATCGTTGGCATGCCGCCTGCCAGTTCCAGCCATTCTTTGCCGCCATCGACGGTAAAAAATACTCCAAACTCTGTGCCGATAAACATTAAATCTTTGTTGACATGATCTTGCACAATGCGCCACACCAGATGCTTCTCTGGCAAGGTGTCTGCCAGTGATGTCCATTTCCGGCCCAAATCGGTAGATTTAATTAAGTACGGTTTAAAATCACCGTATTTGTGGTTATCCAATGCCACGTAAATGGTGTTCGGATCGAATAAATCAGCACGAATATCGTTAACATAGGCGGTTGCAGGCACACCTTTTATATCGTCCAGCTCAATCTTTTTCCAGTTTTTGCCGCCATCGTTGGTTACCTGAAGCTGACCGTCATCGGTACCTACCCATAAAATATTCTCATCAACCGGGCTCTCTGCAAAATTGGCAATAGTGTGATACTCAGACATAGCATAGATGTCCCAACCCGCTTCTACCGACCAGGTGCGGCCCATAACAGGCAGGTGCATCCGATTGCCGTTTTTGGTCAGGTCAGCAGATACCGCCACCCAGCTATCGCCACGATCATCAGAGCGCCAGACGCGTTGTGACGCAAAATACAGCCGTTTTGGATCGTGTGCTGAGACATTAATCGGGGCATCCCAGTTATATCTCTCGGCTGGATCACCCGGCTGCGGTTGCGGCTTAATGTAGACGTTTTCTTTGGTTTTTAAATCCCGCCGCGCCAGGTTGCCCTGTTGCCATTGGGAATACATGATATTAGGGTTGCCGGGCTCAATGGCTGGCTGATGGCCATCGCCGCCGAGGGTTAAAAACCAGTCTTTATTTTTAATGCCTTCACTGCGATTCGTTTGCGAAGGGCCGCCCTGAGTCGAGTTGTCCTGGGTACCACCATAAATGGTGTAAAACGGCTTAGCATCGTCTACGGCAATTTTGTAAAACTGGGTAAGCGGCAGGTTGGCAATATAACGCCAGTTTGCCATCCGGTCATGTGACATATAAATGCCGCCGTCAGAACCCATCAGGACAAAATCGCGATCGGTCGGGTGAAACGCCATGGCATGATCATCAACATGTTTGCGTTTTGTGTTAATCGGTGTCCAGGTTTTGCCACCATCGTCAGATACTTTGCTGTAGTTACTGGCGATATAAACGCGATCAAACTGATGTGGGTCGGCGAAAATTTCCTGATAGTAATGAGGGCCGGTGCCGCCTCCTACCTCATCAGACACGCGCTGCCAGCTGGCACCGCGATTTTCAGAACGGTAAAACCCGCCTTTGCGATTATCGGTTTCTATGGTTGCGTACAATACGTCTGGCTGCATGGGTGAAATTGCTAAGCCAATTTTACCCATATTGCCCTCTGGCAAACCCGTTTTGAGTTTGGTCCAGGTTTTACCACCGTCGTCAGTAGTGTGAATACCGGCCGCTTCACCAGTACCAACGTAACTGGCAACGGTACGCTGGCGGGACCAGGTCGCGGCATACAGCTTATCGGGGTTACGTGGGTCAAGTAGCAATGACGTGACGCCTGTCCATTCGTCTGCAGGCGCTAATACTTGTGTCCAGTTTTCACCACCATCAACGGTTTTGTACAAACCCCGTTGCCCGCCCTTGGACCACAGCGGGCCTTGCGCTGACACCCAGACCACATCAGAATTTTGCGGGTGAATGATAATATCTGAAATGCGCTCAGAGTTTTTCAGCCCCATATTTTTCCAGGTTTTGCCGCCGTCCAGCGATTTGTAAACGCCATCGCCAAAACTAATGTGGCGCCCGCCGCTGTTTTCACCTGTACCTATCCAGATGATATTAGGATTAGACGGGTCTATGGTGACATCACCGATGGAGTATACTGACTCATCGTCAAAAATCGGGGTCCAGGTCGTGCCTGAATTAGTTGTCTTCCAGACACCGCCTGAACCAACGGCAGTGAACCAGGTAGAGGGGTTAGTTTGATCAACGGCAATATCGGCAATACGTCCCGACATATAGGCCGGGCCAATGTTACGAAATTCTAATGCGTTAAATGTTTTTTTACTGAATGCAGCTTGGTCGGATTCATCTGCAGCCAGACAGACCGCACTGGACAGACACAGGGTGCTGACCAAAGCGGCTTTAAAGAGAAAATTCATAGGATCCCCGGATTGTTTTTGTAATAGAATTATTTAGCATTAACCTGATTAAAGCGAATAACCAGGCTGTTCAACGGCTTTTCGTTAACCAAGCAGAAATATGCGGCAGAAAACATTCGGCATACTGCCGACTTGTTTATACTGCTGACTTAAGCATAGTCATTCTTGTTGTATAATAAATAGCCTGCTCAATGCCCAGATTTCTTTATTCTTTTTTACTGGTTCCCTGCTGCCTCAGTGCAGCAGAGGTTTACCCAGACAATGTGCAAGACATCCTGAGGATTGAAGTGATTGGCCGGGCGCCTGATGTTCAGCATCCGGCGACTGAGGTGTTGGCCGTCACCAATAGCATCGACCACACGCACGTTAGCACAGATAGTCTGGCTTCACTGCTGCAGGATTTACCGATGGTCAATCTCAGTGGCCAGGGCGGACTGATGCAAAGCGTTAATATTCGCGGATCGGCACGCTGGCGGGTGCAAACGCTGGTGGAAGGCATTCCGATCCACACCGAGCGACGTGCCGGCAGCGCGGCGGAGTTTCTGTCGCCCTCGATGGTGGGGCAGGTGAAGGTGTATCCGGCGGTTGCATCAACTCAGGTGGGCGCCGGTGCTATTGGCGGTAGCATCGACTTTACCTTGCGTACACCGCAATCACCCAGTCTTGCGCTACGCTATGGTACCAATAACGACTACCGTGAACTACTTGTCAGCGGCATACACGAAGCAAGCAATATCAGCTGGATGGTAAATCATCAGCATGCTAATAACAGTAAAGATGGTAGGGCAAACCCAATTGAGGATCGGTTTGAACAACAGAGCCTGGTTTTGCGCAAACAATCCGGACTTGGCGGGGTTCGCGAGGCGTTATTGCTATATTCTGCAGCAAATAATATTGCTAAAGCCAGTGCTGATGATCCGTCCAGCCGTTTTACCCTTTACCCGAGCAATGAGCACGCGCTGGCAAAAGTGGTGTTTAACTGGCATAACGCCACGGTATATGCCCATAACTCGCAACTGACGACTCATATTACCCGTCCATCACGACAATTTAACGCGCTCGACAGCACCGCACTGAATACCGGCATGCATGTTAGTAACAGCGTTGCCACTGTGGCTGCAGAAGACTGGGCTATACACTGGCGCACCGGTATTGATGCCCGCCTGGGTGTGCGGGTTGATGAGCGGGAAGCCATCTCAGCTGCAGCCCCCTCTGTGTTAGAGCAGCGCATTCTGGATGCGCAGCAATGGGAGCTTTACGGTGCACTCGACACCAGCAAAAGGGTGGCATCTGGGCTATTGGCGGCGGGAGCGCGGCTGTCGGCCACCACCCAAAGCAGCAATTTAACCGATAATACCGAACAACAAAGCAATGTTAGTGCCTTTGTCGGATATCGCTATTCGCTATCGCCAACCTGGGCGCTGTCTGGTTATCTTAGCCATGGCTATCGGGTGCCCAGCCTGACCGAGCGTTTTTACCGTGGAATAACACCCAGGGGGCAGGTGCTGGGTGATCCGGCTTTGCGCTCAGAGCTAGCCAACAATCTGGATGTATCATTACATTATCAGGGGAGATCGTATCAGGGGGCTTCGTATCAGGGGGTATCGTCAGCGTTTTATCTGTCAGTATTTCATCACGACATTAAGCACTATATCGAGCGCATTAGCGTGTCGCAAAGCCTGCAGCAGTATAGAAACCTTGATCGGGCAAAAATTTCCGGGGTTAATTATCAGCTAAGCCAGAGGTTCTCTGTTGTTGGCCTGGATGCTGAGTTTAAACTGGGCGGTCAATGGCTGACGGCTGAAAATAATGCCGGTGAGCCGATTGCCGATATTGTGCCGCCGCAGCATAGAATGTCGCTGTCAGTGTATGCCGGCAAGGCTGAGGGATTTGTTGCCCTAACGCATCGCAGCGCATCTGATGATCGCGTACCCGGAGAGCTGCCAACAAACAGTGTTAATGTACTGAGTATGGGTTACAGCTATGCGCTGACACCGGCATGGCAGCTGGCGTTAAATGTTAATAATATTACCGATACCTATTATGTGACATCCAGAGACGATTTGGCGCCGTATGCGCGCGGCCAGCAGTGGGTGTTAAGTACTGAGTACCACTTTTAAGTATTTTGCATGCAAGTATTTTGCATGTAAGTATGCTGCATGCTAAAGCATACTTTGTTGACCGCTGATAACGCGTTTACTTTCTAAAAAAAGGGCCACAGCAGTGAATCCTAAACTACGACAGGTTAGCCGCCAGCTTCATTTATGGTTTGCCTTGGCAATTATTATCCCATCCCTGATTGTGTTTGGCAGTGGCATTTTGCTGCAAGTTAAAAAGCAATTTGCCTGGGTGCAACCGCCGACAATGACCGGCGTCAGTGCCACGCCAGCTTTGAGTTTTCAACAAGTATTACAAATCGCGCAAACGGTACCTGAACTTCAGGTGAGCGAATGGCAGCATATTGATCGCATTGATGTGCGCCCCGGCAAAGGCATTATGAAAGTGGTAGCCAGTAACGACTGGGAAGCGCAAATTGATGCTCAGACCGGCGATATTCTGCATGTCGCATATCGCCGTTCAGATATTATTGAGGCGATCCATGATGGCAGTTGGTTTGCCGACTTTGCCAAGCTCTGGCTGTTTTTGCCTGCCGGCATTCTGCTGTTTCTGATGTGGTGCAGCGGTGCGGTGCTACTTTACACCACACTCAGCAGCAAACTGAAAAAACGTAACGCCCGCTCCGTACGCCCATAAGCTACGGACGTTTTTCAAGCGGGCAGCGTCTGGTTAAATAGCTCATTGTTTTAGTAAATAATCCAGTGCCCCAGTTATGGCTGCCACCTGAGCCTCAATACACTGCTCTGGTGTGGCGCTTGGGCTGTCCGGGTACACCTCTGTAGTACTGACCAGTAATGCATCTGTTACGCTGCCGCATAAGCCCAGTGTTGCTTTGGCATAATTAATTACCCCGCGCTGCTGGATCGGTTCGCCAATTAATTTACCTTCCTGATCGGGCTCGGCAATATGAGTGATTTTTGCAACGCTGTCGATAATTGCCTTTTGCAACGCAGGACAAGGATGCTCAGTATCATCTACCGTGTAATAGCCATCGGGGATATTCCAGTTATGGTTAACGGTACCATCCTGGGCTGCTTTAGCCGGGCGAAATTCGCTATTGTCACTGTCAGTCGTTTCATGCAGATCAATATGCAGCGTAAAATGAGTATTCAGGCTGGCTAAGTAATTGCGCACTTGCTGTGCTTCAGTAGCTGTGCCGGCAGGGCCAAAACTGCGGTTTGGATCAATTGCCTCTGGGTTCCAGCGGTTAATGGTTTCATAACCCCAGGGGCTGATACAGGGTAAAACCAGAATATTAAGCTGCTTAGCATAAGCTTTCGCTTTGGTTTGTATAAAACGCAGTGCGCCATGCACACCACTGGTTTCATAACCATGGACTCCGCCAGTAATCAGCACTGTGGGCTTACTGCTTTGCCAGTTGCGGCTTTTGACGGCATATAATGGATATCGCTTATCGCTGACAGCCTGGTAATCGAGCTCACCATACTGCTGCACATCAAAATCTGTTTTTAATGCCTCAATTGCCGGGTATACCTCAGTAAACACACTGCGTTTAATACTTTGCTCACTGAGCCATTGTGCTTTTTCTGCGTCGCCCCATGGCTGGCCGGCAGTGCCAATATGATAAATTTTATCCATGAAATAATACTCCGCTCATAATAATCAGATGACAGAACTATAGCATCGGAGCGCATAGGTAAAAATGCTAAATGCGGTGAGCGTGAGATAGAAAAAGATGGCAGCTGATACAAACACCGCAGGCGAGACCACTCTTCAATAAGTTGATTTATTCAATATTCTGGATCTGTTTATAGATTGTGAGTAATTAATTTTATAAAATCATTGGCATAGTTTTATTTTACCTGGTAATCAAGAGGTTTTACTCACTACTTTACCCACCGTTTATCGTATGCTTCACGCACCTAAGCAGAACGCTTTAAGCACATTTTATGTTCATATCGAAAACGAAATTTTCACGGCGCAGTTAATTCAAATTGGTTCTACATTTAGGTTTGAGGTGAATGTACTTGCTATTCACCTCACTATGTGAGTAGATTGCCTGGTGTATTCACCTCTATAAGTAGGAGCCTAGCCTATGTGGATCTGGCAACAACCGGACTGGCCCGGCCGTCAGCAAAAGCCATCGCATGTCTTTCGTTATGATCATGCGGTATTGACCCCTAAGTTACGTGAGCTGCATTTTTTGCAGGGGGTGCTGCTGGGCAAAATGGGCGTACAGGATAACCAGCAGGCGGCACTCGATACCATGCTAGCGAATATACTCACGTCTAGCGCTATTGAGGGTGAGCGGTTGAATCATAGTGTGGTGCGTTCATCATTGGCTCGCAAGCTGGGTATTGATGAGCAACAAAGCGTCGCAACGACAGCACAGTCTGATGGTCTCGCTGCGATGGTAACAGACGCCATTGGTAATTGGCAGCAGCCATTAACGCTAGAGCGCTTGCTGCAGTGGCATGCCTGGCTATTTCCGACTGACAGCTCATTAATGCAGAGAGTGCAGGGTGGACAGCTTCGCGGTAACGAGCCCATGCAGGTTGTCTCGGGTAGAATCGACCGACCTAAAGTGCATTTCGAAGCGCCACCGCGCGAAGTATTAGAAAACGAGCTTAGCTGCTTTATTGACTGGTTTAACCGCTCGCGAGATGACGCCAATTTGGACCCGCTACTACGCGCTGGCATTGCGCATTTCTGGTTTATAACCATTCATCCACTGGAAGATGGCAATGGCCGCTTGGCCAGGCTGCTGACCGACTTGGCACTCGCGCAGGCAGAGCATCAGTCCATCCGCTTTTATGCCATGTCGGTTGCTATCCTGGAGCGACGTAGCAGCTATTATGAGATCCTGGAACAAAGCCAAAAAGGCGATACTGACATCACTGCCTGGTTACTCTGGTTTCTCGACACCCTGGCCGTTAGCCTGCGCCAGGTGCTGGCTGATATCGAACAAACGCTGCATAAAACCAGGTTCTGGCAACGGGTTGATCAAACCCAACTGAATAAAGAACAAGTTAAAGTACTAAACCGGTTGCTGGATGGCGATTTCAGCGAAGGTATTAGCAACAGCCAATACGGCAAAGTTGCCAAAGTAAGCCCGGCAACGGCCAGCCGGCATTTGGCCCAGTTGGTTGAGAACGGGTGTCTGATGAAAACCGCTTCAGGGGGCAGAAGTACGAGGTATGTGATCTTTAAATAGCAGGTTCCTTATTGAACCTGCGATCTTAATCAGTGGCAGTGTAACGTTCTTCTACGTTTTGGATTTTATTAGGAAATGATGAATAACCCATGTAAATCAATATTATAAGTGGTTTGATTGGGCTTTTGAATGGCTTTTGCTCTACAATATACTCACTTATTCTTTCGCATTAAGTTTTGGGAAAGTGTTTAAAGAATTCAGATTCAATTATTTTCTCAACTATTTCGTTTTTACTCAGGTCGAGTTTTTTAGATAATACATCAAGTTTCTTAGCTAAGCCCTTGTTCATTATAAAGTTATATGGCTTCTTGCCTTCAAGCTTTTCTCTATGTTTTTTCTGACTCCATGCACGACGAATATCAAGTAAAAACAGCTTCTTAGAATCTATTAGTGCAGGCCAACAATCAAATATAGCTATTGTCGAAAAGTATTTTTCTTCTGAACTAATCGGATCAATATGTGATTCTATAGCTAGTCTCTTCCTGACATACATGTATGCCCAATCGCATTGGCCCTCTTTTTTGCTGTCCAGCCACCTGAATGATTTTTCAAATGTCTGAATAGTTTTGGCCAAGAGTTGTAAGCGGTCTAACACTTTTAATTTTTCAAGCCGGGGCCATTCCAGAAAATTAAAAAAACTTATCAAGTTCTCTCTTCTTTTCGAGCTGTTACTAGGATTGGGCTCCAGTGGCATCTCACTGTATAAATACTGTAACTTTCCATTGTCAGGGTTTTTCTCGCTGATATTTTTTACTTCGATCCAAAAAGCATTAATGATCCTGTCATTGACGCCCCGCAATAATCGCAAATCAATGGCAGAAAGTTTAGAGTTTTTATAACTTTCAGACATTTCCGCGACTTTAGCGCGCTTATTATTTTGAATGTTAGGAGGGATATGCCGGAAATATTCAAGTTGCTCTAGTGATGCAACTACTAGCTGAGCAAGTCGTTCGATTTGTTGTTCCATATTAACATCTTTTGGTTGCACCTCAGGTTCAGCCATTAGCCAACCACGACGTCTGAAATATGTGTAAGACCAATAGCAATGAAGCTCGTCAGTAATGGTGATTAGCTCTGATTTAGCAATGTGGTTTTTCATGAAATTAGCACTCTGTGGTCATTACCTAAATATAGGCTAAGTGACATTTTAAGTAAATTCTAAAATAACGTAATTAGTATAACTATTAGTAAATAAAATAGTAAAATTATTAGTGGCGTTACAAGTAATTAATAAACTTGTAAGTTGTTGATTAATATGTTTTGAATTTAACTTCAGAGTGATTTTTAATCGCTTCTTAATCGTTTTGAAGTAAGTTAGTCGATGCGAATTGGTGATATTGGTAATCTGATAAAGAAGATGCTGTCTGTATTAATATTATTATGTACGGTGTTAAGCACCAGGTATTGCTTTAAATAACTGTAGAGAAATACATACCACGTTAATCCCTTTGAGATAACAGCAATGAGGATTAATTGTGAGTGACATGAATTTAAATACATCGAGTAGAACCAGAGTACAAAACCATACTTGCTATCCAGTTTTAACAAGTATCGGGCCTTTGAGCCCTTATTACTTAGACCGGGTACTAACGGTATTAAACAGAGCATTAGCTGACCACCCCAGAACATTGGCGATAAGGTTTGATCTGCGTCTGCCTGACGGATATGGTGATGTTGGCTCAGACTTGATGACCAAATTTGTTGAATCGTTAAAAGCACAAATTAAAGCTGACTTACACCGAAGGACAGCACAAGGTAAGCGGGTGCATCTATGTAATATGCGGTATGCCTGGGTGAGAGAGCGTTGTGATTCGGATTCACCACACTTTCATGTCGCTATATTGCTGAACCATGATTCATACCACACTTTAGGTGTTTATGTAGATGATCAGGCTAGAAACATGGCTTCCAGGATCCGAAAAGCTTGGGCAAGTGCATTAAGGCGGTTGCCTGAAGAGATACTAGGACTAGTTCATTTCCCAGCAAATCCAACTTACAGCGTAAACGCCAACTCGCCTGATTTTTGGGCTATGAAAACTGACTTATTTTGTCGGCTAAGCTATTTTGCGAAGCTGGATACTAAAGAGCACGGTATTCATTCCCGTAGTTTTGGGTGCAGCATCAGATAGCCATTATTAACGTTTTTAGAAAGTAATATAGGTTTGAAATTTCTTCGGTACCATCAACGCGACAAATAAATCTTGCAAGCGATCTTGGAGCGGGTTAGCCTTTGGATAAGGCGCCCGCCTCACTTACATGCGAGTGAAAACAGGCAAAAAACGCTAACGCGTATCTATGTTATGTCTAAACAGAATTTACTAACTTAATTCCAGGTTGAGCTACCTGGCCTTAATCGCATGCGGTCATGGTTAATTGCCCACGGCACTCAGCCACCGGAGTTAATTTATGTACAATCTATCTTCAGCTGCGCATGCAGTTCTGCAACAACTTAAAAAACAAAACACGTCAGTGCCAACCCGAGCTCAGATACTTGAACTGCTGGCTGCGTATTTCGATTATAAAACCTACGCTTCTTTTAAGGCTGACGGTTCAATCAACCAAGAAAAGCTCAAGGCAGCAATTGCTGATGGTGCATTAGCGCATGCTCGTCTTTTAAACAGACTTTCTGAGTTAAGGCTACCAGCATCACTTGTTGATCTGCTTAAGCAAAGTTTTATCCAACAATTCCAATCAGCTAAGTTAGAGCCTAAAGTCAGCCTGCTCAGAATTGCGCAGCACTTAGGTATAGCACCTGGTCGAATCAGGCTTACGGCTAAAGAAGCGAAAGCCAGCTACGCACATCTGCTAACCAATCAAGAAGCTGACAGTGTATTGCTCAGATACGTATGGCAGCGCATGGAATTAGATGCCAGTTTGGACGATGATGATACAGGGACCGCTAGCAAGTATTGGTACGAGCAACGCCAGTCTGGAGCACAACTTTCTACCGCTACCTTAGAGTGGGCTAATCAATACGAGCGGTATTTAATTGTGCAGGAGCGCGAGCAGAACTTAATAACACAATTTTCAAACAAGAAGTTGGCGCGTCCAAATTTTACTGATGTAGTTCAGGGTAAATGTGAACCCAATATTTGCTGGTACGTTGATGCACTTTATTTATTGCATCTTTTAGGCGAAAGCATGCTTGAACAGATAACCGACGATAGCATCCTTGACTGGGGATACTTAGCATCACTTCAGCAACCTAATCATGAAAGTCTGGTCGAGTCGGTCTATGGCCTCGATGATGATGTTGAAGTGTGGGCCTGGTATCTGTTTGGGCTAAGCCAGAAAATCGATATTACAGCGAGTAACTACCGTTTAATAAACTCATATACTGGCGAAGAATGGGATGAATATGGCCCGGCTGAGCCAGTCGGCTACCATGGTATTAACTTGCCTGCAATATCAGACAGCCAAAAGCATGAAGCCAAGTTAATTGCTGATCGCATGCAAAGCCTGATGAACTTGGTAAAACAGCCAGCACAAAAATAAAACCACGGCATAAGGCTACCGCATATGCGGTAGCCTATATCTGCGTTAAATTTCCAGTTCAATAAAGTCTTTATCAATATCCTCCTGGGTAATGCCGATATAACGCAGCGTTACACCTTCTGAGCTGTGGCGTAGCATCTTCATTACCCTGGCAATGTCTTTGGTTGATTTGTATAAGTGGTAACCGCGGGTTTTGCGCATCGAGTGGGTGCCAAGATCAATCCCAACATCTTCACCAATCAGGGCAAAAGCCCGGCTAACATAACGGCGTGATAGTGGCGCCGGCGGCAAGTTACCGGCTCGCTGATTTCGATACGACTGAAACAGATAGGTATGATCCGGGTGTTGTCGTCTAATCCTGTTGGTAATTTCAATCGTCTTCTGGTTAAGTTTAATATTGGCCAACTTGCCGGTCTTACCTTCTTTAAGTAATAACCGTTGATCCTGGATATCGGTAAACCGAACTGACAGCAGATCGGTTATTCGCAGTGCCAGGTTTAAACCAATATTCCAAATATCCGCCATTTGTTGGCCATAGTGCCTGTCCAATAGGTGACTAATCAGTTTCACCGTGTCCAGGCTTTTGACCGCTTGTACCTCAGCCATAGTCAACTTCCTCTTTCCGATTAAAACGCAGTTTTGAGAACTTCAGCACAGTGCAAAAATTGAAAGTGCCGGTTTATAAGGCTTGGCAAGTTCCCAAAAGGCTAATTTGGGAACTTGGCCATTTATGCCGTTTTGCAGTACTTTGCTAACCTACTAAATAGGCTTACAACAGCCCACGTTCAGCGAATGAAACAGGGGTTTCGCCAACTACGATATGGTCCAGCACTTTTACATCAATTAACGCCAGTGCATCGCTTAATCGTTTGGTTATTCGTTTATCTGCTTCTGAGGGCTCGGCCACACCAGATGGATGGTTATGGGCAAAGATCACCGCACCAGCGTTATGCTCCAGCACAAGCTTCACTACCTCGCGCGGGTAAACCGGCGCAGCATCAATGGTGCCGAAGAATAACTCTTTGTACTCAATTAACCTGTGCTGGTTATCCAACAGCATAATGGCGAACACTTCACGCTCGTGGTGGGCCATCCGGTATTTTAAATAATCTTTGGTGGCATCAGGGTTGGTAAAGGCATCTTTACGAGCGTATTTTTTGGCAATCAGCGTAGCAGCTTTATCAAGTACTTCTAACGCGGCAACTGACCATTTAACAACGTCTGCAGTGGTAGGTTTTGGTGCCATGGTATATCTCCTAATAGGCATTTATTTGCATATGCTTATTAGTGATATAGGTCTGAGGTTTTTTCGATTTGGCAATTGCTGGCAGCGGATACCAGCTTTCAGTTAAAAAATACGCAACAGGCACATGGTCTGGACTAATACGAGGACCTGACCATGAAACTAATCAAATTAAAAGCCGTAATGGATTGCACCGGCCTGGCTCGCTCAACCGTTTATAAATTTATCGCAGAAGACCGCTTTCCAAAGCCGGTAAAACTGGGTACCAGAATGGTGGCGTGGGTGGAGGGTGAGATACAAGAGTGGATTCAGCAGAAGATTGAACATCGTGAGCACCTGGCAGCTAAGTAATGCACCTTTTGACACAAATATGAAATCTGTTACCCGTATCATTAACGTACACATCAAAAATATCCTAACTGTTCAGAGCTGTTTTCAGCCGCTAATCTGGCTACACTGAAATAGAGCATAAGGAGAAAGCTATGGATCATGATGTAATCCAACTTGAACAGCAGAGCCTGGAAGCACTGCGTCACAACTACCCACAATTACAACAACTCACCGGCAGTATCATGTTTTTAGCGGAAGCCGAATCAGCGATGCTAACAGCTACCGCATGGCACTTAACTGATGCTGATAACTTGATGCTTAGAAAGTTAGGCGTTAAAACCGCTATTCTGGAATTGTTGGATACGTTGGTCGAGCAGCGCAAGTCGCAACGCATCCGGCCAAACCGGGAAGGGCGATTGTTGATTGATAACGGTAACTTAGAGATCGAATGGCTAACCCAAGGCGTTACGCCATTATCGGTTTATGCAAAGGCTAGTTAAGTAAGCTCTTGGCGTGAATCCCCAAATTTATCCAGAAATACTATTTTTTTCAGCATATATATATATACTGTATATACACGTGGGCGTGGAGTAGATAAATGGCAGTTTACATTTCACCTGCAGTTAAGAAAAAGATTGAAGAAAAGCATTGTTTAACTCTGGATGAAGTGTACGAAGCTATATCGGGACGATTAGCTGGCTTTCTGGAGGACATCAGAGAACAGCATAAAAGTGACCCACCAACATTATGGTTTATTGGTAGTACCGATTTCGGTAAGCTCGTGAAAATAGCATTCATATTTAAAGATGGCACTATGATCATCAGAACAGCGTATGAGGCAAACCATAGAGAGTTAGCCATTTATAAAAAGTACGCTTAAGTACCACAACGGAGAGTAAAGAATGAAACAACCTACATATGACGAATCACAAGACGTCAAGTGGGATGACGGCACATACGGTACAAGCGAAGAGCATGTACGTAAAGCTGAGTTACCAGATGAAATGATGGCCCAGTTTGATAAAGCCGCATCTATGACATTAATTTCAATTCGCTTACAAGATGAGTTAATTACAGATCTAAAGGAAGTTGCTGCCTTGCACGGTATTGGCTATCAGCCGATGGTTCGGCAACTGCTTAAGAGATTTGTGGTGGCTGAAAAGAAAGTTCTGGCTGCCAGAAATGAGGCAATGCAAATTAAAGTCGACCCGCAACAGCAGTGTGATGAAAAATTAAAAACTGCTGTAGCATAAGTAGAAGAGCTGGCATCTGCCGGCTCTTCTTATTTAAAAAAATAAAAAGTAGCACTTTAAACAAGTCTTAAAACGCATGCCGTTTCACTTCATCCAAATTCGCTACCATTATCTGCTGCGCCTCCGGGCGCGCTTCTATTTTGGCTAAATCCAGGTTTAGCGCCTGTACGGCATAGGGTACCAGAGCAGATCGTACCGATATAACCCGCTTACCGTCGGTCATATTGTAATCTTCGGCAATAATAGCTTTCTGGTAGTCGCTTAACCGGGAGTCGGGTACCAATACGATATCAACCTTGGTGTTCCAGCGTTCATCCTGCTGTTTGGTCATATCGGCATCGCCTTCGATGCCATTTATGCCGCGAAACCGGCTTAACACAAAATCACGGAAATCCCGGTTTTTCTCGCAGTAAGCACGTACATGCCAGCGAAGTGGGGTACATACCAGAGTGTGCGGGGCGATAATGCGGCTTTCTTCATCTGGCGAAGTGAGTGACACATAGCCCATATCTATCTTTTTGCCATCGCGAGCCGCTTGAACCAGGGCTCGTAAAATGTCCGGATTAACCTGCCGTAGCGGTGGTGTTAGCATCTCAGTATGGGCAAAGCCTAAATCGAGCTGGCTGAAGGTGTGGGCAAAGTCTTTAATGCTGGCTAAGGCATGCAGATATTCATCTGCCAGGCCGCTTGTTAGCTTAGGTGAAAAATCAGCTGCGGGTTTATACCCTTTAAGCTTACCATCGTAGATCAGGTTACCCGGTGCCACATCGCGCAAATAAGCATTAATGTCCTTCGATGCTTGTTGGCGAGCAATACCAAAGCTGTTGCATAAATGGTTGGTAGTTAGACGGCCTTCCCATAATGCGACTATCTCAATTAACCGGTAGCGCATCAGCAGCTCCCAGCGAATGGGCCAGCCTTCAGTTTCACGCTGCGCAGTGTGTTCCATCGTTTTCATACGTACAATCCTTTAAATGTGTATGCAAAGCGTGCACGAGTATCCCACTACATATCAGTTACATATCCAGGGCTAGGCCGGCCAGGCCAAATGGTGCTGTTTTAAAATAGCTTGCTCTTGCTCCAGCCACTTTACAAAATTATGTACCGTTAATCCATAATTACGTGCCAGCACATAGTACTCATATGCCAAATAGACTAAGTCGGCGTAACACCAAATCTTCCCTTCACAAATCACCTTATCGCTGCGGTGCTCAGCTAAATGGGCAATTTTAGTCATTAGTTCACGCAGTTTACCTATCCTAATCAGCGCCGGTAAATCATCGCTTGTAACGTTAAAGTTTATGGCCATCAGTCAATTGCTCCCGTTTATGTAGCTTTATACCTGTCATCCTTGAAGCTGCAGGGGTGTTGGCTGCCTTCACTCACTGGTGCGCCAGCCCGGCCCAATCGCATAGATAGCTATGCTCATGGAGATTCATTCAGTTGCCGCCTACCTGCAACTTCAATGATTTTGGGTATAGTTATTCGCTCATATAAAAACTGTAGAGTAATTAAGCCAGGTACCCAACGCTTATTAAAGAATGCAAAAAAGCTCCTGCCTGAAAAACATACACTGAGCATCTGCACAGTATGGCGTGAATTTGGAAACTGCCTAAGATGTGCAGCAAGGGATGACATGTCGCTATCAGTGACATAGTGAATGGACAAGGCTGCAGGAAGCGGCCAACAGGATGTAACAAGGACAAGCTGGCAGGGATGCCAATTACTCAAAGGCCAGAGGGATAGCAATGAATTACGCACAACACGAGCTGTTTTTAATTAATTTACGCCAGCAGTTTGCAGATATTTTTTTAGTAAGTAAGGCTGGCAAAGATAATTCTGAACAGAGGCTACGCGCTCAGGGTTTTATCCACGCTGGTGAGCTACTTGAAATATGTGGTCGGCAGGAAGTGCAGCAGCTAATGGAACAGGTACACCTGGAAGTGTTTGGAGTAACTATAGCCGAGCGGAAACCCAGCGAATTGGCGCGCCGCCAGCAGGCACTAAAGCTAGGTGATTATGATTACTTTGATGAGCCGGCGTTTAATCGGCTGCGTTGATACGAATTATTACATATTGCAAACAAAATCACCTTACTCTAAAGTCGGTACAAATTGTGGTACGTAGTTAAGGATAACGAAGTTGAAAGATCAGGAAAAGACTGCTGAATTGGCTGGGGCTGTTTTAGTCAGGCCTTCAACGTTTTCGTTCCTAGTTATTGGCAATTACTAGTGGGCCGCCGTCGTAACTCCAGCTTGATAGAAGATCTCTATGGCATAGCCAGTTTCCTGCCGTGGTGGTTCAGTATTTCCATGGCAATTGGGTTTTATTTTTATCTGGATAGCCTGGCGGTAATGCCGGTAATTGATCCTCAAAAGCCAATGGCACATGTCACCGGTTCTTTGACCTATTACTTTGCTTACTGGGGGCGGTATTTACTGCCAGTAATTTTTGTCTTTGGCGCTGTGACATCACTCAAGGCAAAAGCCAAGCGGGTATCGCTGCTTAATAATGTCCGATACGACTCTGCACCACAGCAAGATTCGCTTGCGGCGATTAGCTGGCGTGAGTTTGAAATGTTGGTAGGGCAGTTTTTCCGTGAAAAGGGCTATAAAGTTACCGAAACGGCAGAGGGTGCCGACGGCGGTGTCGATTTACATCTGGCAGACAAGGATTTTAAAACATACTTGGTTCAGTGCAAACACTGGAAAGCCAGCAAAGTGCCTGTCAATGTGGTGCGAGAGTTGTATGGTGTCATGATGGCCAAGCATGCTGCAGGCGCTTTTGTGGTTACCTCAGGCCAATTTACTGACGATGCGCAGGCTTTTGCTAATGGTAAAAATATTCAATTGATTGATGGCCGGTTACTTGTCAGTGCAATAAAAGGGCAAGACACACAGCAAAATAAACCGAGAATTAGCACCGTGGCTTCTGCTATTAACTGCCCGGTTTGCAGCAGTGATATGGTGCTACGTACCGCTAAAAAAGGCCCTAATGCGGGAAACCAGTTTTTTGGTTGCTCAAGGTATCCTGCTTGTCGAGGCACTAAAGCAGCGTAGTTTTAAGAGATTGATATGAATAAATCGCAGTAAATTGATGAGCCAAAACCCGCTGTTCTTAGGGTTGCTGAGTATATTCTGGAGATGTCAGTGAACAGAATCAAAGTATGAACATGGATAAGTTAAACAGTAATGCTCCTATTTACCCGGCAGATGAACTGCGCACCCCAGTAAATGTGTTGGCGCCGGATCAGCGTAACTTTCATTTTAGTGTCACGTCGATTGAAGTGCTTTATGCGCAGATTTCGCAGTGCAGCCTGAATGCTATTGTGCCGGAAGATATTAGAGTTCAATTCGACACCGCCAGAAATCTGTTTTTACATTCATTCTACGTGTATCGCTTTTACGTTGTGGCTGAAAGCCAGGTGCTTACTACGTTAGAGCTGGCTCTTCGTGAGTGTATAGGCGATAAAACGCTGGCCGTGTTCCAAAAAAAGCTTAAAGCAAATGGCGTACATTTCACCAAAGGGTTAAGGCTGTATCTGGAGTATCTAGCCCAACATCAGCTAATACGGAATGAGGACTTCCCGCGCTGGCATCGCCGCAACAGAATGGCCGCTGAGGACGCATACCGGGATAAAATCTTTAAGTTGATGGACGAGCAAGGCTTGGAAGAATATGAGTTGGATGAAAGTGAAATAGACGAGAGCGCCTTTGATGTCGAATGGGACTATGTAAAGGTTTTATGTGAAACACTGCCAAAAATACGGAACATTCACTCACATGGCAGTACAATGTTGCACAATAGGGTGTCACTCAGCTTTGTAAATGTGTCTATCATCATCAATAAAATGTATGAACGCACGGCGTCAGAAAACAAATAACCGTTATTTATTAGGGTAAATTAGTACATGCTAACAGGTAAAATTAAGAACCAGGTCGATGAAATTTGGGAAGCATTCTGGACGGGTGGCATAGCCAACCCGATCTCCGTAATTGAACAGTTTACCTTCTTGCTGTTTATCCGCCGTTTAGACGAAATTCACACCCAGCGCGAGAAACAGGCAATGTTGCTGGAAACGGCTTTTACTAACCCTATTTTTGGCAAGAACGGTAACGATGACGAACTAAGCTACCGCTGGAGCAAGTTTAAAGACAGTGATCCCAAAGTGATGTTTGATTTGGTGAAAGATAAGGTGTTTCCGTTTATCAAAACCATACAGGGTGAAGACACGGCCTTTGCCAAGCATATGGAAGACGCCATCTTTATGATCCCCAAACCAGCGGTGCTGGATAAAGTGGTTACCATGATCGATAAAATCGATATGTCAGACCGCGATACGAAGGGCGATTTGTACGAGTACATGCTAAGCAAACTGCAATCGTCGGGTACTAATGGCCAGTTCCGTACTCCGCGCCACATTATTCAAATGATGGTTGAGATGACCGCGCCGAAACTGGACGGCGAAAAGTCTGATAAGATCTGCGACCCGGCCTCTGGCACCTGCGGCTTTTTAATGGCCGCTGAAGAGTATGTGCGAAGCACGCACAAAGACGCGTTGCTAAAACCGCTTAACAGCCAGCATTTTCACCAGAAGATGTTTAACGCCTACGACTTTGACCAACATATGCTGCGCATTGGTGCAATGAACTTAATGCTGCACGGCGTAGAGCAACCAACCGTAGAATACCGTGATTCACTTAGTGATTATGGCGATGCCAATATCAGCGAAAAATACACGCTGATATTAGCCAATCCACCGTTTAAAGGCAGTGTCGCGTACGATGAGCTGTCGCCAGATTTATTAACTGCGCTTGGCAAAACGCCGAAGAAAGTGCAGGCGAAAACCGAAACCGACGAAGACGGCAATAAGAAAAAAGCTAAAGGCCCGTCGGAAAAAACCGAACTGCTGTTTTTAGCGTTGATCCTGCGCATGTTACAGCCCGGTGGTCGGGCAGCGGTCATCGTGCCAGACGGCGTATTGTTTGGTTCTACCAATTCGCATCAAACCATTCGTAAAACCATAATAGAACAGCATAAGCTGGATGCCGTGGTGTCGTTGCCGTCTGGCGTGTTTAAACCTTATGCCGGTGTATCGACGGCGATTTTGTTTTTTACCAAAACCAATAGCGGCGGCACTGACAATGTATGGTTTTATGATATGCAAGCCGACGGTTTTTCACTGGACGACAAGCGCACGCCGTTGATTAAAGATCAGGAGTTAACCACCGAAGCCGATGCCATCGACACGAAAGCCGCGCATGGTGATACCGTGCCGTCTGAGCTACCAAACCATAAACTGAATAATATCCCTGATGTATTGTTCCGCTGGTTTAACAAGCAGGGTGAAGCGCAGCGTAAGCGCACTGAGCAAAGCTTTTATGTGCCGCTGCAGGAGATCATCGATAAAAACTACGATTTGTCGATAAACCGTTATAAAGAAGTGGTATACGCAGAAGTAAAATACGACCCGCCAAAAGTGATCCTGCAACGCATTAAAGAGCTGCAAGCGGCAATGGATAAAGGTATCGCCGATCTGGAGGCCATGCTGTGAGTTGGCCGATGGTAAAGCTTGGCGATTGCTGTGAAGTCGTATCGGGCGGAACACCTAAAAGGGAAATTGGCGAATATTGGGACGGTAGTATTTATTGGGTAACACCAAAAGATCTTTCACAGTTATCTAGTATTTACATAGATAGTACGCCAGAGAGAATAACTGATCTGGGATTAAAGAAATCATCAGCTACCTTGTTGCCTAAACACTCGTTGTTGTTTAGTTCAAGGGCGCCAATAGGACACTTAGCGATTACTACGACTGAAATGGCGACAAACCAAGGCTTTAAAAGTTTAATTCCTAAAAGCCAAGCTGACGTTAAGTATTTATTTTTCTGTTTGAAGTACTTCAGAGCCGAGCTAGAAAATCTGGGGAATGGGGCAACTTTTAAAGAGGTGTCAAAAAAAGTTGTAGAAAATTACCAAATCCCACTTCCCCCATTACCCATCCAAAAGCAAATAGCAGCGGTATTGGAAAAAGCCGATACCTTGCGTCAGCAATGCCAGCAAATGGAGCAAGAGCTAAACGCACTCGCCCAATCGGTGTTTTTGGAGATGTTTGGTGATCCGGTGAGAAATCCGAAAAGTTGGCAGAAAAAAAGCTTATCTACGGTTACCGACAGGATAATTGATTGTCCTCATACAACACCCCAATGGACAGCAGATGGGATCACTTGCTTGAGAACTACTAACTTAACTTATGGTGGATGGAATTTTGCAGACCACCGGTTTGTAGACGCTGAGCAATATAAAGAACGAACATCCCGATCTGAAATTGAGCCTGGCGATATAATTTTGAGTCGGGAAGGAACCGTCGGGGTTGCAGCAATAGTCGATGTTGGAATGAAGTTATGTTTAGGCCAACGTTTAGTTCAAGTTAGGCCCAACGTTATAAAAATTCATAGTGAATTTTTGTTGTATCAACTACTTTTCTTACTTACTCCTGAGAGATTAACGCAGGTTATGTCTGGATCTACAGTCAAACACTTAAATATGTCTGATATTCGATCACTCGGAGTTATTGTTCCACCAATAGAAGATCAAATTCAGTTTAAGCAGGTTTGGACATCAATAAAAAGCGAGCTGATTAAGACGGAACGACAAATTAGCAGTTTAGATGAATGTTTCTACTCCCTAATGCAGCGCGCTTTTAAAGGCGAGTTGGATTTAACAACCAACGCTTAAGGATAAGCTGATGAGCGAGCTGCAGATTTATCAAAATGAAGACGGTAGTTTGCAGCTAAATGTGTCGCACAAGATGAAAAACGCAGCGCGGCCTTCCAACTGTTGATTTCTTAAATAGAAACAAAAGTTTGTTTAATGAACACTATCAAGCTGTTATAAATGATACAGGTTTGGCTGCTATGACTTTATTAGTGGCCAAGCCTTCTTCGTAGGAAAAGCAGAATTTAATCCGGTTGATTGAGAATTTATTGGCAAAATAATAAATAGAACAGGAAGTTGCATGTCGAATTTTTTATTCTTATCTGAATGGCCTGAGTTACAGGAATATGCGCTAAAAGCTGAAGCAGTGGTTAATGCCGACCCACGCTCCAGCTGCTTTTACAGCCGCTATACCCTGGAACGTACAGTGCAGTGGATGTATGAATTCGACAAATGGCTGCAAAAACCTAAATACGACCAAAGCTTAAATACCCTTATTAACCAAAGTGACTTTAAGGCTGCGCTTGGCAGTACAATTTTCCCCAAAATTAAAGCGGTGCAAAAGGCGGGCAATAATGCGGTTCATAGTGAGCGCAAGGTCACAGAGCCGGAGTCGACCCAGGCACTGAAAGAGCTGCACCATATTCTTTATTGGTTTTACCGTACTTACAGTAGTGGCATACAACAAGGCCAGCCGCTGCAAGACCAGGTATTCGACCTGGCAAAGGTACCCAAAACCGTACAAATAAGCGCCGACTTGGTAATGCAATCTGCCAAGCAATTAAAGTTGTTACAAAAACAACTTACCGAGCGTGACGAAGCACATCAGCAAGCCCTGGAAAAAGCCCGCCAGCAAAATACCGCGCTACAACAGCAGTTACAGGCACTGCAAAACCAGTTGGAGCAGCAAAAGGCCAGTAATGCCAAAGTCACGCACAAGGTAAAAGACCCGCACAATTATAACGAGGCCGAAACCCGCGAATTTATTATTGACCAGTACTTAAAAGAAATGGGTTGGGTGCTTGATGCGCCGAACGTTAAAGAGTTTGCTGTAAAAGGCATGCCGCTAAGTATTAATAATAAATCGGGTAATGGAGCTATTGATTATGTGCTATGGGGTGCCGATGGTAAGCCGCTGGCAGTCGTAGAAGCCAAGCGTACTGTGCTCAGCGCCAAAGAGGGGCGCCAGCAGGCCATTTGTTATGCGGATTGTCTGGAAAAAACCTTTGGCCAACGCCCGCTGATTTACTACACCAATGGTTACGAAATTCATTTTTGGGACGATTGCCAATACCCACCCCGTTTGGTGCAGGGCTTTTTAAATCAGGATGAAATGCAGCGCCTGATAAACAGGCGCCCCCAGAAAGGTCAGGAGAAAAAGCAACTCTCAGTAGACTTGGACACCAATATTGCTGGCAAGGGCAGGCCTTATCAGCGTTTAGCTATAGAATCGGTATGCCAACAGTTTGATGTAGAAAAACAGCGCAAAGCCTTATTAGTTATGGCTACAGGCACCGGTAAAACCCGCACCACTATTGCCTTGGTTGACGTACTCATGCGCGCCGGCCTGGTAAAAAACACCTTGTTTTTGGCCGACCGCAATGCGTTGGTGAATCAGGCAAAAAAGGAGTTCTCTAAATTACTGCCAAAAAGCTCGCCGGAGATTCTATCCGGCGGTACTTCGCAGCTAAAAGGGCGGGTATATCTTTCTACTTACCCAACTATGATGGGGCTGCTCAGTGCGGCACCCGATAGCCGGTTGTTTGGTGTCGGCCATTTCGATTTGGTAATAGTCGATGAAGCACACCGCTCGGTATATAAAAAATACCGCTACATTTTCGACTATTTTGATTCGTTGTTATTGGGGTTAACGGCGACCCCAAAAGCGGAGTTAGATAAAAATACCTATGATATTTTCGAGCAGCCGGAAAATGACCCCACATTTGCTTATGAGTTAAATGAAGCTATCGCCGACAAGGTGTTAGTGCCTCCAAAAGATGTAAAAATAGAGCTGGGCTTTATTCGTAAAGGCATTAAGTACGCAGACTTATCTGTAGCAGACAAAGAAGAGTGGGAAAGCAAAGAACAGTTGGAGGGCAAAGAAGAAGTACTGCCATCTGAGGTAAACAAGTTTCTGTTCAACAAAGATACTGTTGATAAGGCGCTGCAGGTGCTGATGGAGCGTGGGGTTAAGGTTGCTGGCGGTATCCGTTTGGGTAAAACCATTATATTTGCCGCTAATAACGATCACGCCGAGTTTATTGTTGAACGTATTAATGCCAATTACCCCAGTTACAAAGGTAAGTTTGCCCGGGTTATAACCTACAAAGAAAAGTACGCCGATACGCTGATTGATAAGTTTAAAGGTGAAAAGAAACCAGCAGATCCCAACTTGCCGTTAAGCATTGCGGTGTCGGTAGATATGCTTGATACCGGTATAGACGTGCCGGAAGTGGTTAACCTGATGTTCTTTAAGGTGATCAAATCTAAAGTTAAGTTTATGCAGATGCTGGGGCGTGGTACCCGTTTATGTGAAGACTTATTTGGCCCCGGTGAACCCAAACAATTTTTTAAGGTGTTTGATTGTTGTAAGAACTTTGAATACTTTGAAATGAACCCCGAAGGGGCAAAAGACAACCTGAGTAAAAGCTTGTCGCAAGCTATTTTTGAAAGCCGCTTGCAGTTGTCGCAACGGCTTAAAGATAAACCTGAATTTGGTGACTTTGGTAGCAACTACCAGCAGTACAATATTCGCATCTTACAGCACCGCGTTGCCGGCATGAAACTGGATAACTTTATTGTGCGTGCTAAACGCCAGTTAGTTGAAAAGTATCAACAAAGTGCAATATGGCATCATTTAACTAATGAACATTTGGCTGAGCTGGAAAAGCAAATTGCGATATTGCCCAGTGAAGCTACGCCGCTGATCCCCGAGGAAAAAGAAGAGGAATTGTCACTGCGGTTTGACCAATTGCTGCTTACCATGCAATTGGCACTGGTGAATAAAACCGGCATTTCGGATTTTTATCGTGACAAGCTGAATCAAATAGCGGCAAAGCTGGAGAGCAAAGCCAGTGTGCCTGCAGTAATGGCGCAGCTGGAATGGATCCAGTATGTACAGAGTGCCAACTTCTGGACCGATGTATCACTGCAAGATTTAGAAAAGACCCGGCTAAAGCTGCGCTTATTAATGCGTTTTATCGAAAAAGAAAGTACCGGCATTGTATTTACTAACTTTCAGGATCAATTGCTGGAAGTGCATGAAAATGATGGTGTGTATGAGTTTTCTACTGATTCAAGTCTGGCCCTGTATCGCAAAAAGGTTGAAGCCTATATCCGCGCGCATGAAGATGACTTAACCATACAGCGAATTAAGCGCAATCAAGCAATCACCAGGCTCGATTTGCAGCAGCTGGATTACAAGCTATTTGAAGCCAGCGGCATAGCCGATTTAGATCAGTACAATAAAACCATTCATCCTGATAAAAGCGTTGGTGAATTTGTGCGGGAACTGGTGGGGCTGGATCGTGGTGCCGCCAAAGCGGCCTTTGCTGATTACCTCGATAGCGCCAGATTTAACCCGCAGCAGCAGCAGTTTGTAAACACTATCATCGATTATCTTACGCAGAACGGCGTGATGAGCCCGGCGCAACTGGCAAAGCCGCCATTTTCAGATATTCACTTCGAAGGTGTGTTTGGCTTATTCGATACACCTAATGTTAGTGACATTAGAGATCGCATTAAAGGCATATCGGATGTATCCGCTTTGGTGGTTGATCCGGACTTTCAAATTGAAAAATTAGCCATTGGCTCGGCCAAACTAGTGCTTGATGAAGAGTTTGGCGCTTGGTCGGAAGAGTTCGCCATTGACCTTGTAACTTCAATCAATCATCAGCTGGTTGAATATCTTCCGGTGGCAGCAAACTCGTTGAAGGTTCACGTAGATGTCCTTGAGATTAAAGCGGGTAGTATCGATATTGATCTGCTGATTAAATGCGGTGGTAGTGTCAGCGCATTTTTCACCGTGTATCCAGTGTTAAGAAGCGGATTTTTGTGCTTTTGGGATGACGTAGCCAAAGTGTACGCTAAATTAGTGCCGCAACTTCAAAGGAAATACCAACGCAATTTAAAAACTAATATCAAAGGTAACGAGCTAAGACTAAAGACGGATGAGGAGCTGCTTGAAAGTATTAAACAGGAAGCCCGCAGATCAGCCAGTAATAGAAAAACTGGCTAGCCATGAGCAAAACCGTTGATATCTACCACCAGGGCGCCGCAATAATTGCTGCCTACCAAGGTGTGCTTAGTTGCGAACCGAGGTAAGGTTGCTGGCAAGACTTGGTTGAAATCGCTCTGATTTTGCTAGTGCTGAAGTATTACATCACTAATATTGTTCTTATTATTGAATTAGTTTTTTAAGGAACCCATGGCCAGATTTTGTGGAGAAATGAACTCAACGCATCTGATTGCAAACGCAAAAGAGTTTCAACAGCGCTGTTTGTTGCAAGGTAAATCGCTGTTGACCGATAACGTAGTCTGGACCAGTGAGTATTGTGCTGAGCTTATTCACTGCTTTATTGATAACCCAGATGCAGGGAACGGTGACTTTTTTGGAAAGCTTGAAGGCCAGCTTGCCAGTGTATCTTCCGAGGTAAAAGTATTGGCAGCGGAAATGCTGTGGTTTATGTTTTTATGTCCTAGCAATACTGGCCCGGCTTCAAAACGACAAAGTATTGAACGTGTATTTTCCTGGAGTGGTTTTCAGATAGATCCTCAGAGAAGTGCACAGTATTTATCAGATGATGCACTTACAGGTGTTGGCAGCGCCGGAACGGCCTATAATACCGGACGTTGGCGCGAGCTCGTTTACTGCATTCGTATTACTGAAGCACTTTTAAAGCTTAATCAGCAACAGCGGTCTGAGTTATTTAACGATCACCAGCGTTTTGCAGAGTGGCTAGAGTCCATTCCTGAGAATGAAAACCGGCAGTTACGCCATATGCTGCTGTTTTTATTCTTCCCCGACTTTAATGAACGCATTTTTGGTAAAACAGACCGGCGCTCAATTCTGCTGCACCTTGGACATGTCAGTACTAAGCAGTATTCATCAATGTTGGCGAGTGAGATAGACGCGAGGCTGTTAGCACTTAGAAAGCAATTTCAGGTTGAATACGGCACTGCAGATCTCGACTATTACGTAGAGCCGCTAAAGACCAAATGGAAGAAAGCCGTGCCAAGCACCATTGATGTGGTGGAAGAGCCAAAACAGGGGTATACCGTGACTAAGGAAGGTCAGAATTTTAAGAGCCTTAATAAAATTCTGTACGGGCCACCAGGCACCGGCAAAACCTTTAACACCATTGACGAAGCCCTTGCCATTATTGACCCTGGCTATCTTGCAGAGCATTCTGATAACCGTAGCTTATTAAAGGCAAGGTTTGACGAGCTGGTTGCCAGCCATCATATTAGCTTTGTAACCTTTCATCAGAGCTTTAGCTATGAAGACTTTGTTGAGGGCTTAAAGGCGGGCAGTGAAGGCAGCGCATTGTCTTACAGTGTTGCGCCTGGCGTATTTAAAACCATATGTGAGCGGGCGAGTTCAAGTTATTCTGATGCCATATCTGTAGATGATTTTGAAGCCGCCATATTGGGGTTGCAGCAGGCCTCTGAAGAAGCCGATGAGCGTATTCAAATGGAAACTGTCAGGGGAAAGAAATTTGAAATTGAATACTCTGGTGGTTTAACGTTTAGGGTATTCCCTCACGCAACAGAAAGCACTGACCCAAAATATGTGGCGTCAATTGCCAACGTAAAGAAGCTATATCTTACCGGTTCAAAACAGGAAATTTATAACACGTCTTATGTTGAAGGGTTTCTGCTTTATCTGAAAAAACATTTTGGTTTAAAAGCCTATTCTGATGATGTAGTGAAAAGAGAGCCAATAGCCAACCCTGAACCCTATGTACTGATAATCGATGAAATTAATCGCGGTAATATTTCAAACATCTTTGGTGAGTTAATTACCTTAATCGAACCTACAAAGCGGGCTGGTGCTAAAGAATCCCTGTCGGTTAAGTTGCCCTATTCAAAGGAGCCTTTCACGGTGCCATCGAACCTTTATATTGTTGGCACCATGAATACCGCAGACAAATCCTTGGCCCAGGTCGATATTGCTCTTCGTCGCCGGTTTGAATTTAAAGAAATAATGCCACAACCTGAGTTGCTGGCAGGTATCGATGTTGAAGGAATAGATATCACCAACATGCTGCACACTATTAACCAGCGTATTGAATTACTGTATGACCGTGAACACACTATTGGTCACAGCTTTTTCATGCCTTTAAGGAACGATCCAAAGATAGAGCGCTTGGCGCGAATTTTTGAACTGGAAATTTTACCTTTGCTGGAAGAGTATTTTTTTGAGGATTGGGAGCGGGTAGGACAAGTGTTAGGCGATCATCTGAAGACTGATGCTACGTTAAGGTTCGTCAACGAAAAGTACTCAGATGCCACAGTGTTAAAACTGATGGGCAATGACTGGCAGGCAAATGGTTTTCGGCCTTTTCAGCGTAATATTGCAGCGTTAATGACACCAGAAGCATACATTGGCATTTATGATTCAGTCGAAAGTTAATAATGTCACTGTGCGGGAGTTTGGCCTTTTAATTAATGGCGGTGACTTTAGCAATATTGATTGCCATTCAATTCCCAAAAGTGCTTTTGACTGGTTGATGGTAAACGGTATCGGCAATGGCGACAGCCAGCTGGACTTGGTGAAAGTAAAACGCCATGGAAGAGCACTTGCTTTGCAAGTGTTGAACTATGTTGGGGTGCTTGAAACGCCGTGTTTTACTCGTATTGAAGTTTTACCTAAAACATCTACTGATAGTAGTGACACAGTGAGTGGGCGTAAAGTACTGCTGAAAATGTTAGCCAGTGTTGAAGGCTTGAAGTTGCAAGAGTTTCAACAGTCGCATCTGCAATTGTTACAACAGCCGCTGTACGAGTTATTGATTAGTCACTTTTTGCATGCTGTCGCTAAGTTAGTTAGGCAAGGCATTAGAAATGAGTATCAACGGGTTGAGCGTGAATCACCTTTCCTTAAGGGCCAGTTACATGTGTCTAAGCAAATAAGGCAGCGGCCTGGTCGGCAACATTACTTCCATGTTTCGCATGACGTTTATAGCCCCGATAGAGCTGAAAATAGATTATTGCACTCTGCGCTTAAGCAAGTGCTCAAATGGTCCAGCTCAAATGCGAATCAGCGGCTAGCCAGAGAACTGTTATTTGTGTTCCATGACATCAAAGAATCGAGCAACTTTGCGCTAGATTTTAGAGCTTGGAAGGATGATCGAAGTATTGCCCATTATCGTCCTTTAAAACCCTGGTGTGAGCTTATTCTTAGTTATCAATCACCAATCGCGATGGTGGGCAATTATAAAGGCTTATCCTTTCTGTTTCCGATGGAGCAGCTGTTCGAGCGATATGTCGCGAAGCAGCTTGCTCGTAAATTGCCTGCGGGATTTCGTTTGAGATCGCAGGTAGCCAATCTGAGCCTGGTCACACATAGAGATGAAAAATGGTTTAAGTTGAAGCCAGACATTGTTGTGTATGACCAAGCCCGCGTTGTAACTGTGATGGATACAAAGTGGAAGTTGCTTGATCAAAATCAGGACAATACAAAACAGAAATATAATTTAAGCCAAGCCGACATGTACCAACTTTTTGCTTATGGCGAGAAGTATCTACAAGGCAAAGGTGAGCTGTATTTGATCTATCCACGGCATCACATGCTCTCGGTCCCGTTACCGTGTTTTGAGTACCATGCCAGCTTAAAATTGCATGTGGTGCCTTATGATTTAGTTACCGATATTTGCTCAATAAACCTTTAAAGAAATACTTGTTTACCGCCTCTTTGCTGACCATCTTGATGAATACGACTTCATCTGTAATTAATTACGCGAAATTACTGCGCTTGTTATATGCTTTATTCGATTGAGCTTAATTTATTTAAATATTTTAGGTATAAGTCTCTATCAAATACATAAAAGTAAACTTGAATACCACGACCTAAATATGGATTTAATGATGAAAAAGCTATATCTATTGCTTCGTCATGAGGATAGCCATACTTCCCACATGAAATAGCAGGAAACGCAATAGATTTACACTTGTGTTTTAAAGCTAGCTCTATGCTGTTTATATACGACTGCTTAAGAAATGCTTCTGGTTCTCTGCAATCTTTGTAAATAGGACCAACAGTATGAATTATAAACTTGCACTGAAGCTGACCAGGACCAGTGATTCTGGCCTCTCCTACAGGACAGCGAATACCACCATGTGGTTTTAACGCTATACACTCTTGCAATACATCAGGTCCGGCAGCTTTGTGAATAGCGCCATCAACACCACTCCCCCCTGTTAAGGAAGGCTTAGCAGCGTTCACTATTACATCAACATTAGCGCCCGTTATATCACCCAGTATTACTTTAAATTCAGTCATAATGGCTTTACTACTCAACACCGAAATCCTTTGACAAAGCAGCCATTAGCTTATTATTTACTTGATCAAGTTTCGATTCATCGAAACTACCATCATAGTAATCTATGAATTCATCTTTCCACGAATCCAACTCTTGATATTTTACTACTTCAGCAACAATACCTGCGTTTATTTTATGACCACGGTTTGTCACAAAACATACATCCATAAAATCTTTATAGGCATCTCGCATTCCCTTTGACCAAAAAGGTCTCGTAGCATGCATCTTTTGATCTACAAGCCTTTTTCGTTCTATTACTTCTTCTGGAGTAATAGTTTTCCATTTGCCTACACGCTTGATATAACAGTAAATGTCGTTGAGAGAATCTTGTATTTCAGTATAAATTTCAGAACGCTTTTGAACTATCGCCTGACTTGTTTGTAATCGACTTTTTAGTTTCTCTAACGATTTATTGAACCAAAGACCAGACAATAATATCACTACGATGGGTGACAATACTGCTAGTAAAGGAGCAAGGTCATTCCAAGTTGTTAAATCCATAAACTCTCTCAATTAGTATTATCCATCAACGGCATATATCGTTTTGCTAATTGGCTGCCGCAGCGTAGGCAGTCAAGTGGAGGCCACGCTTTTTTGTGGCTGGAACGAAATTAAGCAATTTGTTAAATGGCTACTCTCGGGGTAGCCAACCATTTTCATTTCTATCAGGAACTTTAATTCCACTTCTTTCAAGGTGACTAAGTATTTTTTGTTCGTAGTGTGGTGCCCAACCGTCATGATTACCGTTAAAACATGTACTGCAAACAGTTAATTTATAGGTGGGGATAAACTTACCATCATAAACATGACGTCCGAACTGAAACTGTTGGCTGCAAATGTCACAAGGGAGCATTATTATGTCTGGATTATTCATTTTTTACCTCTATAGCGAGCAATTTTGCGCCTCGCGAATAAATTGGCTTTTAAATGGCTATTTGTTCCCGCCAACTGATTTCCAGCCAAGCTCTTTCCTGATTTTTACTATTTGCTGCACAAACGCATGATCTGATCGTTCAGACTCAATTCTGTCTGGGCTTTGCCCAGCCCAGCGATAAATTTGTTCAATGCTTCCGTGCCCTCTTTTTAAAGCTTTCGATAGAAGCATCACGCTATCACGGATTGGAGCCATATTTAGTACAAGCCGTAACTCATGATCAGACCATGGTTTACCTTTATTTTCAGGTTCAGCATTGCGTTCAATATCCAATTTCAATGCTTCTGAGTTAATTAAGGCAAGTTTCTCTTCCCAACTAAAGCCCTCAACGTCCTGATCTAACAAGCTGCGCAACTTTCTCTGAAACTCAGTCTTTTTAATTGGGGGTAATAAATCAGACAAATCGACGGTCATGTTAACTCCGATGTTCGTGTAGCCATTGTTCTTACCCATAAAAAGTA
>DIBV01000017.1:237817-769922 GCA_002415085.1 Arsukibacterium sp. UBA5043 | reverse complement strand
AGTTTTACATTGCCGGTGACAATAACCAGTGTTTTACAGACAACGAGTTTTAAAAAGGCGGTGAAAAAACTGCACCAGAATCAAAAGAAGGATTTAGACAAAGCCGTCAAAGAACTAATTGATAATCCGCTACTGGGTGAGCAAAAGAAAGGTGATTTGTCATTTTTACGGGTTCACAAGTTTAATATGGTAAAGCAACTTACGCTTCTCGGTTATAGCTATGAAGATGGCACCGTCACATTAGAGCTGATTGCGCTTGGTTCTCATGAGAACTTTTATCGCGATATAAAAAAGGTATTTTGAGTAATTGCGGATAACGCCCAGAAGCATGCTTAGCAACAACACAACCAATCGCATTATTTAGCCATCTAAACGTATAGAAGTTGACATTGCCAGTGGTTTTACGCAACATAGCCGCTATGTCAGTTAACCGGGTGTGGCTATGCCTATTAAAGTAATCGATCAGTTGCCGGCGGTAGAAGCGCTGTCGGCCGAAAATGTGTTTGTCATGACCGAGAGCCGGGCGCAGTCGCAGGATATCCGGCCAATGAAAATTGCCATTTTAAACCTGATGCCGAATAAAATTGCCACTGAGGTACAGCTGCTGCGCTTGCTGGCCAATAGCCCGTTGCAGGTGGATGTCGATTTATTGCGGATTGATGATCATGTCAGCAAGAACACCCCACCGAGCCATTTAAACTGCTTTTACCGTTATTTCTCAGAAGTACAGCAGCAAAAGTACGATGGTTTAATTATTACCGGCGCGCCGCTGGGACTGGTGGATTACGAAGATGTTACCTACTGGAATCAGTTTGGCGATATTCTGCGCTGGGCCGATAACAATGTAACCTCGACCTTATTTTTATGCTGGGCCGCCCATGCCGCGTTGTATCAATACTATGGTTTGCAACGGGAAATTCGCGGCGAAAAATTATCCGGTGTTTACTGGCAGCAGGTTACCCAGCCACTGTGCCCGTTGGTGCGCGGCTTTGATGATCAGTTTTTAGTACCGCATTCACGTTATGCCCAGGTGCCAGAACAGCGTTACCAGCAGCATGACGATTTACATATTCTGGCGCAGGCCGATGTTACCGGCGCTTATTTGTTGCAGAACAGCAGTGGTAGCCGGGTGTTTGTTACCGGCCACCCGGAATACGATTTAACCACGCTGGATGAAGAGTATCAGCGTGACCTGGCCGCTGGCGCCGCGCCTAAGCTGCCGGAGAACTATTACCGCAATAACGACCCGTTGCAGGGACCGCAAAAATTGTGGCAAAGCCATGCCTTTTTACTGTTCAGCAACTGGCTGAACTATTATGTGTATCAGGCCACGCCGTTTGAATTAAATCAGATTGGCCACAGCGTATAAACTATACCGGGCCTACGCCCGATAGCATTATAAAGAGCATGTTATGAACGCAAGACTGACCCCGGACCATTTTCGTAAGTTGCTCGCTGAGCGCATTTTTATTCTTGATGGCGCTATGGGCACGATGATCCAGCAGCACCGGCTGGAAGAAGCCGATTATCGCGGCAGCGAATTTGCCAACTGGCCGAGTGATGTTAAAGGCAACAACGATTTACTGGTGCTGACCCAGCCGGACTTAATTGCCGATATTCACCGCCAGTATCTGCTGGCCGGCGCTGATATTGTAGAAACCAACAGTTTTAATGCCACCAGCATAGCGATGGCAGATTACCAGATGGAAGGCTTGTCAGCGCGGATTAACCGTGAAGCGGCGGCGCTGGCCCGCAAAGTTTGCGACGAGATAACCGCGCTTGAACCGCACAAGCCGCGCTTTGTGGCCGGGGTGCTGGGCCCCACTAACCGCACTGCCTCGATATCGCCCGATGTAAATGACCCGGGCTTTCGCAATGTCAGCTTTGATGAGTTAGTAAATGCTTACACTGAATCAACCCATGCGCTTATCGAAGGTGGCGCCGACATTATTATGCTGGAAACCATTTTTGATACCTTAAACGCCAAGGCGGCTGCTTTTGCCGTGCTGCAGGTGTTTGATGAAGTGGGCTTTAAACTGCCGGTAATGATCTCCGGTACCATCACCGATGCGTCCGGCCGGACCTTATCGGGCCAGACAACCGAGGCGTTTTATCATAGCCTGGCCCATATTGAGCCGGTGTGTTTTGGCCTTAACTGTGCGCTTGGGCCGGATTTATTGCGCCCTTATGTCGAAACCTTGTCGGGTATATCTGAAGCTTATGTCTCGGTGCACCCCAATGCCGGCCTGCCCAATGAGTTTGGCGAATATGATTTAGGCGCTGAAGAGATGGCAGCAGAAATTGCCGATTGGGCCGCGCAGGGTTTTTTAAATATTGTCGGCGGCTGCTGTGGCACTACGCCCGAGCATATTAAAGCGATTTATGATGCGGTAAAACAGGCGCCGGCCCGCCAGCCGAAGGCGCCGGGCCACAGTTTTCATTTAGCCGGCCTTGAAGCCTTTTCTCTGGAGTGGTAATGCAGCAACAGGCCCGATTTATTAACGTAGGCGAGCGGACCAATGTCACCGGCTCGGCCAGGTTTAAAAAGCTGATTTTAAACGGCGACTATGAGGCGGCGCTTGATGTCGCCCGCCAGCAGGTGGAGAACGGCGCGCAGATTATTGATATCAACATGGATGAGGCCATGCTCGACAGCAAAGCGGCCATGGTGCGCTATTTAACCTTGCTGGCCTCTGAACCGGATATTTCCCGGGTGCCGATTATGGTCGACTCATCAAAATGGGAAGTGATTGAAGCGGCGCTGAAATGCATTCAGGGCAAGGCAGTGGTTAACTCTATTTCGCTAAAAGAAGGCGAAAGCCCGTTTTTACAGCAGGCACGGTTACTGCGCCGTTATGGCGCTGCGGTAGTGGTAATGGCCTTTGATGAGCAGGGCCAGGCCGATACCAAAACCCGTAAAGTCGAAATATGTCAGCGTGCTTATAAAATTCTGACTGAGCAGATAGGTTTTCCGCCACAAGACATTATTTTTGACCCGAATATCTTTGCGGTCGCCACCGGCATAGAAGAGCACAATAACTACGCGGTCGATTTTATTGAAGCCACCCGCGAGATAAAACGCCTATGCCCGCATGCGAAAATTTCCGGCGGTGTCTCTAACGTGTCATTCTCGTTTCGCGGCAATGACGCCGTGCGCGAGGCTATTCACTCCGTCTTTTTATACCATGCCATCGCAGCTGGCATGGATATGGGTATTGTTAATGCCGGCCAGCTTACCGTCTATGACGATATTCCGCCGCTGTTAAAGGAGCGGGTAGAGGATGTTATTCTCAACCGGCGGGACGATGCCACCGAACGGCTGCTGGAAATTGCTGCCCAGTTTAAAGGTGATGGCAGCGTTGCGGAGAAGATGGATGATGCCTGGCGCAGCCTGCCGGTCAATAAACGGCTGGAACATGCCTTAGTAAAAGGCATTACCGACTTTATCGAATCGGACACCGAAGAAGCACGGCATCAGGCAGCAAAACCGCTGCACGTGATTGAAGGGCCGTTAATGGACGGTATGAATGTGGTCGGCGACTTATTTGGCGAAGGCAAAATGTTCCTGCCGCAGGTGGTAAAATCGGCCCGGGTAATGAAAAAAGCGGTCGCCTATTTACAGCCCTTTATTGAGCAGGAAAAAGAAGGCGGTCGCGCCCAGGGCAAGGTGCTGCTGGCGACAGTAAAAGGCGATGTGCACGATATTGGCAAAAATATTGTCGGGGTGGTGCTGCAGTGTAATAACTTTGAAGTGATTGACTTAGGCGTGATGGTGCCGTGCGCTGAACTGCTCAGGGTAGCGAAAGAGCGTGAGGTTGATGTAATTGGTTTATCAGGCCTTATCACCCCATCGCTGGATGAAATGGTTCATGTCGCCAAAGAGATGACCCGTTTGGGCTTTACCCAGCCATTGTTAATTGGCGGTGCCACCACCTCAAAAGCGCATACTGCGGTAAAAATAGAGCCCAATTACGCCAACGGCGTGGTGTATGTGCCTAATGCCTCGCGCAGCGTGTCAGTGGTGCAGTCATTAATTACCCCGGACAGCAAAGCCGATTACCTGGCTCGGATAAAAAACGAATATGTGGTGGCGCGTGAGCAGCACGCCCGCGCCCGACCCGGCGAGAAGCTATTAAGTCTGGCTGCAGCAACAGCCAATAAATTTCCGCTTGATTTAAGCAAGGTGGCACCGGCACCGAAGCAGCCCGGGGTGCATTTATGGCAGGATGTGGACTTAAACCTGCTGCGTGACTATATCGACTGGACGCCGTTCTTTTTAACCTGGCAGTTATCGGGCAAATACCCAGCCATTTTAAACCATGCCGAAGTGGGCATGGAGGCCCGCCGAGTATTTAAAGATGCTAACGCCATCCTCGATACCATGATTAACGATGGCCATGTTAAAGGCAAAGCGGTATTTGGTTTATTTCCGGCCAACAGTGACGGTGACGATATTGTGGTGTACACCGACGAATCGCGACAGGTCGAAAAAGCCCGTTTATATAATCTTCGCCAGCAATTACAGCTTAGAAACAATGCGCCTAATTGCAGCCTGGCTGATTTTATTGCCCCGGTTGATAGTGGCGTTAACGATTATATTGGCGCTTTTGCTGTTAGCACCGGTTTTGGCGCTGATGAATTTGCCGCCAAATTTGCCGCAGAGCATGACGATTACAACAGCATTATGGTCAAAGCACTGGCTGACCGCTTAGCGGAAGCCCTGGCCGAATACCTGCATTTAAAAGTGCGACGGGAGTACTGGGGTTATGCCGCCACTGAAGATTTAAACAATGAGCAGTTAATCCGTGAGCTGTATCAGGGAATAAGGCCCGCACCGGGCTATCCGGCCTGCCCGGAGCATACCGAAAAAGGCACGTTATGGCAGCTGCTGGACGTTGAAGCGCAAACCGGTATTACCCTTACCGAAAGCTACGCCATGTGGCCGGGTGCCGCGGTAAGCGGCTGGTATTTTGGCCACCCGGACAGCAAGTACTTTGCGGTCAGTAAAATTGCTGAAGATCAGCTAAACGAATATGCCGCCAAAAAGGGCTGGAGTCGCACTGAAGCAGAAAGCTGGCTGGCACCCAATATTCGCTGAGCGGCACTGCACTGTTGGCAGTAGCGGCTTGCCGGCAGTGGTGACGCCGGCTTCGCTTTACGGCAATAGCTGCTGCAGGGTAGCGGCCAGCGCTGCCAATTCTATCGGTTTGATCAGGGTAGTATTAAAGCCACTTTGCTCGATCTGACTGAGCAGTTCTGCCGAATTATGGGCAGTCAGGGCGATTACTGGTACCTTGTTCAGCGCTGCTTGTTGCCGGATTGCTTTAAGCGTAGCGAAGCCGTTGAGGCCGGGCATTTCAATGTCCAGTAAAATAACAGCCGGACGATGCTGCTCCAGCCAGTCCAGTGCCTGCTGGCCACTGCTTTGCACATGCGCCAGATAGCCGAGTTTTTCCAGCATTAGCTTCAGCAGATTCTGATTAAAATAATTGTCATCGACCACCAGGATCTGTCGCGGTTGCGGTTCAGGTTGCGGCTCTGATTGTTGCTTATTTTGAAGGCCAGGGCTGAATTCGGGCTCTGGCGACGCTGCTGAGCCAGCCAGCTGCTGGCGTTTGGCCACCGGCAGCAGCAGGCTGAAGCTGAACGTGCTGCCAACGCCGGGCTGGCTGGTTAACTGCAATTCTGATCCCATCAGGCTTACCAGGCGCTGGCAGATTGTCAGGCCCAGGCCGGTACCGCCATATTTGCGGCTGACAGAATTATCGGCTTGCTGAAAAGGCTGAAATAACTGAGCCTGAGTAGCGCCATCGATACCAATGCCGGTGTCGCTTATGGAAAAAAGCAGCTGCTCAGCGCTTTGGGCGCTGATTTGCAGTTTAATGTCACCTTTTTCAGTGAATTTGATGGCGTTACTTAGTAAATTCATCAGTACCTGACTTAACCGCAGTGGATCGCCGCTGCGCCAGTCTGCAATATCGTCAGCCAGCAGGCGCTGATATCTGAGGCCTTTGGCCGCGATCTGATTACTGAACAGGTCTTCAACCTGGCCGAGGGTAGCACGCAATGAAAATTCGGTTTGCTCCAGGACCAGTTTACCCGCCTCAATTTTCGAGAAATCCAGAATATCATTGATAATACTGAGCAAAATTTTTCCGGCGGCACGAATTCTAACCAGATATTGCTGTTTGTGCTCTACTGCTGCGGTTGCTTCTGCCAGTTCAGCAAAACCCAGTACAGCATTAAGCGGGGTGCGCAGTTCATGGCTCATATTCGCCAGGAACTGGGTTTTGGCCATGGTGGCGCTTTCAGCCGTCTCCCGTGCGTGTTGTAACTGCTGCATGGTTTGCTCCAGGTGTTCTGTGCGCAACGCCACCTGCTGGCTAAGCCTCTGTTGTTCTACAATGGCGCTGTGCATTCGCCATCTGTGTAGCAAATACAATAAGCTTACAATCAACAGCAGATAAACGAGTAACATACCCCAGTGCCAGTACCAGGGGCTGGCTATCTGAAAATGCATACTATCGGCAGTGCTAATCTGGCCTGACACGTTTCTGGCTCTGAGCTGAAACTGATAGTAGCCACTTTTCAGGTTGGTGTATTCACGATAATGCTCCTGGCGCCAGCTGGACCACTGGTCGTCATGGCCAACCAGTCGCACCTGCAATTGATCGGGCTGCAGTGGATTGTAATTGGGGCTGCTGAACTGAAAACGTAAATTCCGTTGGTCGCTGTTTAACGCGATCAATTCGGGCAATTTTCCGCCATTGTAAATAAGCTGATGCTGATCGACCAAAACTTTTCGTAGTAGCGGAGGTTTAGGCTGATGTTGCTGATACTGATCATCGGCAAACCGGAAAACCCCCTCAGCACCGCCAAACCAGATCAGCGGCCATTCAACCAGCATGGTATCCAGCGGAATATCAGATAGTGGTTGTAATGCATTGTCATGCCATTGATAGCTGCCGTTGCCGTCAGGAATAGCGACCCCCGCTGAACGGGTGCCACTAATATTATCCCATAACAACATCCAGATCCTGCCCTGAGTGTCAGCAATGGGGTGACGGACCCATGGCTGCTCCTGACTGAATAAGGCGCTAAAAGGCTTAGCCAGTTCGAACTGTTGTAACCCTGGCGTGTAACTTAGAATGCCACTGACTGAGGCGATAAAAAGCTGGTGATCAAAAAGATGAACAGAATTTCTGTTCAGGCTGGGCAAACCATGATCTTTAGTAAAACGCGTTATTGCCAGCGGCAGTGACGCACCACCTTGCCAGGATGCTGGTAAGTGTAAGCGATAAACACCATGGGCCAGGGTGCCCAGCCAGAGCTGACCGTTTTCCATTTCGACGATGCTGTTTAAGTTACCCTCGACCCCTGGCACCCGACCTTCATCCTGCCATTTACCGTTAACAAAACGCATTGTTGCCAGGCCATCTTGCAGGCCGACATAAACCCGGTGGGGATCGCGCGTTGATACCTGTAAAACTTTGCTGGCCTGAACCGAGGGCCTGATAAGCGTCAATTGTTCATCTGCCAGCTGAAAAACGCCGTCATTGTTGGCAATTAGCAGGCGCTGTTGAAATTCAGCAAAGCCCCAGGTTTGCTTTTGTAGCGGCGCGAGCTGAACAAATTGGCCGCTGCCATCTTGTTGTGCCTGTAGGCGGAATAAGCCCAGGCTGGTACCGGCGTAAAGTTGCTGCTGATAACGGGTCAGCGCCAGCACATTGCCCGCCAGGCCGCTGGCGCCATGATGTGCGGTGATCGCCGAATGTAGTGCAATCCTTGATAAACCATGATCTAACCCCAGCCAGAGTCCGCCCTGATGATCCTGATATAAGGCTCTGACATTCTGATCAAGCAAACCAGAATTGCGATTGTAGTGACCAACCAGTTTGCCTTGCCGGTTCAGCAGGTAAACCCCGTTTTTTACCGTGCCCAGGGCAATATCGCCATTTTGCAGAGTCAGGCCTGAATATAGTACTGCCTGCTTTAACTGCTGATCGTAAGGGGTTGGAAACCGGTGTACTCCGTTGTCGTCAATTAAATACAAACCCGTTTCCCGACTACCAGCCAGTAAGGTGTTATCTGAGAAAGATTCGAGCACAAAAATACTTTCATCGGCGAAATGCTCGCCGCCGGGAACCAACTGAAAATGTCCCTGCGTCAACACCAGCAACCCCGTGCCTTGTTCCCTGATGTAAAGTCGTTGATTAACCCAGAATGCTTTTAAAAAACTGCTGTTGCTGCGCCATACTTCTATTTTTTCATGGCGTAGCCGGAAAACGTAATCGCGACTGGCAAAATAAACGCTGTCGTTGCTGACAAAAGTTTGTCTGACATCCCGGAAATCGCGAAAGCTGGCTGGCACCAAATGTAGTAAAGAATGATAGCGGGATTGTCCTTCACTGTGATCGATATAACCGATATCGCCCTTCGCGCCAACATAAATCCGGCCATCGGCAGACAAAGCAAGCGAGCGGGCAACCGATTTGTTGCCGGTTTGCATGATCCGCCAGTTCTGGCCATCATACTCGAGCACGCCGACATTGTTGCCGACATACATTACCCCACGTTGATCTTGCAGTAACGCCCAATTTTGGGTGCCGGCATGATAATCTTTTGGTTTCAGGTTATGCAGCATCGGCATACCATGCTCAAATGTATTAGCCGGTGCCGGTATTGGCGCCAGCACAACGATTATGAGCAACGTAATCCGGACCAGTAAGCTGTAGCTCTGGTCAGGAAACCACCTAAAGTCGGGCACTGTGAACTCCATTTCTTAGCCGCTGCTGTCGTACTGACAAGCAGGCTATCTTAACCGGAGAATTCTGCCGAGCCAAGTATTCTGGCATGATCAAGCTGATCAAATAAGTTCTTTCAGTTTACAGAAAAGACGTTATGCTCATTAAAACATTAGGTAAGGGGTGCGCCTGTGCGACTGAATTGGATCCTGGTCTTGTTGCTCGTGGCTGCGCAAGGTGTACTGGCAGCCGCGCCCCTTACGGTGCTGGTAGGCCAGCAAAAGCCTCCATACATTAATACGGCGAATATTTCTGGTTACGAGGTAGACCTGCTGGCCGAGGTGGTCAGCAGAATGGGCTACGAGCCGGTATTTTTATTTGTTCCTAATGCCAGGATTAAACCATTGCTGTTGCAGGGCGAGGGCGATATTGCCAGTTTACAACCTGTTACCAATGGTGAAGCAGACTTGTTTTACTCGAACCCTTACATTCGTTATCAGAACATTGCGATCAGTCTGGCAAAAAATCAATTGGCAATTAACCAAAGCAGTGATTTGGCCCGTTACTCGGTACTTGCTTTTCAGAATGCTCGCCTGGTCCTGGGGCCGGATTATACCGATATGGCCAGAATCTCAGACGACTACCGTGAGACGGTCGATCAGCAAGCGCAACTGACCATGCTATTGTCGCAACGGGTGCAGGTGGTGGTTATGGATCGAAATATTTTCAATTATTACCGCTTGCAGCACGATAATGCCGAAGACATGGCTATGCATCCATTATTTAATAACACGGCTTATCGGGCGGCATTCCGGGATGCTAAGCTGCAACGTGCTTTTGACCGGGCCCTGCTCAGTGTGATGCTGGATAGCTGGTATCAACGATTGCAGCGCAAATATTTTGGTGAGGAAAACCAAAGTCTGCAACACCGCTTATTATGCACTGATAGCTAGAGTGTTTTGGTTTTGTCATCCCGCAATAATTTGTCCAGATAACCCATGGCAAAAGCAGACAACACAAAAGTAATGTGAATAAGTAAATACCATTGTATTTTGTCATTTTCGATGACTTCAGTATTCATAAACACTTTTAGTAAGTGAATAGACGAAATGGCCACAATCGAGGCAGCCACTTTATTTTTCAGCGAACCCGCGTCAAGTTTACCTAACCAGCTTAACTTATCGTCATTGCCTTCTAAATCCAGCCTTGATACGAAGTTTTCATACCCGGAAAACATCACCATAACCAACAGGCCGCCAACCAGTGCAATATCAATTAACGACAGCACTACCAAAATCAGCTCGACCTCTTTCATGCTGAAAATAATAGGGATGATATGAATAATTTCCTGAAAAAACTTAATTGCCAGCGCCATTAGTGCCAGACTTAGCCCCAGATAAATTGGTGCCATAATCCAGCGGGCAGAATAAATAAGGTTTTCAACAAACTTTTCCATAGTAACGCCTCAATAGAATGAAGTTGCTATTATGCGGTCCGGTCGCAGCAAAGCAAGCCCGGTTGCCTGGCATTTGCAATATTTCTGCCGCAGATGCTGAAATTAATCGCAGCTCTCTTATTTTAAGCGGTTTTGCAGTATGATAGCGGGCTTTAATGGAAGCATGAGTTTTAGGTGCAGGCAAGAGGTAGATGTGGAAAAACCGTTTCAACTGAAACTGATTATCAGAAGGGTCAGCACCACTTCATCGCTGCGATGGTTAGCTGGTGCCTGGCAGCTGTTTAAAAAAGCGCCAATAGTGTTTATGGCAATGTTTTTACTGACCGCCTGCCTGGGTTTCTTATTGCAACTGAATCAGCTGTCGGCGATCGTTTGGGTATTTCTGAATCCGTTTTTAACGGCCGGATTCTATAAAGCCATTGTTGGCATCCAGCACCAGCAAAACGTGACAGTTGACTGGGTTTTTAAGCCGTTAGCTGAGCCCCAATGCCGCTTAATTCTGTTAGCGATAGGCGCCCTTAAAGTATTGTTGCTAACACCTTTAATCAGTTTTCAACAAAAACTGCTGCTACCGATGTCTGCTGCCATCGAGAACCAGAGCACAGCTGATATCAGCATTAGCTGGCAATTGCTGTTATTAGTGGCGTTGTTTTCACTGGTGTTTATGCTATTTGCTTATGCGGTAGCCATCGCTTACTTTTTAAAAGAACAACGTATTCTGGCCGTGGTGCAAACCAGCTTTATTGCCTGTTGGCGTAATGTCTCGGCGTTGCTTATTTTCGGGTTGCTGAGCATGGCGCTGGTACTGCTAACCTTGCCAACGTTTTTTATTGGCTTAATTGTGGTGTTACCGCTATTGAACATTGCCTTCTTTTTATCTTTCAACGATGTATTTGCGTTGCAGGTAAAATTGCCTGATGACGGCGTATTAGAGGTGTAGCCATGGCTGAACTCGCTGAGCTGAAGAAAAACGCATTAAACTGGCTTAGCCGGCGGGACTACAGTGAAGCTCAGTTGAGTCAGAAATTGCGCCAGAAAGGGGCGTTACCAGAGCAGTTAACCGCCATTATAGACTGGTGCAAAGCACAACAGTACCTTGATGAAAGCCGGTATTTAAGTATGCTGGTACGAAACAGGGCACGGCAGGGGTATGGTTATAATTACCTGTTGCAGGAATGCCGGGCGCAAAAAATCAGTGCGCAGCAGCTAAATGATTGTCTGCAATCGCTGGCAATTGACTGGTGGGCCCTGGCTAGCGCTGCATATCAGAAAAAATATGGCGACAGCCCGATAAGTGATTATAAAGAAAAAACGAAACGGATGGCCTTTTTGCAACGTCGGGGTTTTAGTGGCGAGCAAATAAAGGCAGTATTTACTGAATTAACAAACCAACCTAACCGGACAGGATAGTTTCATGACGATGACTTCGGCCAAGATCAGGCAGGCTTTTTTCGATTATTTTGCCAGCAAACAACATCAGGTAGTTGCCAGCAGTTCGCTGATCCCGGGCAATGACGCGACCTTATTGTTCACGAACGCCGGAATGGTGCAATTTAAAGATGTGTTTTTAGGCCAGGACAAGCGCAGTTACAGCCGGGCAGTGTCTGCCCAGCGCTGTGTGCGGGCTGGCGGTAAACATAATGATTTGGAAAATGTCGGTTATACCGCGCGCCATCATACTTTCTTTGAAATGCTGGGTAACTTCAGCTTCGGGGATTATTTTAAGCGCGAAGCTATTGGTTATGCCTGGCAGTTTTTAACCGAAGTAGCAAAACTACCCAAAGAAAAGTTGCTGGTTACGGTGTATGCCACTGATGATGAAGCTTACGATATCTGGCTGAACGAAATTGGGGTGCCGGCTGCGCGAATCGTCCGGATTGGTGATAACAAAGGTGCGCCTTATGCCTCAGATAATTTCTGGGCAATGGGGGATACCGGACCTTGCGGCCCCTGCACTGAAATTTTTTATGACCATGGTGAACATATCTGGGGTGGGCCACCGGGTTCGCCGGAAGAAGATGGTGATCGTTTTATCGAGATCTGGAATATCGTCTTTATGCAATTTAACCGCCAGACCAGCGGCGAAATGCAACCGCTGGCTAAACCGAGTATTGATACCGGTATGGGTTTAGAGCGGATTGCGGCAATTCTGCAGGGCGTGCACAGTAACTATGAAATTGATACCTTTGCCGCGCTGATCAAAGCCGCCGCAGAGATTACCGGTGCCACCGATTTAAGCGATAAATCGCTGCGGGTCGTCAGTGACCATATCCGCAGTTGTGCATTTTTAATTGTTGATGGTGTGTTGCCGGCTAATGAGGGCAGGGGCTATGTATTGCGCCGGATTATTCGCCGGGCAGTGCGTCACGGTAATAAGCTTGGCGCAACGGGCCCGTTTTTCTATAAGTTAGTCAGCGCTTTGGTAGCGCAAATGGGCGAAGCTTATCCTGAACTTGCCGAAAAACAGGCAGTTATTGAAAAAGCGCTGCGCCTGGAAGAAGAACAATTTGGTAAAACCCTGGAACGCGGTCTGACTATTCTGGATGACGAGCTGGCCAATTTGACCGGCACCGTGATCCCGGGCGATGTCGTATTTAAGTTATACGATACTTATGGTTTTCCGGTCGATTTAACCAATGATGTGGCGCGCGAGCGCGATTTGAGCATAGATGAGGCGGGTTTTGAAGCAGCAATGGCCGCCCAGCGCAAGCGGGCGCAGCAGGCGTCTAATTTCGGTGCTGATTATAATGCAAGCTTAAGCTCGCATCAGCAAACGGCCTTTACCGGCTATGAGCATGAATTTGGCGATGCCACTGTGGTGGAAATTTTCAGTGAAGGCCAGGCGGTTGACAGTCTTCCTGCCGGCGCCAGTGGCTTAGTGGTGCTGGATCAAACCCCGTTTTATGCTGAATCAGGCGGCCAGATGGGTGATAGCGGTAAGCTGCTACTGGCCAAGGGGGGCGAGTTCGAAGTGGCAGACACTATCAAGCTGAGCAAAGCGTTCGCTCATCAGGGCCAGGCCAAAGCTGATATCCAGGTCGGCGATAAAGTTGCCGCCAGGATTGACAGTGAGCGCCGGGCGGCGATTAAACAAAATCACTCGGCTACCCATTTATTACATGCTGCGCTGCGCCAGATATTGGGTGAGCATGTTACCCAGAAAGGCTCTCTGGTTGGGCCGGATAGGTTGCGCTTTGATTTCAGTCACTTTGAAGCGGTTACGGCCGGCGAGCTACAGCAAATTGAACTGCTGGTGAACCAGCAAATTCAGCTGAACAACGCGCTGCAAACCCGGTTAATGCCGGTAGAGCAAGCAAAAGCCGCTGGCGCTATGGCGTTGTTCGGCGAAAAATACGATGAAGAAGTCCGGGTGCTGACGATGGGCGATTTCTCGATTGAGCTGTGCGGTGGCACGCATGTCAGCCGGACCGGTGATATCGGGCTGTTTAAAATTGTGGCCGAGGCCGGTATTGCCTCTGGGATCCGCCGGATTGAAGCTGTCAGCGGTAACGGGGCGCTGCAGTATATTCAACAGCTGGAGCAGCAGGCGGCACAGGCTGCTGCGCTGTTAAGAGGCGATGTGTTCAGTTTGGCCGATAAAGTGCAGCAAGCGCTGGATAAAAGCCGGGCGCTGGAAAAAGATGTTGAACAACTGAAAGCGAAGCTGGCCAGTCAGGCAGGATCGTCACTGGAAAGCCAGGTACAGCAGATAGCAGGCGTTAATGTGTTAATCAGCGCTGTTGAGCAGGCTGATCCGAAAAGCTTAAGAACCATGCTTGATGAGCTGAAAAATAAACTGAGCCCGGCGGTTATTCTGCTGGCTACCGTGAATGATGCTAAAGTTAGTTTAATAGCGGGTGTCAGTAGCGAGCTGACCGCTAAGGTTCATGCCGGGCAACTGGTTGCCTGGGCGGCACAGCAACTTGGCGGCAAAGGCGGTGGCAGACCTGATATGGCCCAGGCCGGCGGGACTGATGCCAGTGCGTTACCCGCTGTGCTTAGCAGTGCTCAGTCACATATCAGCGAGCAACTGAACAGCTGATCGCCCAAGGCGATTGCGGCGTAAAAATAGCAAAGCGCCGCTTTGCCGTCTTAAAGCTGTGTTATATCGCGAAATTACCCGGGCCGGTAGCAAAGTTGCTACACTCTGCTAAGAACAGGTCCGGGCTGTTTTATAAATATCAGGAGTTGGCTTTTCAAGCAGGGGCCAGCTGAGTTACTATACGGCGTTTTATCGAAAACAACGGTGAAAGGTCACTGTAAACGCAAGGAAAAGGAGCAAGCGAATGCTAATTCTTACCCGTAGGGTTGGTGAGACTCTGATGATCGGTGACGAAGTCACTGTGACCGTGTTAGGGGTGAAAGGAAATCAGGTTCGGATTGGAGTTAACGCACCAAAGGAAGTGTCTGTCCATCGTGAAGAAATTTATATGCGGATCCAGGCAGAAAAAGATACCTCTGGTGGTGACTTTAACGAAACCAATTAAAAAAATACCGGCAGGATGCTGGTAGCCAAAAACAGCCTGTTTTAATCAATAGCCGGTAAATATTGAGCGAATTGTTTAAAAGGTCGGCAAACAGACTTTACTGTCCTAAAAATTGTTTGACTTATTTTCCTGAGACATTAATATACACGCCGCAACACAGAGCGGAGAAATGGCCGAGTGGCTGAAGGCGCACCCCTGCTAAGGGTGTATAGGGGAAACTCTATCGAGGGTTCGAATCCCTCTTTCTCCGCCATTTTTTTATAGAGCGGACGCATAGCTCAGCTGGATAGAGTACTCGGCTACGAACCGAGCGGTCGGAGGTTCGAATCCTCCTGCGTCCACCATCTATAAAAGAATACAGATCAGATAGTGTAATACCCCAAGGACGCATAGCTCAGCTGGATAGAGTACTCGGCTACGAACCGAGCGGTCGGAGGTTCGAATCCTCCTGCGTCCACCATATACGAACAACCCGCTACGGCTAACGCCTTAGCGGGTTTTTTTATACTCACATTATGCTGCCTGACGCAGGTGGTTGAGAAGCTCCGTAAGGTTCGACCAATTTGCCGGGAGCAAATTGGCACAGCTTCAGCTGGCCCGAAGGGCAGGCGGCAGGATAGCCGCCTGCAATCCTCCTGCGTCCACCATATACGAAGAACCCGCTACGGCTAACGCCTTAGCGGGTTTTTTCTTTTCGTTCAGCCTCTGCTTATCTGCAAAGTGTTATATACTGCTGATTATATAAGGTAACTTTGTCACACTATTACCTTTAACACAGCAGCTCAGGGTAACCCGTGAACACAACTGCCACCTTATCAGCACGTCAGACCCATTGTCCGGATCAGGTAGCAGATCCGCGGCAGGACGAGCTGGTTTTGTGTCCACATTGTGATTTACTGCAGTATCTGCCCGTTTTGGCAGCGGGTGAACAAGCGCATTGTCTGCGGTGCCAGCATCAGCTGGATGCCCGTCAACCTAATCCGATTCTGCGCCCGGCGCTGTACGCGGCGTCAGCGTTGTTGATGTTGTTACTCGCTAACTTGTTTCCCTTTGTCAGTATGGCGCTGGCCGGTAATCGCAGTGAAATTCATTTTTTTGATACCTCAGCGGTGCTTTTTACCGAGTACCAGCAAGTATTGGCCATATTAATCTGGCTATTTATTCAGGCGGTTCCAGCCTTTTGTATGCTGGCAATTATCTATCTGAAACTTGGTATGCGTTATCATTTACCTGCCCGTATCTGGGTAGCCAGGGTGCTTTTTATGCTCAAACCCTGGAGTATGGTTGATATATTTCTGATGGGCTTGTTAATTAGCTTTGTGAAGCTGGTGGCGACGGCAGAAATTTCGCTGGGGATGAGCTTCTGGGCTTTTTGTCTGTTTTGTTTATTACATTTGCGGACTTTTCAGGTGCTGGATCGCCATGCGCTGTGGGCCAGTATCGCACCCAGTCCGCAACCTGATACAGAAGTCACTGCGGGCAGCACGGGTTTGGACCAGCAGTTGAAACTATGTCATTGTTGTACCGCGGTGGTGCCGCTGCGCCAACGCCATTGTAGCCGTTGTCACACTAAGGTAACCGCTCGCTTGCCAGCCAGTATACAGAAAACTCTGGCCTTACTTATTACAGCCTGCGTGCTTTATATACCGGCCAATATGTTACCGATAATGCGCACTGTGTCATTTGGCGATGTTACGGATTCAACGATAATTAGCGGTTTTTTTATGATGTGGCAGGATGGCGAATATCCGGTAGCGATTATTATCTTTCTGGCCAGTGTGGTTATTCCAATTATTAAAATAGTTCTGATGTTCTGGCTGTGTTACCTGGCGGCTAAGCCCAGGCATGCTGGCGCAAAACATAGTGGTAATATCTACCGGTTGGTTGACTGGGTTGGCCGCTGGTCGATGGTAGATGTGCTCGTAGTAGCGTTTATGGCGGCATTGGTGCGCTTTGGCTTGCTGGCCAGTGTTTATCCGGGTATTGGCGCGCTGGTATTTGCAGCGGTAGTGATTACTACCATGCTGGCAGCGGTAAGTTTTGATCCCCGCTTGTTATGGGATAATCAGCAGCCGGCGGCGAAAGCCGTCCAATATAGACAAGCAGAAGGAAAGATAAAGTGACTGAGTCGGCACAGGTTAAGGCTAATGTCAGGGTTATTAAACAGTGGTCCCCTATCTGGGTGGTGCCGATAGCGGCAGTATTAATTGGTCTGTGGATGTTGTTTAGTCACTTTCAGCATCAGGGGGTAATGTTACTGCTGATTGCTGAAGATGCCGAAGGGATCGTGGCGGGTAAAACGCAGATCAAGAATCGGAGTGTCGATGTCGGCCAGGTAGTGTCGGTTGAATTAAGCGAAGATTTAACCCAGGTTTTAATCCAGGCCAGGATGAAACCGAATATGTCGCCGCTGCTCAATGCAGGTTCACAATTCTGGGTAGTAAAGCCTCAGGTTGGGCGCGGCGGAGTCACCGGGCTCAATACCTTGTTGTCCGGAGTATATATTGAACTGCAACCGGGTGACACCGGCGAAACTCAGCTGAGCCATCCGTTATTAAATTCACCACCGGTTGCGCCGGCCGATGCCCCTGGCGTGCGGGTTAATTTAAATTCTGCGGACACCACCGGCCTCGCGGTAGGTGACCCGGTATTGTACCGGGGTTATGAAGTAGGGACGGTGGAGTTGAGTGAGTTTAATGTGTCGCAGCGCAGTACTACGTTTCAGCTGTATATCCGGGAACCCTATGATCAGCTGGTGACAGACAATATCCGATTTTGGTTAAGCAGTGGCCTGGCTTTTGATTTGTCTGCAGAGGGGTTAAGTGTTGATATTGGTTCTGCAACCACGCTGCTAACCGGTGGTGTCAGTTTTGACTTAATGGACGGCTGGCCAGCCGGTGAGCAGGTAGCCGATGGTGCTGAATTTCAATTGTTTCCGGATAAACAAAGTATTCAAGAGGGCCTGTATAGCCAATTTATTGAATATCTGGTGTTTTTCGACGAATCGGTACGTGGCTTGAAAGCAGGGGCGCCGGTGGAATATCGTGGGGTGAGGGTCGGTACCGTGGCGACGGTGCCTTTTTTCTTTGCTATCGATAAACCGTTTGAAGTGTCTTTGCAACAAGGCGTTCCGGTTCTTATTCGGATCGAGTCGGCCCGGTTGTATGAAAAACTAAATGTGTCACAGCTTGATGCTGAATTGCAGCGAGCAATAGATGATGGTTTGCATGCCGTATTAAAAACCGGCAATTTAATTACCGGCGCCTTGTATATAGACCTTGATATGAATGGCAGCTGGCGTCAGGACAAAGCAAGACAACAGCTATTTAACGACCAGCTGCAATTAAGCCGATCCGTGGGCTATCCGGCGCTGCCATCAGCCCGCAGTGGTTTTAGCAATATGGAACAAAAACTGTTGATGGCACTGGATAAAATTAATAACTTACCGGTTGAATCGATGCTGGCGCAGGGAGAGCAAACCCTCGCGGCGACCAATGAGGTTATGCACAACGCCCAGCAACTGATGGTTAGCATGCAAGCACTGGTAGATCAGCCACAGCTGCAACAGCTGCCGGCAGATATTCAGCTTAGCCTGCAACAGCTAAGGGATACCTTGCAGGGCTTTAGCCCTGAAGGGGCGGCATATGGCAGTGTTAATGCTAATTTACAGGCGCTTGAACAAGTATTAAGGGAACTGCAGCCGGTGATTAAAACCCTGAACCAACAAAGTAACTCGCTAATATTTAACGCCAGTGATAAGCCAGAACCTGAACCAAGGAAAGCCAGACCATGAAATTATTATTGACGATGCTGATTGTGATCGGTTTAGTTGCCTGTAGCAGCCCACCGCCGGTAAGCTATTATCAGCTTAGTACGTCGCAATCGCCGCGCGCTAATCCTGCCGAGCGGCTGCAACCTGAATATAGCCTGCACCTGCAACCGGTTATGGTCGCAAATTACTTAAATGGTGCGGGCCTGGTGATGCAGCGCTCAGACGTAGAACTGGTTATTGCCAGTCGCCATTTGTGGGCTGATGCGCTGGATCAGCAAATGTATCGTTTACTGGCTGAACAATTGCAGGCAAGGTTACCAGTGGTGCAGCTGACCCCGGTTAGCAACGCCGCTGATATGCGGCTGCAGCTGATCATTGATCGGTTTCATGCGCAGGATAATGGCGTTGCCGTGATTAGTGGTTATTACACGCTGCTTTCTGGCGATAATCGTGCTACCCGAAGCTTTAGCTATCAGCAGCCTTTAACCGCGGACGGTTATCCGGCCATGGTTAGTGCGTTAAGCGCGGGCTGGCAACAATTAGTCGATGACCTGATGTTGGATCTCAAGCAGCAATACTTGTAATCCGTATGGCTTCAAGGTATCTTTCTGGACGGCTAGACGTTAACAAGTCTTTGTTGATTCGCAGCCGAAATGGCTGGCATCACGCAGGATTATTATTCAGCCGGCGTGCTTGGCGCCATAATGCGGTTACGAAACACGGTAAACAGGCAAAGGCTAAACTATGCTGTTTGCATTGGTTTTATTGTCATGAAACACTGGCTGCCTGAAAACACAGGCCAGAAAAGGAGAACACGCAGATGGTAACTGATTTATTACTCGAATCAGCCACGTTAATGGTGATTGGAATGGTAAGTGTGTTTACTTTTTTACTACTGCTGGTGTTGCTAATGAACGCGATGAGCAGCTTACTGCGGCGTTATTCGCCTGCCAAGGTTGCAAACCAGGGTGGCAAAACCGAGTCAGCAACGCAGGGTGTTTCACCTGCGGTCGTTGCGGCTATCAGTGCTGCAGTGCACCAATATCGCCAACAACATAAATAAGAGGAAGCTGGCATGTCGAAGCCTTTATTATTAACTGAGTTAGTGTTGCGCGATGCGCATCAGTCTTTACTGGCTACCCGCCTGCGTCTGGAAGATATGTTACCTATTGCCAGCAAACTTGATCAGGTTGGATATTGGTCAATGGAATCCTGGGGAGGCGCTACATTTGACTCCTGTATTCGCTATCTTGGTGAAGATCCGTGGCATCGGATCCGTGAGCTGAAAAAAGCGATGCCCAATACCAAGCAGCAAATGTTGCTGCGCGGCCAGAATTTACTGGGTTATCGCCATTATGCCGATGATGTCGTGAAAGCTTTTGTCGAGCGGGCCCATGCTAATGGTGTGGATGTGTTCCGTATTTTCGATGCAATGAACGATATCCGCAATCTGCAAACCGCCGTACAGGCAGCCATTAGTGTTGGTGCGCATGCCCAGGGCACTATTTCTTACACCGTCAGCCCCGTGCATACTATCGACATGTGGGTTGATATGGCCCGCCAGTTAGAAGACATGGGCTGTGATTCTATCTTTATTAAAGATATGGCCGGCTTGCTGAAGCCCTATGTGGCAGAGGAGTTAGTGACCCGGATCAAAGAGGCGACTAATATTCCACTGGCAATGCAATGCCATGCTACCACCGGCCTGAGCACTGCCACCTATCAGAAGTCGATTGACGCCGGTATTGATATGCTGGATACCGCTATTTCATCAATGAGCATGACCTACGGCCATAGCGCTACCGAAACCATGGTTGCGATTACCGAAGGTACTGAACGTGATACTGGTCTTAACCTGGAATTGTTGGCCGAAATTGCAGCGTATTTCCGCGATGTGCGGAAAAAATATGCCCGTTTTGAAGGTTCACTCAAAGGCGTCGATGCCAGGATTTTACTGGCGCAGGTACCCGGCGGCATGTTAACAAACATGGAAAGCCAGTTAAAAGAACAGGGCGCGCTGGATAAACTGGATGAGGTGCTCAAAGAAATCCCCAGAGTGCGGGAAGATTTAGGCTTTTTACCCCTGGTGACACCCACCTCGCAAATTGTTGGCACCCAGGCAGTGTTGAATATATTAACGGGTGAACGGTATAAAAGTATCACCAAAGAGACTGCCGGTGTGCTCAAAGGCGAATATGGTGCAACCCCGGCCCCGGTTAATCAGGAACTGCAACAGAAAGTGCTGGATGGTGCCAAACCGATAACTTGCCGGCCCGCTGATTTACTTGAGCCTGAGCTTGATAAGCTCAATAGCGAGTTGCTTGATATCGCCAAAGCCGAGTCCATTGATTTAGCGAAAGATACCATCGACGATGTACTGACCTATGCCTTATTCCCACAAGTGGGTCTGAAATTTTTGAAAAACCGTAATAATCCGGCTGCATTTGAACCGGCTCCGGAAGAGGAAGAAGAAGCTACTGGTAAGGCGTCCGGCAAGCCTAAAACGGCAACCTCCGGTCCGGCTGCATACAGTGTCAGGGTAGACGGTAAGGCTTATGAAGTTGAAGTGGCGCCCAGTGGCGAGCTAAACAGCATTAAGCCTGTGGTTTCAGAGAACATTCCAGGCAGTGCTTCGGTTACCGGCGGCGCGACCCTGAATGCACCGCTTGCCGGTAATATCTGGAAAATTACCACTAAAGTTGGCGCGACGGTCAAGCGGGGCGACGTGGTGATCATTATGGAAGCGATGAAAATGGAAACTGAAGTGCGGGCTGTTGCCGATGGTGTCATCGCTAATATTCATATCGCGGCGGGTGATTCAGTCAGTACTGGCGACGTGCTGATTAGTTATGAGTAGTACTACCGGCTTAAGGAATTTACATGGACGCGCTTAATACCCTGATTGCTTCAACCGGGATCGTGCATTTTACAGTTGGCCAGGTAGTGATGATGCTGGTGGGCTTTTTGCTGTTGTATCTTGCCATTGCCCGCGGATTCGAGCCTTTGCTGCTGTTGCCAATTGGCTTTGGAGCTATTTTAACCAATATTCCACTGGCCGGCATGGGTGAGCCGGGTGGCTTGCTGTATATGATTTATGAAGTCGGGATTGGTACTGGCATCTTCCCGCTGTTGATTTTTATGGGCGTGGGAGCCATGACCGATTTCAGTGCCTTAATTGCCAATCCAAGAATGCTGTTTTTAGGGGCTGCCGCTCAATTTGGTATTTTTGCCACGCTGTTTGGTGCCATTGCGTTGAATTGGGTACCAGGGTTAAGTTTTACCTTAAAAGAAGCTTCCGCTATTGCGATTATTGGTGGTGCCGATGGCCCGACCGCAATCTTCCTGGCATCGAAGCTGGCACCTGACTTACTTGGGGCTATCGCTGTTGCTGCATATTCCTATATGGCACTAGTACCGATTATTCAGCCGCCTATTATGAAAGCCCTGACCAGTAAAGCAGAGCGGGAAATTCAGATGACCCAGCTGCGTTCGGTGGGTAAACGGGAAAAAATTATTTTCCCATTAATGCTGATACTACTGACCATTTTATTATTGCCCACCGCAGCGCCGCTAATTGGTATGTTCTGTCTGGGTAACCTGATGCGAGAAGCGGGGGTCGTGGAGCGTTTAAGCAAAACCGCCCAAAATGAACTGATTAATATCGTTACTATTTTCCTTGGGCTGGCAGTAGGTTCCAAGCTTAGCGCTGATAAATTTCTGACCACGCAAACTTTGGGCATTCTGATATTAGGCGCGATAGCGTTTGCTATCGGTACCGCTACCGGTGTGTTAATGGCTAAGTTAATGGCAAAGTTATCTAAACAACCTATTAATCCTTTAATCGGAGCGGCCGGGGTTTCTGCAGTGCCAATGGCGGCACGGGTCGTCAATAAAGTAGGGCTACAGGCGAATCCGCATAATTTCCTGCTAATGCATGCGATGGGACCCAATGTGGCAGGGGTTATCGGATCTGCCGTCGCCGCTGGTATTTTACTGGCGCTGGTAGGTTAGTAAGCCAGCGTTATTGCTTATCTTCCCCGATTGTTCAGGGAAAATAGGCGACGCCCAATACGCAGGCTTTACTGGCACCGGTAACCTCAGGCAGGTTGCCGGTGACATTATGCTGATAAGCCCAGGCCAGCCAGGCAAACGCCAGTGCTTCTACCCAGTCAGGGTTAACGCCCAGGGTTTGGGTGCTGCTTAGGGTGCAATTTGGTAACAGCAAGGCTAAATCAGCCATTAATACCCGGTTATGCACCCCTCCACCACACACAAAAACCTGCTGCAGCTGCTTATTTTGTAAACTGTTACTGATACTTTGTGCCGTTAAACGACACAAAGTCCGCTGAACATCTGCTGGGTTAAAGCGTTCAGGTTCAAACTGCTGCAACCATGCCAGATTAAAGTACTCGCGGCCGGTACTTTTCGGAGCCGGCTTTGAAAAATAAGGGTCAGCCAGCATCGCCGTCAGCAATTCAGGCATCAGCTGACCTTCGCTACAAAACTCCCCATTATTATCATAGGACTTTTTGCGGCATTGCATAACCCAGTTATCAAGCAAGGCATTACCCGGGCCGGTATCGAAACCCGTTACCGGCCTATCAGCGGATAACACACTAACATTAGCTATGCCGCCAATGTTGACAATGGCCCGTTGGTAGTTTGGGTGTTGAAATACTGCACGGTGAAAAGCCGGTACCAGCGGCGCACCCTGGCCGCCGTAGGCAATATCTTTACGACGAAAATCGGCAATAACCGGAATGTGACAAAGCATTGCCAGCCTGTGCATATCGCCAATCTGATAGCTGAACGGAAATGACGCATCGGGCCGGTGCCGGATGGTCTGGCCGTGGCAGCCAATAGCGGCAATTGTGCTGGCGGCAACACCTGCTTGTGCCAGCAGAGCCTTGACGCCGCTGGCGTAACAGTTGGCCAGTTGCTGCTCGGTCAGGCCAAGCCGTTCAATTTCATTGTCACCGGGCTGGCTTAATTGCTGAAGCTGCAATTTGAGTTCAGGCGGAAAGGGATAAAGCAGGCTGCTTATCAAGCGCGGCTGCGGGCTGAAACTGACAAGCACCAGATCGATACCATCGAGGCTGGTACCCGACATCATCCCGATGTAGTACATGGTGTTGCAGCCTTAAGGTGCTGTTTTAGCTAACAACACCCGTTCTTTGGTCTGTAGCTCTGCCAGTACCGGAGCTGCACTGGCAATAAACAGATCACGCTCTTCGCCCTGCAGCGGGTGTGCCTGAGGCAGTTTTACGGTACGGGGATTACGATGCACGCCATTTAACAAAAATTCATAATGTAAATGCGCTCCGGTAACCCGCCCGGTAGCACCTAGCCGGCCAATCGTTTCACTTTGTTTAACTCTGTCACCGGTTTTGACATTACGCCGGGACAAATGAAGGTATTTAGTCACAATATTATTAGCGTGTTTAATAAACACGTAATTACCATTTAAGTTGTTATAGCCAGAGTGGGTTACTTTGCCATCTCCTGCCGCCATAATGGGCGTGCCGACCGGTGCGACATAGTCTACCCCGTTATGTGCCCGCACTTTGCCCAGTACCGGATGTAAGCGGCGTGGATTAAAGTTCGAGCTGACATATTGAAAGCTAACCGGCGCCCGTAGAAACGCCTGACGCATGCTGGCGCCATCTGGTTTGTAATAATTACCGTCGGTATGACGTACCGCCTGAATCACCTGACCCTGATTTTGAAATTGAGCGGCAATGATAGTGCCATAGCCAACGAAATCACCATCAACGTAATTGGTCTGATAAAGCACACTAAAGCTGTCTCCGGCGCGTAAATCCAGACCAAAATCGATGTCCCAGCCAAATATTCCGGCCAGATTCATGATCTGCGCTTCAGATAAGCCTGCTTCAATGCCGGCACTCCAGAAGCTGGATTTAATTTCAGCACTGGCGAACTGTTGGCGATGCTCTACCGTTTTTTCCAGCTCCTGGGCAATAAACTGGCCCTGCGGATCACGGCTCACCCGCAACGTTTTCAGTTTGTTAATGGCATAACGCAATTCGGTCAATTCACCCTGCTCATTTAAGCCAAATTCCAGCGTTTCACCGGGAAACAGTCTGGTCAGGGTTTTGGTGGTGTCACCCAGGGCAAGGATTGCCAGCATAGTTTGCTGACTGACATTGGCTTTTTTGAATAAATTAGACAGCACATCACCGCGCTGAACCTGCAGGCTGGACCACTGCAGATTATCTTCTGCAGCCAGATCGTCAATGAAGTCAGGCTCTGTGGTGTCGTTGGTATCATTTTCGCTAACCAATGGCTGAGTCTGAGGAATAGCTAAACTGTAGCGTTTGCCAATTTCCAGCGAGTTACTGTGCGTGCTTTTCGACGCTGCCGCCTGTTCAGACGGAAGTAACAAAATAATGGCTAAACATACCGACACTGCAAGAATTAACGCGCGGTGTTGAGAAGGAATTTTTGCTACCAGTTGCCGCATAAGCCCCGTCATCTGTTGGAAACGCACAAAAACCGAGCATAAACGTTTTTTTTCGAAGATACCAGAGTTTTGTGCGTTTCCCCTGGCTGGAACATGCTATAGAATGGCGGTTGTTTAGACAAAATAGCACTAAGTCAGGAGTTTAAAATGGCCGATTGGGCACAGGCGTTAGCTGAATTAAAACGCGGCTGCGAGGAAATCTTGCTGGAAGAGGAGCTTATTGCCAAGTTAAAAACAGGCAAGCCGCTTAAGGTAAAGGCTGGCTTTGATCCTACCGCACCTGATTTGCATTTAGGCCATACTGTACTGATTAATAAATTACGTACCTTTCAGCAGCTAGGGCATGAGGTTATTTTTCTGATTGGCGATTTTACCGGCATGATCGGTGATCCCAGTGGCAAAAACGTCACCCGCAAACCGCTGAGCCGGGAAGATGTGCTGGCCAATGCGGAAACGTATAAAGAGCAGGTATTTAAAATACTGGATCCGGCGAAGACCCGGGTAGCCTTCAACTCACAGTGGATGGGCGAGCTGGGCGCCGCGGGCATGATTAAACTGGCCTCACGCCAAACCGTTGCCCGGATGCTGGAGCGGGACGATTTTAAAAAGCGCTTCGCGAATAATCAGTCTATTGCTATCCATGAGTTTCTGTATCCTCTGGTACAGGGATGGGATTCGGTTGCGTTAGAAGCAGACATTGAAATGGGCGGTACCGATCAGCGTTTTAATTTACTGATGGGCCGTGAATTGCAAAAAGATGAGGGCCAGCGGCCACAGACTGTCATGATGGTGCCGTTACTTGAAGGGTTAGACGGCGTGCAGAAAATGTCTAAGTCGCTAGGTAACTATGTTGGGATCACGGATACGCCCACAGAAATGTTCGGCAAGATTATGTCAGTTTCAGACGAGCTGATGTGGCGCTATTACGACTTACTCAGTTTCCGGCCGTTGCCGGAAATTGCAGAGCTAAAGCAGCAAATGGCTCAGGGGGCTAACCCACGTGACATTAAAATCAGCCTGGCAAAAGAAATTATTGCAAGGTTTCATGATGAACCTGCAGCTGAAGCCGCCCATCAGGATTTTATTCAGCGCTTTAGTAAAAACGCCTTGCCGGACGATATTCCTGAGCGTGTTGTCAGTGGTGAAGGGCAAACCATGCCCATCGCTAACCTGCTAAAAGAGGCCGGCTTAGTAGCAAGCACGTCAGAGGCGCTGCGAATGATTAAGCAAGGTGCAGTGAAATTGAATGGCGATACCCGGATTGACGATACCCGGCTTGAAGTGACAAAAGGCAGTACCGCGATCTATCAGGTAGGAAAACGTAAGTTTGCCAAAGTAACCCTGAGTTAGTGTCGTTTTGCTAAGGCAGCAATTATTAGTGACTCAACAGGCCGCCATAGTGCGGCCTTTTTATTGCCAGTTGCCAAGTGAAATTTCCGACGGATTTACCTTGCTTTTTCGCATCTGCGCCCCGATGCACTACACTTGATGAAGACGCAATAACCGAGGAATGTTATGAGCCAGAGTAATCCCTACGCCGATGTGCTGAAAGTTGCTGAACAGGAGTATCAGATCTTCAGCTTGACCAAAGCTGCTACCCGGCATGGTACGGTTGACCGTTTGCCTTTTTGTTTAAAAGTGCTGCTGGAGAACCTGCTGCGCAATACGGATGAGGACACCGTAACTGAGCAAGATATTCAGGCGCTGGTCGACTGGCAGAAACACGGCCATGCTGACCGGGAAATTGCGTTTCGCCCCGCCCGGGTATTGATGCAGGATTTTACCGGGGTACCGGCGGTGGTCGATTTGGCTGCAATGAGGGCGGCGGTGGCCGAGCTCGGTGAAGATCCGCAGAAAATTAATCCGTTGTCTCCGGTGGATTTGGTAATAGACCATTCCGTTATGGTCGATCATTTCGCAACAGATAACGCATTCGAACAGAACGTGGCGATTGAGATGGAGCGTAACTTTGAACGCTACACCTTTCTACGCTGGGGTCAGCAGGCCTTTGCCAACTTTAAAGTGGTGCCGCCAGGCACCGGTATTTGTCATCAGGTAAATCTGGAGTACCTGGGCCAGAGTGTCTGGGCGAAAGAAACCGAGCAGGGCACCCAAGCCTATCCGGATACCCTGGTGGGCACCGACTCACACACCACCATGATTAACGCCTTGGGTGTTTTAGGTTGGGGTGTGGGGGGGATTGAAGCCGAAGCCGCGATGCTGGGGCAGCCAGTATCGATGCTCATTCCTGAAGTAGTGGGGTTGGAATTCACCGGTAAGCTCGCGGCGGGTATCACGGCAACTGACTTAGTACTAACGGTTACCGAGCTGCTGCGTAAACACGGTGTTGTTGGTAAATTTGTCGAGTTCTTCGGCGATGGTCTGGATTATCTTAGCCTGGCCGATCGGGCCACAATCGCTAACATGGCGCCAGAATATGGCGCAACCTGCGGCTTTTTTCCGGTAGACCAGATAACCCTTGATTATATGGCGTTGACGGGGCGGGATGACAAGGTTATCGCCAGAGTAAAAGCCTATTGTCAGGCGCAGGGTTTATGGCGTAAGCCCGGCCATAAAGCCACTTACACCGATGTGTTACATCTTGATCTGGCAAAAGTCGTCCCCTCACTGGCAGGACCAAAACGGCCGCAGGACAAAGTCAGCCTGGGTGAGCTGAAACAACATTGTGACGATGTATTGGCACTGCAGCTTAAAGCCGCAAATGAGCGTGAAGCAAAAATGGTTGAAGAGGGCGGTGGTCAGCCGCAGCCGGAAGATAATGATGACCACGTTGAACTGGATGGTCAGCGAATTAAACTTGATCATCATGCGGTGGTGATTGCTGCGATTACCTCTTGTACCAATACGTCCAATCCCAGTGTGTTGATGGCAGCAGGTTTACTTGCTAAAAATGCTCTGGCAAAAGGTCTGAAACGTAAGCCCTGGGTGAAAAGCTCGCTGGCGCCCGGCTCTAAAGTGGTCACCCGTTATCTGGAAAAAGCCGGGCTGATGGAACCGCTGGAGAATTTGGGTTTTCACCTGGTCGGCTACGGCTGTACCACCTGTATTGGCAACTCCGGGCCGCTGGCAAAACAGCTGGAACAAGCGATCAGTGAAAATAATTTAAATGTGTCAGCAGTGCTGTCCGGCAATCGTAATTTTGAAGGCCGGATCCATCCGTTGGTGCAATCAAACTGGCTGGCATCACCGCCGTTAGTTGTGGCGTTTGCCCTGGCAGGCACAGTTAACATTGATTTAAGCAAAGAGGCTATTGGAGAAGATAAAGACGGTAATCCGGTTTATCTTCAGGATATCTGGCCGGATAATCAGCAGATCGCTGATGAAGTCGCCAAAGTACAAAGCAGCATGTTTAAAAGCGAATATGCGGATGTGTTCAGCGGCGATGAGACCTGGCAGAATATTGAGGTGCCTAAGGATAAAACCTATACCTGGCCGGAATCGAGTTATATTCGCCAGCCCAGTTTTTTTCAGGGTATGGGCCGCGAGCCAGATCCGGTAAAAGACATCAGCGAAGCACGGGTACTGGCATTATTGGGGGATTCGGTAACAACAGACCATATTTCGCCGGCAGGCAGCATTAAAGAAAGCAGCCCGGCCGGACGTTATCTGAAAGAGCTTGGCATTAACAAAGCCGATTTTAACTCTTACGGTTCGCGGCGCGGTAACCACGAGGTGATGGTGCGCGGTACCTTTGCCAATGTCAGAATTCGTAACGAAATGGTACCTGACACAGAAGGTGGCGTGACGTTACATCAGCCATCGGCCGAACAAATGGATATCTATGATGCGGCAGAGCGTTATCGCCAGCAGAAAACGCCGTTAGTGGTGGTTGCAGGAAAGGAATACGGCACCGGGTCATCACGGGATTGGGCTGCTAAAGGCACGCTGCTACTGGGCGTCAGGGCCGTTCTTGCTGAATCCTATGAGCGGATCCATCGCTCTAACCTGATTGGAATGGGCGTATTGCCATTGCAGTTCCTGGCCGGCGTTGATCGCAAACATTTGCAACTGACAGGTGCGGAAACCTTTAGTATCAGCGGCTTGAATAATTTAAAGCCAAAGCAAAAAGTCAGTGTGTTAATTACGTACCCGGATGGAGACCAGCAAAAAATTGACATGCTGTGTCGGATTGATACCGGTAACGAGTTGGCGTATTACCAGCATGGCGGTATTTTACATTATGTGTTACGCCGGATGATTGGCACAGCATAAGCATGGTGTAAATGGGTATAAATGGTTTTTGCTTGAGTTAACGCCTTGTACTTACGACGCGCCATTTAAAAAAAAGCTGACGTAATGTCAGCTTTTTCGTTTAATGGCGGTAGAGGTTTTTACATGCTGGCGGCACTCAATAACCGCACTATTGACCCGCTGCAAGTGGGCATCAGCAAAGTCGGGCGACAAATAAAAACCGGCGTCGCGGGTATAGTAGTTGTAAAGTTGTAAATTATGCTTGTTCGGATCAGCTTCCATTTCAGCCTGAAGCTGCTCTGCCAGCGGTTGCGGGACGGCCAGCAACTCTACCCGATCTTTTTGCAACAAAGGCAACAATTGCTGATAGTCATAAACCTGATGAATGTGCAGGTAGTTATGACTTTGCAGGTAGTGTAACTGGGGCGAACCACGTTTAACGCCAATGGTCCGGTTTTTTGCCTGCGCTTGCTGCAATGATTCTTCTGTCACTGCGCCTGCTTTAAACACAAAGTAATCATCATCCTTGCTTAACCAGACGCTGGATTGCAGATAGCTGTCACGCTCAGCGGTAAAGCCCATCGGATAAATCAGATCCAGTTCATTTTCCCGGGTTAGTTTTAGCAAGCGATCGGTGGGCAAATTTTGCCATTCAATATTGACGCTCAGCGCTGACTCAATACAGCTGATAATTTCAGCATGACCATACGCTGGCTCTGGTTCTATGTTACCGTCGATCACCGTGATCCCCGGAAAAGATTGGACCACGCCACCTCGCACCAGCGGCGGCTGAACCTTAGCCGAAAGTGCTGTGGCTGCCATCAACATGCTGAACAGTGAAAAATATTGTACTACCAGTCTAACGGTAGCGGGTTTTACTATAGTCGCTTTTACTACGGTCATACATACCTACAAACCCCGAGTGAGCCTGTACCTGATTTAATATCGATTCGAAAAATGACTAAGTATTAACCAAAAAATAAATTTTGTCAGCTATATAGTGATGCAACCCCGGAAAATGCCGGGGCTGAGCTGGTTATTTTTTTAGAAAGTCAGATGCAGACGGTAGCCAGATGGGGCGTTGTTATCTTGCTGAGCGCTGAGCAAATAGCGCTCGCCAGGCTGTAACATCATACTGTCGGTTTTGTCCAGTAAGGTGGTGCTGCCATTGTCAGCGACATGCACCAACGCGATAGCGTAATAGTCTTTTGGTAAATTGAGCGTTTGCTGTTTTTTAAATTCCAGATTTTTAATATGGTGTCTGGCGGTGGCGATGGTTTCATCCTGGCGGATAAAATAGAATTGCAGCCGGCTAAAATCGGATACCAGGTTACTGACGATGATATCGTTTGCTTGAATTTGCGGTTTATCACTTTCTTTAACCGCCAACGCTTCCAGAACATCGTTTTCGTTCTGATACAACAGCACCAGCTGGCTTTCGCCTGCAATAGCACTGAGCAAAGCACTATTAAGCAACAACTGGCCTTCAGTGTCACGCACCGACAGGCTGTAATCACCTTTTTGCAAGGCATGGTAACTGCCGAGGCTACCTGAAGGCAGGTTGGCAACATTACTGTTGTCTAATGCCACCTGTACCGATTGAGGCAAGCTATTGTATAACCGGAACTGCGACTGAGCATCGTGGTGTGTATAGCGGGCAACGCTACTGGAGTTTAAAATGACATCGATGGCAAGTTGGTTGGCTATGGGACCATATTGCTCACGGATCACCAGAACATAAGTACTTTCATAAGCGAAATCGAGATTCTCAGCGACGAACAACGGCTGATTGCCACCTGGTACTGTCAGGTACAGATTATACTTGCCGGTAGCCTTGCGACTGGCATCACTGCTCAGTTCGTGCAGCGCTAAGCTGTCAAGTAAATCAGCGTCAGCGAAGGTCTCTGTAGCCGCACTTAGATACACATCGAGTGCCGGCTGGCTTACTGCTAAATTACTCAGGTACAGATCAAATTCATCTTCCAGGTTTTTTTCACGGGCAAAACTAAGGCTCAGATAATCAAATTGTTGCTCGCGCTCGGTTAGGATAAGTAAATGCTTCTGATCCTCTGTCAGGTTGAATTCTGCAGAAAGCAGCGGACTACTGGCTCCCGTTTCCTGAAAGTCCAGGGTATAACTGGCGCTGTCTACTGCAATGACGTTTGTGGCGTTGGCAAAGCGGGCGCTGCTGATGCTGGCATCATCCAGTCGAACTTCGGGGTTGGCGCTGGTAGCCGCAGCGTTGTAAAACTGGATATAGCTTTTGCTTTGTTCCGGCTGATCGTCGCTGCCGCCACACGCGCTCAGGCCTAGCATTGTGCTAAGGATCAGGGTTCGGGTCAGTATTGCGCGTAGTGATAAGGATTGGGTCGAGAAGGTTATTTTCATATCGGGTTCCATGCTGGTGAGTTAAACCGGCACAGCCTAAGGAATAACAGGCAGGATAGCTACGCTGTTTTACCAATGCAAACAGTTGGTTACGCTTAATTACAGTTCACAGTAAACCCTTACAACATGGCCTGGTAGCCGGTTTTATAATCGGGGTATTGCCAACAGAAACCGCTTTGTTGCAACCGTTCAGCGCTGACTCTTTTGCTGCCTCTTGTGACGTGCTGCTCGGTGCCTGGTGCAATAGCAAGTTGTTGTTGCAGAAACTGAATTACTTCGCAGTAGCGAGCCGGATGCAAATCAGTAAGATTATAAGCCACTTCGGGGCTGAAACCCTGATGACGGCGGTCAATCAAATGAATAACTGCCCGGGCGCAGTCGGAGATTTCAATCCGGTTGGTGTATACCGGCCGGGATTCGACAATTTGCTGGCCTGACTTTGCCTGGCGCAGCATCATCTCCCTGCCAGGCCCGTATAAGCCTGCCGGGCGCAGCATCGTGCAGCAAAAACCACTTTGCAGCCATAGATCTTCAGCTGCTACCAGGATTTTTGCTGTGCTGCGTGCTGGTAAACGCGGGCTTTGCTCCGTAACCCATTCGCCGTGTTGCTGACCATACACGCTGGTAGAAGAAACGAGCCAAACATGGGCAGGCTGCGATTGTTGCCTGAGCCAGCATAGTGCTTGCTTTGCGATCGCGATATAAGCTTGCTGATAGGCACTCTCGCCAGAGTTGTCCGGTGCAACACATAACACCAAATCAGTGACCCTACCGGCAATGACGGGCCAGGTTGTAGCCGCATCATGCCGCACCATGCTGACACCGGACAGGCCCTGTGCTTTACGACGCATCGCTTGCACCGCCATACCTTGTTTCAGCGCCTCTGCGGCAATAAGCGTGCCTAAATCCCCCAAACCAATCAGTAATAGTTCTGGCATTTACTCTGTACCTTCAGCTTGCACAGTGGGAGGTAGGGGCCAACCTGATTTGATATGTAAATCGCGCTGGGGATATGGAATGGTAATTTTGTTTTGTTTAAATGCCCGCCAGATTGCCAGATTAATATCAGAACGAACTTCCGCCGTGCCTTTTTCCATGTCTGTGATCCAAACTCGTAATTCTAATGCGATGCCGCTATCGGCAAACTCCATTAGCCGCACGGTTGGGGTGGGGGTATTCAGGATCCTGGGGGACACTTTGGCACATTCAAGCATTAGGGCTAATGCCTGCTCAGGATCATCATCATAACTTATTTGTACTTTAATGCTCAGACGCACATTAGTATCGGCATAACTCCAGTTAATCACTTCTGAGGTGATCAGGTTTTCGTTCGGGATCAAAGTGTCTACCCCTTCACGGTTACGCACCACCACGTATCGGGCATTTAATTGTTCAACCCAGCCAAACTTATCACCTACCGTAATAATGTCACCTGGCTTAATGGAACGGTCAAATACCAGAATAAAACCACTGATGAAATTGGAAGCGATACGTTGCAAACCAAAGCCAAGGCCCACACCCAGCGCACCACCAAACACGGCCAGTGAACTCAGGTTAATACCCACGGCATTGAGCGCCACCAGAAACGCGATGGTGATCAGTAAGAACTTACTGAATTTGGCAAAGCCGACCTGCATACTTGGGCTGATATGGGTAGAACGTTGCACCCGCTGAGTAATAAATTCGGCCAGCCAGATCGCAAGCGTAAATGCCAGCGCCACCATCAGAATCAGTTTCAGTACTGCCAGCACTGAAATACGGGTTTCGCCGACTGTCATGGCGAGCCCTTCGAGTACCTTAAGTAATCCGGGTAGCCAACCGGCCAGATGCAACACTACACCAAACCAGATAATCCAGGTTAGTAAGCTCTCTGAAGACTTTAATAGCGGACTGACATTAAAAGCTTTGCGCAGGATATACACGACTAAGCGGATAACCGCCAATGCCAGTAACACGGGTACGGCAACTTCGAGAATCTGCACCGGCAGGGCATTCATTTCAAAGATAATTTTGGCGGGCACCAAGACCGCCAGCGCCGTCAGCGGCCACAATAGGCGTTGCAGGCTGCGCACGGCTAAATGACGCAAGCCGGTATCCAGCGTATGTTGTTTTTCTAACAATGCCTGTAAACGCTGGTTAGCCAGTGAAGCCAGCAATAATGCTGAGGCTAATGCCAGCAGCTGCCACCAAAACTCAAATTGTTGCACGCTGGTCAGCAGAGACCGTCCTATTTCGTTAAACTTTTCCATTATCATCCTTTAACGCAATAACCAAAAAACTACGGGCAAACTTACCAACCCGATTAAAATACCAAAACCAACAATGCCGCTGACTAAACGCGGTGCCAGGCCTGCCATAATAGCAATGGCTCCAGCCGAGATCATGGGCGGCATCGCCGCCTGAAAAATACTGATGTCTACCGCCAGCCCGCTTTGACCCATACTGCGCCAGATAGCCCAGGCTAACAGTGGCATCATGAGTAACTTGATGGCTAAGGCCGAGATTAAGGGCGAGATTTCGCTCTTGCTAAAGCGGAAGCTTAACTGAAATCCGACGGCAATCATTACAACCGGTACTAATGTTGCCGCCAGGTTATTAATTAAGGCTCCCGCCAGAGGCGGCAGGCTGACATCAGCCAACAGCAAGCCCGCGACCAACGCGATAAAAGACGGAAATGAGATAATTTTAATGGCAATGCTTTTTGCTGTGGGCTTACTGACTTGCGGGCTGTAAATAGCCGCTATGATAGTGACGTAGGTCGCCAGAGCAATAAAAGAGCCTACCTGATCATACACCACGGCATAAGGCATGGCGCTGCTGCCAAACAGGGCCTGGGTCATCGGAAAGCCTAAAAATGAGGTGTTGCCCAGCGGCAACACAATTAACAAGGCTCCGGTAACTTCGCGGGTCCAGTTAAATAGTTTGCTTAGCGCCAGTACGGCCGCCACCACGGCGCACAGCAACAACCAGGGCGTTAGCGCCGGGATCAGGAGTTCTGCCGAAAACTGCAACAATGGCACGTTTTTCAGAATAAGCGCCGGCAATGCCACATATAAAACGTAGATATTCAGGACAATACCGCTATTTTCCGGCATTGCCGGCAGCCGGCGTAAGATAAAGCCAATAACCAGATAGGCCAGTACCAGGTAAAAATTATCCATTACTGCTCGCTTATCCGCTGCTCTTTTGCAGCTCTACTAAGTTGTTTAAACTGGTATTCAGCCTTACTGGCCTCAGCCCGGTTTGTCATTGGCTGCTGATAAACCAGCTGCAGTGGTCCTTTACCGCGCAGGGCTTTGGCACCGCCAGTCAGTTCGCCGTTATGCTGGCGTAAGCGCCGGGCAGGGTCGGTACTAATGCCGGTATACAAGTGGCCTGTAGCGGTTCGTACCATATAAAGAAACCAGGGTGCTGTTGTCATGGGGCTGAATATCTTGTTATTGGCGCATCTGTTATAATCGCGCTTTAATTAGCCATGGCCATTTTGGCGTGGGCGCAGTCAGGATAACCAATGTCGTTTCAATCTTTAGGGCTGGCAGAGCCTATTTTACGGGTATTAACCGAGCAGGGCTATACCGAAGCCACACCAGTACAACAACGCAGCATTCCGCTTATCCGCTCCGGTAAAGACCTGTTGGCCGGCGCACAAACGGGTACTGGTAAAACTGCTGCTTTTACTTTACCACTGCTGCAGCACTTGCTCAATGCACCTATGGTGTTAACTGCGGGTCAGGTCAGAGTTTTAGTACTGACGCCCACCCGCGAACTGGCGCAGCAGGTACATGAAAGCGTGCTGACCTATAGTCGCCATGTTGCTTGCCGCAGTGCGGTATTTTACGGTGGCGTGTCAATCCGGCCCCAATACGATGATGCTGAACAAGGGCTGGATATTCTGGTGGCGACACCGGGCCGGCTGATTGACCATTTGCACCAGCAAACCATCGATTTAAGCCAGCTGGAAGTACTGGTGCTGGACGAAGCGGACCGGATGCTGGATATGGGTTTTGTGGTAGACATTAAACGCATCATGGCCAAATTGCCGCCTAAAAGGCAAACACTGTTATTTTCTGCGACGTATTCAAACGACATTAAAAAGCTGGCCGACGAGCTGTTAGATAACCCGGTACTGGTTGAGGTTGCTGCGGCCAACGCCACAGCAGACCGCGTAACCCAGCAGGTATATCTGGTAGATAAACATCGTAAACGAGAAATGCTGTCGCATTTAATTGGTGCCCGCAACTGGCCGCAGGTACTGGTCTTCGTTCGCACTAAGCACGGGGCCGACCGCTTAGCCAAACAACTGCAAAAAGACGGTTTAAAAACTGCTGCCATTCATGGCGATAAAAGCCAGGGCGCACGCACCAAAGCATTAGCTGATTTCAAAGCCGGTTCGGTTCGGGTATTAGTGGCTACCGATATTGCAGCACGTGGCCTGGATATTAACGAACTACCCTATGTAGTAAACTACGATTTACCGCAAATTGCCGAAGACTATGTCCACCGGATTGGCCGCACTGGCCGCGCTGGCATGAGCGGCATAGCGGTAACCCTGGTTACTCCGGAAGATTTAGGTGCACTGCAGGATATTGAAAAGCTGACTCAGCAAGTACTGAGCACCGAAGTGATACCGGGCTATGAGCACGACCCCAGCTACCAGGCACCAAATGAAGCGGTTGCCCGTACCCCGGGCCAGCGCCCCGGGCGCAATGATGGCCAGGCGAAGCGTCAGGCCCAGGGTAAGTTAAAAGCCAAATTGCGGGCCAAAGCGCTAGGTAAAGCTTAACTCCGATACAGGGTTTTAATCAGGTGAAAACCAAACTGGGTTTTCACCGGGCCATGTACTTCTAACACCGCCAGTTTAAATACGACATCGTCAAAGGCCTTTACCATCTGGCCTTTACGAAACTCGCCTAAGTCACCGCCTTTTTTGCCGGACGGACACAGCGAATGTTGTTTGGCGAGTTTGCTAAAGTCAGCGCCTTTGGCAAGTTGCTGTTTTAGCTTTTCGGCTTGTTCCCGGGTTTTAACCAGAATGTGTAACGCGCAGGCTTTGGACATAAAACTCTCTTGAGATTAAAACGCGAAGATTGGAACCCCGTTTCGGTCGACACAGAGTGTCTGAGCGAGTGCGCGAACACTCGCGAGTTGCTGTGGCGAGCCGGGGCGGGTGTTGCAATCGCAGCTACACCCTTTCCGCAGAGTTAACCCCTTGGTTGCTGCTGGGTAATACAGTGAATATTGCCACCACCCAGTAAAATTTCCCGGCCAGGTACGGTCACAACCTGATGATCAGGATACAGCTGCTGTAATATATCCGCGGCAACTTTATCATTCGGGTCATCAAAAGTTGGCATGATCAGGCCACCGTTACATAAATAAAAGTTGATGTAAGAGCCAGCCAGTCGGGCGTTAGCTTCCCGCGGTGCCGAGTTCAGATTGACATCTACGGTCGCGTATTCTTCAGCATCAGCAATAATGGGTTTGGGCAGGGGTAACTTGTGGACCTTAATCTTCCGGCCTTTGGCATCAGTGCTGGCTTCTAAATAATCCAGCGCCGCTTTGCTGCGGGCATACTGCGGGTCGTTCTGATCCTCTGTCCAGGCCAGCACCACTTCACCGGGTTTGACGAAACAGGCCATATTATCAACATGACCATCGGTTTCGTCGTTAAAAATACCGTCTTTTAACCACAGCACTTTGCTGATCCCTAAATATTCTGCCAGTTTTGCTTCAATTTGCTCGCGGTTTAAATCAGAGTTACGGTTGGCGTTTAATAAACACTCTTCGGTAGTTAATAAGGTGCCTTCGCCATCGACATGAATAGCGCCGCCTTCCAGCACAAAGTCTTCTGTGCGGTAGCGGGGTAACTGTTCTATCCCTAAAATTTTACTGGCAACCTGATCATCAAAATGCCACGGGAAATATAACCCGCCGTTGAGGCCACCCCAGGCATTAAAGGTCCAGTCAATACCTCGTACTTCACCTTCGTCATTAGTAACAAAAGTTGGCCCGGTATCACGGCACCAGGCGTCATTATTGGAAATTTCTACTACCCGAACCGGGTATAATGCGCCGGCTGTGCTTAGCTGCGCTTCGGCATTAGCATACTGCGCCGCTGACACCGCTACCGTTACCGGCTCAAAGCGCGCGATAGCGGTAATAACAGCACAAAATGCCTGTTGGGCAGGTTTAGCCCCCATACGCCAGCTATCGGTGCGCTCAGGCCATACCATCCAGGTTTGCTTATGCCTGGCCCATTCGGCGGGCATCGAGAAACCATCGTGTTTAGGTGTGGTTGGCAGTAAACGGCTCACTTGCTGTTCTCCGGATTTACTTTGCCATCTTTGGTTAGCACTGTATCGTAAATGTCGATTCGACGGTCACGAAACAGGCCCCAGGCGCGGCGATTGGCTGCAACGGCATCCAGATCAAAAGTGTGTATTAACACCGCTTCGTCGGTTTGATTCGCTTCCTGCACTTTTTCACCCGTAGCGTCGGCAATAAATGAACTGCCATAAAAGGTAATATGGTAGTCAGCTTCTGTTTCGGTACCAATCCGGTTGGAGGCAATAAGCGGCATTAAATTCGCTGCAGCATGGCCCTGCTGAGTACGCTGCCAATGACCGCGGGAATTAATGGTGGCATCATGCGGCTCACTGCCTATTGCTGTGGGGTAGAACAGTAATTCAGCGCCCTGCAATGCCATGCTTCTGGCACATTCCGGAAACCATTGATCCCAGCAAATACCGACACCAATTTTGGCATGACGGGTTTGCCATACTTTAAAGCCGGTATCGCCCGGGGTGAAATAGTATTTTTCATTATAGCCAGGACCATCCGGTATATGGCTTTTACGATACGTGCCCAGGTTTGAACCGTCAGCATCGATAATCACCACGCTGTTATATAAACAGTTGCCAGCACGCTCGTAAATGCTGATGGGCAGCACCACGTTAAGTTCTCTGGCAATCTTAATAAAGTGGTTGACGGCCGGATTTTCTGCAACGGTAGTCGCAAATTCCAGATAATCCGGCTTTTGTTTCTGGCAAAAATAGTTACGTTCAAACAGCTCTTGCAGCAGAATAATCTGGGCGCCTTTAGCCGCTGCGTCACGCACCAGTCTTTCGCCACGGGCGATGTTTTCTTCAACATTCCAGCCGCCAACCATTTGAGTTGCAGCAACGGTTACATTACGCATCAGTTATCTCCAGCAGAGGGTTAAACCAACAGGCTAGCATTAGTAGCAATACTTGCCAAACAGGGCGCGCAAAATGCCGTATTTTTGTGCGCTCGTCAACGTTTTTGTCAGAAAAAAACAGCAACGCCAACCTCAAAGATTGTTGCTGCTGTCAACAGGTGAGACAACCTGAAAAAACAGATATTATTGCAAGGCAAGTTCAGCGGCTTTTAACAGCAACTCGCTTTCTAAACGGCTTTTATAATTGATATGTACATAGTTAAAAACGACCTCCCCATCTGTATTTAAGATATAGACAGCTGGCACGGGCAATACCACTTTTTCAGTACCGTTTTCAGTCGTAATTAAGCTGCCTAATTTACCTTTATAAATGGCGGCTGTCTTATCATCCAGATAATACGCCAGACCAAAGGCGCTGCTGGCTTTAAACTGGCTGTCTGACAATAATTGATAAGTTAATTTCTGGCCGCCGGTGTCATTTAAGCTGTTGTTAATCGAACTGACACTGTCGGGGGTGATGGCAATGATTTGGTAGCCTAGCTTTGCTAAATCCGGTTCTATATTTCGCAGTGCTGCCAACTGGGCGTTACAATAGGGGCACCAGCCACCGCGATAAAATACCAGGACACTGGGCTGTTTTTTTACCAGAGTAGTCAATGCCAGGTTAGTGTTATCTGCTGTAGTCAGAGTAACATCAGGAATGGCCAGGCCATTTAGCAGAGGAGTGACCTGCTCTGGGCTCTGGGCAATGCCGGTTGCTGCCATAAGTTTGATACTGAACAGGGTTGCACAAGCAGTGATAAGATAGCGTTTCATTAAGTATTCCTGAGTTCATTATAGTTGTTGGCAGTAGTGGGTTAACCTGCCCAACATCAAAGACCGGCGCAGTAAAGGTTCACTTTCAGGCTGGTGTGAAATAAATTGTAGTATAGGCACCCTAAGCACAGATAAGGTTAGGTTTAATGAGTAGTAACACGGTACAGCAATTTGATATCAGCATTGTCGGCGGCGGCATGGTAGGGGCGGCTATTGCGCTTTCGCTCAGCCAGGCGGGCCTGCAGGTTGCGTTAATTGAGAAACAGGCGCCTGCTGAGTTTGACTCTGCCAGTGCCCCGGATCTGCGGGTGTCTTCGATTAATCTGGCCAGTGAAGCCTGGCTAACTAAGCTGGGTGCCTGGCAGTTATTGCAACAGATGCGGCTGTGTCCTTATCAGCGGCTGCAGGCGTTTGAACATCCGGCCAGCATTGTCACCTTTGATGCTGCCGAGGTTAAAAATAGCCACCTGGGCCACATTGTTGAAAACAATGTGCTGCAGTTGGCGCTATGGCAGCAATTTACCGCTAAGGTGACACGGTTTTGTCCGGCCTCGGTTAGCGCATTAAGCCAAACGTCCGACAATGCCTTGTTAACCCTGGATAGTGGCGAGCAGCTAAGGAGCGCATTAGTCATTGCTGCCGATGGTGGCAATTCGCAACTGCGTCAGTTGGCCGGTATTGGTACTAGCGGCTGGCAATACCAGCAGGCTTGTTTAGTGGCGTTAGTAAATACACCCTACCCACAGCAGGATGTCACCTGGCAGCAATTTACCCCAACTGGCCCCAAGGCGTTTTTACCGTTGCCTGGTCAGCAGGGTAATATTGTCTGGTATGACAACGCGCCTACAGTAAAACACTTAGCAACGCTTAAACCAGAACAACTTACCCGGGAACTGTTAAAGGCTTTCCCTGAACAGCTCGGAGAGGTGAAGGTGGTAAGCAGCAGCTGGTTTCCATTAGCCCGAATGGATGTTAACCGTTATTTTGCGGGCAGGGTAGTGCTGGCGGGCGATGCTGCCCATACCATTAACCCGTTAGCAGGGCAGGGGGTAAACCTGGGCTTTGCCGATGCAAAGCTGTTGACGGAGCTGATTATTAGTGCGCACCAGCAACAGCAAGATATTGGTAATGAGACACTGTTAAGCGGGTATCAGCGTAAACGTAAACCAGCTAATTTACTGATGATGAGCACCATGGATGGCTTTTATCAGTTATTTGGCAATGACATTGCTCCGCTACGTAAATTACGCCAACTGGCGCTGACGCTTGCGTCGCGTAGTGGTGCGCTTAAAAAATTAGTTACTCATTATGCTGTTGGGATTAAATAGTTTAGACGTTCTAATACCGGGAGGTTAGAACTCTTTTTGCGCAGCCACAGAGTGTCTGAGCGAATGCGAAGCGTGAGTGAGTTGCTGTGGCGAGCACAAAAGATGTTGTAACCGGCAGGATTGAGTCAGGATTAGCACAAAGCAAAAACCCAGCCGTGGCTGGGTTTCTAAATATGGCAGGGGCGCCAGGATTCGAACCTGGGCGTGGCGGGATCAAAACCCGCTGCCTTACCGCTTGGCTACGCCCCTAAAATAGAGATTGCAGTTCAGATAAACACAAGGAGAGATAAAATCAACTGCCTGAGTTAATGGCAGGGGCGCCAGGATTCGAACCTGGGCATGGCGGGATCAAAACCCGCTGCCTTACCGCTTGGCTACGCCCCTGCAGAAACTGCTTACTTGCTAAGTATGGTGCGGAAAGAGAGACTCGAACTCTCACGCCTCGCGGCGCTGGAACCTAAATCCAGTGCGTCTACCAATTCCGCCATTCCCGCATACATAGGAAAATTAAGTGGTGGCTACAGCGGGAATCGAACCTGCGACCCCAGCATTATGAGTGCTGTGCTCTAACCAGCTGAGCTATGTAGCCACGCTAACTTGTCCTAAGCAAGTGGCGCGTATTATGCTGATCTGACATATTAGCGTCAACCGTTTTTTTGCGTTTCGTGCGTAGCATGGGTGTGTTTGCTGTTTTTATACGCAAATCGGGTGGCTAATATTAAGCAGCAAGGCGAATAAGTGTCTGTAACCAGCAGCAAGCCACGCCTTAAAACAAAAAGCCGCTGCAATGGCAGCGGCTGTTCATGTGCTAAAACGGAATTACACGTTAAAGCGAAAATGCATTACATCGCCATCTTTAACAATATAATCTTTACCTTCCAGGCGCCATTTTCCGGCTTCTTTGGCACCGGCTTCGCCGTTAAAGCTGACAAAATCATTGTAACCTACCACTTCAGCACGGATAAAACCTTTTTCAAAGTCGGTATGAATTACACCGGCCGCTTGTGGTGCGGTAGCACCAATTTCCACGGTCCAGGCCCGCACTTCTTTTACCCCGGCGGTAAAATAAGTATGCAAGCTCAGTAACGAGTAGCCACCACGGATAACCCGGTTTAAACCTGGCTCTTCCAGGCCCATATCAGCCATAAACTCGGCTTTTTCATCATCTTCCAGCTCGGCAATTTCAGATTCAATGGCAGCGCACACCGGTACCACAATAGCGCCTTCTTTATCGGCAATGGCTTGCACGATATCTAAGTAGGGATTGTTTTCAAAGCCATCATCGGTAACGTTGGCAATGTACATGGTCGGCTTAATGGTTAAAAAGTTCATATAGGCAATCAGCGCCTTTTCGTCTTTATCCAGTTCAAGCTGGCGTAAGGTATTGCCTTGCTCTAAATGGGCTTTTACTTTTTCCAGTACCAGTATTTCAGCTTTGGCGTCTTTATCGCCACCTTTGGCTTTTTTACTGACCCGGAAAATAGCCCGCTCTGCGCTATCCATATCAGACAACACCAGCTCCATATTAATGGTGTCGATATCATCAGCCGGGTCTATTTTGCCGGCAACGTGAATAATGTTTTCATCGTCAAAGCAGCGCACGACATGGCCGATAGCGTCTGTTTCCCGAATATTGGCCAGAAACTTATTGCCGAGGCCCTCACCGCGGGATGCCCCTTTTACCAGACCGGCAATATCAACAAACTCCATCGTGGTAGGGATAACCCGCTGCGGTTTAACGATTTCTGCCAGTTTATCTAACCGTAAGTCTGGCACCGGTACTACGCCGGTATTAGGCTCTATGGTACAAAACGGAAAGTTGGCCGCTTCAATGCCTGCCTTGGTCAACGCATTAAACAAGGTAGACTTACCAACGTTGGGCAGGCCGACAATACCACATTTGAAACCCATAATAATTTTCCTTTACGCTGTATTGCTGGCCAAAAGGCTAGCTGGCTTTAAAACTGTGTAAACGGTGCTGGGCTTTAATTAAGCCGTCGCGCGCCAGAATGTCAAAGCAGCTGACTGCTTCATCAATACTGGCATCAATTAATTGTTGTTCACTGGCCGGGGCTTTGCCCAGCACAAAACCGGTTACTTTGTCTTTATGGCCGGGATGACCAATGCCGAGACGTAACCGGTAAAAATTCGGGTTATTACTTAAGCGCGCCATAATATCGCGTAAACCGTTGTGGCCGGCATGGCCGCCACCGAGTTTAAACTTGGCAATACCGGGCTCCAGTGCCAGCTCATCATGGGCAACCAGAATATTCTCCGGTGCCAATTTGTAAAACTGGGCCATAGCTAATACGGCTTTGCCACTGAGATTCATAAAAGTAGAGGGGATAAGCAGTTTAAATTCCTGACCCGCACAACTAAATTTGCCGGTATAACCAAAGAATTTACTGTCGTTTTTCAGGCTGACATTAAAGGCATGAGCCAGCTTTTCAACAAACCAGACCCCGGCATTATGCCGGGTATGCTGGTATTCGGGGCCTGGATTTCCCAGGCCCACGATTAACTGAACATTGGCAGGTAATGCGTCAGACATTACTCAGCGGTTTCAGTTTCTTCTTCTGTATCAACGGCTTTACCAGCTGGCTTGTTCACAGATACCACTGGCAGGTCATGGCCTTCACCTTTGTTTAACTGAACAAAAGTCACACCTTTAGGTGCTTTAATGTCAGTCAGGTGTAAGGTGGTACCTACTTCAACGTCAGCCAGGTCTACTTCGATAAACTCTGGTAAGTCTTTTGGTAATACGCTGATTTCAATCTCGTTCAGGGCGTGAACTACCACACCGCCTTTTTTGATTGGCTTATCTTCGTTTAAGAAGTGAACCGGCACGATAGTGGTCAGTTCGTGGCCTGCTTCAACGCGTTGGAAATCAACGTGCATGATTTTTGGCTTATACGGGTGACGTTGCATATCTTTAACGATAGCCTGGATCTTCTCTTTACCGACAGTGATGGTCAGGATGTGAGAATAAAATGCTTCAAAGCTCTGGGCTTTTAACAGCTTAGAGTGCTCTAAAGTAACAGATAAGGCATCTTTGTGTCCGCCATAAATAATGGCTGGAACTTTGTCTTCGTGACGCAGGCGGCGGCTCGCACCTTTCCCCAGGTCAGTACGGACTTCTGCAGTTAACGCGAAAATTGCATCAGACATGATGTACTCCAATAAAGTGATTGTTGTTGCGGCTTGCGACCAGCCCCAACCTGATTGCCCTTTCAAAAGGCGCGACATGTTACCACCCGCACCGACCTGCTGCAAATGAAAAAGGCGCCCATCGGCGCCTTAATTAAGCTGGCTTGCTGTATTAGTCGAACATCGAAGAAATAGATTCTTCGTTGCTGATCCGGCGAATACATTCCGCCATCAGCTCGCTTAACGTTAACTGACGTACTTTGCTGATGGTTTTCATTGCCGCTGACAACGGAATGGTGTCAGTAACAATTAGCTCGTCAATCACTGAATTGCTGATAATTTCCGGGGCATTGCCAGAAAATACTGCATGGGTAGCATAAGCAAACACCCGCTTAGCACCTTGCTCTTTTAACGCTTCGGCGGCTTTACAAAGGGTGCCGCCAGTATCAATCATATCGTCAACGATAATGCAGTCGCGATCTTTAACATCACCGATAATGTGCATAACCTGCGACACGTTTGCCTTGGGCCGGCGTTTATCAATAATGGCTAAGTCAGCGTCGTTAAGCAGTTTTGCGACTGCGCGGGCGCGCACCACACCGCCAATATCCGGTGATACCACAACCGGGGAATGCAACGTTTTCTTGCGCATATCATCCAGCAATACCGGACTGGCGAACACGTTGTCTACCGGCACATCGAAGAAACCCTGAATTTGTTCGGCGTGCAAGTCGACGGTTAATACCCGGTCGACACCAACACTGGATAAAAAATCTGCCACAACTTTAGCGGTGATAGGAACCCTGGCTGAACGCACCCGGCGGTCCTGTCTGGCGTAGCCAAAGTAAGGAATAACTGCAGTGATCCGACCGGCTGAGGCGCGGCGTAATGCATCCACCATCACAATCAGTTCCATCAGGTTGTCATTGGTGGGGGCGCAGGTTGACTGAATAATAAAAACATCAGAACCACGAACATTTTCATTGATTTGTACGCTAACTTCGCCATCACTGAAACGGCCAACTTCGGCATCTCCCAGTTTGATATAGAGACGGCTGGCGATTTTACGAGCAAGTTCTGGTATGGCGTTACCAGCGAAAACCTTCATGTCGGGCACAGTAGGATCCTCAGGGCGGTGGTGAGTCCGGTTAAATCATTAAATGCCAGAGTAAATGGCATCAGGCGTAAAATTCCGTATCTGCCAACGCCGCCATTACTGGCGACTGGTTGACTCCTTTAGCAATAAAGCCGCGGCAATTTGGCGGCAAATTGGCTAAGGCATGCTGAGCACTGGCCGTGTCCGGAAATTCGGCGAACACACTGGCGCCAGTACCCGTCATTCGACACGGCGCATATTCTACCAACCACTGTAAGGTTATTGCAACAATCGGCTGCAGCTGTTCGACCAATGGTTGGCAATCGTTGCGCCAGGGACTGTTAAACAGCGTGTCTAAACTCAGGGCACGGCTGTTTCTGGTTAAATCGGGATGCTGGAATATCTCTGCTGTGCTGATGTGGCAAGGTGGCGTGACCACTAAATAAATTTTTTCAGGCAGGTCAACCGCGACTAATTTTTCACCTATGCCTTCAGCAAACGCACTCCGGCCCCAGACGAATAATGGTACATCAGCCCCGAGCGTTAATGCCAGTGCTGCCAATTGCGGCGTACTTAAGTTTAGTTGCCATAATACATTTAACGCCAGCAGGGTCGTGGCCGCATCGGATGAACCCCCTCCGAGCCCGCCGCCCATTGGTAAATTTTTGTCCAGAATAATATCACAGCCCCGGCTGCAACCGGTGTGCTGTTGCAGTAACACTGCCGCCTTAATAATCAGATTGTCGGCACCTTGCAGGCTAAGATCATTACATTGCAGGGTCAGCTTATTGTCATGACGGAGCGTGAAATGCAGCTGATCGCCGACATCCAGCAATTGAAATAAGGTTTGCAGATTGTGATAGCCGTCGTGGCGGCGACCGGTAATATGTAAAAATAAATTAAGCTTGGCAACCGCAGGCAGGCTCAGGGTCATAATTGCCAGCTCCTGATATAAAAACTAATAGTGGTATCGTCACTGCTGAGCTTAATTTTCTGGGGCAACGCCAGCGCATCAGCGAAGAAGCTCTGATAACGAAGCTGCCAGATAATTCCGGTGCTATCCACCAGCTGAAATGCCAGCACTCTGCCAAGATCATCGTATTCCACGGCGCTGGCCTTAGCACCCGGTATCCCTTTTAACCACAGTGGCATATCGTCCAACGGCATCGACCAGCCAGCCAGTTGCCAGAGTAAACTACCGGGGTCAGCCGCCTGGTAGCGCTCGCCACGCACCAGAATACTGCTGCCCTGTGCGTCATTGGTGAGTTCAAACAGGCTGATCCCGAAAAAATTAGCAAGACGTGCTTTAAAGTGTTCGGTGTTATGCTGTTGCCAGTTCAGGTTACCACTTACTGATTCTTCTGGGGTTTTAATGCCGACTGAAGCCTGTAACCTATACTGTTCGATCGCAGTTAGCTGCGCCAGCCGACTTTTATTGTCCAGGGCCGGTGCCGGTGAGGGCTTTGATAACAGGCTGCAACCACTGGTAATGAGCAGTAATCCGGCGAGGATAAGCCACTTAATTGATGCTGGCACGCTGAAAGTCCTTAGTTACGCTTTTCTTAATATGGGCTTTTTCGTACAATTCGCCCCTGACAAACTTGATGATACAGGTGATGGCCATCTTTGCACTAGGCATTAATCATAAAACAGCACCGGTTGGTTTACGGGAAAAAGTGGCATTTGCCCCGGAACAGGTGCATGAAGCCTTGCGCGAACTGGCTACGGCTACTGCGGTAACCGATGCGGTTATTTTATCGACCTGTAATCGTACCGAATTGTATTTTAACGGCACAAATAATCAAGCAGAACACGTTGTTGCCTGGTTGGCCCAGTTTCATCAGTTAGCTGTCAATGAATTGCAGCCACATCTGTATCTGCACTACGATCGGCTGGCTGCTGAGCATTTGATGCGGGTAGCGGCCGGACTCGATTCTTTGGTATTAGGCGAGCCACAGATCCTGGGCCAGGTTAAGCAGGCTTATAATCAGTCACGTCAGGCTGGCACGATTAATCCGCAATTTGAACGATTGTTTCAAAAAACCTTTGCTGTTGCCAAAGATGTCCGGACCAACACCGATATCGGTGCCAATGCAGTCTCAGTCGCCTTTGCCGCGGTTAGTTTAGCTAAACAAATCTTTGGTAAACTTGAAAAAGTGCAGGTGCTGTTAATTGGCGCAGGTGAAACGATTGAGTTGGTTGCCCGTCATTTGGCCGAACAGGGTGCTAAAGAACTCACCGTTGCCAACCGCACCTATGAGCGGGCCGTGCTGTTGGCAGAGCAGTTTAATGCCAAGGTGATTACGTTGTCGCAGGTGCCGATGCAGCTACCGCAGGCGGATATCGTGATAAGTTCAACTGCCAGTACCTTGCCGATAGTTGGCAAAGGCATGGTGGAGCAGGCGTTAAAAAAGCGTCGGCATAAACCGATGTTTCTGGTCGATCTGGCCGTACCACGTGATATCGAACAACAGGTAGCTGAGCTGGAAGATGCGTATTTGTATACGGTCGACGACTTGCAAAGTATAGTGGCGCAAAATGTCAGCTCGCGCCAGCAAGCCGCAGAGCAGGCGGGTGTGATAATCAGGCAGGGAGCCGATGATTATCTGCAATGGCTGCAATTGCAAGGCAGCGTTGACTGGGTGCGGGATTACCGCCAGCGCTGTGAGAATATTAAAACCGAGTTGCTGGGCCGGGCATTAAACCAGCTTGCTGCAGGTCAGGATGCTGAGAAAGTGCTGGCTGAGCTGGCCAACAAGCTCAGTAACCGGCTGATGCACAGCCCGACCAAAACTATCCGTCAGTTATTGCAACACGAGGCCAGTGAGCCGCAGGCACTAATCAACAGTTTATTAGATATTTAAACAGGTAACAGACCTAACATGAAAGATTCGGTATACCGCAAGCTTGAAGGCTTAGTCGAAAGGCATGAAGAAGTGCAGGCGTTGTTAAGCGATCCAGGCGTTATTGGCGATCAGAAACGTTTTCGCGAGCTTTCTAAAGAGTACAGTCAGCTGGAAGATGTCAGTAAAGCGTTTAACCGCTTTCGACAGGCGCAGCAGGATTTAGCTGCTGCTGAAGAAATGCAGAAAGATAGTGATCCTGACATGCGTGAAATGGCGCAGGAAGAATATAAAAGCGCCCGCGCTGCCATTGAACAACTGGAAAAAGAGCTGCAATTGTTATTGTTGCCCAAAGACCCGAATGACAGCAATAACTGTTTTATCGAAATCCGGGCCGGGGCAGGTGGTGATGAAGCGGCAATATTTGCCGGCGACGTATACCGGATGTATAGCCGCTTTGCAGAGCGCCGGCGCTGGAAGCTGGAAGTGATCAGCGCTAACGAAGGCGAGCATGGCGGATTTAAAGAAGTGATTGTTGGCGTGCAGGGCGACGGTGCTTACGGTATTTTAAAATTTGAATCTGGTGGTCATCGGGTACAGCGGGTACCCGCTACTGAATCACAGGGCAGGGTGCACACCTCGGCCTGTACCGTGGCTATTATGCCGGAAATACCAGAAAATGAAGCAATAGAAATTAACCCGGCAGATTTAAAGGTGGATACTTACCGGGCGTCTGGCGCGGGTGGTCAGCACGTTAACCGCACCGACTCGGCTATCCGGATCACCCACTTACCTACCGGCATCGTGGTCGAATGTCAGGACGAACGTTCCCAGCATAAAAACCGGGCCCGTGCGATGAGTGTACTGCAATCCCGGATTCAGGCAGCAGAAGACGAAAAGCGCCGCTTAACGGAAGAATCAACCCGCCGTTCTCTGGTAGGCAGTGGTGATCGTTCTGAACGGATCCGCACTTACAATTTCCCGCAAGGCAGGTTAACAGATCATCGGATCAACCTGACCATTTATCGTTTAAACGAAGTGATGGAAGGTGATCTGGAGTTAGTTTTAGAACCGTTGAATCAGGAACACCAGGCTGACTTACTGGCAGCGCTGGCAGACGAAAATCGCTGAGATGACCCTGGCAGAATGGCTGCAACAGGCAACCCGCCAGCTTAGCGGTGTTTCAGCGCTGGCGGCTGACGACGCCAGGTTGTTGTTGTGTCATCAGTTAAACGTCAGCGTCAGTTATGTATACGGTCATGGTGACGATACGCTGGGAGAGCCAGATCTGCAGGCGCTAAATCAGCTACTGCACAGGGCGGTGCAGGATGAGCCCATCGCTTATATTATTGGCCACTGGCCGTTCTGGAATATTGAACTTGAAGTTGCCAGCTGCACCCTGATCCCAAGGCCAGATACCGAGCTATTGGTTGAGCAGGCGTTATCGCTGTCTTTGCCAGAGCATGCCAAAGTACTGGATTTGGGCACCGGTACCGGTGCTATCGCGCTGGCGCTGGCCTGTAACCGGCCATTGTGGCAGGTCACCGCGGTAGATAAAATAAGCGCAGCAGTGGCGCTTGCCAGGCGCAATGCAACCCGTTTAGCGGCCAGCAACTGCACAATTTCGCCAAGCGACTGGTTCAGTGCGGTTACAGGCCAGCAATTTGATCTTATTGTCAGCAATCCGCCCTATATTGAGCCAGACGACCCGCATTTACCGGCGCTGAAATATGAGCCTGTATCAGCGCTGGTTGCTGCAGAGCGGGGCCTGGCAGATTTAGCCACTATATGTCAGCAAGCACCGGCTTATTTAGCCACGAAAGGCTGGTTATGGCTCGAGCATGGCTACAATCAGGCTGAAGACGTGCAGCAGTTATTAACGACGGCAGGCTTTAACAAGGTGCAGTCGCGCAAAGACTACGGTGGCAACTGGCGGATCAGCGGTGGTTGTTTAAATAGCCACAACGAATAACAATAAATTTTGACCCGCAAGCTATTAGCGCATATAACTATTTGACGTTTTTTGAATCGCTATCTGTTTTCGGAGCCCGCCTGATGAATGACGCCTTTCTGTTTGCTGACGAAACTGAACGCCCTGAGGTGGTCAATCATGGCTACTGGAAAGTATTAATTGTTGATGATGAACCTGAAGTTCATACCGTCACTAAGCTGGCCCTCAGCGATTTTAGCTTCAATAACAAAGGGCTCGAGTTTTTAAGCGCCTATTCGGGTGCACAAGCCCGGGAAATGATAGCCGCCCATCCGGATACCGCCATTATTTTGCTCGATGTGGTAATGGAAACCGACGATGCCGGCTTATTGGTAGCACGGCATGTGCGGGAAGAGCTGAAAAATGACCATGTGCGGATTATTCTGCGAACCGGTCAGCCGGGCCAGGCACCAGAGCGTCAGGTTATCGTTAATTATGATATCAACGACTATAAATCAAAAACTGAGCTGACCGCGCAAAAACTATTTACCGTGATTATGTCCAGCCTGCGTTCTTATCGCGATATCCTGTCGCTGGAACATAGCCGTCAGGGCTTGGAAAAAATTATTAATGCTTCAATTGATCTGTTTTCTGCACATTCCATGGAGCAATTTATTGAAGGGGTACTGCAACAACTGACCTCTATACTGGGCAGTCATGAAAACGCCTTACTGGCCAGCTCATCTATGGTCGCGGGCAATGTGCGATCCGATGCCGGCCCCCGCGATTTAGTGGTGTTTGCCGGGCAGGGCCAGTTCGCCCAAAAAGAGGGCAAACCGGTGCAAGAGGTGTTAAATCATGAGCTGCTGGCAGCATTTGAAACTGCACTGGACAGTCGCAGTATCGTCTATCGGGACAACTATCTGGTGGCTTACTGCTGCAGTAAGTTTACCCATGGCTCGCTGCTATATATTTCTGGCTTGCCGGGGCAGGTGAGTGACAATCAGAAAAAACTCATCGAGTTATTTGCGCAGAATGTACAGATCGCTTACGAAAATGTGCAGTTGCAGCATGAAATAGAAGACACCCAACGTGAAATTGTATACCGCTTAAGCGAAGCGGTGGAGCATCGTTCGGTAGAAACCGGAAACCATGTTCGCCGGGTTGCCTTTATTTGCTATGACCTGGCAAAAGCATATGGCCTGAGTGAGGAAGAAGCCGAGCGGCTAATGTATGCTTCACCGCTGCATGATGTGGGCAAAGTAGGCATTCCTGATGGCATTTTAAATAAACCGGCCAAGCTTAATAATGGTGAATGGGAAGTAATGAAAACCCACAGCAGCATTGGCTATGATATTTTGAAAAACTCAAAACGTGTTATTATTCAGGCCGGTGCAATTGTCGCTCAGGACCATCATGAAAAATGGGACGGCACGGGTTACCCTGCGGGTAAAAAGGGTAAGGATATTCATGTGTATGGCCGCATTGCTGCTCTGGCTGATGTATACGATGCGCTTCGCCATCCTCGTTGCTACAAAAAAAGCTGGAGTAAAGACGAGGTAATAGCACATATTGTGGCTCAGTCGGGCAAGCAGTTCGAACCTGCACTGGTTGAATTATTTCTGCAACGGGTTGAAACGCTCGAAACCATTTTACAAAAATATCCAGATATTGAAGATTAGCATGGCGCACCAGTAGCGCGTTGTAATACAAATAAGGACCCTGCAGTATGTATATGGCGTTTAAAAATTTACACTTGTTATTTGCGGTACTGAGTGTCAGTTTATTGTTTATTCGCTTTGGTATGATGTTACGCAGCTCGCCACTGTTGCAGCACAAATTGCTGAAAATTGGCCCCCATATAGTTGATACCTTACTTATTTTAACCGCAGTGGTGCTGATGTTCAGTATCAATCAGTATCCGTTTGTGAATAGCTGGCTGACGGAGAAGTTGATTGCCCTGCTGGCCTATATCGCGCTGGCAGTTATGGCGTTGCGTGGCCGTACCATTGCAATACGCTGGTTATGCTTTTTAGGAGCACTGGGCTGGTTGGGATTAATGATTAGGGTAGCACTTGACAAACAACCGGTGTTTATACCGCTTTAATTTAAACAGATTGCTGGAATATTATGGAACAGAAAACCGTCAGAGTCGGTAACCTTACAGTAAACAACCAGCAGCAGTTTGTGCTGTTTGGTGGCATGAATGTGCTGGAATCACGGGATATGGCAATGCGCATTGCCGAGCATTACGTTACCGTATGCACTAAGCTGGGGATCCCTTTTGTATTTAAGGCTTCATTTGATAAAGCGAATCGTTCGTCGGTTCACTCTTACCGGGGCCCTGGTCTGGAGGAAGGCTTAAAAATCTTTGCTGAAATTAAACGAACCTTTGAGGTGCCGTTGATTACTGACGTGCACGAACCCTGGCAAGCTGCGCCAGTGGCAGAAGTGGTTGATGTTATCCAATTGCCGGCATTTTTAGCCCGGCAGACGGATTTGGTGGTAGCGATGGCCAAAACCGGTGCGGTGATTAATGTCAAAAAACCGCAGTTTCTGGCACCTCACGAAATGCGGCATATTATTACTAAGTTTGCTGAAGCAGGTAACGATAAGGTTATTTTATGCGAACGCGGCAGCTGCTTTGGGTATAACAATCTGGTGGTTGATATGCTGGGTATGGATGAAATGAAGCAATTCGCGCCGGTAATATTCGATGCAACGCATGCGCTGCAAAAGCCGGGGGGGCGAACCGATTCAGCAGATGGCCGGCGTGCTCAGGCTGCTCAGTTAGCGCGTTCTGGTATGGCGCTTGGTCTGGCTGGGTTATTTATTGAAGCCCATCCTGATCCTGAGCAGGCAAAATGCGACGGTCCCTGTGCGTTACCTTTAGCAAAGCTGGAAGGATATCTGAGCCAGATGCAGCAGCTTGACCAACTGGTTAAAAGCTTTGCCCCGCTGGATACTTCTGCCAGCTGATCATGCTTGAGTTTGGGGTTACCCTGTTAAAAAAACCGGCAATATTGCCGGTTTTTTTAACAGGGTATAATGTTGGTAACGGCAGTGGTACCTGCCCCTTGGTTAATAGCGCTGACGCACGTAATTAACCACTTCCTGGTATTTCTCCTGCATTACCCGGCCGTGTTCATTAATGACTGACCAGTCACTATTTTCCGCCGCCCGTTCCAGTTTTAATGCCTCCGCTGACAGACTAACGGCACCAACACTTTTGGCTACTGATTTGAATTGATGGGCAACAGCCCTGACCGCGCTGCGATTCTGGTCTTTCGCTACAGTGGCTAATTCAGCCAATAACTCTTTGGCGTGCTTAACGAAGTAGTTAAGGTACTCCTCGTGCTTCGCCGGTTCATTGCCCAGAAAATTGGCAATGGTGGTAAAACAAATGGGCGAGGGTAGCTGGCCTGGTTCAGCGTTACTGGCAGCCGCAGTGGCCGACTTTTTTTCCGTGTTGGGCAGCCAGCGTTTGAGCATGGTTTCCAGGGTAACCAGTTCCAGGGGCTTGGTAATATAACCATCCATACCAATACTGATACATTTTTGCTCTTCACCTTTGAGGGCGTTAGCGGTAACGGCGACAATCCGACTGAAGTTACTATCATCCTGCCGGTTTAAACTTTCTTTGCGAATAGCAATGGCTAAATCGTAGCCACTCATATTGGGCATATGTAAATCGGTTAGCACTAACGGGTAATGGTAATGTCGCCACATATCCAGCGCAACAGCGCCATCATCTGCCACTTCAACAGCATAACCGAGCGCATTTAGCTGATCGACAATCACCCGTTGGTTCATGATATTGTCTTCAGCCAGCAGAATTAACTGTCTGTCGCGCCTGGCGGTTTCAATATCCGGAGCGCCTTTACTTAAGTTCAGACTGGATGTTTGTTGCGGTTTTGGTTTCTCTTTGCGCCTGGCGGCTACTAAAATGGCGTCGTACAGATGACTACGGCATATAGGAGAGCTATGCAGGTAGTACGTTTGCTCATTACTGTGCTCTGATAACTCAACCTGATTGGTAATTACAATAAACTGCACAGGCTCCAGCTGTGGCACCTGCTGCAGCATTTTAATGTGCTCAGCAGAGATTTGCTCATAGGTTGCGTCAAGCACCCACACGGCAGCCTGCTTGGGCGGCAGTGGTTTTTGTGCGGAGGCACGCTTGAATAATGCTTCAATGTTGTTGAAGACTTCAAGTTCCGCATGCGCATGCAGGAAGTAATCGCTTAAATGTTCCTGATTGTCGCTGTCCTGGGTAAACAGGCAAATATGCACATCCCGCAACAGCTCTTTGCCAACATAATCAATTTCGTCAGAGCGGCGCATCGGGATCCTGACTTTAAATTCAGTGCCCTTACCTACTTCGCTGTGCACGTCTATATCACCGTACATTAGCGAGGTCAGCCGCTGACAGATAGACAGCCCCAGGCCGGTGCCACCAAACTTACGGGTAATAGACCCTTCTGCCTGATTAAACGGGTGAAATACATGGTTAATCTGGCGCTGGGTCATGCCCCGGCCATTATCAACAACGCTAAACTGAACCTGACTAAACTCAATGTTTTCTTCCATTAAATCCGCCCGGATCACCACCACGCCGGTTTTCTGGGGTGTGGTTTCAGTAAATTTGATGGCGTTGCCGGCCAGATTATATAATATCTGACGCAACCTGACCGGATCACCGAATAAGCCATCAGGTATTTTCGGGTCGATATATAATTTCAGATCAATTTGCCGCTGATAGGCAACTGATACCAGAATGCGACCGACCGCCTCAATGATATCGACCAGGGAAACCGGAATATTCTCCAGCTCCAGTTTGCCAGCCTCTATTTTCGAGAAATCCAGAATATCATCCAATATGCGCAGTAACGAGAAAGATGACTCACGGATGGTATCCGTCATTCTGAATTGTGAGGTAGAGAGCTGGGTTTTTCTCAGTAAATCTATGGTGCCGATAATGCCATTCATCGGTGTGCGAATTTCATGGCTCATGGTCGCTAAAAAGGTTGATTTTGCTTCATTAGCGCGCTCGGCAGTTAGCTTGGCGGTTTCTAAAGCGTCTGTTCGTTCTTTAATCCGGGTGTCAACTTCCTGCTTTAGCTGGGCGATATCGGTTTCAGAGTTCTTCAGGGCCTGTTGCCCCTGCTCGATACGCCTGAAAAGTTTATTGATATAACTGCCCAGCACGCCAAAGTTATCCTGGGCATGGCTCTCGACACTGCCATCATATTGGTTTTTGTCTAACGCAGTTTTAGTGCCGCTTACTAATGGCGTCAGTTTGCGGCCGAAATAAACTGAAATGGCATACGCAAAGCTTAAACTAAGTAAAACACCGACCACAGCACTGATGATAAAGGCAAGCAACAGGGGGAGCTGGCTGGTTGGCGGAATATAATTCACATTCACCAGCACTGTCCCGACGTCATTGCTGACGATTCTACTGACGATTAAGTAGTTGCCCTGGCGGATTTCACGATTCGCCAATTCAGGCTGTGGTACGAAATTAGCCAGGTTTACCGTATTGGCGATCAATTCCAGTTGTTGATTGGCCTGGCGATACAAATATATAGCCCGATGAATATCTGCATTACGGGCTTGTAACAGTAATTGCTCGGCAGTTTGGATATTATCATCCCGCAGCGGCCCGCTTAATGCGCTGGCCAGGATGGTTGTCTCGGCAGTTAACCGGGCGAGCTGCTGTTCTTCCCGGTTTTGGTCTGGCAAGGTAAACAAGATAAACAAGGCGGCTTGTAATAACAGAATTAACAAGGCCATTAATACCAGGCGGCGAAACATAGGTTTGGTGTAGGTGGTTTTTTCCATCAGCTGTCCATCTAAATGCATTGAAAGGCGTGCCGGTTAACTGGGGACAGTGTAACAAGTTTTTTGTAGCTGGCGCAGTGTTAATTTTAGGAGCTGGCGAACAAAGCAGCACCCTTTGATTAATCCCTGTCCGGTTGCAATGCTTTTAGAAAAAATCTGTTGACTTAGCTTAGCAAAATCCGTTTAATACGTCCCGCATTGCCCAGATAGCTCAGTCGGTAGAGCAGCGGATTGAAAATCCGCGTGTCGGTGGTTCGATTCCGCCTCTGGGCACCATATTTTGGTGTTCTGTTGCTGCCAGGTGCAGGACAATATTACCAGCACAATTTTTTTGCCCAGATAGCTCAGTCGGTAGAGCAGCGGATTGAAAATCCGCGTGTCGGTGGTTCGATTCCGCCTCTGGGCACCATCTCAGTTGAAACGCCAGCATATTGCTGGCGTTTTGCTTTGCGAATAACACCCCGATATTTCCTGTGAGTCCACATAAATTTCAGTTAGTTGAAATAGGCAGCCGCCGCTATCTTTGGTAAGCTCAGGTCAGGTCTGCTGTTTACACTCCTTTAGGAAGTCATCAGATATAAGCGCTTCTATTTAAGAACAATAACGATGGAGTTTACTTGTAATGAAATACGCGATTACCCTGTTAGCGACGGCTATGCTCAGTGCATGCGGTGGTGCTAAACAAGATCCAAAACCCAGCCAGGATGTTACCGTGAGTACAGAGCAACGCCAGCAATTAGAATACCCCGCTACTCGCAAGGGCGAGACCGTTGATACCTATTTTGATACCGCAGTGGCTGATCCCTATCGCTGGCTGGAAGATGATCGCAGCAGCGAAACTGAAGCCTGGGTAAAGGCGCAGAATAAGGTCACCTTCTCCTACCTGGAGCAAATACCATTTCGGGATCAAGTTCGTGCCAAGTTAGAGAAATCCTGGAATTTTGAGCGTATTGGTGCACCCTTTAAAGAAGGCGAATACCACTATTTTTATAAAAATGATGGTTTACAAAATCAGTTCGTGTTGTACCGGCAGAAAGATGGCGGCGAAGCTGAAGTATTCTTAGATCCAAATACCTTTAGTGAAGATGGCACCACTTCATTGGCTGATATAGAATTTTCCCGTGATGGCAGCCTGGCGGCTTACGCTATCTCTGAGGGTGGCAGCGACTGGCGCAAAATCATCGTGATTGACGCGCAAACAAAAGAGCAGCTGGAGCCAACCCTGATTGATGTTAAGTTCAGTGGTATCTCCTGGGTCGGCAATGACGGCTTCTTTTACTCCAGTTATGATAAACCAGCAGGCAGTGAACTGTCGGCTATGACCGATCAGCACAAGTTGTACTATCACAAACTGGGTACTGCTCAAACTGAAGATCGCGTGGTGTTTGGTGGCTCGGCTGAACAGAAGCATCGTTATGTTGGAGCATCTGTTACTGAAGATGACCGATACCTGCTGGTGTCTGCCGCGGTATCAACCTCTGGCAATAAACTGTTTTTAAAAGATTTAACCAAAGAAAATAGTCCGTTTGTAACGATTCTTGATCATACTGAATCGGATACCGATTTATTGGATAATGACGGCGACAAACTGTATCTGGTGACCAATCTTAATGCGCCAAACCGCAAAGTGGTTGTTACCTCTGCCACTAAACCTACCCCGGATAACTGGCAGGAGCTCATTCCGGAAACCGAAAATGTTTTGCGGATCAGTAAAGGCGCAGGTTACTTGTTTGCTAACTACATGGTTGATGCGATTGCTAAAGTAAAACAGTATGACTATAGCGGTAAACTGGTCAGAGACATTAATTTGCCCGGAATTGGCAGTGTGGGGGGCTTTAGCGGCAAAAAAGACGCTGAGCAGCTGTATTATTCGTTTGCCAATTACACCACCCCTTCCAGCATTTATGCATTTGTGCCAGAGACTGGCAAGTCTGATTTATATAACAGCCCGAAAATTGAGTTTAACCCTGAAAACTATACTTCAGAGCAGGTTTTTTATACGTCGAAAGATGGTACTAAGGTGCCAATGATCATCAGCTATAAGAAAGGCCTGAAAAAAGATAGTACTAACCCGACCATTTTGTATGGGTATGGCGGTTTTAACGTTAGCCTTACCCCTTCATTCAGCGTAGCAAATGCGGTATGGATGGAAATGGGGGGCGTGTATGCCGTAGCAAATCTGCGCGGTGGTGGTGAGTATGGTAAAGCCTGGCACAATGCCGGGGTGCAACAGCAAAAACAAAACGTGTTTGACGATTTTATTGCTGCGGCAGAGTATTTGCAACAGCAGCAGTACACGTCTGCTGACAAACTGGCTATTCGAGGTGGTTCAAACGGCGGCTTACTGGTAGGGGCTGCCATGACGCAACGTCCTGAATTATTTAAAGTTGCGCTACCTGCTGTGGGCGTGCTGGATATGCTGCGTTATCACACTTTTACCGCGGGTGCGGGCTGGGCCTATGACTATGGCACAGCTGAGCAGTCTGCTGATATGTTTCAGTATTTAAAAGGCTATTCACCGGTGCATAACGTGCAGGAAGGTACCACGTATCCGGCCACCATGGTGACCACGGCAGATCACGATGATCGGGTTGTACCTGCGCATTCCTTTAAATTTGCTGCTGAGCTGCAAGATAAAGCCACTAAAGTTAATCCGCAGTTGATCCGGATTGATGTTAACGCCGGTCACGGTGCGGGTATGCCGGTATCGATGGTGATAGATCAGGCTGCAGATATCTTCAGCTTTACCCTGTACAACATGGGATATCAGCAGCTACCGCAGTAATACTGCCAGCAATCGTCCTTAACTGTACGGCTAACCAAACAAACGGCGCATTGGCGCCGTTTTTTGTTTGGCGCTCAACAGGGTAAAGCTTGATAAAATCAGCTGCAAGCGCCAAAGTAGCAGTTAAACTTGTAAAAGGCCGGGCCGCGTATTAAAGTGCGTGCCCTTTTTATTTTTCAGGTTCTGGGCGGCGCGATTTCGCATAGCATGCGCTCAGATCCCGCCGGTACATTTTTGCAGTGGGAGTCCACAGTATGGCAAAGGCAGTGATTCTGGTTCTGGATAGTTTTGGTATTGGCAGTGCGCCCGATGCCGAGCTGTTTGGTGATGTGGGTGCGAATACGTTTGGCAGTATCGCGCGTGAATTCGTTAAACATAAAGGCCGTCAGCTGGCCTTACCCAATCTGGCGCGTTTAGGCCTGGTAAAGGCGGCAACTGCTGCCGCAGGCAGAGCCCCAGAAGTGGACGACAGCGTACAGCCGGTCGGTGCCTATGGTTATGCCCGTGAACTTAGCAGTGGTAAAGATACACCCAGTGGTCACTGGGAAATGGCCGGCGTGCCAGTGCTGTTTGACTGGGGCTACTTTGACGCAAAAACAGAGAGTTTTCCGCCACAATTTATTGCTGAATTATGCAAGCGGACCGGGGTAACCGGCATTTTAGGTAATTGTCATGCCTCCGGTACTGATATCCTGCGCGAGTTGGGGGATGAGCATATTAAAACCGGCAGGCCAATCTGTTATACCTCTGCTGACAGCGTATTTCAGGTCGCCGCCCATGAGGAACATTTTGGTCTGGAAAAGCTGCTGAGCTTTTGCCGGGTAGCCCGTGAGCTGTTAGATGAATACAATATTGGCCGCGTTATCGCCCGGCCCTTTTTAGGTGATAGCGCTGATAACTATGCCCGCACCGGCAACCGCCGTGACTATTCAGTCTTACCGCCAGCACCCACTGTGCTGGATAAACTAACCGGGGCAGGTGGCACGGTGATCAGCATCGGTAAAATAGCGGATATTTATGCTCATCAGGGGATCAGCGAAAACATTAAAGCCACTGGTCTTGCGGCGCTGATTGACACCACGTTGTCTGAAATGGCGAAACAGCCAGATAACAGCCTGGTATTTACTAATCTGGTGGATTTTGATCAAAATTACGGCCATCGGCGTGATGCAATTGGTTATGGTGAAGCACTGGAGTATTTTGATAGCCGCTTGCCCGAACTGCTTAACGCCTGCGCTGAAGATACCTTGTTGTTAATGACGGCGGATCATGGTTGTGATCCAACCTGGCCGGGTACCGAACATACCCGGGAATATATTCCGGTGCTGGCGTATCAGCACGGCCTGGCCAGCACTGATTTAGGCGAGCGCATGAGCTTTGCTGACATAGGCCAGACTCTGGCCGATTATTTTAAGCTGGACGCGATGGCGCACGGCGATTCCTTTATTGCTAAATTACACTAAGAGAGAACTATGGCTACTCCTCATATTAACGCAGCAGATGATGCTTTTGCGCAAACCGTTTTAATGCCGGGCGACCCGCTGCGGGCTAAACACATTGCTGAGACCTTTTTAACCGATGCAGTTTGCGTCAATACAGTACGCAATATGTTTGGCTATACCGGCACCTATCAAGGCAAGCCTGTTAGTGTATTAGGTTCTGGTATGGGTATTCCGTCGATGTCGCTATATGCCACAGAGCTAGCCAAATTCTATGGGGTTAAGAATATTATCCGCATTGGCTCCTGTGGTGCTTTACCGCTTGAGGTAAAAGTACGTGATGTGGTTATCGCCATGGGCGCCAGCACAGACTCAGGGGTTAACCGCAACCGTCTGGCAGGTATGGATTTTGCCGCGATAGCAAACTATGACTTACTGGAAAAAGCGGTCCACGCTGCCCGCGCTAAGCAGATTAACGTTAAAGTGGGCAATGTGTTCACCTCCGATTTATTTTACAACCCAAGCGAAACCCTGTTTGATACCCTGGAAAAATATGGCGTGTTGGCGGTAGAGATGGAAGCGGCGGGCTTATATGGTGTTGCCGCTGAGTATGGCATTAACGCACTGGCCATTTTAACGGTAAGCGATCACATTCGTACCGGTGAGGCGCTGGATGCTGATTTACGCCAGACCAGCTTCAATGAAATGGTTGAAATCGCGCTGTCATTAATTTAGTTATTTATCTGATTAAAATCGGAATTATTATGTCTCTTACCACCAATAAAATGTTTTATGTGTCATGGGAAGCGTTTCACCGGGCCAGCAAAGAACTGGCACAGCAACTACTGGGCCGGGACTTCAGTGCGATAGTGGCAGTAAGCCGCGGTGGCTTAGTGCCTGCTGCTATACTGGCACGTGAGCTGAATATCCGGGTAGTAGACAGTATTTGTGTTGCCAGCTATGAGCATGATAAACAGGGCAGTTTACGTATTTTAAAAGATGCCAGCCTGGAAGATAACGCCAAGCTGTTAATTGTTGACGATTTAGTCGATACCGGTGAAACCGCCCGCGCGCTGCGTGAGCATTTCCCCAAGGCCTGTTTTGTTACTGTTTATGCCAAACCGCAGGGTAAGCCCCTGGTAGACCATTATGTTACCGACATCGAGCAGGATACCTGGATCCAGCTGCCCTGGGATATGGAACTGGCCTACAGCAAGCCGCTGGCGGAGCACTAAGCATATGGCAGCAGTACAACAGTTAACAATTAGCCTACCTGACTGGATTAACGACGTTGTCGACTGGCAGAAAATTTATGCTGATGACAACGAGAAAATGGCCCTGGCGGTAGAGCTGTCAAAGCAAAATGTGCTGCGCGCTACCGGCGGCCCCTTTGGCAGTGCCATTTTTGATTGTGATAGCGGTAAGCTACTTAGCGTAGGCGTAAACCGGGTAATGCCAATGCATAACCCGGCAGCCCACGGCGAAATGGTGGCCATAATGCTGGCCGGGCAGCAACTGCAAAGCTTCAGCCTGAATGCCGATGGCGTCAGACGCGAGTTGTTTACGTCCTGTGAGCCGTGCGCCATGTGTTTGGGTGGCACGCTGTGGAGCGGGGTAAAACGGCTGGTATGCGCCGCCACCGCAGACGATGCCAGAGCCATCGGCTTTGATGAAGGGCCGGTAGAGGCCAGCAGCTATCAGTACCTGACTGATGCCGGTATCGAAGTCGTCCGTCTGGTTCAGCGCGATGCAGCTAATGCGGTACTGCAGCATTATGCCAACGGCGGCGGTCAGATTTATAACGGCTAGCGCGAAAACCTGCATGAGAACGGCTGATGACCTTCTAGCCAGAGCATAAAAGTTAGTGCTGTGGTTTAATCAGGAACTTCTCTCCGGTAGCCTGTTTGCCATAAACTGCTATCGCATCCAGTTGTAACGCACCCGCCAGGGATACTTCGTCAGTGTAGTGGCTGGCGAACGTAGTTTTAATCTCGGCAGCAATACGCTTGCGCATGGCGAAGGTGGTTTCCTTACTGAGTTTCCCCAACGCATTAAACAATAAAAAGCCGTTCACACCCCAGGCAAAACCAAAGTTACGGTTTAACGTGATGGGGCCGCGATCAAGCCCGCCATAAATATAAACCTGTTTATAGATGTCAGATCCATACACGCTGTATTGAGTGATATTGCGAGCGACGGCAGCTTCCATGCAGGTAAGAATATCGCTCGCCAATTTACCGCCCCCAATAGGGTCAAACGCGATAGTGGCGCCAGTGGCGATTAATGCCTGGGTCAGGTCGGCCATAAAGCTGTCGCTACTGGAGTTAATCACGTATTTGGCGCCCTGGTCACGGAGTAAAGCCTCCTGATCTGGCTTACGGACGATATTGACCAGGTCGATGCCGTCGGCGATACAGATGCGGTTAAGCATTTGTCCGAGATTAGAGGCAGCGGCGGTGTGTACGATAGCCTTGTGACCTTCAGCGCGCATGGTTTCTACCATGGTCAGCGCTGTCAGCGGGTTGACAAAGCTTGAAGCGCCCTCGGCTGCAGTAGTACCCGGCGCCAGTTCCAGACAGCTTTTAACATTGGCACAGAGATATTTGCGATAGGTACCACCGCCAATTACTGCAACGGTTTTGCCCAGTAAACTTTGCGCAGTGGCTGAAGCGCCCGCAGCGACAACAGTACCGGCCCCTTCATTGCCTACAGGTATAGGCTGGCCAACCCGCTTTTTAACAGCAGCCATGAATTTTGCCGGGACATCAGCACTGATGACCGGGCGATCGTCGCTACCGGATTGGCTGGCAGTTGTCATATCGGCTGCGCTGAACATCACGCCCAGATCGGAGGGGTTAATCGGGGCGGCGTCAATGCGGATGACCACTTCGTTTTCGCCAGGCTCAGGCATAGCGATCTCGCGCAAGGAAAGTGCGAGTTTGTTGTCTTCGCTAATGGTAGAAATAAGTTCGATGTTGCTGTCCGACATTTTTTGCTCCTTAAAGAGTTAGCTGGTTTGGTTTGTCGCAAACCGGTGTTACCTCATACATTGAGGGGCAAGCCTTAGCGTCTTGGTGAACCGCGGCGCTGGACTAACTGAACGTAGTGATAAACTGGGGGCAGAAGAGCGTTTTAGCAAGCATTAACAATCAATGGGGGCAGTTTTTAATATTTACTGCTCAATTCAGCAAGACATAAGATTTGGCTCCAGATATGTAACTGAAAGGCTTATTGAGTTATCTTCGTAATAAGGGTCGCTCGTCAGGGTGGAGCCTTTGGCCAATTAAACAAATAACCAACTGAAGTGTTATGAACAAAAATAAAGCAAAACTGATGTTGCGGATAGCGCTGATAGTTGCATCTATATCCTCTTTGTTTTTTGTACCGTGGCTTTTAGTAAAAGCATGGGTACTTCCGCTGCCAAATACCATACAAGCGCAGTTGGATGAAGCTATTAATCATGGTTTTGATGGCGTGATTGTCTATATTGATCAAACGGCGCAACCCGGACAATATTTCGCTGCAGGATGGCACGATCGAGACGCTAAGGTACCCGCCAGGCCTCAAGCCCTTTTTAAAATTGCCAGCATTAGTAAGCTATACGATGCCGTGGCTGTAACCAAACTGGTCAGTGAAGGGCGGCTTTCGCTGGATAAAACAATTGCTGATTATTTACCAGAACTGCTGGGAAGGATCGAGCACGCAGATAAAATCACGTTAAGAATGATGCTTCAACATCGTAGTGGCATTCCTAATTTTACCGACGCGCCTAACTTTTGGGTCGAGCCAACCCAGACTTATGCCGCAAGTCTTGCATTGATACTGGACAAGGCAGCCAATTTTAAGCCCAATGAAGATTACGAATATTGTAATACGAACTATTTGTTAATTAATAAGATAATGGATGATGAGCTCGGTTATGGGAATTTCCAGTACATTCAGAAACAGGTTTTAATGCCACTTAACCTTAGCAATACTTTTAGTTCGCTAACTGAAGTAAATATGGACGATGTAATGAGTGGTTATCATGTTGGACATCCTTATGATTTGAAGGCAGACGAACATGGGATGGTAGCGACAGCGGAAGATGTAGGGCGGTTTCTCAGAGCAATGATAGAGGGTTCAGTTTTTGATGGCGAAGAACAGGCCATATATTCCTCCATTTATCAGTATGAACATGCTGGCTGGGTACCGGGATATCAGAGTTTCGCAAAATATGACCATGAACTTGATGCGGTTGTGATTACGTTTTACAGCACAACGGATCCTAAGCTGTATAATTGGAACTTATCGGAAATTGTTAACAGCCGAATTGTTAAAATACTTAAAAGCCAAACAAGCCTCTAAAAATTTGCTCCCGTAATGGGGTCAGAAAGCGGTGTTATTTATCCGCTGTAACAACCACCAGAACACTGCCAAACTCCTGGTAAAGCTGTTGGTGGAACTCCCCCAGTAATTGCGGATCAATACGGGTATAAAAAGTGAGGGCTTGCGCAGGTTGCTGTTGTTGCAGACAGATCTCTGTCAGCCGGACAAGATGGATGGCATGTTGTACCTGATACTCTGGTTGTGAGGTGTAAACCAGAGATTGCTCGTAAAGCTCATAAGCGGCTTGCAGTTGCCCCAGCAATTGTTTAGTACGTGCCAGATTACCCATCGCGATAATAATCTTATTGTTGTGTCCCATAACAAGTGAAGCGTTCAACGCCTCGGTGCGATACTGTGCAGCTTCATCGAGCTTATCGCGCTGATGGCTAAGTAGTGCTTTATTTGAATAGAGTTCATAGAGAAACAACGGGTCTTTACTTTTTTGATATTTCAGCTGAACCTGATTCAGCAGCTGCTCTGCCTGCTCCAGCTCGCCTAACGAGTATTGTAAGTTGGCTAACTCGATTATTCGAAGCGGATTACCAAAGGCACTATATACTTGTTGCAGCATTTGCATAGCCGTGCTGGCATAGTGCTTTGCCAACTCAGCTTGTCCACTGATAAACAGGGTTTTAGCGTAATAAAAATGCACTTGCACCTTTAACATATCGGGTAGCGCTTGTTGTTGCAGCAACAGTTCGGCCTCTGCTTGCAGTTGCTGAAACTGACGTTGATCAAACATATAATCGAGCTGAAAGCCCTTTATCCGGTACCAACCATGGCTGAACGAAGATAAAGCTGACAGTTGCTGCGTTATGTATTGCTCGCAGCTTGTGCTGACTTCTTGTTGGCAAAATTGCTCATGATCGCTCAGATTCTCCGAAGCGCTAAGCTTAAAAGCCAGTAACAGAATAAAAAAAGAAGCACTACGCATAACAATACAGCTACCGTTAATAATACCAATGTATCAGTGGGACACTATGCCCATCCTGCAGGTCGCCGTCAATTAAGCGCTTTCTATATTTAGCATGATAAAAATGAAAAAACCCAGCCTTGCTGGGTTTTGATAACACTAAAACGGTTTAAACGATACGGCGGCGACGGATAAGTAAGGCAGCCATTGCCAGCGTAAACAACGCCAGAGTTGAAGGCGCTGATACCACCTGCGCCGTGCCGAGGCGGAAAGAATCGAACTCAACTAAATTGCCGTCAAGGTCAAACACTTCTAAGTAGCCGAAATCGAACGCCGCTTCGTAAAACATCTGATAGCTCCACGTCAGTGGACCAAAGCCAACATCATCGCCGTCGAACTCAAAAAATTCGATACCAGCATAGATATTGTCGCTATCAATAACTACTTCAAACAGGAAAATATCAAACACGTCACCCCAGGAGTACAGATCGCTCAGGTTAATGTTTACCAGAGTAATCTCATCGCCAAACGCGGTATCCAGGACGCCGGTATTCAGCTGATTTTTATTTATCTGAATTTCAATAGAGCCAATTTTGCCAAAGAAATCACCAATGATGTCCTGCTTAATATTAATAAGCGTGGCATTAGCGGCAAACGATGTGGCAAACATTAACGTAATAGCCAGTAACGATTTACTAATTAGTTTTGTGAGAGATTTCATTATCTGCTTCCTTATTTTTTTAAAATGCCGGGATAGTTCGGCTATCCCGGCGTTCCCTGACTACGGCTGGACGACTTCCAGTGCCGTGGTGCCCTGTACTTCACCATTACCATCGGTAAAGGTAACGGTTCCCATATATAAACCTGACGCTAAGCCACGTGTTCTGAGGCTGATATTCTGCAAACGATTTTCAACCGCGCGGGTTGAGGCAGAAACCACGGTAGAGGGTTCGGCGCCATCCAGAATCCATATCAGCTGAGTGTAATCAACAGTGGCATTGCCCAGTAAATCTACCCCTTGAACAAACAACAGATAGAAGCTAAGACCGCTGTTTACCGTATTTTCCGGATTAACAATGATTAAATCTTCGTTTGCATCTGGACCTGTTGAAGTCTGTAAAGGTGAGCAGCTATTTCCTGTTGGCGAGGGCACGCAGGTGTACAGTACTAAGTCTAAGTTGGTACCCGGAACGCTAACTAAGACATCACGGGTGCTTATTCTCAGTAAAGTTGCACCTTCAGGTACACCAAACGTGGTGTAAAATGTTGGCGAGGCTACATTAATACCAAAGTTAAATGCGCCTGGGTTGCTAGGTGAAGTTCTATTTACACCAAAGGGTAAGCTGAGCCCCTGATGTTCGACCCCAAAGCTACCTGAATACAACGTCTCAACAAAGAATAACACGCGGCCCCGGTTTAACTCTAGCGACAGCAACTCCGGTACAATAATCGTTTGTGTTGGTATCTGATTAACCGCAATAGGGCTACGAACTGTCAAGCCGTCAGTGCGTTCAAGTGTTACTGAACCGAATACCCACTGATTGGCCGGAAAGCCAGGTACGGAGTTGAACGTTAAGCTGTAGCTTGCAGTACCGTTTGGTGCAACTTCCAGTAATCCACTGGGTATTACGTTGCCAGCAGCATCAAAGGTTGCAACTGAAACAGCGGTTCCTTCAGGTGCATCAACCACAACATTGTAAGTACCACCATTACCCGAGACATCCGTTACTGTACGAGAAATGGTTTCAGTTCCGGCAAGTTCGCCAATCGCGATTGAAGGGTAATTTAATTGACTGGCGTCAGTGGCAAAACCAGCGTTAGCTATGTCGGTACAATCAGCGCCAAATCTGGCAGATGACACTAAACCTGCTTCGCCTTGGCCACACAAGAATCCAAGATAGTCACCTAAGTTTGCGCTATAGACTAAGCCTGGATTTAAAGCAGGCGCTGGTGCTACATGTCCGGCACCAAAATCAAATGGATCAGCGGGCGTAACGCTATCTTCTTTCACAAGGTCTTGCCGTGCCGTGGTCATAATAGCTGATTTGATTTGCGCTGGCGTCCAGTTTGGATACTGACCCGCTAACAGCGCCGCCATACCGGCAATATGTGGGCTGGACATGGACGTACCTTGCAGGTATGCAAAGTTTTCGCCTTGCGGGTTGCCACCAAATTGTAACTGTTGTGGGCTGGACGCTGCTAAAATTCGCACACCCGGCGCAGTTATGTCTGGTTTCAGGATGTCGGCAGTTTGGGTATTGACACCACGTGACGAGAAGCCAGCCATGATGTTACCCACTTCAGTCGCTTCAGTTGCAGCGCCATTGCGAGACATCGTCACGTTTGTAGTACCTGTACTTACGCTATCTGCTAAAGCCAGACCGTCAGCATTGAATACCATTACACCCGGAATACCAATGCCCGGGTCTACTCCGCCCATCGCAATAGGCGTGCCGCTCAGGGTGTATACTACTGCACCAATGGCGCCAGCTGCTTCTGCATTCAATAACTTATCAACGAACGGGCAACCGCCACGTGCGATAAGTGCAATTTGACCGGTCAAATCATTGCTTAAGGGGCCGCAGGCTTCAACGGGACTGGCGAGACCTAAATCTGCTGTGACACCTCCTTCAGGAACCGGTGTACCAATTACCGCAGGAACGGAGAAAATTTCGCCCGGCGCTAATGTACCGCTATTGATTATTAGCTCATTACCAATAACCGCTGAAGTGCCGTCATAAGTAGAGGCCGCAACTGTTGCAATCCAGGGAGCGATGTTACTTACCGTCGCTGCTGTAGGGCCACTGTTGCCAGCAGAAGCAGTGAAGAATATGCCGGCATTAGCAGCACTAAGTGAAGCGTTATACACTGGGGTGTTAATTGCTTGTGAGTTGCCGATTGAGTAGTTTAATACGTCGACACCATCAACAACCGCCTGGTCTATTGCGGCCAGGCTGTCTCCAAAGAAACAACCTCGTTCGTTAACACCTGCTGGACTGACATAGTTTGCATTCCAGCAAACTTTGTATGCAGCAAGCCGCGCACGCGGTGCAATTCCTGATACTGAACCTACCTCTGCGCCGCCTAAAACAGCTGTCACGTCAGCGTTACCTGCGGCAGTTGACGCAGTGTGGCTACCGTGGCCATCGGCGTCTCTTGCAGAAGCGAATTCACCTAAGCCAAACTGCATTTCATACACGCTTGAGAAGGTGCTGCCGAAATAGCGCGCACCAATCAATTTGTTATTACAAGCAAATTCGTCTGACGGCGCGGTGGAGTCGTCATAAATCACCACGCCATCACGTACAAATGAGCCTACGCTACCTACGTTACATTCGCCAGCCCAACCCGCTGGAGCTGGTCCGTAGGTATTAGCAGCATTAGTTGCCGCAGCGATGAAAGAGGGATTTTCAGGCCAGATGCCCGAATCCAGAATGCCAACAATAACATCTTCACCGACTATGCCACTATCATGCAGGCCATCACCAGCTGCGTTAATTAAACCCAAAAACGTGGGTGTATTCGAGGTGTGCAGTTGATGTACTTCGTCGGGATAAACTGCTGCAACATCAGGGTGCTTGCTTATGGCTTTCAGTTGCGCCGGTGATAGGCGGGCAGAAAAGCCATTAAAGGTGTGGGCGTAGTTGTGTAACACCTCAACGACACCAACCTCGGTTGCAACGGCCGCTTGCTTGGCTTTCACTGCAGCAACGTAAGCTTTTATTTTCGGCGAACTGGCATTGTAATTATTGCCAGTGTTGATAACCATCTGGTTGCTGGGAATCAGCTCTCCGAGTTTGGTGGCCATATTGATTGCCGTAGCGTCTTTCAGCTCCACGATATACATCCCCGACGCTGCTAAAGCAGCCGGGGCGGTATCGGTTGCGCTAAGCTGGCTGGCATCAACCTGGAGGATATGCGGCGATGCATTTGCCAGTGCGTATGTACTCGCCAGCGCGGCTGATAGCGCAACACTTAAAAGGTAGTTATTTGATTTCATTTGCTTCTCCCATTTACATCATTATGATTTTCAGGTTACGCAGCCAAATTATCTTTCAATCCTAACGGTACAACACGGCCCAGCTAGCAATTAGAAGCAGCAAGTTCTGCATAGCTAAATGTTCTGATGGTTGTTAATAGTTGTTTAATTTTATTGTTTTGCACTTCATTAAGGTTAAGGGGGGTTGCTAACATCTGACGAGGCAATAATCGAGCCATCTAATTAAGTACTTGTTATTTCAAATTTGTTTAAAATTTAACCAATATTAATGCTTGACGTTGTAAAAAAGTCCGACAGTTTAGCTGGCTTGCAAATAGCAAATCGCATGTATTAAATCAGTAATAATGCGATCAATGAAGGGAGAGGGTGTTGTAGTTGGTGCTTTTATTAATTATTGGTAAATAGATGATAAATAAATGTTTTGCATTAGGTGGTGTTGACTGCGCTGGCTCATGTTTAACCGGTTATTGCTGATGAAATGTAGTGGCGATAAACAGCGCTTCAGTTTTTTCGCGGGCCCATGGGGTACGCCGTAGAAACTTCAGGCTGCTTTTTACCGACGGGTTCACTTTAAAGCAGTTAATATCAATCCGCCTTGCCAACTCCTGCCAGCCGTAATGATCAACCAAAGCGGTGACAATTTGCTCTAGTTTAATGCCGTGTAATGGGTTGTTTTGTTGCTCGCTCATGTTTACTCCTGCGCTCTTACCGCTAAAAAAATAGCCACCAACAGGTAGCTATTTCTTTTGAAAAACCGATTATAGCCGTTCTAACATCGCTGCGGTAAAATCAGTGGTACCAAAGCTGCCACCTAAGTCGCGGGTGGTTCTGTCACCACTGGCTATAACGTCTGCCAGAGCTGCCCGAATTTTTTCTGCTTTATCTTGCATTTGCAGGTATTCCAGCATTTGAATTGACGCCAGAATAACCGAGCTTGGGTTAGCCAGGTTTTTGCCGGCAATATCCGGGGCGCTGCCGTGCACGGCTTCAAATATGGCACAGTCTTTCCCAATGTTAGCGCCTGGTGCCATCCCTAAGCCCCCGACTAAACCAGCACACAAGTCCGACAAAATGTCACCAAACAGGTTGGTGGTAACAATAACGTCAAATTGCTGCGGGTTCATCACCAACTGCATGCAGGCGTTATCAACGATCATTTCCTGCGCGTCAATATCCGGGTAACGGGCCGCAACTTCACGGGCAGTTTTTAAAAATAAACCTGAGGTTGATTTCAGTATATTGGCCTTGTGAACAATGGTCACTTTTTTACGGTTTTCGCGACGGGCCGTTTCAAAGGCAAATACGGCTATGCGTTCTGCGCCTTCGCGGGTAATGATACTGCTTGCTTCGGCAATCAGACCATCTTCTGATACCTGCTGCCGATGGCCAGAGTACATACCTTCGGTATTTTCGCGAATGGTAATAATATCGATATTCTCGTAACGGGCTTTGGTGCCTTTAAAGGAAATAACCGGCCGCACGTTAGCATATAAGCTGAATTGCTTACGCAGGGTAACGTTAATGGAGGTAAAACCGTCACCCACCGGAGTGGTTAACGGGCCTTTTAACGTTATTTTATTTCGGGCGATGGCATCTAGGGTGGTTTGTGGTAACAACTCACCCGTTTGCTCCAGGGCCGTTAGCCCCGCTTCAACATATTCGTAGTCAAAATCACAACCGGCTTTGGTTAACACTTCAATGGCGGCCTCGACAATACTCGGGCCAATGCCATCACCTTTAATGACAGTAATGGTTTGCTTACTCATGGGGATCCTCAGGGTTTTAAAGGGAGAATTCGGGCAGACGCTAACCGCCTGGAACCGCCGGAATATAGCAGTTTTAGCCAAATTTCGCCAGTTTGGTGAAAAGTTACCGTAGAAGTTAGCGTTATAGTGGCTATAACGGCGGTGAATGGTGTAATAAAACTAGATTTCGGATACAGGGCTAGATTCAGGTAAAGGGTAATAACAGTGGCTGGCTGCTACTAGCAGTTGTTGCCAGTATTCGGCTGGATGACTGGGTAGGTGAAGCCTGGCAGAGGCGGCGGGTAGCAGTGTCGTCAGCCGTTGAGTATTGGCGTCAGTAGGGCAAAATACCGCCAGGGTCAGCTGCCAGCTCATAGTCAGTAACAGGGTTAGTAATGGTGGCTGCTTACTCTGCCAGTCATCCATTGCAGTTGCCCAGTCAGGATGCTGGTAGTGTTGTAGCAACAACTTAAGCTGGGCTGGATAGTGTTTGTTTTGCCAGATCTGCTGCTGAATATGCAGGCCAAGTACAAGTTTTTGCTGTAGTTGTTTTGCCAGGGCCAGCTGAGGTAAGGCAGCATGCTGCCATAAGCTTAACGTGGCGCAATGCGAAACCAACCCCGCCGTGCAAGCTGCTAGCGGCACTTTTGCCGCGTCACTTAGCAGTAGCAGTGCTTTGTTCAAACAATGACGCAGTTGTTCTAGCCAGTCATGATGAGGGTGAGCCTGTTGCTGGCAATATTGGTACAACTCAGCCTGCCCGACCCAATCGCTTAACGCATCCTGGCCGAGCATCGTTATGGCATGCCGTAACTGAGTCACCGGGAGCTGCTGCCGACTGATGTTACCGGCTGCCTGCTCTAAAAAGCGGCTTACCAGCGGCTGGGCTTTTAGTAACTGCACTTGTCTGCTGATACTTAACGGGTGTAGCTGATTAAATATCGACTGCTCTAGACAGCGCTTCAGGGTAACAACAGGGGGCGCAGGCAACTGCATATCGTCCTGCTCCAGTGTCGCCAGCCACGAGGGATCCCGAAAATATTGCGGGCTTAACAGGGTCAACTGAGCCAGCGGCAGTTCACTTAATGTATTGTCCAGGGCTTTTGTGCTCGGGTCAAATTTGCGTACATATACCACGGTGGGCGGATGTTGTGCAGCAACCCTGCCGCAGATCAACCAATATTGCTGATGGTTACCGGTGGTTTGGATGTCTTTGCCAAAACGTCCCGGCAACGCGTGGTATGCAACCAGCTGCTGCAATATACCAAACCATTTTGCGGCAGCAATACCCGTTTGACCACTGCGGTATTGCAGTAATAATTGCTCTAAACCTGCCTGGCTGCCAGGCTTCGGTAACATTTGTACCACCAGCTGGTTGAGCATTGCCATCAATGGCCCATCGGGATGGCATTGCCAGGCAAGTTGCCGCTTTGCGTTGCAGTAGGCAATCAGTAGCGATAGTAACGGATGTTGCTTGTTGTAATGCTGCAATGCCTTTGCCATTGTTAACGTTGTTTGCAATGGGATGGCATTAGTATCCGGTGTTGCAGCAGCGTGTAAACAAATGGCTTGCAGAAAATGCTGACTCCGCTGGGGTTGCCAGCCAAAACCGCGGCTGAGTATCAGCCCCAGCGCCATCATTTTAATGACACGGGCATGCTGAAGCGATAATTGGCGTGGTGTCAGATTCAGTTGCGCCACGACCGTCGAGAAATTCTGGTCTGCTAACGTTAAGAATAATAGAGTAAGATCACTGCTATGTTGCAACACGCTGGCAATGTCACTTGTGGCCAACGGCTGGTCTGCCTTGGGATCAAAACGCTGTAAGCCCTGATAAAACAGTGGCCACTGACAATCAGCTGTTACCATGGTTGGCATGTTGCTGATATTGAGCGACCGCAGTATCGCCAATCGCAACCAGTTGTCGGTTGATAAACAACAACGCAGTGCATTCGTCTTCGGTAGTAATACCATCAGGCAATTTACGATGGGTACGGTAATAAAGTAGCTGATATATTTCGTCTTTTACTTTAACTGCCTGGGTAATATCCGGCCCGCCGAGCCTATTTGTTACATCGTCTTGTGAATGTGCAGCGCCCAGCTTATAGCGACTGATCACCTTGGCATTAAAATTTTCGCGATGTTGCCAGCTCATTTGTGCCGGATCATCCTGATAAAGTACCAGAACGGCCAGCGTAAGCAGCAAATAAACCACAAAACCAGTAATAAATAACACAACAGGCTTTAGTTTCATGAGGGGTCCTGTTCAGGTTCGGGCAACCTTAAATCCTGCAGGTTAAGCCCGAGATCTAACGTTGTCTGCAGACTTAGTACCTGCATATAATTCATTATGGCATCTTTGTGACTGACAATTTTATCACGAAGTTTTTTTGGGCAATCGGCATGGGCCAGGGCGTCAGTTAGTGTTTCACCTAATGCCATCAGTTCTAATGCGGTTTTCGGACCCACGCCACTCACACCGGCTATATTATTGGTGCTGTCGCCTGTAAGGCTCCACAGGCGAACCAGTTGCTCTGGTGCAACCCCGAACTTATTTTTCACATAATCAGGGCTGAGTTGCTGGCGGGCAAAAGGGTCGTATACCCTGATGCCTTGGCTTAACAGGGGCAGAAAGCCTTTATCGGTAGAGACAATAGAAACCCGTTGTTGATGTTGACTGAGTTTACTGGCAATACTGGCAATCACATCGTCAGCTTCCAGACTGTTGTCAATAAAGCAGCGAAACCCCTGTTGTTGTGCTGCATGTTCTAACGCGGGCAGCGCTTGCGCTAATATCGCCGGCATCGGTTTACGGTTTGCTTTGTATTCTGGACAACGTTGCTGGCGCCATTGGCTGTCACGACCATCAAACACCAGTAGGGCGTGGCTTGGCGTCAACTCATGGCGCAATCGTTGCAATGCCTGCAGCAGCATGGTTTGGGTATTACTAATAATTTGCTGCCTGGTGCCATCGGTCACCTGCTCTGGTAATGGCAAATAGGGTCTTTCCTGTACGGCGTAAAGGCGCCGGATCAGGTTAAGTGCATCAATCAGAACAAGATGCATCATACTAACGAATAATCCGGTAGCACGGCACGTACGCTGTACCAGGCAATTTCATTCTGCCTTGATCAACAAAGGCTTGCAGCAAAGTATCCATCATTTGCATTAATATCGGTTCTCCTGATAACTGGAAAGGCCCATGCTGGCGAATTGCCTTAATCCCTTCGTCTTTTACATTACCCGCCACAATACCTGAAAATGCCCGGCGTAAATTTGCGGCAAGTTTCGCTTTGTCTTGTTCCAGGTGCAAGTCAAGTGCGGCCATATTCTGATGATTTGGGACAAAAGGCTGCTGGAATTGCGGATCAATATCTAAGGTCCAGTTAAAGTGGTAAGCATCGCCAACAGATTTACGATACTGTCTTACGTCGGCACAGCCTTGTTTTAGTTTGCGGGCAACACCAGCCGGATCATCAATGATAATATCGATTAACTGTAACGCTTCATGGCCCAGGGTGCTCTGAATAAAATTGGCAATTTCATTAAAATAGGCCTCAGATTGGCGGGGACCCGTAAGAATAATCGGCAGCTGTTGTTCAGCATTACTCTTTTTCAACATAATACCCAGTAAATAAAGCAACTCTTCTGCGGTACCCGCGCCACCAGGAAACACAATAATACCGTGAGCCACCCGGACAAAAGCTTCCAGCCGTTTTTCAATATCAGGCAGGATCACCAGCTCGTTAACAATCGGATTTGGCGGCTCGGCAGCAATAATGCTCGGCTCGGTTAAGCCAAGATAACGGCCACTGCGGATCCGCTGCTTATTATGGCCAATGGTGGCGCCTTTCATCGGGCCCTTCATCGCACCCGGGCCACAGCCGGTACAGATATCCAAACCGCGCAGCCCCAGCTGGTAACCTACTTCTTTGGTGTAATCGTATTCTATCTCGTTGATAGAGTGGCCACCCCAGCAGACGATCATGCTTGGAACATATGTGGCGTCAATTACCCTGGCGTTTCGCAGAATATCAAATACGGTATGCGTGAGTTGCCGGGGTTCGAGCAGCTCCCTGGCCTTGGTTTCAGCAGAGCGCCGGGTATGATAAAACAAAATATCTCTGAGCACTGCAAACAGGTGCTCGTGGATGCCTTTAATGATAACACCATCAACAAAAGCACTGGCAGGCGGATTGGTAAGTTCAATTTTAATGCCGCGCTCTCGTGCTAGCAAATTGACGCTAAAGTCCTTATATTGCTCATATATTTCGGCTGAACTGTCGGTATGGCTGCCAACATTAAGGACGGCCAGACAGCAATTACGAAATAGGGCGAACGCTTCTGATTCGGTATTATGTTTTAAACGTTCAACTTCAAGTTGAGACAGTAAATCCATGGCGCCTAACGGGTTTAAATGCACCTGCATAGGTAACTCCAATACTGATTGTATGCTGCAGCAAATTCAGATTTTTAAAATAACCCGATCGCGGCCGGCTTTTTTAGCTTCATAAAGTGCTTCATCGGCCCGGTCGAAAACCTGACGGCTGGTATCTTCAGCGGTTAATTGACTAGCCCCAAAAGAAATGGTGATAGGGACTTTCTGATTTTTAAAAGTAAAAACAATACTTTTTATTTTTTCTCTGAGCGTATTTAACGGCGCGGTCAGCTCATCCAGCGACGTCTCCGGAAACAGGATAACAAACTCCTCACCACCATAACGGGCAATAAAGTCAGTCTCGCGTAAACCTTGCTGCAACGCTCTGGCGATGACTTTTAAGGTTTTATCGCCTGCGCTATGGCCATAATTATCATTAATACTTTTAAAGTTATCCACATCAGCCAGCGCGATAGATAATGGTTTTTTATAACGTTGCCAGCGCTTAATTTCCAGGGCAAGCCGTTCGTCAAAAGCAGCACGGTTAGGAATTTCAGTGAGCGAATCCTGTAAACTGCGGAAGTTTTGTTCTGCCAGTTTGGTTCTGAATGTCTGGGCTTCGGTTTCCAGTTCTGTTAAACGCAGCTCCATGTCTTTTAGGGTTGACAACATGGTATGGCGTTCCTGGGTTTCAAGTTGTTCTTTTGTCTTTAATGCATCACTTATGTTGCCAAGACGCTGGGTGACCAGCTGTTTAAGTTGCTCCAATGATGTGGCATTTCTGGTGCTCTGACCAAGTTGATCAATTTGCTGCTCAATTTGTTGGTTGAGCTTGTCCAGTTTTAAGTGAAGCTGGTCGGTATTTTTTAACGACAGGCTTACGGCGTGTTGAACTGAAGATAGCGCGTCATTAAGCTGCAGCAAAAAATGTTCTGCTGACAGCCGTTCTTCGTTGATGCTGGCAACAATTATGGTAATGGTCTGCAGACAGGCATCAAGCAGGGCTTCGATGGACAGCGTGTCCAATAAACTTTGCCGGATCACAGCGATCTGGGGGGCACTCTTTTCAGCAAAAGCTAATTCGCTTAGCAAATTAGTTAACTCTACACTTATTTGACGACAAATATGGCCGTAGCGAACGTCGTCAGCCTCGCCAGTATTATAAAATTGCTGTTTAGAGTGCAGCGCCGTTTGATACAGGTTGGTCAGGCTGGTTAAATGAGGCAAAAAAGCCTGCACTGTTGATGGTGGTTCAGCCACGTTGCTCAGTAGTAGTCGCAAATCACGGCGCAATTGGTCAGGTAAACCTTTTTGTTGCTGTAATAGTTTGCCGGCCTGATTTAACTGTTGCTGAATTTCTTTAATTTCACGTTGCTGTTTGCTATCGAGCAATTGCAGGCTTTGGCTGGTATCGGTAATAAACGGGATAAGCTTTTCAAGGTCGGTGCCCTTGGTTAATTCAGTGCGTAATTTAGCCAGCCGGTTGTCCAGCTCCAGGTCGGTTCCCTTGCAAACCAGCGATAAACGAACAACAAACTGGGCCAAAATCTTAAACTGACTTTCATAGGCATTTTCTAACTTTTTGCGCGCGTTAATCGCGTTAGCCAGTTGTTGCTTTACATCGTCTTGCAATGGCTGCACCTTAAACATTTAAATGTTAAAAAAGCGGTTTAGTTTTAAGTATATCTGTAAACAACGGAAATGCGATCACTGTTTCAATATTTTATCCGCAAAGAAAAACAGCGAGCCTAAGCTCGCTGCAGGGGAGGGTACATTGTTAACTCAGCCTTTGGTGCTTGTACAGCTTACTTATAAAGATAATAAGGCAACCAGGATGTTTCTTCGTCAGAAGTCAGATGTTGCATAACAGGCGGTCCTTCTTGTTATTGCACCAGGTTAGTCCGTCTAACCTGGTGCTTTATTAAAGCAGAATGTCGCTCATTATGAAAGTCAGCATGTAGCATTACACGCCGGGTTACAGGTCTGGCAACTGTAGAGTGTTATTTACAGGCATAATCAGCCTGTTTGCGCTGAATTTCTGAAAGCTGCCCTGAAAGGTTACCGTTTACTGTCGGCTCAGCCGCAAATTGGGTAACTGATAACTGGCACTGGCTCTTACTGGATTAATATCCAGGCCACCACGACGGGTGTAACGGGCATACACCAGCAAATATTCTGGTGCACAGCGTTGCCAGATATCCAGAAAAATACGCTCGATGCATTGCTCATGAAACTCGTTGTGACTGCGAAAGCTAATCAGATAACGAAGTAGAGCTGCATGATCAATGGCGTTGCCGCGGTAATGAATATACACACTGGCCCAGTCAGGCTGGGAAGTGATCAGGCAATTCGATTTCAGTAAATGCGAATGTACTTTTTCTTCAATTGTCTCTGCAGCCGCTGTCAGTTGCAACAGGCTGGGATCATACTGATAGCTGTCGATAGTAATATCCAGATCATCAATACAGTGGCCAGGTATCCAGGTTGGCTGAAAAACCATGATTTCATTGACGTTATGCAGTGTTACCTTGACAGTGCTGCCAGCACAGGCCGCTAAATCCCGTTGGAGCGCCTGATAAACCTGACGCAAATCGTCAAACCGGCTTTGGTTAAAGCTGTTTAAGTATAGTTTGAAAGATTTAGATTCAATCAGGTTTGCTGACGTTACCGGCACTACGAAGGTGGCTAGCGCCACCATAGGTTTGCCTTTAGCGTTTAACCATGACAATTCATAGCCATGCCAGATATCTTCGCCGATAAAAGGCAGAGGATCAGACTGGTCAAGCCCGAGGGTGTCTCTGCCAGACGTGCGCGGCACTGGTTGCAGCAGGCTGGGATCATATTGTTCGGCATAGGCCGTCGTTTTGCCAAGGGTTAACCCGGCCATAATTTCTGAGTGGCTTTTTGTCATTTGGCTGGTAATCCGGTTAGAATGCGCCGATCTTAGCATAACTTCATGTCAGAGTAGAGAGGATGTCCGTGTTGTCATTAGCAGAAAGCTATCAGAATTTTATTAGCCAAACCCTGAGCTGGCACCAGCAACATAACCTGACGCTGCAGGCATGGTCCGCAGAGCCAGCTAATCCGGCACCCTGTCAGTTAAATGTACTGGATGATAATTACGTAAGCTGGCAGCCGGTACTGCAGCAACCGCCAGCTGATTTCAGCAATGTAGAGCAAGCTCTTGAGCTGCAGCTGCATTCGGATATTAAGCAATTTTACAGTTTATATTATGGTGCGGGCCTGGGCGCTAACCATAACCGTGGGCCGCTGCAACTGCTGATGGTCTGGGATGAGGCTGATCTGGCCAGATTACAGGAAAACATTATCGGCCACATTTTAATGAAGCGGAAACTAAAGCAACCTGAGACCGTTTTTTTTGCCTTAACTGATGATGATAGTATTGTGTTGTCGGTGCTGAACCGCAGCGGAGAGGTATATCTGGAAACGGTCGGAAAAGATGTCAGCGAAAAGCTGGCAGATTCACTAGTCGAATTTTTTAAGCAACTGCAGCCAGCCGCATATCAGGGCGTCTGACATTCCCAGGCAATGTTACCAACAAGGAGGCAGCTGTCGCATTTAAAATCAAACAGCTCCAGTAGTGGTGTTGTTAATCGCCAGGCAGCGCCACAGCCCGGACAGCGTTTAGCAGTTTCAGCACTACAGTTGTTGCTACTGCCACTGTAAAGGGCGTAATAAACCGGCAGAGCATTGTGCTGGCTTATTTTTTTTGCAAGCTGGCGGCCTTGGCGGTTCAGCGCGCTGTTAAATTGCTGCAAACTGTTCTCGGCAGTTTTCTGCAACACCCGCCGCTGCTGTTGCTGCACCTCATCCAGCGCCTGAAACTGTATTTGCCAGCGGATCAGGCTCTCATGGTCAACACCTTCTGCTGGTTGTAATTGATAAAGTGGTACCGGCGCCAGATCAGCCAGATTGCGAAGTGGCGAGCAGTTATCACTAAAGGTGGTAAACAGGACAAGTTTCTCTGCAAGTTGTTCGCTACTATGCTGCGACATAATGTCCATTCCCAGCACTTGTATCTGTGGATAGGCTAAACCGGCGCTCATCAGTTGCTGCTCGGCCTGCAATACTCTGGCGCTTAGGGTTGAGCGGTGCAGTGCCTCTGGGGATGGAATAACCAGCCTGCAGCAGAAACGGTCCTGCTGCCAGGCAGTTGGGAATTCCCGGCCAAGAATATTGCCATTGAAAATAAGGGCTTCACTAAAATTGCGAATAGCGGCTTCAGCCTGGCTGAAACTGGTATCGGCAATTACTTTATACGTTAGTTCAGCCAGATACATGCTGCTGCTCCAACAACGCCAGAATTCTATCAAGCTTGGCTTCTATCCGTTGTAATTGTGAGGCGGCATCGTCAGGCACCGACTCTGTTAACCGCTTATCCTCTGCTGGCAATTCAGCGATGTCAGGTAATGCAGGTTGCTTACGCCATTGCTGATAAGCCGAAAATAGCGCTGGCGCAGTAAGCTGGCCACTCAGTCGGGCTTTAAATAAAGCCAGACTGGGAGTTTTGCCCTCTTGCTGCAAGCGAATGGCGACCTGGTTGAGTAAATCAGTTACTGATGGCATGTGAGGTACTTATTTTGACTACTATTTGGTGAAATTTAGCATTTTCAACATCAGATAGATAGAGCGTTAAGTTTAACGCTATGATTTTAAATGATAAAAAAACTGGTATCGTATTTGCTTTATAATTTAAAGTATTGGTTACCCGAGCTGATACAATATCAACATAAAACAATAATTATTGGAGTAGTAACATGATAGTAAAATCTCTTAGCTTATTAATTGCGGCTAGTCTGTTGACTGGTTGTGTGGTGGCCATCGGTGATAAAGATTATGAGGATGGCGACAGTGCAGACAGCGAATGGCGAAGCACCCAGCAAGCAAATCTGACCCAAATTAATCAGCTGCAGCCTGGCATCGCGTTTAGTCAAGTCGTGTCACGTATGGGCAATCCGGATTTCACCGAATATCTGGTGAAAGACACGCAGCAGGTACAGGTATTATTTTACCGGACCCAACATAAGCGCAGTGATGGTAAAACCACAAAAGACGAGTGTACCCCGCTGGTTTTTATTGATGGTCAATTGCATAGTTGGGGTGACAAAGCGTATCAGCAGTTGTAACACGGCTACTTTGAATTATCTGTTCCCAGCGTGCACACCGGATCGTACTGTCGCTCTTCCCCCGGATTAATTGTGCAGCTGGGCATTCAACTCATCTATCGTCATTACCCAATCGGCATCCTGTTTAAACGACTCCCGGATAAAGTTGGCCTGGGCCTGACTCCAATATGGCGCATCGACCAGTGCCACATTTTCCGGCAACTTATGATTGCTGATAAAGCGCTTAATATCGTCAGGTTTATTGTCCAGTCCCAATTGCATAAATAAGTTAGCCATATTGTGCTCAGAGGTATCCATCGTTGCTCCTGTTATTGTCTACCCATATACCATTAAGCATAGTCAGTACCCTGCAATATGGCTAATTCCGGCCGGCAGCATGGCAAAAATGCAGCTTGGCAACGTCATAACTGGCTGCTATTGTGATTGAAAAAACAACAATAAGAGAACAGCGATGAGTGCAATACTGAGTACATTTGATCCTGACCATTTAAAGGCAGCATTACTTAACGGAGAAGAGCTGAAACTGGCCGCTTCTTTACTTTATCAGTCGTACCACGATGATCCGCTTTTTTTAATAATTTTCCGCGGCGATACGCCTGACTATGAGCAACGGCTACGCTCTGCGATACGCGAGGAGTTGAACACATTCTGGCAGGCCGGCCAGCCAGTGGTCGGGTTGTTTCATGCTGAGCAATTACTCGGTGTAGCTTGTGTTGTCGGGCCTGATTCTGGTATTGGTAGTAACCGGCTGTGGCATTGGCGTTTAAAGATGTTATTAACGGCTGGTTTCGTCTCTACCCGGCAAATGCTCGAAAAAGAACAGCGTATTCATGCCGCCATGCCTTATGAGCGTTATCATATGCTGGCGTTTATTGCTGTTTCACCCAAATATCAGCATCTTGGCCTTGGCCACTATCTTATTCATGCTGTTGATAGCATTGTCGACGAAGATGAAAGTTCAAGCGGTATAGGTGTTTTTGTTACGTTTGCCAAATATCAACCTTTTTTTGCCGACGATCAGTATCAGAAAGTCACGGAGCTGGCATTTGGCTCTGTCAGTGGTAGCCTGATGTTCCGCCCCCGGCAGGCTGAAGCGCCGGCCGTTGTAAATGATAGGAAAAGCAATGATGTCGCGGTTTAACAGTTTTCGGGCGTTTTATCCTTACTATCTGAGTGAGCATCGCCATCCGCAATGCCGAACGTTACATTATATCGGTAGTACACTGGTTATTGGCGTGTTGCTGTTTAGTGTGCTGACCGGGCAATGGCGCTGGCTTTGGCTGCTACCGCTTATAGGCTATGGTTTTGCATGGCTGGGACATTTGATCTTTGAACACAATAAACCCGCGACGTTTAAACACCCGTTGTATAGCCTGCTGGCTGACTGGGTTATGTTGAAAGACTTTATAACCGGTCAGCTTAAACACAAAATGCCGCCCCTTTAACTAATTTGCGTTAAATGCGATGTGCCGGCAGGTTAAACGCGGCAAGACGCATACCCGTTAACAACAGTTCGGCGGGGTAGCGGCTTTCGCCATCCGCGCTGAAGTCGACCTGATACAACGTAATAAAACGCATTCTGCCATTAATTTTACGGAAGCTGTGGCCGTTGCGGCCGCAGTCCAGCATTTGCAGCTCCTGCTGCTGACAAAGCTGCTTTGCCAGCAGTCTGGCGCGTTCATCTTGCTTACGTTGTAACCAGAACAAATAACAAATAGTGCTGATTAACAGCAGCAATAATACCGGGCCCATAAACGTCTCCTTAAATGATTGGTTGATAATGCTGGCGAAATTGCTCTTTTACAAGAGCTGGCTGGCGTTAAAGCTTGTGGTAAACTGCGAGTCTTACAAAGAGGTCGTTATGTCAGATGCGGTTAAATCTTTACTTGATCAGCTTGAAACCGAATTAAAACAGCAACAGTTGTGGCGTGATTCGTCGCCAGGCGCTGTCGCTTTGGCAAGTACATTGCCTTTTTGTTGTGACACGCTTCGTCTGGAGCAATGGTTGCAGTTTATTTTTTTGCCGAGGATCAGGATGTTGCTGCAAACCAGGCAGGCCTTGCCCGGTAACGTCAGTGTGTTGCCCTATGCTGAAGAAGCGTTTAAGGCTCAGAAGGACCGTTTACTGCCCTTGCTCCAGCTGATTAAACGCATTGACAACGTACTGACGGCTGAGCAATGAGTTCAGCCGAACCTTTTGTGCTTGATTCGCCACTTAAAATTTTGTATCAGGATCAGTACCTTGTCGCGGTGGATAAACCCAGTGGTATGCTGGTGCATCGCTCATTTTTAGATAAACATGAAACCGTTTTTGTGATGCAAACATTGCGCGATCAAATTGGCCAGCATGTTTTTCCGGTGCATCGCTTAGACAGGCCCACCTCTGGCGTATTGCTGTTCGCGCTATCGTCGGACATCGCACGTTTGCTGGGTGAACAGCAAGAACAGAAACAATGGCGTAAGCATTATCTGGCGGTCGTTCGCGGTTTTTTAGCGCAAGGGGGGGAACTGGATTACCCGTTAAAAGAGCAGCTGGATAAAATTGCTGATAAATACAGCCGGGATGACAAAGCACCGCAACAAGCTATTACCCGATATCAGCCGTTACAGCAGGTAGAGCTGCCGATTCCGGTAAGTAAGTATCCGGCGGCCCGTTACTCGCTGGTGGCATTACAACCGCTCAGCGGACGCAAACACCAACTGCGCAGGCACCTGGCACATTTACGTTACCCCATTGTTGGCGACACCAGTCACGGTGATGGCAAGCATAATGCTTTGTTCAAAAAGCACTTTAACTGCCGCCGTCTGCTCTTGCTGGCCAAACAGCTCCAGTTGCCTCATCCGGTTACAGGCGAAACTTTAGTGTTAAACGCCGGTCTGAACGAACTTGAGCCGCTGTTTGAGCAATTTGGCTGGCCCGTGGATGAGCGTTATTTTCAGCAGCAATTCGCTGCACACTTTCTGGAGGAAAAATGGCAAAAATTGCCCTGATTGTAGGTTCGGTATATGGCGGCGCACAGTATGTTGCTGAGCAAGCGTTGCCTTTATTAACTGAACTGGGTCACGACGTCGCCTTATATGAAGAACCCAAACTGGATGAGGTAATGGTATTCGAACCGCAGGTGTGGCTGGTCATCACTTCTACTACCGGACAGGGAGATATTCCTGATAATTTGCTGCCATTTTATCTTGATGTGAAAAATCGCTTTCCCCTATTAACTGATAAGCAGTTTGCGGTGATTGCGTTAGGCGACAGCAGCTATGATACTTTTTGTAGTGCCGGAGAACAGATGCGTGAGTTACTGGTAGAAATCCAGGGCAATGAACTTGCCCCCATGCTGCGAATTGATGCGTGCGAGACCCTGGAACCGGAGACTGTCGCCTTACCCTGGCTAGAACAACACGCTAAAGAAATCTGAGAAGGGCAATGCTAATGCCGCCTGTCAGGCAGATAAGTACTGTGGATATTATCAGACTTCTGGCAAGTGGCTTGCTTCCCAAAAACACAACCATTCCGCATTTCACCAGGGTATTACTTAACGCTGCTACCGTAATCGCACCAGCTGCCAGGGTCAGGCTACCGGTAGCTGACCGGGCGTAATCTGCCATTGATAAGGTGATGGCATCCACATCGGTCAACCCGGCAACTGCGGCCAGCAAATACAGAGTTTCACTGGGTGTATATAGCTGAACAAATTTTACCATGATCAGAATCACGGCAAAAAACAGACCGAATTTTATCGCGGCAATCAGGCTAAATGGATTCTTGACCGACACTTCGCTTTTTTCCGGAACGGCAAGTTGCTCTTTATTGCCCCGCCAGTAGTACATGGCGGCCAGTGCTGCGGTAGTTGTTGCCATGGCTCCGAACGGAATCAGTAGCAACGGTAACAAAGGTTTAAACACGATCGTTATCGTTACAAGTACTCTGATAAACATCACCAGCCAGGCCAGCAGAATGCCGGTAGCCTGAGTGTCAGCAGCCATGCTGTTACCTTGAGTTTTACTGTTGCGGGCAAAACTAAGGGTGGTAGCGGTGGATGATGCCAGACCGCCGGTAATACCGGTCACTACGGTACCATGGGCTTCGCCGAGCCAACGAACCGCGACATAACCCAGCAGTGACATTGCAGAGATAAGAACGACCAACAGCCATAACCGGTAAAGATTCAATGCCTGCCATGGATCAACGGGTTCTTGTGGCAGTAAAGGCAGGACAATAAAGCTGGCGATTAACAGTTTCATAATGGCGTACAGATCTTCATTGCCAATTTTGTCGACCAAGCCATGCAACGGCTGCTTAAATGTCAGAACGGCTGAGGTTAAAATACCCAGCATTACCGCCAGCTCGGTATAACCATACATTACCGCGCCACCGAGCAGGCAGACCGTAATTGCACTAATTTCGCTGGTTAAACCACCAAACTCATTGCGATGGCGGTTTTGCATAGCAAAAGCGACCGCAGCCACCCCGCCAACGACAAGGATCACCATAATAAATAGCCAGGGTGCCTGGAGATGCAATGACAACCAGGCAGAAATTGCCCCTGCCTGCGCCACCAGAATAAAGGTGCGCAAGCCGCCAAAACTGGCTGGCTGCACATTGCGACGGTGTTTTTCGCGTTCCATGCCGACCAGAGCGCCAAGCAGCAGGGCAATAAGAAATTTCTGAACCAGCTCAAAATCAAATGCATTCATGTAATAAGCAGCTCTTAACAGTATTTGTCGAGTTTACGGTATTGGGCCTGCCCAGGGCGGTTTTGCTCCGGATCATTTTGCAGTGCCAGCTTATCGACCCACATCGCGGTTGCGCCACAGACAGCAATGGGCATGACAAATAAATTAAACAACGGAATCATGCAGCCAATATTTACCATGATGCCGAAGCTGTAGCTACTGGCGGGTTGGCCACGTAACTGACCTCGCATCGTGTCAAAGTCAATTTTATGGTTATCAAAAGGATAGTCCAGATACTGGATTGCCATTAACCAGCTGGTAAACAGAAACCACAGCACCGGGCCGATAACCGGCAAAAATAAAAATAAAATAAATAAAATAATAGCCCGGGGCAGCGCGTAGCGTAACTTTTGCCATTCGCGCATTAGCATCCTGGGCACGTCTCTGAAAAAACCACTCAGACCCACTTCGGGCAATGGTTTACCGGTTAAATGCGCTTCTACTTTCTCACTAAGCAGGCCATTAAAAGGCGCGGCAATAAAATTGGCCATCATGGTAAAACTGTACGCCAGGCCAATAACCAGCGACATTACGCCAAGCGGAATAAGCAGGTATTCCAACCAGTGTAACCAGGAGGGCAGGTAGGCTTGCACCGCGGCAACCATTGCTGCAACTTGTTGTAACAGCACATAAAAAGCCAGCGAAAATAACATTAAGTTAATTAGCAAAGGGATAAGAACAAAGCGCTTTAGCCCTTTGGTACCGATGAGTGTTGCGCCCTGGAAAAAATAATGCACTTGCCCTCCGTTATTCCCACCGCTCTGTTGATAGCAGCTAGTATAACGGTTCGGCCACAAATTTTGATTAAATCAGAGCGTTAATATGGTAACAGAATATATTAACGGCAACAGAATTAAACCAACACCACAGAGTGCTGGCCTAACCGCTGGATTTTTATGCTAGAATGCGACCTGCTTTTTGTCGCTAAGCGGCTTCACCGGTTCGGTTATTAACTAAGGGTAATATATGGCAATGTTGGGCTCAGCGCTGGTATTTGGTTTAACCACACTCTCTTTCCTGACAGGATTAACCTGTTTGATATCGGCGTTGCTGGTGCCGGCTGACGTCGGGCCAGAGCGACGTTTTGAAAAACGGCTGGAATATAGCATCTTCGCAGTAGCCGGACTGGTTTGCTTTACCGTATTGCAGATATTTGGCTAACGACAGTTAGCGAATAAAAAAAACGGCAGGAAAATCCTGCCGTTTTTTTATTGTCAGAGCGCTCTGCCAGCAATTGGCAGAACCCGCTACAGTTTATTCCACACTGCGCAAAAGGGCATTAATTCCTACTTTAGCGCGGGTTTGTGCATCCACCTTTTTGACAATGATAGCGGCGTACAGATTATGACTGCCGTCCTTTGCCGGCAGGGTGCCTGGCACCACCACTGCGCCAGCAGGTACCCTGCCATAGCTGATTTCGCCGGTTTCCCGATCATAAATCCGGGTGCTCTGACTGATGTAAACGCCCATCGATAATACGGCGCCTTCTTCAACAATGACACCTTCAACCACTTCTGAACGGGCGCCAATAAAACAGTTGTCTTCGATTATCGTTGGATTCGCCTGTAATGGCTCCAGTACGCCACCAATACCGACACCGCCTGACAGATGGACGTTTTTGCCGATCTGAGCGCAGCTGCCGACGGTGGCCCAGGTGTCAACCATAGTACCTTCACCAACATAAGCGCCAATGTTAACGTAGCTTGGCATCAACACCACGTTTTTGCCGATATAACTGCCCTGACGTGCTGCTGCAGGCGGTACCACCCGCACGCCGTCGGCGCGGAACATGGCATCGGTATAATGAGCATACTTCATTGGCACTTTGTCAAAAAAGCGGTTTTCAGCACCGTCCATAACGGCGTTGTCGTTAATTCTGAAAGATAACAAAACCGCTTTTTTCAGCCATTGGTGAACCACCCATTCGCCTGCTATTTTTTCGGCAACCCGTGCTTCGCCGCTATCAAGCAGCGCGATGGCCTGTTGTACCGCTTGCTTTATTTGCGGCGATACCGTGCTGGGGGTGATATCGGCACGAAGCTCAAATGCATTTTCAATAATGCTTTTTAATTCAGACATGATGATTGTTCAGCCTTCTGTTTCCTGTGAGAGTTGTGAAATCAGTACCCGTTTAAGCTGGCTTTGTTCATCGCTGCTTAATGCCTGGTCCTGGGCATTTGATAACATAAAAAAATCTTCGGCCCGCTCGCCGATGGTGGTAATTTTGGCGGCGTGAATATTAACCCCGCAGCGTTGAAATACTTCACCGATATCTGCCAGTAAACCAGGCGTATCAAGGGCGGCTATTTCAATCATGGTGCGTGTTTTGGTGTTGCCCGGCAAAAATACCACCTTTGGTGGCACATTAAACTGGCGCATCTGGCGGGACAGTCGCGGTTTTTGCCGGGATAAATCCGGTTTGCCCGCAATATACAACTCCAGCGCCCGCTTGATGCTGGTTAATCTTGAAGGTGAACTGACAGGTTCACCATTTTGTTCAAGAATAACAAAGGTATCCATAGCATAACCATCTTTGTTGGTCATGATCTGAGCATCAAAAATGTTGACTTTTTTACTGTCAAGCGCTGCCACTAAGCGCGCAAATAATCCTGGTTGATCCGGGGTATGGATAAATACCTGAGTACCGCCGCGGATCGGGGTTTTACTGATCAATACCAAAGGCTCGGTACGGTCTTTATGGCGCAGAATATGTTCACAATGCCAGGCGATTTGTTTGGCACTATAGCGGGCAAAATAGTCGGCTTTAATTCTGCTCCACAAGTGCAGAATTTCCGTTTCACTAAAGGTTTGTTTTAGCAGCAGCGGCATTGCTTCGCTCTGGTTTTCGCGAATTAAATCGCGTAAATCCATTGGTTTTTCCAGGCCCCGGCGAAACGCTTTCTGGGTGGCCAGAAATAACTCGCGTAGCAACGAGCCTTTCCAGTCGTTCCAAAGATTATCGTTAGTGGCCCGGATATCGGCCAGGGTCAGACAGTACAGATAATTAAGGCGGGTTTCGTCACGCACTTTCTCTGCAAACTCGGTCACTACCGCCGGATCGTGAATATCGCGGCGCTGGGCGGTAACAGACATCAATAAGTGGCTTTCTACCAGCCAGGCGACCAGTTTGCTGTCGAACTCGCTGAGCTTATGCAACTTAGCAAATTCACGCACATCCATGGCGCCCAGTTCAGAGTGATCGCCACCCCTGCCTTTGGCAATGTCATGAAAAATACCTGCCAGATACAAAAGCTCGGGTTTTTCCATCCGCTTAACAATATCGGTACAAAGCGGGAATTCACTTTCATGTTCAGGCTGGGTGTATTTGTACAGGTTCTTCAGCAAGCGGTGAGTATGCTCATCTACCGTGTAAGCATGAAATAAGTCAAATTGCATCTGGCCGACAATATTGCGCCATTGCGGTAAGTAAGCCGCCAGTACCCCATAACGATGCATCAAGGTAATGGCTCTGTCCATGCCCCGGGGGTGGCGCAGCAACGCCAGAAAGAGTTGGCGGCAGGCTTCATAATCCTGTAAATCGCCCATTAAGCGCCGGCGAACCTGACGCACTAAGCGCAGCGTGGTGGAATGGATACCAGTAATATTCGAATTGTTAGCAATATGCCAGAACAAGCGCAACAGGTTGTCGCGACGAGCAAAAATGGCATTGTCACGTGCTTTAATTAAATGGCCGCTCAGTTCAAAATAATCGTCCAGTTGCTGAACTTTTACCTTGCTACCCTGATTTAAAATACTGCCCTCAAAATGCTGCAACAACATCTCGTTTAATTCACTAACCCGCTGCACGGTTCGGAAAAAGCGCTTCATCATCCGTTCTACTGACGCTTTGCCATCAGCGCCAAATCCCAGCCGCTCAGCCGCAGCTGGCTGATAGTCAAACAGGATCCGGTTTTCATTGCGTCCGGCTTCAATATGTAAAGCAAAGCGCATTTGCCACAGGTAGGCTTCACATTCCATCAGCTCCTGGTACTCATCTTCCGTCAGATACTGATAAGCGACCAGTTCGCGCATCGTGCGGGTATTAAAGTGCTTCTTGGCTACCCAACCAATGGTCTGAATATCGCGCAGACCACCAGGATTAGCTTTCAGGTTAGGTTCTAAATTATAAGCTGTACCGTGATACTGAGCATGACGCTGCTGTTGTTCGTGCCTTTTAGACTGGAAGAATTGCTGACTGCTCCAGAAATCGTCACCGTTTATTTCCTGCTGTAATTGTTCAAACAAGGGCTTGTTACCGGTAAGCAGGCGCATCTCTAATAAATTAGTGGCGATGGTAATGTCGTCTTTACCCAGTTTAATGGTTTCTTTTAACGTGCGGACGCTGTGACCCACTTCCAGACGCAAGTCCCATAAACTGGTAATAAAGCTGGCAATAGCGTGTTGTTGCTCAGTGGTCAGGCGCCGGTCTGACAGGATCAGTAAATCGATATCGGAATAAGGATGAAGCTCACCGCGGCCGTATCCGCCTACGGCAATTAAGCTTAGGTTGTGTTCCTTAGACAGTGCAAAATGTTGCCACAACTGGCTTAGGACGGTATCGACAAAGCGAGCCCTGGCTTTTACCAGGCCATTGATCGGCTGGTGTTCAAAACTGCGGACCAGCCAGTCATGGAAGTCGTTAAAATGCTTTTTATAATTTTCCAGGGTAAAGCTGGCGGGCAATGACCGGTTAAATTGTAATGTTTGCGTCATGCGACTTCCTGCTGAACGGTTAGTGAGCGGTTACTCTGCTATCAAGTGGCGTTCCAGTGTCTCATCACTGCGTAAGGTCAGAATTTCGCAGCCATCATCGGTGACCAGTAGGGTATGTTCAAACTGAGCGGATAGGCTGCGATCTTTGGTCACCACGGTCCAGCCATCTTTTAACATTTTGCTATGGCGACCGCCGGCGTTGATCATCGGTTCTATCGTCAGGCACATGCCGGTTTTCAGCACTTCACCCGTGCCTGCTTTGCCATAGTGCAGCACCTGGGGGTCTTCATGAAACACTGCACCAATACCGTGACCACAGTATTCACGCACCACAGAATAGCTGTGTTTTTCAGCGTGTTGCTGAATAGCATGACCAATATCGCCCAAGCGTACGCCGTTTTTAACCAGCTTTAATGCCAGATATAAACATTCCTGGGTAATTCTGATTAAGCGCTCAGCCATAATGCTTGGTTTACCAACGACAAACATTTTAGAGGTGTCGCCATGGTAACCATCTTTAATAACAGTAACATCGATATTAACGATATCACCTTCTTTTAATGCTTTATCATTTGGAATGCCGTGGCAAATTACCTGATTGACTGAGGTACAAATTGACTTGGGGAAACCGTGATAATTAAGCGGTGCAGGAATGGCGTGCTGCTGATTAACAATATAGTCATGACAGATGGTATTGAGTTCGTCTGTTGTGATGCCGGCGGTTACGTGCGGCCCTATCATCTCGAGCACTTCTGCTGCCAGGCGGCCAGCGACGCGCATTTTTTCAATTTCGGCTGCGGTTTTAATATTTGCTGTCATCACTCTCTCTCGGTTACTGCTGTTACGGTAATCATTACGGTTACTATGACCGCCTGAAAAATACACATTTCATTGTGTTTGGCAGCTTACTATGGTATAAAGCGCGCCGCAAATTAGCAAATTGCATTGTACTTTTCTTTTCCGGGCACCGAAGCTTATTTTTGATAACTTCTGGTTCTTAGTTATAAAAAGCCGATGCACTGGTTTGCGAAAAACAAACTTAAATTTTAAATAACACACATGCATCGACACATATGCCGGGGTGCCTGCGCGACAGCGAGGGTCGGGGTATGGGATGCATGGAGGCCTAACCCCCAAACAGGAAATATTATCATGGCAAAAGTTTCTATGCGCGACATGCTCCAGGCGGGCGTCCACTTCGGTCACCAAACCCGTTACTGGAATCCAAAAATGAAACCGTTCATTTTTGGCGCCCGTAATAAAGTTCATATCATTAACCTTGAGCAAACCGTACCAATGATGAATGACGCGTTAGCGTTTATTCAACAGGTATCTGCCAAGAAAGGTAAAATTTTATTCGTTGGTACCAAGCGTGCCGCGTCTGAAGCCATCAAAGAAGCGGCAGCGAAAGTTGACCAATTCTATGTTAACCACCGTTGGTTAGGTGGCATGCTGACCAACTGGAAAACAGTTCGTCAGTCAATCAAACGTTTAAAAGACCTGGAATCGCAAAGCCAGGACGGTACTTTCGACAAGCTGACCAAAAAAGAAGCTTTAGACCGTACCCGTGAAATGGATAAGCTGGAAAAAAGCTTAGGCGGTATCAAGGACATGGGCGGCTTACCAGACGTGCTGTTCGTGATCGACGCTGACCATGAACACATCGCGATCAAAGAAGCCAACAACCTGGGTATCCCGGTAGTATCAGTTGTTGATACTAACTCTGATCCTAAAGGTGTTGACTATGTGATCCCAGGTAACGACGATGCTATCCGCGCTATCCAGTTATATCTGGCAGCGGTAGGTCAGGCTATCCAGGAAGGTCGTGACAAAAACATCGAAGTTCAGGCAGAAGCCGAAAGCTTTGTTGAAGCAGAATAATTTTTCTGAGATTTAAGTTTTAACGCTTAAAACAGAAGACCTTTGCAACAGGGGCAACTCTTGCCCCTGTTTGTCCAACCGGAATTAATACGAGGAAGCTCCCATGGCTGTAACTGCGGCTTTAGTAAAAGAACTTCGCGAGCGCACTGGCGCTGGCATGATGGATTGTAAAAAAGCGTTGGAAGAAACGGGCGGCGACATTGAAGCGGCCATTGATGCCATGCGTAAAAGCGGCTTAGCAAAAGCGGCCAAAAAAGCAGGCCGTATTGCTGCGGAAGGCGTTATTATCACTCGCGTTGCTGACGGTTACGGTTTAGCCGTAGAGTTCAACTGTGAAACTGACTTTGTTGCTCGCGATGCGAACTTCCTGGCGTTTGCTAACAGTGTTGCTGATTTGGCGCATGCTAATAAGTTATTCACTGCTGAAGCGATACTAGCGGCTGATTTAAATGGTACTTCAGTTGAAGATACCCGCGCGACGCTGGTTGCCAAAATTGGTGAGAACATCAATGTACGTCGCGCTGCTGTTGTTGAAGGTGACGTAATTGGTCAGTACGTGCACTCTGGCCGTATTGGTGTATTAGCGGTGCTGGAAGGCGGTAACGAAGACGTGGCAAAAGACGTAGCCATGCACGTTGCAGCTAACAACCCAAGCTATGTAAACCCGGAAGACGTATCTGCTGAAGTTGTAGAACGTGAGCGTCAAATCCAGATCGATATCGCGATTAACAGCGGCAAGCCGAAAGAAATCGCTGAGAAAATGGTAGCCGGCCGGATGAGCAAGTTTACTGGTGAAGTAAGCTTAACCGGACAGCCTTTTGTTAAAGATCCGTCAATGAGCACCGGCGAATTCTTAAAGCAAAACAGCGCCAAAGCAGTATCTTTTATCCGCTTAGAAGTAGGTGAAGGTATTGAAAAGAAAGAAGAAGATTTTGCTGCTGAAGTAGCGGCACAGATCGCTGCGGCGAAAAAGTAATTTGCGCTTTAGCAAATTGGCAAAACCCGCTAGAATAACCGCGACCTAAGGTCGCGGTTTTTTTATGTCTTTTATCCAGCACTTTTCAGCACTAGGGGCACCTATGAGTATCAATCCAAAACCAACCTACCGACGCATTCTGTTAAAATTAAGCGGTGAGGCCCTGATGGGCGACGAAGGCTTTGGTATCGACCCTAAAGTACTGGACCGGATGGCACAGGAAATTAAAGAGCTGGTTGAGTTAGGGGTGCAGGTTGGCATCGTGATAGGCGGCGGCAATATTTTCCGCGGTGAAGGCCTGGCAAAAGCCGGGATGAACCGCGTAGTGGGTGACCATATGGGGATGTTGGCAACGGTTATGAACGGTCTGGCGATGCGTGATGCGCTGCATCGGGCTTATGTTAACGCCAGGATGATGAGTGCCATTCCATTAAATGGTGTTTGTGATAACTACAGTTGGGCTGAAGCGATCAGCTATTTAAAATCGGGCCGGGTAGTGATTTTCTCAGCCGGTACCGGTAATCCGTTTTTTACTACTGACTCTGCGGCCTGCTTACGGGGCATCGAAATTGAAGCCGATGCGGTGTTAAAAGCCACTAAAGTCGAGGGCGTTTATTCCGCTGACCCGGTAAAAGACCCTGCAGCCACGCTGTATTCTCAGTTAACCTATACTGAAGTGTTAGATAAAGAATTGAAAGTAATGGATTTAGCGGCGTTTACCCTGGCGCGGGATCATAATTTACAAATCCGGGTGTTTAATATGAATAAACCAGGTGCCTTAAAACGGGTGATAATGGGCGAACAGGAAGGTACCGTTATCGACCACGCCGAGAATTTACAGTAAACTAGCTGCCATCTTGGCTGCGGCTATATGAAATATAAGGATAACGATCGTGATAAACGACATTATTAAAGACAGTAAAGTAAGAATGGAAAAAAGCGTTGATGCGCTGAAATCACAATTAAACAAAGTACGTACCGGTCGCGCTCACCCCAGCTTACTGGATGGCATTCAGGTCTCTTACTACGGTGCTGATACCCCTTTGCGTCAGATGGCTAACGTTTCTATTGAAGATGCGCGTACCCTGAGTATCAGCGTGTTCGACAAGAGTTTAGTGCAAGCGGTTGAAAAAGCTATTATGTCGTCGGATTTAGGCCTGAACCCCATGTCAGCGGGTACCAGTATCCGGGTACCCTTACCGGCCTTGACCGAAGAGCGGCGTCGCGATTTGGTGAAGGTAGTACGCGCTGAAGCAGAAGGTGGTCGGGTGGCCGTTCGCAATATTCGTCGTGATGCCAATGCTGAATTAAAAGCGCTGTTAAAAGATAAAGACATCAGCGAAGATGATGAACGCCGGGCAGCTGACGAAGTACAAAAAGTAACCGATACTTATGTTAAAAAGATTGACGAAGTGCTGGCTGACAAAGAAAAGGAACTGATGGAGGTTTAAGTTAACTAACCACTATCGGGTAATAGCGCCGTATCGGCTAAGCTGTGCGGCGCTTTTTATTATGGTTTGATAACGGTGTTGTTCAACCATAACGCAGTATAAAAGCAATTCAAAAGGACAGGTCTTATTCTATGACTGTAGAGTCGCAGATCGGGCAGCAGACGTTACCTCGCCATGTCGCTATCATTATGGATGGCAATGGACGCTGGGCGCAACGTCAAGGGAAGCCAAGGGTATGGGGACATAAAAAAGGTGCGGAAGCGGTGCGCCGTGCAGTGAGTTTTTGCCGGCAATTAAGTATCCCATCGCTTACCTTATTCGCTTTTAGCAGTGAGAACTGGCGTCGACCACAAACGGAAGTCGATACCCTGATGCAACTGTTTATGCTGGTGTTAAACAAAGAAGTTAAAAGCCTGCACAAGCATAATGTTAAGTTACAAATAGTAGGCGATTTGTCAGCCTTTGATCAAAAGCTCCGGGCCAGTATTAACGCTGCCGAGGAATTGACTGCCGGCAATACCGCTATGACATTAAATATTGCAGCAAATTATGGCGGGCGCTGGGATATGCTGAACGCAGCGCGCCAGCTCGCTGTTAAAGTCCATGCAAACGAACTGCTGCCTGAAGCGATTACCGAGCATATGCTGGCTGAACATATGCAGTTGCATGACCAGCCGGAACTTGATTTACTTATTCGCACGGGTGGTGATTTACGGATCAGCAACTTTTTATTGTGGCAAGCTGCTTATGCCGAGTTGTGGTTTACAGAAACGTTGTGGCCTGACTTTGATAAAAATGTATTTGCTGATGCGATAGCGGCATTTGTGAACCGGGAACGCCGCTTTGGCTGCACCGGTGAGCAAATTCAGGCTTTGCTGCACAATAAAGGATAACAATATTGTTTAAACAACGAGTTCTTACCGCATTATTGCTGGCACCTCTGGCTTTGCTGGCGGTGTTCTATCTGCCGCTTAGCGGCTTTGCGTTGTTTGTCTCTGTGGCATTTCTGCTCGGAGCCTGGGAGTGGAGTGGTTTTTGCGGGCTGGCTAATCGCACGATGCGGGCGGTGTATACTGGGCTTACCGCGGCAATATTGCTGGCGATATATTATATTCAGCCGATTGCATTACAGTCTTTATTCGCGGATACCTATACGTTAACCCTGGTGATGGCCGGGGTGATTTGGTGGTTGCTGGCGGTTGTGCTGGTGCTGACTTTCCCCCGTAGTCAGGGATTGTGGGCCGGTCGTGACTGGTTAAAGGCACTGATGGGCTGGTTGACGCTACTGCCTGCCTGGAGCGCGATTGTGTTTGTGCGGGGGCTGGAATACCCTCAGGCTGAATTTACCGGGGCCTGGTTATTGTTTGGTTTACTCGGTCTGGTATGGGCTGCTGATATTGGCGGTTATATTGTTGGTAAGCCATTTGGTAAAACTAAGTTACTGCCTAAAGTCAGTCCGGGTAAAACCCTGGAGGGCATGCTAGGTGGTATGGGAATGGTATTACTGCTGGTAAGTGCAGTGGGCTACTGGCAAGACTGGCCTGACCAAATTTTATACTGGTATCTTGCTGCTGTCATTTTAACGGCGCTGTCGGTATTCGGAGATTTAACGGAAAGTATGTTTAAGCGTGCTGCGGGCAAGAAAGACAGTGGTGCTTTTTTACCGGGACATGGCGGCATTCTGGACCGGATCGACAGCCTGACGGCTACAGCTCCTTTATACGCCTTACTACTGGCATTATTTGGTGGCTTTAATTGATGCGACACGTTGTTATTCTGGGGTCTACGGGTTCAATTGGTTGCAGCACCTTATCTGTATTGGCAATGCACTCGCAGCAATTTGAAGTGCTGGCGCTTACTGCTGCCAGCCAAACCAGTAAATTGCTGGCCCAGTGTCTTGAGTTCAGACCACGCTTCGCGGCCATGTTATGTCCTAATGCCGCTGCTGAGCTGAAAACAGCGTTAAAACAACATGGCTGTGCTACTGAAGTGATGGCGGGCCCAGAGGCATTAAACGAGCTGGCTGCTCACCCCGATGCTGACATCGTAGTGGCCGCGATTGTAGGCGCTGCAGGGCTTTTGCCTACATTAGCTGCGGTGGAGCAGGGTAAAACCGTATTGCTGGCCAACAAAGAAGCGCTCGTTATGTCAGGCGAGTTGTTTATGGATAAAGTGGTGCGCCACGGCGCAACCCTGTTGCCCATTGACAGCGAGCACAATGCCATTTTTCAGTGCCTGCCACCGGCGTTCCAGCATGCGAAAAAGCGTCCGGCACTCGCTGAGTTAGGGGTTGCCAAGCTATTATTAACCGGCAGTGGCGGGCCGTTCCTCAGCAGGACAATAAATAGTCTGCCCTCAGTAACGGTAGCCGAAGCGGTGGCTCATCCTAACTGGAGCATGGGGCAAAAAATTTCGGTCGATAGCGCAACTATGATGAACAAAGGGCTGGAATTTATTGAAGCCCGCTGGTTGTTTAACTGCGCTCCTGCGGATATTGAAGTGGTTATTCACCCGCAAAGCATTATTCATTCTATGGTGCAGTACACCGACGGTTCAGTATTGGCCCAGCTCGGTCAACCCGACATGCGCACGCCTATCGCTCATGCCCTGGCGTTCCCTGAACGGATCAGTAGCCCGGTACCACCACTTGATTTTAGTCAGCTTGCCAATTTCAGTTTTAGTAAACCAGAACCAGAACGCTATCCTAATTTGTATCTGGCAATCGCAGCCTGTGCTGCTGGACAAGGCGCGACCACGGCGCTAAATGCGGCAAATGAAGTCGCGGTAGCCGCATTTATCGCTGGCCAACTTCGTTTTACTGACATTTGTCGCGTAAATGAAAATTGTCTGGCACATTTCCTTAACTATGCTACCCGCTCGCTGGATGATATAGTAGCGCTCGATTTTGAAGCCCGCGCTTATGCGCAGCAGTTGCTAAGGACCCTAAATTAATGGCGGTATTTTTGTGGAATGCCTTTACCTTTGTCGTTGCACTGGGGTTATTGGTTACCGTGCATGAGTTTGGTCATTTTTGGGTAGCCCGGAAAAACGGTGTGCTGGTGAAGCGGTTTTCAATTGGTTTTGGCAAAGCGTTGTTCAGCTGGCGGGATCGCCAGGGTACTGAATTTGTTGTTGCCGCTATTCCGCTGGGTGGTTACGTGCGGATGCTAGACGAACGCATCGATCCGGTGTTGCCTCAGTTTGCTGATCTGGCTTTTAATCATAAAACGGTATGGCAGCGGATGGCGATTATAGCGGCAGGACCGGCTGCAAATTTTATCTTTGCCATTTTTGTGTTGTGGCTGATGTATCTGATTGGGGTGCAGGAGGCAAAGCCAGTTATTGCCGCAGTACAACCGCAGTCAATTGTTGCTGAAGCCGGTGTGCGCGACAATGAGCAGATTATAAGTATTAATGGTCACGGCGCCAGAGATCTACGCAGTACCAATTTATTGCTGGTAGAGCAATTAGGGCGCGCTGAGTTAACGCTGGGGTTGCAGGCAGTAGATAGTGGCCAGCAACGCGAAGTTCAGCTTGATCTGACAGACTGGCAGTTTAACCCCGAGCAGCAAACCGTGTTTGCCAGTTTGGGTATCGAACTGATGCAGCCCAAACCAACTACCGAATTGGCAGTGGTGCTGCCAGATTCTGCGGCAGAACGGGCGGGCCTGCAGGCCGGTGATGTCATCAAACAGATTAACGGTGAGTCAATCAACGATTGGCCGGCGTTGGAACGTCTTATCCAGCAAAATGCAGAGCAAAATTTGCAGCTGGAAGTAGCCCGGGCTGGACAACGCCTGGTGTTAGTTGCTACTCCTGAGTTATATACCCGGGAAGATGGCTTTACCCAGGGAATGCTTGGTGTGCACCCGGTATTTACGCCCTGGCCTGAGGGTATGTTATATACCCAACGGTATGGCGTGGTAGGTGCAGTTGGTGAAGGCGTTAGCCAGACCTGGCAATTAACCCGTTTAAGTTTTGCCATGGTTGCAAAACTGCTGACAGGTGATGTCTCGGTTAAACATTTAAGCGGGCCTATCTCTATTGCGCAGGGCGCGGGTGATACGGCCAGTATGGGTCTGATAGCCTTTTTAGCGTTTCTGGCGCTGATAAGCGTTAATCTGGCAGTTATAAATTTATTGCCGTTGCCCATTTTGGATGGCGGCCATTTAATGTATCTTGTGGTGGAACTAATACGCGGTAAACCTGTCTCTGAGAAGGCGCAGGAAATAGGTTTTCGCTTTGGAGCTTTAGTCCTGCTGATGTTAATGGGAATTGCGCTGCTCAACGATATTTCTCGTTTGTAATAAACTAATCATAAGTAGTTCAAATAATGACAATTAAACGATTAGTAGCTGCGATGTTACTGGCCACTGGCAGTAACTCGGTGCTCGCTGAAGAATCATTTACCGTTCAGGATATTCAGGTTGAAGGCTTGCAGCGCGTTGCGCTCGGTGCCGCCCTGAATAACCTGCCGTTTACTATTGGTGACACTGTTACTGAGTACAGCTTGTCTCGTAGTATTAAAACTTTATATGGAGCAGGACATTTTGACGATATCAGAGTGTTTCGCGATGGCAACACGGTTATTTATCGCTTAAAAGAACGGCCAACCATCAGTAATATCGAATTTGATGGCAATAAAGACATCAAAGAAGAGCAACTGAACGAAAGCCTGGCTGGTAATAAAGTTCAGGTTGGCGAGCCGTTGGATAAAACGATTCTGAAAAGTATCGAAAATGGCTTAACTGAATTTTATCATGGTGTGGGTAAGTATCAGGCAAAGGTTGAAGCTAAAGTAACCTATTTACCGCGCAACCGGGTAAACCTGAAACTGGAGTTTGACGAAGGCGATGCCGCTTCAGTCCGTCAAATTAACATTGTGGGCAACGAGCTGTTCTCTAATGAAGAATTACTGAACCAAATCGAATCGAAACAAGATTTACCCTGGTGGCGCTTTTTAGCCTCTGATCGCTATCAGAAGCAAACTTTGCAGGGCGATTTTGAGACCATCAATAGTTATTACCTCGACCGTGGCTATCTGCAGTTTGAGATAGAGTCGTCTCAGGTGTCAGTGAGCCCAGACAAAACGTCGGTATATGTTACGTTGAATGTTACTGAAGGTGAACAATACAATATTCGTGATGTTAGCTTTGTCGGTGATCTGATTGGTCAGGAGGCTTATATTGAGGCTATCCTGCCGTTAAAAGAAGGTCAGCTGTATAACGGTGCGTTGGTTACTTATACCGAAGAGAGCATTGCGAAATTATTAGCACGTTTTGGTTATGCTAACTCAAAAGTGCGAACCATTCCGAAAATTGATGAAGAAAATAACCAGGTCGATTTAACCATCAGCGTTGATCCCGGCAAACGGGTCTATGTGCGCCGGATTGATGTGAAAGGCAATACCAACACCCGGGACGAAGTTATTCGCCGTGAACTGCGGCAGATGGAAGGAGCCTGGTTATCAAATGACTATCTTGAGTTATCTAAGAACCGGATTCAGCGTTTACCCTATATTGAAGATATTGGGTTTGAGACAATGCCGGTAACCGGCAGTGATGATCAGGTTGACGTAGTATTTAACGTCAAAGAACAACCTTCTGGTAGTTTTAATGCCGGCATTTCTTATGGCAGCTATCAGGGGTTATCGTTTGAAGTTGGCGTCCAGCAAGCAAACTTTTTTGGTACCGGCAACAGTGCTGGCATCAGCTTAAGCACGAATAAGTACCAGAAAAGTATTAACCTGAGCTATACCGATCCGTACTATACGCTGGATGGTGTGAGCTTAGGGGGCCAGCTATTTTACTCAGATATCGATTACAGTAGTGCGTCATCTAACCTGGAAGCTTATAACCAGCGTCGTTATGGTTTTGGCACAAATATTGGTTATCCGATAAATGAATTTAACCGCTTAAATTTTGGTGCCAACTATGTGGTTAATAAAATAAATTCTATTCAGGAATATGACCAGTTACGTCATTTCAGGGCCGTATTGCTCGATTCGCAAAACCCGGACGGCGGCTACAATTTTACGAATTATGAGTTTAGTACCGGCTGGACGCACAGCACGTTAAACCGCGGTTTATTTCCTACTGCAGGCCGCATGCTAAACCTGGTGTTAAAGGCGACGACCCCAAATTCTGATTTGCAGTATTATAAAGTGCAGTTTGAAGCACAGAATTATATTCCATTGAGTAATGATCATCGCTGGTCGTTCCGAAGCAAGCTGGAACTAGGCTACGGCAATGGTTACGGTGACAAGAATGGCTATGATTATACCCTGCCATTTACCGAAAACTTCTATGCAGGGGGCTCTAACCTGCGTGGCTTCGAAAACCGGATTATCGGCCCTCATGCGATATTCCGATTCCCCGATGTAGTGCCGGGTATTCCCGATCCGGTGAATGGCGGTATCAGTTTTCCGCAAAACCCTAATGGCGATAATTATATTGTGTCGGCGCGGTCTATCGGTGGTAATGCCATGGGGGTAGTAACCCTGGAACTTATTACGCCGACGCCGTTTATCAGTGATGAAAACCGTAACTCAGTGCGAACCAGCTTCTTCGTCGATGCCGGTAATGTCTGGGATACCGAATTCGACTTAGATAGATACGCTAATTTAACTCAGGATCGGGCATCGTCAGCAGGACGGGGGGTACAACCTTTTCTGATTGATTATGCAGACCCCAGTTTGATTCGTGCGTCAGCTGGTGTATCGTTACAATGGATTTCACCGATGGGCCCGTTAACGTTCAGCCTGGCTAAAATCATCAAAAAGCAGGAAGGTGATTTACAGGAAAACTTTAGTTTTAATATTGGTACAACTTTCTAACAAAGGTATAGGGAAAATGATGTTTAAAAATACAGTAACTAAAACCGCCATTGTATTCGTAGCCGCTATGATGATGGCTGGTACGGCAGTTGCGAAAGAGATGAAAATTGCATTTGTTGATATTCAGGCTGTTGCGGCACAAATTCCGCAGTCTGCAACCATTCAGGAAAATATCCGGACTGAGTTTGCCTCTAAAATTGATGAAATGAGCCAGTTAGAAAAAGATATTAACTTTAATATCGAAAAGTTGCGCCGCGATGGTCCGACAATGAGCGAACAACAACAGCAGGAACTGGCGACTAAAGTGCAACAGCAACGCCAACAGTATGAAGCAACGGCACGGCCGTTGGATGAGCAAATTCGTGCCCGTCAAAACGAAGAACGCAATAAAATTTTAGCGATGATTAAAACTGCCATTGATGTGGTAGCAGAGCGTGAAAAGTTTGATGTAGTATTAAATGCCGGTGCTGCAGTATATGCCAAGCCAGAGTATGATATCTCTGACGCGGTGGCAGCTCAGGTAAGTAAAGCTAAGAAGTAATAGGGTGAAGTTATTATCAGAGCTGGCTGAGCAACTGAATGCTCAGGTTGTCGGAGACGCCGCTTGCGGCGTTTCTGCCGTTGCTACCCTGGAGAACGCCGGCGAAGGCACCATTAGTTTTCTGGCAAATAGCAAATATCGAAAATTCCTCAGTCAAACCAGTGCCAGCGCGGTATTAATTAAAGCCGAAGATTTGCCATTTGTGGCATCTGGCGTTAATGCGTTAGTGGTAGCCGACCCTTATGTTGCTTTCGCGCATATCGCGCAACTACTAGACAGTACCCCTGCCATCGCCAATGGCATTCATCCCTCTGCTATAATTGATGCCTCAGCGATTATAGGCGAACGGTGCGCTATTGGGCCAAATGTGGTGATAAGTGCGGGTGTCGTGCTGAGCAATGGTGTGCAGCTTGGCTCAGGTACCGTCATTGGTAAAGCGGCACGCATCGGAGCTGGCAGTCGGCTGTGGGCAAATGTGACGATTTATCACAACGTTCAAATTGGTAGCGATTGCTTAATTCATAGTGGTGCGGTAATTGGTTCCGATGGTTTCGGCTTTGCAAATAAAGCAGGAAATTGGGTGAAAATACCCCAGACAGGTACTGTCATTATTGGTGATAATTGTGAAATAGGCGCCAATACCACAATTGATCGTGGCGCAATAGAAGACACTACGGTGGGTAACAACGTTATTATAGATAACCTGTGCCAGATAGCTCACAATGTACAAATTGGTGATCATACGGCTATGGCTGGCTCTGCAAGTATTGCGGGCAGCACTAAAGTTGGCCGTTATTGCATTATCGGCGGTGGAGTGGGTATTAATGGCCACATTGAAATAGCTGATGGCGTGCAGATAACCGGTATGTCGATGGTAACCCGCTCTTTAACGGAGAAAGGGGTATACTCATCGGGTATCCCAGCGGCAACTAATGCGGAGTGGCGTCGCAATACCGCGCGGCTGCGGCAGGTTGAGCAATTGTTTCAGCGGGTAAAACAGCTGGAGCAACAATTAGAGCATATAAGTCATGATGGAAAAGAACCATCGACAGAGGATTAATTTTGGCCAATCAACTTAATAGTCTGCAAGTTCAGGAAATTATGGCGTTATTACCGCATCGCTATCCGTTTTTATTAATTGATAAAGTGTTGGACTATACGCCAGGTGAATCGTTGACAGCGCTTAAAAATGTGACGATTAACGAACCGATATTTACCGGGCACTTCCCTGGAATGCCTATTTTCCCAGGGGTATTGATCCTCGAAGCGTTAGCCCAGGCAACCGGGATCCTTGGCTTTAAAACGGTCACGGAACGTTCGGAAAATGAGCTTTATTTGTTTGCAGCAATTGATGATGCCCGTTTTAAAAAGCCAGTAGTGCCGGGCGATACCATGATACTGGAAGTCAAGTTTTTAAAAGAGCGCCGTAATATGTGGAAATTTTACGGAGAAGCCAAAGTGGATGGCGTTATAGTGTGCTCAGCTGAATTAATGTGTGCCAGAAGAGAGTTATAACGTGATTCATCCATCAGCGGTTGTAGAAAGTAGCGCCAGGCTTGGCCAGAATGTAACAGTGGGGCCTTTTAGCTATATTGGCCATAATGTCGTGCTGGGCGATGATTGCATCATCGAACCTCATGTGGTTATTAAAGGCCCGGCGACCATTGGCAAAGGCAATCATTTTTTTCAATTCTCCAGTATTGGTGAGGCCTGCCAGGACAAGAAGTATAAGGGAGAAGCAACAGAGCTAATTATTGGCGACTTCAACGTGTTTCGTGAAGGATGTTCTGTCCATCGGGGTACCGTGCAGGATCAGGGTAAAACCATCATTGGCAGCCACAATCTGTTTATGAATACCACCCATATTGCCCATGATTGCGTAATTGGCAGCCATACTATTTTTGCCAGTGGCGCTCAGGCTGCCGGCCATGTTCATATTGGCGACTGGGCTATACTGGGCGGAATGACCGGGGTGCATCAGTTTGTGCATATTGGCGCGCATAGTTTTTGTGGCGGTGGCTCTATTGTCCTCAAAGATGTACCTCCATACGTGATGGTGCATGGGGCGCCTTGCCAGCCAGCCGGTATTAACGTAGAAGGGTTAAAACGTCGTGGCTTTAGCAGTGATGCGCTGTTAGAAATACGCCGGGCTTACAAAGAAGTTTATCGCAAGGGCCAAACTGTGGCGGAGGCCTTAGCGACACTAGAGACAAAATCAGCCGAGTATCCGGAGCTGAAAGCCTTTACTGATTTTATCGCTAACGCCAGCCGCGGTATCGTACGCTAAGCATGATGTTAGGTTCACAAATAATGAAATGGAGCCAGCAGGCTCCTTTTTTTACAGCGCGATATCTTGTTGCACTGCCCGTCGTTGCACCTGCGCTTATTTCAATGATTTAAAGGCTTGAAGTCAGCGCTATTTCCTGTGATAGAATCAATAAATTATAACAAACATTAGTTAATAAATGAGAGCCGCTTTGCCACATCTTAATATTGCCATAATAGCTGGTGAACACTCTGGCGATATACTCGGTGCCGATTTAATTGAAGCGCTTCGCCAGCGCCACCCTGATGCGAATTTTTATGGTATTGGCGGCCCGCGGATGCAAGCCCTGGGATTCAATGCCTTGTTTGATATGGAGGAGCTGGCCGTAATGGGCATTGTTGAAGTGCTGGGCAGACTACCTCGATTGTTAAAAGTTAAACGCGACATCGTTGCCGCATTGCTTAAAGATAAACCCGATGTGTTTATTGGCATCGATGCCCCGGATTTTAACCTGCCAGTTGAACTGGAGTTAAAACAGGCAGGTATCAAAACCGTGCATTATGTCAGCCCATCAGTGTGGGCCTGGCGTCATAAACGTATTTATAAGATAGCCAGAGCCACTAATATGGTGCTGTCGTTATTACCCTTTGAAAAAGCGTTTTACGATAAATACCAGGTGCCCTGTACGTTTGTTGGGCATACCATGGCGGACACTATGCCGATAATGGTCGATAAAACTGAGCATAAATTGACCCTGCAGCTTGACCCCAGCCGGCCAGTACTTGCGCTGATGCCTGGCAGCCGTAGCAATGAGATTAAACTGCTCGCGCCTGACTTTTTGGCTGCAGCTACCTTGTTGCAGCAGCAACAACCGCAGTTGCAATTAATCACCAATATGGTTACTGAGCAAAAGGCCGCGCAGTTTGCGGCAATTAAACAGCAGTACGCTCCTGATTTAGCGATAACTGTTTATATTGGTCAGGCCCGCCAGGTACTGCTGGCAGCCGATGCCACTTTTATTACCTCCGGTACCGCTACGCTGGAAGCGATGCTGGCAAAATGCTTAATGGTAGTGGCGTACCGGGCAAACTGGTTAACTTATCAGATTGGCCGGCGTATGGTTAAGCTGGCGCATTTTAGCCTGCCCAATTTATTAGCAGGCAGGTCGATGGTACCCGAACTGCTGCAACATCAGGTAACACCCGCTGCTTTGGTCGCCAAGATGGCGCCTTTGCTTCAAGCGGACAATAGCGCTTTACTGGCAGAGTATCGTTCGATACATCAACAAATTAAATGTAATGCCAGCGCCCGCGCTGCTGAGGCCATTCTGGAGGTAGCAGGTTCTGATGCAGTGGCATAGACCCGATGTAAAACTATTATGTGGTGTAGACGAAGTTGGCCGTGGCCCTTTGATTGGCGCTGTGGTTACGGCAGCGGTAATTCTCGATCCTACCCGGCCTATCAGCGGCCTGACCGACTCAAAAAAACTTAGCGCAACACGGCGCGAAGCACTGGCAGAACACATAAAAGCCAATGCCCTTTGCTGGGCGCTGGGTCGGGCTGAGCCGGCCGAAATTGATAAATTGAATATTCTGCATGCCACTATGCTGGCGATGCAGCGCGCCGTAGCAGCCTTACCGATTCAGCCAGAATGGGTAATGATTGATGGTAACCGCTGCCCGGCGTTACCCATGCCAGCTACAGCGGTGATCAAAGGGGATGCTCTGGTTGCTGAAATCAGTGCTGCTTCCATTTTAGCCAAAGTGGCCCGCGATGCAGAAATGACAGAATTAGCCCGGCGCTATCCGCAGTTCGGTTTTGCTGCCCATAAGGGCTATCCGACAGTACAGCATCTGGCGGCAATCAAGGAGTACGGTATTTTGGCTGAGCATCGTCGTAGCTTTAAACCAGTGCGCCTAATCGCTGAGCAATTATTCTGATGAATCATCCGGCATTTATTCACCTGCGGGTTCATAGCGACTTTTCGATGATTGATGGTGTCGCTAAAGTTAAGCCGATTGTTAAAGCTGCGGCAGCGGCACAGATGCCGGCACTGGCATTAACAGACCAAATGAACTTCTGCGGTCTGGTGCGGTTTTACAGCGCCGCCCATGATGCCGGTATTAAACCGCTAATTGGTGTCGATTGTTGGGTGCAGCATCCGCTGCTTGGCACTGAAAGCGCCCGTTTGTTATTGCTGGCAATGGACAATGAGGGTTATCAGAACCTGACGATGCTGATTTCCAAAGCCTATCTGCGGGGACATGTCGCTGGCAGGCCGCAGCTTGACCATCAATGGCTGGCAGAACATAACCGCGGTCTTATTGTACTGTCAGGGGGTAAAGATGGCCCGCTTGGCAAAGCATTGGTAAAAGAAAACCCGCAATCGGTAACGGAATTAGTGGGGTTTTATCAGCAGTATTTCCCTGACCGTTTTTACCTGGAATTGATTCGTACGGATCGCCCTGACGAAGAGCGTTATATTCAAAAGGCGGTGCTATTAGCCGAGCAACATCAACTGCCGGTTGTCGCCACCAACGAAGTGGTGTTTTTAAAAGCGACAGACTATCCGGCGCATGAGATCCGGGTCGCCATTCATGACGGTTTTACCCTGGACGATAAACGTCGACCGAAGCATTACTCCGAGCAGCAGTATTTGCGTACAGAGCAGGAAATGGCGGCGTTATTTGCTGATATTCCTGAAGCCCTGGAAAATAGTGTCGAAATTGCCCGGCGCTGCAATGTTACGATCCGGCTTGGTGAGTATTTTTTACCTGCCTTTCCTACTGGCGGCATGACCGATGGCGATTTTCTGGTATTAAAATCTCAGGAAGGCCTGGAGCAGCGTCTGCTGCAGCTATTTCCGGATGAAGCAGAGCGTATCGCCAAACGGCCACCTTATGATGAGCGGCTGCAGATTGAGCTGGACGTGATTAACCAGATGGGGTTTCCGGGTTACTTCCTGGTAGTAATGGAGTTTATTCAGTGGAGCAAAGATAACGATATACCTGTAGGGCCGGGACGAGGTTCGGGTGCCGGCTCGCTGGTAGCTTACGCATTAAAGATCACCGATCTTGATCCGCTTGAGTTTGATTTACTGTTTGAGCGGTTCTTAAATCCGGAACGGGTATCGATGCCTGATTTTGATGTCGATTTCTGTATGGACCGCCGCGACGAGGTGATTGACCATGTCGCTGAAATGTATGGTCGTGAAGCGGTATCGCAAATTATTACTTTTGGTACCATGGCGGCCAAAGCGGTTATCCGCGATGTCGGCCGGGTGCTCGGTCACCCTTACGGTTTTGTTGACCGGATCTCCAAACTGATCCCGCCGACGCCAGGTATGACCTTGGAACAAGCGTTTAAAGAAGAGCCTCGACTGCCTGAGCTGTATGCACAGGACCAGGAAGTAAAAGATTTAATTGATATGGCTCGCCAGCTGGAAGGGGTGACCCGCAATGCAGGCAAACATGCTGGTGGCGTCGTTATCGCGCCTACCAAAATTACCGACTTCTCGCCCTTGTATTGCGATGATGAAGGCAATAACCCGGTTACCCAGTTTGATAAAAACGATGTGGAGTATGCCGGCTTAGTCAAGTTTGACTTTTTGGGCTTAAGAACCCTGACAATTTTGCAGTGGGCCGTCAATATGGCCAACAGTCGCTTGCAAAAAGAGGGCCGTAAGCCGGTTGATATAAACAGCATACCGCTGGTTGACAAGCATAGCTTCGATTTACTGCAACGAGCCGATACCACGGCGGTATTCCAGTTAGAATCGCGCGGTATGAAAGATTTAATCCGTCGCCTGCAGCCCGACTGTTTCGAAGATATGATAGCGTTGGTGGCATTATTCCGGCCCGGGCCACTGCAATCTGGCATGGTAGACAACTTTATTGACCGTAAACGCGGCCGTGAAGAAATATCGTTTCCGGATGCAACCTGGCAGCATGAGTCATTAAAACCTATTTTAGAGCCTACTTACGGCATTATCCTGTATCAGGAGCAGGTAATGCAGATTGCCCAGGTGTTATCCGGCTACTCGTTGGGCGGCGCTGACTTATTACGCCGGGCCATGGGTAAGAAAAAACCGGAAGAAATGGCCAAGCAGCGCGATACCTTTCAGGAAGGCGCGGCTAAAAATGGTATCGACCCCGAACTGGCGATCAAGATATTCGACCTGGTAGAAAAGTTTGCCGGCTACGGCTTCAATAAATCGCACTCTGCCGCTTACGCACTGGTATCCTATCAAACGCTGTGGATGAAGGCTCATTTTCCGGCAGAGTTTATGGCAGCGGTAATGTCGGCTGATATGGATAACACCGATAAAATTGTTACTTTGGTGGATGAGTGCGAGCGGATGAAGCTAAAGCTTAATCCGCCAGATGTTAACTCAGGGCAGTATAAATTTACGGTCAACGAACAGGGCCATATCGTTTATGGCATTGGTGCGATAAAAGGGGTGGGTGAAAGCCCGATAGACGCCATTATTGAGGCGCGCAATGAGCACGGTAGCTTTGCTGATCTGTTCGACTTTTGTGCCAAAGTCGATTTAAAGCGGTTGAACCGCCGGGTGATGGAAAAGCTTATTTTATCCGGTGCGATGGATAAACTCGGGCCACACCGGGCGGCGCTGATGGCCAGCCTGGAAGAAGCCATGAAAAAGGCCGAGCAGCATGCCAAAGCGCAGGCCGTTGGCCAGGATGACTTATTTGGCCTGCTTAGTCCGGAACCAGAACATGCTGCCGGCGCGTTTAAACAGGTGCCGCAGTGGCCAGATGAAGTCTGGCTCGATGGTGAACGGGAAACGCTCGGGCTGTATTTAACCGGTCACCCCATTAATCGTTATGCAGAAGAAATCCGCCATTATGTTTCGTGCCGGTTAGTGGAGCTGCAGCCTACCAAAAAAGACCAAAGTGTGCAGGTAGCCGGTTTAGTGGTGTCAGTACGGGTAATGATAAACAAAAAAGGCCGACGTTGGGCCATTGTTACTCTGGACGATAAATCTGCCCGCTTAGATGTGCGCTTTTTCCCGGAACAACTGGAAACGTTTGAGGAATTGCTGCAAAAAGACCGTATTCTGGTAATAACCGGACAGGTCAGCTTTGATGATTTTAATGGTGGCCTTACAATGTCGGGCCGTGATGTCAGTGAAATAACTGCTGTACGGGAAAAATCGCTGAAATCTTTGAATATCACTGTACAATCGGCGCAAATAGACCACAATTACCTGCAAAGATTGCAACAAGTGCTCGATGAATTCAAAGCTGGTACGGTACCGGTAACAATCAGGTATCAACGAGAGGAAGGGCAGGTAACACTGCAGTTAGGGACAGCCTGGTGGGTGACGCCCGCCGACGCTTTGTTGCATCAGTTAAAACAATTAGCAACAATAGAACTGGAATTTAATTAATTAGGTAGTGATAGTCGATGATGCTGAATTATTTAGAGTTTGAGCAGCCGATTGCTGAACTTGAAGCAAAAATAGACGAATTGCGTAACGTCAGTCGTAATGGCGACTACGATCTTGGTTTAGAAGAAGAGATAAACAAACTAAAAGAAAAAAGTCTGGGATTAACCAAGAAAATATTTTCTGAGCTGGGTGCCTGGCAAGTTGCCCAAATGGCTCGTCATCCACGCCGGCCATACACGCTGGACTACCTGAAGCATATTTTCACCGATTTCGACGAACTGGCAGGCGACCGTACTTATGCCAATGACAATGCTATTGTTGCCGGTACAGCGCGGCTTGGCGAGCACACCGTTATGGTTATAGGGCATCAGAAAGGCCGCGATACCCGGGAAAAAATTCGTCGTAATTTTGGTATGCCAAGGCCAGAAGGTTATCGCAAAGCGTTGCGTCTGATGGAAATGGCTGAACGTTTTAACATGCCTATTATTACTTTTATTGATACCCCTGGCGCTTACCCTGGAATAGGTGCAGAAGAGCGCGGCCAGTCTGAAGCGATAGCCCGCAATCTGAAAGTAATGGCCGGGTTAAAGGTACCGGTAATTTGTACGGTAATCGGTGAAGGTGGGTCTGGCGGTGCGCTGGCCATAGGTGTTGGCGACCGGGTTAACATGTTGCAATTCAGTACGTATTCGGTTATTTCACCGGAAGGCTGTGCCTCTATATTGTGGAAGAGCGCTGAAAAAGCCCCCTTAGCGGCTGATGCAATGGGTATTACTGCCGAGCGTTTGAAAGAACTGGATCTGATTGATGCTGTGATTCCAGAGCCGCTGGGTGGCGCGCATCGCGCCCCGGAGCAAATGGCCCAAACGCTTAAAAAAACCTTGTTAAAAGATCTGGATAATTTGAAAAAGCTTGATACTAAAACGCTACTGGATAATCGTTATAAGCGGCTGATGTCCTTTGGCTACTGCTAAACCGGATAGCCGCAACAGAGAACCAGCGCTTGTCGCTGGTTTTTTTTTCCGGATAATAGCGTCATCTGTCACAGCACCAGATAACAGACGATAGCTAACCATGGCGACAATGAGCAGAGGCATCTTGAACATCGATGATAAGCATACCTGAACTGAGCGCAAAAATTAGCGATTATGGTGCCGTAAAGGTCGTTCTGGCGCTTAGTGGTGGCCTGGATTCCATGGTACTGCTTGACATGCTATATCAGGCAAGGAAGCGACAAACATTTCAGTTGCAGGCAGTATACGTTAACCACGGCCTGAGTGCTGACGCGCAGCGTTGGAGTGAGCATTGTCAACAAGCTTGTCTGGTGCGCAAAGTCGATTTTTTCAGCCGGCAGATTACCATTGATAACACCACCAATATTGAGGCTGCGGCGCGGGAAGGGCGTTATCAGGCATTATCAGCTTTTGTCGATTCAGTCACGACTATACTGATGACAGGACATCATGCTGATGACCAGCTTGAAACCTTATTACTGGCATTAAAACGCGGAGCCGGCGCGGCTGGCTTAAGCGGGATGGCTGAATATCGCCCTTTTGCCAATGGCAGCTTGCTTCGACCATTACTAAACAGCAGCCGTCAGCAAATCCTGAATTACGCGACAACGCATCAGCTGCAATGGGTAGAAGATGACAGTAACCAGGATAATCGGTTTGATCGGAATTATATTCGCAATGTTGTTGCCCCGCTATTAACCGGGCGCTGGCCGTCTTTTACGCAGACAACGCTCCGTAGTATGCAACATCTGGCTCAGCAACAGCAGCTGCTGGATTTCTATACCGAGCAGGCACTGACACGGTGTGCTGATGAACGTCAGTTAAAATTAGATCGCTTGCAACAGCAGATACCTCTGCAGCAGGATTTGGTGATCCGGCGCTGGCTGGCCCGGTTCCACTTAAATCCGTCAAGCCAATGGCTGCAAACCCTGCGCGAGCAGGTGATTGGTGCCCGTCAGGATGCCATGCCGCAACTGGTGTTAGGGCGGTACCTGGTGAGACGTTACCTGCAGCAACTGTATCTTGAACCTAACAGTAAATCAGTGGTACCAGAAAGCGGTTTGCGGTGGACGATGCAACAAAATCTCAGCTTACCAGCGGCAGTGGGTGAGCTTGTGGTTTATGATCGGCCTTTAGCAGGGCGTCTGGCTATGCAACGTACCGAGGTCACGATAGTTTTTGGCCAGCTAAGCCTGCCTTTTAAACCTGCAGATCAGCCTCAACATAAACCACTGAAACAATGGTTTAAACTGTGGCAGCTACCACCCTGGCAGCGGGGGCAGGTGCCGCTGCTGCTGCAGGGCAAAACCCTGGTTGCGGTAGCGGGTTATGCCACAGCGATTAGCACGACAGAGGCGGATTGCTGGCTTGACTGGGAGCGAAATTAACGGTTGCAGCTACCTTCAGTATTTCTTTGCCGGTTTGTTTTAAATTGGCCTTACCTGAAGCTTTTGCTTCATAAAGTGCCCTGTCAGCGGCAGCAAAAAAGTGCTCAGTCGCTTGCATTGGTTGCAAATACGCCAAACCGGCGCTGGCGCTGATACCATACTGGACACTTTTATGATGCTGATTAATAGCTTTTAGCAAGCGACGGGCAACTAAATCAGCGCTATCTGCATCCTCATCAGCAAGAATTACTGCAAATTCATCGCCACCGAACCGAAACAGACTATCGGTTTGCCGCAGAGCATCACGCATACAGTCCGCGACTACAATAAGCAGTTCATCACCCATGGCATGGCCATAGTTGTCGTTAAGTTGTTTAAAGTTATCGAGATCTAACAGTAGCAGAGCACAAGTTTGTTGGCGACGACGCGCCAACTGAATAGCTTTGGTAAAACTGTCGTCAAAAAACCGCCGGTTGCCCAGTGCTGTGAGCGGGTCTTTCAGGGCCATTTGCTGCAAGCGTGCCACGACCAGTGCATTGCGTAGCGCAAATAACCATTCGCTTTCCAGCAGGACGATATCACGTTGCTGTGTGGGGCTAAACGGCTGGTCGCTGTGGTAATGCACTTCAGCCAGACATTGCTGATTTAATACCAACAGGCTTTTATAAGTATGGCTGCCGTTACTTGAACCGGCAGCCTGGTGTTCGCCAAACGCGGTATTGAGCCGAATGCCGGTAATACTAAGAAGCCGGCCGGCATACATGGAAAAGATGTCCAGTTGCTGCTGAATGTCCAGGCTGGTTTGCAACTGGCTGGTCAACGTTTGCTCGGTACAATCGGGTAGGCTGTCGGTTTGCTGACAACGATTTAATGCTGCATAGCTTGGCGCCACATCAAGCGCTAGTTCCCGATTCATTATAGCGTCCATTACCAGTCCTTCTAAAACAGTTATAACTGGTATAAGCAAATTTCAAGCCAAATGTTAATTGTATTATTTTTCAGTGACTTAATTTATGGTTTTTTAAAGGTCAATGCTTTGACAGCGCACTACTCACCCTCAGCGGCAAGAAATTGCACAATCTGGTCCATCTGCCTGCAGCCGTCGGCCACACCCAGTTCGATCAGGCGTCTGGTATATTTTTGCTCAAACAACAGATAGCTCGCCAGGCTCGACTCGGAATGCTGGCGGATCCCAAGTCCCCGCAACAAGGTGCGTACCGCGAGGGGTAGACAGAGATAATATTCACTTGCCAGTAAATTAAAGTTTTGACTGGGGTTTATTAGCAGGCTTTGCACGGGTTTAAGCTCGGTTTCAATATTGTTGGCATGCAGGGTTTCGACGGTCTTATTCACCCGGTGCATTCGCTCCAGATCAGAATTCAGGGTATCCGTAAAAATAGTATCTAGCAGATGGCCTGCAACAGTAGCTAAGTCAGGGTGATGCAAACTACGCCGGCTGTTTTCTTCCTTGCGTGGATCTTCTACCCCGATAATCAGAATTTTATCGGCCCCGAGGTGGATGGGAGCACTCAGGGGGGCTAACTGATTAACCGAACCATCTCCGAAATATTGCTGATGGATCCTGACTGATGGAAAAATGATCGGAATGGCAGCGGAAGCCATTAAGTGATGTACGCCAAGTAAAGTGCGCTGACCACAACGTTTGGCCCGACGCCACTCGTCAGCATGATCTGACTGGAAAAACGTAATGGAGTCGCCATTGTTATAGCAAGAAGACGTAACTGAAAAACTGGATAAATAGCCTCCCATGATATTGCGGTCAATTCTTTGCAGATCCAGGATCCGGCCCAGCAGTTGCTTCAATGGTTTGTTATCAAAAACGCTAACCGGTTTCTTATTAGCGTAGTCAGCTTGAAAAGCCCCGAAAACATTTTGCATTAAGTGCCAGAACACTCTGGGATAGTCGGAATAATAAACCTGGTTGGTATGAAAATGGCGCCATACCGATTCAATTTTTTTAACCCCAAGATGAAAACAGGAGGCATAACAGGCAATACCTGCTGCATTAATTGCCCCTGCTGAGGTGCCACTGATAATATCAAAAGGTGCCGGGCTGGTTCTGGGATAGTGTTGAGCTATCGCTTTGAGTACGCCAACCTGATAGGCAGCACGAGCGCCACCACCGGTTAGTAACAGGGCCGTTTTTTTTCCGTTCAGTGGTCGTTGTCGTACCATAGTTATATTGAACTTTTCTGATGTATACTGCTCTTTGTTGTTATATTGCAATATATCTTAGCCACTAACAAGGAGTCACTTATGACCGCGCAACCATCGGGTAGCGGGCAGCAGCTGTATTATGCAGGCATTGCAGCAGTTGTTATTGTTATTTTACTGGCACTGTGGATGTTATTTAAACCAACCCAACAACCAGAGCCTGACATTATTGTGCCGGTAACGGTGCCAGGAGAAGTGGTTAATGACCCAGTGTTGTCGGTACCCGATGAAGAGCCTGTAGTCGATCAGGTAGCCGATACGGAAACAGAGCATGAAGCTGAGTCAGTAGTTGCCGTGCCGGTAACTGAACCTGAGCCGTTGCCACCTTTAGAAGCATCTGATCCGGTAGTAAAACAAGACGTGTTGAAATTTAATTGGCAGCCTGGTCTGGCAGGGCTAATTAACACCCAAAACATGATTCGCAACTTGGTTGTTACTATTGATAATATGGCGCAAAAACAGTTGGTTGCAAAGCATCCGGTATTAGTTCCGCTGGACCAGCCCCTTGTCACCATCGCCGATCCAGAAAACCAGACCTATCAGATCGATCCGGCAAGCTACCAACGATATGAACCTTACATACGGTTATTGGAAAGTGTCGATCCACAGCAAATGTTACCGGTGTTTAAGCGGTACCAGCCCTTGTTTGAGCAGGTTTTTGGTGAACTGGGTTATCCTGAATTGAGCTTTAAACAGCGCTTACAGCAAGCTTTATCAGCATTTTTAGCGATTGAGCCGCTGTCAGTTGATACCACGCTGGTGCGTAAATCAGTCGCTTACACTTATGCTGACCCTGCAGTAGAAAGCTTAAGTGATTTGGAAAAGCAAGTTATCCGCTTGGGTCCTGATAATCATCAGCGGTTACGCGCTGTCGCAAAAAAATATCTGGCTGTATTGGAAACTTCCGAGTGAATTCGCGGATGAGCAGTTGCCGTATTGTTTAAACATTGAGCAACAAAGCGGGGTGGTGGCTAAATTACTTGAAACCTGGCAGGCCATTGCGCATAATGCGGGCCTGCCGGTCAGGTGTTACCGTCCGGCATTCAATGGTAACTCCATTGGTCCTCTCGCAATGCTAGTAGGTTAACCTGGTCAGGTCCGGAAGGAAGCAGCCACAGCTTATGATGCAGGTGCCGGGATGTGGCTGGTGGAGTTGCCACCCACCCTGAGTTTTTTCTGATAATCTGCAGTAACAATAGCAAGCGCTGCTAAAATGTCGCTGTCTGCTATTTGCTGCTGTTCTAACAACATAATTAAGTCAACGGCCAGTTTAACGTGCGCCGGCGCATTGGCTAAACCGGCGTTAGTATTCGGACTAGGTTCTGGGTTTTTAGACACGTGATATTACCTGCAACGCGTCACTTATTGTCATCCAGAAACTGTCGGGCTCTGTTGACGGCTTCTTTCACTTTCATTTGCATTTCAAAGCGTTCACTTTGTGGTAAGTAAAACGACATATCCACTTCATACCGGATATAGCGGGGCGGCAGCAAATTTAACGATATACAGCATAAATCTGCCAGATATTCACTGTCTTTGTTGCGGTCCAGTTGTAGCTCCACAATATGGTCAAGTAACAGTTTTTCATAATAATTATGAATATCATCATCCAGTTTCATAAGGGCCTCTGTCTGCTAAAGTGTCAGGCCAAAGCATAATCAGCTTTAGCTAAAAACACCACCTAAAGATTGAGTTAACCAAGCACGCTGTTACAATGCCCGGGTCAAGACTAGCGGATAACTGCAATGCAAAAGAATACCAGCCCCTGTTACTACGGCGATTACCTGCAACTGGATAAAATACTCACCGCTCAGGCGCCAGAAAGCCTAAAGTACGGCAACGAAGCGCATGATGAAACCCTATTTATCGTGGTACATCAGGTATATGAATTGTGGTTTAAGCAAATTCTGCATGAGTTAAAAGCAGTAATGGCGGTATTTGCAGAAGCGGAAGTGAAAGACCAGCAGTTAACCGGTATTGTTCACAAGTTAAAACGCGTGATTACGGTTCAGCAATTACTGAATCAGCAGATAGCCGTCATTGAAACAATGACTCCGCAAGATTTCATGTCGTTTCGGGATTATCTGGTGCCAGCTTCAGGCTTTCAGAGCGTGCAGTTTAAAATGCTGGAAATAGGCCTTGGCCTGAAAAGCGAATATCGGATTGATTTTGATAAAAACTCTTTTTACAGTCGGCTCAATGAAAAAGACCGCCAGTTTTTAGAATCACTGGAAACACAGCCAAGTTTATTCGAAAGGATCGAAAAATGGCTGGAACGGATGCCGTTTCTTCAGCTTGACGATTTTAGTTTCTGGCAGATGTATCACAATGCCACCGCCCAAATGTTAGATGAGGATGCCAGCACAGTGGCGGGTATTGAGCAGATAGCCGAGCAGGATCGTCAACTACAGCTGGCAGAAATTCAGCGCACCAGAGCGAAGTTTGCCGCGTTACTCGATAAAGAAAAATATCAGGAGTTGCAAGAGCAGGGGACATTCCGGCTTAGCCAACGTGCGATGCTCTCGGCATTATTTATCAGTCTTTATCAGGAAGAACCGGTGTTTAATTTGCCGTTTCAGTTGCTGACCTGTTTAACTGAGATTGATGAAAACCTGACCATATGGCGTTATAAGCACGCTATGATGGTTCAGCGAATGCTTGGTACAAAAATAGGAACGGGCGGTTCCTCAGGCCACGACTATTTAAAACGAACTACTGAAAAGAACCGAATCTTTACCGATCTGTTTAATATGGCAACGTTTTTACTGCCAAAATCTGACTTACCGCTATTACCCGACCAGATTAAACGTAAATTAGGTTTCTATTTTGGACCCGAACGGTAAATCACAAACAGTAAATGCCGCCTTAAACAACTGTAAATGCAATTGGGTCAGGGCGGCAACATCTCGCTGGTAACCCCCGCCTATTACTGCTGCGACCGGTATGTCACGATTACGACAGGCACTAAGCACCAGCAGATCCCGCTGGTAAACGGCCTCAGTCGAGATATTAAGCAGGCCCAATTCATCTTGCTGATGAATATCAACACCAGCGTCATAGATGACCAGCTCAGGCTGATGCCAGTTTAGTAAGGTTTCCAGGCTTTGGTTAACCGTTTCAAGGTATTCGGTATCGTTGCAATGCTTAGCCAGGCCAATATCCCAATCGGAACTGATTTTACGGGCCGGAAAGTTTTTTTCACAGTGAATCGACGCGGTAATGATCGCTGGCTCAGTACTAAAAATACCGGCGGTTCCATCGCCCTGGTGCACATCCAGATCAAAAATTAACACCTTACTTACACCTTGAGCCAGCATGCATTGTGCGGTAAACGCCAGATCGTTGAACACACAAAACCCGGCACCTTCACTTCGCCTGGCGTGATGATAACCGCCACTTAAATGCAGCCCGATACCGCGTGCTAACGCCAGCTCGGCGCAAAGCCGGCTGCCTGCCACAGATACCAAAGAGCGGTCAACCAGGGCTTGTGACCATGGGAAACCAATCCGGCGCATAGCCTGCGTGCTAATGGTGCCATTGCAGATACTGTCGATATAATGACTATCATGAATGCAGTTAAGCGCAGAGGCAACAATAGGTTCTGGGGTACTGAATGCCTCTGGCATCACGCCAGAGGCCAGCAAGGCCTGAAACAAGGCCTGATATTTGGTTATGGGGTAGCGGTGACGCTCTGGCAGACTGAGCGCACTGTAGCATGGGTGATATATCAGGCCGGGAGACATCAGTGCCATCAGGGAGCCTGACGTTCATGTTTTAAAATTGCCTGCTCTACCTCACTTACCGCCCGACGACAGCGGCCGAGCCTGGCATGCAGTGCCAGAATACGGTTAGCAGTATCATCGCCACGATAACGCTCGGCTTGTTCAATCATGTCTAACAGGCGGCGCTCAAACTGCTGAAAATCGGTCAATTGCTGATAAAGATCTACCGTGCTGCTGGGCTCTGTTGCCGGCTTGGCAGATTGCCAAGTGCCCTGCTGCTTAGGTAATTTAATACTGCGTTGAAATTTACTGCGGGTTTGCTGGTTGCTGAAAGCTCGGGTCAACGCATCCACCTGAGCGGCTAAATGCTCGGCTAATCGCTGCTGACTCGCCGGTGAAAGTGTCGATTGATTATCACTCAACCGCTTCAGATTGCGCATCGCATCCGCAACATAATCGGCAAGATCGGGCGAGTGGCAACTAAACAGGCCACTTTCAAACCAGTCTTGCGGTTTGCCTGGCTGACGCTTCGCGTCTATCGCAGATGCCCGCTGATACAACTCGTTCAGCTGGCCAGCTAACAACTGCAGAGCACTCATGTATTGCTCCAGGCTTGCCAGGCTAAACGCAGAGCAATGGCGATAACGACACTGATAAATACTGGCCGGATAAATTTGCTGCCAAAGCGAATAGCACTGTGTGCGCCAAGAAATGCACCGAGCATCAGACATAACCCCATCGCAATGCCCAAAACATAATTAACATGGCCCAGCGCCATAAAAGCCACCAGTGAAAAACCATTACTGACAAAATTCATGGTTCTGGCAACACCGCTGGTCAGCAACAAGTTTATTTTATACATCGCCATACTCGAGACCATCCAGAAGGCACCGGTGCCAGGGCCGGCGACACCGTCATAGAAACCGAGGGTTAAACCTTGCAACCGCTGTTGCCAGAATAGCTTAGGGTTCTGTGGCGGTAATTGCAGTCGGTCATCTGGCTGAATTCGGTTAAACAGGGTGTAAATTGCTGCTAGCAAGATCAGCAGCGGTAGCAGTTTTTCCAGAAGTTCAGTACTGAGCTGGTCTACCACCAGTGTGCCAAGTAAGGCACCGATCGCTGTGTACCCGATACTACGGCGCCAGTATCGTGGATTAAATAATCGCTTCCGGTAATACGTGACAGATGCCGTAAGTGAGCCAAAGGTGGCAGCCAGTTTGTTGGTGCCCAGTACCAGGTGCGGCGGTAAGCCCGCCGTTAATAATGCTGGCACGGTTAATAAACCGCCGCCACCGGCAATAGCATCAATATAGCCGGCGACAAAAGCAACTGCACAGAGAACTAGCAATAAATTGGTGGCGGGCAGCAGTTCAGTTAGCACCTGGTGATATCCTGTCTGTATTCATTGTTATGGCTATCAATTTAGTTAGTATTCAATTTGACGCCGAAACGGCGGTAGGGTATCGAGCATGGCTTTGCCATATGATTTTGTTACCAGGCGGCGGTCCAGAATAACAATCCGGCCCTGATCCTGTTCCTGTCGCAGCAGTCTACCACAAGCCTGTACCAGTTTCCTCGCGGTTGCGGGGATTGCCAGTTGCACAAACGGATTTCCTCCTTTACGAGTTACCGCCTCGCTCATCGCCGCTTCCAGCGGCGAGGTGGGCACGGCAAAGGGTAGCTTGGTAATGATCAGGTTGGTCAGCAGTTTACCAGGCAGGTCCAGTCCTTCTGAAAAGCTCTGAGTGCCGAATAAAATACTGGTTTTGTCGTGTAGACAATTTTCATGGTGTAAGCTCAGTAACGATTGGCGGGATGCTTTCCCCTGAACCAGTAATGAAAAGCCTTTCGTGCGTAATGCCTCAGCGACTTGTTGCATTTGCCAGTAAGAAGCAAACAGCACCAGTGTCCCCTGATCCTTAGTAAGGTAGTCAGGCAGGATGCTTATCAGCTCATCAGTATAAGCGCTGGCTGTGGGCTCGTATTGCATTTTTGGTAACACAATGACGCCGTTTTGCTGATAAGCAAAAGGGGAGTCGACCCGCACCATTTGTAATCCGGGGTGATCGTTCAGACCGAGCTCGTATTTTATATGGTCGAACGAGTTTAAAACGGTCAGGGTTGCTGAACATAAAATGCCGGCATAAGCCTGAGAGAACAGCAGTTGCTCCAGGGTATGGGCAACACTTAACGGACAGGCATGAGCGGTTAACTGTTGTTGCTCGTCCCGAACTACCCAGCGAGCCTGATAAGCAGGTTCAGCCTGAGGTTGGGCATACAGTTGCCATAACGCGTGTTGTTGCTCCAGTTGCTGCGCCAGCTGGCTTAGCTCCTGCAGAAGCTTACTTTGACTTTTTTGTTTGCCGGGGGTTAACGCTACCTCACCCACAGCAGAACTGACTTTATCAAGCACAGCCAACGTTTTCAGGGCGCAGCTGGCAATAGGTTCGGCTTGTGTTTGCCATAATGCTGGCAGTGCAGCGTGTTCAAACCGATACTCTGTCTGGCTGGTTTCTGTAAACCAGCGGCTTTGCCAGTCACTCAGACTTTTTACCACTGGCTTTAGTAAGCCGAGCAATTCGTTACGATAATCGTCCAGTTTAAGTAAATCTTTTAAACTGGTCTCGGGTAAGCTTTGAATCAACTGATTACTTAGCTGCCCGAGCTTATCCAACCAAATGCTTGGCTGGCTTAGCTGAGCAAACGCGGCAAAATAATCACGTCCACATGCCGGCAGGTGGTGGGCTTCGTCAATCACGTAAATACAGTCTTCCGGAGGCGGCATAATGGCGTTGCCTGCGGCTAAATCTGCCAGCAACAAGCTATGATTGACAACAAGTAACTGGGCATCATTGATCTCTGCCCGGGCCAGATGAAACGGGCAATGCTGATGGCGCTTGTCGTTTTTACTGCAGTGATAAGGATCGGCACAGATGCTATGCCATACAGCATCATCGACTGCCAGCGGCAGTGTATCCTTGTCTCCCAGCCAGCTACGTTGTTGCCATGCCTGATATAGTGTTTCTAATATGGAGAAATTGTTTCGCTCACTTCTGGTCAGCAAATCCGGTTGTATTAACTGTTGTTTCAGACGTTCAATACAGGCGTAACGGGCCCGACCTTTTACCAGATTATATTCAAACGCAATTTCACTGTGCTGGCGAAAAAAAGGAATATCCTTATTGACCAGCTGTTCCTGCAAGGCAACGGTAGCAGTGGCGATCACCAGTTTTTTTTTGCGGGCCAGTGCTATCGGCAGCGTTGCCAGCAAATAAGCCAGAGATTTGCCGGTGCCGGTGCCGGCTTCAATCAAACCAATCCGGTCGTGGCGATGATATTGACCCGCCACAATATTAGCCATTTCGGCAATAAGTTTATTTTGTCCTGGCCGGTTATGATAATTGGGTAAAGCAGATTTCAGCTTTTGTTGGGCGTCTCGAATTTGCTGTTTTAACGATTCAGAGAGCATCTGTTCGGTTGACATAAGTTGGCAGTTTGCCTGTATAGACGTACAGTTTTTTGATTCTATACAGCATTAGATGATTTAGCAAAGTGTTCAGCAGACCTGAAACTTAAGATTTATGCTGACGAATTACCTAATGGTTCAGACACCATTGAAAATGCTTATGTAGCGGATAACTGAATTCGTACAAAAATGTTTACTTTTTGTACGGTAAATACGATGTTGGTCGGGCATTAAATGGCCGATAATCAGGCTAATTTATCGGAAATAGGCCAGTAAACGGCGTGATAAACCGTTTTTGATACCATTTTGGTGCAAATCAGCCCTGATTAAAGGATTGTTAAAATATTGCGCATCGCAACGGCACGACAACATTGTCGCTAAAATGTTCAGTAAAAGCTGTTGACCGTTGAGAAAAATACTGTTTATTATCATCTTGCGTCAAATAGTGTTGGATTTGAGTTAAATGGCATGCCATGCAACTTGAAAATACTTTGAAAAATAGAATCACTAGCAAGATAGTGATCCAGGGAGCGAACATGTATACAAATACTAAAATAGCGAAAGCAGTGCGCTTGGCAATTGCGTTCGGAGCGGTGTCAACGCTCGCAATGAATTCTGCTGTAGTTAGCGCGCAGGAAGACGCTGCAGCTGAGCAACAAATCGAAAAAATTCAAATTACAGGTAGCCGGATCAGAAGCGCCAATGCGGTTTCAACCAGTCCTATTTCAACAATTGGCGAGCTTGAGATTGAGCAGCAACAGCAGCCGGAAATTGAGCGTATATTCCGTAATATGCCTGCGTCGTTACCAGGCGATAACAGTAACGTAAACAACGGAACCGGCGGCGCAGCAACAGTTAACTTACGCGGACTGGGCTCAAACCGTAACTTAGTATTGATGAACGGCAAACGGATGGTGCCTTACAATACTGCCGGTAGTGTTGATACCTCTTCTATTCCCACCGCGCTGATTGATCGCATCGATATCGTTACGGGTGGTGCGTCAGCTGTATATGGTTCCGATGCTATCTCCGGTGCGATTAACGTCGTGCTGAAAAAGAACTTTGAAGGCGTAGAATTAGACGTATCTCATTCGCGTACCGCAGAAGCTGACGCTTTTGTTAACAACATGGCATTAACCCTAGGCGGTAATTTTGATGACGATCGCGGTAACGCAGTCGTTTCATTCAGCTGGTTAGATCGTGATTCTTTGCTGCTTGGCCAACGTTCGTTAGGTAATTATGGTATCGCAACTGCGAGCGGTGCAAACTATTCTAACTTTTTAGGTGGTGTTGCTCCTACTCCTCCTACTGACCCATTATGTGGTGGTAGCACAGAAAACGTGGTAGCACCTGGCGGTGGTAGTGGTACTACTATCCCTACCCGGGTCGGTGTAGTGGGTGTGCCTGCTGTAGGCGGTCAGTTCCGCGATGACAATACTCTGGTGCTTGGCCCTGCCTGTAGTGCGTTTAACTTTAACCCGTATAACTACTACCAGACACCAGCCAAGCGTTACAGCGCAACTGCGATGGCGCACTATGATATTACTGACGAACATACCGCATATGGTACGTTCAACTTTACTAATACATCAGTTCGTCAGCAGGTTGCACCGTCAGGTATTTTCGGTTCTACCTTCTGGATCCCGATGGCTAACCCGTTTTTATCTAGCCAGGCACAAAATGCGATTCTGACCGGCGCCAATGCTAACATCGGCGCATTAAATGGACCTGGCTTGGAAACCTGGCGTGATCTAAATGAAAATGGTGTCGTTGACAGTGCTGACTCCTTATTGATGAGTGCAAACCGTCGTACGCCAGAACTTGGTGCCCGTTCTACCTCATTTAATACGGATCAGTTCCAGTTAGTGCTTGGTATGGAAGGCTTTATTAGCGATACCTGGGCATATGATGTTTCAATTCAACACGGTGAAACGAATCGGGTAAATAGTAATGCCGGTTATACCAACGTGGCAAATATCGCAAATGCGTTAAATGCGGTGTCTGAAACTGAATGTCAAACTGGTGGTTCTGCTTGTGTACCATTAAATATTTTTGGTGGCTTTGGTACCATTACGCCTGAGATGGCGGCTTATGCGTCAGCCACGGCATTTTCAACAACTGAATATCAACAGCGTGTATTTTCTGCCATTATCGACGGACCTTTTGAGTCGGTTGTTTCGCCATTAGCTGAGTCATCACTGGCGATGAGTTTTGGTTATGAATATCGTGAAGAAATCGCCAACTTTAACCCGGATGAATGTTTAAAACTTGCCCCTGCAAGCTGTCTGGGTGGTGCGGGTGGTAACTCATTGCCTGTTGGTGGTTCATTTAAGGTAAATGAAATTTTCGCGGAAGGTAAATTACCGTTAGTTGAAAATACAACTATGGTTGACATCCTTGAGCTGGAATTTGGTTATCGCCATGCTAATTACGATACCGTCGGCGAAGTTGGTAGCTGGAAGTTAGGTCTGGCCTGGCGTCCGGCAGATCAATTATTGCTTCGTGTAATGAAGCAACAGGCAACTCGTGCGCCAAACGTGGGCGAATTGTTTGCGCCATTAACTTCAGGTCTTGACAACGCAAACCAAGATCCGTGTTCAGTTGCTAATGCCGGTAATATTGACGCTACACTGCAAGCCCGTTGTATATCAACTGGTATGACTGCAGCTCAGGTTGGCGCAGTTGATGACATCGTTAGTGGTCAAATTAACGTGTTATCAGGCTCTAACCCTAATGCGTTACCAGATGCTGAAACCGCTGATACCATGACTGTCGGCTTCGTATGGACCCCAGAGTTTGATTTAGTTAAGCGGGCTCAACTTTCAGTAGATTATTACGATATTGATGTCAATGGTTACATCGGTACCAATACCCCTCAAGAGATTTTGGACGGGTGTTATGTGTTAGGAAATGCCTCTCAATGCGCGCAAATTAATCGTATTGGTGGCGGCTTAACAATATCCGGTTCTGGTGTTGAAGCTTATACAACTAACTTATCTTACTTGCAGACCAGCGGTATTGAAGTTGCATTTAACTTCGGTTTCGATTTGGATAGCTACGGTTCTCTGGATTTCAGCGGTAATATTAATAAATACCTTGAAGTTGAAAGCTTAAGTTCTCCGGTATCTGAAGTTATTGATTGTAACGGTTACTACGGTACAAACTGTGATCCTCAGCATGAACTGCGTGCCACTCAGCGTACTACATGGAATTATGAAGATTTGTCAGTGTCGGTGCTGTGGCGCTATTTAGGCTCGATTGAGCGTGAGCCAGCGCAACAAGCGGCTACCTTTGAACCATTCCGTGAAATCAGTTCATACAGTTATTTTGATCTGTATGCCAACTACTTCATTACCGATGGCATAAGTGTAAGTTTTGGTGTTGACAACTTGTTAGACAAGAGCGCACCAGTTGTCGGCGGTGAAGCGGCTTCTACTGCTTACAATACCGGCAACACCTTCCCTGCGTACTACGACATGTTAGGTCGTACTTACAAAGCAAGCTTAAGTGTAAAATTCTAAGTTAATTATCAACAGTGTAAAAACGGCTGGTTCTCCAGCCGTTTTTTTTGTCTGCAAGTTGCCCATCATCTAAAGCCTCATTTGCAACCTTTTGTAAAAGTTTAGTGAAACATTGACTCTGGCGAAACGATACGTTTATTATTGCGCGCGGTTGGAAATTACGTTCCTTATTTAAGGTTAGTATTTTACTCTGAGACATTCTTGTCATTATAAAAAGATAGCCTCACTAGAAATAGTGTTCCAAGGAGAACTAGATGTATTTAAATAATAAATTAAGCAAGGCTGTGCGCTTAGCCATTGCTTTTGGTGCTGTGTCAACAGCGTCTTTTACAGCTGCTGTTAATGCTGCTGAAGAAGATGTTCTTGAAAAGGTTGAACGGATAGAAGTTACCGGTTCACGGTTGCGCTCTACCGATTTACAAGGTTTCTCGCCTGTTCAGGTAATTGATGGAAGCGATATTGATACGTCAAGTGTTGCCAATATCCAAGAATTGCTGCTGAAGAATCCTGCGTTTGGTGCGCCAGCAATCAGCCGGACCAACTCAAACTTTTCAACGTCTGGCGCTGGTGTGTCAACCGTAGATTTACGTAATTTAGGTACTGCACGTACGTTAGTACTGGTAAATGGTCGTCGCTATGTAACGGGTGTTCCAGGCTCAATGGCAGTTGATTTAAACACCATTCCTGCCCAGTTTATTGACCGGGTGGAAATCATGACTGGTGGTGCTTCGGCGGTTTACGGTTCTGACGCTGTTGCGGGTGTTGTTAATATCATTCTGAAAAAAGAGTTCGAAGGTGTTGAATTCGACGTGCAGTATGGTGAAAGCAGTGAAGGCGATTCGAAAGAAACGCAAATCCAGTTTACCACTGGCGTAACTTCTGCCAATGGCCGGGGCAATGCAATGTTGCATGCTGCCTATACCGATCAAGGTGCAGTTTTTTCAAGAGATCGTGAACGGTCAGCAACTGATGTCGCGTCTGAAGGTGCCTTTTTCACTGGCTTAGCTGAAGATATGTTCAATGCTGTGCCTTTGTTTTCAAGCTATGTACCTGCTGGCCGGTTCTTCGCTGGCGATAGCCAGTTTACCTTTAACGATGACGGCACTATTCGTCCGTGGGCCGCTACAGATGGTTTTAACCGTAATGGTGTTCGTACTATTGCAGTACCTACAGAACGTTATTTGTTAAGTGGTAGTGCCACCTATGAGCTGTCAGACCGTTGGTCTTCTTTTGTAGAAGGAACCTATGCGTCAAGCCAGACGATAACTGAATTAGAGCCATTCCCATTCGATACTGAAGCGCTTTATCAGAACAGTGGCGGTCAAATGCCGATTGAGTTTGAATCTTTTGTCCAAAATGCAACAGGTTCTTATGATCGGTTTGTCACCGTCAATCCTCTTATTCCGCAAGCGATAGTTAACGCGGCAGTTGATGAAGATGGTGATGGTTTACGCGATATATTCTTTACGCGTCGTCTGGCTGATGTTGCTAATCGTGGTAACGTAGCAGATCGTGATACCTTCCGTTTAGTAGCCGGTGTAGACGGTGAGATTGTTGATGGTTGGTTTGCTGATGCTTATGTTGGCTATGGTCAAACAAAAGAAGCTCAGGTTTCAAGTGGTCAGGTTAACGTACTAAACTTCCGCAGTGCTTTAGAAGTTGTGCCTGATGGTCAAGGCGGCCTAATGTGTCGTGATGCAACTGCGCGCGCGCAAGGTTGTGTCCCTGCAAACGTTTATGGCGCAGGTGCGCTGTCTGACGAAGCGGTAAATTATATTGCTGCCCCTGGCTTGCTGGCAACCTTTGCTTCACAAAAATATGCCGGCTTTAATATCTCTGGCGAGGTGTTCGAATTACCCGCTGGTATGATAGGTGTAGCTTTTGGTGGTGAATATCGCGAAGAGTTTTCACGTAGCGAGTTTGACCCGTTACAACAGGCAGGTTTAAATGCGGGTAATGCGATACCGCGTACTGAAGGCGAGTTCGATGTAACTGAATTTTACACCGAAGTTAATGTGCCTTTATTAGCTGACGTGTTTTTGGCAGACCAGTTAAATCTGCGTGGTGCAGTGCGTGTTTCTGATTACTCTACAGTAGGCAATACCACCAGCTGGAACGTAGCATTGGACTGGGCGCCTATTCCAGAACTGCGTTTCCGTGCTATTCGTGCACAATCTGTGCGCGCACCTAACGTAGATGAGCTGTTCTCACCGCCAACCCAGGATTTCCCTACCGGCTTAACTGATCCTTGTTTAGGTGTTACTGATAGCACTGCGGGTGCTACAGCGGAAGCCTGTCGTGCAGCACCAGGTGTTCAGGCAAATATCGATGCCAATGGTTCATTCACCCTGAATCAAGCTGATCTGCAAGGTGTCAGTGGTTTCAACCGCGGTAACCCGAATCTGGAAGCAGAAAAAGGTAAGTCCTGGACGTTTGGCTTCACTTTCTCACCAGAAGGTGTACTGGGCGACTTCGACTTCAATGTCGACTATTTCGACATTGAGATTGAAGATGCGATAGTTTCTACCCCAAGACAGTTTATTCTTGATCAATGCTACGCTGGTGACCCGTCACTGTGTTCATTTATTACCCGTCGTCCAACCGCTCAAGGCGCAAACAGTGCCGGTTCACTTGAGTTCATCGACGCTGGTGTAAGTAACAGTGGTGGCTTAGCGACTGAAGGTGTCGATTTAGTAGTAAGTTATGGTAAAAATCTGGAAGATTTTGATCTGGCCGGTCGTTTCAACGCTCGCTTATCTTACACTCACCTGTTAGATGGCTATGAGATCCCGTTACCGGGTTCAGCGAAAGACCCGTTTGCTGGTGAAGTAGGTGCAGCGGAAGATAAGTTTTATCTGACGATGGGTTATACAATCGGCGATGTTAGTATTTCTTGGAATACAACGTTTATTGGTCACTCTTACTTAGACGATCAATTTTTAGCTGGGTATGACTTAGCTCCGGAATCAGTTGGGGTAGGCGCGACGACTTATCATGACATCAACGTTTCTTATAAACCGTCTAATAACTATGAGTTATATGCTGGTTTACAGAATGCGTTCGATAAAGAGCCTCGTCCAATTATCTCTGGTTTACCAGGAAATAGCACCGGTACTGAGACTAATGCCAGTGTGTACGATCCAATCGGCCGCCGCATGTATGCGGGTGTTCGTATGAAGTTCTAATATCTGAAATCCTACTGCTAAGTAGGACAAGGATTATTATTATCACCGGCCAGTATACTGGCCGGTTTTTTTTGCCTGGAAAACGCCCGGTTGAACTGATATGCCGAGGTGCGACTGAAAGCCGGCTAGCGTTATCGGGCCAACAACAATTTCGTGTAGTTTGGGTTTGGTTTGTGCGGCTACTGTATACATAATGTAAAACACCTTGGCGCGCTTACATTCAACACAATACTGCTTTTATTTGCCAAAATTTTGGTTTGTTTTTAAGTATATGACTCAAAAGATAGCTTAACAGCGGAATTGAGTGCGGCTTTAGAGATAGTTTCCTGAAATTTGCGACGAACAACTGAACTTTTTATTGACCCCTGCTGAATCGATATGCATATTGGACAGGGTTAATGGCAGGGCGTCCTGCCATTGATTTTTGTTCGGGCTAGACAAGCACCGAGTACTATAAAATAAGAATTACTTTTTACAAAGTGATCCAGGGAGATCAAAATGTTCACAAATAACAAACTAAGCAAAGCCGTGCGCCTGGCTTTTGCTTTTGGTGCCGCGTCAAGTATGCTGGCAGCAGGAGCGGTTTCTGCACAAACTGAAACTTCAGAGGAAGAAGCAAAATCTGAAAAAACTGAACGCATTCAGGTTGTTGGTTCACGTATCCGTACCGACGGTTTAGATAATGCTACGCCTATTACCATTATCAGTGCTGATATTGCCAAAGATCAGGGCCTGAGTACGCTTGGCGAGTTATTGCGTACGTCTACTGTTGCTGCAGGCTCCAGCCAGTTAATTTCTGCTTTATCAGTTGGTTTTGTTACTGCAGGTGGTGCAGGTAACGAATCAATTTCTATGCGTGGTCTGGGTGCAAACCGTACTCTGGTTTTATTAAATGGCCGCCGTGCTGGTCCTGCCGGTACCCGTGGTCAGGTTGCTGCTTTTGATTTGAACTCTATCCCATTATCTGCGGTAGACCGGGTTGAAGTATTAAAAGATGGTGCATCATCTTTGTATGGTTCAGATGCGGTAGCTGGTGTAATCAATATTATTACCAAAAAAGGTGATGGTGCTAACGTTACCGTTAACCTGGACCAACCTTTTGAAAGCGGTGGTGAAAACTATCGTATTAACGCCACTTATGGCAAAACTTTCGACCGCGGTTCATTCCGGGTTGTAGCGGATTATAATTTACAAACTGAACTGGCTCGCGGCGATCGCGATTACTTTGCTTGTAACGAGCGGATGTTTTATAGCCAGTCTACCGGTGAGCGGACTGACCCGATTGACCCGCGTACCGGCGATTACCATTGTAGTGCTGCGCAATACGGCGTCTGGGTTTTTAACTATGCCCCTGGTGCATCAAACTTCCGTTCTGGCATGAAAGCGCAGTACGATTACGATGGTTTCTTCCAGCAGTTTGACCGGCCTACGTTTAATAGTCTGATCACAACACCTGGCCCGAACAACATCAGCGTGCCAGATGGCTGGTATCCGGTATCTTATGATAAAGAAACCGATGGTTGGGCCGATGCCGACCACCCATTCCAGAACAAGCAAAGCATGATACCGGAAAGCCAGGTTGCTTCAGTCTTTATGATGGGTGATTACGACCTGACGGATAGCATTTCTGCATACTCGGAGTTGACATTAAGCCAGCGTAAGACCGAAGTGAATAGCTTCCGTCAGTTCTGGACTGCGCAACTTGCTGGCAACGGTTATATTTTTGGCGGTACCGTCGATGGTTGGGATGGCTCTGTCGGCTTTATGCCAGTGGCAATGACAGATCATTCTGGAAATGAAACCACGGTTAATTACAGCCGCTATGTACTGGGTCTGGAAGGCGCAATTGGTGACTGGAGCTGGGATATTTCCTATCAGAACAGTTACAACAAAGGCGAATACGATACTCAGGTCATTTTATATGATGCCATGTTGATGGCTCAGAATGCCGTTTACGGCGGCCCTTGCGCCGGTGAGACTTCACCTGTGTCTGGCAAAAGCTGTGTAGAGGTAGATTGGTTAAGCCCGGATCATATCAATGGTAACCAGCCTCAGCAGGTTAAAGACTTCCTGTTTGATATTGATTACGGCCAAACCAGCTACCGCCAGCAAACCGTTGATGCGTATATTACCGGTGATGTGTTTGAACTGCCGGCAGGTATGGTTGGTGTGGCAGTTGGTAGCTCTTTCCAACAAGATAAGTTAAATGATATTCCGGGTGAAGCCACGTTAGCAGGCAACCTGTGGGGCTCGACCGGTGCCGGTATTACCCGTGGTAGTGCTGATACCACAGCAGTATACGGTGAGTTCTATGTTCCTTTGTTACGCGACATGTTTTTGGCGGAACAACTGGATGTAACGGCATCAGGTCGTTGGACTGATGTTTCTACTTATGGTGCAGATACCACTTATAAAGTTTCAGCAAACTGGGTAATTGGTAGTGGTTTCCAGGTTCGTGCTTCACGGGGTACGTCATTCCGTGCTCCGGCATTGTTTGAGTTGTTCCTGGAAGGTCAGACTGGCTTCCTGAACCAAACCGGCAATGATCCATGCTTAAACTGGTCTGGTCGTCTGGAAGAAGGCACCATCGACCCACGTGTTGCTCAGAACTGTGAAGCGGATGGTGTACCTGCAGAATATGTCAATCCGGGTAGTTCAATGACCTCTATCACTGGTGGTGGTGCAGGTGTACTGGAAGCTGAAACTTCTGTATCTAAAGGTATCGGCCTTGTTTGGAAGAGCCCGGAAGATACGGTTGGTTTCTCGGCAGATTACTATGATGTCGTAATCAGCTCACAGGTTTCTAACCTGGGTGGTGGCACGGTGCTTGGTTTATGTTACCGGTCTGAGAATTTCCCGACCGATCCACTATGTGACCAGTTTACCCGTCGTGACGGTACCAATGGTGATTTCGGTATTGATACCGTGCGCGGTGGCTATGTTAACGTCGCGCAGCAGAAAGTTCGCGGTACTGACTTTATGCTGACGTATCAGGATGATTTCGATTTTGGTTCTGTGCGTTTACGCTGGGATCACACGGTTCAGTTTGAACGTTCATTCAAACAATTCCCTGATAGCGAGCCATCACAGTATGTCGGTGATGTCGGTGATCCGAAGCATGTTGGCACCATGAGTGCGACATTAAATCGTGATGACTGGACTTATACCTGGAGCTTGCGTTACGCCTCTGCAACAGACGATTACCAGTATTTTGCTAATGGTAATGAAACCACTTATCGTGGTCAGCCGTCTACTTTTGTAGCGGAAACACCGACATACATTCTGCACAATGCTTCAGTGCAGAAAGAGTTTTATGGTGTTGATGTAACAGCTGGTATAGCTAACGTGTTCGATAAAGAACCACCACAAGGCTCGCCAGCTGGTGTTCGTACTGCCGGTAACTCCATACTGTATTCTCAGTATGATTTTGTTGGCCGTCGTTTATTCGTAAACTTATCTTACGATTTCTAAGCTGACAGCAGTACAAAGCTAAATATCAAGCCCCGCATGACGCGGGGCTTTTCTTTTAGGATATTGGCGTGGAATGCTTTTCAAAGCGCATTAAATTCATTACCATTAGCGCCCTTAAAATGTTCATTATCAGCAAAGAGTGGATTGCATGGCCGACGAAAATTTTAAAGACTCGTTTAATTTTTGGCAGTTTCTGGCTTTTGTGGCCGTTTTTGTTGCTTTGCTTTGCCTGGTGCCAATTGTGCGCTGGGTACAACTTTTGTTCTGATTTAAAACGTCAGCGAAAACCAGTCTGAAAAGGTAGTACCATGAATTTTCAACAGTTAGCCTCTGAATTAAAAGCAGTGATTAAAACCGTGCCTGATTATCCGAAGCCGGGTATTACCTTTCGCGATGTTACCAGCCTGATGCAGGATGGTCCGGCTTTTAAAAAAGTGATTGATGCTTTTGCGACATACTATGCAGACAAAGGTATAGAGAAAATTATTGGTACTGAATCACGTGGCTTTATATTTGGCGCTCCGCTATCTTATGCGCTGGGTATTCCTTTTGTGCCGGTTCGTAAACCAGGAAAGCTACCGCGCGAGCGTATTTCTCAAAGCTATACTCTGGAGTATGGCGAAGATGCCCTGGAATTACATGCCGATGCGATAGAAGCTGGTGATAAAGTATTGCTGGTTGATGACCTGTTAGCAACCGGGGGTACCATTGATGCCACGGTGCAACTGGTGCGGCGCCTGGGTGGAATAGTTGATCATGCCGCATTCGTTATTACCTTACCTGAACTTGGTGGGGTGGATAGGTTACAGGGGCTGGGTTTAAATATTCTAAGTCTGGTTGAGTATAGCGGCGAATAAGTTTAGGCTGGTGTCAGATCCCTTCTTTAAGCATCAGGCTGTGGCATGAGTTATCAGGTTTTAGCAAGAAAATGGCGGCCAAAACAGTTTAGTGAACTGGTTGGCCAGAGCCATGTCAAAGTTGCGTTGAGCAATGCGCTGACCAGCAGCCGACTGCACCATGCCTATTTGTTTACCGGCACCCGTGGGGTCGGTAAAACCACTATAGCCCGCATTTTTGCCAAAAGTTTAAATTGTGAAACTGGTATTACGGCTACCCCTTGTGGTGTTTGCAGCGCCTGCCAGGAAATTGATGCTGGCAATTTTGTCGACTTACTGGAAATTGATGCCGCCTCACGGACAAAGGTCGAAGATACCCGCGACTTACTCGACAACGTCCAATATGCGCCCAGTCGGGGTCGCTTTAAAGTTTATCTGATTGACGAAGTGCATATGCTGTCGCGCCATAGCTTTAATGCCTTGCTGAAAACGCTGGAAGAGCCACCGCCACATGTAAAATTCCTACTGGCGACCACAGATCCGCAGAAATTACCGGTGACAGTGTTGTCACGCTGTTTGCAATTTAGTTTAAAGGCGCTGAGTCCTGATCAGATTGCTGGCCATCTGGCTTATGTATTGCAGCAAGAACAGATCCCGTTTGAAACTGCGGCGTTAACGCTTCTGGCAAAGGCGGCGAATGGTAGTTTGCGTGACTCGCTTAGCTTAACGGATCAGGCGATAGCGCAAAGTAATAGCCAGCTTAGTCTTGATACCGTGCGTGAAATGCTGGGGTTTTTAGACCAGCAGTTTGCCAGTGCAATGCTCAGTGCTATTTTGCGACAAGATTTCCAGGCGTTGCAAGCTGAATTAAACGCACTGATCAGTCAGCATAACAGTTACAGTTCAGTACTGGATGACATGCTCAGCCTGCTACATCAGGGCGCATTAACGCAGCTTGAACCGACGGCAGCGCAGCTGTCAGAGCAGCCTGAGTTTGTAACGGAGCTGGCTGCCAGCCAAAGCCCTGAAGCATTGCAGATTTATTATCAGTTATTGATTAGTGGCAAACGCGAGCTACGCTATGCCCCGGATGAACGCACGGGTTTAGAGATGGCATTATTGCGGGCACTGGCCTTTGTGCCAGCTCCGGCTGGCGCAGCTGGCGTAACCCCGACTCCAGCGGGCAGAACAGCAGATGCTCAATCTCCACAAACATCCGGATCTGCAGCCTATGCTGTTCAGCCTGCCGCTGTCGAGGGTGAGGCTGCGAAAACGACAGACTCCCAGCTGCCTGCTCAACCAGAAGCTATGCCAAACGTCGCGCCATCGCAGCCAGTGCCAACGGTTGACTCTGGTGCCGCTGAACCCGTTGCTAACGTGCAGGCAATGAAAGCGGCCCCTGCCGCCAGTATTGACCCCTTAACTGCCAGCATTATTAAACGCCGGGGTCTGACGTCAGATGTGGGTGATTTATCGCCAAAAAAGCCTGAGCACCGGCCAGCACCGGTGCCAGCCCCAGCCCCGGATGTTATCAATGAGCAACCCGGCGCAGCGGTAACAAAATCTGCTGGGCAAATGCAGCCGGTTAGGCGGCCTGATAGCGCACCAGCGGCTGATCACCACGCTATGGCAGAGTATCCGGATGAGGCAGAGCCAGAACCCGAGCAGCTCTATCCTGAGGATCCGGCAAATCAGGCGATGCTCGATTCGTTGTGGCAGCAAAGCCATCAGCAGGCAGAACCCGCGAAGGCATTTGACGGCGAGATTAATGAGCAGAATTTTTCGGTCCGATTTGCGGCTGAAGTCGATAGTTGGGCCGCCCTTATTGAAAAAATGCCGGTTGGTGGTCTGATGCGACTTTTTTTGCTTAACAGTGCGATGCAACTGGATCAGCAACAGCTGACCTTGCAGGTACAGCAGAGTCAACAGCATCTGGATAACGAAGCGTTTCGTAACCAGTTGCAGAATTTATTATCGGATGCCATGGGCCAATCGTTGCAGCTGGCAATCAATTACAGCAACAACGTCGAGCAATGCCCGTTGGCAATTCAGCAGCGAATTGAGCAGGAGCGGCTTAGCTATGTCAGCAGGCTGATGCAGCACGATCCTAATGTACACCAATTGCAACAGCAATTTGATGCCAGTTTGTTGTTAGACACCTTGCAGGTAAACTAGCCTTTGCGCCAGTAGGGGTTATCTTGTAATTTATGGCGTTACTGATTATCTTGACGCCAGCAATGTTAAAAGAGAGATTAAATTATGTTTAAAGGTGGTATGGGCAATATTATGAAGCAGGCGCAAGCCATGCAGGAAAAAATGCAGAAGGTGCAAGCCGAGATTGCCAATATGGAAGTGACCGGTGAGTCGGGGGCGGGCCTGGTTAAAATTACCATGACAGGTGGCCATAATGTCCGCCGGGTTGAAATAGACGACAGCTTGCTGGCCGATGACAAGGAAATGTTGGAAGATTTAGTGGCTGCGGCCATGAACGATGCGGTGCGTCGGGTTGAAGAAAACAACAAAGAGCAGATGGCCAAAGTAACAGGTGGCATGCAATTACCTCCAGGTATGAAACTACCATTTTAATTAAGATAATTAATCCTTATGAGTAAATTGGCCCCTTTAGTTCAGCAATTAATAGAAACCTTGCGGGTGTTACCCGGTGTGGGGCCTAAATCTGCGCAGCGTATGGCTTTTCAGTTACTTGAACGCAACCGCGAAGGGGGCGCAAGACTGGGCGCTGCCCTGACAAAAGCGATGGAAAAAGTAGGGCATTGTCAGTGTTGCCGCACTTTCTGTGAAACAGAGTTGTGCGCGCTTTGTGCCGATCCTGCCCGAGCGCAGGCAGGTACGTTGTGTGTTGTCGGCTCAGCGTCTGATCAGCTGGCGATTGAACATACCGGTCAGTTTAACGGCCTGTACTTTGTATTAATGGGGTATATCTCGCCCCTGGATGGCATCGGGCCTGCTGAGCTGGGGCTGGACCGACTGGATAAACAGTTAGCAAAGGGCCATATCACTGAAGTTATCCTGGCAACTAATCCTACGGTGGAAGGCGATGCGACCGCATTTTATCTGGCAGAGTTATGCCATAAATATACTATTCCGGTCACCCGTTTAGCTCAGGGGGTACCGGTGGGTGGTGAGCTCGAGTACATCGATGGTACTACCTTGTCCCATGCCTTTAGTGGCCGCAAATCCTTCTGATTATTTTATACCTGCGTAATACCCGCGTATTTTTATAGCTTGAATTCTGTCGCCGGTTACCCCATATAACTGGCAACTGATCAACGCAGCCGCGTTTTATTATTTTTGCTAACACTACGTTCGAGGACCCGATAATGAGTGATAATACTGCCACTAACCCTGGACAGAAGCAGACTCATGGCTTTCAGGCTGAAGTTAAACAACTGCTGAACCTGATGATCCATTCACTGTATTCCAACAAGGAAATTTTTCTGCGTGAACTGGTATCAAATGCTTCCGATGCCGCAGATAAACTGCGTTTTCTTGCTTTATCTGATTCCAGTCTTTATGGCGATGATGGTGAATTAAAAGTCCGGATCAGTCTGGATGAAGCTAATAAGACCCTGACCGTCAGCGACAATGGTATCGGGATGACTGAGCAAGAGGTAATTTCTCATTTGGGGACTATTGCCAAGTCAGGGACCAAAGAATTTTTCTCGCAATTATCTGGCGACCAAAGCAAAGACTCTAAATTGATTGGTCAGTTTGGAGTCGGATTTTATTCAGCGTTTATCGTTGCAGACAAAGTAACGGTGCGTACCCGTAAAGCCGGTACAGATCAAGCGGTGGAGTGGGAGTCCGCCGGTGAAGGTGAATATACTCTGGCGCCGATTTCCAAAGACAGTCGTGGTACCGACATTATTCTGCACCTGCGGGACGGCGAAGATGAATTTTTAAGCCGCTGGAAAGTAGAAAGTATTATTACCAAATATTCTGACCATATTAGTATTCCGGTAGAAATGTGGCAGGAAGGCTCGCCAGAACGTGAAGAAGACGGCGAAACCGTTCCCGCTACCGAAGGTAGCTGGCAGGCAGTGAACAAAGCGACCGCACTATGGACCCGTGACAAATCAGAAATAACTGAGCCGGAATATCAGGAGTTTTATAAGCATATCTCTCATGACTGGAGTGAGCCGCTTAGCTGGAGCCACAATAAGGTTGAAGGCAGCAGCAATTACACCAGTTTATTGTATGTGCCGAAAAAAGCACCGTTCGATATGTGGAATCGCGAAGCGAAACATGGTCTGAAACTTTATGTACAGCGCGTATTTATCATGGATGACGCCGAGCAGTTTATGCCAAGTTACCTGCGCTTTATCAAAGGCGTGCTGGACTCGAGTGATTTGCCGCTAAACGTATCGCGGGAAATTCTACAGGACACCAAAGTTACTCAGAGCCTGCGCAAAGGCTGCACCAATCGTACCTTAAAAATGCTGGATAAACTGGCAAAGGATCCTGAGCAATATCAACTGTTCTGGGATGAGTTTGGTCAGGTGCTGAAAGAAGGCCCGGCTGAAGACATGGCCAACAAAGAGCAGATTGCCGGTTTGTTGCGTTTTGCGTCTACACATAACGATGACGCCACTCAGAATGTCTCGCTGGCAGATTATATTGGCCGGATGAAAGAAGGCCAGGACGAAATCTACTACGTGGTAGCCGATAGCTATCAGGCTGCCAGGCACAGCCCCCATCTGGAAGTGTTCCGCAAAAAAGGCATTGAAGTGCTGCTGCTTTCTGATCGGATTGACGAGTGGTTAATTCAGCATTTACCTGAGTTTAGCGAAAAGAAACTACGCTCGGTAGCTAAAGGTGGTTTAGATTTGTCCAAACTGGATGATGAAGAAACCCAAAAAGCCCAGCAAGAAACAGCAGAGGCGTTTGCCAGTGTACTGGCGCGGTTCAAAACAGCACTTGGTGATGAAGTAAAAGAGGTTAAGGTGAGTCATCGCTTAACCGACAGCCCGGCATGTGTGGTTACTGATGAGCACGATATGAGTACTCAGATGATGAAACTGATGGAATCAGTGGGTCAGAAGGTGCCGGATGTGAAGCCTATATTTGAGCTGAATCCAGAGCATCAACTGGTAAAACACATTGCCGATGAAGCTGATGACTCGCGTTTCAATGAATGGGCGCAGGTGCTGTTTGAGCAAGCGTTACTGGCAGAGCGTGGTAGTTTAAAAAATCCTGCCAGTTATGTAACCCGGTTGAATAACTTATTGTTGTCGCTGGCAAAGTAACGGTCAGTTATCCAATGCAAGCCCGCTAGGTGCTCAGGCCCCAGCGGGTTTTTTTATTTCTGTATCCTGCTCGCATCTTACTGTTGGCTAACTATACTCAGTCCATTATCCGTTGGCGGTTTAGGAGTAGGTAATGTTGTCGAGCTGGAAGAATCTTAGCTTTGGTGTGCGCCTGACGGCAAGTATGGTCGGGCTGATATTATTGTCAATAGTGACCCTGACCAGTCTGGTATTTGTTGAATATAAAAATGCCCGCACTGAAGCCGTATTGAGTGGTTTACAGGATAATGGCCGCGCAAACTCTGAAGCATTTACCCAGTGGCTGCTGGTGCGACAGGAAGAGATGCGTTATCTGGCTAGCTTGAGTCCAGTTCAGCAGGGAGATGTGAACCAGAGCGCTCAGTTACTACAAGCGATGGCACAGAGTCAGGGCTACTACGATACGATATTTGTGGTAGGCCCGGACGGTCGTGGCCAAGTAGGCGTTAGTTATGCCAATGGCCAGTCCAGGATGCTTTCATCAGCAGAGGCGCAGGACTTCAACGTAGCGGACCGGACCTGGTTTAAACAAGCTATCGCCGGCCAAGATACGTTTTCCGAGCCGATTATTTCCAGAGCAACCGGTGCCAGAGTGAGTACCATCGCTATTCCAATTCGCGACAATGGTCAGATTGTTGGTGTTATGCGTGGCGCAGTGCAGCTTAGTACTATTTTTGAGATGGTAAACGCGCTGAGCAGAAACAGCTACACCGAGATTTACCTGCTGGACAGTGCAGGCGATGCTATTACCGATGCTCCCTCGTTACAAGGCGTCAGCGGTTCATTAAGTACTGAGGCAGCAGAGGCCACCAGAAATAAGCGAAGCGGTGTAGGTCAATATGCAAACGCTGCTGCTGAAAAAGTAATAGGTAGTTATAACTTTATTCCGATGCTTGGGTGGTCACTGGTATTGGAGAGTCGTGAAGCACAAGCGCTTGTTGCAGTTCGCAGTATGTTATGGACGCTACTGCTTATTTCAGCAATTGTAGTCGCTATAGCCGCGCTAATTTGTATTTTTCTGGTCAGAAATGTAACAAAAATTCTGGGCGGTGAACCTGAGTATGTGGCAGCCGTTGTTCGTGAGGTAGCGGCTGGTGACCTGACGACAGATATAAAGCTCAAACCAGGAGATGGCGACAGCCTGTTAGCATCGATTACCACTATGCAGCAGAATTTACGGCAAATGATTAGTCAGGTGGGTGATTATTCGGATCAGGTCGCCTCAGCAGCGACAGAACTTGCTCAGATAAATGGCCAAACCCGCGATGGCATTGAACAACAAAACAGTGAAATTAACAGTTCTGCTGTAGCAATGAATGAAATGACCAGCTCTCTTGAAGAAGTGTCACGCAATACACAACAGACCGCGCAGGCGGCAACCGCAGCAGAGCGTGAAACAGCGCTTGGCCAGCAAATTGTCAGTACGACCTTAAACGATTTGATTAAACTTACCACGCAGGTTAGCAATGCTTCGGAAATCATTAATCTGCTCAAGAAAGATAGCGATCATATAGGTAGTATTTTGCAAGTGATTGAGAGCATCGCCGAGCAAACCAACCTGCTTGCGCTCAATGCGGCGATAGAGGCGGCAAGAGCAGGCGAAAGCGGTCGGGGTTTCGCTGTTGTAGCCGATGAGGTGCGAACTCTGGCCAGCCGCACTAAAGACTCTACTACCGAAATTAAACACATGATTGACAAGTTGCAGACTGGCACAGAGCGAGCTGTAAAAGCCAATCAGAGTAGTGAGGAAGCCGCAAAATCGACAGCAGAGCGCGCCGGAAATGCAGGCAACGCGTTGCAGGCAATCAGTGAGGCGGTAGAGCTTATTAGTAGCACTGCTTATCAAATCGCCAGCGCTACTGAGCAACAAACTACGGTATCACGTGATATCAACAAAAATATTCACCGGATAAGTGATGTGGCGGCGCAAAATAGTCAGAATGTTGTGCAGTCAGCCAGTGCCAGCCGTGCGCTGTCAGAGTTGGCGGAACAATTACAGGAGCTGGTGCGTCGCTTCAGACTTTAGTAGAACAGTTCGATTCAATTAGACCAAAAAACGTCAGTTTTTGCCGTTTTGGCGAATAAATCGCGTCAGGGACTGTTGTTAACAAGGCTATCGACTAAAGGCTAGTAAATACGCTGCTTCAGGTAGCACCAGTAGACAAAATTCTTGTCTCAGCAGGCGCATTGTGTAAAGATTCGGGTTTATAAATATTTGAACAATCCGAGAACACGAGGGTGTTGCTATGCGTATCATTTTGTTGGGGGCTCCAGGTGCCGGAAAAGGGACCCAGGCTCAGTTTTTAATGAATAAATATGGGATCCCACAAATTTCAACCGGCGACATGTTGCGCTCTGCTATCAAAGAAGGCTCTGAAATGGGGTTGGCGGCAAAACAGGTAATGGATGCCGGGCAATTGGTTTCAGATGATATTATCATTGGCTTGGTAAAAGAACGAATTGCTAAAGAAGACTGCAGTAAAGGCTTTTTACTTGACGGTTTCCCGCGGACTATCCCCCAGGCAGACGCAATGCGGGAACAGGGTATAGAAATCGATCATGTGATTGAGTTTGATGTGCCTGACGATGTTATTGTAGAGCGTATGAGCGGCCGTCGGGTGCATCCTGCCTCTGGACGGGTTTATCACACGACCTATAATCCACCTAAAGTGGCGGGCAAAGACGATGAAACCGGTGAAGATCTGATTATTCGTCCAGACGATGTTGAAGCAACTGTGCGTAAACGCCTGGCCATATATCATCAGCAAACTGAATTATTAGTTGGTTATTACCGCAAAGCCGCCGCCGCTGGTGAAACCCAGTACCATTATATAGAAGGTACCAAGCCGGTTGATGAAATAAGCGCGCAACTGGTAGCGTTTTTAGATTAGCATTTGCTGTATTATTGTACCCGGTCGATAAGTTTACTGGGTAATTAAGTAAAAAGCCCTCGGTTGAGGGCTTTTATCATACTGGGTAAGCAACCTGTATTTTAGCTGTTTACAGCAGCTTTTACCTTACTGGTTTCCAGCTGACTATTCCTCTCTTCAGTAACCAGGTGTGGCTGCTTACTCTTGCCAATAGTAATTTTTCTCGGTTTTAACGCCTCAGGTACTTCTCGTACCAGAGTGATGTGCAGTAAACCATTCTCAAGCGAAGCGCCGGTTACTTTTACATATTCAGATAACTGAAACTTTCGCTCAAAATTACGTTCTGCAATACCCTGATGGACAAAATGACGGCCATTATCCTTATTGTCTCTCTGGCCTTGCACCACTAAGGTATTGTGTTCGGTCTCGATCGACAATTCCTGTTCACTAAAGCCAGCAATAGCCATAGTGATGCAGTACTCATCTTCACCGGTAACCTCAATATTGTATGGCGGGTATGCAGGTTGCTTTTCGTTGCGGGCTGCTGCGTTCATCAGGTTTGCCAGGTGGTCAAAGCCGATAAAGGAGCGGTAAAACGGAGTAAAATCTAAATTATTCATCGCCAAATCCTCTGTAGATAGCAAAATGGTTAATTAATACCCTTCTATTGAACGGGTAAGCAGCAGGTCAGCAGTTGTGGTAGTGACAAGCTGTAGCAGGTGCCTTATCAGGCCACCTGCTACATAAATAAGGCTGGATAGTTATTTTTCAAGACAGGACATTAACTTTTTTGCATGGTCGCTTTTAAGCAACAAAGACTAAGACTTCTTCAACAAATTATTCAGTGCTGCCAGTGCCGCGTCGTAATCAGGTTCCTGCGCCAATTCCGGCACTAATTGCTGATATTGCAATTTACCCTCATTATCAATTAATAAAATCGCCCGGGTCAGCAAGCCCATATCTTTAATCAACAGGCCATAACTGCTACCAAAATCGCGCCATACCGCGTCGGATAAAACGGCCATATCTGCGACTTGTTCTTGCTGGCAATAACGTTTCTGTGCAAAAGGCAAATCCGTGCTTATTGTTAGTAACACCACATTATCGGGTAAATTAGCGACTTCGTTGTTAAAACGCTTGGTTTGCAGGGAGCATATACCGGTATCTATACTTGGGACAACGCTGATTAACATGGTTTTACCAATGAAATCTTTTAACTGAACGGTCTTAAAATTATTGTCGACGACTTTGAAAGCCGGTGCGCGCTGGCCAGTTTTCAACTCTTGCCCTAACAACACCACTTGCTGATTGCCTGCTTTAACATCACTGATCCTGCTCGGCAATTTTGCCGTGAGATCAATTGCTGTTGCTGGTAGACTAAAAACCGCACTAAAAAACACTGCGCTGAAGATCAAAGATTTTCTAAACTGAGTTAACATAATGAATATCCTAATTATCTGGAATGTAGTGGTATTTAACGCAATAAAACAATTTATTTGCCGCTATTGCTGTTATCAAAGACCGTTTTGCGTCTATTATAAACAAACGCAGTATTAAAGTGAGTGCTCAATGACCGCCGCAGTACTAATATGTGATGACTCGAATCTGGCACGCAAACAACTTGCAAGGATCTTACCACAGGACTGGCAAGACAGCGTTCATTTTGCTGGCCATGGGGCTGACGCCCTGGCGACGCTGGAGAAAGAGCAGATTGATTGGCTGTTTCTTGATTTAAATATGCCGATCATGGATGGCTATCAGGTATTGGCTGAGCTGAAGAAGCGTCAACTACAAGTCAATGTTGTGGTGGTATCCGGTGATGTACAGCCTGAAGCTTATCAACGGGTAATGGAATTAGGGGCGATTGACTTTATTCGTAAGCCGGTTGATGCCACCAAGTTGCAGGTTATTTTTCAAAATACTACCTTGCGTAAGTCAACGCCTGTATCAAAGGATAAGCGCAGTGTCGACACTGAGCTCAATGCAGAAATGCGCGATGTGTTTCAGGAAATTACCAACGTCGCGATGGGGCAGGCCGGGGATCTATTGGCCAGGCTGCTGAATGTTTTTGTTAAATTACCCATTCCGAATGTCAATGTTATTGAAGTCAGTGAGCTGCACATGGCACTGGCGTCAGTAGAGCAACATTCTTCTACCTCTGCGGTATGTCAGGGTTTTATCGGAGGTGGCGTTGCAGGGGAAGCACTGCTGATCCTTACTGACTCCAGTTTTAAAGATATTGCTAACCTGCTAAATTTTCAGGGTGACTTAACCTCTTCAACCGAGTTGGAATTGCTAATGGATGTCGCCAATATTTTGATTGGCGCAGTACTTAAGGGTATTGCCGAGCAACTCGATATGAGCTTTAGTCAAGGGCATCCGGTCGTGCTTGGTCAACATGCTCCGGTTAGTGAGCTTATTAAAACAAACGCCAGACGCTGGCGTAAAACGTTGGCGATAGAGCTAAGTTATGGTATTGAAAATTATAACATTAACTGTGACTTACTGTTGTTGTTTACCGAAGACAGTGTTAAAACCATGAAGCATAAAGTTGCTTTTTTACTGGAAGAATAACCATGAGTTTAACCAATGCCGAGTTTGATGCTTCTGAAGTTCATTGGTTGATGGACATGTTTCAGACCGTGGATGTCGGGCTGGTTGTATTAAACAGTGACTACCGGATCCAGGTCTGGAATGGCTTTATGGAAAGTCATAGTGGCTTAACGCCACGTCAGGTAAGAGAACGTTATTTATTTGATTTATTTCCGGAAATTGATGAAGAGTGGTTGCGGCGTAAGTGCGATCCGGTCATCTTACTAAAAAACCGTGCTTTTACTATCTGGGAGCAACGCCCCTATATTTTTAAGTTTAAGAACTACCGGCCTATTACCGGAAGCGCCGAATATATGTATCAAAATAGTACTATTTTCCCGCTGACGGATACCCGGGGTCAGGTCACTCATTTGTGTATTATTATTTACGATGTTACCGATGCCGCGGTAAGTCGATCTGAACTGGAATCGATGAATGGGCGGTTGAAGCAATTATCGAAAACCGATTTTCTGACCCAGTTAAGTACCCGCGGGCACTGGGAAGATGCGCTTATTCAGGAGTTTAACCGGCTACAACGTTACACCCAGCATCATAGCACGCTGTTAATGTGTGATATTGACCACTTTAAGCGGGTGAATGACACCTACGGCCACACCGCGGGTGATGAAGTGATCCGCAAAGTAGCCGATGTGATTAAAGCTAACACCAGAACGACCGATTTAGCTGGCCGGTATGGCGGTGAGGAGTTTGCTATCCTGCTGGTTGATACGTCGCTCGAACAGGCGTTATGCCTGGCAGAGCGAATCAGACAACAGGTAGCCGTGTTAAGTATTGCGTTTAATAAAACAGTGCTCAATGTTACCATCAGTATTGGTCTGGCAGAGCGCGATATTAGCCTGCAGGAGCACCGGCACTGGATAGAAGCTGCCGATAAAGCGCTATATCAATCTAAAGTTGATGGCAGAAATAAAGTCACCTGCTATAGCCCGGACGCAGAGTGAGAGCATCGCTACTGGCTGATATTGAATCTGATGCCTGTGGACAACGTGCCAGCAACTCGTTGTTATCATCTTGATTTAACTGCTCGAGAATAACCTCGAAGCCCCATAACCTATGTAAATGTTTTAACACTTCAGTTGCATTTTTAGCCAGCGGCACCCGTTGTTGCGGGATATAACGAAGGGTCAATGCACGGTCGGTATTTATGTTGACATTGTATACCTGAATATTCGGTTCAATCTGGCTTAAATTATACTGGGCGGACAACATCTGGCGGATCCGCTGGTAACCTTCAGTATTGTGAATCGCGCTAACCTCCAGTGTGTTTGCCTGGTCATCGTCAACAATGGCAAATAAATGAAAGTCACGGATTACTTTTGGTGATAAATACTGGCTGATAAAACTTTCGTCCTTAAAGTTTTGCATGGCAAAGTGCAGGGTTTCAAGCCAGTCAGTACCGGCGATATCAGCAAACCATTCTTTGTCCTCAGCGGTAGGGTGTTCGCAGATCCGGCGAATGTCAGTAAACATAGCAAAGCCCAGGGCATAGGGATTTATGCCTGAATAATGCTTGCTGTGGTATTCCGGCTGTGCGACCACATTGGTATGGCTGTGCAATACCTCCAGCATAAAGCGGTCGCTGACTTTACCTTCATCGTATAAGTGCTGCAAAATGGTGTAATGCCAGAAGGTCGCCCAGCCTTCATTCATTACCTGAGTTTGTTTCTGAGGATAAAAGTACTGAGATATTTTGCGAACAATCCGGACAATTTCCCGCTGCCATGGTTTGAGTAACGGCGCATTCTTTTCTATAAAATATAACAGGTTTTCCTGTGGCTCTGCCGGAAAACGGCTCAAGTCCTGCGCTTGTGTCGGGGCCTTTAATGGGATGGTCCGCCATAGATCATTTACCTGGCTCTGCAGATATGCCTCCCGCTCTTGCTGGCGCTTCTGTTCGATCTCCAGCGAAATTTTTTGAGGCCGCTTATAACGGTCTACGCCATAATTCATCAGAGCATGACAGGAGTCGAGCGTGTCTTCCACCTCGGTAATGCCATACTTTTCCTCGCACTGGCTAATATAGTTTCTGGCAAAAACCAGATAGTCGATAATTGAGTCGGCATCAGTCCAGGTTTTAAACAGGTAATTATTTTTAAAAAAAGAATTATGACCATAGCTGGCATGCGCCATCACCAAAGCTTGCATCGTGATGGTGTTTTCCTCCATCAGGTAGGCAATACAGGGGTTGGAATTAATAACGATTTCATAAGCAAGCCCCATGTAGCCTCGCTTGTAGTTCTGTTCGGTTTGAATAAACTTTTTACCATAAGACCAGTGATGATAACCCAGTGGCATGCCGACACTGGAGTAGGCGTCCATCATTTGCTCCGCAGTAATCACTTCGATTTGATTGGGGTAGGTATCAAGTTGATAAATGCCGGCCACCCGGGCAATTTCCTGGTGGTATTGTTCGAGCAAATCGAAAGTCCAGTCCGGGCCGTCGGACAGACAGTGACGGCGGGTGTCTGCATTAGCCATAATACCTCCTCAGGCAGCCTGCTTTTTGAATAGCTGGCGAAATACCGGATAAATGTCTGCTAATTCCCTGATATGCTCAATGGCCATATTGTCGTGCTGAGTCAATAGTTTTTCGTACTCGTGCCACAGGCTCTGGTGTGCGCGCGGGCTTATTTCAATGTAGGCATAATAGCGCACTAAAGGTAATAGCTTATTGGCCAGCAGCGCCGCACAAGGGGCACTGTCATCGGTCCAGTTATCGCCATCAGATGCCTGAGCAGCATAAATATTCCACAGAGTAGGGTCGTAGCGATCAGTAATAATTTCGTGCATTAGTCGCAATGCCGACGACACAATAGTGCCGCCGGTTTCCTGCGAGTAAAAAAATTCCTGCTCGTCTACCTCTTTAGCCTGGGTGTGATGGCGAATATAAACTACGTCGACATTTTTATAGCTGCGGCTGAGAAATAAATACAACAGAATATAAAAACGTTTGGCCATATCTTTGGTAGGTTGGTCCATTGACCCGGACACATCCATCAGACAAAACATCACAGCTTTGCCGGTAGGCTCTGGTTTTTTCTGATAATTGCGAAAACGCAGATCAAAACTATCAATAAAGGGAACCGCCGCAATACGGGCTTTCACAGTAGCAATTTGTTCAAGAAGTTGAAGGCGTAGCTGCTGATCTTGTACCGGCTCTTGTTCCAGGTCGGACAATTGCTGCTCAAGCTCTGCTAGCGTTGCTTTTTTACTTGCCGTCAAGGCGACGCGTCTGGCCAATGAACCACGAAGGGAACGCACTATATCAATAGTGCTTGGTACGCCATCAGCTCGGAAGCCTGCCCTGACACTTTTATACTGTACCAATTTATCTAATTGGTTTTTCTGCAGGTTCGGCAGGGCTAAATCTTCAAACAGTAAATCAAGATATTCCTCTTTAGAAATGGAAAATACAAAGTCATCACTGCCTTCGCCGTCAGCGCTGGCGTCGCCCTGACCAGGGCCTTGGGCACCGCCTTGTGGCCTGGCAATCCGGTCACCTTCACTAAACTGATCGTTGCCCGGGTGGACAATCTGACGGCGCCCCCCTTTACCCTGATGAAAAAAAGGTTCAGTAATATCTTTGTTAGGGATGGTAACGTTTTCACCACTATTGATATCGGTAACGCTTCGCTCGCTGATCGCATCGGCCACGGCTTTTTTTATTTGCTGTTTATACCGTCTGATAAAGCGTTGTCTGTTTACCGCGCTTTTGTTTTTGCCATTAAGTCGTCGGTCAATAAAGTGCGCCATACCACCCCCGGCATTATTGTGATTTGCGAACCCGCAAATACCATTCCGACAGCAGTCTGACTTGCTTACGGGTGTAGCCTTTTTCCATCATCCGGTTAACAAAATCATCATGCTTTTTCTGGTCCTCAGTGGAGGTTTTAGCATTAAATGAAATCACCGGCAGCAACTCTTCGGTACTTGAAAACATTTTCTTTTCAATGACGGTGCGGAGTTTTTCGTAACTGGTCCACATCGGATTTTTGCCGTTGTTTTTCGCTTTGGCTCGCAGCACAAAATTAACAATTTCATTGCGAAAATCTTTTGGATTACTGATTCCAGCTGGTTTTTCGATCTTTTCCAGTTCCGCGTTTAATGCTGCCCGGTCAAACAACTGGCCCGTTTCAGGATCACGGTATTCCTGATCCTGGATCCAGAAATCAGCATAAATGACATATCTGTCGAAGATATTCTGGCCATATTCAGAATACGACTCCAGATAGGCGGTTTGGATTTCTTTACCAATAAATTCAATATACTTTGGAATAAGATAGCCTTTGAGATGCTCCAGGTAGCGCTCTGCGGTATCTGCGGCAAATTGTTCTCGCTCTATTTGCTGCTCCAGCACATAAAACAGATGAACCGGGTTGGCTGCAACCTCGGTACTGTCAAAATTAAATACCCGGGATAGAATTTTGAAAGCAAAACGGGTAGAGAGTCCGGTCATTCCCTCATCTACGCCGGCGTAATCGCGGTACTCCTGGTAAGATTTTGCTTTCGGATCGGTATCTTTCAGGCTTTCGCCATCGTATACCCGCATTTTTGAATAGATACTGGAGTTTTCGGGCTGTTTTAACCTGGATAGTACAGCAAACTGAGCCAGTGAACTTAAGGTTCCAGGTGCGCAGGGCGCGGCATTTAACTCGCTATGCTCCAGTAATTTCTGATAGATTTTCTTTTCTTCGTTCAGGCGCAGACAGTACGGCACTTTGACAATATAAACCCTGTCCAGAAAAGCTTCGTTGTTTTTGTTATTTCGAAAAGTTTGCCATTCAGACTCGTTGCTGTGCGCTAGAATAATACCATCGAAAGGCAGCGCCGCCAGGCCTTCTGTACCATTGTAGTTGCCTTCCTGGGTTGCCGTTAATAGCGGATGGAGTACTTTGATCGGCGCTTTGAACATCTCAACAAACTCCATCAGGCCCTGATTCGCCCGGCAAAGGGCACCCGAATAGCTGTAGGCGTCAGGGTCATTCTGGGCAAAATGCTCTAATTTGCGGATGTCTACCTTACCCACCAATGCGGCAATATCCTGATTGTTTTCGTCACCAGGTTCAGTTTTGGCAATCGCTATCTGATCTAAAATTGATGGGTGTTTTTTGACCACTCTAAACTGGCTGATATCACCATTATATTCATGCAGCCTTTTTGTTGCCCAAGGCGACAAGATATTACGCAGATAGCGGGGGGGAATGCCATACTCTTGCTGCAACAGGCGACCATCCTCGCTGGCATCAAATAACGACAAGGGATGATCACATACTGGTGAGCCTTTCAGATAGTAAATAGGTACCTGTTGCATCAGATACTTTAGTTTTTCGGCCAGTGACGACTTACCACCACCAACCGGGCCCAATAAATATAAAATTTGTTTCCGCTCTTCCAGACCCTGGGCGGAATGCTTCAGGTATGAAACGATTTGTTCTATCGCATCTTCCATGCCGTAAAACTCTGAAAAGGCAGGGTAGCGAGCAATAACACGGTTAGAAAACAACCTGCTCAGTTTCGGATCCTGAGCCGTATCTATTAGTTCAGGCTCACCAATTGCCAGCAATAATCGCTCTGCGGCTGTGGCGTAACAGCTTTTGTCTTCTTTGCAAAGTGCCAGATATTCCTGAATACTGAACTCTTCCTCTCGGGTGGCTTCATATCGTGATTTGTAGTGCTCAAAAATGCCCATACGCACCTCCAGCCATTGCTCGTGGGAAACCTGTTGTCGTTGCTGCTACGTTTAAGGTTAGACAGTAAAAATCATCTTCGCCTGTCTAATTCACCGAAAAATTTTAAGATTTATGAACACACTTGTTGCGCAATACGTAAAGCATACGCACCAGGTTTACTGCAAATTGCTGAAAAAAACGGCAAGAGGAAAAGCGAAGTTAAGTTCCTGAAGGGTAAAAAAATACCCGGCAAAGCCGGGTATTTTGGGTGGAGATTCAATTGATTTAACGCGTAAACCGATTAATGTCAGATACTTTATTTAGCAAAATTATCACTGGCAAACTGCCAGTTTACTAAAGCCCAGAATGCATCAAGGTAGGTTGGGCGGGCATTGCGGTAATCGATGTAATAAGCATGCTCCCATAAGTCAACAGTAAGCACAGGCGTGACTGATGCATCTTGAACCGGTGTAGCGGCGTTGCTGGTATTTACAATGTCCAGGCTGCCGTCAGCTTTCTTGACTAACCAGGTCCAGCTTGAACCAAAGTTATTTACTGCTTTATCATTAAAGACTTTTTTGAACTCAGCGAAAGAGCCCCATTTAGCATTAATGGCGTCAGCTAAAGAACCGGTTGGTTCACCGCCACCGTTTGGTGATAAGCAGTGCCAGTAGAACGTGTGATTCCATACCTGAGCTGCGTTGTTAAAAACACCACCTTCAGCGCTACGAATAATTTCTTCCAGAGACTTACCGGCAAACGGGGTACCTTCAACTAAACCGTTCAGTTTTACCACATAGGTGTTGTGATGTTTGCCATAATGGTACTCGAGGGTTTCCGCTGAAATATGCGGTGCTAAAGCGTCTTTTGGATATGGTAATGCGGGTAATTCAAAGGCCATTGTTATGCTCCGTTATCGTTGTTAAAGATGTCTGCATCGCGTAAACTACAAAACCTGACTAATTTACTCAAGTTTTAACTCAGTCAGTTTTACGCTTCACAAGCTTCGCCAGTTCTTTGACATGGCGAGAGATTATTTTAAGTAATAATTGTAACAGTAGAGCTGATATTGGGTTTTTTTTTATGAACTCAAGTGTTAGTAGTGAAAGATAAGCGTAAAATGGTTCAACTTAATAAGTTTCTGCAGAGGTGAAAATGGAGACATTGGATAAAATTAAGCAGCAAATTGCTGAAAACCCTATTCTGTTATTTATGAAGGGCTCGCCTAAATTCCCCAGTTGTGGTTTTTCTGCTCAGGCCTCGCAAGCACTGATTGCTTGTGGTGAACAATTCGCCTTTGTCGATATTTTGCAGCACCCCGATATTCGGGCTGAGTTACCAAAATATGCTAACTGGCCAACATTTCCGCAATTATGGCTTGATGGCGAATTAATTGGCGGTTGTGATATTATTCTTGAAATGTTTCAGCGGGGCGAGTTACAGCCTCTGGTAAAAGACACCGCTGCAAAATCGGCGGGCACTGATGCAACAACAGACGCTGAATGAGCAAAACTAAACCTTAGTTAAGCTGGTAAATCAGGGAGCGACGCTCCCTGATTTTTTAAATTAATCAGAGTCTTCTGCGTCATCATTGACAGGCAGGGGCCAGCCCCCTAACAGCTGCCACTTATTGACAATATAACAAAATAACTCAGCAGTGCGTTCGGTGTCATATAGCGCGCTGTGTGCTTCTTTACTGTCAAAAGCAATGCCAGCCTGCTGACATGCTTTGGCCAACACGGTCTGGCCCAATGCCAGAGCGGCAAGACTGGTTGTGTCGAAAGAAACAAAGGCATGAAAAGGCGACCGTTTATAATTGGTGCGGGCAATAGCAGCATTGACAAAACCCTGATCAAAGGCTGAATTATGGGCCACAATTACTGTGCGCTGACAGCCTGCAGCTTTTTGCGCCGACCTCACCGCTTTACATATTTCCGTTAACGCCTCGCGTTCGGGTACGGCTCCACGCAGCGGATTAAAAGGGTCTATTCCATTAAATGCCAGAGAGCTGGCATCCAGATTGGCACCCTCAAAGGGTTCAACATGATAGTGCAGGGTTTCACCCGGAATGAGCCTGCCATCCTCATCCATCTGCAGCAGGTTTACCGCAATCTCAAGCAGGGCATCAGTTTGTGCGTTAAAGCCTGCGGTTTCAACGTCGATAACTACTGGATAATAGCCACGGAATCGTTGCGCGAGCAGAGATTTTTTTTCTGTCATAAGCCAACCATTACAAATACAGTGCGCATTATGCCAAAAAAAAATGCCAGCGTCTTGTATTCGGCATAGTGTTTGCTTATTAAAGCGAGAGGGGGCTGGCCTCCTGTTAAAGTTTGCCGCAAGCTGGACGGATTAATCAATGTGCTATTGGGTGACAAGGTAGAGTAAATGCAAAATTATGGCTTAGTATTTATATCGTTAGCGTGCGCTTTGGCTGCACAAAGCAGTTTTGCCGACGCGAAACAGTTACGTCAATATTCTGCCAGTATTGAACAGTCAGCGTGGCAGCTAACGGCAAAAACACCGTTGCTTTGTCAGCTGGAACATGTCATTCCTAATTTTGGTAGTGCAGTTTTTCAAAGTAAAGCCAGTAAAGCTCTTAACCTGAATTTTGAACTTAAAATGCTCAGACTGCCGGATGCATACAGCCTGGCTGAGGTGCTGTCGCTACCGCCGGCGTGGCGGCCAGGCGAGCCGGGCAAAAGTGTGGCAAGCATGAGTTTATTAAAGCAATTCAATGGAGAGTTACCGAAAAAAACAGCCTGGACTTTATTAACGGAATTGGAGCAGGGGTTCAGCCCAACCTTCTATTACGCTGATTGGTATAGTCCCTACGACCAGGTGGCAGCCAGGCTTAATCCGGTGCAGTTTCCTCCGGGCTATTTTGCGTTTACAGAGTGTGTTGCCAGGCTATTACCTTTTAGCTTTGAAGATATTGCCTTTACGGTGCTGAGCTATGAGTCTGGAAGTGACCAACTGACGCCTGAATCAAAACGTCGTCTTGGTCAGATAGCTGAGTATTTGCAACACGACCCACAGATTGAATCTGTTGAGTTACAGGGTTATACCGATAGTTATGGTGGGCGCTGGATGAACGAGCAGCTATCGGTCAAAAGAGCTGAAAAAATTAAGCAGTTCTTAGCCGAGGCCGGCGTTGCCGGCGAAAAAGTTCAGGTGGATGGCTTTGGTGAACGGCGCCATGTTGCGTCGAACCAAACCAGCCTCGGACGTGCCACTAACCGCCGGGTAGTGCTGCAAATGGCCAGACCTTAATCCAATTTATTGGCCAATTATTAGCCGCACAGCGGGGTAGAGTTGTGCCAGAAATTGATAATTCAGTGATTTATTGCACCATGATATCGATCTGGCGCCAGTCATTTTGTTCGGATATGAGTATTCTGACTTGCTGCTGATCCACCCGATAATACAGATTTAAACGATTATGGATCATCGCACTGTTGTCAGGCTCGCCTAATTGCTGGCGATAGAATTCCTGCAATTCAGCCAGCGACTGGCGGCTAAAATAGCTAAGTACCGCAGGCAGCTTGTTTTCAAGCCTGGCAAATTCACGGGCATCGGCGGTAAGCGGGACCTGATAAAAACTGTCTGCAGAGCCGTTGAATGATAATGTTGTAAACAGAGCAGAAACCAGACACAGAGCTAAAGATCGCATTTTTATTTCCTTGTATGCAGTGCGATAGTACCTTGTCACCATACCAAACTTTAGCGGAGTTTGACCAGCAGAAACAGTGGTTAAGCTAAATAGCAATCATAAGATGGTTTTACCTGATTGCTCAGTTGGTAAAGCGCTCGGCGGCAATTGCAGCTAAATTATCTGTGGTCATCGCTTGTGGCTGAGCAGCAATCTGACAGGCCAGGGTTTCTGCCAGCAAGGGCGCCAGTAAAACTCCCCGCGCACCTAAACCGCCGAACACGAACAAGCCCTGATGATTAGTGACAGCCCCAAGCAAGGGCAGGTGATCGGGCACCGTTGCTCTGAACGCAGCTCGCGCTGCTGTTGCTTCTGCGTCGGCAAACCATGTTGGCTTTTGCAGCTGATGGTTAACCAGCGCCAGATTTTCTTCATTGTCAGCTGCCGAAATAAATGCTGAACCGGCATTGCGGTCAAAAGTAGCACCGACAGCATGGCATTCATTCAGCGCCGGAGTGATGTAACCTTTGTGACATAACACTGTCTTTAATGGCCTCATACCATGGCTTTTTACATGAGTAACCTGGCCGCGTACCCGGTTAACCGGTAAGTGGCTACTAAGATGAAATTGAGATATATCGGCACCATTAGCCAGTACCAGTTGCGAGCAGGTGCTGGTGGGTGCCGAGCCCTGACACCATACTTGCCAAAGTGGCGCGGGCTTGACGTCCGTCGCAATGGTGGTGATTGCAGTGACTTTACTGTTAAATTTCACCTGAAATAATGTCGACTGCAGTAATACCGCTAAGGCGGCCTGACAAAATTGTTGCGGACTAAGCCAGCCTGCTTGCGGCAAAAAAATGCCGCTATGCTCAAGTACTACTCCGGCAATCTGACTTGCCTGATCTGCAGTGACCGGATAGACCAGCTCTGTTGGCCATGCGCCGTTGTCGATTATTTTTTGCTGACGTTGTGAAAGTGCCGGATTCGTAGCAAGATGCAAGACACCGCACCACTGCATCGCGAATGCCAGGCCCTGCGCTGCTAACCGTTGATAAAAATGGCGGGCAAAATGAAAAGCCTGGCAATGTAGCAGACTGGCAGGGGTTGGCAATGCATGCAGGTTAGGATATACAGCGCCCTGCAGGTTATGAGACGCACCCTGAGCCACGGTATTGTCTGCACAGATAAGCTCAGTCGTAATGCCTTTATCGATCAGCTGCAATGCCAGACAAAGCGACGCAATACCACCGCCTACAATAACCACTTTGCCGTTGGCGCTATGGTTAGTGACCGCCTGGGGTTCATTATCGGCATCAGCTGGCGGTTGAAATGAGGCAGTTAACATCTCTCTTTTACGGCCAAAACCTTTTACTTTTTTTATGGCAAAGCCACTTTGTTGCAGGCCGCGCTTGACCAGGCCGGCGCAGGTAAACGTAGCGACTGTTGTGCCTATGTGACTCAGCCTCGCCATCTGATCAAATAACGCTTGTTGCCACATCTGCGGGTTTTTATCTGGCGCAAAACCGTCAAGAAAAAAAGCATCAGCCCGGTTTTTCGAGGGTAATTGCGGTAGCAACTCATTGACATCCCCCAGCCATAAATCTAAAACGACACTGCCCTCGTCAAAAATCAGCCGCTGGCATCCTGCTACCGCAGGAGGGTATTGCGCCAGTAATAACTGACACTGATCACTAAGCTCAGGAAGCAGCTGCAGTGCTTTGCCAAGATCACTGTATGTGAGAGGGTACTTTTCATAACTTGAAAAATAGAGTTTGCGACACTGTGCTGCCGGGTGCTGCTGACGAAACTGGCGAAAGCGCTGCCAGCAAAGTAAAAAGTTAGCACCGGTGCCAAAACCAGTTTCAATAATATGAAAATATCGTTGGCTGTGATCCTCCCAGCGCTTCGGCAGTCCGTTGTGCTGTAAAAAAACATAGTCTGTTTCTGCCAATCCACCCTCGTTAGAAAAATATATATCATCAAAATCAGTGGCAACTGGGGTACCCTGTTGGTTAAAGTAAATATTGGCATGGTTTAGCGAAGGCATCTTGGTGTCCGGCAGAAAAATCGGCTTGTAGTTTACCCGAAGCTGACGCAAAATTAAAAAGTGTACAGCTGTACGCTGAAAGCTGACCAGTTTTTATTACAAAGTCCGTACAATAGGCAGCACTATAATTATTTACTCTGCTGATAAGCAGACATGGGAGCAAAGATGAAAAGAGCCGTTATCACTGGCATGGGTATTGTTTCAAGCATTGGCAATAATCAGGAGCAAGTGCTGGAGTCGTTAAAAGCAGGCCGCTCTGGTATTACTGCTTCACCCGAGTTTGTTGAATTTGGTTTACGCTCGCAGGTCTGGGGTAACATTAAAATGAACCCCGCAGAACACATTGACCGTAAAGCAATGCGGTTTATGGGTGATGCGGCTGCTTATGCCTACATAGCCATGCAGGAAGCGATGACGGATGCCGGCTTAACGGCAGAGCAAATTTCTGATCCACGCGTTGGCTTGGTGGTTGGCTCTGGCGGTGCGTCTTCGAAGACTCAGATTGAGGCGGCTGATACCCTCCGTGAAAAAGGGGTTAAACGAGTTGGGCCTTATGCCGTGCCTAAAACGATGTCCAGCACATGCTCGGCCTGTCTGGCTACGCCTTTTAAAATAAAAGGGGTGAACTATTCCATCAGTTCAGCTTGTGCAACCAGCGCGCACTGTATCGGTCATGCGGTTGAGCTGATTCAATTGGGCAAACAAGATGTCGTATTTGCCGGTGGTGGCGAAGAAGTGCACTGGACTCTGGCAATGGAATTTGATGCCATGGGCGCATTGTCCAGCCGCTATAATGAAACACCAGAATTGGCTTCCCGCACATATGATGCACAGCGCGACGGTTTTGTGATCAGCGGTGGAGGCGGAATTGTTGTGGTAGAGGAACTTGAACATGCGCTGGCCCGTGGTGCGACAATTTATGGTGAAATTGTTGGTTATGGCGCGACGTCAGATGGTTTCGATATGGTTGCGCCCAGTGGTGAAGGCGCTGTGCGCTGTATGGAAATGGCAATGCAAGGTGTTACAGGTCCGGTTGATTACGTTAATACGCACGGTACCAGTACTCCGGTGGGCGATGTCAAAGAGCTGGCCGCCATTCAACAGGTGTTTGCTGGTCAATCGCCAGCAATCAGTGCGACTAAAGCGATGACAGGTCATGCCTTGGGAGCCGCGGGTGTACATGAAGCTATATATTCATTACTGATGATGAAGCACAATTTTATCGCGCCTTCTATTAACATCTCTGAACTGGATGATGCTGCTGCAGGCCTGAACATCATTAATGAAACGAAAGAAGCGACCCTCAACACTATTATGTCTAACAGTTTCGGCTTTGGTGGTACGAATGCTACGTTGGTGATGCAACGTTACCGTCCCTGAGTTGCTATGCGGTTGTTGTGAAAGAAGCCAGGCGATAAGTCGCCTGGCTTTTTGTTTTTTTTGCTAGACTGCTGCCGTCATGAGATAACGATAATTATTTTTCCAATTAAAAGAAAGCACATATTGATGAAAATCTATGCTGACGAAAATATGCCTTTGGTGGCAGAGTTTTTTGGCCATCTCGGTCCGGTAACCCTGTTTGATGGGCGTAATGTACAACCCGCTGACGTGGCAAATGCTGAAGTATTGCTGGTGCGCTCGGTGACTAAGGTTGATCAGAGGTTACTGGCCAAAAATAACGTTTTGCAGTTTGTTGGCACTGCTACCATTGGCATGGACCATATTGAGCAGAGTTATCTGATCAAGCGAGGGGTTAGTTTCAGTTCAGCACCAGGATGCAATGCCCAGTCTGTACTGGAATATGTGCTAAGTGCGTTATGGCATCTTGCTGAAAAATATCAGTGGCAATTGAGCCGCCAAACCCTCGGTATTGTCGGAGTAGGTAATATTGGCCAGCGTCTGGCTGAGGCTGCTGCAGCGCTTGATATGAATGTGCTGCTCTGTGATCCACCTCGGGCGGTGGCAGAAGCTGATTTTAAGCATACGCCATTTGCAGATGTGTGTCGCCAGGCCGACATTATCAGTTTTCACACACCAATGATAAACACCGGCCCGACGCCGACGAAGCATTTATTGAATGCGGAGTCACTGGCGATGTTAAAACCAGAATGTGCGCTGATCAATGCTGCGCGTGGTGCAATCATCGACAATCAGGCACTGCTGCAATCATTGCAGCGCTACCACCGCCCAGTTGTGCTTGATGTCTGGGAAAACGAGCCGGCTATTTTGCAAGCATTATTACCTTATCTTGAGATCGCCACCGCGCATATTGCCGGCCATAGCGTCGAAGGTAAAGCCCGTGGCACTGCAATGCTTTATCAGCGGCTTTGTCAGCAACTTGGGCAGGCACCACTTTGTCAGCTAGAACATTTGTTGGCCATACCAGCAGTGGAAAAAGTGCAATTATCTGAAAATTTTGGGCTTCCAGATGTCCAAAGTTTGGCGCGAATGTTATATGATGTGCGTCGGGATGATGCATTGTTCCGGTTTCACATTCAACGGGAAGGGTTTGACTGGTTGCGAAAGTCATATCCAGCGCGACGTGAGTTTAGCTCGGTACAACTTGCGGGCACGCAGGTACCGGACTGGATGACGCAGTTAGGCTTTATAAGTCAGTAAAAAGGGGTTTAAGCATGACATCGCAATACTCATCACAATACAATGTGGCGATTTTAGGCGCAACTGGCCTGGTTGGGCAACATTTGATAGAGATTCTGGAGCAACGTGATTTCCCGGTAGCACAATTATTTCCGCTTGCCAGTAGTCGTTCTGCCGGTGGCACAGTGACATTTAAGGGAGAGAAAATAACGGTGCTTGATGCAGACAGCTTCGACTGGAGTCAGGTACAAATTGGCCTGTTCTCAGCCGGAGGCAGTGTTTCTGCCATTTATGCACCAAAAGCCGCCGACGCTGGCTGCGTTGTTATCGATAATACGTCACATTTTCGCTACGATGCAGATATTCCGTTGGTAGTACCCGAGGTGAATGGCGCAGCTATTGCTGACTTTCGCAACCGTAACATTATTGCTAATCCCAACTGCTCAACTATTCAGATGTTAGTGGCCCTAAAGCCTATTTATGACGCAGTGGGTATCAGCCGGATCAATGTGGCGACCTACCAATCCGTTAGCGGCGCCGGGCAGTCAGCGGTAGATGCGCTTGCCTCTGAAACTGTGCAATTGATGAACGGTCGGCCGTTGGAGGGGGAAGGTCAGTTTGCACGCCAGATCGCTTTTAATGTCATTCCGCAAATTGATGTTTTTATGGAGAATGGCTACACCAAGGAGGAAATGAAAATGCATTGGGAAACCCAGAAAATTTTCGCCGACAACAGTATCGCAGTAAATGCGACGGCGGTCAGGGTGCCGGTATTTTATGGCCACGCAGAAGCAATTCATATTGAAACCCGGATGCCGATAAGTGTGGAGCAAGCCAAAGCATTGCTGGCAGATGCACCGGGCGTGGTGCTGCTTGAGGACAATAGTGACTTTCCTACTCAGGTTTGTAGTGCTACCGGTAAGGACGAGGTATTTGTAGGTCGGGTTAGACAGGATATTTCGCATGAAAATGGTCTTAACTTGTGGGTTGTAGCCGACAACATTCGTAAAGGTGCTGCCACCAACAGCATTCAGATTGCTGAGCATCTTATTCGCGATTACTTATAATAAAAGGCTCCTGTTGGAGCCTTTTTTCTGATTTCGGTTTATGCTGGTAACCATGCCATTACTGTTTTATATTTTGCTGCGTACATTTTGGTAAATATTGTATTAATCTTGGAACACTGTTTGCATTAATATTTGTATTGAATCAGTGTTGTCATGCATAAAGCCTAAATCAGCTTAAGTTGCCCGGGTAAGGAAAGGTAATGCCACTTCGTCTCTTGTCTTTATTGTTAATTGTCAATTTCTCGGCGCTTCTGGCGGGAAGTGCGTTTGCTGATGAGCCCGTTTCTACCGCTTTACGTGGTCCAAAAGACACTGATACTGCATTAATGCAGCGTCAATTAGGGCCGTTAAGTGCTACCGACACCTTGTGGCGAATTGCTGAACAGGTTAAACCTGAAGGCGCTAATGTCAGTACGTATCAGGTAATGTATGCGATTTACCTGAAAAATCCTGATGCCTTTATTGAGGGTAACCTGAACCACCTACGCCCCGGGTCTACTATACAATTACCTCAACTGCGGGAAATAAGGCTGGTAGACAACAACGTAGCGCGTGCTAAATCGGATGCCGATGATCGGGCCTGGGCAGTGCGAACCAGCCGTCAGGCTAACAATCAGCAAAATAGTAGTCAAAATGCAGGACCTCCCGCGGTGTCTGCGGCACAACTACAACAGCTTACTGAGTTAAAAGATCAGTTTGGCAATTCGCTGCTGATGATTGAAGCGATCGCCAGAGAAAATAATGAGCTGAAATCTACCCTGAGCAAGGTTCAGACAGAATTGTTAGCTCTGCAACAACAGTTAGGTGAAGACAGTAGTTTGCAACTGCAACTGAACACACTGCTGCAGCAGCAAGCTGAGATCCTTGCTGCCCAGCAAGCTCAGGAACAACAGGCAGCAGAGGCCGCCAAAGCATTGGCCGCGGAGCAAGAAGAAAGCGCTGGTATTTTTAATAACCCGGTAACATGGGTGTTAGCGGCTTCAATTCCAGCGTTGATTATCTTATCCCTGGTGGTGTTATGGTTAAAGCGACGCGGGCAGCAAACTGAGGCTGCGGTAGTTGCAGCCACCAGTGCAACGGCCCCGCCAGCTGATTACACGTCACCTTTGCCGCCGCTTGACGATAATGATACAGACGATAGCGGATTATTCGATATTGATGAAAGCTTGTTAGACGATGCGTTTGCCGACAATGGTGACTTTGGCACAAGTGACGTGCTGGACGATAGCCTGCCTGATTTTGACGATGATGCTCTGCTGGACGACGACCTGTTAGAGGACGATATATTACTGGATGACGACAGTTTACTTGCCACAGGCGGCCAAGATACCAGCACAGCAGCAGATGATTTGCTGGACGATGTTCTGGGCACACCTGAACTGAGTAATGAACCTGCAAGTACGGAATTCGATGCGAACAATATTTTGTCAGACAGCGATTTGAACGCATTATTATCAGCAGAAGATGATGACGATACGATTATAGAACTGGATGAGGACGAGTTTGATCTTGGCAGTGCAGAGGCTGATGTCCCGGAAGAAGAACACGTCATTGAGTTTGATCAGCATGATATATCTTCCAAAGCGCAAGACCTGACATCTGAGGCTGACATGCCACAGCAGCAGAGTGATGATGACGACTTGCTAGAGGAAATAGAGCTTGATATTCCGGATGATTCACAAGATAGCGTGCTATTAGCTGAACCAGAGCACAATGCCGAGCCTGCAACCAGCCTGAGTGATGACGACGCTGCGCCAAAAAGCGATGATGAACTTATTTTGGTGGAAACTGATAATAATAGTGAGGTTTTAGTTAGTGAGCCTTTTGCCAGTGATCTGAGCAATGACGAATTAACTGATGCCCAGATCAGCAGCCTGGTTGAAGACCAGACTTTTGACCGAACTGAGCTTGATGCTTTTGCCGAGTCTCTGGCCCTGGAGGGAGATGAACATAGTCAAAACCCTGACACAACAGCAGATGACCAGGCATCAGAGTTACTTAGTGCAGAACTTGATGAATTGTTGCAACAGGTTGAGGCCGGTGAGCCCGAGTCAACATCAGCGGATCCCATGGCAACCGAAGCTGATGAGTTAGCCGATGACATCGATATTACGCCTGATAATGAGGGGCCTGATTTACAAAACAACGAAGATGACTCGGTTTCTAAACCTTCTGAAGCGGCCTTATCAGTTGAAAACCCAAGTAAGATACTTGATAGTTATCCAGACTTGGAGCTGACCGATGAAGATCTTGGCGATGATGTCACACTGCCTGATGATACCGTCAGTGTTGAACTGGCACCCGCCGATCCAGACGCAGATCAAAATCTGGCAAAGCTGGATGACAGTCAGTTTGACAATTTGCTAACTGAACTGGAGGCTATGGCACAAACTACGGCGAATGACAGCGAAGAGTTAAGTTTGGATGTTGACTCGGTATTCAGCCAGACCACAGACGACGAAGGTTCGGCAGCATTGTCAGATGCTGATTTTGTCGAAATTGATAATTTGTTAGCTAACACTGAACATCTGCAGCAAGACGATGGGCGCTTTGAACAATTAAATGTTGATGTCGGTTTAGACGAGTTCGCTGATGTAATTGGTAATGACAATCCGCAGGATGTTGATAAAGAAGATAATGGATATGGCGCTAAACTTGACTTGGTGCGTGCTTATATTGAGATAGATGATCTTGAGAGTGCCAGCCATATTATTGGCGAAATGCTTGATTCAGACGCCCCTGAGCATGTTAAAACTGAAGCAAAAGCGCTCCAGCAAAAAACGGAGTGAAGACAAACCAGGCCTGCTCGATTGACGGGCTGCTATCCGATGGACTCTGCGCTATAATCGCCGCGGTTTATCAGAGGGGGCGCCATGCGGATAGCATTAGGAATTGAATATGACGGCACCGGCTTCTTCGGCTGGCAGCGCCAGCGGGAAGTAAACAGTGTCCAACAAGAGCTGGAAATGGCGTTGGCTAAAGTTGCCAACGGCCCGGTTGAAGTGTTTTGTGCAGGCCGTACCGATGCCGGCGTCCATGCCACCGGCCAGGTCGTTCATTTTGACACAGACGCGCTGCGCGATGCCAAAGCCTGGATAATGGGTACCAATAGTCATTTACCAGATCAAATCGCTGTGCGCTGGGCTATGCCGGTGCCGGACGATTTCCATGCCCGTTTCAGTGCCACTGCTCGCCGCTATCGTTATATTATTTATAATCAAAAATTCAGACCCGCAATTTTGCGCTCGGGGCTCAGTCACTATCATCAGTCGCTGGATATCAGCCTAATGCAACAAGCTGCACCAGCATTAATTGGTGAACATGATTTTAGCGCATTTCGAGCTATGCAATGCCAGTCAAAAACGCCGTACCGCAATATTCATCACTTGCAGCTGAGCCGGGTAGGTGACTATCTGGTGCTGGATATTAAAGCCAATGCTTTTTTACATCATATGGTGCGTAACATCACCGGGAGTTTGTTAGAGATCGGCATGGGTCGAAAGCCTGTCGATTGGTTGCAAGAATTGCTGCAAAGCCGTAATCGTAATCTGGCCGCAGCAACGGCGAAGCCCGGCGGGCTTTATCTGGTTGATGTTGATTACCCCGAGGCCTATGCGATCCCCAAAGCAGCACCAGGTCCATTATTTCTATAACTGCTGCTAAGACCAGTTTTTTATATTCTGATAGCGGGTATTTATGCTTTAATAGCAGCCGTTTAGTTTTATTTCGGCGTTTTTTGACGTATTTTGTCTATTATTAGGTCTAACGCCTGATCCCTGTTGATAGGAATGTATTATGAGTTGGTTAGAAAAGATCCTGCCCAGAACCTCCACTTCGTCGCGCCGTAATATTCCCGAGGGCGTCTGGACCAAATGCAGCTCATGTGACGCTGTGTTATATAAAGCTGATTTGGATCGTAATTTAGGGGTATGTCCTAAGTGTGATCATCATATGCGGGTTAATGCCCGGACCCGCTTAACTCATTTTTTCGATAGCCATTCTACGTCGGAACTGGCAAGCGAATTAGAGCCGCAGGATTTACTTAAATTTAAAGACAGCAAACGCTACAAAGATCGGATAGCGGCAGCCCAGAAACAAACCAATGAAAAAGATGCGATGATTGTTATGCACGGCACACTGCATGGTATGCCAATTGTTGCTGCGTCGTTTGAGTTTGAATTTATGGGAGGCTCAATGGCATCGGTGGTCGGCGCCAAGTTTGTCGCCGGAGTAGAGTATGCTCTTACTCACAAAGTCCCTTTTGTCTGTTTTTCTGCCAGCGGCGGTGCCAGGATGCAGGAGGCATTATTTTCATTAATGCAAATGGCAAAAACGTCAGCGGCGCTGGCCAAACTCAGTGAGCAGGGTTTACCTTATATTTCTGTGCTGACTGACCCCACTATGGGCGGCGTGTCTGCCAGCTTGGCGATGTTAGGCGATATTAATATTGGCGAGCCTAAAGCGTTGATTGGTTTTGCCGGTCCTCGGGTTATTGAACAGACTGTACGGGAAAAATTGCCCGAGGGATTCCAACGCAGTGAGTTCTTACTGGAGCACGGCGCGATTGATATGATTGTTGACCGTCGGAAAATGCGCGATACTATTGCCCGCCTTGTGGCTAAGTTTATGCAGCTGCCTGTACCGGTATCTGAGCACGACGCTGCTTAGGAATATGCTTAGGAAAATATGCCAGATACGATAACATCGAGCCAATCGTGCCACACTCTGGCCGATTGGCTTTATTACATTGAGCAAAGCCATCCCATTGATAAAGTTGAACTGGGTCTGGGCCGGGTAAGCCAGGTTGCCGATCGTGCTGATTTGGCGCAGTTGCCCGGCAAAGTGATTCTGATTGCCGGAACTAACGGTAAGGGTTCTACCGCCCGCATTCTGGAACAATTATTGTTGGTTCAGGGGTTTAGTGTCGGTGTATACAGTTCACCACATTTGCTGAAGTTCAACGAGCGACTTCGGATCAATGATCAGGATGTTGACGATGCGTTGTGGGTTGAAGCGATGGCTAAGGTCGAGACGCTGCGGGGCGACATTGCGCTGACGTATTTTGAATTTACCACGCTGGCGGCGTTCTGTGTATTAAAGAGTAAACCTGTCGACTTCTGTCTGATAGAAGTAGGGCTTGGCGGGCGACTGGATGCGACAAATATCGTCAGTCCTGATATCAGTGTTATCACGACCATCGATCTGGACCACCAGGATTGGCTGGGCAACGATCGGGAAACTATAGGTTTTGAAAAGGCCGGTGTGTTTCGCCAAGACAAGCCGGTGGTCATTGGTGAATTATTGCCGCCGGGTAGCGTGCTGGCCAGAGCGGCAACGTTAAATTGTTTACAACTGTTGGTAAACCAGGATTACTTTTATCAGCTATCAACAGACAGCTGGAGCTGGCAATGTGGTTCTGTTGATTATCAACAGCTGCCAATACCCGGCTTGCCAGTGCAGAATGTCGCAACCAGTCTGGCCGTACTTAGCCAGCTCTCTTTGCTACCAGACCCCACTGATTTGAGAAGAGTGCTAGCCACCCTGAATTTGTCAGGCCGGATGCAATTTTTGCAACGCAATCCTGCTATCATTATTGATGTGGCGCATAATCCGCAATCGGCACGCTATCTCGCCACTAAACTGGCGGAGTTAAAGCCGGGCTACAATCGAGTCCTTGCCCTGACGGGGATGTTAAAAGACAAAGACATTGCTCAGGCCCTGGCGCCCTTGACCTCTGTAATTGATCAGTGGCATCTTAGCAGCCTGCCAGGCTCGCGCGGTGCGTCTGCTGCTCAGCTGGCATGCGCACTGACACAAGTTGACGCTCAACAGTATCCGGACGTGGCAACGGCGTTTAAGCATTTGAGGACCATACTGCGACAAGATGATTTACTTGTTATTTTTGGCTCATTTGTCACGGTTTCAGCAGTGCTGGCAAGCTATTATCAGGAGGTAACATGACCGCAGGGTTTAAGCACAGATTACTCGGTGCCACTATTTTGATATTAGCCGGTATCATTTTTTTACCTGATTTACTCGATGGTGAAAAACAAGTAGTAAAAGATGATTTTAAAGTGATACCAGACCGCCCCGAATTTCAGGGGGTCCAGCAACCTGATACTTTTGACCAGGCGGAATTTGACCGTGCCAGCAGCGTTGCTGCAGCGAGTCAGGTGACTGAAAAAGCGCTGGATAGCGAAACTACTGCCGGCCCGGCAGCCGACCAGAACGAGGCGGAGAGTCTGCCATCGCAAGCGTACGCTCAGGTTACGTTACCATCGCCGGCTGACGCGACCACTGCAGCGGCCGCAGCACCTGCTGATATGGCAGCGGGCAATACAGTAACTGATAATGCCTGGGTGGTGCGGGTAGGTAGCTTTAGTAATCCTCAAAATGCCAATGCGCTGGTCGCCAAGCTTCGTCAGGAAGGTTATGTCACTTTTACCCGGGACATTACTAATAGTAATGGTCAAAAGCTAACCAGTGTGCTGGTGGGGCCTGAGCTTAGAAAATCCCATCTGGAACAAAAAGTTGAGCAACTGCAGCAACTGACAGGTATAGCCCGGCTGGTTGTTAGCCGCTATCAGGTGACTGAAAATAATTAGCCAAGCGCCAGCCGGTTTGATAGAATGCGCGCCGTCATCAGGCATCCTTTGGTAGCAAATGGTTTGGGTTGATTTTGTTATACTGGCAATTATTGCCTTATCGGCTGTTATCAGTCTGATCCGGGGTTTCGTCAAAGAAGCTATCTCACTGGTAGTATGGTTTCTGGCCTTTTTCATCGCCAGCCAGTACTATCCAAAACTTGCAACACTCTTTACTAATATCACTGATCCCACTATTCGCAATGCCTCTGCGATTGCCATTTTGTTTATTTGCACGTTAATTCTGGGCGCCTTAATTAACTTTGTTATCGCTAAATTAGTTCAAAGCACAGGCTTGTCGGGCACAGACAGAGTGCTGGGGCTGGTGTTTGGCGCACTGCGTGGTGTATTGGTTGTCAGTGCCGTATTATTTTTCATGGATGCGTTCACCCCGGCGGCGCAAGCACAGTGGTGGCAGCAGTCTGTATTGATCCCCGAGTTTGGTTTTATCATCGAATGGTTTTTTGAGTATCTGGAAAATCATTCAAGTTTTATGCAAAAGCCTTAAGGCTGGCGAGGAAATAATCAATGTGTGGTATCGTTGGAATCGTAGGTAAGTATCCGGTCAATCAGGCGCTGTATGATGGTCTGACAGTGTTACAACATCGGGGCCAGGACGCCGCAGGTATCGTTACGGTTGATAACAATACTCTCAGATTACGCAAAGCCAATGGCTTGGTAAAAGATGTGTTTGAAACCCGCCACATGCAGCGATTGTCAGGAAATATTGGCATCGGTCATGTCCGTTATCCTACAGCGGGATCATCCAGTACTGCCGAAGCCCAGCCGTTTTATGTGAACAGCCCGTTTGGTATTGCACTGGCCCATAACGGCAACTTAACCAATTCTCACGAGCTTAAAGAAGATATGTTCAGGCTGGCTCGCCGTCATATAAATACCACCTCTGATTCTGAAATTTTATTGAACATACTGGCGCATGAACTGCAGGCAAAATCGACGATGCAGTTGGAGCCTGAGCAGATTTTTAATGCGGTGGCCAGCGCTCACCGTAAAATCCGGGGCGGTTATGCAGCGGTTGCCTTGATTATTGGTCATGGCCTGGTGGCGTTTCGTGATCCGAATGGCATCAGGCCGCTGGTAATGGGTAAAAAAGAAACCGCTGCCGGAACCGAATACATGGTGGCTTCGGAGAGTGTCGCACTCGACGCAGACGGCTTTACGGTATTGCGGGATGTGTCTCCGGGTGAAGCGGTATATATTACTGAGCAGGGCGAGTTATATAGCCAACAGTGCGCCGAGAATCCGAATTATACGCCGTGTATCTTCGAATATGTGTATTTCGCCCGTCCTGACTCTACCATTGATAATATTTCAGTGTATGCCTCCAGAGTAGCGATGGGTAAGGTGCTGGGCCAGAAAATTAAGCGGGAGTGGGCGCATCTGGATATTGATGTAGTAATACCTATCCCAGAAACAAGTAACGATGCTGCGTTAGAAATAGCCAATGAACTCGAGTTACCTTTCCGCCAGGGTTTTGTAAAAAACCGCTACATAGGGCGTACTTTTATTATGCCTGGTCAGGTGCAGCGGAAAAAATCGGTTAAGCGTAAACTTAATGCTATCTGGCAGGAGTTTAAAGGTAAAAATGTATTGCTGGTTGATGATTCTATAGTCCGTGGTACGACATCTGGCCAGATTATTGAAATGGCAAGAGAAGCCGGGGCTAAGAAAGTATATTTTGCTTCAGCGGCTCCGGAAATTCGCTTTCCGAATGTCTACGGCATTGATATGCCCTCGGCAAATGAGTTAATTGCCCATGGCCACGATGTGGAAAGTATTTGCGAAACTATTGGTGCAGACGGTCTTATTTTCCAGTCATTGCCAGACCTCATTGCTGCGGTTCGCTCTGAAAACCCCGATATCAAGCGTTTTGAAACCTCGGTGTTTGATGGCCACTATGTAACGAATGATATTGATCAGGATTACTTAAACCGGCTTGACCAATCTCGCAGTGATGATGCAAAAGCTCATACCGCGATGTCAATGGCAACAAATCTGGAAACATATAACGAAGGTTAAGCGCTGCTTAATCTACGATATAGAAATTAACAAGGCGCCTTTGGGCGCCTTGTGTGATCAGCAGGGTTCTATTTTAATAAGATTGTCAGTGGGTATAGGTTGGGCCAAAGCCTGACATCCACAAGATAACCGTTGTTGCCATTAACACTGCTAACAGGGTTAAGCCGCCGGTAACCACGGAGCTGGCATAGATAAAGCCTCGCTCTTCCGGAATATGCATTAAAATAGGGATACCGACGTACAACAGGTATACCGAGTACGCTAAGCCCACCAGCCCGACACTTACCACGAACCACAGTTCAGGATACAGTGCGGCAAACCCTACCATAAACAGAGGCGTTGAGGTGTAAGAGCATAACTCTACGGTTTGGGTATACGTTGGCTCAGCCCCAAAAGTATGCGCCATCCAGTGTGCCAGCCACGCCAGAGTAAACACGCCAATAATTAAGCCGCAATACATTGCAACAGACATAATTAATGCACTTTGTGACGTTAGCTTAATGGGGTCGCCGACCCCAATACTCCAGCCTAAATGAACAGCAGAAAAATAGGCACAGATTGCGGGTATCAGAGCCACGATCATGATATGCGCCATGCTGTAGCGAAAACTTTCATGTCTGGCATCAATGGTATGCCATTCTTCTTTCGGGTGGGCATAAATGCCCCATAAATGGTTTAGTATCATAATTATTATCCTTTTTACTACGCCCCATATATCGGGCAACTAAGTTACTAAGCCACCCTTAACTCAGTTATGACGAAATCTTGCGCATTCGTCAAGCAACTTGCACTAATTTTCAACAAAGCATATATCCAGATCAAACTTGGTCGTTCTATGGGCTTTGGTTATAATACCGCAAATTTTTCTGGCACAGCTCACACTATGCAAAGCAGTGAATGGCAACAATTGTTACAACCAATCAATCGTTTTTTAGGCTGCAGTACACCTGAAAGCTGGCTGGAACAAGCCGCTAAACCTGAGAATCTGCCAACCTTGTTGCGGGATCATCTGATTTGCGAGTTAAAAGCAGCGCAAAGCGCCATGTATCTTATTCGCCGTTATGCAATTGATGACAGTAGTGCTGATGCTTTATTGCAGTGGTTAAAGCCTTTTGAAGATTTTACCTATCGCCAACAGGGAGACTGGCGCACACTGGCGGACCTAAGTCTGAGAAAGTCGATGATCCCAAAGGCGAGCAACGGCCATGCGCAGGATTTAATAGATAAAATGGTGTTGCTGATAAAAGAAGAACTGCACCACTTTTATCAGGTGCTGGAAGTCATGGCTGCGCACGATATTGTTTATGAAAAAACGACGTCCAGCCGTTACGCCAAAGGCTTACTGCGCCATGTCCGAACGTATGAGCCGGCGGCGATGGTAGATAAGCTGATTTGCGGTGCTTATATTGAAGCACGCTCGTGTGAGCGGTTTGCCAGATTGGCCCCCTTGTTACCAGCCAGAATTGCCGAATTTTATATCTCGTTGTTGCGCTCTGAAGCGCGGCATTACCAGGATTACCTGACGTTAGCGCAGCAAATTGCTTGTGCTGATATTAGTGAGCGGATAGCGTATTTTGGTAAGGTGGAAGCCGAATTGATTAGCAGCCCGGACGCTGACTTTAAGTTTCACAGCGGTTGCCCTCAGGCAGCAGCTAGTGATCAGTCAGCGGCGTAAATACCAGCTGCCAGTTGTCAGCCGATACGGTTAAGTAACTACTCTGGCTATACCAGTCACCCAATACATAGCGCTCACCTGGCTTGCCGTTGACCTCAATCTGATGCACTGCCGGTCGGTGAGTATGACCATGGATAAGTTTCTGCACGCCGGCTTCAGCCATTACTCTGGTAACTTCATCCGGTGTAACATCCATTATTTGCACTTGCTGCTGTGCGGCATAGCGCGCCTTATTTGCAGCACTTTTACGCCGGGCTTTTGCTGCAATCGCCTGCCGAAATGGTAACGGCGTTTTTAACAGCAACCATTGCCACCAGGGCTGATTCCACCATTTACGAAATCGCTGGTAAGCAATATCCAGGGTGCATAAGCTATCGCCATGCATAATCAGGGTAGGTGTGCCATACAGGTCGATGACCTGCTGCTGCGGTAATAATTGCATGCCAGCGCGGCTGGCATAGGCCTGACGCAGGACAAAGTCCCGGTTGCCATGAATAAAGTAGATGGGTAACTGACGGCTTAATGTAGTTAATGCTGTTGCCACCGTGTCGAGCAATGGCTCTGGGTTATCATCGCCTATCCAGACTTCAAACAAATCACCGAGAATATATAGCGCCTCGGACTTTACAGCTTGTTCTTGTAAAAAGCGTAGAAAGGCGGCGGTGATATCGGGCCGATCTGCAGACAAATGCAGATCGGCGATAAACAGGGTGTGTGGACTGGGCATCAGCGGTGCTTAAGCAATAAGCTCAGCTTTCTCAATGACTACAGGTTCTACTGGTACATCACTGTGCCCGGCAAAACGGCCGGTTTTGACCTGACGAATTTTGTCTACCACATCCATGCCTTCGCTAACTTCACCAAATACACAGTAGCCCCAGCCCTGACTTGATTCTGCAGTGTGGTTTAAAAAGCTGTTATCAGCAATATTAATAAAAAACTGGCAGGTAGCAGAATGCGGATCGTTAGTGCGTGCCATGGCAATGGTGCCTTTTTTATTGGGCACTTTATTGTTTGCTTCGTTTTTAATCGATGCCTTGGTTTCTTTCTGTTCCATATCCGGGGTAAAGCCACCGCCCTGAATCATAAAGCCATCAATTACCCGGTGAAAAATCGTATTATCTAAAAACCCTTCTTTTACATAACTGATAAAATTTTCCACGGTAACCGGGGCTTTATCGGCAAATAAATTAAGAGTAATAACGCCATAATTGGTATGTAATTTAATCATTAAATAATGTCCTCTGTTTTAATGATGCTATTGTAACTCAGGTGGCGCATTTCATAAAGCAAGGATAGCGGCTTCAGTTTGCCGATGGTACACTAGCAGGCTGAATGTTAAGCCGTTATACCGACGTTTTTGAGGATGCTCATGTTACAAATCTACAATACCCTAAGCCGTAAAAAAGAAGTATTTAACGCGATTGAGCCTGGCAAAGTAGGTTTGTATGTTTGTGGTATCACCATTTACGATTATTGCCACGTGGGCCACGCCCGTACCTATGTCGCTTTTGATGTGATGAATCGCTATTTACGCTTTTCTGGTTATGATGTTACTTACGTGCGCAATATTACTGATGTCGACGATAAAATTATTAAGCGCGCGGCGGAAAATAACGAAAGCTGTGATGCCCTGACAGCCCGGTTTACGCAAGCCATGCATCGCGACTTTAACGCCTTGGGGTTATTGCCGGCTGATATTGAGCCTAAAGTAACGACCCATATGGCTGAGATAATCAGCCTGATTGAAACATTGGTAGCAAAGGGCTTTGCTTACGTTGCAAACGACGGTGACGTATTATTTGATGTCAGCAAATATGATGCCTACGGCGAGCTAAGCCAGCAAAACCTCGAAATGCTGCAATCCGGCGCGCGGGTAGAAGTAGCAGACAATAAAGACGACCCGCTGGATTTTGTGTTGTGGAAAAGCGCGAAGCCAGGTGAGCCGTTCTGGCAATCACCCTGGGGCGACGGCCGGCCTGGTTGGCATATTGAATGCTCGGCCATGAGCGCGAAGCATTTAGGCCAGCATTTTGATATTCATGGGGGCGGTTCTGACTTACAGTTTCCGCATCATGAAAACGAAATTGCCCAGTCTACCTGTGCGCATAATCACAAATATGTCAATACCTGGGTTCATACCGGTATGGTGCAGGTCGATAAAGAAAAAATGTCGAAATCTTTGGGCAATTTTTTCACTGTCAAAGACGTGCTGGCGCAATATAATGCCGAAGCGGTGCGCTACTTTTTATTATCCAGCCATTACCGCAGCCAATTAAACTATTCGGCGGAAAACCTGGAACAGGCGCATGCTGCATTAGGCCGCTTATATACTGCATTGCGCAATGTGACACCAAGCCATAGTATCGATTTAAAAAGCCCGTATATCGCCAGGTTTAAAGCTGCGATGGATGACGACTTTAACACCCCGGAAGCATTACCGGTGCTGTTTGAATTAGCCCGGGAAGTAAACCGCTTTAAAGAAGCTGAGCCAGCAAAAGCGTCTGAATTAGCCGCGTTGCTTAAACTATTAGCGGGTGCTTTAGGTATGCTGCAAGGCGAAGCAGAGACGTTCTTGCAGTCCGGTGCGTCGGATGACGATGTGGCAGAAATTGAAGCGCTAATTGCCAAACGTAATAGTGCCCGTACTAACAAAGACTGGGCAGCAGCAGACGCCGCCCGCGATGCGCTAACCGGTAAAGGCATTATTGTTGAAGATAAAAATGGCGTGACCAGCTGGCGCAAAGCGTAAAGCCTGCCAGTGAGCTACCACTAAAAAACCGCCAGCTGGCGGTTTTTTATTACTTAAACAGTTAGCTTAGTGCTTATCGTGATAAAGCTCGCAGGCTTCAAGCGTGTTTTCAATTAAGCTGGCCACTGTCATCGGGCCCACACCACCCGGCACTGGTGTGATGTAGCGGGCGTGTTTAACTGCTGTGCCGTACTCCACGTCGCCGACCAATTTGCCGCTGTCCAGTCGGTTTATACCAACATCAATAACCAGAGCTCCGGGTTTTACCCAGTCACCAGGGATAAACTCCGGCCTGCCGACGGCGACGACCAGTAAATCGGCACGGCGTACCTGAGCTTCCAGGTTTCTGGTGAATTTATGGCATACCGTAGTGGTGCATCCAGCAAGCAATAACTCCAGCGCCATTGGCCGACCAACAATATTCGAGGCGCCAACCACAACGGCATCCATACCTTTGACATTGACACCGGTGCTTTGCAGCAATGTCATAATGCCTTTAGGGGTGCAAGAGCGCAGCGCTGGCATGCGCTGAGCCAGGCGGCCGATATTGTACGGGTGAAAGCCATCGACATCTTTGTGAGGCACGATCCGCTCTAAGATAGCCGATGAGTCGAGGCCTGCAGGTAACGGGAGTTGCACCAGTATGCCATCTACCGTGCTGTCGCTATTTAGTTTATCAATTAAGTCTGTCAGTTGTTGCTCAGTGGTATCTGACGGCAAGTCGTAAGACACCGAATGGAAGCCCACTTCTTCACACGCTTTACGTTTGCTACCAACATATACCTGCGACGCCGGATCAACGCCTACCAAAACGACAGCTAACCCTGGTGCTCGTTTTCCTGCCTTAACTCGTGCTCTGACCTGAGCGGCTACTTTATCCTTTGTTGCCTGGGCTACTGCTTTACCATCAATAATTTGCGCTGTCATGTTGGGGCTTCTCTGTCACATTTTTAATCCGGCTATTTTCGCACAGCCGCTGTCATAACTCCATCCTGAGCATTTAATACCAATAAAGGTTCAAATAATCAGCAATCGGCTGATTATTGAAAAAAAAGGTTTGACGCTTCAGGTGGCGGGCGTTAATATTCCGCCCCGTTGCAGCAGTGCAGCGAAGTCGGTGATTGGCGCAGCTTGGTAGCGCACTTGGTTTGGGTCCAAGGGGTCGCAGGTTCAAATCCTGCATCACCGACCAATTTTAAAAAGGTCTGGTATACACGTGGTTTGGGTACTTTTAATCCACGGGTCGCAGGTTCAAATCCTGCATCACCAACCAATAAGTTTATAGCTTGGTAGGGCTTTTGATATTGCGCCCGTAGCTCAGCTGGATAGAGCAACGCCCTTCTAAGGCGTGGGTCATAGGTTCGAATCCTATCGGGCGCGCCATAACAAGCGCAAGAAAGTTTCAGTGGTGGTTGTAGCTCAGTTGGTAGAGCCCCGGATTGTGATTCCGGTTGTCGTGGGTTCGAACCCCATCATCCACCCCATCTTTTCCCTGAGTTTTTATTGTCGGTGATTGGCGCAGCTTGGTAGCGCACTTGGTTTGGGTCCAAGGGGTCGCAGGTTCAAATCCTGCATCACCGACCATTCTCCCTTAAGTTAAAATAGCGCGCCTGGTTTGGGTGTTTTTTGATCCCACGCGTCGCAGGTTCAAATCCTGCATCACCTGCTTTGACCTTCTACACCTAACCTAATTTTCTATCCTGCTAAATAAATCAGCTTTTTTGCACCCCCGATTCTTTCATTTCCTTATTTTATATCGTTTATACCAGGTATTCATCAAATCTATAATGGGGGCTTTTATGCATTCGTATTTGTCTTTGATCATAAGGCACAAATATTGGCTAAAACGGTAATTTAACTACAGTTTTACCGGTTAAAAAGCAATCAGTTGCTTGTCGAAAAGTGCCTGAATAAATGCTAAATTAATGAATATTAATGCTTATTTTCCGCTGTCATGCTTGGGTTGATGTTGCTAGCCGGTGGTGCCGGGTGGGTGTTTTTGCTATACTGCCGGCGGTCAAAATACCGGAGGAGTTATGATAAACCCAAGCTGGCGTAGGGTCGTACTAAAGGTGGGTAGTGCCCTGATAGCGCCAGACAACGAAGGATGTAGCGAACAATATTTACGTCCAATCGCTGAATTTATCCACCAGTGCAGAGAGCAAGGCCGGGAAGTTATCCTGGTGTCCTCTGGTAGTGTGGCGGCAGGCCGTCATCATTTTAATTTTTCGCATCAACGGGTGCCGATGGCTCTGAAAAGGGCGATGGCTGCTGTCGGTCAAAACCAGATGATGAACTTCTGGACCAACTGCTTTGATTTTCCTTGTGCTCAGGTATTGCTGACTCATGGCGACCTCAGTGACAGAGTGCGTCATGTCAATATTCAAAATACCTTACGCCGACTGCTGGATCATCAGGTCCTGCCTATTGTTAACGAAAACGATACCATTGCTACGGATGAGCTGAAAGTCGGTGATAACGATAATCTTGCTGCGATGGTTGCAACCGTTGTTCAGGCTGACGCGCTGATTATCTGTTCTGATGTTAAAGGACTGTATACCGCGGATCCGAGTAAAGACCCGTTGGCAACGCTTATTCCGGAAGTAAACAAAATTGATGCTGCTATTTATAGCCTGGCAGGTGGTGCTGCTTCTGCAGTAGGCACCGGCGGTATGCGTACTAAAGTGGAAGCTGCTGAAAAAGCCACCGCGCAGGGTGTCGATACCCTGATCGTTGATGGTCATCAGCTGGAAACCTTTGAGTGTCTTTTAGCGGGTGAGAATCCTGGCACAGTATTTTTTGGCCAGCACAAACCGTTACCGGCTAAAAAGCATTGGGTACGCCATACCCTGCGGGCTAAGGGTGAAATATGGGTTGATGACGGCTGTGTGGAGGCATTAAGCCAACATGGGGCATCATTACTTAGCAGTGGTATCGTTCAAATTAGAGGTGAATTTGATTCAGGTGATGCCGTGATTATTCGCTGTGCTAAAGGTACGCGTCGCATTGCCAAGGGTGTAAGCCGTTTTAGTGCTACGGAACTGTTTTCTATTAAAGGGCAACAAAGCCGGGATATTCCAAAATATCTGGGCTACTGTCCGGCAGGCAGTGATGCAGTAATTCACCGTAGTGAAATGATGTTATTGGAGAAATTATGATTTCTGATGTTGCAGCCACGTTGGCTGCTCAGGCAGCTAAAGCTGCCAAAGCTGTTGCTATCTTATCAACAGAGCAAAAAAACTTTGTACTACAAAGCGTTGCTAATCGTATACGTGAAGCTACCGGTGCGATTATTACCGCAAATAAAGATGAAGTTGCCCAGGCTGGCAGTAACGGAACCAGTGCGGCGATGATAGACCGCTTAACCTTAAACCCTGAACGTATTGAAGCGATGGCGCAGGCGATTGAACAGATTATTCAGTTGCCTGATCCAGTCGGGTCTACCCGGCAAATTGAGCAGCGGCCTAATGGGATAAATATTGCAAAGACACGCATTCCTCTTGGTGTTATTTGTATGATATACGAAGCCCGGCCAAATGTTACTGCTGATGCGGGGGCATTGTGTTTTAAATCAGGTAACGCGGTGATCTTACGCTGTGGTCGTGAAGCCATTAACACCAGCCTGGCTATTGCGTCTGCAATGCGTCAGGCGTTACGCGACCATGACTTGCCAGAAGAAGTGATTACCATCGTGCCGGATCCTGATCGGGATTTGTTACTCGCATTGCTTAAACAGGATCAGTTTATTGATTTGGTTATTCCTCGTGGTGGTGAAGGCTTAATTCGTTTTGTTACTGAGCAAAGCCGTATTCCGGTCATTCAGCACTTTAAAGGCGTTTGTCATCTGTATGTTGACCAAAGTGCTGATTTAAACATGGCACTTAACTTATTGATTAATGGTAAGGTGCAACGGCCCGGAGTATGTAATGCACTCGAAGGCTTACTGGTAAATAAGCATCAGGCGGCCGATTTTTTACCAATGGTTGCTAAAGCACTGGCCGAGCATCAGGTTAAAATACATGCCTGTAAACAAAGCGTCGGCTACTTTAGTGGTGCCTCGGCCATTGCTGACGATGAATTTGGTCAGGAGTACCTGGCGCCGGAAATCGCTATCAGAGTGGTGGATGACATGGACGCGGCCATTGAGCATATTGATCAGTTCGGCAGTCAGCATACAGAGGTAATCTGCACTGCAGATCAAGCCAATGCTGATCGATTTATTCGCACTGTTGATACGGCCGTGGTGATGCATAATACGTCTTCGCGTTTTTCTGACGGCGGTGAGTTGGGATTAGGTGCTGAAATAGGCATATCGACCAGCAAGCTGCATGCTTATGGTCCGATGGGCCTGGAAGCGCTGACCACTGAAAAATACGTCGTTACCGGTAGCGGTCAAATTCGCAATTAGTGTGGCAATGCTGTATCAATCGCTAAAACTGGCAGGAAACGCTAATAGATAATTAGTTAACGTATTGAACAGACTTAACTTTAATAGGTTAAGTCTGTTTTTTATTTTTTGTCAAGATTAACAGCGAAAACAAGCAGGGCTAAAGGCTCGACTATGAGGATTTAGCCCGCTATAATGCCGCGTCCAATTTTATAACAGGTCAGGTTCAGCTTAAGTTTTTCGAGTCCCGGCCATACAAGCACGGCGTATTTCAGACGCCTGATTTTGATTTCGAGGTAGCAAGATGCAAGTTTCTGTGGAAACCACCCAGGGTTTAGAGCGCCGTTTAACGATTACTGTACCGGCTGATAAGATTGATTCAGAAGTAAAAAACCGCTTGCGTGATCTGGCAAAACGCCAGCGTATTGATGGCTTTCGCCCGGGTAAAGCACCGGTGTCAATTATCCAGAAACGTTTCGGTCAGGCTGTATTGCAGGAAGTTGCATCAGAACAAATGCAACGTTCATTTTACGAAGCCGTCATCGAAAACAAATTAACCCCAGCCGGAGCACCAACTTTTGCTCCAGGTACCTTAGCAGCGGGTAAAGATTTAGAATTCGCAGCAACATTTGAAGTTTATCCGGATGTTACAGTAGCAAATCTGGAAAAAATTGAAGTTAATAAGCCAAAGGTTGAAATTGGTGAAGATGATCTGGCAAAAATGCTGGAAACGCTGCGCAAGCAACATGCGAAATGGCAGGAGAAAAAAGGTGCCGCGGCTACTGGCGACCGGGTAACAATGGATTTTGTCGGCTCTATTGACGGTGAAGAGTTTGAAGGCGGCAAGGCAAGCGACTTCCAGTTAGAGCTGGGCCAGGGCCGGATGATTCCAGGCTTTGAAGATGGCGTTGTTGGTAAAAAAGCGGGTGAGCAGGCCACGGTTGAAGTGACATTCCCTGAAGATTACCATGCAGAAAACCTCAAAGGTAAAGCGGCCAGCTTTGCTGTTACCGTTAATACCGTAGAAGAGCAGGTTTTACCGGAGTTAAACGATGAGTTTGCCACCTTATTTGGCTTAGCAGAAGCCAGTGTCGACGCGTTGAAAACTGAAGTGCGTAAAAACATGGAACGCGAGCTTAAGCAAACGATTAAAGGCAAAGTAAAAGAGCAGGTGATTAAAGGCTTACTTACCAATAACGAAGTGGAAGTACCCCAGTCGTTAATTGGTGGCGAAGTTGAAGTGCTGCGTAAGCAAGCATTACAACGTTTTGGCAATAACGTTGATCCTAAACAATTACCTGAATTACCTGCATCATTGTTCGAAGAGCAGGCTAAAGATCGGGTTAAAGTAGGTTTACTGTTAGGTGAAGTTATCAAAACTAATGACCTGAAAGTAGACAATGCCAAAGTTGAAGAATTAATTGCTAACGTCGCGTCTGCTTATGAAGATCCGGCTGAGGTTGTTCAGTATTACCATAGCAATAACGAATTAATGCAGAGCATGCGTAATGTGGCACTGGAAGAGCAGGCAATAGAATTAATTCTTACTAAAGCTAAGGTCAATGAGCAAGCTGCTGCTTTTGACGAGATAATGAACCCGCAAGCCACCAACTAAGATTGACTTATCGTGGTATGACGGTTTTAATGGCTCGAACAGCAGTTCGGGCCATTTTGTTTTCCGGCCAAACAATTCCGAGTTTTCATTAAGGGACCCTATTTTATGCCAATGTCACGTGAGATGACTGACATCGTTAACGCTTTAGTACCGATGGTGGTTGAGCAAACCGCGAAAGGTGAACGTTCTTATGATATTTTTTCCCGGTTGTTAAAAGAACGGGTTATATTTTTGACTGGTCAGGTTGAAGACCATATGGCTAACCTGATTGTGGCACAGCTTTTGTTTCTTGAATCGGAAAACCCGGAAAAAGATATCTACATTTATATCAATTCGCCAGGTGGTTCTGTGACCGCGGGTTTATCAATTTACGATACAATGCGCTATATTAAACCAGATATCGCTACAGTGTGCGTTGGTCAGGCTGCCAGTATGGGCGCTTTTTTATTGTCAGGCGGTACCAAAGGTAAGCGCTATTGTCTGCCCAATGCCCGGGTGATGATTCATCAACCATTGGGTGGTTTTCAGGGCCAGGCGACCGATTTTGAGATTCATGCCCGCGAAATTCTGGGTATTAAGGAAAAATTAAATCGTCTGATGGCCGACCATACAGGCAAAACGTACGAAGAAATTGTTAATGATACAGAACGCGATCGCTTCTTAAGCGCACAGCAAGCCTTGGATTATGGCCTGATTGACACCATATTAAGTAAAAGAGACGCGAAATAATTGAAGCCGGGTGGCCAGTGTTGAGGCCGCCAGCGACGTAAAAAGAGGTAGTTACATGTCTGATCACCGCAATGACGGCGATAAAAGCGGCAAATTATTATATTGCTCGTTTTGTGGCAAATCACAGCATGAAGTGCGTAAGTTGATCGCAGGCCCGCAAGTGTATATTTGTGATGAATGCGTTGATTTATGCAACGACATTATCCGTGAAGAAATTAAAGATATTTCGCCTAAACGCGAGTCTGATACGTTACCCACACCACGCGAGATTCGCTCACATCTGGATGACTACGTCATCGGTCAGGAGCATGCCAAAAAAGTATTGGCCGTGGCAGTATACAATCACTATAAACGTCTGCGCAGTGCTCAGCATAAACAGGAAGTTGAACTTAGCAAAAGTAATATACTGCTAATTGGCCCAACCGGAAGTGGTAAAACATTGCTGGCTGAGACACTGGCAAGATTGTTGGATGTGCCGTTTACCATGGCGGATGCTACAACGTTAACTGAAGCCGGTTATGTAGGCGAAGACGTTGAAAATATTATCCAGAAGCTGCTGCAAAAATGTGATTACGACGTTGAAAAGGCACAGCGCGGTATAGTCTATATTGATGAGATTGATAAAATTTCTCGTAAATCAGACAACCCTTCGATAACCCGCGATGTATCCGGTGAAGGTGTACAACAGGCGCTTTTAAAGCTGATTGAGGGCACCATCGCCTCAGTACCGCCACAAGGTGGCCGTAAACACCCTCAGCAGGAATTTTTACAGGTTGACACCTCTAAGATCTTGTTTATCTGTGGTGGCGCTTTCGCAGGGCTGGATAAAGTCATTGAGCAGCGCAGTGCCAAAGGCGCCGGGATCGGTTTTGGTGCCACGGTCAAGAGTAAGGAAAGCACTCGTAGTTTAAGTGAATCGTTCCGTGATGTAGAACCTGAAGATTTAGTTAAATATGGTTTAATTCCAGAATTTATTGGCAGGTTACCGGTGGTGGCTACCTTAACTGAACTGGATTTAGATGCACTGGTACAAATCCTTAGTCAACCAAAAAATGCGTTGGTTAAGCAGTTCGCTGCGTTATTTAAAATGGAAGATGTTGAACTGGAGTTTCGTGACGATGCCTTAAAAGCAATTGGTCAAAAAGCAATGGAGCGCAAAACAGGCGCCCGTGGTTTGCGCTCAATTGTAGAAGGTGTGCTGCTTGATACTATGTATGAACTGCCGTCGATGGAAGATGTCAGTAAAGTGGTCATTGATGAAACGGTGATCCGTGGCGAAACTCAGCCGATACTGATTTATGAAAACAGTGAGCCGGAAGTCGCACAGTCAAAATAACGCTATCAAACTAACAAAAAGGAGCTGAATCAGCTCCTTTTTCGTATACACAATTGAAGTTTGCCAAATTAACCCCATATACTGGCTATCAGGTGTCGCCCGCAGTATTAATTCGAGAGATAAACAATGACAGTAGAACAAACTGAACGTTTGCATATGCCGGTATTGGCGTTGCGTGACGTCGTCGTTTACCCCCACATGGTGATCCCCCTGTTTGTTGGTCGGGCTAAGTCTATTAAGTGTTTAGATGCGGCAATGGACAATGACAAGCAGATTTTTCTGGTCGCGCAAAAAGACGCTACCCTGGATGACCCCAGTGCTGATGATTTGTATCAGATAGGTACGGTTGCCACTATTCTGCAATTGCTTAAGTTACCAGATGGTACTGTCAAAGTACTGGTCGAAGGTGCCAAGCGTGCCAGACTGACCGAGTTTACCGAAACAGAAGACGCTTTTGCTGCGCACGTTGAGCTTATTCCTTCCATTGATATTGATAGCAGCGAGCAGGAAGTGTTTCTGCGCTCTGCCATTAACCAGTTTGAGGGTTACATCAAGCTTAATAAAAAAATCCCGCCAGAAGTGCTTACTGCCTTAAGCGGTATTGACGATGCGGCACGCCTTGCCGATACCATGGCTGCCCATATGCCACTTAAGGTCGATGATAAGCAGAAGGTACTGGAGCTGGTTGATGTAACCGAGCGTCTTGAATATCTGATGGCCATGATGGAAAGCGAAATTGATATTTTGCAGGTTGAACGGCGTATTCGTAGCCGGGTCAAAAAGCAAATGGAGAAGAGCCAGCGCGAATACTACCTTAATGAGCAGATGAAGGCGATTCAGCGAGAGCTTGGCGATCTGGAAGACGCACCAGACGAGTTTGAAGCGCTGGCAGCAAAGATTGAAAAAGCGAAAATGCCGGTGGAAGTGGCAAATAAAGCCAGGGCTGAGCTGCAGAAGCTGAAGATGATGTCGCCGATGTCAGCTGAGGCCACAGTCGTGCGCAGCTATATTGATTGGCTATCCACCGTTCCTTGGAAAGCCCGCAGCAAGGTGAAAAAGAATCTGGCGGCCGCAGAGCAGGTTCTGGATGCTGATCATTACGGGTTAGAAAAGGTCAAAGAACGCATTATTGAATATTTGGCAGTGCAACAGCGGGTAAATAAGTTAAAAGGCCCGATTTTGTGTCTGGTCGGCCCTCCTGGCGTAGGTAAAACCTCTTTGGGGCAATCAGTAGCAAAGGCAACCGGCCGCAAATATGTGCGGATGGCCTTGGGTGGTGTGCGTGATGAGGCCGAGATCCGCGGGCACCGACGCACGTATATCGGCTCTATGCCTGGCAAAATTATTCAGAAAATGGCAAAAGTGGGCGTTCGTAACCCGCTTTTCTTACTGGACGAAATCGATAAAATGGCGTCTGATTTCAGGGGAGATCCTGCGGCAGCGTTGTTAGAAGTGCTTGATCCTGAACAGAATGCCACCTTTAGTGACCATTACCTTGAAGTGGATTACGATTTATCGGATGTGATGTTTTTTGCGACATCAAACAGCCTGAATATTCCGGCAGCATTGCTAGACAGAATGGAAGTTATTCGTTTGTCGGGCTATACCGAAGATGAAAAGCTGAATATCGCCAAACAGCATCTAATTTCCAAGCAAATCAGTAGAAACGGTTTAAAGCCGCACGAACTTACTATCGAAGACAGCGCAATTATCGGTGTGATTCGTTATTACACCAGAGAAGCCGGCGTGCGGAGTTTGGAGCGCGAGATTTCTAAATTGTGTCGCAAAGCGGTTAAGCAAATATTGTTGGATTCAGATACCAAACAAGTTGTGATTAACGCCGATAACCTGGAAGAGTTTCTGGGGGTGCAGCGGCATGATTATGGTAAAGCTGAAGACAGTAACCGGATAGGGCAGGTGACAGGCCTGGCCTGGACCGAAGTGGGTGGTGACTTACTTACTATAGAAGCTGCATCTGTGGTTGGTAAAGGCAAGCTTACCTATACCGGTTCACTGGGAGACGTAATGAAAGAGTCTATCCAGGCCGCAATGACCGTCGTTCGCAGTCGCGCTGAAGTATTGCGGATAAACGAAGACTTTTACGAGAAACGTGATATTCATGTTCATGTGCCGGAAGGGGCAACACCCAAAGACGGACCCAGTGCAGGTATCGCCATGGTTACGGCCTTGGTTTCAAGCCTAACTGGTAATCCGGTGCGGGCAGATGTGGCAATGACCGGCGAAATTACCCTGCGTGGTGAAGTGTTACCTATAGGCGGTTTGAAAGAGAAGTTGCTGGCAGCGCATCGTGGCGGCATTAAACGGGTTCTGATCCCTCATGACAATATCCGTGATTTAAAAGAAATACCGGATAACGTTAAAGGGGATATTGAGATCAAGCCGGTGAAGTGGATAGAAGATGTGCTTCAATATGCATTGCAGGAGCCTACAGACCGCATTAACGTGGTAAATACGGCAAAAAATCCAGCAAATAGCAAAAAAACCACAAAAAATCCTGCTTAGGGGCTTTTCATTCCTGTTGGCTGTGCTAAGTTATGGTCAGTTTCGACCCAGCCCTTATAAAATAAGGGCTGCGGTTAAAGCAAAAAAATATTAGTTTGAAAGCGTCTTCTGCTTGCAAGACATCAAGATGCTTGTTATAACGAAGCGCAGTCTAGAAAAGCTAATAACTACTAGTTGTAGAAAATAATAACAATTGAAGGGGATGATATTGTGAACAAGTCTCAACTTATCGACAAAATTGCTGCTAATGCAGATATCTCAAAAGCGGCAGCTGGTCGTGCACTGGACGCGTTCATTGACGCTGTTACTGATGCTCTTAAAGAAGGCGACTCTGTAGCTTTAGTTGGTTTTGGTACTTACAGCGTACGTGAGCGTGCTGCCCGTACAGGCCGTAACCCGCAAACCGGCGCTACTATTCAAATCGCTTCTGCGAAAATTCCTTCTTTCAAGCCAGGTAAAGCGTTAAAAGACGCCGTAAACTAACTGGTTGCTTGCCCCGGCGCGCCGGGGCAGCCTGTAAAGCCCGGATGAGTTATCGGGCTTCATTAAAAAAGGCGCATCTGTTAAGATGCGCTTTTTTTTTAAGACAACTTAGCGTAAGTTGAATATAGAGATGTCCCGAAGATGTTAGAGAGAATCAGAGAAGGCTCCCAGGGGGTTATTGCCAAAACCATTTTGGGTTTGGTCATTCTTACTTTTGCCCTGGCGGGCGTTGGCAGTTACTTAAGCTCGCCAACCGAAGTTGCGGTGGCAGTAGTAAATGGCGAAGAAATTAATCAGACTCAGTTTGAACAAGCACTACAACGTGACCGTGCCCGTATGCAGCAGCAATTTGGTGAAATGTACGAGACCATTGCTGCCGATCCGGCTTATAACAGCCGGTTTCGCGGTGAAGTGCTGGAGCGACTGATTGATGAAACGTTGCAACAGCAATTTGTGCGCAAACTGGGCATTCGGGTTGGTGATGATCAGGTGCGAGATACTATCCGAAACCTGGGTGAGTTTCAGGTAGACGGTACCTTTAACAATGACCGTTATATCGCCCTGTTGCGGCAGATGGGCTATCAAAGCGCTGATTTCCGTGAAATGGTGCGGGAAGATATGGCGGCCAGTCAATTCCGTGCTGGTGTATTTGCCAGTGAGTTCTATTTACCCTCTGAAATCCAGCAAATTCGTCAGCTTGAACAACAAAGCCGGGACATCAGCTATTTCGTGGTAAAAGCGGCAAACTTTGCAGAACAGGTAACAATCAGTGAGCAAATGATAGAAGACTACTATCAAATGCAACTGCAGCGCTTTGAAACCGAGCCCAAAGTGGCTGCCGAGTATGTGGAGTTATCTGCAGCAGCTATTGCCGAAGATATTGAGATAACTGAACAGCAGGTCCAGACTTACTATGACGCCAACCAGGCACGTTTCAGCACTGATGAACAGCGTGAGGTTGCTCATATCATGTTGGAATCTGAAGGTGCTGACGATGCCGTTGCTGCTGAAGCAGCTGCGTTGTTAAGCCAGTTACGCCAGGGCGCAGATTTCGCCGAGTTAGCCAAAACACGTTCTGCGGATACCTTCTCAGCAGAGAATGGCGGCGTACTGGGCACTGTGGAACCCGGACAAATGGATCCTGACTTCGAGCAGGCTGCTTTTGCCCTGACTGAGGCCGGCCAGTTAAGTGAGGTCGTACAAAGCGAATACGGTTATCACATTATTAAACTGGTTAGTTATACCCCGGGACAGCAGCAGCCATTAGCTGAAGTTCAGGAAAGCATTGTAGAGCGGTTAAAACAGGAGCAGGCGACAGAGCAATTCTATCAGCTGCAAACCCGAATGGCTGAAGTGGCGTTTGAAGTACCTGACAATCTGGATGAGACTGCAGCCGTGCTGGGTGAGCGTGTACGTTCAACGCCATTGTTCAGCAAAGAGCAGGCCACTGAGCCTCTGACCCATCCAGCCGTGATCAACAAGCTTTTTGATCAGCAATTTATTAGTGATGGTTTGAATAGTGATCCTATAGAAATTGGGAATCAGCATTTGTTGGTCGTCAGGGTAAAGGAATTCCAGCCAGCCCGAACCTTACCGCTGGCAGAAGTTTCAGACCAAATTACTCAGGCTCTGAAAGTTGAGCAACAAGCTCGTTTGGCTCAGGAGCAAGTTGCAGCACTATTGGCTGAACAGGCCGATATCAGCAGTATGGCAGAGCAGGCTGGTGTAACGTTGCGAACCGCGGCGGCAACCCCACGCTTCGGTGGCAGCTTAGATCCGCAGATTCGCAGTCAGGCGTTTAAAATGGCGCGGCCGGTTGCGGGTAAGCCTAGCATTGACTCGGTAACACTAGCCAGCGGTGATGTTGCAATCGTTGCGGTGTCTGGCGTGCAGGACGTAGAAGTTACGACCGTCCCCTCAGAGGAAGAACTCGAGAGCATGGCGCAGCGACAGGCTGAGCAGGGTTATCTTGCGTTGGTTGCCGCATTAAAAGCTAATGCCGAAATCAGTCGTAATTTACGAGCAGCTACCCCGGAACAAAACTAAGTGGATTAGTAGCGCTTAGCTAAAAAAACCGTGCTTTAAGCACGGTTTTTTATTTTTGGCTGACAATTACTGCCAGGCTAATCTGCATCAGACCCCAGAGCTGTTAATAAGCTTTCTAGTGTATTCATGGGCCGGAGCAGCAAACACCGCTGCGGTAGTACCGTAATCAACGGCGTGTCCTTGATGGAGCACCAGAATGCTGTCGCTGATATGGCGTACTAATCGAAGTTGGTTACTGATAAGCAAATAAGCCAAGCCTGATTTTTGCTGTAACTCCAGTAGCAAGTTAACAATTTGTGCTCGTAACGTCGGGTCTAACGCGGTCAGCGCTTCGTCAAGGATCAGCAGCTTAGGGTCTAAGATCAGTGCTCTGGCTAACGCCACACGCTGCAACTGACCGCCCGAAAACATATGAGGGTAGTATTCAGCGTGTTCGTCCAGTAAACCCAGTAATTTTAAGGTTTGCCCAATTTTAACCCGGCGTTGTTGTTGATCAAGTACTGTACTGAAACATAATACGTCTTCGAGCATCTGACCTATTTTTTGTGATGGATTTAACGAACGTCCCGCGTCCTGAAAAATAAATCGGATGACATGGTTGTACTTCTTATAGTGACTGATTTGGACCGGTTTACCCGCCAGCAGAATGTGACCACTATCAGGTTTTTCAATACCGACCAATAGTTTAGCAAGCGTGCTCTTGCCTGATCCGGTTTCACCTACAACCGCCAGCGTTTTTCCCTCTGCCAGGGTAAAACTGATGTTCTCCAACGCAGTAATATGTTGACGGCCAAACCAGCCGCGCTGTTTACTGTACATTTTGCCCAGTGCCTGAACTTCCAGTAAATCACTCATTAACTACCCTTCGTCGTTAATGGAAAATGGCAGCTAAAATAATGATTTTGCTGGCGCTCCAATGCCGGAGTTTTCACGCACTCTTTGCGGGCATTGGGACAGCGTGGTCCCAGGCGGCAGCCGATTGGTACGTGTTGTAACGTTGGTATACTACCCGGTAGCGCATAAAGCGGCGTTTTGGCGGCTAAATCTGGTTGAAACTCTGGCACACTTTTAATCAGAGCATCGGTGTAAGGATGCAAGGGGGCGTGCAGTAGCTGACGGGTTTCACCGGCTTCAACCAACTGGCCACAATATAAAACACTGAGCTTTTGGGTATAGCGGGCCACGCTTTCCAGTTCATGGCTTATCAATAGCACTGACATCCCTTTTAGCTGATTAAAACTCGCCAGTAACCTGAAAAGCTGGGCTTGCGTGGTGCTTTCCAATGCCGTAGTCGGCTCATCAGCAATCAGTAATTTGGGATTTTTAGCGATAGCCATCGCGATCATGACTTTTTGACATATCCCTTCTGACAATTGATAGGGGTAACTTTGCAATACCCGTTGATGTTCACGCACACCAACTTTATGCAGCAGGCCTATCGCTTTTTTGCGTCTGAGGGCTCTGCGGCGCCACCAGGGGCCATTAAGCAGATGATCAGGAATCGCTTCTTCCAGTTGTTCTCCGATAACGGCGGTAGGATCAAGGCTGCGGCTTGGTTCCTGATAAATCATGGCGATATCCCGGCCAATAATTTGCCGTCTTTGTTCTGAGCTAAGCCGTAGTAGATCTTTACCCAACCAATGAAAGCGGTCTGCTGTAACCTGCCAGCGGCGGTTCAGAACGCCAACAATGGCTTTAGCTATCAGACTTTTACCCGAACCTGATTCTCCAACCAAGCCTCGGGTTTCACCTTCACGCAGACTCAAACTTACTCTATCAACCGCCCGCACCAAACCATCGGCGGTTTCCAGCTCAATGGTCAGGTTCTTTATATCGAGCAATAACATTTAGCTTTGCCGCCTTTTTAAAATTGCGGTTTTTAAACCATCACCAACCAGATTAACAGATAACACTGCAGTGAAAATAAGTAAACCGGGAATAGCCACACTGCTTGGTGCCAGATAGATCAGATCAAGTGAATCACTGATCATCGCACCCCATTCCGACAATGGCGCTTGCGCGCCGAAACCGAGAAAGCCCAGGGCGGCAATATCTAAAATGGCAGTAGAAAGGGCCATAGTGGCCATTATCGTTAGTTTTTCCCAAATATTGGGTAAGATTAATCTGCTTAAAACATGCCAGTCGTTTGCACCGTCTAAGCGGTACGCTATTACATAATCCTGTTTTAGCTCTTCATCAATCGCATTGCGGATGCCGTGCACAAATTGGGGCAGTAATGCCAGCATAATAGCCCAGGTAGTATTGATCAGCCCCGGGCCAATAATAGCGACGATAATTATCGCTAACAGCAAGGACGGAATCGTCAGTGCTAAATCGAGAATATGATTGAACACGCTGGATTTAACACCCTTACTCATGCCCGCCAGTGCACCAAGCAACAAGCCCATCAGCAAGGCGCCGGCTACCGTTATAAGGGCAAAACCAAAGGTATAGCTGGTACCTTTTATCATTCGGGACAGCAGATCCCGACCAAGATCATCGGTACCAAATGGATACTGTACCAGGCCAGCCGCATTCCAGGATGGGGGCAATAACAGCAGTTCATCAACCTGTAAGTAGGGATCATGCGGTGTAACTAAAGGCGCCAGCAAACTGATAACAAAGAATCCGATAAATAAGAATAAGCCGGCCATCGCCGAGTGTTGTCGCCTGAATTCCCGCCAGAGCTGTTTTAGCGGTGAACGATTGTTTTCTTCGAGGTATAACCGGAATTTACTCAAATCAACCTCGCCTGGCTAACGGGTTAAAAAATGCATGTAAGATTTCAGTCAGCATATTTATGGCGATTACCATCGTGGAGATCACTAGCAATCCCGCCTGGATTGCCGGATAGTTGCGCTGATAAATACTGTCGATTAGCCAGCGGCCAATTCCAGGCCAGGAGAAGATTACCTCGGTTAGCATGGCCAGGGTGATCAGGGTACTGAACTGTAAACCAATCTGACGGATAACAGGGAGTAGCGCGTTACGCAGTCCATGCCGGTACAAGACTTGTCCCCGGTTTAACCCCTTGGCCCTCGCTGTTTTAATATAGTTTTGTTCCCATACGTTTAACATGGCATCGCGAACAAAGCGAACCATTACTGTTGTTGGAAACGTTGCCAGTACCACGGTTGGCAGAAGTAAATGCTGGAGTGCATTGTGCAGCGCTTCCTGGCGGTAGCTGATGTCTGCTTGCAAAATGTCGTACAGCATAAAGCCACTGTGGTGTGGAATTTCATACAACACGCCGATGCGGCCGGCTGAAGGGAGTACGCCCAGTGCCAGCGAAAAAAACATGATCAGTAACAATCCCCACCAGAATATCGGCAGGGAATAGCCAATCATTGCCAGAGCAGAAATAGATTTGCCAATGATGCTGTCGGGTTTAAACGCGGCCACGATTCCCAGCGGTATGCCAATAATAAATGACAATAACAACGCATAGGCTGCCAGCTCCAGGGTGGCGGGTAACAGCAACTTTACTTCTTGGAGCAGCGGTTGCTGACTGGCAAAAGACAGCCCCCAATCACCGTGGACAATTCTGTTTAAAAACGCCAGGTACTGCTGCAGGTAATTTTTATCAAGTTGATAATAAGCAACAAGTTGCTGACGCTGGCTTTCGTCAATCTGACGCAGACCGCTAAGGTTCTGTACGATGTCACCGGGAAACAAATAGCCGAGACTAAACGCCAGCAGGCTCAGTGCCAAAAACACAAACATCATCAGAAACAGACGTCGGAATAAATAGCGGGTCATGGCTCAACCCTTTTAGCATGTTGCAGGGCTATACCACCATAGGGGTTAATACTGACTCCGGTTACCGAACTACTGATTGCCTGAAAGCGCTGTGAATGGGCAATGGCAACGAGAGGCTGTTTTTGATGCAGATATTGTTGTGCTGCTAAATATAGTGCCCGTCGCTGCTGTTGGTTTGCTGTTAACAGGGCTTGACTGATAATGTCATCAAACGCGGGATCACACCAATTTGCCCGGTTGCTGCCGCTATCTCTGGCCGCGCAGCTCAGCAGCGGGCGGAAAAAATTATCAGGATCCGGGTTGTCGGCAGCCCAGCCAATAAGTACCGAATCATGCTCAAAGTTGCCCAGCTTCTGACGGAAACTATTCCATTCATAAGATACGATATTAGCTTTGACACCAATCTGGGCTAAATCGGCTTGCATCAGTTCTGCCATTTTTAACGCATTGGGATTATACAAGCGTTGCACCGGCATGGCCCAGATATCCATGGTAAAGCCATTGGGATAGCCCGCCTCGGCCAACAACGCCCGCGCTTTGGCCGGAGAATATAGTGGCGCAGGTAAACCATCATTGTAAGCCCATGACGTGGGTGGCAAAATGCCATATGCAGGCGTTGCCTGGCCGTAATACACTGCTTGCAAAATGGCCGCTCTGTTAATGGCCATTGCTAACGCCTGGCGAACAGCTAATTGATCAAAAGGCGGTTTTTGCGTGTTAAATGCCCAGAAACCCACGTTCATACTGGTACTTTCCTGCACCGTAACATCAGGCCTGGCCGCGATCAGCTCTAACTCTGCGACCCTTGGATAAGACACGATATCGCACTCGTGAGTAAAGAGTTTGGCCATGCGCCTGGCATTATTAGGCACAATGTCAAATACCAATTGCTCGGGTTGGGTATCACCGCGCCAATAGTCGTTGTTGCGATACATTCTGACCAGGATATCCTTCTGATATTCGCGAAAACGAAATGGCCCGGTACCAATTGGTAAACGATCCATCTGGCCGGGTTCACCTGCAGCAAGAAGTTTCTGACCATACTCAGCAGAAAGGATGGCCGCAAAATCGGTTGTCAGATTAGATAAAAAAGAACTGTCAGGGCGTTGTAATTCAAACACAACAGTATGTTGATCAGTTGCTTGTACCTGTTTTACTAACCCGGCCCAGTCAACACTTTGAAAATAAGGATAAACCCCGCCGCCCTGAAAATGAAACGGATGCTCAGTACTGGTAATCCGATTAAACGTAAATACCACATCTTCAGCATTGAAGTTACGGCCTGGAGAAAAGTAGCGGGTAGTATGGAATTCTACGTCCTGACGCAGGGTGAATTGGTAACGGGTTCCATCTGCACTAACTTGCCAGTCAGTAGCCAGACCGGGAATAATGTTACCATTGGCCGGATTTATATCGACCAGCCTGTCGTATAACTGCTGGCTGATAATATCAATAGTGGTGCCGGAAGTGACCCGTTGTGGGTTAAAGCTCTCTGGTGAGCCTTCAGAACAATAAACCAGGCCACTGCGGGCTGTTTCAGGCAGGTATGGCTTGCAGCTCGCAAGCAGCAGCAAGATGCTGAGCATAGCGCTGCTAAAAACCAGAGCACGAGTACCATTGTCAGGTAGCTTCATCCCTGCTGACTTTCCAGCAATTGATACTTTTTCATATAACCACGCAACTGATGATAGGTAAGATTTAATAAATCTGCCGTTTTTTTCTGATTGTACTGACTGGCGCTGAGCGCCTCTTTAATCAGTTTTACTTCAAAATCCTGTGCCAGGGTTTTAAAATCTACGCCGTTGCTAAAATCAATACTGGGATTAGCAGGGCTACTTGTGTTGCCCGTCTCCTTATTATCGGCAGTATCAGGCGGGGTTACCAGCGGTTCTGTGGGTTTTTGTGGACCATTTGCCCGGGTTTTAATGCGTTGGGTTGGCCGGTAAGCCGATTCAAAAGGATTCAGCTGGATATGGTGCACCGGTACGTAGGGATTATTAGTGCGATAAACGCTGCGTTCGACCACGTTTTTCAATTCCCGGACATTGCCCGGCCAATGATAGTCAAGCAGAGTGTTTTTGGCTTTTTCACTAAAGCCACTAAACAGCTCAAAGCCGAGCTCTCTGGCCATATTCATCGCAAAATGCTCTGCCAGTAATAATATATCTTCACGGCGCTCGCGCATTGGTGGCAAGGTAATAACATCAAAGGCCAGCCGGTCAAGCAAGTCAGCCCTGAATTCTCCATTGTCGGCCATCGAAGGTAAATCTTCGTTGGTAGCGCATACCAGTCTTACATCAACCCGCACTGGCCGGCTACCGCCAACGCGCTCAAATTCACCATACTCGATTACCCGTAATAACTTTTCCTGCACCAGCGCCGGCGTATTGGCCAGTTCATCTAAAAATAATGTTCCGCCGTTGGCTCGCTCAAATCGGCCTTCATGCCTTTTGCCTGCGCCGGTAAATGCGCCTGCCTCATGCCCAAATAACTCGCTCTCCAGCAGGTTTTCATTTAATGCTGCACAGTTAAGGGTCAGATACTGCTGATCCCAGCGCTGTGATAAAAAGTGTAATCGGGCAGCGATCAGCTCTTTACCAGTGCCCCTTTCGCCAATTATCAGCACTGGCTTATCGAGTGGCGCCAACTGTGACACCTGATCCAGTACATTTAAAAAACTGTTGGCCTGACCAATCAGGTTATCTTGTTGATATTTTTTATTCATTGACAGCTACAAAGTAGTTAATTTCGCTAATAAATAGTGTATTTCATAAAGGGCAGGAGCTAAAGCTTTTGTTTTAAATAAATAAAGTTATTAAATATTAGTATGTTATGGTAATTTGCAAAGTTGGCAAGAAACCTGAATAAGCATTAGCGTACTAACATCAACATACAGAGGTAACTAAGATGGGTATTTTTTCACGCTTTTCAGATATTGTGAACTCAAACATCAACTCGCTGCTGGATAAAGCCGAAGATCCGGAAAAGATGGTCCGGTTAATTATTCAGGAAATGGAAGATACGTTGGTTGAAGTGCGTTCGTCTTCTGCCAAAACCATTGCTGAGAAAAAAGATTTACAACGGGTGGTCAGCAGGCTGCAAGGTGAAGCAGATGACTGGCAGGCCAAAACCGAACTGGCATTGAGCAAAGATCGCGATGACCTGGCCCGGGCTGCATTAATTGAGAAGCAAAAAGCTGCCGAGCAGGCAGATGCTTTACTTCACGATATTTCAGTGTTGGATGAACATATCAGTAAGTTGCAGGATGAAGTGTCGCAACTGCAGGAAAAACTGGCTGATGCCAAAGCTCGGCAGAAATCGATGCTGATGCGCCGTACCACGGTTGAAAATCGGCTGGAAGTGAAAAAATCACTTGATAGCAACCGAATCAACGATGCCATGTACAAGTTTGAGCGCTATGAGCAAAAAATTGATTCGCTGGAAGCACAGGTAGAGTCGTATGATCTAGGTAAGAAAACCTTGAAAGACGAATTTGCACAGCTGGCAGCGCAAGATAAAATTGATAATGAGTTGGCTGAACTGAAAGCCAAAGTAACCAAGAAAAACAGCAAAGGAGACGCCTGATATCAGGCGTTGCAGGAGCAGCTAAATGGATATTCATGAGTTAATTTTTGTGCCCCTGATTTTATTTATGATCTTTGTGGCACCACTGTGGGTCATTATGCATTATCGCAGCAAAGGTAAAATGCAACAGGGTTTAACTGATGTTGAACTACAACAGTTAAACAACCTGGCGGCCCGGGCAGAGAAAATGGCTGAGCGCATCCATACCCTCGAAGCGATTTTAGATGCGGAAAGCCCGAAATGGAGAAACCAGCATGACTAAGCGAAAAAGAGAGTTATTGCGCGACGATAGCAACGGCAAACTGGCAGGCGTGTGCGCCGGGATTGCCGACTATTTTGGCTGGGAGTTGTGGTTGGTACGCATTATTACCGTATCTGCCTTTTTTCTCGGGGCCGGTGGTTTTGTTGTTGTACTGTATATTGCCGCCTGGGTCGTTCTGGAAAAAAAGTCAGTGGTCGCTGCGAAGCGGCCGCTGGGCAGCAGGGCAGACGCTGACGAGCCCGGTGTTGAGGTAAAAACACGAGTATGGCAGCGCGGCGAGCCGCCAAAGCAGGCCTTGCAACATCTGGCAAATCGCTATAATAGTCTGGAGCTGCGGCTGCAGGATATGGAGCGTCACGTAACATCAAGCCGCTTTCAATTAAATCGGGAATTTAATAACTTATAAACGGAATACTATGACCTGGCTTGATAAGCTGCAACATCAAAGTCGTCAGTTACGTCATCGCGCCCTTGACCGGCATGTCCGGCTGGGCGTGACAGGGTTAAGTGGCGCAGGTAAAACAGCCTTTATTACCTCACTGGTACATCAATTGACGCAGGGCGACAGTCCACAAAACCTGCCTTTTTTTACTGTCGTGCAACAAGGTCGTTATCTGGGAGGCCGGTTGGCCGCCGAACAGGCATTAACTATTCCTCGTTTTCCCTTTGAACATAATATGAGTTATTTACAACAAGCCACCCCACAATGGCCACCCTCAACCACGGGTTGGAGCCAGCTTAGTCTGGCATTACGGTATAAAGCGGGTCAGGGGCTTCGTGCGCATGTGCAATCATACAGCGAGCTGGAACTGGACATCGTTGATTACCCCGGAGAGTGGCTGCTGGATTTGCCCTTGTTACAGCTTAATTATCAGCAGTGGTGTGAGTTCAGCTGGCAATTATTTGCAAAACCGCATCGTCAGGCACTGGCGGCAGATTTCAAAGCACTGACGGCCGCAACAGACCTGAGTGACGCCAGTGAACAACAGTTGCACCGTTTAACTGACGCTTACAAAGAATTATTGCAGCAGTTCAGTAGCACCGCCGGTACCTATTTAAATCAGCCTGGACGGTTGTTAGTGCCCGGTGAACTCGCTGGTGCGCCAATGTTACAGCTAATTCCGCTGCTACCAGAACAACTTAATGACAACAGCGCGTTATTAAAAAAACTGACAGATCATTATCAAAGCTATCGCGACTATGTAGTCAAACCATTTTATAAACAGCATTTCTCTCAACTCGACCGCCAGGTCGTGTTGGTCGACTGTTTAAGTGCACTAAATGCCGGAGCCGCGGCAACCGCGGAACTCAGTCAGGCCCTGCAATTAATTATGCAGAGTTTTCACTACGGACCGTCCAGTCTGCTGCGGCGCTTGTTTAAGCCGCAAATCAGCAAAGTGTTGTTTGCGGCAAGTAAGGCAGACCATGTCACCCCGGAGCAACATCAAGCGCTGACGTTGCTGTTACAAAATTTATTAAGACAGCCGTTAAAGCAATCAACCTACCAACTGGCAAAAACAGAAGCAATGGCGATAGCCGCTCTTAGTGCCAGTAAATCGGGGTATGTTGAACAACAGGGCCAGCGTCAACCATGTTTGACAGGAACCGACAGCAGCAGTGGTAAAAAAATCAGTTTATTTCCTGGTGACGTACCGTCCGAGGTGCCGGATGATCTGGTATTTTCCCGTCATAAGTTTAGTTTTCCATCATTAATGCCATTGCCCTTGGCCGCGAACGCCAACCTGCCCCATATCCGGATGGATCATGCGTTACAGTTTTTATTGGGAGATAAGTTACGATGATACCGCTAAAACCCGCTCAGTTGTTTACTATGCCGGACGACAGCGATGAGCCCGTGAAACCACAACTGAAGACCCGGGCCGAGTTTGCGACTGCGGACTGGCAGACGGATCCTGAAATACCCGCTGCAGTGGTGCCGGACAAGCCTGCGGTCTTCACCCGATTGGTTTGGCTGGCCGTGGCCAGCCTGTTGGTATTGGCTTGTTGGCAGTGGGTCGATGCGTTAACGGTTAGCTGGCAGCAAAATGTGGTGAAGGGGCTGATTTTTAGCGTGTTAAGTGCTGCAGTGCTTGGCGTGCTTAGCTGGTTGTTATGGCGAGAGTGGCGACTATGGCGCCGGCTGCAGCAAAACAGCAACTGGCAACGCAGCGCAAAGCGTATTGCGCAGAGTGTGCAGTACGGTGAAGCCGACGCACTTTGCAGGGCCATTATTGGCCACTTGCCTGATACTCCTGCCAGACAGATTACAGCGCAGCAATGGCAAACTGCTGCACAGCCGCAACATAGTGATCTGGAAAAACTGCAATTGTTAGATAAACTGGTACTTGAACCGCTTGATGCACAAGCAAAAACCATAATCTGGCGGGCCGGAACTGATACCAGTCTGGCCGTAGCGGTAATTCCCTTTGCGTTAGCTGATATGTTAATGGTGATCTGGCGCAGCAGCACAATGATACGCCAGCTGGCATCATTATATGGCGCACCGGTTGGCCAACTGCGAAGTCTGGTCATGTTAAAACGCGCTTTGGCGGCTATTTTATGGGCCGGTGGCAGTGAGCTGGCGCTGGATATGGCGTCTGATGTCATGAGCAGTGAACTGACGGCAAAATTATCGGCCAGGGCCGGTCAGGGGGTGATCGCGGGTTTACTGGTAGCCCGGCTTGGCAACATGGCGATGCAACAATTAAGGCCGTTACCGCTGGCCGAAAAGCAACGGATTAACGTTGCCAGACTAAGCCAAAGCCTGATCAAACGGTTGCGGGGGCACAACCCTGCCAGCGAAAGTTGACAGTTAATCTTTAATTATATGGTTGCTGCCAGACTGCAAGATGTCTGGCATGCTTCCAAAAATTTAAATTTCTGCTAAATCTGTGCAGGACTTCCATTACCTGACGCAGTTATCCAATGCATACTAAAAATGTTCATCCGCATACCCTGTGTATCCACGCAGGCAAAGAAAAAAATCAGCATGGTACTTTAGCAACGCCACTTTACCAGACGTCAACTTTTGTGTTTGAAAATGCCGAGCAGGGGGCTGCCCGGTTTGCCGGCGAGCAGGAAGGTTACATCTATACCCGGCTGGGTAATCCTACTACCCGTGAACTGGAGCAAAAGATTGCGGCGCTGGAAGGCATGGACGATGCCGCCGCAACGGCCACTGGTATGGGTGCAGTGGCAGCCAGCACCATGGCCTTTTTACAACATGGCGATCATCTGATCGCCAGCAAAGCCATTTATGGCTGCAGCTTTGCTTTATTTAATCATATGTTTGCCCGCTATGGCATTGAAGTCAGTTTTGTTGATATGACTGATCATGCTGCGGTAGCTGCGGCACTTAAACCCAATACCAAAATGTTATTTGCTGAAACACCCATCAATCCCAATCTGGTGGTGCTTGATTTGGCGTTTCTGGGGCAGTTTTGCCAGCAGCATCAGCTGATTTCGGTTGTGGACAATACGTTTTTGACCCCGCTACTACAGCAACCTGCCAAATATGGCATTGATATTATTATCCACAGCGCTACCAAGTACCTCAATGGTCATGGCGATGTGGTGGCTGGCATTATCGTGGCCAATAGCGAAAAAATTGCTACCATTAAAATGACAACGTTAAAGGATATGGGGGCGACGATTAGTCCGCACGATGCCTGGTTGATTATACGTGGTTTAAAAACGCTGGCGATAAGGATGGAGCGTCATTGTCAGAATGCCCAGCAGGTTGCTGAGTTTCTTGAGCGCCATCCAGCGGTAAAAGAAGTGTTCTACCCCGGCTTGCCCAGTCACCCAGGTTACCGTTTTCTGGGGGAGCAAATGCAGGGCGCCGGCGGTGTACTGGCTTTTGAACTTAATGCCAGCCTGGAGCACAGTCGTTATTTTATCAATCAGTGCCGGTTGCTAAGCCTGGCAGTGAGCTTAGGTGATGCCGAATCACTGATCCAACACCCTGCCTCCATGACTCATAGCCCTTACACGCCTGAAGAGCGGAAAATGGCCGGGATCAGTGATGGGCTGATCCGGGTATCGGTGGGGTTGGAGCATGTCGCGGATATTATCGCCGATTTAGAGCAGGCCCTTGCAAAAATGCAGCAGCAGAGCTGAAACCCTGCTTTGCTGCACTCTGGCCAGTCGTTGTATTGTTAACTTTACAACAGTGGCGCCAGCTTTACAGGGCTTTTGGCGAGCGCATGATACACAGGAGTTGTCATATCCACTAGTATCCGCAGTACCTTTACGGCAGTGCGAGCTGCCCATTTATTTGCAACAGGTTGTTTATGAGCAAGACAAGTCAGTATGTATCCAGACAATCAGACGAAAACGGCATTATTGCCTGGTCGGATGAAGAAAATCAGATTTGGCACGAACTTATTACCCGTCAGCTTGGTGTGATTGAAGGCAAGGCATGTGATGAGTTTCTGGCTGGGCTTGAAAAATTACAACTGCCCACTGACCGGATCCCGCAACTGGAAGAGGTAAACAAAGTTCTGCGGTCGACCACAGGCTGGGAATGTGCTGAGGTACCGGCGTTAATCAGTTTTGATAAATTCTTCGAGTTGCTGGCTAATAAACGTTTTCCGGTTGCCACCTTCATTCGCTCCCGCGAAGAGTTTGATTATCTGCAGGAGCCTGATATTTTTCATGAGATTTTTGGCCACTGCGCCATGTTGACCAATCCGGCTTTTGCCGAGTTTACCCATACCTATGGTAAACTTGGTTTGGCAGCAAACAAGCAAGATCGGGTATTTCTGGCACGTCTTTATTGGTTTACCATTGAGTTTGGCTTATTAAAAACGCCCGATGGTCTGCGAATTTATGGTGGCGGTATTTTGTCATCCCCGGGTGAAACCGTTTATGCACTGGAATCTGATATTCCCGAGCGCAAACCTTTTGATGCTGTTGATATGCTGAGAACCCCTTATCGAATTGATATTATGCAGCCGATTTATTTTCTATTGAATAATATTGACGATTTATTCGATGTCGCTCATCTGGATATGATGGCCCTGGTAGAGCAGGCTAAAGCCCTGGGTTTACATGCGCCACGTTTCGAACCCAAACAAAAACAAGCAAGTTAGGAGTTGTAATGACAGAATTAACAGCAATGAAATGTGAAGCCTGTAAGGCAGATGCGCCAAAAGTCTCTGATGCTGAGCTACCAGAGTTAATGCGGCAAATTCCTGACTGGACTCCTGTTTCACGCGACGGTATTTTGCAACTTGAACGGTTATACAAGTTTAAAAATTTTAAGCAGGCCTGGGCATTTCACAATAAAGTAGCACAGCTGGCAGAAGATGAAGGCCATCATCCGGCATTATTACTGGAGTGGGGCAAGTTGACGGTAACCTGGTGGTCTCATTCTATTAAAGGGTTGCATAAAAACGATTTTATCTGCGCCGCCAAAACGGATAGCTTACTCGGCGATTAAGCTTAATACGCCCCGCGCTTCGTGCAACTAAATTCGATAATAGTGCCAGTGAGCAGCAGCTCGCTGGCGTTAATTTCCTCTGTTAATCATTCCGTTATGGTTGCTGCTTATCGTATCAATGGCCGCCTCTGGCGCATTTGTTCATATATCTTTACAAATTTGCTGGTCTGACAATAGCCAGATACCGTATTATAGCGTTATTAACTGGTATCGGGGTACATCGCTGCTATGCGTTTAGAAATTCAATGTCAAAACCGCCTGGGGCTCGCGCAGGAGGTGTTAAATATACTGGTGGGTTATCAGCTGGATTTGCGTGGAATTGAGGTAGACCCGTCACTCAACCGGATGTATGTCTCTTTTCCTACGGTAAACTTTGAAAAATTTCAGGAGCTGATGGCCAAGATACGACGGATTGCCGGCGTAGAGGATGTCAAAACCACTGCGTTTCTGCCATCCGAGCGCGAACATAACGAGTTGACAACGTTGTTAAAAACGTTGCCTGATGGTTTGATAGCTATTGATATTAAAGCCAATGTAACTGTAATTAATGATGCCGCGCTGGAAGCATTGTCCGTAGCGCAGTTGGATATCCAGGGGCAGTCTTTGCAGGGCATGGTAAAGGGATTTAACTTTCAGCGCTGGCTTGAGAGTGATGAAGTGTTGGCGCAAACCCGCCGTTTTGAAATTCATGGCAAGCGTTTTATCGCTGATATCCTGCCGGTGATGGTGCCGGACGAAACCGGGCTCGAGATCCTGGCCGGTGCGGTAATTAATTTAAAATCAGAGAGCCGGCTCGGCCAGCATATGGTGGCCTTTAAAAAAGGCGACCAGGAAAGTTTTAATACCTTGCAGGCTAACAGCAACCTGATGAGAAAAGTGGTACGAGAAGCGAAAAAAATGGCTCAGCTTGATGCGCCAATTTTAATTATGGGTGAAACCGGTACCGGCAAAGAACTACTGGCTCGCGCCTGTCATGCCGCAGGCAGCCGTGCAGCCAAGCCCTTTCTTGCCGTTAATTGTGCTTCATTGCCTGATAATGTCGCCGAGTCAGAATTATTTGGTTACGGCTCAAATGCTTTTGCCGGTAGTACTGAAGGCAAAAAAGGGATATTTGAGCAGGCAAATGGTGGTAGCGTTTTTCTGGACGAAGTGGGGGAAATGTCGACCCAGTTGCAAACTAAACTTATTCGCTTTTTACAAGACGGCAGTTTTCGCCGGGTTGCAGATGAAAATGAAGTTAAAGTAGACGTCAGAGTAATTTGTACTACCCAGAAAGATCTGCCTGGAATGGTTCAGGAAGGGCGTTTTCGTGAAGACCTGTTTTATCGTCTGAATGTATTAACGCTGACGTTGCCGCCCTTGCGCGAGCGCAAGCAAGACGTCGTGCCGCTGGCCGAGTTTTTTATCGCCCGGTTTGCAGCACGACTAGGTCGCAAAGTGCCACGCTTAACCGAGAGCTGCAGTCAGTTTTTACAGCAATATCCATGGCCGGGTAACGTGCGGCAACTGGAAAACGCGTTGTATCGTGCGGTTACGTTATTAGATGGCTATGAACTGGAAAAGGACCATCTGCAATTGCCAAGTTACACCAGTGATTTCGGCTATCTGGAGCAGGACTTCGATGGCACGCTGGATGAAGCCGTAAAACGCTTTGAAGCTAACCTGCTTCGCAAGCTTTATCCCGCTTACCCCAGCTCACGCCAATTGGCGAAAAAGCTTGGTTTAAGTCATACCGCAGTCGCTAACAAGCTGCGTGATTACGGTATAAACCGCAAGACTGTAAAAATATAATTACGTCTTCGTCCTTAATAGTTTACTAATGGCGGGCTGGCAGGCCTATCTGTCGGCCCTTGCGTTCGGGCAGCCAGCAAAAGGGCATTTTGTATTTTTTTCTGTACAAATTTTGCGATAGAGCCGTTACGGACTACTGCAACCTCACCTCTTTCTTTTTTTATTGGTAAGCGCATGATAGCGCCCACATTCGTTGTTTGGAGAATTTATAAATGACAACTACCAAAAATACTATTAATCCGTTGGGTACAGACGGTTTTGAGTTTGTTGAATATACCGCAGCAGATGCCGAAGGCATTAAGAAGTTAAAAGCGTTGTTTTTCTCGCTGGGCTTTACAGAAGTCGCTAAGCATCGCTCTAAGCAAGCCTGGTTATATAAGCAGGGCGACATTAATTTTATTATTAACGCCGAGCCCAATTCACAGGCAGAAGAGTTTGCAAGATTACATGGACCTTCAGTATGTGCCATGGCTTTTCGGGTAACCGATGCGGCCGCTGCATTAAAACATGCACTGGCCAATGGCGCGAAAGAATACAAAAACCAGGTAGGGCCGATGGAGCTGAATATTCCAGCTGTCTACGGTATTGGCAGCAGCTTGCTGTATTTTGTGGACCGCTATGGTGCCAGCTCAGTTTATGACATTGACTTTAAATACTATGACAACTGGCAAGCTGACATGGCAGAACATAGTGTGGGCCTGGAAGTGCTGGACCATTTAACCCACAATGTGATGCGCGGCAATATGAACCTGTGGGCCGGCTTTTACGAGAATATCGGTAATTTCCGCGAAATTCGTTATTTTGATATCGAAGGAAAGCTAACCGGTCTGGTCTCTAAAGCGATGACTGCACCTTGTGGTAAAATTCGTATTCCAATCAACGAGTCATCTGATGATAAATCACAGATTGAAGAGTTTATTCGTGAATATAAAGGTGAAGGGATCCAGCATATCGCGCTGACCTCAGACGATATTTATGAAACTGTACGCACTTTGCGTAGCCGGGGTATGGAGTTTATGCCCACTCCTGAAACGTATTACAACAAAGTTAACGATCGGGTAGAAGGCCATGAGGAAGATCTCGACCAAATGCGTGAGCTACGCATTCTGATCGACGGTGCCCCGATGAAAGATGGTATTTTGTTGCAGATCTTCACAAAAACGGTTATTGGGCCGGTCTTTTTCGAAATCATTCAACGCAAAGGCAATGAAGGTTTCGGCGAGGGCAACTTCAAAGCACTATTTGAATCTATCGAAGAAGACCAAATTCAGCGTGGAGTGTTAAGCAATGCGTAAATGGGCATCTTTTCCGTTAAAGGAAGGCGATGTATCACGGCAGGCGCATGCTGATTTCCCGGAGCAGGCAATATACGAGCGGGAAACCGGTCGCAGTGGCTTTTTCGGCCCGGCAACGCATTTTCACCATACTCACGCGCCAACCGGTTGGAGTGACTGGCAGGGGCCATTGCGACCTCATCTGTTTAACTTTAACGAAATTGAACAGGATAAAGCGCAATCGCCGTGGACAGTGCCGGACTTACTGTTTAACAGTCATTGTAAGATGCGGACCTGGCGCCTCAGCGATAGCATGAGCCGTCTGGCGCGCAATGCTGATGGTGACGAGCTGTTATTTATTCATGAAGGCAGTGCAGAACTTTATTGTGATTATGGTCACCTGAGTGTACGTGATGGCGATTATGTTGTGATCCCGCGCTCAACAATGTGGCGTCTGGTACCCAATGAGCCGATGTTTATTCTGCTGATTGAAGCAACGAACGACAGCTACCAGCTGCCGGAAAAAGGCCTGGTGGGCAACCACGCAATCTTTGACCCGGCAATGCTCGACACGCCAAAAATTAATGATAAGTTCAAATCGCAATACAGTGAAGACAGCTGGCAGGTTGAGGTAAAACGCCACGGCCAGGTGTCAGTGATTACTTACCCCTATAATCCGCTGGATGCGATTGGCTGGCATGGCGATTTGACGGTAATGCGGATTAACTGGCGTGATATAAGGCCATTAATGAGCCACCGTTATCATTTGCCACCTTCTGCCCATACCACATTTGTGGCGCAGCGCTTTGTAGTGTGTACCTTTGTCCCCAGGCCAATTGAAAGTGATCCGGGCGCATTAAAAGTGCCGTTTTATCATAATAATGATGATTACGATGAGGTACTGTTTTACCACGCTGGCGATTTTTTCAGTCGCGATAATATTGAAAAGGGCATGGTAACCTTTCATCCTGCTGGTTTTACGCATGGCCCTCATCCCAAAGCGTTTGCTGCCGGGCGCGAGTATAAGAAGAAGTTTACCGATGAAGTGGCGGTAATGCTGGATACCCGTGATGCGTTAGCGTTTGGTGACGCCGCGTTGGCGACCGAAAACCCGGATTACGTAAACAGCTGGAAAACCAAGCCATAGGTATGAACTCAGTTAAGGATTGATATGAAGCTAGCAAGTTTAAAAAATAATACCCGCGATGGCCAGTTGGTCGTGGTGAGCCGTGATTTAAGCCGGTGTATCGCTATCAGTGATATCGCAAAAACCATGCAGCAGTTACTGGATAACTGGGCGAGCCTGGCGCCAGAAGCTGAGCACGTGTCAAAAGCGCTGAATGCCGGCAAACTGGATGGCGAAATGGCATTCAATGTCCAGCATTGTGAGTCGCCGTTGCCACGCGCTTATCAGTGGGCGGATGGCAGCGCGTATGTAAATCATGTGGAACTGGTACGAAAGGCACGTAATTCTGAGATGCCGCCAAGTTTCTGGACCGATCCGCTGATGTATCAGGGCGGCTCAGATGATTTTATTGGTCCGCGCGACCCGATTGAGGCGATTAGCACCGAGCATGGCATCGACTTTGAAGGCGAAGTGGCGATTGTTACTGATGATGTACCGATGGCAATTAGCCCGGAACAGGCGCTGGAAAAAATACGACTACTGATGCTGGTTAATGATGTGTCTCTTCGCGGTTTAATTCCCAACGAGTTGGCCAAAGGCTTTGGCTTTTTCAACTCGAAGCCGGCGTCAAGCTTCAGCCCGGTTGCCGTTACCCCGGATGAACTGGGCGATAAATGGCAGGATGGCCGGGTGCATTTACCGTTGTTATCCACGTACAATGGCCAGCCATTTGGTAAGCCGAATGCCGGTGTTGATATGACTTTTCACTTTGGCCAGCTGATTGCCCACGCGGCGAAAACCCGCAATCTGGGTGCTGGCGCAGTGATTGGTTCAGGTACCGTGTCGAATAAACAAGGCACTGAGTATGGTACTGCCATTACCGAAGGTGGTGTAGGGTATAGCTGTATTGCGGAGATCCGGATGATTGAAACCATTCGCGATGGCAAACCCAGTACCGCTTTTATGCAGTTTGGTGATACCATTAAAATGGAAATGCTGGATAGCGATGGCCAGAGCATTTTTGGTGCTATCGACCAGCAAGTGGTTCAATATAAGGGTTAACCACAGGCCCAGCGGATGCGGATGTACTTTTTTCTGTGACCGTTGAAGCCCTGGACGGGTGGAAACGAGCCCCCAAGGATGGGTTCACGGCGTGTCGCAGGAAAATGTACGTAGCAGCAGCGGGTTCTAAGCGCTAAAGGTAACACGATGAAACTCTACAGCTATTGGCGGTCTTCCGCTGCCTACCGGGTGCGTATCGCACTGAATTTAAAGCAGCTCAGCTTCGAGACCATTCCTGTACATCTGTTAAAAGACGGTGGCCAGCAGCACAGTGCTCAGTATCAGCAGCTAAACCCCAATCAGTTGGTTCCCACCTACGTGGATGGTGAGCTGACGCTGAATCAGTCATTGGCGATTATTGAGTATCTTGAAGAGATGTATCCTGAGCCAGCATTGCTGCCTGAAGACGCTGCAGCAAAAGCTCAGGTACGCTCACTGGCGCTGGATATCGCCTGCGATATTCACCCGTTGAATAATTTGCGGGTGCTGCAGTATTTAACCGGGCCGCTAACACTGACTGACGATCAGAAAACCGAGTGGATCCACCATTGGTTACATACTGGCTTTACCGCGTTGGAGCAGCGTTTGCTGCGGACCTCTGGCGAGTTCTGCTATGGCGACAGCATTACCCTGGCCGATGTATGTTTGGTACCACAAGTTTACAATGCGCTACGCTTTAAACTCGACACGCTGGAGTATCCTACTATCAGCAGGCTATACCATCATTGCCAGCAGCTGGCCGGGTTTGCCCTGGCAGCGCCAGAGCAACAAAGCGATGCTCAGGTTTAAGCCATGACTGGTTTAAAGCAACGGATAAACGTGCAGCCGAAAAAAATGCCCACGATGCCAAAACGATTTCTTAACCGTGCGCTGGTGTATATCGGTGTGTTTGGTATTGTATTTCAGTTAACGGCTGCACTATATGCTTTATGGCACGGTGTGCAACTGCAACCATTATGGTTTGTAACGTTGCTGGCGCCCCTGCTGTGCGTTGCTTCAGGTATGTTGCCCGCGTTACAATTGCAGCGCGAACCGGATTAAAGCCGTCGTTTACTCCTGCGGTTTGGTGTTCGGAAGCTTAAACATACCTTTAATTTCTACCCTGGCAATGCCTTCATCATTAAAAATGAAATTAACTTGTCCCGGGCCGCGGTCGAAACGGTAGCGGCCGCCGTCATAATGTAAAATAAAATTACCCCGACCGTCTTTTAATTCAGGTTCCTGAGTCAGCGTAATCTTAAAGCCGCTTATTTCGTAGTCGAATGCCACTATGGGCGAATTGACGAAATCTGGTACCCAGACTTCGTCTTCATTTTGCAGAATGAGCGACAAAGCGTATTTCTGTGGCAGGCTGCTTACGGTCAAGCTTTGTTGACCGGCGCTGAAATGAAACTCACCGTCTTTTCGGGTATAGCCAAAGCCGTATTGCAAGGGTACTGTTTCTCCGCTTTGCAGGGTATAGCTGCCATTGCCCATTAACTGAAACTGGGCAAACGCAGATAGGCTAAACAGTAAGCTGATAATGATCGTTAATACTTTCATAGTGCTGTTCCTTAAACGGTGATGAATAGCCTTACTTTAGCCACAGTTCGTTATCACACCTGAGTCACATCAACAATCAGCTTCAGCTGCTGACCTGGTTGCAGATAACGTTCGGTATTAATATTGTTCCATTTAATTATTTCAGCAACTGACACACTAAAACGTTGGGCTATCCTGGCCAGTGAATCACCTTTGCGGACTTTATAGTTTACTGTTCTGGTTATGGCGGAGACCGGGCTGGTTTTACTGTCTTGCCACATGACCAGTTTCTGACCAGGTTTTAACGGATCACGTTCTACCATACCATTCCATTTTGCCAGCTCAGCAACCGTAACTTTGTGCATCCGGCTAATATCCCACAACGTATCACCATTTTGGACAATATATTCGATTTTTATGTCACCGCCAGTGCGATTCTGTGCTTTAGCAATGCGGTTTTGCTGGCTAAGCTGATAGCTGCCGGCGGCTTTGGCTGACGTAGGGATAAGCAGATGCTGACCAATACGGATGGTATTGGTATTAAGTTCGTTTAAACGGCTGATAGCATCAACCGTGGTTTTGTGTTGGTGGGCGATTTTGCCCAACGTATCGCCGCTGACGACGGTGTAACGCTGCCATTGCAAGCGGTCTTCGCTGGCAGTTTGTGCCAGCAATCGGCTGAAACTTTCTGCTTTAGCTATCGGTAAAACCAGTTGGTGTGGGCCGTCAGGATCGGTAGCCCATTGATTAAATCCCGGATTCAGCGCCTGCAGTTCTGCAACACTTAAATCAGCCAGTTCGGCCGCAATCGCTAAGTCTATCTGGCCTTCGGTAGCGACCACCGTAATTTTTGGTTCATTGCTAATAAATTTCCAGACGATATCAAAATCGTCCGGGCGTTTTAAAATATCAACCAGCGCAAGTAGTTTCGGTACATAAACCGTGGTCTCTGCAGGTAAATCCAGTGACCAGAAATCTGTTGGCAAGCGTCGTTTCTGATTGGCGCGAATGGCACGACCAATCCGGCCTTCACCTGCGTTATAAGCAGCGATAGCATTGAGCCAGTCATGTTCCAGGGTATTGTACAGATACTGCAGATAATCCAGTGCCGCCCGGGTTGATTCGATAACGTCACGCCGACCGTCATACCAGAAGTTTTGTTTCAGACCAAAACGGGTGCCGGTGGCTGGCATAAATTGCCACATTCCTGAGGCTCTGGCGTGCGAATAGGCGAAAGGGTCAAAAGCACTCTCGACAATCGGTAATAGTGCCAGCTCTAACGGCATATTGCGCTTTTCAAGCTCTTGTACAATGTAATGCAAAAACGGTTGTGCCCGATTGGCTACCCGATCAAGATAACTTTGGTGCTGGCTGTAAAAATTGCGTTGTTCGACGATGGGTCTGGTTTGCGGCACGTCAAACGTTAATTGTAATTGAATGCGTTGCCACAAGTCTTCCAGCTCGGTAGCGTCAAGCGGCGCAAGTTGTTCAGGCGGCGCACCGCCATACCACAAGCGGCTGGCAATTTGCTCTGCACTGGCACCTTTGACCTGGACGAGAGGTGGGGTGTTGGATTTTGGCTTGCCGCTGACTGGGGCAGGCGTTTCTGTCGTGCTGACACAGCCGCTAAGCAGTGCAACTAACATGACGGCAGAAATTTTCAAATGCATAAGGTCATTCCGCGAAAAAAAATTCATGTTACCTGTTCAAAGCCCGATTGCAAGTCAGGATTTAAACTGATCTTTCATTGCTCTGAGCCGGGTAAACAGGCTAAGCGCATCATCTTGCTGGAACTTGCGTTGCAAAGCACTGTTTTCGCATCGCAAAAACGGGTTGACCCGTTTCTCCGTGGCTAAACTTGCTGGCAATGTGGGCCGGTTTTTCGCACGTAAATTCAGACAATGTTGCTGATAATCCTGCAGTGCCTGATTATCGGGTTCGACGGTTAGGGCGAAGCGCAGGTTAGCCAAAGTATACTCATGAGTACAATACACTGCGGTATCCTCGGGAAGCGCAGCGAGTTTCTGCAATGAGTGATGAAGTTGTGCCGGGGTGCCTTCAAATAACCGGCCACAGCCGGCACTGAACAAAGTATCGCCACAAAATAAATACGGTTTGCTATAAAAACCAATATGGCCTGAAGTGTGGCCGGGTAAATCGATTACCTGAAACTGACAGGACAAAGGTGTCAGTTCAACGATATCATCCTGTTGCACACGTTCGGTCAATAACGGTATTTTGCTTTGCTCGGCGGCAGGACCAATTATTCTTACATCAGGGTAGGCACGTTGCAATTGTGCAAGGCCGCCGGTATGGTCAGGGTGATGATGGGTAATGAGTATGGCATACAGTTTTTTTTGCTGTTGCTGCAAAAATTCTAACACGGGCTTGGCATCGCCGGGATCAACCACAACACAATGTGAGCTTGCTGGCTGACACAGACACCAAATGTAGTTATCCTCAAAGGCAGCCAGCGGACTAATACTCAACATCAGATTTTCTTTTAACATTAAAGCGCCCCCATCTAAAAGCAGGCACCAGATTATCATGAAACCAGCATTGAACGAAAATGAACCGCAGGTACCAGCAAGCTGGCAGGCATTTTTGCAAGGCCCGGCTTTAGCGCAGGCGATTAGCAGACAGCTGCAACCCTGGTGGCAACAGATATTTGGGTATTACCTGCTTAAAGTTGGCGATTTGAGCAGTGATTTAGACTTGCCGGGCTGCAACATAAAAAATCAGGTGCGTTTAGGCAGCAGTGACAACGGTAAAAGCCATCTGATAGGGTTACCTGATACGTTGCCGATAGACAGTCACAGCATTGATGCCGTGTTGCTGAGCCAGTGTCTGGAATATCAGGCCGATCCTCACCATATCGTGCGGGAAGCGCATCGGGTACTGATTTCCGATGGCTACCTGTTGTTAACGGGATTTAATCCAGTAAGTTTATTGGCGTTGGTGGGCATTGCGCCTTGGTTAAAGCAGCGTTACCCATGGCAAGGCCGTTTTTTTTCGCCTGGTCGGATAAAAGACTGGTTACATTTGATTGGTTTCGAAGTGCTTGCTGAACAACGATTTTTTTATGGCAGCATGCTGGTAAATGAATATGCTGATAGCTCTGTGCAACGTTTTGCAGAACAATATCTTAATTATTTTGCCGGTTGTTATCTGTTGGTGGCCCGGAAACGCGAATTGCCTCTGACCCCTATCCGCCAGCGATGGCAACTGGCGCCGGCCTTTGCTGACGGGGTCAAAGGCGTTAGCGCCCGTCAGGGCTGTCGCTAATGAGCACAGGCCTGTTCAATTACCCCATGTTTTTATTCATTAAGCTGAACTAAAGTATAGCCTTGTTGTTGCAACAACTTCAGCAGACCGTCTTCGCCCGCCAGATGCAACGCACCTACAAGTACCATCGTGGTATGCTCATTGCCGGTTAAAGATTGCAGCATGGGCATCCAGGCATGATTGCGGTTAACCAGTAAAATCTCATACATTTGTGGTACCTGCTGCAGATCTTCAACAAATAATTGCTCTAGTTTTTCAGTATTACCACTGCGCCAGGCTTGTTTCATGTCGACTAACTGCCCCTCCACTTTGGGCATATCCTGCAACGTGGAGCGAATGATGACATCCGGATCTAATAGGTTCATACCATCTAGCACTGCCAGATGCTGATCTGTGGTCTCAAGCCCGCTAATTTTCTTATCCTGCTGCTGGCCCAACTGCAGATAATGCATGTCGACCCCCGTTTCTGCTGCTCCTAAACGTTGCATTTCGACACTGGCAAGCATCATGGCAGCGAAGCCTGGTTTGAACCGGCTGACTGCTGCAATGGGCATGTTACGCTCTGTGGTGTAGTTTTTCAGTTGCTGATAGACCTCAGCTGATAACACCTGCTCCAGGGTTTTTCCATCGCTGTAGGTATTTTGGTGCATCATTTTGCTTAAGCCAGCCGGGCTGGTTAACGCGTTCAAATCCGTTTCAAACAGCAACTCGCTGCTCTGATTAAACGCGGTGTCGTATGCCGCAGGCAGCGGGTAGTCATTTTTACTGAGTAAATGAACGGTACCTGCCAGATAAAAATGCTGGCCATCTTTACTGACTTTCCAGACGCTGGCTGCCCACACCGAGCTGCTTACAAGCAATAGGGTATAGCACAATAAATAAGTAAATAAGCGCATGATGTTTCCTTTTAAGTGCATGATTACCAGTTGCAAATTACCACATCAAATCATCAGGGATCTGATAGTCGGCATAGGGATCATCTTCATCAGGTTGCTGTTGTTTGGTATTGAGCAATACGATGCTATTGGCATCACGTTGCATAATTTTTTCTGCCACCGGGGCCGGTATTACCTGGTATTGGTCGGCCTGACGGGCTATGGCGACTAACCCGCGGCTGAGCTCGTCATGCAATTTCTTACTGACGTATAACTTTTTAACCAATTTACCGTCGACAAAATTAAAACCCAGCTCGCCTTTGCTGCTAATCGCATTGGTTTCAATCATTTGTTTTACCTGGGCTGCGATGGCTTTTTGCGCTAACTCGGCCTGTTTTTGCTTGTTAAGCTCTTTATCCCGAGCTACCTGTTCCGCTTTAGCTTGTTGTGCCAGCGAAGAGGCATCGTTGTTTAGCACTGCACTTTTTCCAGCCTGAGTCTTTTGCTGGTGTTTTTCTTTTTTCACTTTTTTCACTTTTTTGGCATCGGCCAAACCAGCTTTTAGCAGCTGGTCACGAAACGCATTACTCATGATTGGGTTACTCAATTTACAAGGGAAATTACTCGGCTTAGTGTACCCTAAGCAATCTTATTAACTCAAATGAGCCAGTTCGGTTATCATATAGCAGTACTTTAAGGTCATGAGGTTCATTTTGCCATTTAAAGATTTAGCATTAGACCCGCGCTTACTCAGGTCAATTCAACATTTGGGCTTTGATAAGCCAACTGAAATTCAGCAAGAGGCGATTCCGGCAGTAATGGTTGGCCGTGATTTAATTGTGTCTTCACAAACGGGGTCGGGTAAAACCCTGGCTTATCTGCTGCCGATGATGCAACGTTTGCTGAAAAGCCGGGCCTTATCGAAGCAAGATGCCAGGGCCCTGATTTTAGCGCCGACCCGTGAGCTGGCCAAACAGGTTTACGCCCAGCTTCGCTTGCTGGTGGCAAATACCCCGATTAGTGCCGCATTGATTGTTGGTGGCGAAAACTTTAACGATCAGGAAAAAATTCTGAAGCGGCAACCGGCAATAGTCGTTGCGACGCCAGGAAGATTTGTGGATCATCTGGAGCACAAAACCCTGTTTTTACAAGGTTTGGAGATGCTGATTCTGGACGAAGCAGACCGAATGCTCGACCTGGGTTTTCTGCCACAACTTACCACCATTAACAAAGCTGCAGATCACCGCTTGCGTCAAACTCTGTTGTTCTCTGCCACTCTTGATCATGCAGAAGTTGATAATCTGGCACTGGCGTTATTAAAGAATCCGCATCGGGTTGCCGTGGGGGCTGGCTATCAACCCCATCAGGATATTGAACAGCGGTTTTTCCTGGCCGATAATCTCAGCCATAAGGAAGCGCTGTTAAGTTATTTTTTAAAGCAGCAGAATATTAATCAGCTGATAATGTTTACCGCTACCCGGGCCGATGCCGAGCGCTTGACCAGCGTTTGCGAGTCTGCCGGCTATACTGCCGTGGGCTTAAGTGGCAAATTAAGCCAGCAACAACGAAACAGCGTGATGCAGCAATTCGCTACCGGCAAATTTCAGGTGTTGGTTACCACCGATTTGGCATCACGTGGCCTGGATTTGCTGCAAGTGTCACATGTGATTAATTTTGATTTGCCTAAGCATCCCGAAGAATATGTCCACCGTATTGGTCGCACGGGCCGGGCCGGGGCAAAGGGACAGGCTGTTTCTCTGGTCGGCCCGAAAGACTGGCCAAGTCTGCAAAATATTGAAGCATTTTTGCGCCACGCCATTTCATTTTCGGTTGTTGACAGTTTGCCAGCTAAGTTTAGCGGTATTACTCCGCTGATCGCTAAGTCAGACAGCAGGACTAAAGCTAAAGGTGCTGCCCCGAAAAAGGTCGCCAGGACGTCTCAAAGTAAGCCTGATACGGCAAAAAATAAAGCGCCATCTTTTTTTGAGGGTGGGGATGATGGCAGCGGCCCGGTGCGCCGTAAAAAATAATTGGTTGCTGGTTAAATGTTCAGCAGTTTTACTGCTACACTAAAAAAGCTTAAGTCGTGCCAGCTGGTGTTAACCCTTTCTGGCGAATACGATTTAGCTGGTACGGCTGGCTGGAAAATATATTTTCTGCTCGTCCGGTATTTATATTGACCGCATGATCAGCTTAACTGATAATGCGTTTGAATATTTAGCCGCTCGATAAGCTGGCCGAGAATATTTAAGTCGCCGAGATTTCGGCAAATTTAGTTAAAGTAAGAGAGTGTTATGTCACAGTTAATTTCTGGTACAGTTAAGTGGTTCAACGAAGATAAAGGTTTCGGTTTTATTGAGCGCGAAGGCGGCAAAGACGTATTCGTTCATTTCCGCGCTATCAATGGCACAGGCCGTAAAACTTTAGTTGAAGGTCAGCGTGTAACTTTCGAAGTTACCGAAGGTCAGAAAGGTCCACAGGCTGAAAACGTCACTGTAACCGGTTAATCTGATAGTTTTCTTGTAAAGAGCCAGCCACAGAGCTGGCTTTTTTATATCTGCAGCTCAGCCAGAGCAATTAATCGCTGACGCCTTAAAAAGGCAATGTAAGCTGGCCTGGATTAGGAGCAGTAAAACCCAGCTGTAAGCCGACCAGCCGCACCCCTTGCTGTTGCCGGCGTTGCCATGCTTGCTGTAATAAGGGTAAAAACTGCTCGAGTTTGGCGGTTTGCGCCTGACATTCCACCGTTGTTTGTCGAAAGTCACTGAATTTAAGTTTAACCCCAATCTTCTGCAGCCCTTTATCGCCCTGATTTGCCAGTCGTGATTGTAATTTTGGCCATAAAGCACTCAAGGCCTCTACACAGTCCTGATAAACGTCGATATCTGTTGCCAGGGTATGTTCCACGCCGACGGATTTGGCATGACGTTCAATTCGGACCGGCCGCTCGTCGATACCCTGGCTGCGCTTTAATAAACTATCGGCCATTGCGCCAAAATGTTTGACCAGTACTGCCAAATCGCAGCTGGCAATATCTTTACACTTTGTTAAACCTAGCCGGTTAAGGCGTTCGGCGGTTTTATCACCTACTCCGGGAAGTTTAGCCAAAGGTAAGTTGTCGACAAAAGCAGTGACTTGTTGTGGCGTTATTACAAATAAGCCATCAGGTTTGTTTTCATCGCTGGCAATTTTTGCCAGGAATTTATTTGGCGCTACCCCGGCTGAAGCGGTCAGTCCGGTTTCGGCCAGAATAACCCGGCGAATATCTTCAGCGATGCGGGTCGCACTGCCGCCAAAATGTCGGCTATTGCTGACATCCAGAAAGGCTTCATCCAGCGACAGCGGTTCTACCAAATCACTATAGCGCTGAAAGATCGCCCGGATTTGCCTGCTGACCGTTTTATACTTCTCCATATTGCCGGCCATGAGATGCAATTGTGGGCATAGTTTCAAAGCTTGACCTGTCGGCATGGCAGAGCGAACACCAAAAACCCGGGCAGGGTAATTACAGGTGGCGATAACGCCCCGGCTACTGCGGCTGCCGCCAATCGCCAGTGGAATGGTGGCCAGCATCGGGTTATCGCGCATTTCTACTGCGGCGAAAAAGCAATCCATGTCGATATGAATAATTTTACGCTGACTGACCATGGTATCAAAAAGAAACTGTATTGATGTACAGTATAGTAGTGTTAGGGTTTTGCCTTGTAAAGCTCTGATACGTGTAAAGCAGACCATCCAGATATTAATACAAGTCATGCACTCGATATCGTGGATGGCTGGATGGCTATATTTTCGGTGCATCCTGAATAAAATCAGGGTAGAATAAGCGCCAATTAACAGTCCCCATTTATTTAACCAGTAAGCGTGACCCGCGCCCAGGAGAAAGCATGTTAAAGCGTGAGATGAATATTGCCGATTTTGACCCGGAATTATGGCAGGCGATAACAGATGAAACCGACCGTCAGGAAGCGCACATTGAGTTAATTGCTTCTGAGAACTATGCCAGTCCACGGGTTTTACAGGCACAAGGTTCACAACTTACCAATAAATATGCTGAAGGTTATCCACACAAACGTTATTACGGCGGTTGTGAATTTGTTGATATCGCTGAAGATTTAGCGATTGACCGTGCTAAGCAATTGTTTAGTGCTGATTACGCTAATGTGCAGCCTCATGCGGGTTCACAAGCCAACGCGGCGGTATTTTTAGCCCTATTGGAAGCGGGTGACACTATTTTGGGAATGAGTCTGGCACATGGTGGCCATTTGACTCATGGTTCACATGTCAGTTCGTCTGGCAAGCTCTATAAGGCTGTCCAGTATGGCCTGCACCCAGAGACGGGTGTCATAGATTATGATCAGGCTGAAGCACTGGCTGTTGAACACAAACCAAAATTAATTATTGCCGGTTTCTCTGCGTACTCTGGCATTGTTGACTGGCAGCGGTTTCGCGATATTGCGGATAAAGTAGGGGCGTATCTGCTGGTAGATATGGCGCATGTTGCTGGCCTGGTAGCGGCTGGTCTTTATCCAAACCCGGTGCCGCTTGCTGATGTCGTGACGACAACGACGCATAAAACACTGGCCGGGCCACGTGGCGGTTTAATTCTGGCGCGTAAAAATGAAGCTATTGAGAAGAAACTAAACTCTGCTGTATTTCCGGGGAGTCAGGGTGGTCCGTTAATGCATGTCATCGCTGCTAAAGCGGTTGCGTTTAAGGAAGCGTTAGAGCCTGAATTTAAGGTGTATCAGCAGCAGGTGTTAAACAATGCCAAAGCCATGTGCGATGAAATGATTAAACGTGGTTACAAAATCGTCTCAGGCGGTACCGAAAACCATTTGTTTTTAATGGATTTAATCGATAAAGACATTACTGGCAAAGCAGCGGATGCCGCGTTAGGCCGGGCGCATATTACTGTTAATAAAAACTCGGTTCCAAATGATCCGCGCTCACCCTTTGTCACCAGCGGCCTGCGAATCGGCACGCCGGCGATTACCCGTCGTGGTTTTAAAGAAGAACAGGCGCGTCAGGTGGCTTGCTTTATTTGTGATGTATTGGACAACATTGATGATGACAGCGTAATCGAGCGGGTTAAAGCGGATGTTGCTCAGTTATGCAGTCGTTTTCCGGTTTATGCTTAAGCATTAATTTAGTGCTATTATGGCCGCATTTGCGGCCATTTTTATCTCTGAGAACTGTCCATGTATTGTCCCTTTTGTAATGCTGATGACACCAAGGTTATTGATTCCCGCTTAGTGGCGGACGGTCATCAGGTTCGCCGCCGCCGCGAGTGCCTGGCGTGTCATGAACGTTATACAACGTTCGAGGTTGCTGAGCTAGTGATGCCGCGGATCATTAAGCGGGATGGTTCGCGCGAGCCTTTTAACGAAGACAAGCTGCGAAATGGTTTACTAAGGTCGCTGGAAAAACGGCCGGTATCAACCGAGCAGATAGAACAGCTTATTCAGAAAATTAAATCACAGTTACGCGCTACAGGCGAGCGCGAGCTTGGCAGTAAAATGCTGGGCAATTTAATCATGGATGAACTGGTTAAGGTCGATAAAGTGGCTTACGTCAGGTTTGCCTCCGTGTACCGCTCGTTTAAAGATATTCGTGAATTTGGCGAGGAAATCGCCCGCTTAGGAGAGCAGTAGTGGCATTCACCCCAGCCGACAACCAGTTTATGACTCTGGCGCTGCAGCTGGCAGCAAAAGGCCGGTTTACTACGGACCCTAACCCGAATGTCGGGGCGGTAATAGTCCAGAACGATCAGGTGGTTGGCCGTGGCTATCATCATCAGGCCGGCCAGGGCCATGCCGAAGTTTATGCTCTGGCTGAGGCGGGCGATAAAGCGTGCGGCGCCACTTGTTATGTGACACTGGAGCCCTGCAGTCATTTTGGTCGCACGCCTCCCTGTGCTGAGGCGTTAATTGCCGCGGGTGTATCGCGGGTAGTGATTGCAATGCTTGACCCTAACCCCCTGGTGGCCGGCAAGGGGGTTGCTTTGCTGGAGCAGGCTGGGATTTATGTAGAGAGTGGTTTAATGCAAGCAGAAGCCCGGGCATTAAACCGGGGCTTTCTCAGCGCTATGGAGCGGCAAAGACCCTGGCTGAGCTTAAAACTGGCAGCCAGTATTGATGGTCGTACCGCATTGGCTAACGGTCAGAGTAAATGGATCAGCAGTGTACAGGCAAGAGCCGATGTTCAGGTACACCGGGCACAAAGTAGCGCTGTGTTATCTACCGCCAGTACCGTGCTGGCCGATAACGCTCGTCTGACCGTAAGACAGCCCGAAGGGGGGCTGGCATTAACGCCATTATCCGACGGGCAATTGCGACAACCTTTGCGGGTGATTCTGGACCGACGCCGGCAATTAACGGGCAACGAGCCGTTATTTAGTTTGCCCGGTGCCATTTTGCTCTGTGTCACGGCCATTGAGCCACAGCGAACAATGCCATCAGAGGTTCAGCAATTAGCGGTCCCGCTTTGTGCTAAAGGTTATTTTGATTTGAAAGCATTGCTATACCTGCTTGCTGAGCGTCAGGTACGCAGTGTCTGGGTAGAAGCTGGCGCTACATTAGCCGGTGCATTATTACAACAACAGCTGGTGGATGAATTTATTCTATATCAGGCGCCGGTATTATTGGGACCGCAAGCCCGGCCTATGGCGGCGCTACCAGAATTAACGACGTTGAGCCAGGCTCACCGGTTTGAATTTAATGATATTTACCAGGTCGGGACTGATATTCGGCTGACGGCGCTGCTGAACCAGGCGAATTAGCTCTGATACCATTTAACAACCGGCTGAACGTAGCATGATCTTTACCGGTATTATTGTGCCAACATATAACAAGGGTTTTTATGCAACTGAATACACCTGCTGAAATTATTGAAGATATTCGTCAGGGCAAGATGGTCATCCTGATGGATGATGAAGATCGTGAGAATGAGGGTGATCTTGTTATGGCGGCAGACTATGTGACGCCTGAAGCCATTAACTTTATGGCCAAGCATGGCCGCGGTCTTATTTGTCTTACCCTGAATAAAAAACGTTGTAAACAGCTTAATCTTCCACTTATGGTCGATGCGAATAAATCTCCTTTTGCGACTAACTTTACCGTTTCGATAGAAGCGGCTGAAGGTGTTACCACCGGCATTTCCGCTGCTGATCGGGCTCGCACGGTCAAAGCTGCAGTGGCCCGCGATGCGGGTCCTGCAGATATCGTCCAACCGGGACATATTTTCCCGCTGATGGCCCAGGATGGTGGGGTGCTGGTTCGCGCCGGGCATACCGAAGCCGGCTGTGATTTAGCGAGGTTGGCAGGTCTGGAGCCTGCTGCGGTCATTGTGGAAATTCTCAATGATGACGGCACTATGGCCAGACGACCGGATTTAGAAATATTTGCCCGTGAGCATAATATTAAGATCGGTACTATCGCTGATTTAATTGAATACCGTAACCTGAATGAAACAACTATCGAGAAAGTCGCTACCTGTCAATTACCAACTGAAGTGGGTGACTTTCAGCTGGTTACGTTCAAGGACACCATCGACAATCAGCTGCATTTTGCCCTGGTCAAGGGGGAAATTAAACCCGATGAGGCAACGTTGGTTCGGGTGCATTTGCACAATACGTTTTCAGACTTACTGTTGGCTGATCGCGCAGCGAATCGAAGTTTTCCACTACATACTGCGATGAAGCGAATTGCGGATGAGGGCGGGGTACTGGTGTTGCTAGGCAAGCATGAGTCAACGGCAGAGTTGGTGCGGATGGTACAGGCATTTGAAGCTGAAGATAAAGGCGAGCAACCCAAAACGGTACCCTGGAAGGGCACATCACGTAATGTTGGGGTCGGTTCACAGATCCTGGCCAGTTTGGGCGTTAAAAAAATGCGTTTGCTTAGCCAGCCGAAAAAATACCACGCCTTATCTGGCTTTGGTCTGGAAGTCGTCGATTACGTATCCGAATAACAGCGATGCCGCAATTGCGGTTTTTGTGATATTATACGCGGCTGATTTTTGCAGCCCCAGATTCGAGAGGATTTACCATGCAAGTGATTGAAGCCGGCTATGTAGCCAAAGGCAAGAAGTTCGCGTTAGTCGTGGCTCGGTTTAACGGTTTTATCGTTGAAAGCTTGTTAGATGGCGCCGTTGATACCTTAAAACGAGTGGGGAACGTCAACGAACAGGATATTACTGTCGTACGGATCCCTGGCGCCTTTGAAATGCCGCTGGCGGTACAACGGGTTGCAGCGAGTAAAAAATATGATGCGATTATCGCGCTGGGCGCGGTGATCCGTGGCGGTACGCCGCATTTTGAATATGTGTCTGGCGAGTGCACTAAAGGTATAGGTCAGGTTGCCATGCAACACGATCTACCGGTGGCTTTTGGCGTACTTACCGTTGACAGCATAGAGCAAGCAATAGAGCGTGCCGGCACCAAGGCTGGCAACAAGGGTGCCGAGGCTGCAATGTCAGCACTGGAAATGGTTAACGTGCTGGACCAGCTGTAACAGGAAATTTTATGAAACCAAATGTGCGTCGTCAATCGCGTTCACTGGCGGTACAAGGGATATACAGCTGGCAGGTCAGCCATAACCCGATAGCCGATATTGAACAGCAGCTTTTGTTGGAAAATAATGTAAAACAACTGGACGTTGCTTATTTTCAAGATATTTTACGCGGTGTGGTATTGCATCATAGTAAGTTGGATGAGGCATTAAAACCTTACCTGGAACGACCGTTTGAAGATATTGACCTGGTTGAGAAAGCGGTGCTTCGGGTCTCCGCGTACGAGCTGAAATATCGGCTTGATGTGCCTTACAAAGTGATTATTAATGAAGCAATAGAGCTGGCAAAAGCCTTTGCTGCAGATGACAGCCATAAATTTGTTAACGGTATTCTCGATAAAGCGGTTCGGGTGCTGCGAACCAACTAAAGGAGAGCCGGCATTTGTCGGCTTTTTTACATGCTATGGGTGAATTTGAACTTATTGCCAGCTTCTTTGCTGACGCCGGTATTGCGCGTCAGGACGTGGTGGTGGGCGTGGGTGATGATGGTGCCGTGCTGCAAATTCGCGACGGCTATGATCTGGTTGTCACAACAGATACGATGGTTAGTGGCACTCATTTTTTCCCCGATGTTGACCCCAGAGCGCTTGGCCATAAGCTGGTTACCGTAAACGTTAGTGATTTAGCAGCAATGGGGGCGGAGCCCGCCTGGCTATCTCTGGCTTTGACGCTACCGAAGGTGGATGAAACCTGGTTGCGCCAGTTTGCGGCAGGTCTGGCAGAAACGGCTGATTATTATAATTGTCGTCTGATAGGCGGCGATACGACGCGCGGTCCGTTAAGCCTTACTATGATCGCGAAGGGCCAGGTGCCACGGGGCCGGGCGATTACCCGCGGCGGCGCGAAAGTAGGCGATTATATTTATGTTACGGGCACCCTCGGTGATGCTGCACTGGGATTAAAAGTATGTCAGGGGCACGCTCAAGCGAGTAAGAAACATCAGGCACATTTGTTACAACGTTTTCATTTCCCTTCTGCCCGGGTTGCTCTGGGACAGGCGCTTAGAAATGTTGCCAGTAGTGCGATGGATCTCTCTGACGGTTTGTGTGGTGATTTGCCGCATATTTTACGCCGCTCCGGCGTCGGGGCTTATATCGACGTCAATAAACTTCCGCTTTCTCAGGCGCTGAAGGACAGTTGCGATCATGCTACTGCACTTAATATGGCACTTTCTGGTGGCGAAGATTACGAATTGTTGTTTACCGTGCCGGAAAGCAAACGCGGCAGTCTGGATGTGTTACTTTCACCTTATGGTGTGCCTGTTAGTTGTATTGGCCGGATTACGGGTGTTGCCGGTAAACTGGAATTAAAGGCCGGTGAGCAGCCATTTGATTATCAACATCAGGGGTTTGTCCATTTCCCATGAATAATAATAAATTTCAATTACGCCGCTGGCAGCATTTGCTGGCATTGGGGTTTGGTGCAGGTCTTGCGCCCCGCGCGCCAGGAACCTTTGGTACTTTAGTAGCTATTCCATTTATTATTGCCTTCGCAGCCATGGGTACGGCTTGGTATCTGGCATTTCTGGTGCTTGGTACACTACTCGGTATCTACATTTGTGGCAAAACGGCAAAGGATGTGGGTGAACATGATCATGGCGCCATTGTCTGGGATGAAGTTATCGGGTTTGCGCTAACCATGTTACTGGTACCGATAAGTGTGCAAAGTTTGCTGATTGGTTTTTTGTTATTTCGTTTATTTGATATTGTAAAACCCTGGCCAATTCGTTGGTTTGATCGTCGAGTGCATGGCGGCCTGGGGATTATGCTGGACGATATATTGGCGGCCGCGCCCGCCTGGTTGATATTGCAATTGCTTTTTTATTATCAGCTGCTGAATTAGCGATAAAGGATCACAGTGCGGAGCTAGGGAATGAGAAAACTGATAATACCTGGATTGATGCTGCTGTTCGCTGTGGCTAACCTCGCTGGTGCCGGTGAAATTGAAGCTGCCGGGAAAACCACAACACACACCGAGCCGATGTCCGCGGCTCAACCTGAGCAGTTTGACCAAAACATACCCTCAGTTTACGATTTCGATATCCGGCACTGGACCAGTAACGACGGTCTCTCCAGTAATTCTGTGCGTGCTGTTACTCAGGATGATCTGGGATACCTGTGGCTTGGTACCTTATATGGCCTTAACCGCTTTGACGGTTTGCAGTTTGAGCATTTCACCACGGATAACACCCGGCATCTGGCTAGTAACACCATTACCCGCTTGCTCAGAGACAACACAGGTTATATCTGGGTCGGCACCAAAGCGGGACTGTCAGGGTTTGATCCCGCAACGCTGAAGTTTGAACGCTATCCGATTGTGGCAGAAGTAACAGCAATTATTGCGGTGGCGGACGATGAAGTGTGGGTTGCAGCAGATAATCTATTTAGAATTAAAGCGGGTAAAATCAGCAGAATAGAGGCCGTACGCAGCCAGGTTCATCAACTTGAAACCGCGAAGGATGGCGTCTGGGTTAGTAGTGCGGAGCATATTTACCAGCTAAGCCCGGATGGCAGCCAGCAACGGCAAATGTACCCGTTACCATTAGAGCTTGCTCAGACACCGGTTTATGACTTGACGGTTACTGAGCAGGGTTTACATCTGGCCAGTGAAAGTGGTTACTACCATTTATCACCGGATGGTGAGATCCTCAAGTGCCAGCTGCCTGATGGTGAGCACAGCCCGGTTTACAGACTGTTCAAAGACAGTCAGCAAGGCAGTTGGATTTCAACTTATCGCAAGCTGTTTTACCGCCAACATCAGCAAGATTGGCAAACGGTTACCACGGCTGAGCTGGGTACTACACCATGGTTCAGTGACTTATTCGAAGACAAACAGCAGAATATCTGGTTAGCCAGTTACAGTGATGGAATTTACCGCGCAGCCTCCGGGCATGTGAGGCGATTAGTTGATGGTCTGGTTGACCCGGTAGTACGCAGTATCGGTATAACTCCCGACGATGAGCTTATTATTGCCAGTCAGTCAGCGTTGCAAATCCTCAGTATGTCTGGCGAATTTACCACATTACTCGATGAACACATTATTGGCAGTCAGACTATTCACGATTTTTTCTGGCCAGAATCAGAGCTGCTGTGGTTTGGTGCGGATAGCGGTTTGCTGCAATATAATCTGAAAACCCGGGAATTAAGTGCCCCTTTTCCTAGTTTGCAGGGCAATACCATTAAAGTTGTTCAGCCCGCTTTTGATGGGGGAGTCTGGCTCGGCGGCGTTCGGGGACTTTATTACGCATCAGATAACCAATTAACCCTATCACCATTAAATGAACAGTTTGAATCGCGCAATATCACCGCAGTACAGCAGACAGAATCTCAATTATTTGTTGGCACCACAAGAGGTCTGTATCAGTTTCAGCAAGATAAGCTGCAACGTCTGGGGGTGGGCAGGGCACTTTACAACAGCTATATTCTGGCACTGCTGCATTTACCTGATGGCAGTTTACTGATCAGCACCATTGATGATGGAATTTTTATCCGCCGACCGGATCAGCAATGGTTGCAGCTTCACACTGGCAATGGCATGCCACATGGCCCGGCTGTGAGTTTCAGTTATGACGAGGCTGATCAGCAGGTATGGGTAAGCAGCCACAAAGGCATATACCGGTTGGCACTGGCGGCGTTGCCTGAAAATAATAACCAGCCTTTTATTATTGATGAGGTGCTGACACCCTTTGACCGGCAGTTAGGAAGTGGGCCTAATCGCTGCTGTAACGGTGCGGGACACGCTAAAATAGTGCGCTGGCAGGATGAGTATTGGTTTCCGACGTTGAAAGGGTTGATAGTTGTACAGGCAAATTTAAAGGAAACGTCAGCACAGCCGTTAAAGCCACAAATTAAACAGGTTACAACCAATCAGCAATATCAACTTAACCAGGGCCAGCAAAGACTCGTGCTGGAAATGGATGAGCGGAATGTAACGCTGCATTACTCTGCATTAGAGTATATTAAACCGGACGCGCTGCAGTTTCGCTATCGGCTGGATGGCTTTGATAGCCATTGGCATGACGTAGGCCAGCGGCGCGAAGCGGTATATACCAACTTACCGCCAGGTGATTTTGTTTTTCGACTTCAGGTACGTCATAGCGGTCACCTCTGGCAATCTGCCTCTGAGAGTAGTTTGGTATTAATTGTGCCAGAACGCTTTGATGAAACGTTGCTGTATCGCTCGTTGTGGTTGTTGCTGCTGCTGTGCTGCTTATATGGTGTGTTGTGGCTGGTCAGGCGAAATACCCTGCACAAACAGCAGGAGCTTGAGCGGCTGGTCAGACAGCGTACCCAGGAGTTAGAAAATAGTAATGTCCGCTTAAACGAGTTGAATGAACAACTCGGACAACTGACGCATAAAGATAACCTGACGGGCTTACGTAACCGACGCTTCATGTTCGAACAACTACCAAAAGATATCGAGCACTTTCAGCGTAATCGGGAATTGATGCAGGATCAGGGAAAGTGCCTGGCGTTGTTACATGTTGATTTAGATAACTTTAAGCAAATTAATGATCAGTATGGTAACAGTGCAGGTGATAGCCTTATTCAACAGGTCAGTGGCCTTTTGATCCGGGAAACGCGCGGCTCTGATTACGTGGTACGCTTTAGCGGCGCTGCATTTGTGTTGGTGTTACGTGATATTCAGGCAGATTTGGTTCGCCAGTTTAGTTATCGGCTCAATGAGCAAGTTGCAAAAGCGGCGTTTAATTTACCGGACGGCCAGATTGTCAGACTGACCTGTTCTATCGGTTATGCCCATTACCCGTTGCCTTTGCTGGGCGGTCAGTTAATTAACTGGGAGGTCTCACTGCAGCTTGCTGAACTGGCGCTTTACCATGTAAAACATCATGGGAAGAATGCCGTAGCAACACTGGCATTTGATACGCAACTGGATGCGTTTGAATTTGAAGACTCTGCCCATATTGAAGCGCAAATTGAAAAGCTGCTGGCAGAGGGGCTGGTGTGGTTTGAGCAAGGAGATAGCCAGGCACTTTGACGGGTGCCCGGCTATTTTGAATTTTAACGTTTTAGAAAAGCGCTGATTTGCTTGCTAATGCCCTCGCTGTCTAATCCCAGTTCGGCATATATTTCCTGCTGACTGCCATGTTTTACAAATTGATCAGGCAGTCCAAGATTAAGTACCTTAACGTTGCAACCCTGGCGCAGCAGTACATCGTTAACGGCTGAACCGGCGCCGCCAATCAGCGCATTATCCTCAATCGTGACAAAATGGCTGTGATCTGCAATCAGTTGCAGCAACATAGCTTCATCTAATGGTTTGATAAAACGCATGTCTACCAGAGTGGCATTGCGCTCTGCTGCGACGGCTTGACATTGATGCAGTAATGGTCCAAACGCCAGAATTGCCAATTTTTCGCCGTTTCTGACAATCCGGGCTTTGCCCTGCGCCAGTAGCTGCATAGTTTGCTCAGCTTCAACGCCTGAACCAATTCCGCGCGGATAGCGCACTGCAGCCGGGCCAGGGTGCTGATAGCCGGTATAGAGCATTTGCCGGCACTCATTTTCATCCGAAGGTACCATTAACAGCATATTAGGAATACAGCGCATAAAACTGATATCAAAAGCCCCCTGATGAGTGGGGCCGTCTGCGCCGACAATACCTGCCCGGTCAATCGCGAATAGCACATCAAGATTTTGCAGTGCCACATCATGGATCAGCTGATCATAACCGCGTTGCAGAAAACTGGAGTAAATTGCCACAACAGGCTTCAATCCTTCAATGGCCATGCCAGCAGCCAGCGTGACTGCATGTTGTTCGGCGATGGCAACATCAAAATAACGCCTGGCAAAGCGTTTAGAAAACTGAACCATATCAGAACCTTCACGCATGGCAGGAGTAATACCTTGCAAGCGCTCGTCCTGAGCTGCCATATCACATAACCAGCTACCGAAAATATTAGAAAAGGTGGGTTTTCCAGGCTTTTTAACCGGTTGTGTACTGGCGTCAGGATCAAATTTTGCGACCGCATGGTAGCCAATAGGATCCGCTTCGGCCGGCGCATAGCCTTTGCCTTTTTTTGTTACGATGTGCAGTAACTGTGGGCCTTTGAGGTTTCGCATATTACGAATAGTATCGGCCAGGGTAATAACATCGTGGCCATCGATAGGGCCGATATAATTAAAGCCCAGCTCCTCAAAAAAGGTGCCAGGGGTTACCATTCCTTTAAAGTGCTCTTCAGCCCGGCTGGCCAGCTCATGTAACGGTGGCACACCTTGTAAAATCTTTTTGCCGCCCTCGCGCAGGCTGGTATAAAAACTGCCTGATAATATGCGGGCAAAATATTGGTTTAAGGCACCGACATTTTCTGAGATCGACATTTCATTGTCATTCAGAATAACCAGCATATCAGGCCTAACCTCACCGGCGTGGTTCAGCGCTTCAAACGCCATACCTGCGGTAATGGCTCCATCACCAATGACTGCCACGACTTTACGTTTGGATTTTGCCTGGCTGGCAGCAATAGCCATCCCCAGTGCTGCGCTAATCGAGGTGCTGGAATGGCCTACGGTTAGCGTATCGTATTCACTTTCTTGCCGGCAGGGAAACGGATGCAAGCCGTCTTTTTGTCGGATGCTGTGCATTTTATCCCGCCGACCGGTTAAAATTTTGTGGGGATAAGCCTGATGACCAACATCCCAGATCAAGCGGTCAAAAGGGGTGTTGTATACGTAATGCAGTGCAACGGTCAGTTCAACGGTACCCAGGCCCGATGCAAAGTGGCCACTACTCTGGCTGACTGTTTTTAACAAAAAACGTCGCAATTCAGCGCTTAGGGCCGGTAGTTTATCCTGTGGTAATTTACGCAGTTGCTCTGGCACATCGGCTTTAGCTAACAGCGGGAAATCGGTCATATCTAATGCCATTTTCAATGCCTTTATCAAAACTTGCGGGCAATAATGTAATGTGCGAAGGCTTGTAACTCATCGGTGTTGTAGGGAAGGCTGACCAAAGCTGCCAAAGCCTCCTGATACAACTGATGCGCTTTCGCCTTGGCTTCCTGCAGCCCCAACAGCGCTGGGTAAGTCAATTTATTTGCCTTAGAATCAGAGCCTTGAGGCTTGCCCAGTACAGTAGTATCGCTTTCAATATCAAGGATATCGTCCTGCACCTGAAATGCCAGACCCAAAGCACTGGCAAAATCTGTTAACGCCTGAAGTGTAGCAGGACAATCAAGTTCACTACTGTAATAGGCCAGTTGTACGGCACACTCTATTAGAGCGCCGGTTTTTAAGCGGTGCATCTGCTCCAGGGTGGCTAAATCTGTTCGCTGATTAGTTTGTGCCAAATCAATCGCCTGTCCTGCGCACATTCCTGCAATGCCACTGGCTTTGGCCAGCAGTGCGACCCGCTTTAATCTGCGCTGTACACTTAACTCACCCTCTGCACTGGCGAGAATATCAAAAGCCAAGGCCTGCAGAGCATCTCCCGCCAGAATAGCGGTAGCCTCGTCGTACGCTTTGTGACACGTTGGCTTGCCACGACGCAGATCATCGTTATCCATCGCAGGTAGGTCGTCGTGAATAAGCGAGTAACTGTGCAGGCATTCAATGGCACAGGCTGCGCTGTCCAGAGTGTCAAGTGACACACCTAACATAGTGCCACAGCTATATACTAAATAAGGCCTGATCCGCTTGCCGCCATTGGTCAGACTGTATCGCATTGCTTCGTGTAAACGGGCCGCTGTCAGTGGCTGGGCAGCCATATTAAGTTGTAATTGTTGCTCAATCCGATATTGATACAACGTCAGGCTATCTGGTGCCAAGCTATTCTCCTGGCGGTGGGGTAAAGGTTTGCAGGTTTTCCTGCTGCTGTTGCTGTAACAGTAACTGAACCTTCTGTTCAGCACTTTGCAACTGCTGCTGGCTTTGTTTTACCAGAGCAATCCCGCGTTCAAACTGCGCCAGAGAGGCATCTAGTGACAAATCGCCTTGTTCCAATTGTTGCACTATACTCTCGAGCTCTGCCATCGCCGGTTCAAACTGGCTCAGGTCGGCTTTCTTTTTACTCATGACGATCCCCAAAAAAACTGTGCGCAACGTTACCTTAGCAGGCTATTATGGTCAATCATAATGGATAAGTGAAAGCCTAAATTGCTTCTTTTTTGTTATTGAATGCTTAATTTATACGAAGCTTTGTCGATAACCGACTATAAGCTATTATAAAATAATTATAATTCCCATTTGGGGTGTGTTAAGGAGTAAGCAGTGGATATAGCAACCCTGGTTGGCTTGATTGGCGCGATCGGTTTTGTCGTCATGGCCATGGTGATAAGCAGTAGCGGCGATGTGGCTATGTTTGCTGATTTGGTGTCGGTATTGATAGTTGTCGGCGGCTCGATATTTGTGGTTGTTGCCAAGTTTACGATGGGCCAGTTTCTTGGCGCCGGCAAAGCAGCGGTCAAAGCCTTTATGTTTAAAATTGAAGCACCGGAAGAACTGATCGAAAAAGCTGTGCAGTTAGGTGACTCGGCCCGCAAGGGAGGGTTTTTAGCGTTGGAAGAAGCTGAAATACCCAACGCCTTTATGCAAAAAGGCGTGAACATGCTGGTGGATGGTCACGATGCTGATGTCGTCAGGGCAACCCTAATGAAAGATATCAGTCTAACCGAGAAGCGACATGAGACGGCAATCGCCATATTCCGTAGTTTAGGTGACGTTGCGCCGGCAATGGGTATGATTGGTACCCTGATAGGTTTGGTGGCGATGTTGTCAAATATGGATGATCCCAAGGCAATTGGTCCGGCGATGGCGGTGGCATTGTTGACCACATTGTATGGTGCTTTTATTGCTAACGTTATTGCAATACCGCTTGCCGATAAGCTGGCCATTCGAAACCAGCAGGAGAAACAGAATAATCAGCTAATACTGGATGCGATTCTGGGTATTCAGGACGGCCAGAACCCGAAAGTGATTGAAGGCATATTGCGAAATTACCTGGCACAGGGTAAGCGCGAGGTTGCTGGCGGAGAGCCGGCATGAACAACGAGGAAGAACAGGAGTGCAAATGCCCACCCCCTGGGCTGCCTCAATATATGGGAACCTTTGCCGATTTAATGGCCTTGTTAATGTGTTTTTTCGTCCTGTTATTAGCGTTTTCTGAAATGGATGTATTGAAATTTAAGCAAATTGCCGGCTCCATGAAGTTTGCATTTGGGGTGCAAAATAAGATTGAAGTCGAAGATATTCCCAAAGGAACCAGTGTCATTGCTATGGAATTCAGACCAGGCCGGCCTGATCCGACGCCCATTGAAACATTGCAGCAGCAAACAATGGAAATTACTCAGCAAGTTATTGAGTTTCAGGCAGGTGAGGAAGATTCTGCCGGTGGGCGACAGGAACAACGTGATGATATGACGGGTGGCCAGTCGGCAGCAAACGCAGAAGAAACTGCCGATGCTGAAGCCGCAGCGGCTGCTGAGGCAATGCAGGAACAAACCAATGAAATGGTTAAAAAAATGGCAGAGCAATTAGAGCAGCAAATTGTAGATGGTGCCATTGAACTCGAATCTCTCGGCCAGCAAATTATTATCCGGATCCGGGAAAATGGCTCCTTTCCGTCAGGTTCATCATTTTTACAGCCGCGATTCCGGCCGATTATCCAGCAAATTGGTACCTTATTAAATGATGTGCCCGGCGAGATTACTGTTAGCGGACATACTGATGATATTCAGGTTTCTGATGAGCTGCATAGCAATAACTGGGAGTTGTCTGCTAAGCGGGCAGTCTCGGTCGCTACCGAGTTAATTCGCGCTCCGGAGTTTGACCGGCAACGTGTGGTGGTCATGGGCCATGCTGACACCCGTCCTCTGGTTGAAAACGACTCTGAGCTAAACCGCAGACGCAACCGCCGGGTAGAAATATCTATCATGCAGGGCAAGGCAAAAGAGTCTGAACCGATTAGTTTTGAACCACAGGCCAACTAGCTGAGACACGGTTAGTCAGTAAAGAGAAGTGATTAAAGCCAGAGGTAAGCACCAGGCTAGGTGTTCTTCTGGCTTTAAGCTATAATCCGCGCCACTTTTGAACACTGCAACTGCCATTTTTGAATGTTATGCTTGAATTTATAATCAAATTACACCCTGAAATTGCCATTAAAAGCAGGTCGGTGCGAAAGCGCCAGACTAAGTTACTTGAACGCAACCTGAAAACTATTCTGACTCAGGTGGATCCGGGCGTTGTCGTGACTAACCTGTTTGATCATCTTATTGTCAGTTGCAGTAACGCTTCGCCACATATTCGCGCCAAGCTTATTGAGCGTTTAGAATGTATACCGGGTATCGTCAGCTTTTCTGAGATGCGCACGTCAACCTTTGCTGATTTACATGATATTTTTCTTAAGGTGTTGGCGGTATATCAGGCTCAGCTACCAGGTAAAACCTTTTGTGTCCGTGTGCGGCGCCAGGGTAAACATGGTTTCAGTTCTATTGAAGCAGAGCGCTACATTGGCGGTGGACTCAATCAGCAGGTAGCATCGGCAAAAGTCCAGTTAAAGCAGCCTGATATTACGATTAAACTGGAGATTAAGCAGGACAAACTACTGCTGCTTAGTGAAAGTTTTCGCGGTATGGGCGGATTTCCGCTACCCTCACAATCAGATGTTCTATCGCTTATTTCCGGTGGCTACGATTCTGCGGTGGCCAGTTACCTGATGATCCGTAAAGGCCTGCGTACTCATTACTTATTTTTTAATCTGGGCGGGGCAGCCCACGAAGCCGGTGTACGGGAGGTTGCAAATTTTTTATGGCAAAAGTTTAGCCTGTCGCACCGGGTTAAGTTTGTCAGTGTCGATTTTGCGCCTGTGGTTGATAACATTCTGGAACACGTTGATAACGGCGTTATGGGTGTTATTTTAAAACGGATGATGCTACGGGCTGCCAGCGCGGTAGCGCGTGATCTAGGTATTAACGCCCTGGTCACCGGAGAAAGTATCGGTCAGGTGTCCAGTCAGACCATTGCCAATCTGGCTGTCATCGATAAAGTGGTTCCGGATTTAGTGTTACGGCCACTTATTTACCACGATAAACAAGATATTATTGATATTGCCCGTCAAATAGGGGTAGAAGAGCTTGCCAAGAGCATGCCTGAGTATTGCGGTGTGATTTCAAACAAGCCCACCGTCAATGCGGTGCAGTCAGATATTGAACAGAACGAAGCCCGCTTAGATATGGCGCTGCTGGAAAAAATGGTTAACGCGGCGAAAATTCTGGATATCCGCACCATTGATTATCAGGCAGAGCAAGAAGCGCATGTGGTAAGTGAGCTTAGTGAGCTGGCCGATAATGCGGTTATTCTTGATATACGCAGCCCCGAAGAAACAGAGCAGGCGCCATTTAAAGATGTGGGGATACCTGTGGTAGAGATGCCTTTTTTCCGCCTGGCCAGTCAGTTTGTTAATCTCGATAACAGTCGCCACTACTATTGTTATTGCGCTAAAGGCGTGATGAGCAGGTTACAAGCGGTATTATTGCACGAGCAGGGGCATCGTAACGTGTCAGTGTACCGGCCTGTCAGCTAGTTGTTGTTTTTGCCAGGATCTGGTTTAGCATCTGCTGATTTGCCGGCACTGCCAGTTGCAGCTGTGCCGCTTGCTGGCAAATATAACCGCAAATTGCCACAATCTCCGTCTGCCGGCCGGCTTGAATGTCTTGCTGCATAGATGAAAAATTATCAGATGTTGCGCTGATGACCTGATATACCGTTTGTAGCGTGTTAGCAGGATCCATCGGATAACCCAGTGCTGCAGCTACCTGGCACACCTCTGTTGTTAAAGCGCTGATCTGCGCCCGATATTGAGGTTGCGCTAATTGGCCGTTCTGGCAGTTTTCTATTGCTGTCAATGGGTTAATTGCCGCGTTTACCGCGAGTTTTAGCCAGCGCATGGGGTAAATGTCAGATACGACATTAACAGGCCCTAAAGCCGCGCTCATTGCCGCAATGGTCTGGTTATCATCACTGTCAGACGCAGTCAGTTTTGTTATATAACTCTTGCCCTCACCAGTGTGAACTACGTGATGGGCTGCTGGCTTGTACGCGGCCTGACTTGTTGACAAAAACCAGAGCCCTTGTGCGGGGCGCAGCAAAGCCAGTAACGGCTCGATAGGTATGATACCATTGTGACTAATAACCAACTGGGCGTCATTGGCGAGAAAGGGCACTAATTGTGCTACCGCGTTGAGGACATCATACGCTTTAACAGGTACCAGGACGCGTTGTATAGCCGTATCAGTTGGCTGAGGTCGCAGTATCCGGTGCTGGCTTTGCTGCTTAAGATCAGTAAATTTGAGTTGGACGGCATCAGGCTGTTTCAACCACAGGGTTGCGGTATATCCCGCCTGTTGTAGCCGCGCGGCTGCAAGTAAGCCAATGGCACCGCGGCCAACAATAACCCAGCTTAACGCTGACTGCGTGGACGAAGATAATGCCATAGCGTACGGGCCAGATAAAAAGTAACGATACCTGCAACATCAGCCAGCCAGTCCAGCCAGTCACCTGTGCGGCGGGTCAGGTAGTGCTGCGCTAACTCTACAGCGCCCCCGTAAACGCCCAGCAGCAGGAATGCTCCTACTGGCGCAAGTTTAAAGCCTTTCCAAAGTAGCGCAGTTAAAACGATAAAAATACCGAAATGCGCCATCTTGTCTACATGTGCGAAACCTCCCGCTATCCGGTGACCACTTAGCTCAGCCAGAAAACCGGCGGTTGCCAGCACAAAACACAATATACATATCCAACGATAAAAAATCTGCGGCACAGCGAGCCCTCTGTCAGAAACTGCGCTCGGATTGTAGCAGTTTTCTGGTTATAATCACCAGCAGACAGAATGGCTTATGCTAAGGAGAATTTTAATGCCCTCATTTGATATCGTCTCAGAAGTCGATCAGCAAGAAGTACTCAATGCAGTAGAAAATGCTAATCGTGAACTTGCTACCCGCTTTGATTTTCGCGGTGTGCAGGCAGAATTTACCCTGAAAGAAAAAGTGATCACAATGAAGGCTGAAGCAGAGTTTCAGCTGCAGCAAATGCTGGAAATATTTCTGGCAAAAGCGGTAAAACGCGGTCTGGATGTGCGCTCATTTAAAGAGGGCGATGTGGTCCATTCCGGTAAAACATACAGCCTTAGTGTCAGTCTGCTGCAGGGGATAGAGCAGGATATGGCGAAAAAACTGGTTAAGCTGATTAAAGATAACAAGCTGAAAGTGCAGGCGGCCATTCAGGGCGATCAAGTACGAATTACCGGTAAAAAGCGCGATGATTTGCAAGAAGCAATAGCGCTGGTTCGTGGTAGTGAGTTGGAGCAGGCGTTTCAGTTTACTAATTTTCGTGATTAGTCTTTCTTGCTAATGGTTTAGCCATCTGGATATCTATTGACATTTTCTGCTTCAGGGTTAAACTGCACACGGCCTTAACCAAGGCCGTTTTTTTTCAGGTGCTGCAGCATGCTGCAGTTAAACGGGAATCTGGTTTAAGCCAGAGCTGCCCCCGCAACGGTAAACAACTATCAAAACTTTAATAACCACTGTCAGCTGATGGGAAGGTAAAGTTTTGGCGCAAGCAGGTTGTCAGCCCGGAGACCGGCCTGAAAAGTCCATTAACTAACTAAGATGTGCGGTGGGCACATTGTAGGAGTTTTGATGTTTAAACCTGCTTTTGCAACCTTGCTGGTTGCAGCGTGCTGTCCGGTTGTGGCTGATACATTCGCCGCCGGCAGTCAGAATGATACTTTTATCCGCAATGACACCTCCGTTACCAATAATGGCTCTGATACGCCAGCAATTGAGCATATCAGTATCTACGCCAACCGCACTGCAAGAGTAGCGCAAGACGTGTTGGCCAGTATAACCATACTGAACCGCTCTGATATTCTGGCGCGTCAGGCCAATGATTTACCCGAGCTGCTGGCGCAGCTGCCCGGTATTAATATGTCCCGAGATGGTGGTCGTGGCCAGAATAGCAGTGTCTATGTCCGCGGCGGTAATACGGGCCATACACTGGTGTTGGTTGATGGTGTACGAACCGGTTCTGCCACCCTGGGGTATAAGCCATTGTCGATGGTGCCGCTGGCGCTGATTGAACGGATTGAGGTAATTCGCGGGCCGCGCGCTGCCTGGTATGGCTCTGATGCACTGGCAGGGGTTATTGCTATTACTACCCGGCGCAGCAGTGCCCTGGAATTACATGCTGATGTCGGCAGCTTCGGTCAGGCCAGCGCCGATATCAGCGCCAGTAAGCAACGGGAACAGCTCACGCTGTGGGCCAGCGCCGGGGTGAGCCAGGCAGATGGCTTCAATGCCCAGCCAGCACAGGACCCTGATAGCGATGGCTATCAGCAGCAATATCTAAAAGCTGCCGCTGATTACCGTACCGACTTTGGCCTGTGGTCAGCCCAGGCTGACGTTAATTCCGGCTTTAATCAGTTTGACACCAGTTTTGGCACTGAAGATGAAACGGATACCCTCAGCCGCACTTATCTGCTTGGCTGGCAGCAACAATTAAGCGGCTGGCAGCATCAGACCAAGCTTAGCCGGACACTGGACAGTGACAGTACCTTTGGTCCTGATTCGCGCAGCCCCTTTGTTACTGAGCGGGATGAATTTAATTATCAGCTGACAACAGACTTTGCCTCTGGCCTTGGCTTTGTCGGCGGTGCTAACTGGTATCAGGAGCAGGTGGCAAAATCAGCGACAGCTTATGAGCAAACCAGCAGAATTAATCGCGCTGTCTTCGCCGGCATCAATTATGATTATGACGCGCTGCAGCTCGAAGCAGCGGCCCGACACGATGCGATAAATTACTATGGCGCTGAAACCACCTGGCAGCTTGCTGCTGGTTATCAGTTTGCCAACCACTGGCAATTGCGGGTCAGCCGCGGTACTGCTTTTAAAGTACCGTCATTTAACCAGTTATACTTTCCCGGTTTCGCTAACCCGGATCTTAAGCCAGAGCAATCGGTATCAGATGAAATTGCGCTAAGTTACCTCAGCAGCGGCATTCAGTTGCAACTTGCCTGGTTTGACCGCGAGGTTACGAATCTTATTCAGGGCGTGGAGCAGGCAGAAAATGTGCTGCTGGCGACAGTGCAGGGAATTGAGTTGAGTCTCAGCCAGCAGTGGCAGCAATGGCGCAGTAATTTCAGCTATAGCTGGCTTGATACAGAGAACCTCGGCACTGGCCAGAAACTGGAGCGCCGCCCCGAAAACACTGTCAACTGGCGTGGCAGTTATACCGCTGTTCACTGGTCGGCGTTTATCACGGCAGATTATCAGAGTGCCACTTATCAGGGGGCTGACTGGTTTAGCGGCGATGCTTTTCCTGCTGCGCCAGCCCATACAGTGTGGGGCGCAGGGCTAAGCTACTCTATTTCGCCGCAGCTGACGTTAAGAGCCCGCCTGGCCAATCTGACCGATAAGCAGTATTACACCAGCCGGGGCTATGCCACTGCCGGGGCTAATTTCGGCGTGTCGGTCAGTTATATCTTGCAATAACCAACAGGCCTTATAAACAAGGACAGTATTAACAGTCTGAGTAATCAAGCCAGGCACCAAGCAGCCTGGCAACCTCTTCGGCAGCGGTCATATGACAATGATGCCCGCCGTTAAGTTGCTTAACGCTTAACTGTTGATACCAACTTTGCATTGTTGCCAGTTTACCGACAAAAGGCCCGTCAGCAGCTAAGATTGCCAGTACCGGTGCCTGTACTGCCTGACAAAGCTCCCTGGCCTGGCTGTCAGTCAGCCGGTGCACTGATTTATAGCGCAGGCGATAGTCATTACGCCAGCTGATACCATTCTGACTTGCCACAGTGCCTCGCTCTGCCAGTAACAGCGCTTGTTGCAAAGTAAAGTCGCTTTGGCTCAGTCGTGCTGTAGCGGCTGCATTAAGATCCGGATATTCTGGCTTGCGTCTGGGTGGAGTTTTGAGGCGGGAAACAATTCCCTGGCGAAGCTGATCACCGCTGCTGTTCTCTTGGGTAACAAAGCCCAGGCTATCAAGCAACACCAGTCGTGCCACCAGCTCAGGAAATGCCGCCGCCAGGGCGGTAGCCACCATCCCTCCCATCGAGTGACCTATTACGGTCAGCTGTTGCCAGCCTTGCTGCTGACAAAGTGCCACCAGATCTTCAACCCAGTCAAAAAAGTAATAATGCGCATCGCTGCTGCGCGCAGCAGAATGTCCATGGCCGGGGAAATCCAGTGCCAGCAGTGGCAGCGCCGGTAAACTCGCTGCCAGGGGGATAAAGCTGGCCGCATTATCCTGCCAGCCATGCAGGCACAGTATTGGTGGTTCAGCCGTGCTAAAAGCAGAGCGGTTAGCCAGAGCGGCCAGTTGCATGCTATTTTTATAACCAGCCAATCTATAGTTAACTAAGTGATCCATAAAAGGTACTTTCAACGTTTACCAACTAAAATACACAAATAATTTTCATTATCGGCCATTGTGCCAGTGTGTTCCGGCAATTGACAGTCCTACCCACAAGTGCGGGATTGCCGTCCGGCTGAAGCAGGCTACAGGTTTTTACTAAACAGGTTTATGTTATGTCTTATACCCACAATACGATTGTTAAACTGCAGAAAAGCAGTCCGGCTCAAACCGAATTCTATCAGGCAGTGGAAGAAGTATTAGACTCATTGGCGATGGTGCTGGATGAAGACAGCCGCTTTTGCCAGCATTCCATTATTGAGCGGATGGTTGAACCCGAACGGCAAATCATGTTTCGGGTGGCCTGGGTTGATGACGAAGGTAAGGTGCAGGTTAATAAGGGATACCGGATTGAGTTTAATTCTGCCTTAGGGCCCTATAAGGGCGGTCTGCGGTTCCATCCCAGTGTCACCAGCAGCATTGTAAAGTTCCTTGGTTTTGAACAGGTATTAAAAAATGCCCTGACCGGCTTGCCGTTGGGTGGCGCCAAAGGTGGTGCGGACTTTGACCCGAAAGGGCGGTCAGATGGTGAAATTATGCGGTTTTGTCAGGCATTTATGAATGAGCTATATCGGCATATCGGGCCCAGGACTGATGTGCCTGCTGGCGATATTGGGGTGGGTACCCGCGAGCTTGGCTATATGTTTGGTCAATATAAAAAACTGACCAATCAATTTGAAGGGGTGTTAACAGGCAAAGATATTCTGTGGGGCGGCTCACTGGGGCGTAAGGAGGCAACCGGTTATGGCTGTGTTTACTTTGCTGAGCATATGCTGGAAGGTAATGGTGATAGTCTGGAGGGTAAGGAATGCCTGGTGTCAGGCTCCGGTAATGTTGCTATTCATACCATTGAAAAACTGATCGATTTAGGTGCCAGACCTATTACCTGCTCTGACTCGGATGGCACTATTTATCAGAAAAAGGGCATCGATATTAAATGCTTAAAACAAATTAAAGAAATCGAATATGGCAGGCTCAGTGATTATGCCAAGCGCAATCCAGATGCTGAATATATCAGCCGTGAAAACTATCCTGATGATGGCAACGCGGTATGGCGGGTTGCTGGTCAGGTGGCCTTTCCCTGCGCCACCCAAAATGAATTAAATGCGGCCGATGCCAGATCGCTGCTCGACAACGGTTGTATTGCAGTGTGTGAGGGCGCCAATATGCCTTGCACCGCTGAGGCGGCAGATTTGTTTCTTAAAGCAAAAATTGCTTATGCTCCTGGCAAGGCGGCTAATGCGGGCGGCGTTGCGACCAGTCAGCTGGAAATGGCTCAAAACGCCAGTATGCAACGCTGGACATTTAAACAGGTGGACGAGAGACTTAAAGACATCATGCTGGATATATATCAGCGCACCCGTGATACGGCTGCTGAGCTTGACCGGCCCACGAACTTAATTCTTGGAGCCAATGTAGCAGGTTTCAGGCGGGTTGCTGATGCCATGATTCAGCAGGGAGTAGTATAACGACTTGTCGTTTTGCAGCTGTCAGCCTTTTATATTATGGACTGGCTTAGCGGTCGGGTGACAAATATTCATTGTCATAAAAGGTCCTGAGCCAGTGCGGGCGATACACACTCATCAGGGTAATGGCCATGCCGTTGAGCAGCGCTTCTGCGAACCAGATAAGCAACACGAGTTGCAGGTAATTCTGATAAATACTGCTCCAGCTGTACAGATCCTGCCAGTAAAACCACAGTGCGGTTAGCAGCATTTTAAAGCTGATAGTCAGCGCCGCATTGGCAAAACCGGCAATGAAAATGTAGATAAATAAATGTCGCGGCAAATACTGATAAGACAAGGCAAAGATCAGATAGCTGAATAACGCCGGCAATAGTGTGGTCAACAGCGCCATAACGCCAGCATCAGCCAGATTTATTTTGCCTGCACCCACCAGAAAAACCACAGCAACGCTGCCAATTAGCCAGGCTATCCGCCAGCCATGGCATAGCACCAGCGTAGTGACCCCAAGCAAATGCAACTCAAGCCCCGGCTCAATGCCTGCCTGGACTGACCAAAGCAGCGTAGTGACCAGGATAGAGCTGAACCACAAATGCTGATAGCCTGCTTCCGATTTCAGTTTGGTAACGACGTCACGCGGAAAAAAGCGTAACAATAATACCAGCCACATCAACCATGCTGCACCCTGCCAGAATGTCATTGGCGTCTCCGGTTAAAACAAACTTATAACAGTATACCGGGCCTGAAACTTTGGATCAGTCGTTCGTTATTTAACCAGAGTAGTCGCGGTATCCAGATAGCGTTTAGCCTGCTGTTTAACTTTGGCAAAATCCATATTCTCTGAACCCAGATGGACGTCTTCCAATACTGCTTTTAATTCCGTTGTTTCACTATGAATTTTCTCAAGCGCATTTTCCAGGGTGTAGGTCAGCTGATGAATTTCCACCATAGCTTCCGCATTCAGTTCGCCCTGCATCAGTTGCTGCAGTTTTTGGTTATTGCTGCGGAATAATTCAATTGCTTCGGTTAAGTTTGCCGCTTTTTGTCCTTTAAAATGATCGGGCCGTTGCTCGTCTGCCATGCTGTTAAAGGTAACCGCAGCCAGGAAAAACGCTGTGCTGAAACTAATAGCCGTTTTCATAAAACCTCTCAATGTAGATGATAATAGTTATCAGTTACAATATCACAGCCGGCCAGAGTTGCAATCATAATTTAGCGCAATGGCTGCATTTGCCAGCGGCTATTTATGACCTGCCACACGATTGCGGTTATTTAGCCAGCAGATGATCGATTAATGCCAGATAGGCTTCCAGGCTGTTAATATCAGCATGCGGCAGAATTAAATAACGACCGTTGACCACCAGCGCCGGAACGCCACCAATCTCATTATTCTGCATTTCGCTGGCACTTTGCTGCAGCTTAACAACTACCTGCTCGCTGTTTTCTGCAATATCGAAAAATTGTGCCTGGTCAACCTGGTGGCTGGTTAAAAACTGCTGTAAATCTACTGGTGTCAGTTGCTGTTTTTCGCTGTATAGCTCAAGCAGGGGTTTGGTTAAATGCTCCAGGTTCATTTGCTGCAAGGTATAAAATATCCGGGCATCGGTTTGCCAGTGCCTGGCGACCGCGGCATGTTTACGCACCAGGGTTAATTCCGGTCGGCGCAATAATATGCTTTCCAGTACCGGTTCAAAGCGCTGGCAATGCTGGCAGCCAAACCAGAAGTACTCTATCAGATAGGGTGGCCTGGCATCCTCAGCGTCGATATTTTCTACCAGTCGGTAGTGTTTATCCTGCTCAAACTGCAGTGTAGCAACAGTCGTTGGTGAGTTTGTAGCCTGCTCGCCGTCGATTTCAGGTGTGGCAGGCTCAGAGCACGCCACCATTAACCAACTGATACTGGCAACGGCCAGTAATTTAACTGGTTTCAGCCAAAGAGTTCCCGCTTTCATAATGTAGCCCGTAATTAGTAATTTAAAGAGAGTTATAGCATCAGGACAACCGCGCTTTATTAAATGCGGATTAAACGACAACGCTGCTGTCCTGTTTGCTGATGTATCCACTATATTTTTTTGTATTTTATCCGGTGAGGTTCCAGTGCTGCGGCGCCATAAGTGGCTTTTAGCCAACCTTCGTAATCAGAGTAGTTACCCTCGAAGAAATTTACCTGGCCTTCGTCACGGTAATCCAGAATATGGGTAGCTATCCGGTCCAGAAACCAACGGTCGTGCGAAATCACCATAGCACAACCCGGGAAGTCGAGTAGGGCATTTTCCAGCGCCCGCAGTGTTTCCACGTCCAGGTCATTGGTCGGTTCATCCAGCAGCAACATGTTACCACCTGCTTTTAACAGTGCAGCTAAATGCACCCGGTTGCGCTCACCACCTGAAAGCTCGCCAATAAATTTCTGCTGGTCGTTGCCTTTAAAGTTAAAACGACCCACATAAGCCCGGCTGGGGATTTGGAAACTACCAATCTGCAGCATATCCTGGCCATTTGAAATTTCCTGCCATACCGTATTTTTCGGGTTCATGCTATCGCGGAACTGATCAACGCTGGCCACCTGCACAGTATCGCCAATCTCAATAGTGCCGCTATCGGGCTGTTCGCTGCCGGTGATCATTTTAAACAGCGTTGATTTACCGGCACCGTTCGGGCCAATAATGCCAACAATTGCGCCTTTTGGCACACTGAAACTCAGGTCATTTATCAGCAAACGGTCGGCAAAAGATTTACGCAGGTGGTTAACCTCCAGTACCTTGTCACCCAGACGCGGCCCTGGCGGAATAAACAGCTCGTTAGTTTCGTTACGCTTTTGGAAGTCCTGGCTTTGCAGCGCTTCAAAGCGTGCCATCCGCGCCTTGCTTTTAGCGTGGCGACCCTTAGGGTTAGTGCGTACCCACTCCAGTTCCTGTTTAATGGAGCGCTGGCGGGCATTTTCAGTTTTTTCTTCCTGTTGTAAGCGAGCATCCTTTTGTTCCAGCCAGGACGAATAGTTGCCTTCCCAAGGAATACCATAGCCACGGTCCAGCTCTAAAATCCAGCCGGCGACATTATCAAGGAAGTAACGGTCGTGGGTAATCGCGACCACGGTGCCAGGGTAGTCGTGCAGGAAGCGCTCTAACCAGGCGACGGACTCAGCATCCAGGTGGTTGGTCGGCTCATCCAGCAGCAACATATCGGGCCGTTCCAGCAGCAGCCGGCAAATAGCAACCCGGCGCCGTTCACCGCCTGATAAATGGCCTATATTTGCTTCCCATGGCGGCAAGCGAAGTGCATCAGCAGCACGCTCCAGCGTATTTTCCAGATTATGACCATCTTTGGCCTGAATGAGCGCTTCCAGTTCGCCTTGCTCGCGGGCAAGGGCATCAAAGTCAGCGTTTTCCTCAGCATATGCGGCATAAACCTGATCGAGCCGGCTAAATGCTTCTTTTACATCGGCGACCGCTTCTTCGACAATCTGCCGCACGGTTTTACTGGTATCCAGCACCGGCTCTTGCGGTAAATATCCAATTTTGGTGCCAGCCAGCGGCCGGGCTTCGCCTTCAAATTCGGTATCAACCCCAGCCATAATCCGCAGCAGGGTTGATTTACCAGCGCCGTTTAAACCCAATACGCCAATTTTAGCGCCGGGGAAAAACGACAACGAGATATCTTTTAAAATGGTCTTTTTCGGCGGGACAACTTTTGACACCCGATGCATTGAGTAAATATATTGCGCCATAGTGCTATTACAACCAGTTATTGATGATGGCGCAAATTGTACGTTATTTTAAGCCATCAGGGAAAGCCACTGACTGACAGAACGATAATGATGGCTTTTTACCCGCTAAATCTGTTCTAATAGCAGTCATTATTAGCCACCGAAATGCAGGTATGTTATGGCCGAGTTTGAACACGATCCGAGTTACCAAAAATTTGTTGAAGAAGCTAAAACTAATGGCATCGTCTGGACCCTGGCAGATGGCGAAGATTTGCTGGTAGTAGAGTCTGTCGAGTTTGAAGAAACCGACGTAATGCCCTTTTGGTCTAACAAAGCGGACGCCCAGGCGCATTGTTCAGATGAGTGGGCAGGCTATAAACCAGAAGCAATTCCGCTGGATGTATTTTGCGATGGCTGGTTAAAAGAAATGTACGACGATGGCGTATTAATTGGCACAAACTGGGACGAGTCGTTGAACGGTCCGGAAGTAGAGCCACGTGAGCTGCTGGAATCACTGGCCCGGGTACAGTAATTTTTAGCTACTACATTGTGGCAGTCGGTATTTTGTGGCTATTTAGTAGAAAGTTGAGTTAATTACTAAACTAATGTTTTTGTTTTGCCGTAAAAGCATCACATAACGCTTAGTTGGATTTAAAGTATGTTGTCAGAAGAAGCCGTTTTAGTGCGCAGTGCGCTTGAAGCTCATGGGCTAGAAACCCCAATGCTGGACAATGGCCTGTCCAGGGATGAGAAGTATCGGAAGATCTCCCAGTTAATGACTGAAGTTGTCAGTACACTTGGCCTTGATTTAACGGATGACAGCTTAAGTGAAACGCCGCATCGCATAGCCAAAATGTATGTTGATGAAGTGTTTGGCGGCCTTAATTATAAAAACTTCCCGAAAATAGCCCTGATTGAAAACAAAATGCAGGTGCGGGAAATGGTTAAGGTAAAAGACATTAGTTTTACCAGCACCTGCGAGCATCACTTTGTGACTATCGATGGCAGTGCTACTGTGGCTTATATTCCGCAGGGTAGAATCATTGGTTTGTCTAAGATAAACCGGATTGTCAGGTTTTTTGCTCAGCGCCCACAGGTGCAGGAGCGGCTTACCCAGCAAATTTTGCTGGCATTACAAACCCTGTTGCAAACTAAGGATGTGGCGGTAACCATGGATGCCGTACATTATTGTGTCAAATCACGGGGAGTAATGGATATGAACTCAAAAACCCAGACCACGGCGCTCGGTGGCATTTTTAAAGACGACGGCCGAACCCGTGCCGAGTTTTTAGCGCGCTACTAAGCGCTAAATATATACTGGTAAAAAAGGTGCTTAAGCACCTTTTTTGTTTTTGCAGGGTTTGGCAATAATGACCCTAACAACGTTTTTTATTTCTGCTGCTTAATAAACATGGTCGCATCTTCGGCAGACAAGGGTTTGCTATAGTAGTAGCCTTGTATTTCATCACAACCCAGTTGTTTTAATAAGTCGCGCTGAGCTTCAGTTTCCACGCCCTCTGCAATGGTTTTTAACCCCAGATTATCAGCCATATTGATAATGGCGCTGACGATAGCTTTATCTTGTTTGTCACTGAGCAAGTCGCGGACAAATGACTGATCTATTTTAAGTTTGTTCAATGCAAAGCGTTTAAGATAACTCAGCGAAGAGTATCCGGTACCAAAATCGTCGATAGCGATATGCAGACCGCTGGCTTTAAGCTCTGCGATAAGCGCGATGGCTTTTTCTGGTTGCTCGGCCATAGCACTTTCGGTAATTTCCAGTTCAACATTAGTCGCCGGTACCCCACTGAACTCAATCGCGTTATTAACGAACTGTTGCAAGGTTTCCTGACGAAATTGAATACTGGATAAGTTTATTGCCATATTTAATTGATGAGACCCCATACTGTGCCAATAAGCCAGTTGTTGTAAGGCGGTAATAATAACCCACTCACCGATAGCGATAATTAAACCATTTCTTTCTGCCAGTGGAATAAACTCGGCAGGAGATACCTGACCAAAGTCTTCATGATGCCAGCGCAACAAGGCTTCAAAACCGATTAGTTGCTCGGTATGTAATGAATATTGTGGTTGATAAACAAGGCTGAGTTCATTACGGTCAATTGCCCGTCGCAGGGCGTTTTCCAGTAACAGATTCCGGGTGTGAAACTGTTGCATATCGGCGGTAAAAAAAGAATATCGGTTGCGACCACTTTCTTTTGATTTGTACATTGCAATATCGGCATGTTTATACAACTGATGAAATTGCGCTCCATCCTCCGGGTACATGGCAATACCCACCGACATTGACAGGTTCAACTCCTGCGCCGCCAGGTAGTAAGGCTGTAAAATAAGAGGCAGCATTCGCTCTGCTAAATGGGCTGCGCCGTTGGCGTCAGTGTCTGGCAATACCAATACAAATTCGTCGCCACCCAGCCGGCTAAGGGTATCTTGGGCTCTGCTCAATTTACGCAAACGCTGGGCAACCTGAACCAGTAACTCATCACCTGATTCATGGCCCAGGCTCTCGTTTACTTGCTTAAAACGATCTAAGTCCATCAACAGCATGGCCAGTGGCTGGTTATTTCGCTGCGCATGTAATAACGCCTGTTCGGTACGATCTATCAATAAACTGCGGTTAGGTAACTGAGTAAGGGGGTCGTAGTTTGCCAGAAATTTGATCTGTGCTTCGTCTTTCTTGTACTGACTTATATCACTAAACAGTGCCACATAATGGCTAATCTTTTGCTGATCATCGGTAATTCTGCTGATGGACAGCCATTGCGGATAGGAACTGCCGTTTTTGCGACGGTTCCAGATCTCACCCTGCCAGCTGCCTTGCTGGGCGATAGCCTGCCACATCTGTTCGTAAAAATTTTTATCTTGTCGTCCGGATGCCAGTATTTTCGGGTTTTTGCCCAATACTTCCGCCGCAGTATAGCCACTTATCTTGCTGAAAGCCTGATTTACCATAACAATTTTCTGGTCCGCATCAGTAATCAGTACGCCTTCAGAACTTTGTTCAAACAATCTTGCCATTAGCTGCAGTTTTAATTCTGCTTCTTTGCGAGCAGTAATATCCAGGTGAATGCCAACACTTAGTGATGTTTTCTGGCCTTGCTCATCGAGCAGAGTTTTACCGCGAGATAAGATCCAGCGCCAGCTACCATCAGCATGGCGCATTCGAAAGCTATTGTCGTATGTACTGTCTGGAGCACTATGCTGCAGATAATGATGAAACGCTGCGCTGGCTTTTGCTGCATCGGCCGGATGCAACAGGCTAGTCCAGCAACTGCTGAGATTGTGAGGTAGATTATCGGCAAAGTTGGCTTTGTTATAGCCAAGCATGGCGTAATATTCGCTGCTACCCGTTAACTGATTTTGCGGTTGATAAAACTCCCAGCTTCCGCTGTTGGACGCAGCAATAAATGATTTTTGGCGCTGCAGCTCAGTATGCAGGGCCGCAGTGCGCGTGCGGACAAGTCTTTCCAGTTGGAACTTGTGCATTCTGGTCTGAATGAGCTGGGCGATTAAAACGGCCAGCATAGCGCTAAACAGCAATGCCAGAAGTCGCTGCCGATAGTCGGTATACTTGTCTCCCCAGCCTTTTTCTGGCGCCAGCTGCAACTGCCAGCTTGTATCGCCTAACTTAATAATTTGCACCACGGGATCAGTTAATTTATCTGAGCTCGACTGACGGATGGGGTAAACGATATCACTGTCTTGTTCTAATCGAGCCAGCTGATAATGTATTCCTTGTTGCTGTAAGTTATCCAACCGCTCAAGGCTTTTCAGATCGGCCAGGCGCAGCGTGACATTGACCAGTCCCCACCAAGCTTGCTCTGGCGGATCAAGATATACCGCCAGTCGGCCAATAATACCCTCACCACCTTGCCTCAGCTGATAAGGGCCGGTCACATGAATTATATCGCTGTTCAGGCTGGCGTTTGCTGCACTGGCCTGTTTTGGATCAGTCGTGATCTGATAACCCAGTAACTCGCGGTTACCGGTTAGTGGATAAACCGCTTCAACGATACCAGCTGGCGCTAACGCCAAGGCAGTTACATTTGGATAGTAACGGAACAGCATTTTAGCAAACTGGTTAAACTGACTGACGTCACCTTCTTGTTGCCTGACAAATGCAGCCATTGCGCTGGCGGCACTAAGTTGTCGGTTAAGCTCTTGCTGTAGTGAATAGGCGAACGCGTTGGCGCTGGCGCTGACCTGGCGGTGTTGCTGCAGTTGCCGTTGTTCAGCAAGATAATTGACCAGACTGATGCTGACCAGCAGGCTCAGCAGGAATACCAGTATCGTAACAATAATGAGAAGACGACGTTGTTTGCGAATAAGTTGCGGCATAGAGGTTCAGACGGAAACCGAAATATTAAATACGCTAAGGGTGTTATTGTAGCAGTTGACGATCGTCAGTAGTGACAAAACATAAAATAACCACAGTAAATTATTGGCCGGAACATTGATGAGCAGCTTCGTTGCACCACTGTATTATTATCAAGGAAACCAATACGGTTTGGCATAACGTGTCGACGTAGCGGATTCAATTACCAATTTTAAAATCAGGGACGCAAACCCGGAGGGTTGAACTTGTCTTACCCCGGGTTTGTTAACACTATTGGCAGCGGAATTCGTTAGTCATCCAGCTCCCAGTCATCTAGCAGCTGGCGTAGCCGCTTTTGCTCCATCAAATCATCGATACGCCGGCGCGCTTCATATTTTTGCTTTGCTTTACTGTCTTTGCTGACTTCTTTGCGTAGCTCAATGTCAGTGGCAATATCGTCTTCTTCTACTTGTGGTTCAACCGCTAACAACATAGACAACACCTCCGTTTTTTTTGCCTATTTACCGTTATTCTGGCTGATACAACAGTGAATTATTTTGCAACTAACGATAAATTTTTTTTACTCAAGATCAATCTGTAATTCAGCGGCTGCCAACAAAGGCTGAAATACCTGTTTACGTGGCGAGACCCCTTGTTTGTTTTCGATGATATTCTCAATAAAATCAATAACCTTTTCTTGAAGCCTTACTTTATTAAGCCGGTTAATCCGGGCAATCCCACCGGGGCTCATCACATTAACTTCAATTAGCTTGCCGTTAATAACGTCGATACCGGCAAAAAATAAACCGTCTCTTGCTAAGCGGGGGCCGATATGTGCACAAAGTTTTTTCTCTTGTTCAGTAAGTTGATGTTTTAGCACTGTGCCACCGGCATGCACATTCGAGCGCACATCATCAGGCGGCGGAATGCGGCGCATGGCGCCAATGGGTTTACCATTGAGCATTAATATCCGAATATCACCTTGCTCTGCGCCTTCTACGTATTCTTGCAAAATGACATAGTTGCCTCTCTCACCATCACCAATATAAAAATCCAGCAGGGAGCGGGCACTTTGTACGGCCGACTTCTCCATGACAATGACACCTTTGCCACCGTAACCATTAAGTGGCTTTAAAATCATTTTGTCATTGGCCGATTCCGCTAATACCCGGGCCAGGTAATCTTTATTTTTAGAAACGTGGGTGATGGGAATAAACTCATTGGCCGGGTCATGCAAGGATGCGGTATACATTTTGTTATTAGCTATGCGAATGCCATCCAAATCATTCATTATAAAAGTGTCTTCACGCACTGAGTCCAGAAAGTTCAGTACAATGGGGTCCAATGGCGGGTTTAGCCGGATAAAAATAGCGTCAAAGGCAGCCAGGGGTAATTTCTGCTGGTTAAATTCTACCTTCTGATAAAAGCTGGCAATATTGCTGGAAATTTTCTGACCTTTTACCACCACTTTGCAAAATGCCTGAGCAATACTGTCGCGCACCGTCAGGTTGTTGGCATGAGTGATTGCGACACTGTGGCCACGACTTACCGCCTCATGGATCATCCTGATGGTGCTGTCACCGTCGGGCATTACTTTTTCCCAAGGATACATTAGAAAACAAATTCGCATCGGATACTCAGTTAATTAACAGGGTGATTTATTGATAGTGTGCTAAGCATAATGGGCCTGAGCAAAAATGGAAGCGGATGATAGCGCACGGTTTGGCTTTTATTACTGTTTTTGAAAAATAATGTTGGATTGTAAAAATAGATGTGTGGGTGCATCTGATTGGCGACTCGAGTCGTAGCTTGTAAAAAAATAACAAAGGATCAGATATGGAAACATCGCAACAACAGCTGCTGGAATGGTTGTACGCCACTGCAAATGGCAATCGGTCGGCATTTGAGAAATTGTATCAGGCCAGTTCTGGTAAATTATTTTCAGTATCCCTGCATCTGCTGCGTCGCCATGATTGGGCGGAAGATGTTTTACAGGATGCGTTTGTCCGGATCTGGCACAACGCAGCAGATTATCATGCGGAAAAAGGCACCGTGATGACCTGGATGATTAGTATAACCCGCTATCGGGCGCTGGATCTGCTGAAATCGCGCCGGATTAAAGCAGAGCATCTTGATGTTACGGAGGATTTGGTGGCAGACATAAAGCCGGGGGAGGTGCTGGGCTTAACCAGGGAAAAGGTTAAGTTAGACGATTGTATGGAGGCATTGGTACCCGAGCAACGCCAATCGATCCAGTTGGCTTATTTAAATGGCCTGAGCCATCATGAAATTACCGAGCATACCGGCTCACCATTGGGAACCGTCAAAAGTTGGATCCGCCGTGGTTTAACCCAATTGAAGAGGTGTCTTGAAGGATGAATTATCAACAACAACAAAGACTGGATGCCCTGGCGGTAAATTACGTATTGGGTGGCATGCATGGCCGCGCCAGATTGCGATTTCAGCGACTGATAGCATCGGACAGCCTGGTACGCACTGCGGTGTGGCGCTGGGAGCAGCACCTAAATCCTCTGGCTGCCTCGTTACCGGCTACTGCACCGAGAAGTGAGATCTGGCAAAAAATTCAGCGCCGCTTAGGGTGGTTAGCACCTGAGCCTGCGGTAAGTCGTAGTGTTCGCCCGTTCTGGCTTAGCCTGGCAACAGCCGCTAGTTTGCTACTGGCAGTAGTATTGTTACAACCTATGCTGACAGCGCCGGTACAAACCGAAGTGGCCATTATTCAGACCGCTGAAGCAAAAGCATTATGGTTAGTGTCTAAGCAAGAGCAGCAGCTGGTTTTAAAAGCAACTAAAGCCGTTACGGCCGCTGCTGACAATGACTATCAGTTGTGGATGTTGCCTGCCGATGGCCAGCCACCGATATCGCTTGGTTTGTTACCACAGCAAGGCGAAAGCGTAGTGCAGTGGCCTGTTGCTGCTCAGGGGATTGATATTGCCGCCCTGGCGGTAAGTTTCGAACCGTTAGGCGGCTCACCTACCGGCCAGCCTACCGGGCCGGTGTTATTTACCGCAGAAATTATCACCATATAAACCTGGCACGCCTGTTCTTTATAAAAAACCGCTGCGGCGGTTTTTTTATTTTTTATTTTTTATTTAGCTGCATCCAGTAGCGCAAGTCAGTCGTTACTTGGTGGCAACTTAAATCAAAAAGGATCCATGTTATGCAACGTTCAATCTTATTTTTAGCGGTTACATCAGCCTTAAGTGCCGCAATTTTCGTTACTGAAGTGCAGGCATCAAGTCATCGTGAAGCACCGAGTATTACGCGTTCACCAACGGTAGACGCCACAGACTTCTACGTTTTTAACAGTTACGAAACCGGCCGGGAAGGCTATGTCACGCTGATTGCTAACTATATTCCATTGCAGGATGCGTACGGTGGCCCTAACTACTTCGCATTAGACCCAGCTGCCGTATACAGCATCCATATCGACAACGACGGCGATGCCATGCCTGACTTAAGCTTTAATTTTCGCTTTAGCCAAAGTCTGGTAAATGAAGGCAAAGGTGTGCAACTGGCCATAGGTCCAGATGACAATCAGCGAATGGTGGGAGTACCACTGAAAAACGTCGGCGCGATCAGCAGTGACAGCAGTGCCGCGCTTAATTTTATCGAAAACTACAGTGTTGAACTGGTCAATGGGGCCGACGTTAGCAACTTGATGCCTGCCGACGGCGCTATGCAATTTACTAAACCTTATGACCATGTAGGTAATAAAACTTTTACCAGCAGTGCCGCTTACCAGGCTTATGCTGACCAATATGTCTACGATGTTGCGATGCCAGGTTGCGATGCGATGAGCCGGATATTTGTCGGCCAGCGTAAAGATCCGTTCGTTGTAAATCTGGGTGAAACATTCGACTTAGTGAATTACGTTCCGGTAGAGGGTGATAGCGCGCCAGGTGCTGGCGATGGTGGCGGATTCCCGGGTGGCATTACCCAAAGCAATAGCAATGATGATCTGGTAGACAAAAACGTAACCTCGTTGGCAATTGAAGTACCTACTGCATGTATTACCGGCAGTGGCAATGGCGTAGTAGGTGCCTGGACTACCGCCAGCTTGCCGCAGGCGCGGATTTTAAACCCCAATGCCACCTTTGCTAAACCCGATGTTAATGGTGGAGCCCTGGTCCAGGTATCCAGGTTAAGTAACCCGCTGGTCAATGAGTTGGTTATTGGTTTGGCTGATAAAGATAAATTTAATAGCAGCAAACCTGCTGACGATGGTCAGTTCGCCGACTATGTGACGCATCCAAGTTTGCCCGCGTTACTGAACATTCTTTTTAAAGATGCAGTAAATGCCACGCTGGGAACCGACATTCAAGATTTAGCACCAACTAACTTTCCGCGTTTGGATTTAGTTAATGCATTTTTAACCGGGGTAGAGGGCGTTAATCAATTAGCTACCGTAACGCCGTCTGAAATGTTGCGTTTAAATACGGCTATTCCGGCAAAGCCTGCCGCTATGCAGTCTGCTTTTGGCGTGGCAGGTAACGATTTAGCTGGCTTTCCAAATGGTCGTCGTCCCGGTGATGACGTGGTTGATATTGCGTTACGGGTAGTGATGGGTGCGCTTTGTCATGATATTCCTGTAAACGGTACGCCAACTAATCTGGGATATTGTATGCCGGAAGATGCGCCAGTGGGGGATGTGTCATTCACCGATGGTGCACCGATAAATGCTTCTATGCTGAACAGCGAGTTCCCTTATTTACTAACGCCGCTGGCAGGCTCACCTAACTAAGGAGGTTGTGATGAACAACTTAGCATTAAAAACGGCGCTGCTGCTGGTAACTATTGCCGGGCTTGCGGCCTGCAACAGTAGCGATAAGCCAAATGAAGCACCTCAGTTGATTAGTACCAGCTTTGTCACTGAAACCGATGAGGCGATCAGTGATAAATTACAGGCTTCGGACCCGGAAAATGACCGGCTACGCTATACCCTGGTCATGGCTGCGGAAAGCGGTATGGTCAATGTGCAAAGCGATGGGCAGTTTGTTTATACCCCCGGCAGTGAATTTACCGGCAATGACAGCTTTGCTGTGGCAATTACTGACGGTGAAAATGTGGTAGAGGCGACGGTTTCTATTGATGTTCAGGTGGCAGTGGTATCCTTTTTAAATTATAGCCGCGAGGCGTTTAATCAAGATGCAACTGATACACCATTATCGGTGAATGGTCGGGAGTTTACTGCTGATGCCATGGCTGAAGCAGATTATACCGATCTGCTACAGGGCCTTTAGTCGTAACTAAAACGGGGCGAATGTCGCCCCGTTTTCTATCAGGTCAAGTCGATGAAATACTTTATATTATTACTTTTTTTTGCACTTATTTCTGCGTCCTATGCCGATAGTTATAAACCGGCCGCAAGCGAGACGCTGGTCATTGGATCCGCACTGCCATTAACTGAAGAGATGGCGGCAATAATGCAACGGGTTAGCAAACAACCAGCAGATAACGATTTGTTGACGCTAACGGCGTTGTATTTACAAGGTGCGCGTCAGCCAGGTTACGACAGCTGGTTTCATGAAGCTGAGTACTGGCTTAGTAAAGTAAGTGTCGCTAACCACGCTAACATTGAATACCAGCTGCTCGCTGCTGACCTTAAGCAACAACAGCATCAGTTTGACGCGGCTTTAGCCCGGCTGGAACAGGTTTTTAAGCTGCAACCCCATCATTTAACCGCCAGCCTGATGGCAGCACGTATTTATCTGGCAACTGCACAACATCAGGCAGCTCAGGACGCCTGTGCCAGATTGTGGCAGCAAGACTTATTTTTATTTTCCGTGTGTAGCTATGAAGTGGCCGGGCGTAAAGGCAATTGGCAACAAAGCTATACTGCCTTACAGACCCTGTATCAACGCCAGCAGAGTCTTCCGATAACGATCGAGTTATGGCTGCGCGGTATTCTGGCTGAACAAGCCGAACAAACCGGGCAATTGGCACAGGCCAGAGACTGGCTGAATCCCGTGTTGGCTCAGGCTCCTACCAGCTTATGGCTGAAGTGGGCGGATTTAAGCCTGGCTCTGGCAGACGATGAGCTGGTCTATCAGCAGCTAATGCCGAAACATCAGCAGCTGGCATTGGCTGATAGTTTGCTGGTGCGACTGGCGGCAGCTGAACAAAACCTCAATAAAGGTACGATTATCAGCACTGAGCTGGCGCAAAGCGTAAAACTCAGGCTAGCACGTGGTGATACTGATCATGCAGCAGATATTGCCCATTATTACTTAAAAGTGAACCCTGACGCTGAAGCAGCATTGCATTGGGCGGAACTTAACTATTTATCTGCCAAAGAACCTGACGATTTAATGTTGCTCCAGCAAAGTAAGGCGGCACTACGCCAGCAGAAAAGGAAAACGTTATGAACCGTAATTTTAAACTGGTCTGCTGTTTTATCGCCGTTGCTTCAGTGGCTCCAGCAGCCCTGGCGCATAAGTTCAGTACAGCCTATATGGATGTCAAACTCAGCAATGATCAGCCTATCCTGCTCTGGAAAGTTGCGCTGCATGATCTGGCGCAAGCCCGGTTAATCTCCGCTGAAAATAGCCATCAGGTCTCCTGGCAGCAGGTTATGGACAGTGCACCTGTCCTTAATCGCTATTTAACCGAGCAGGTTGCGTTTAAAAGTGCGGGTACGCCTTGCAAAATCACCCCCGCTGTAGCCGCCGACTGGCAATTGCAGCAAATTAAGCGCGATCTTTATGTGGTATTGCCCATCACAGTGAGTTGTAACAGTAGTAGCAATTGGCAACTGACATACCGGGCATTATTTGCCAGTGAACCCAGCCATAAACTGCTGTTGTCCTGGCAAGTGCCCGCAACGGCATCTAATCAGGTGCTGACAGCAGACGCTGACACATATCCAGTTAATTGACTTACACTATGCCGGATTACTTATGAAGAACTCTCGATATTGTCTGCTGTTCAGTGCTATTGCATTAAGCAGCGTATCAGCGCGGCTGGCAGCAGATCCGCTATCCGCCCATATGATGGAACAAATTACCATTAAAGGCCGGCAAACTGACTTGCTAGGCCAGGCTAGCTCGGCGTCTGAAGGCATAATTGGCAACGCAGAGATAAGTGACAGACCATTGCTGCGCACGGGTGAAGTGCTGGAGTTTATTCCCGGTATGGTGGTTACCCAGCATAGCGGCAGTGGCAAAGCAAACCAGTATTTTTTACGAGGGTTTAATCTGGACCATGGTACTGATTTCAGCACCAGTGTCGACGGTATGCCAATAAATATGCGAAGCCATGGCCACGGCCAGGGCTATAGTGACCTAAGTTTTATTATACCTGAGTTGATTAGCCAGATTGAGTATCAAAAAGGTACTTATCAGGCGAATGATGGTGACTTTTCCGCTGCGGGTTCTGCCCGGTTCAGTATTCAAAATCGTACCTCAACTGATATTTCGATGGCTATTGGCCAGGACAATTACCGGCGATTGATGGCAAAGGGCAGCAGTAAGCAGGGCAACGGTAATTTACTGTTGGCGGGCGAGTTGCAGCACTATGATGGCCACTGGACTGATATTAATGAAGATGTTAAGAAATTAAACGGTATGGCGCGCTACAGCCAGCCACTGAGCAGTGGCCAGTTATCAGTAACTGCCATGGCCTATGATAATAGCTGGAATGCGGCCGACCAGATACCTGCACGCGCGGTGGCAAATGGTCAGATCGACAGGCTGGGTTCACTTGATACCACTGTCGGAGGCCAGAGCAGCCGTTACAGCGTGTCAGCAAACTGGTATAGCGATGCCTGGCAGGCGAGTGCTTATCTGATTGATTCTGAATTGGATTTGTGGTCTAACTTTACCTATTTTTTAACCGATCCGGTCAATGGTGATCAGTTTGAACAAGTTGATAAGCGCCAGGTTGTCGGCGGTAAATTAAGCCATCACTGGCACCACCGGGTTGGCCAGTTTGCAGTCGAGCATGTTGTTGGTGTGCAGTTGCGTTATGACGATATTGGCGAAGTAGGCTTGTATAACACCCGCTCCCGCCAGCGGTTAAGTACCGTGCGCAGCGATAAGGTACAGCAAGGCTCTGTCGGGGTATTCAGCCAGTCAGATATTCAGCTAAATGCTGATTGGACCGCCCATTTTGGCGTGCGTTACGACTATATGGATGCGTCAGTTGACAGTGCGCTAACTGCGGCCAATTCCGGCGAGGCATCAGATGATATTGTGACCCTCAAAGCAGGTATTAGTTATCAGTTTGCGCCAAACTGGCAGGCTTACTTTAATGCCGGCCAGGGGTTTCATTCGAATGATGCCCGGGGCGCAACTACGCTGGCTGATCCTCTGACGCTAGCAACGGTAGAGCCGGTCGATTTGCTGGTTAAAGCTGATGGTGCTGAACTTGGCTTACGTTTCTTCGATTACACCGCTTTTAATGCGTCAATGGCAATCTGGTATCTTGAGCTTGATTCAGAACTGCTGTACGTCGGCGATGCCGGTACCAATGAGCCCAATCGTGGCAGCAAACGTTATGGCGTGGAATTGGCAGCGTATTACTGGCTTGGCAGCAACTGGAGCCTGGATGCGGAGCTGGCAGTAACCCGTTCTCGTTTTACCGGTACTGAAGAGGGAGCAGGCAATTATGTTGATGGTTCACTGCCACTGGTTGCCAGCATGGGACTGATCTACAAAGCCGATCGTCCCTGGCAAGCCAGTTTACGGTTACGCCATTTTGGTAAACGGACGCTGGAGATTTTTAATGTGCAACGTTCTGCCGCAACAACCGTGCTCAACGCTGGTTACCAATTCGCCTGGCAGCAGTGGCAGTTTGGCGTTGATGTATTAAATTTGCTTGATAGCAACGATAACGACATTGACTACTTTTACAGCTCGCGCTTGCAGGGTGAACCTGCTGCAGGCCTGGAAGACCGGCATTCGCATCCGTTAGAGCCCAGAACATTGCGCTTAAAGCTGACATATCGTTTTTAAACAAATGCTGTCGCAGGTAGGGAGATCGGTTTAAGCTAAACTTACGTAGTAGTTTAGCTTAATACTAATCATGTAACGGGAGAGGTAAAATGAAAAAATGGATAAGTGCTGCGGCGTTGGCCGGTTCGTTAACAGCCCTACCAGTAATGGCAAATCAGTGTGGTGAAATTTTAAGCCATGCTATGCAACAACTTAATACCCGGGAGACGGTCGATTTATGTCAGCAGTATCAGGGTAAAACCGTGTTAGTGGTCAACACTGCCAGCAAATGTGGCTTTACCAAGCAGTTTGAAGGGCTGGAAGCGTTGTATCAGAAGTATCAGGACAAAGGCCTGGTGGTGTTGGGTTTTCCATCTGACAGCTTTAAGCAAGAATATGATGATGCCGAAAAAACGGCTGAAGTCTGTTACCTGACTTACGGCGTTAAATTCCCCATGTTTACCACTACTAAAGTAAAGGGTGACGACGCTAACCCGGTATTCAAAGCGTTAATTTCGAAAACCGGTGAAACCCCATCATGGAACTTTAATAAGTATCTGGTCAGCGCCGATGAACAAACGGTAAAGCACTTTGGCAGCCGCACCGCGCCGGATGATAAAGACTTTATTGCTGAGCTGGAGAAGATGCTGGCAACAAATAGCGGTACTGAAAAGACAACTAAATCTGGCGAATAAAGGCTTGACCAGAGGCGCAGCTGCGGCTAGAACCTCGATTTGGACATCACAGAGTGTCTGAGTGAGTGCGCAAGCGCGAACGAGTTGCTGTGATGGGCCAAAGCGAGTGTTGTAGCTAAAGCAGTTGAACTTGCACTAGCCGCAGTTGACTAATCTGGGCCAGTTGTTTCTGGTTAAATAGCAAGTATGTCACTAACTACTTTTGGCTCTGCTCAAAAGCTTCATCAACAGTGTTAGGTTTCGCTTCAGCCGCTGAACGGGCAAGTACATCGCAACGCTCGTTTTCCGGGTGGCCGGCGTGGCCTTTAACCCAGTGCCACTCTACCTTATGTTTTACCGCGGCAGCATCTAAACGTTGCCATAAATCCTGATTTTTAACCGGCTGCTTTTGGCTGGTTTTCCAGTTATTGCGTTTCCATCCAGCCAGCCATTGCATAATACCCAACCGTACATATTGGCTATCGGTGGTCAGATCAACCTGGCACGGAGATTTTAAGCTTTCCAGTGCAGTAATTGCGGCCAGCAATTCCATCCGGTTATTAGTGGTCAGACGAAAGCCGCCGCTGAGTTCTTTGCGATGCTCGTTGTACACCAAAATAGCGCCGTAACCGCCTGGTCCCGGGTTACCCAGACAAGAACCATCGGTATAGATCGCAACACTTTTCTGCATAAAGCCTTTCCTCAAAGCAAAACGGCGTATAATCTAACTTAAATGCAGTAAAAAGCGAAATCTGTTATGACAAAGCGACAAATTATTCTGGATACCGAAACCACAGGTATTAACCCACGGGAAGGGCACCGTATTATTGAAATTGGTTGTGTAGAGCTGGTAAACCGTCGTTTTACTGGTAACAACTATCATGTTTATATTAACCCGGAGCGGGAAATTGAAGCTGAAGCGATTGCGGTGCATGGTATTACTAACCAGCGTTTAGCGGATGAGCCAAAATTTCGGGAGATAGCGAAAAGTTTTTTTGATTATATTCAAGGTGCTGAACTGGTTATTCACAATGCAGCGTTTGACGTAGGTTTTATTGATCATGAATTTGCCCGGTTGCGTCCAGCATTGCCTCCGGTAAATGAATACTGTGCCGTACTCGACACCCTGAAACTGGCGCGGGAGCTGCATCCCGGCCAGAAAAACAACCTGGATGCACTGTGCCGGCGTTACGATATCAACAACAGCCATCGAACCTTACATGGCGCTTTGCTCGATGCCGAGATCCTGGCCGATGTATACCTGCTGATGACGGGTGGCCAGGTCAGCTTAAATCTGGCAGCAGAGCAAGATCAGGCAGAGCAGGGTGATAGCGGTCAGTCAGTTATTATTCGTAACAGTAAGTTAAAGGTGATTAAAGCATCTGCCGATGAACTGCAAGCACATGAAACGCGGCTTGATTTAGTTCAGAAGAAAGGAGGAAGTTGCTTGTGGCGCAACTAAAGGGACAATGGTGGTGTTTGCTGGTGCTGGTATTGCTTTGGCCCACCCTGACACCTGCTCGCCAGGATTTAGCCGTGCAAGCCGAACCGCCGCTGACACAAGCGCAGGCAAACGCCGAAGCCGTAAGTACGGAACCAGAAGGTTTCGCCCTGCTCGACGATTTACCTACCAAAAACCAGATCCCTTTTTTTGAAAATCGTTTTCGGATTGATAGTGAAGTAGAAACTATAACCTTGCTGATGTTTCGTCGCCCGGGCAGCGCGTCCGTGGTATTGGTCAGACCGGATGGCAGCAAATTACATTTTAATACTGCACAAGAAAATAAGGTGCGCTGGCATGATGCCGCTACCTACGACTTAATTGAAATTGACAATCCGATGCCAGGCCCATGGCAGGCCATTGGCCGGATCTTGCCTGAAAGCCGTGTAATGGTGCTTACCGATATTAAGCTGGAAGTTGATCCGTTACCCGATAATTTAATGGTGGGAGAAACGGTGAAAGTGACCGCGCGGATTCGACATGGCGGCGCAGCAATTAATGCCCGGGAATTCAGGGAAGTGCTAACCTTGGAAGTTATTTTTATCAGTACTAACAACGCTGAATATGACAATTTTGGTCGCGGTATTATTCAGGTAGCAACGTTTCGTGACGATGGCCGGGGCTTTGATGAGCGCTCACGCGATGGCATATTTACCGGCGAATTTAAACTGGATTTTGTTGCAGGGCAGTGGACTCCGAAATACATTGTTCGCACAGAACTGTATACCCGCGAACTGGAGCAAGAGCCTGTTATTTTAAAACCCGCACCAATAAATCCCAAGGTCGTGCTAGGGGCAACGGATATCGAAAATCATCAGGTTATTTTTCAACTGACTGAGCCAGGAGTGGTCGCAGACAGCTTATTGATCCAGGGTCGGATCCGTTATCCTGATGGCAGTATTGACCCGTTTGCCCTGAACGCGCAAGATAATCCGGATGCGGCATTGGAAGTAGTGAATAAGGGGTTTGGTAGTTACATTCTGGAAACCGCGGTATTTGGTAACTGGCAAAGTGGCCGGGAGTTTATGTTAACGATGCCGGAACTGAGCTTTGTAGTAAATCAACAAACCTTCGCAGCCCCTGAGCTGGAGCAGTTGCCCGAACACCTGATTGCTGAACATCAGGTAGAAGATATTGAGCCCGTACCTGAGTTTCCCTGGGCTATGGTCATTGGCATTAATTTATTTATTATCATTGCCGGTAGCCTGGTTATCTGGTTCATTATGAGCGGTAAAAAGCCTGCGACGTTGTTATTCTGGCGTAAGCCGTCAGCCAATACAACGAAGCAGCCTAAGCCAGCTAAAGCAGCGGGCAACAGCAGCAAAATAGTAACTTCGCCGACAAAAGCACAAAAAAACAACGATCTGGATGATATTCTGGATCTTTCCCTACCGGATGATTAAGGAATAGCCAAAAGCAACGAAAAAGGAGTTGACGGGCTTTGGCCTTATCCGTATCATTCCCGCCGCACCAGACGATACCCAAATGAAATTGTCTGGTGTAATTAGCGCGGAGCGGTAGTTCAGTCGGTTAGAATACCGGCCTGTCACGCCGGGGGTCGCGGGTTCGAGTCCCGTCCGCTCCGCCAATTTTGTTGCTTCTTCGGAGCGGTAGTTCAGTCGGTTAGAATACCGGCCTGTCACGCCGGGGGTCGCGGGTTCGAGTCCCGTCCGCTCCGCCATAGCAGCAAAACGCTTTCTGATTCCGGAGCGGTAGTTCAGTCGGTTAGAATACCGGCCTGTCACGCCGGGGGTCGCGGGTTCGAGTCCCGTCCGCTCCGCCATTTCAGTTAGTTACCATCAGAGCGCAAGCTCACTTCAGCGCGGAGCGGTAGTTCAGTCGGTTAGAATACCGGCCTGTCACGCCGGGGGTCGCGGGTTCGAGTCCCGTCCGCTCCGCCATTTCAATTGTCAGTAATCGTCTGCGCAGCCAACTAGCAGTCTATGCTTGTGTCGCTTGTACATATCGGTTTGCTTCGCTGCTTATTTTTGTGGTCTCGCCGCGGGGCAGACAGCAGGTAAAGTTAACCGGAAACTGGTTCCGACACCCACTGTAGAATCTACGCTAATAGCTCCTCCCAAGGTACTTGCCACTAAATTATACACAATAGCCAATCCCAAACCACTGCCGCCGTTACTTCTTTTCGTGGTATAAAAAGGCTCAAAGATACGTTTTTGCTCAGCTTTTTCAATGCCCTTGCCACTGTCACGCACCGTCAGTTCAACACCATTTTTCAGGTTTTTATCGATTGAAAAAACGATCTGGTTGCCACTGTGGCGTTGTTCAAAAGCATGAATACAGGCGTTAATTACCAGGTTGGTAACAACCTGAGCAATGGCGCCGGGATAGGTTGTGATACGCACGGGGTGGTCACATTGAATTACATGACTAACATTGTAGGCTTTGGTGTAGGGTTTCAGGGTTGATACCAGCGTATGTATATACTCTGCCAGGTTAATAGTTTGAATATCATAGCTTGATTGATCGACTGCGGTTTTTTAAAATTTATCACCAGTTCAGCAGAGCGGTTTAGTGTCCGTTCTATCACCCCATGACTGTCATGTAACGCCTTGATGGTCGTTTCCAGTTTACTTCGACTTAAGCTGTTGCTTGTCAGCAGTTTATGTAATCTATCAGTAAGTTCAATGCAGTGAGAATTCGCAGTAATAGCTATTCCCAGCGGCGTGTTCACTTCATGCGCTACACCCGCGACTAATGCACCTAAAGAAGCCATTTTTTCAGATTCAACCAATTGGGCCTGAGTTTGCTGCAACTCAGCAATATGCCTTTCCAGTTGTTCAGTGCGTTCAACCACCCGGCGTTCGAGCTGCTGATTTAACTGTTCCAGTTGTTGCTGATATTGTTTTTTCTGACTGGCAGTCAATGCCCTGCCATATAAATCGGCCAGGGCTGCTACAAAATGCGTTTCGTCATCCGTCCATCTTTTTATTTTGTGTTTTTGTTCACAACAAATAATGCCGATCATTTCGCCAGCAAAGCGGATAGGGACATCCAACATCGACACAATGTCAGCCGGTATAAGATAGCTTTCGGTAAACTCTGCAGTAGCGGGATGGTTGCAGGCATCGATAACGCGGATCACCCGCTGATGATCAAGCGCACTGAAGTAAGCCGGTAGGTCGCGACGATGGAAAGTAGCCTTTTCAGTGCTTAATGGTAAATCCCCGTCCAGTAGTTGCTCTCGGGTAATGACATTGCGTTCGTCATCAAAACACCACAAGCTTACCCGGGCTATTGCTAAACCATTTAAACAGGCTTGTAATAATAGAAGCTCGGCAGCCTGACAGTCACCACTATCCAGTACCGGGCTTAATGATACATGGAGCAGAATATTTTCAAGGGTTGTATCCACATCAACCAACTCTGGGTTTAGGCAGATTAACCCGCCTGTTATATTCATCTCGTTTAGTGTGTTGTCTACTATAGCAATGAATTTAACAGGACACGAACAATCAGAGGTATATCATGATTTTTGCTGACGATTCCTAATTGGTACTTTACCAGCGATAAACCAACCCAGAATCATCATAATGACAAATCCAGCGGTACCGCTGCTCGCAGCAGGTAAAGCTGCAATCGCGGGCCCCGGGCAATAGCCAGCCAGCCCCCAGCCGACACCAAATACAGCGGCTCCAAGCAGTAACGATGGCTCCAGTTGCTGTTTTGCAGGCAGCGAAAAGTCAGCCCGAAGTAGTGGCGAGCCTCTTTTCAACAGTAGCCTGAAACCCAGAGTGTACACGACCAACGCTGCGACCATTACTAAAGCCAGGCTGGGATCCCAGTTGCCGGTGATATCCAGAAAACCTAACACTTTTGCCGGGTCAATCATTTTCGAAATGGCGATACCGGCAGAAATCAACAAACCACTGAGCAACGCAAAAAACAGTTGCATAAAAACCTCACTTGTTAAAAGAAACTGGCAACAACAACGCCGCTGGCCATAAAAATTATGGTTGCAACAATCGATCGCGGGGCAAAGCGTCCAATACCACAAATGCCGTGGCCAGACGTACATCCGCTGCCCCAGGCTGTGCCAAGGCCCACCAGTAAGCCGGCAAACAGGGTTTTACTGTTAAGATCGGGTGTGCTGTAGCTAAAGTCACTTACTGCAAAACCAACCAGTAGCGGGCCAAGTAGTAACCCGACAACAAAAGCCAGTCGCCAGCTGCGACCTTCTCGTTGAAATATAGCCAGGCTGGCAATGCCGGAGATACCGGCAATCCGGCCGAGGGTTGCCAGTAACAACAGAGCGCCAAAGCCAATCAGGCCGCCACCAACCAATGCTGAAACGGGTGTGAAATTATCCATGCTGCTCCTCTAATTTATTTAATTGTTTTGTAGTGCCAGCTTAGCGTCATGCCAACCTTGCATGCCACCAGCTACTGAATAAACCTCAGTGAAGCCCATGCGCTGTAACGATTCTGCAGCCAGAGCAGAGCGGCCGCCAGAACGGCAAATCAGGTATAAGGGTTCGCTGGCTAACTGGGTTAACGCCACGTCGGCAGCACAACCATTGGCGGCAACAGCAGGGTGACTGGCCAGTTGCATTTCTAATACCCCTCGTGGAAAATTAACAGCACCGGCAATGTGTCCCTCGTTAAATTCTGCCGGTTCCCGCACATCTATCAGTCGCGGCTCGGGTTTATGCTGTAAATAAGTCAGCAGTTCCGCAATAGTAATTTCTTTAATATTGCTCTTTGCCTCGCTAATCAGTTGCTGTGACGTTTTCATAAAATGCTCCTGTCCTATTAGTAACCATAATTAAATCACTGATTGGAAAATAACGAATACTGCCATCACCGCTAAAAATATGGCAAAACCACGTTGCAGTTTCTCCTTGGGAAGTCGGCGGCCAATCCATCCGCCGACGTAGCTACCTGCAATACCGGCAATTATCATTAACACAATAACTGACCAGTCAAACTGTAGTCCTTTGGCGCTGAACACCATAAAATATTTGGCAAAGCCAACAAAAGATTTCATGGCAATAATAAATAAGCTGGTGGCAACGCTGATAGCAATGGGTAATCCGCCCATCAGAACTAACGCTGGTACGATTAAAAAGCCGCCACCAACACCAACAAAACCGGTAATAACACCAACAACTAAACCATCGGCGATGACTTTGGCTTTGTTAAAACTATGCTGATGGTTGGTATCTGTTAACTTGCTGCGCCACATAAATACTGCAGCAACAAGCATCAGTAACGAAAATACTAATAGTTGCCAGCGACTGTCGATAAGCGTCCCCAACCAGGCACCACCATAAGTACCGGCCATCCCCGGTACTCCAAACCACAGTACATGGCGCCAGCTAATCAGTCTTTTCATGCCATTGTGCACCGAGCCAAATAAGCTGATGCCAGCAACAATAAGTAACGAAGAGGCAATGGCCAGCTCTGCCGGCATGCCAATGAGGTATAGCAGCACTGGTACTGTCAGAATAGAGCCGCCCGAGCCAAACAGGCCAAGGCTTAAACCAATAAGCAGCGCTCCAAATAAGACCAGCATGTCGCCCCCCATATAGCAAAAAAGAATAAGCTTATAACTTCATTTTATTCTAAAGGGTTTTTAATAAATCAGCAATTAAAATTAAGTGTTTTCTAATTTAAATGGCATGGAGCAACGGTGCAAAGAGGGCTGGATAAAAAAGGGGGAGATGGAAAGCCAGACTGCGTTTACTTTGATAGTTAAACACAGTCTGGTATCGGCATAGCAGTATCAGCAGGTGATTTTCTGCTGAATTTCAGTGATGACATCAGCAATATCAAGCAGCACTTTTTCACCAGTGCGGCGGTTTTTATATTCAACCTGCTGGTTATCAAGATTACGCTCACCGATAACAATAGTATGAGGTATGCCGACGAGCTCCATGTCAGCAAACATCACTCCAGGGCGTTCACGGCGATCATCAAACAACACCTCAATACCAGCGGCGGTGAGTTGCTGATAAAGCTGTTCAGTCACTTCTGCGATACGAACCGATTTGTGCATATTCATTGGGATCAGGGCAACCTGAAACGGCGCGATAGCATCTGGCCAGATAATGCCGTTGTCGTCATGGTTCTGCTCAATTGCAGCAGCAACAATCCGGGACACTCCGACACCATAACATCCCATCGTCATGGTTTGATGTTTGCCTTCTTCGTTCAGCACGCCGGCTTTTAATGCCTTTGAGTATTTTTCGCCCAGCTGAAATATATGGCCAACTTCAATACCACGTTTAATAATGAGCTTACCAAAACCGCAAGGGCTGGGATCACCAGTTACAATATTACGAATATCGGCAATCTCATACTCAGCGATATCACGGGCCCAGTTAACGCCGGTTAGGTGAAAGCCATCTTTGTTGGCGCCAGCGACAAAGTCAGCAAGGTGGGCGGCACTACGATCAGCCACAATCCTGACTTTTAGCCCTACCGGCCCGACTGATCCCGGACCTGCACCGCAAAGTGCCCGGATTTGCTCATCGGTTGCAAATTGCAGTGGGCTGGCAACACCTGCCAACTTCTCGGCTTTAAGCTCGTTTAGTTGATGATCGCCACGCAGCACTAACGCAATAAGTTGCTGTTTGCCATCGTCACCCGCATCTGCAAGCACAAACAATGTTTTAGCAACAGTTTCCGGTGCAATATTTAGTAATGCAGCAACTTCGGCTACGGTACCTGCTGCAGGGGTAGCGATTTCAGATAATGCCTGGTCAGCCGCAGCTTTGCTACCTTCTGGTGCCAATGCTTCAGCCATTTCAATATTTGCGGCATAGTCGCTGCTGTCGGAAAAGGCGATGGCATCTTCACCTGATTCAGCTAACACATGAAATTCATGTGACACGCTACCACCAATTGCGCCGCTGTCAGCTTGCACCGGCCGGTAATCCAGGCCCAGGCGGTTAAAAATATTACAATATGCCCGATACATAGCATCGTAGGTTTGCTGTAAGCTGTCCTGGCCAAGGTGAAACGAATAGGCATCTTTCATCATAAATTCGCGGGCCCGCATCACACCAAAACGCGGCCGGCGTTCGTCCCGGAATTTAGTTTGGATCTGATACAAATTCAGCGGTAACTGTTTGTAGCTGGTAATTTCCCGACGAACTAAATCTGTAATAACTTCTTCATGGGTTGGTCCTAACACATAATCGCGTTGGTGACGGTCTTTAAATCGCAACAGCTCGGCATCCATGGTGTGCCACCGACCAGACTCCTGCCATAATTCAGCTGGTTGCACCATCGGCAGCAATACCTCTATTGCACCGGCTTTGTTCATTTCCTGGCGGACGATCTGTTCAACCTTTCGCAACACCCGGACACCCGTTGGCAGATAGCTGAACATACCGGTTCCAAGTCGACGGACCATGCCCGCTCTTAACATCAGTTTATGACTGATAATTTCGGCGTCGGAGGGGGTTTCCTTTACCGTAGATAACAAATACTGGCTGGTGCGCATGCTGCTCTCAAAAAAGTAGTCAAAAAATTGCCATCATTCTAGCAAGTCATTTAGTCAGGCAGAAGTTGAATCTGATGTTTTATTGGCTTATTTGTGACTTGCTGGTCTGCGATCATGCCGCCCAGGGTATAAAGTGTGCCCTCAATATCCAGTAAGGTGCGGCTATCCATGATAGCACTGCTTTGTGCTGCAGTTCGCCACTGTTGCCGGGTAACCGAATATACCCATACCTCACTGCTAGGGGTCACCGGGCGCCCCTGAAAGTTTATCGCATTGAAAATGTAAGGGGTCTGACTGCCGCCAACAAAGACAATAACCTGCTCGCCATTCAATTCAGTGCCAGTGGCGGCCATTCTGAATCGTGGATTGCCGGTAGGATGGGGTATTTGCTGCCACGCTATCTCATTGGGTTTTGTGTCGATAATACCCTGCCAGCAAGCGGGTTCCATTACAAAAGTGCGGGGTTTGGCGGCAGGGTATTCTACAGCAACACCATCGCACAGCAGCAGAGTATTGCCGACAATACCGCCCGCTAAGCCTGACACTGGCTTACCCGGATAAGGAGTAGCCTGAGACCAGCGCTGAGTAAAATTATCAAACAGTTGCATCAGGTTGACATTACCGTGATCACTCCAGCCGCTCGCCAGGTAGATATAGCGGTTCTGATACGGCAAAGCTACGGCATCATCCACCGGAACCGGCATATCATTAATTCGGGTATAACGTTGGGTAACCGGGTCAAGCCGGTAACTGTCGGCAGCGGTTTGCTTGCTGCCATCTGGGTTGAGGGTAAAACCACCGAACAGGAAAAAATTATTATTCAGCGCCACCATACTGGCACCCGCTCTGCCGGTCAGCCGTTGCTGACTTGGCACCGTTGGCAGTTCAGACCAGCCAAATTCACCCAACGTATGCATCCATACTTTGTTATGCAGATCATTGCTTTGTTTGCCCGGGCCAATGCCTAACGCACTGACGATGTAAGTTTTACCCCGCACCGTGGTGCTGGCAGCACTATTGTTGCTTACCGGCTCAGGTAGGTCGGGTATCGCGATGCTACTGGCTGTAGCCATCAGCAAACTAAGGCAGCTGAGCGATTTCAGTAACATGGTTGTGGTCTCCATTGACAGTCCATTTAATATTAAAGTGGTACAACGTCATACCGTAATGTTGTTCCGCATCGCGTTGTTTTTTATAAGATGGCCGCGGATCCTGTTTTAATACTTTTTCGATGAGTACTGCTAACTCCGGATACAGTGTCTGAGCCTGACAAAATGTGCTGGCTTGCTGACTAAAACTCACTGCCATCGATGTTTGTGGCGCACTGTCAGCAAAACCACCGCCAGCTTCTGGCAGGGCATCAGCATAGGGTAAATACGGTTTAATGTCTAAAATGGGCGTGCCATCCAGTAAATCTATACCGCTAAGTTCCAGTACCAGATTACTTTTATGCCGATAAACCCTCTCTAGTTTTACGACAGAAAGGCCAATTGGATTAGGTCGGAATGTAGCTCTGGTGGCAAAAACGCCTTTTCGGGTATTGCCGCCCAGCCGCGGGGGCCTGACTAACGGCGACCAACCCTTGCTGGCGGTTTCATGAAATACAAAAACCAGCCACAAGTGACTGAATGCTTCAATTCCGCGCACGATGTCGTCTTCTGCATAGGGTGGCACCAGCACAAGCTTACCTCGTGCTTCAGCAATTAAACCGGGTTGACGGGGGATCGCAAACTTTTGTTTATAAGGCGACTCTACAGTGCCTATTACCTGAAACTGAAAAGAGCTCATTGTTATTTGTACGCAGCCAGCTTGATCAATCGCGCATTATGCAATTGCATAAGCTAAACAACAAGCTATAACAGAGACGTCTGAATATCTTTGACGCTAGATGGTTATTGCGTAAGAATAACCCAGCCAATGTTAATTAAAGAGTAAATGATGGAACGAAAAACCCTGTTAACAGAATGCCCGGATTCAAAAGGGCTGATCGCTCAAATTACCAATATCTGTTACAAGCATCAGCTTAATATTATTCGTAACACTGAATATGTTGACCCTGTAACAGGCCAGTTTTATATGCGAACGGTATTAGAAGGGGTATTTAATGACAGCATTTTACTGTTCGACCTGGATCGAGCGTTGCCAGCCGGAAGTCGCCGGAGCTTGCTAAGTGATGGTGCTAAAAAAGTAGTGATACTCGTAACCAAAGAAGCGCACTGTCTGGGCGATATTTTAATCAAGGTATTTGATGGCTCACTGGCGTTAGATATCGCCGCAATTGTCGGTAATTATCCAGAGCTAAGTAGCCTGGCTGATAAATTCGCTATCCCTTTTCATTATATCAGCCATCAGGGGCTTGGCCGCGCCGAGCATGAACGACGGCTTCTGGCAACCATAGCGCCCTATCAACCGGAATATTTGGTGCTCGCCAAGTTTATGCGAATTTTAACAGCGGATTTTGTCGCGCAGTATCGCAACAGAATCATTAATATTCATCATAGCTTTTTACCGGCATTTATTGGTGCTAACCCTTACCAGCAGGCTTTTGAGCGCGGGGTGAAAATTATTGGTGCCACAGCGCATTTTGTTAATGAACAGTTAGACGAAGGACCGATTATTGAACAAATGGTGCGCACCGTCGATCATAATTTCAGTGCCGGCGATATGGCCAAAGCGGGCCGCGATGTTGAAAAAGCGGCCTTAAGCAGTGCCTTACAAATGGTGGTAGAAAATCGGGTTCTGGTGCATGGTAATAAAACAGTAGTGTTGTAACTGGCGTTTACTTTCAGCATATTATCTTCAATACTTCAGTAAATAGTAACAAGATGTCACTAAGGAAAATGGTTATGAAAATATTGCTGTTATTTTGCAGTATGCTGTTTGGCGCAGCTATTTCGGCGGCAGAAACGGCAGCATTACATCCAAAACTGGAAGTATTCAGACCCTATCTGGGGCAATATTGGCAGGGTAACCTTGCCGAGCCAGGCAGTAGCAAAGCGGTTATAGACCGTTCTCACTGGTTCAGAGCATTAAATGGTCAGGCGATAAAAACCGTCCACTCAATCAATCATGGTGAGTATGGCGGCGAATCTTTTATTTTCTGGGACGAAGCTAAAAATAGCCTGGCGTACTATTACTTTACCACTGCCGGTTTTTATACCTACGGCACGATGCAGTTTAATCCGCAAAGTGGGGAAATTACCGCGCTGGAAAATGTTGAAAACAATCAGAACGGCATTACTCAGGTTAAATCGCACAGCAAAATTATGCCTGACGGTAGTCTGGAAGTTCGCTCGACCTATTTACAGAACGAGCAATGGGTTCCAGGGCACAGTGCGGTATATCAGCCGGTTGCACCACAGGAAATTATTTTTAAATAACAGGCTCACGGCATCGATGTCAGTCTTCAATGGGGTCCATCGTATAGATGTCATCAATCTTGTCGGCACACGAATGACTGACTCGCAAGTCTTTAACTCTGCCGTTGCGTAAGCTGTAAACCCAACCATGGATAGCGAGGGGCTGTCCCCGCTCCCAGGCTTCCTGCACAAAGCTGGTATGGCATAAATTACGGACCTGCTCCATAACATTAAGCTCAATTAACCGGTTTAGCCGCTCATTATCATCGGCAAAACTGTCTACTTCTTCGCGGTGCATAGCATAAACGTCTTTTACGTTGCGTAACCAGTTATCAACAAAGCCAACCCGTTGCTTTAACATGGCCGCTTTAACCCCACCACAACCATAATGTCCCACAACCAGAATGTGTTTAACTTTAAGGATATCTATAGCGTACTGCAGCACCGATAAGCAGTTCATATCGGAATGCAGCACTAAATTTGCTACATTGCGATGAACAAACAGTTCACCAGGCAACAACCCGACAATTTCATTGGCAGGAACCCGACTGTCTGAACAGCCAATCCATAGATACTCTGGTGCCTGTTGTTCCGATAATTGTTTAAAGAATCCCGGTTGCTCACGCTCAATCCGATCCGCCCAGTTTTTATTGTTAATAAATAAATCTTTAAATTTTGGCATAACACTGAATCCTGCAAAAAAGTCGCGTTAAGATAGCTGATTCTACCTTATTTAAGAGCACCGACCACCCCAAATTAGTTCCGATAGTTAAGGTTGTTACTGATATTAATGGTAATATTCGGGGTGACGTTTGCCGAAAAAGCTGACTATACTAAGCCATGTCAGTCATTTTTTCTTATGGAAAGTATCGCAAGGAGTTGCAATGATCCCGGTAATTTTATCTGGCGGGTCGGGTACCCGGCTCTGGCCTTTGTCTCGCGCAAAAAAACCTAAACAATTTCTATCATTAGTTAACGAAAAAAGTATGCTGCAAAACACCTTGCTGCGGCTGAAGGGCCTTGATGAGTTGTCACCGCCGTTAGTGGTATGCAATGAAGATCACCGCTTTATGGTAGCCGAACAATTACGCGAGCTTAATATCAGTGACGCTTGCATCATGCTGGAACCGGTTGGCCGCAATACTGCCCCGGCTATCGCGATAGCTGCCATACAGGCGATGCAGTTACAGGACAATAAGCAAGACCCGGTATTGCTCGTGCTGGCAGCCGACCATGTGATCCAGGATATTCCTGCCTTTCAGCAGGCGGTAGTTGAAGCAAAGCTGGCAGCAGAAGCTGGTAAATTGGTCACCTTTGGCATAGTTCCGGTATCTGCGCATACGGGCTATGGCTATATCAGGCGTAGTCAGCAAAATATTGATCAAATACCAAATACCTACCAGGTAACTGAATTTAAAGAAAAGCCTGATAAAAAAACAGCTGAACATTATCTGGCCTCAGGTGAATACTGCTGGAATAGCGGTATGTTTATGTTTAAAGCCAGTAGCTTATTAGCTGAGCTTGAGAAATTTGCACCAGAGATTGTTAAAGCATGCCGATTGGCGGTGACCAGTGCCAGTGAGGATTTAGATTTCGTTCGAGTAGACAACAAGGCATTTAGTGCAAGCCCGGCCGACTCACTGGATTATGCCGTGCTGGAGAAATCTGATAATACGGTGATGGTGCCACTGAACGCCGGCTGGAGTGATGTCGGCAGTTATGATGCGCTGTGGGACGTGATGGCAAAAGACGCCCAGGGCAACGCCTGTCGGGGTGATGTGATGCTTGAGGCAACCCGTAACAGCTATATTAATGCCGAAGAGAAACTGGTGGCAGTAATTGGTTTAGACAATGTGATTGTGGTGGAGACCAAAGATGCCGTGTTAGTGGCAGATAAAAATAACATTCAGCAAGTCAAAAGTATTGTGCAACGACTACAAAGTTATGGGCGCAGCGAAGTGGATTTGCATCGCGAAGTGTTCCGGCCCTGGGGCAAATATGATTCAGTTGATCAGGGAAAACGCTATCAGGTAAAACATATAACGGTAAAGCCAGGGGCAAAATTGTCGGTCCAAAAACATCATCACCGGGCAGAGCACTGGGTAGTAGTAAGTGGTACCGCTTTGGTCAGAAACGGTGATGAAGAATTTATGGTAACCGAGAATGAGTCGACGTTTATACCGATTGGGGTGGTTCATTCACTGGAAAACCCGGGCAAAATTCCTCTGGAATTAATTGAAGTTCAGTCAGGGAGTTACCTCGGGGAAGACGATATCGTGCGGTTTGCCGATAAGTATGGCCGGGAGTAATATGAACGCGTTATCCTGCTTTAAAGCGTATGATATTCGGGGCAAACTTGGTGAGGAGCTAAATGAACAAATTGCCTACAGCATTGGTCGTGCTTATGCCAGAGTCATTAAACCTGGTACTGTCGCCGTCGGTGGTGACATCCGTCATAGCTCAGAGTCACTGAAATTAGCACTGACCCTGGGATTGCTGACGGAAGGTGTTGAAGTGCTTGATTTAGGTATGACCGGGACTGAAGAAATTTATTTCGCGGCACAACATCTGGCTATTGATGGCGCCATCGAAGTGACCGCCAGCCATAACCCTATCGACTATAATGGCATGAAATTAGTCAGGGCTCAGTCCCGGCCGATAAGTGGTGACAGCGGGCTTGTCGCCATTCGTGATGAAACCGCACGGTTGCAAGCTGAATTATTCGAGCCGGCAGCGTTCGCAAGGTTAAAACTGCAAAGTGAAACGGTTTTCACTAACCAAAAATGGCAGTTTGGCAAGGCAACCTATCAGAAAAGCAGTATTCTGAAACCCTATATTGAGCATTTACTCAGCTATATCACCCCCACTAATATTCAACCACTAAAGCTGGTGGTAAATTCGGGTAATGGCGCTGCAGGTCATGTCGTGGACGCCATTGAGCAGGCTTTTATTGAACATGGCATCCCAATACATTTTATAAAAGTGCATCATCAGCCTGATGGCAGCTTTCCTAATGGTATTCCCAACCCTTTGTTGATTGAGAATCGTCAGGCAACTTCGGATGCCGTTCGCCATCATCAGGCTGATTTTGGTATCGCCTGGGACGGAGATTTTGATCGTTGTTTTTTATTTGATGAGCAAGGTCATTTTATTGAAGGTTATTATATAGTGGGGTTGCTGGCTGCTGCTTTTCTGAAAAAAGAACCCGGCGCCAAAATTATCCATGACCCCCGTTTATACTGGAATACTGAAGCGATATGTCAGCAATATAATGGTAGAGCAATATGCAGTAAAACAGGCCATGCCTTTATAAAAGAAAGAATGCGTGAAGAAGATGCAGTTTATGGTGGGGAAATGAGTGCACATCATTATTTCCGTGAATTTTCATATTGTGACAGTGGTATGATCCCTTGGTTACTTGTGGCAGAGTTATTATCATTATCAGGTAAAAAGTTGTCACAATTGGTACAGCAGATGATTGCTGACTATCCTTCTTCCGGCGAATTAAATTTTAATATTGCGGATCCTCTGCAGGTTATTGCTAATTTAGCGGAACACTATGCACCATTGGCCGTTGAAGTCGATGATATCGATGGGTTAAGTATGAAATTCGCTGATTGGCGCTTCAATCTTCGCGTTTCTAATACTGAAAACGTGGTCAGATTAAATGTTGAAACTCAGGGTGATATTAAATTGATGCAGCAAAAAACAGCTGAGTTAACGCTTTTCTTAACAGAGCCTGAATAACATCAATTTTTTCTTTTTATATCTTGAGATTAAATGCTCTGGCGGCTTTATTTAATCGTCTAAATTGCTTATTCTTTATTAAATTTTATATAAAGGAGCGAATTATGTCTTTATTGTTAGACAAGAAAGAGTTAAGAAAGGCTGCCAAAGAGTTAAACTTGGTTAAACTTACCGAGGTTATTGAAACCCTGAATGGGGTGCTGGCAGAACGCCAGCAAGAGGTTGAGTTAATTGCGCAACTTGAGGGCATGGCTAAAGCTCAGGGTTACACAATGGAACAGCTTGGTTACAAACAGAGCAGTGATGTTGTAGTCGCAGACAGTGGTGAAAGCAGCAGTTCAAAAAGGCCAGTAAAACCGAAATTTAAAACGATAAATAAAGACAGTCAGTTCTTCTATGTTGAAAATGGTCAACTGCACCTATTACGCACCCACACCATGAAAAAAGGCTTGCAGCAACGTGGTATTCAGGTGGTACCGCTGGCCAATGTCGATAAAAAGTTTGCCAAAGATATCGATAAGCTTATTGCCGATGCGACAGCTCAGGCCGTTGATAATTTTAATAGCAAAGTTAGTATATGGAATGAATGGGCAGTGGCAAACGGCGGCGAGATATTAGAGAAACGCTAGGCAGATAGAAGCTTATTGTTATTATCGACAATAACAGGTTGGTAAGAAGTAAAAAAAACCGGCATTAACGCCGGTTTTTTTGGTTGCAGCTGTTTTTTTAATTATTTCGGTTGTGCATCCAGTGATTTGCCGTTCTCAGCTTTACTGGCATCAGACATTAAATATAAATATACCCACATCAGCTGTTCGGGCGTTTTTAAACGCAGCGGATCTTCTCCAGGGTAGGCTTTAGCGCGCATGGCAGTGCGGGTCGCACCTGGGTTAATACAATTTATCCGAATAGAGCTGTCAGCATATTCATCGGCCATAACCTGCATTAAACCTTCGGTCGCAAATTTTGATACTGCATAAGGCCCCCAATATGCCCGACCGGTTCGGCCAACGCCTGATGAAGTGAACACCACAGAAGCCGCCGGTGCTTTTTTTAATACCGGCATTAACGCCTGGGTCATCAACATTGCGCTGGTAACATTAATTTGCATAATGTCCTGCCAGCTGGCCAGATTAATGTGTTCAAACGGACTTAGCACACCAAGCAATCCTGCATTGTGCAGCACACCATCAAGTTTTCCGAATTCACGCTCAATGGTCGTTGCCATGTCTTTATAATGGCTGGCTGTTGCTCCTTTTAAATCGAGCGGCACAATGGCTGGCTCAGGACCACCAGCGGCGATAATTTCATCGTATACTGCTTCGAGCTTTTTAACCGTTCGACCGAGTAAGATAACCGATGCACCGTACTTGGCATAAGTCAGAGCGGCGCAGCGACCAATTCCATCGCCAGCGCCGGTAACTAAAATAACTTTACTATGCAGTGCGTCAGCTGGGGTAGTGTAGTTATCCATAAAATTTAACCTGTCAATGTTAAAAAACGGCGCAAGCATACGCGTAAAATAATTATTTTGCATCTTTCTTGCCACCAACTGTATTTTTGCGCTAGCGATCTGTCAGACTTTGAGTTAACTTTAACTGGTCGTAGCTGTTCGGTAAGAACAGCCACTTAAAACGAAAAGAATTCGTAATAATCAAAGCAAGGTTTTGCTTTGTAATAAAAAAATAAAGCGTTTAGGACGGGGAGAGATTATGAAAAAGCTTGCTATTAGTATCGCTGTTGCGGCAGCGATCGGCCTGGCTGGTTGTGGTGATTCGTTAGAAGATTTAAAACAAGAAGCGGCGCAGCCGGGAGGAACGGTTTTACCAGCATCAAGAGTTATATTTGACCCAACCGCAAGTAAGGTATCAGTACCAAATGACTTACTATTTCAGGGCACCACCGATGGTACGTTAACTTTCGATAGCGGTGCTAACCCGGATTATACCAATCCGCAGGTAGCCTTAGGTGCGCTTGATGGCTGGTCAACTCAGAACCCTTTCGCGATTGATCTCAGTTTCCAGGCAGGAACTACCTTAAATGCAGATTCGGCGCAGACCCCTGGTGCAGTCAGATTATTTAAAGCCTTAATGGGTGACCCGATGTCGCCGGAAGCGGCTTGTCAGGAGGTGCCACGTGGTGCGGCCTGTCAGATAGTTGAAGAGCTGGTATTTGGTCAGGATTTCATTACTGCCGCGCGTGGTAACAGTGTTGCGGTTATTCCGTTAAAACCGTTGGAAAATACCACAACCTACTTGTTGGCTCTGACCAATGTGTTACAGGATAGTAATGGTGAGTCTGTTAAGCCGTCGACAACTTATGAATTAGTAAAGCAGGACATAGCAACTTTACCGCTTGCTACTGATTCTCAACGTGCTTTACAGGGCGTAATTAACAGTTTTGAAAATGCTCTTGTCAGGGATGAGGGCCTTAATAAAGACAACATTATTTACACTGCGGCTATCACTACGCAATCTGTTGGTGCCGTGCTTTCTACCTTAAAACAGTTAATGGCCTCGCCTACGCCAACCGGTTATGGCCCGTCACCATTGGTTGTCAATAATACTGGTTTAACCGTATCGCAACTTAATCCTAATTTTGCTGGCGATCCGGCGTTTGCTATCACCCGGTACTATACGGGAACAATCAACTTACCTTATTATTTAGGTATGCCCAGCGAAGCTAATCCAACTGCACCCCTGAACACCCGCTGGATGGCTCGTTGTGACAGTGGTGCCATTATTGCGGCATTACCACCTGAGATGAAACCAGCGACGCCAGTTTCTGAAAACGATGGCGCTTGTCAGGCATTCAGTGGTGGCGCGTTACGTGATTTAGGCGTTGATTCTGCACGGCATTTAACTAAATTTAACACCATTCCTAAAATTAACGGTTACCAGACCGTTGATGTACAGATGACGGTGCCGGATGAAAATGTGATTACCAAGCCTGCTGCCGGCTGGCCCGTTGTCATCCTGCAACACGGCATTACCTCAAAGCGTTCAGATATGCTGGCAATTACCGGTACACTGGCGTCGCAAGGTTTTGCGACAGTGGCCATTGACCATCCGTTACATGGTGACCGGGGCTTTGGTCAGTTAAATGCCAGTAGCGGAAACGCGACGGTATACATGAACCTGAGCAATTTACTGGTAACCCGGGATAACTTGCGCCAGAGTATTGCAGACATGCTAGCGTTACGTTTAGCACTCAATTTTGCGCAGGGTGTTGATTTAGATAGCAGTCAGGTTCAGTTTTTAGGTCATTCGCTAGGTGGTATAACCGGGACTTCTATGGTAGCACTGGCAAATACCAGTACCGGTAGTGCGCAGCTGGATGCGCTGTACAGTGTTGAAACAGCAACGCTGGCAATGCCGGGTGGTGCGGTAGCAAACTTCCTGCTTGATTCTGCGGCATTCGGCCCACTGATTAAAGCCAGCGTTATGTTAGGCGCCGGTGGTGCAACGACCGAGCATTTTGTTACATATGTCGCAAGCAATACTGAGTGTGGCGTACCTGCAGCTGAAACTGCTGCTACGTACCCTGCATGTGCAGCGCCGGTAGTTAATGCTTATCTGACGACGTTAGCCGATCCAGCTAATGCCGCACAGCAAGCGCGCGTATCGGCTGCATTAAGCCAGTTCGCTTTTGCTGCCCAAACAGTAACAGACGCCGGTGACCCGAATAACTATGCGGAACGCCTGGTTAATAGTGAAACGCCGGTATATATGATTGAAGTAGTGGGTAATAGTGACGGTAACCTGCCAGATCAGGTAATACCCAATGGTGACTTTAATCCACTTGCAGCATTAGCCGCTGGTAAAATGCCTCTAGCTGGCACTGAGCCACTGGCCCGCTTGTTAGGCGCGGATTCAGTGCCTGCCAGTGCTGGTAATGTAGCACTTAATGGAATCAATGCTATTGCCCGCTTCACTGAAGGTGATCATGGTTCAATTCTGAGCCCTGCAGCCAGCCTGGCGGCAACGCAGGAAATGCAGCGTCAGAGCGTGACCTTTTTCTTAAGCAAAGGACAGAGCCTGGTAGTATCTAATCCTGCTGTGTTAGCAAGCGGAAACTAACCCAAAAAGCTTAACAAAGCCCGGCTGCTTACTGCGCCGGGCTTTTTCTTTTTATTAATCCGGATAGAATAAAGTAACACGATCAGACAGGAGCGACACTTTGGCATTTTTAATGGAATATGGCATGTTTTTGGCGAAAGCGGCCACTATTGTTTTTGCGATAGGGCTAATTGTGGGCATTGTGGTGAATGCCAGCCATAAACCGAAAATCAAAAAGGGCCAGTTGGAGTTTACTGATTTAAGTAAACATTACCGGCTGCAAACGGCAGAATTACAACAGCGGTTATTGGATAAAAAAGCATTTAAGCAATGGCAGAAAGCGCAGCAAAAGCAACTGAAACAACAGCCCGGAGAGTTACCGTGTTTATTTGTGCTTGAGTTCAACGGATCCATGGATGCGAGGGAGACGGAGTCATTAAGGGAAGAGGTTACCGCCGTGCTCGCTATCGCTAAGCCAAATGATGAAGTTATCTTGCGTCTGGAAAGCGGGGGTGGAGTAGTACATGGTTATGGACTGGCAGCCTCGCAACTTGACCGGCTACGTCAGCAGAATATCTCTCTAACTGTGGCGGTAGATAAAGTTGCTGCAAGTGGTGGTTATATGATGGCGTGCATCGGTAATAAAATTATTGCCGCACCTTTTGCGATATTAGGGTCAATCGGGGTAATTGCTCAACTGCCAAACTTTCACAAATTGTTGCAGAAAAATCACGTTGATTTTGAACAGTTTACGGCAGGTGAGTTTAAGCGGACGGTGACCTTGTTCGGTGAAAATACCGATAAAGGCAGACAGAAATTTCAGCAGGAGCTTGAACAAACCCATGGCTTGTTTAAAAGCTTTGTACAGCAGCATCGACCACAGCTCGATGTCTCGCGGGTTGCAACGGGCGAACATTGGTTTGGCTATCAGGCCCTGGACTTACAATTAGTTGACCTGATCCAAACCAGTGACGATTATCTGATGACTAAATTATCAACTCATCGGCTGTTTAAGGTAACGTATCAGCTGAAAAAAGGCCTGGCTGAGAAAGTGGGTATGGGTTCAGCAAACGTGCTGTCGCTCTGGTGGCAGAAACTGATGCAACAGAGTTGGCTGCGCTAAGTATCTTTCGGATAAAAAAACAGGCCTGTCCAGGCCTGTTTTTTTACTCTGCCACGTGTTACTGACGTAAATGATGGAAATCAACTTTCTCGTCTTTCATACCAGCATTGATATCATCAAATGTCGCCTGATCAAATTGCTTTTCACTTTTACCAACGATACAAGAAACCATGGCATCACCCGTGACATTTACGGCGGTGCGGGTCATATCTAACAGCCTGTCGACCCCAATGATTAAGGCAATACCTTCCACCGGCAGGCCAACTTGCTGTAATACCATCGCCAGCATAATCAAGCCAACCCCAGGGACACCTGCAGTGCCGATAGAGGCCAGTGTCGCAGTCAGAATAACCATCAGATAATCTGCAATAGTCAGATCAACCAGATAAACCTGGGCAATAAATACCGTAGCCACACCCTGCATTATCGCCGTGCCATCCATATTAATGGTGGCACCCAATGGCACAGTAAAAGAGGCGATGCTATTTTTAACGCCCAGTTTCTTTGTCACGGTTTCCATCGTAACCGGCATGGTCGCATTACTGCTGGAGGTACTAAAGCCAAACAATGCTGCATCGCGCATCTTACGCAGAAAGATAAACGGATTTAAGCCGGTTAATAGTTTCAAAATAATACTGTAACTGAGCAAGCCGTGGATAATAAGTACCGTCAGCACTACCCCAAAATACATTGCCAGACTTTTAATTGTTTCAAAACCCAGGGTGGTAAATAACTTTGCCATCAGGAAGAACACACCATAAGGGGCCAGGTTCATCAGAATGGTGACCAGTTTCATTATCACTTCACTCAGGTCATTAAACACGGCAGCCAGCCTTTCACCAGGCTTGCCGCTAAGCGCCATGGCTAAGCCAAATAATACCGCGAAGACAATTACTTGCAGCATATTGCCCTGAGCCATTGATTCAATAGGGTTACTGGGAAAAATATCGATAAATACCTGCGCAAGCGAGGGGGCTTCTGATACGTCAAAATTGGCATCAGATTGGCGCTCTACACCTTTACCAGGACCAACCACTAATGCCGCTGTCATGGCCAGACTAATGGCAATCGCGGTGGTGATAAGATACAAGCCAATCGTTTTACCACCGAGTCGTCCCAATGTAGAAGTATCCGATAAAGAACAGGTACCGCAAACCAGTGAAACAAAAACTAACGGTACAACAAGCATTTTTAAACTGGCTATAAAAATTTCACCGCCAGCATGGAAGACGCCGTCTACAAAAAAGGCTTTAAGTGGCAATGCCATACCAAACAAAGTCAGGACCCGCTCTTCCTGTCCGGCTAAAATAGCTTTAAAAAAGAAACCGACTAAGATACCGGCAATCATGCCAATAACGATACGGGCAGTTAATCCCATCTTTTTATTATTGCTCATTGTTTTAGTTATATATCAGTGTTGAATGTGCACAAGACTATCAGTTTGCAGGGCTATTGGGCAGGCTTGATAAAAATTTTTTTAAAAATTGCTGTGACGTAGTGATAATTAATGGTTTAAGATGCAATTAACAAAAACTATATATAAAAACAGCTAGGGAGAGTTTTCATGCGAAACATCCGGCAACTACTTGTTGCATTAATGATTACATCGCTGGCCGCCTGCGGCGGCGGCGGTACCTTGGACAACAGCGGTGGCGGGACAGGTGGTGGTTCAGGTGGCAACACTCCGGTGTTTACACTTGCTGTTACCCTGACCAATGCAGCTGGTACCGAGTCAAATAACTTATCGCAAGACACGCCTTTGGTGGTTACCGCAACTTTAAGTGCAACCAACGATGGCAATGTCGCCAATCGACTGATCAGTTTTGAAGTGTCTGGTGAAGGGCTTGCCACACTGGGTAATGATGCCGGCTCAGCGTCAACCAACGCTGATGGTGTAGCAACGATTCCACTGAACGTGGGCAATCGTTCCGGGGCAGGTCAGGTAACGGCAACCTTTGGTGAAGTTTCTGCCAGTGCGGTATTTAATTCTGCAGGAGACGGTGGTGAGCAGGTTGATATTACTATTGGCTCAGTAGCACTTATCGCCGATACATTGCAATTGGGCACCGGTGCGTCGAGCAAAGTTGAATTAACGGCACTGGTTCGTGATTCGAATAATGTCGTGTTGGCTGATGTGCCAGTCACGTTTTCTTCTGATTCCGGTGAGTTAGTGCAGATTGATAGTGTGACCGGCGCAAATGGCGTAGCCAAAGCAACCTTGACATCGCAAACCAATAAAAGTAACCGTGATGTATTGGTTACTGCACGGGTACAACAGCAAACATCTCAATTAATTGTTGCGGTTGTCGGCACAAATATTGAAATTGCAGCACCAATCTCTGTAGTATTAGCTGATACCTCAGCTATTGATTTGTTCCTTACCGACGCAAACGATATCGGCATTCAGGGCACTGAAATCGAAGTGGTCTCGGCATTGGGAAACACGCTCAGTGATACTAGCCCTGTTACAGTCGGTAGCGCTGGTAAAGCCAGCCTTACCTATACTGCTACCAACAGTGGCACCGATACTCTGACGGTTACTGCATTGGGTGTAACAAGCAGTGCCACTATTAACATCAGTGCTGATGAGTTTTCGTTTTTAGCGATGGTTAATACCGACGGAAATTTACCAGGCGATCCGATACAGGAAGTTCCTGTTAGTAGTGCTCAAGAAGTGATAGTGGAGTGGAAAGTTAACGGCGTGCCGCCGGCTGTTTCACCCGTTGTCTTTAACACTACCCGTGGTGCTATCGCTGATACAGCAGATAATTTGGCAAGTGGTGTGACATATACTGACTCAACTGACGTTGAAGGTAAGGCGAGTGCTTTTATCCGTTCTGAGTTTGCCGGACTTGCGACAATTAGCGCGCTAGGTGGAGATGAAGATGATTATCAGGTGAGCTCTAACAAAGTGGTCGAGTTCGTTGCGAATAATCCAACAAAAATTGAAACTCAGGCATTCCCGGCTCAAGTAGGTTCTGGTGAATCTAGCGCCATTCGAGCAATTGTGCGGGATAATAAAAATAATCCTGTTAAAAACGAAATGGTTGTTTTTTCTTTGGATAACTCTGCTGGTGGTGTAATCAGCACGGGTACTGCACAAACAAACTCTCAAGGGATCGCGTCTACCGTGTTCACCGCAGATGCCGCCACAGGCGCAGGTGTTGACAGTGAAAACTTAGTGATACGTGCTTCTCTAGCTGCAAATAATGGGATTTTTGACGAAACAGATATCGCAGTTGGTGAGCGGACACTCTTCTTCCGTTTTGGTACTGGCAACGTGATTAAAAAGCCATCTGACAGTACTTATTCAAAAGAATTTTCAATTATAGTTACAGACAGCTCTGGTAACCCTGTTTCTAATCAAGCTTTAAATGTTGCCATTGTTCCAACAGGCTACCGTAAGGGTTTTTGGGTTGAGAGCCCACCAGCACCAGCAGCTTTTAAACAATGGGTGACTAATGTTACAGCAAATTGTGACAATGAAGATGCAAATCTAAATGGCATACTTGACCCGCTTTTTGATTCAGATGGAGCCGTTATTCCAGGTACTGGAGAAGATACGAATGGTGACGGTCAGTTAACTCCAGGAAACGTTGCGGCTGCGCCCCAGACAGTAACTGCCGATGAGAGCGGGATAGCGACATTTATCATAACTTATCCACAAGACTATGGCGCATGGATCGATGTTAGATTGCAGGTAAGCGGTTTTGCTGCAGGAACAGAAAATGTCGCATCCAGAAGTTATGGTTTGCCAGTTGCTTCTGAGGATCTTACAACTGAAACATCCAGGCCACCAGCTAACCCATTAGGTTCAGCTGGAAGTTGTGCGATAGCAGATTAATTGTTAAGCACAAAAAAAGGGAGCTGATTCAGCTCCCTTTTTTATATTTTTTAAACTTAACGCTGGAAAGTGTAAACCGAACCTAAGTTCAAAATCTGGGTCAGTTCATCCAGGGCAGCTCTTGACTCCGTCAGCAGCGTTGGGTCAGCTAAATCAGCTTCAGAAATCTGGTCGCGGTAATGCTTATCAACCCAACTGTTCAGTGTGGCGAAAAGCTTGTCGTTCATTAGTACGTTTGGATTCACCGCCTGACGTTCCTGCTCACTTAAAGCAACCCGCAAGCGTAAACAGGCGGGGCCACCACCATTGCGCATGCTTTGTTTAACGTCATAATAATGCACATGCTTAATCGGCGTGCCACGACCAGTCAATTCAGCCAGGTAACGGCTGACAGCCGGGTTGTCCTGGCATTCAGTGGGAGCAATTATCGCCATTTCGCCACTGGCCAAAGTAACTACCTGAGTATTAAACAAATAGGTATTGATGGCGTCCTGCACCGACACTTCGTTGTCATTAACTTCTATCAGGAACAGCTCACTGTCATTGCCAAACTTGCGCTTGAGCTCATCCAGTTTAGTTTGCGTATCCACAAACGCTTGTTGGTGATAAAACAGTACATTCTGATTACCTACGGCGATAACGTCGTTATGAAATACGCCCTGATCAATCACCTCGGGGTTTTGTTGCACATAGACTACATTGTCATTACTTAACCCATGTAAGCGTGCGACGGCCTCACAGGCTTCGAGTGTATGGCGGGCCGGAAAGCGTTTAGGTGCAGCCTTAGCGTTATCGAACGCATAACGACCAAACACAAACATCTCCACACCTTTTTTGCTGTAGCTGCTGCATAATCTGGTATGATTCGCCGCACCCTCGTCGCCGAAATGGTCGTTATCGGGCAGATGCTGGTGATGGGCAAAGTGTTTCGGATCGGCAAACATCGCTTGTAATATTCTGCCGGTAGTCTGAGGCTCCAGGGAGCGGTGGAACTTATTGGTTAAGTTTGCCGGGGTAAAATGTACTTTATTATCGGCAGTATCAGCGCTGGGCGAAATCGTCGCGGCATTGGCAGTCCACATGCTTGACGCAGAACACACCGCCCGAAAAACGGCAGGTGCTTGTTTTGCCGCTGCAGCAATGATGTCACTGTCTGAACCGGTAAAACCGAGTCGGCGTAAAGTGTAGACGTCGGGGCGTTCTTGCGGAGCCAGTACGCCTTGCACTAAACCTAAGTCATGCAGAGCCTTCATTTTCTGCAAACCTTGCTTGGCGGCTTGTTTTGGGCTGGAAGTGTTGTTAGCGTTAGATAAAGAGGCAACATTACCGACTGACAAGCCGGCATAGTTATGGGTTGGTCCTACCAGACCATCGAAATTTGCTTCAAAGTACTTCATTTTTGCTTTATATCCTTCTGTTGGAAGGGGCACTGTTTTTATTGTTATTGCGGCCGCTTATGTTTTTTTATGCTTCATTGAGGAGTTGGCTATCAAATAGCCGCTGGGTCTGTAAAATGACCCGGATTGCATAATAATGAGTTTATTCACTTGTCACAACTGCGGTTTGCGGATATATGTTAAAAAAGGGCGGCCAAAAGGCGGCTTCAGTTTGGGAATTCAGGTTTTAAGATGGCGAAATCACTGGTAATAGTCGAATCACCGGCAAAAGCAAAGACAATTAATAAATACTTAGGAAACGACTACGTCGTTAAATCGAGTGTAGGCCACATCCGCGATCTGCCTACCAGCAGTAGCAAAGATAAAAGCCGAACTACCGATAAGAGCCTGAGTAAAGAGCAAAAAGAGTATAAAGCTCTGGTTGATCGGATGGGGATAGATCCGGCTCATGGCTGGCAGGCCCGCTATGAAATTTTGCCCGGTAAAGAAAAGGTCGTAAAAGAACTTAAAGCGCTTGCTGAAAAGGCTGATACGGTTTATCTGGCAACGGATTTGGACCGGGAGGGAGAAGCAATAGCCTGGCACTTGCAGGAAATTATTGGCGGCCAACCGGAGAAGTTTAAGCGGGTTGTGTTTAACGAAATTACTAAGTCTGCCATTACCAACGCCTTTGTTGAGCCAGGAAAAGTTAATGTTGACCAGGTTAATGCCCAGCAAGCTCGCCGGTTTTTAGATCGGGTGGTGGGGTTTATGGTGTCTCCTCTGCTATGGAAAAAAGTGGCACGTGGCTTATCGGCGGGCCGGGTGCAATCCGTTGCAGTGCGTTTAGTCGTCGAACGTGAGCGGGAGATAAAGGCGTTTGTACCGGAAGAATACTGGACACTTGCCGCCGACACGTTAACTGCTGCCAGTAAGCCTTTGCTGCTGGATGTTGTCAGGGAAAATGGTAAGGCATTTAAGCCTGTCAATAAGCAACAAGCGGATGCTGCGGTAAAACGGTTACAAGACGCTACTTTTGAAATTAAAGAGCGTGAAGACAAGCCTAGCAGCAGTAAGCCCCAGGCGCCGTTTATTACTTCAACTCTGCAACAGGCAGCGAGTACCCGTTTGGGTTATGGCGTAAAGAAAACCATGATGCTGGCGCAGCGGCTGTACGAAGCTGGCCATATTACTTATATGCGTACCGATTCGACCAATCTGAGCTCTGAAGCGGTAGGGGCGTGTCGTGACTATATTAGCAATAAATTTGGTAAAGATTATTTGACCGCTGAGCCAATAAGTTATGGCAGCAAGGCCAATGCTCAGGAAGCACACGAAGCCGTTCGCCCTTCAAATGTGGCAGTATTAGCCAGTGATCTTGCCGATATGGAAGCCGACGCCCGTAAATTGTATGAGCTGATCTGGCGCCAGTTTGTTGCTTGTCAAATGCCGCCGGCACAGTATGACGTGACTAACATTACGGTAGCCGCCGCAGATTTTGAATTAAAAGCCAAAGGCAGAGTATTACGGTTTGATGGCTGGACCAGAGTGCAACCTGCGGTGAAACGTAAAGGTGAAGAAGACAGCGAGTTGCCCGATGTTAAACCGGGTCAGCAATTGCAATTACAGCAGTTACAAAGTGCCCAGCACTTTACCAAACCGGCCGCCCGATTCAGTGAAGCCAGTCTGGTTAAAGAGTTAGAGAAACGGGGTATTGGCCGGCCTTCTACTTATGCCGCTATTATCTCCACCATTCAGGACAGAGGTTATGTCCGGGTAGAAAATAAACGGTTTTATGCCGAGAAAATGGGCGAAATAGTCACCGATCGTCTGGTAGAAAATTTCGACGATTTAATGAACTACGATTTTACCGCCACCATGGAGTTAACCCTGGACGACATCGCCAAAGGGCAGCGACAGTGGCGCAAAGAGCTGGACAATTTTTATAGTGGTTTCTCTGATAAATTAAAAACAGCAGAGCAGGATCATGAGCAGGGTGGCATGCGTGCCAATCAGTTCGTGTTAACCGATATTGACTGTCCCAGCTGTGGCCGGAAAATGGGGATCCGTACGGCTTCCACCGGCGTGTTCCTGGGGTGTTCTGGGTATAACCTGCCACCTAAAGAGCGCTGTACTACCACCATGAACTTGCTGCCAGGTGATGAAGCAGTGAAAGTCACGGATGAAGATGAGCTGGAAACCGAAGCGCTGCGTCAGAAAAAGCGCTGCGCCAAATGCGGCACCGCCATGGACAGCTACCTGATTGACGAGCAACGTAAGTTGCATGTGTGTGGTAATAATCCCGAATGCGATGGCTATGAGCTGGAAACAGGTAACTTTAAAATAAAAGGTTACGAGGGCCCGCTGATAGAATGCGATAAATGTGGCAGCGATATGCAGCTGAAGTCGGGTCGTTTTGGTAAATATTTTGGCTGCACGAACAGTGAATGCAAAAACACCCGTAAATTGTTGCGCAGTGGCGAAGCGGCACCACCTAAAGAAGATCCGGTTCACTTACCGGAATTGAAATGCGAGAAATCTGACGCTCATTTTGTGTTACGTGACGGTGCTGCCGGCGTGTTTCTCGCTGCTTCAACGTTTCCCAAGTCCAGGGAAACCAGAGCACCATTGGTCAGCGAGCTGAAAACGTACCGGGATCGGATCTCTGAGAAGTTTTACTATCTGGCAGATGCCCCGCTTAAAGATAAAGAGGGCAACCCCAGTATTGTGCGCTGGAGCCGTAAAACCAAGCAACAATACGTTATGACCGAAAAAGAGGGTAAAGCCACAGGTTGGGCTGCCTGGTATGAAAACGGAAAGTGGGTCGTATCAACCAAGGATAAACCAGCAACCAAATAGTCATTAATCTGCAATAAAAAATGGCACCTCGAGGTGCCATTTTTATTGCTTACTATTTGGTGCCTACCATTTACGTTTTGGCGCGAACAACTCGTCGATATCTTTGTTTTCTTTTTCTTCTTTCTTTTCCCGATCTCTCAGATTGCCTGCTTTTAGTTCAGTAGCAATGTCTTCCAGAGTCTGCGTTACTTCGGCTTTACGATTTATCACATATTCATCGGGATGAGCACTGCCATTTAACGAGGTAAGGGCTTTTTCAAAATATTGGCGGGCTGAGCCAAGCATGTTGTTACTGCGCGCTTGCTTACCACGTTTAATCTGACTTTCGACATTAATTCGTAATTGCAGAATTTCTAAGCGCTTATCTTCAGCGACCACGGCAGAGGTATCAATGTTACCTCTGGCATGTTCACTGCGAAGTGTAGTGCGTAATTTTTTGATACCGCGGATCAAACCAATCAGCTGCTGATCGTTATCCGGCAGGGTCAGGTTGTCAGTCGTTGCCTGATCTGCGGCAACGGGTTCTTTCAATCTGTTTTCGATTTCCTGCAAGCGTTGCTTTAGCTCGCGGGTACCAGGATCCAGCTCTACCATAGCCCGCAGTGCAAAAGCGCTGCGTTTTAACAGCATATTGGAAAGGGCTGGGGTCAGTGGCACATTAGCCGCATTAATTAGCATATCTTCAGTATCATCAAGCATATGGCGTAACTTGGTAAACTCAGCCCGTTTCAGGCTGGCTATCTTAGCTTTGTGTTGTTGTACTACGTTAACGACAACAGCAATAATCACCAAAGCTACAATAAGCGAGATGATAAGGGGTAACAGCATGCAGACCTCATAACGGATACGCGTTTATAAATTATAGTAATCTGATTTGATGATAATGAACAGGTTTGTGCATATCAGGGCAACGTTAAACTGAAACTTCCACCCGATAACCCACCATTATTTTGCAACGTCACCTGGCCGCGCTGGTTTTTATTGTGGTGCGCCCGGGCAATTAATTTAGCAAAAAAAATTCCAAGCCCGGTATGACCATGTCGTAAATCAAGCTTATGCATAGCAGGGTTGGCATTATCCAGCATAAAATCAGGAAAGCCAGGCCCGTCATCCGCCACTTCTATCAAAAGCATACCTTTTGTCATCTCAGCACTTAACATAATTCGCCGGTTGCTGTAGCGCAACGCATTGGCGATAGCATCATTGAGGACATTCAGAACCAGATCACGGTCAAAAAACCAGTTTAAGTTGTCGTCAACACGAATGACAACCTCAATACTCTGCTGAGTTGCAAAATACTGGTTTTTCAACAGCAGTTCTTCAAACAGCTCGCTAAGGTAATGCTGGTCGATTTGTACCGGAAGTTGCTGTCGGTCCAGACGATATAACGAGAGTAGCTGTAATAAATTGGAATTGAGCCGGTTTGCTTCATAATTAAGCCTCGCCAGTTCTTCGCGGGCGTTATCAGACAACTTGTTACCTTCTGCCTGGATCAGTTCTGCTGACTGAATAACCATCCAAAGCGAGTTCTTCATATCATGAACACTGCACGCCAACACGGTGGCAAAGTCAATTTCTAAAGTGCTATCCATAACGGCTCCGGGGTTTGACGATAAAGGCTGTCAGTAAATTGTTAATTTTCTTTGCTACTAAAAGTTATAGCATTGCCATTTATAAATATTAGTTGGAATATCTGACAAGACAGGTATATTGAACGGTGATCATTCTTTACCGGACCTGGGCCAGATGAAATTACAGCAATTGCGTTACATTGTTGAAGTGCTTAACCATAACTTAAATGTGTCGGCAACGGCAGAAAGCCTTTATACCTCGCAGCCAGGTATCAGTAAACAGGTAAGAATGCTCGAGGATGAATTGGGTATTCAGGTGTTTGGACGCAGCGGCAAGCATTTAACTCACGTTACTCCAGCAGGCAGGGATGTCATTGAAATAGCTCAGCAAATTTTGGCGAAAGTCGAAAGTATTAAAGCAGTTGCTAAAGAACATACCTTACCGGATCAGGGCAAGTTAAATATTGCCACAACTCATACTCAGGCCCGCTATGCGTTGCCACCGGTAATAAGCGGCTTTATGCAAAAATACCCTAAGGTGTCGTTGCATATGCATCAGGGCTCGCCACAACAAATCTCTGAGGCAGCGTCACGAGGTGAAGCTGATTTTGCTATTGCCACTGAAGCCCTGCATTTGTATGGCGATTTAGTGATGTTGCCTTGCTATCACTGGAACCGCAGCGTAATCGTCAGGCAGGATCATCCATTGGCTCAGCTTGGCCGCAAAATCGCGGTAGAAGATGTTGCCCAGCATCCTATCGTCACTTATGTCTTCGGCTTTACCGGCCGCTCAGAACTCGATCGTGCTTTTGCAGCAAAAGGATTAGAGCCTCGTATTGTATTTACAGCCACCGATGCTGATGTGCTGAAAACCTATGTCAGGTTAGGCTTAGGCGTCGGAGTTATTGCGTCGATGGCCATCGACCCGCAGTTAGATAAAGATCTGGTTGCCCTGGATGCCAGACACCTGTTTGAGGCATCAACTACCAAGATTGGTTTTAGAAAAGGCGCCTTTTTACGAACCTATATGTATGACTTTATCCACCGGTTTGCCCCGCATCTGACTAAAGACGTGGTCGAGCGGGCAAATTTACTGCGCAATCAGGAAGAAATAGACCTGATGTTTGATAAATTTGAATTACCGGTGCGCTAACCAGGTTACGCAATGAAAGCTTATGCCGCCAGTTGAACTAATTTTATTACTGCTAAGCCCGGTGTTTTTAATCTGTGTGGCGCTGGAGTGGCGTTTCGCAGTGTTACGCCAGCAAAACTGGTATAGCTGGCGTGATACCATGGCAAATGCCATGCTGGCGCTGCTGCATCAGGGCTCAGATATGCTGGCATTGTTGCTACTTATGCCATTTTTCTACTGGTTGCATCAGTTTAGCCTGTTTACGATTGAGTTGAGCACGCTCAACCTGCTGCTGGCATTCATTCTGCAAGACTTTCTGTATTACTGGTTTCATCGTGGCTCGCACCATGTTCGCTGGTTATGGGCATCGCATGTGGCGCATCACAGTTCTCGCTTTATGAATTTCAGTACAGCGTTTAGGCAAAGTCTTACGTATCCGATCTCGGGTATGTGGGTATTCTGGCTGCCAATGATACTAATCGGCTACGAGCCATTGCTGGTGTTTGCCGTGGTGGCACTTAATTTAGCGTTTCAGTTTTTCGTGCATACCCAGGCCATTGGCAAACTTGGCCTGATAGAGCATATTTTCAATACGCCATCGCATCACCGGGTACATCACGCCTGTAATCCTTTGTATATCGACCGTAATTTTGCCGGGGTACTCATTATCTGGGACAAGTTGTTTGGCACCTTCGTTGCTGAGCAAGCCAGCGAGCCCTGTCGGTACGGCATCACTGACGATTTTAACTCAACTAACCCGTTAACGATTACCTTCTATGAATGGCGGCGGATGTGGCAGGCGCTGCGCTGCAAAGAGCGTCAACAGAGCGCCTGGCAGGTGCTGCTGAAAATGCCGCCAAAGGTGCCAGCGAGCCCCATTGGAAAAGCACCAAAATAAGTTATAACTTCGGTGAAAAACCCACATGGCACTATGCTTTAATAAAGTTATATCACTCTGAAGTTATGTATGAAGACTGTTAAGCTTTAATTGTCTTTAATTGTCTTTAATTAGACTATTAACTATCGCTTTGAATGGCGAGCTGATTAAACCTCAATAAGCCTTAAACTATCAGCTTTACCAGCCAGGGTTACAAATAGCGATACCAATGAAACAGGATACCGACTAATGAAAACAACAAGTCGTTTTGCGCAGCGTCTGGGCTGGTTGTTGGACGAGAGCATTCCGCTACCCGGTGGCTATAAAATTGGTCTGGATGGGATAATTGGCTTAATACCAGGAATAGGTGACTTTATCAGCGGCCTGTTATCCAGCGCTATTATCTATAAAGCCCATCAATTAGGGGTACCGCGCATGATATTGGGAAAAATGATTATCAATATGATCATTGATACGGTAATTGGCGCTATTCCAATCGTCGGCGATTTGTTTGATTTCATCTGGAAATCAAATAGGCGCAATGTCGCTTTGCTGGAAGATTATCTGCAGCGACCTAACCAAGTTTACCGAAAATCAGTAGTGCAAAATATATTATTCGTCGTTGTGCTGCTTGGTATTCTGGTACTGACTGTCGCCTTTATCGTTTGGATCGTAGGCTTGCTTCTGGCGGCTATCAGACTTTAAACGCACAATGCAATGGAAAATAATGGTGAGGGTGTGATGTTCAGTATCAAAGTTGCAAACGCGCTTCTCTAAAAAAACTCCGGAATAAGTTACTGTCCCGACGAGCAAAAATATCAACTTGCACTAAGCTTGAATAAAGTCATAACACCCTGAGGTGATTTATGAAGTTTATCAAGCTTATATTTTCTTTAACTTTGCTGTTAACCATTATTTCCTGCAAACCGGTATCCGAACCTGAGTTAGCCGTGCCTGCAGAACCTTTAGCGCAACGAATGTCGGCGGTGCCACCGCAATGCGAGTTAACCATGGGCTTTGATGCATGGGAGCCCTATCAATATATGACCGTAGGCGATACGGTTACCGGACTCGATGTTGAGCTTGTCCGGGCGATTGCCGCAGAAATGCAGTGTGAATTAAATATTGTCCAGGGCAGTTGGGTTGAATTGCTGGGGTTGCTTAGAGACGGCGAGATAGATTTTGTGCTGGGCGCTTCAATTACCGAAGACAGGCAACGCTTTGCCTATTTCTCTGAGCCATACCGGCAAGAGCAATTTTCGCTGTATGTGCGGGCTGATGATATTGACCTGGATGTAAATAACATTGAGGAATTTATTAACGCCGGACACAAACTTGGCATTGTTAATGAGTACTACTACGGTGATGAAATTGCCGAATTATATGCGTCTGCTAAGTTCCGGCCTCAGTTTGTTGGCGCTATTATCAGTGAAATGAACATGGCCCGGTTGCTGGATGAAGAAATTGACGGTTTTCTGGAAGACAGCTTTGTCGCCGCCTCGATTTTGCGACGAAAAGGGTTGGATGAGCTGATTAAACCGCATCAGATTACTTTGGGCAATAATGATGTTTATGTGATGTTTAGCAAGGCCTCTGTCGAAGAGGAATTAGTGGCAGAGTTTAATCGCGGCCTGGCAGCAATTAAACAAAATGGCTTGTACCAGCAAATCGTCACGCGATACCAGGATTAACAGTGTTGCGTCGGAGCTGCCATATTGAAGTGACGACATAAAATGGCTGTGGTAAAACTGGCTTTCAGATAAAAACCGCGGGGCAGCGTCTGAATAGGTTCACCCGTGGCGCCAATCGCTGCGGTTAATGCTTTACTGTCGGCTGCCTTGGGCCTTAATTGTAACACCTTGCCATGGGCACCGCGGATGTTATCAATACCGCCCAGAGTAATGAGTTCCATCAATTCCTCCCAGTCCTGTTGCAGTGCCTGTTTTTCTTCCGCGGAAGGTTGCCACAAAAAGGCGGTCCCGATAATCCTTTCTGCCAGCGGAATTTGGCGTTCGGCCAAAATGGGTACCCAAAGTACATGCTGGAGTTTCTGGCAAATCCATGATTGCGGCCAGCTTTGGCTGGTAATGCCGGTTAGTGGTGCCACGCAGACATACGTGCTTTCCAGTGGTTTACCATGTTGATCGATAGGAAGAGTTTTTAATTCAATACCAAGTGCCGGGAAATCGGGTAATGCTTTGGAGCCTGCTTCTGCCCCTAACGCCAATTCAATTAACTGACCAACCCAGCCTTTATCCCGCCTTAAATCGGCAGGTATATTTACCTTTAGCTGTTCAGCCAACTGGCCAAGGGTCAGGCCAGCAATGGTCTGGCTGCGCGCTAGTAATTGTTCAGCGGTTTTTAACGGGGTGTGTTCCAAAAGTTGTTCGCCGTAAGATGCGGTTGCAATCACGGCTTACCCTAGCACCTTTTTGTCGCTGATGCTGCTTAAAAACGCAGCAAACTAACTTATGCACATGCTGAAAAATCGCGTAGTTGACAAGAGTATCTTATAACTTGTTGTATATATTCAGTTAAGCGTCGTATTTTTGGCTTGGGTTTTATCATGTTCTAGCGTTATCCCATAGTCTTGCGCACCTTAACAACAGTTTTATCCACAGAGTCTGTGAAGAAGTTCACATAGGGCGGCTATGGCAAAGTGTAAATGTGGATAACTTTGCTGAAATTATCCAGCTATCGCTTATGAAATTCCGTTTGCTGTAACCGCTACTTTGTGAAAGAATCTTTGTTATAGCAGAAATAGACTCGCTAGAGGTTTGTGTGATCGATGCCGAAGGTTTTCGGGCCAATGTCGGCATAGTGATTTGTAACACCCAGGGACAGGTGTTTTGGGCGAAAAGATACGGCCAGCATTCCTGGCAATACCCACAGGGTGGTATTGATGATGGCGAAACGCCAGAACAAGCCATGTTTCGCGAATTGCACGAGGAAGTTGGGCTTCGGCCTGAGGATGTAGAAATAATCAGTGTTACCAAACACTGGTTGCGCTATAAACTTCCAAAAAGATTAATTCGTAAAGACAGTAACCCTGTGTGTATCGGGCAAAAGCAAAAATGGTTTTTGTTGCGTTTGACCTGTCGGGAAGAAGATGTAAATCTGGCTGTAACAACGCATCCTGAGTTCGATAACTGGCGCTGGGTCAGTTATTGGTATCCGGTGCGTCAGGTCGTGGCTTTTAAACGAGAAGTGTATCGTAAAGTCATGCGTGAGTTTGCCCCGGTTGCTTTGCCGTTTACCCGCAAAGATGTTAAGAAAAAATACTAAACAGAAATATTAAATTTGCTAAAACCGACAGTACAATGAGGTTCTTATGCTAAGCCAGTTACGGCGGATTGTTCAGGATGTGGCCCAGGAGCCAGCTCTAGACAATGCTTTGGCTGGCCTGGTATCAAGCATTAAAATCGCCCTGGCCACCGAGTGTTGTTCGGTCTATCTGGCAGATTACCAGCAACAACATTTTATGCTGATGGCAACTGACGGCCTGAATCAGGACGCCGTAGGTAAAGTTGCTATTGGTTTCTCGGAAGGACTAATTGGCTGGGTAGGGCAACGGGAAGAGCCAATAAATCTGGCGCAAGCCCAGTTGCATCCGCGGTTCAGAGTAACGCCTGAAGTTAGCGAAGAGCACTTTTCTGCCTTTCTCGGCTGCCCAATAATTCATCACCGCAAAGTTCTGGGGGTGCTGACCATTCAGCAGTCTGCTGAGCGGGTGTTCAGTGAAGACGAAGAGTCTTTCCTGGTTACGCTGGGCGCTCAGCTGGCATCGGTGCTGGCCAATGCAGAGATGCGTGATGCGGCCAGTCAACGGCCATCCAGTATGGCGCAGTCAGGTCAGCTAGCAGGGTTGCCTGGCGCACCTGGCATGGCTATTGGTGAAGCTTATGTATTACAGCCTTCCAGTGATTTTGACGCGATATCTCTGAAAAAATCTGATGAACCTGAAAAAGAACTGGCGTTATTTTATCGGGCAGTAAAAATAACCAAAGCGGAATTTAATCGCTTGGCGGAGCGAATGGCAGGCCATATTCCCGCTGATGCGCTGGCAATTTTTGATGTTTATCATCAGTTGCTTGATGCCGCCAGTCTGGGCAAGGAAATTGAACAGCAAATTGCCGAGGGCTGGTGTGCCAAGAGTGCGCTAAAACGGGTTGTTGAAAAGTTCGCCCGCCAGTTTGATGATATGGACGACCCCTATTTACGAGAGCGCGGCACGGATATCCGCGATTTAGGGCAACGGGTACTGAATAACTTACTGGATTCTGAGCAGCGCAAAGTAAAATTACCCCAACGCGTTGTGTTGGTGGCCGACAATGTAACGGCAACCATGCTGGCAGAAGTGCCACGGGAACAACTGGTGGCTATTGTCAGTCTGCGAGGTTCAGTTAACTCACATGCGGCCATTATGGCCAGAGCCCTCGGCATACCGGCTGTAATGGGCGTTAATGAACTCCCTTTATTGCACTGGCAAAACCAACAAGTGATCGTGGATGGTTACGAAGGGCATATTCTGTTGTCGCCGGTCGAAGCCATTTGCATCGAATACCGGCGCCTTATCAACGAAGATGCTGAGCTCAGTGCCCGCTATCAGCAGGAAGTCGCTCTGCCTTCCCAGTCAGCCTGTGGCAAGCCGTTTAAATTAATGGTCAATTGCGGCCTGGCTATTGAGCTGGAAACCAGCAACGCCGAATATACCGACGGGGTAGGCCTGTACCGTACTGAGTTTCCATTCATCATGCGAAATCGCTTCCCAACCGAGCTGGAACAGGTAGACCTATACCGTAAAGTTCTCAATGGTTACGCCGGAAAATCGGTAGTGATGCGTACGCTTGACGTTGGTGGCGACAAAGCACTACCGTACTTTAGCATCGTTGAGGAGAACCCATTTCTGGGGTGGCGTGGCATCCGACTGACTTTGGATCATCCTGAAATTTTTCTGGTGCAAATCAGGGCAATGTTAAAAGCCAATATTGAACTGGATAATTTACATATTTTATTGCCGATGATATCTGATCTGGCTGAGGTTGACGAAGCTATCCGCCTGATCAGACAAGCGAGTTTTGAAGTCAGCGATGAGCTGAATATTGCCCTGCCAAAACCGAAAATAGGGGTAATGATTGAAGTGCCATCTATTATGTATCAGCTGCCGGAATTGGCGGCACGGGTAGATTTTTGCTCAGTCGGAACTAACGATCTTACCCAATACCTGCTGGCTGTAGACAGAAATAATGCCCGGGTAGCTAACTTGTATGACGCGTTGCATCCTTCCGTGTTACGCGCGCTCAATCTGTTAGCAACTCAGGCCCGGCAACTGCAGTTTCCAATCAGCATTTGTGGTGAGCTCGGTGGTGAACCCGCCGGGGTGCTGGTGTTAGCCGCAATGGGCTATAGCCGGTTTAGTATGAATAACAGCAACCTTGCAAAAATTAAATGGTTGTTACGCCGGGTTAATATGGCAGAGTTGGAAGCGTTTTTACCTGAAGTACTGGCGTGCCAGTCACCAAAGCAAGTTAAGCAACAGGTGCAGCGGTTTCTGGAACACAAGCAGTTGCTTAGCCAGTTACGTGCCTAACTTAATTGAGTTAATTTACTATGCCAGTCGCTGGCTGGCATAGCAGCAGTAATATCGAGACGTCCTTTGTTAACAGTTATTCTGATCTCTGCACTTATAGGTTGTCTGGCCGGGTTTCTGGCCGGATTATTAGGAATCGGTGGCGGACTGGTTATTGTGCCGGTGCTGGTAGTATTGCTGCCGGTGCTGGGTGTTGTTGGTATCGACAATGTAATGGTAGTGGCTGTCGCCACTTCCTTAGCCTCTATTATTATCACTTCGGGTTCCTCCATTCGCGCTCATCATAAACGCAGTAATGTCAGCTGGGCGCTGGCGGGTGCCGTGATGTTGGGCGCGGGCATTGGCGCAGGTATGATTGGCCTGGTCGCACACCATATCGATGGTGCAACCTTGAGAATAATATTTGGCGTTGCCGTTTTTCTGCTGGCACTACGAATGCTGGGATCCCGCAGTGTCATCGGCCGTGCTGCGCTGCCGGCAAAGCCTGTGCTGGGGGCGATTGCCGCCGTGCTTGGTGCCATATCAGGTTTACTTGGGATCGGTGGCGGGGCGTTAGTGGTACCGGTATTGAATTATTTTTCCGTCGATATGCGCCGGGCTATTGGTTGCGCCGCAGCAAGCGGTATTGCTATTGCTGTAATGGGCACCCTGGGGTATGTTATCGCCGGCTGGCAGCACTACCGGTTAACTGATGGCTTTATTGGCTATATTTACCTGCCGGCACTAATTGGCATTGTCTCAACCTCCATTTTTACGGCGACGCTCGGTGCTGCCATGACACAGCGTTTACCCGTATTAACCATTAAGCGGGTGTTCGGCGTTTTTTTGATGATAGTCGCGGCCAGAATGGTATTTAGCTAGCCTGCCATATCTGGTGGTGAACAGGTTTATAATGATGTTTTTAAAGGATAATAATGACAAGCTCCTACCTTAATTTTCCTGATATAGACCCGGTGCTGGTGTCAATTGGCCCGCTATTTGGCTATGGGCCATTAAATATTCACTGGTACGGCGTAATGTATGCCGTCGCGTTTGGTCTGGCCTACTGGTTAGCCAGCCGTGCCGCAGCGAAACCGGGTTCAGGCTGGACCAAAGAACAAGTCAGCGATCTCCTTTTCTATGGCTTCCTCGGTGTTATTGTCGGTGGCCGCTTTGGCTATGTATTTTTTTATAATTTTGAACAACTGCTGGCAGAACCTTTATATCTGTTTAAAACCTGGGAAGGGGGCATGTCATTTCACGGTGGCCTGCTGGGAGTGCTGCTGGCAATGGCCTGGTTTGCCAGACGCTATCACAAATCTTATCTGGAACTGGGGGATTTTGTGGCGCCACTAATCCCTCTTGGTCTGGCGGCTGGCCGGTTGGGGAATTTTATTAACGCTGAGTTGTGGGGCCGAACCACTGATGTGCCCTGGGCGATGGTCTTCCCAAACGCCGGCGCCATGCCACGTCATCCCTCTCAGCTGTATCACGTGGCATTAGAAGGTATTCTGCTATTTATTATTATCATGCTGGTGCGGCGCTTAAAACCGGCAACTGGCACCCTTGGTGGCGTGTTCTTGCTTGGTTATGGGGTATTCCGGTTTTTCGTGGAGTTTTTCCGTGAGCCTGATGCTCATCTTCGTCACCTGGCAGACGCAGGTTTAACCATGGGCCAATGGTTGTGTCTGCCAATGATAGCAGCAGGCCTTGGCCTGATCATTTACGTGAATTGCCGGCCAGCAACCACAGCGCGGGGAAGCAAATGAAACAATACCTTGATTTAATGCGTCATGTGCTGGAGCACGGCCATAAAAAAACGGACCGCACCGGAACGGGTACCATCAGTGTGTTTGGCTACCAGATGCGCTTTGATTTACAGCAGGGCTTTCCGTTAATTACCACCAAAAAATGTCATTTGCGCTCAATTATTCATGAGTTACTGTGGTTTTTAAAAGGTGAGACCAATATTGGTTATCTGCAGGACAATGGGGTATCCATCTGGAACGAGTGGGCTACTGAAAGCGGTGAACTTGGCCCGGTGTATGGCGCGCAGTGGCGAAGCTGGACCAGCCATGAAGGTCAGGTCATTGATCAGATAAGTCAGGTTATCAGTGATATTAAACGCACGCCCGACTCGCGCAGGTTAATTGTCAGTGCCTGGAACCCGGCAGTGTTGCCCGACACCCAATACTCCCCAAAACAAAATGCAGCCATGGGCAAGCAGGCATTACCACCGTGCCATACCTTATTTCAGTTTTACGTTAATGATGGCCGTTTATCCTGCCAGTTATATCAACGTAGCGCGGATATTTTCCTGGGCGTGCCGTTTAATATTGCCAGTTATGCCCTGCTAACATTAATGGTGGCGCAGGTTTGTGGTCTTAAGCCTGGCGATTTTATCCATACCTTTGGTGATGCTCATTTATATTCAAACCATTTAGAGCAGGTCAATACTCAGCTTGGTCGTGATCCCTATCCCATGCCAACCATGCGGCTTAACCCTGAGGTTACCGATATTTTTGGGTTTACTATTGATGATTTTACGTTAGAGAACTATCAGGCGCATCCGCATATTAAGGCGCCAGTGGCGATTTAATGGCATATTCATCATTAACTTTATGGCCTGGATCTTGCTTTTAACTGTTAAATGCATTCAGGCTGTAAACATGAGGTGGATATGAAGTGGCTATTGTTAGTGGTGGCGACCCTGCTAGCGGCTGTGCTGCTAAGCGGATGCGTTAGTCCGGTGGTTCCGGCTACAACTAAAACAACGGAAACCGAGCTGAGCCAGCAACCATTTGGTTTTTATACAGAGCGCTTAGCCAGGCAATTATTTGCCCAGTTAGATGATAGTCCGCTGTGGCTCAACCGGCCGCAAATTGCCGTCAGCAGCTTTTTGCCGGCAACGGCACTTAGCCTGCAGGATGCCAATAGTGAGCAACGAGACTTTGCTAACCAACTAAGCGAAAGCATGCTGGCACATAGTCGCCAGTTTGGCTATGCGGTATACGAATACCGGTTAAGCAACGAAGTGGTAATGGCTGGCGATTACGAACAGGCGCTCAGCCGCCAGCTGAGCGATATAAACCGTAAAGGCAATGCCAACACCTTGCTTACCGGAACTTATACGCGGCAACAAGATGCCATTATTGTAAATGCACGTCTTATTCATATTCCATCTAAACAAGTCTTGGCTGCCGTTACTGATTATATTCCGGCAAATGTATTGTGGAGCACCCAGCAAGTGAATAAGCGCGGTGCCATGTTTTATCGGCAAAGTCCGGCAGGAGATAATAAATGAAGCGCTTAACCACTTTAGCGATAGTAGCAGCAATAGTAGCACTGCTTAGCGGCTGTATAGCACCTGAGCGGACCATTCGCGTTGAAGGCCAGACAGATGATCAATCTGTTGACAGAGCGCAGCGGATAGCTCAGATGCAAAGCTCAGCGGCACCCGCCAGCAATGATTATCATAGTGCTGCGCAGCAACCTCTGCTGACAGTAAATGATTACGTGCGCAATTTAGTTCACGAGCTTATGGCGCTGCAGCACAAGCTGGACAGTGACAGCCAGCTGGGGGTTACCGATTTCAGTTATGTCGATTCTGCGCTGGATCAGGGCACGGTGTTCAGTAATCATTTAAGCGAAGCGATGATTTACGATTTACATAAATTTGGTGTGCCGGTACTGGATTACAAAGTAACAGACTACATCCGGGTGACAGAAAGCGGTGATTTTGTCCTTAGCCGCAATTTTGAAGAGTTATCAGACGAAGTGGCCATTCGCTACGTGGTTACCGGCACTTTAACCACCCATCAGCAAGGGGTGCTGGTTAATGCCCGCCTGGTTCAAATTGACAATAAAAGGGTGGTTTCTGCTGCGCGTACCTTTATCCCAAGGCATATTGTCCAGGCCGTGATCTCTCGTCAGGGCGAGCAGGTTATGCGGATTAAGTAGCTGAATAACTAATGCTGATTTAACCAGGTTTGTTCTAAAGAACTTAGCGCTGGCGCCGATATACTGATACAGATGTTCAGTATATCGGGCTTACCATGTTAAAAAAATGCTTCCTAATCGCCATTTGCGCCGCTGTTTTAAGTCTAAGCGGCTGCAGCATGTTACCTTTTACCCAAAATAACCCTCAGCACAGTCAACACTCGCCTCTGGCAACCTCCTATATCATTGCTGAACCCGTCGCCAATAACCAGCAAGCCGAACCCGACTCTGCTCTGGCAACCTATCCTGCAAGCAACCGGCTCTACGCCAGTCATAAGCAGCTGGATGACTATGTGGCTCAGCTGGCGATGCAGCTTTATCAGAATAGCACCACGTCGCTCACTGACTACCGGATAGCGGTGGCAGGCTTTGCTGATTTAACACCAGCGCGTGATACCTTGCAGCCACTTGGCAACGCGCTGGCTGAGCGCTTTTTACAGCAAATGCCTCGTTATGGCGTTACCATGGTTGATCATAAACTGACCGGCGGCATCACACTAACGGCTGATGGCGATACGGTATTTAGTAACCGTGCCGGCCGGGTCGCAGCACATCAGCAAATTGATTATGTCCTTAGCGGCACAGTGCAACATAGCCACCGTGGTGCGCAGGTAAATGTACGGATAATGGACTTAAAAAGTAAAACAGTACTGGCCAGTGCCAGCCAGTTGATCCCGCAGTTTGTGTTGGCAACCGCACCTTTTGGCTAAGCGGCAAGCTAAGATGGCTGCCCCAGCAGTTCAGGTGTATCAGGCCTTAACGGTGATAATTTATTGCTGCGGTGCTATCTATAGTACTAGCGGCAGTGCAAAAATAATTGCTTAGATTTATTAACAAATGGTGTGCGCCAGTCGCCCACCAAATCAATCAGACTATAGTCAAATTACTGACGGCGGGCACGCGTCAGTGTGCCCGACTATTTCAATGACGCCGACAAATCAGGCAGGCTGTTAACTTACTCTCAGTTCTACGCCGTGGAGTTGAAACAGCGCTACATCGCGGTTGAACCATTGCTTAAACGGCGTTGTGTCATAGCCGTGCATTTCGGCTAAATGCGCATAGCTTACTGCTGTTTTAAGTAAATCGGCATAACGCCACACTCTGCCATAAGCAACCACATGCAGGGTTGGCTGCTCGCCTAAAATGTCGATGGCCTGCATCACTTTGTGTAAATAACGCAGTTCATTGGTTTGTTGCTCGGTAACGACATGCTGATTATTCTGACTCATGATTTAGGCTCCTGATTCCACACCCTGAGCTTAAGTTGTCGGCCACGCGATGAAAAGCATTAATGCGTTGGTCGCAAATCAACCTGTACGCTTACGTTACAGGTTTAAGTTACAGGTTAAACTCAAAACGCATGCCGTTTCACTTCCTCCAGGTTCGCCACCATAATCTGCTGCGCCTCCGGGCGCGCTTCTATTTTGGCCAGGTCCAGGTTTAATGCCTGCACCGCATAGGGCACCAGTGCAGAGCGCACTGAAATAACCCGCTTGCCCTCTGTCATATTGTAATCTTCGGCAATAATGGCCTGTTGGTAGCCAGACAAGCGCGAATCAGGTACCAGCACGATATCCACTTTGCTGTGCCAGCGCGTATCTTGCACTTTGGTCATATCGGCATCGCCTTCAAGGCCATTTATGCCGCGAAAACGGCTCAGTACAAAATCCCGAAAATCGCGGTTCTTTTCGCAGTAAGCACGCACATGCCAGCGCAGTGGCGTGCAAACCAGGGTGTGCGGGGCAATAATGCGGCTTTCTTCATCGGGTGATGTCAGCGATACATAGCCCATATCGATTTTTTTGCCATCGCGCGCCGCTTGTACCAGTGTGCGCAGAATGTCCGGGTTTACCTGGCGTAGTGGCGATGTCAGCATTTCGGTATGGGCAAAACCCAAATCGAGTTGGCTAAAGGTGTGAGCAAAGTCTTTGGTACTGGCAAGCGCGTGCAGGTATTCATCGGCCAGGCCGCTAGTCACTTTGGGGGTAAAAGTAGCAGAGGGTTTATAGCCTTTTAATTTACCGTCATACTCCAGGTTGCCCGGTGCTATTTCACGTAAATAGCCATTAATATCTTTCGATGCCTGCTGGCGGGCAATACCAAAGCTGTTGCATAAATGGTTAGTAGTCAGCCGGCCTTCCCAAAGCGCGACAATTTCGATTAGCCGGTAACGCATTAATAGCTCCCAGCGAATGGGCCAGCCAATTGTTGTGTTTGCCAAATTGTTATTACCTGTCATTAAATCGTTCATATGCTAATAAGTACCTGTAGTGCAATTTATGTTATTTCAGTACTTATTTACATCCTGTTTTGTTATTTAAAAAATAACCTGCCTGAAAAACATACACTGAGCATCTGCACAGTATGGCGTGATTTTAGAAACTCCCTAAGATGTGTTGCAAGGGATGACATGTCGCGGTTAGTGACATAGTAAATGGACAAGGTTGCAGGAAGTGGCCAACAGGATGTAATAAGGACAAGCTGGCAAGGATGCTTCATTCAGCAAATGTTGCTAATTAGGGAAATTTGCGTAAAGTGGAATGAATTAAATGGAGTTTTATTATGGATGATTTCTCGCCATCAGATTTAAAAAGCATTTTGCATTCCAAACGGGCGAATATGTATTACCTGCAGCACTGTCGTGTGCTGGTTAAAGGAGGCCGGGTTGAATATGTAACGGATGAAGGTAAGCAGTCGCTGTATTGGAATATTCCTATTGCCAATACGACATGTTTATTACTGGGAACAGGTACTTCTGTAACTCAGGCTGCAATGCGGGAATTGGCTCGGGCAGGTGTTTTAGTTGGATTCTGCGGAGGTGGTGGCACGCCATTATTCAGCGTAAATGATGTTGAAGTTGAAGTGGCTTGGTTTAATCCGCAAAGTGAGTACCGGCCCTGCGAATATTTGCAACAATGGTTGAATTTTTGGCCTGACGACAACAAAAGGTTGCAGGCAGCTAAAGCCATTCAGCAGTTCAGAATTGATTTCACGTTGAAGCACTGGCTTAGAAATAGGTCGTTTATCGATAATGGCTTTGTGATCAATGAAAGCCGATTAGATTCAGCACTATCACGCTTTAAACAAGATGTTGATGCAGCTGTCGGCACCCAGCCACTTATGTTGGCCGAAGCTCGATTGACCAAGTTACTGTATAAAATTGCCTGTAATACCTTAGCGCATGACGAAAGCTTTACCCGTGCCAAAGGGGGCAGTGGTATTGATCCTGCTAATCGCTTTTTAGATCACGGTAACTATTTAGCCTATGGCTTGGGAGCAACTGCTACCTGGGTTTTAGGTTTACCGCATGGCTTTTCGGTACTACATGGTAAAACCCGCCGTGGCGGTTTGGTATTTGATGCCGCAGATCTGATTAAAGATGCGTTGGTGCTGCCACAAGCTTTTATCAGTGCGATGAACGGTGATGACGATCAGGAGTTCCGGCAAAGCTGTATCACTAACTTTCAACAAGCCGAAGCGCTGGATTTCATCATCGACAGCCTAAAAGGTATCGCTGCACTGCATGGTGGCGAACTATGAACATTATGCTGGTGTCGCAGTGCTCGAAAAATGCCCTTATTGAAACACGTCGGATCATCGATCAGTTCGCTGAACGGCGTGGTGACAGAACCTGGCAAACGCCAATCACTTTGCAGGGGCTTGATGTACTGCGCAAGCTGTTAAAAAAGTCGGCACGGCGCAATACCGCTGTGGCCTGTCATTGGATCCGCAGTAAAAATCATACCGAGCTGCTTTGGGTAGTGGGTAATCAGCGTAAATTCAACGTTGATGGAGCCACCCCCACCAATATGACAATGCGCAATATTCTGCGCAGTGAGGATGAAAACAGCTGGCACAACGCCGAGGTTATCGCTTTATTGGCTGGTATTGCCGGTTTGTTTCATGATTTTGGTAAAGCTAATTTTCTGTTTCAGCAAAAAATAAATCCCAAAGTAAAAGCGCCGGGTTATGAGCCTTATCGCCATGAATGGGTATCGCTACGGCTCTTTCAGGCATTTTCTACCGGTAAAACAGATAAACAATGGCTTACTGAATTAGCCAATATTACGGCTGAGTTTGAACAACATGTTCTGGTAAAACTACATAAAGACATGCCGGAACAACGTCTGTTAGAACCGTTTTCCGGTTTAGCACCAGTTGCCAGATTAGTGGCCTGGTTAATCGTATCGCATCATCGGTTACCGGTGTTTTCTCCGAAAAACTCAAATACATCGCCGTCCTTAAACAGCGCTGCAGATTGGCTGTCAGATGATTTTGATGTGTTATGGAATTCTGTAAACAGTGCTGAAAGTTGTGAGCAACAACGGCGTGAGCAAAACTGGTTTTTTGAATATGGCACACCTTTGCTCAGCGCAACCTGGCGGCAAAAAGCCGGTGAAATTGCAGCTAGAGCGCTAAATTGCGGCAGGTTGTTTGAACGCGATTGGTTTGAACAGCGCTTTACCAGCCATACCGCACGCATGGCACTGATGCTGGCTGACCACTATTATTCGGCACAAGAGCCTAAGATAAAATGGCAAGATGCAAGCTACAAGGCTTTTGCTAATTCTGACCGTAAAACCAAAGCGCTTAAGCAAAAGCTGGATGAGCACAATATTGGTGTTAGCCATAATGCCTATTTATTGGCCAGAAGTTTACCGACGTTAAGAAATACTTTGCCAGCCATTACCCGGCATAAAGGTTTTAAGCAGCGGGCCAAGCTGGATAAGTTTCGCTGGCAGGATAAAGCCTATGATTTGGCTTGTTCAGTGCGGGAAAAAAGTGTTGCTCAAGGCTTCTTTGGTATCAATATGGCCAGTACAGGCAAAGGTAAAACCTTTGCCAATGCCCGTATTATGTATGGTTTAGCCGACGAAAAGCTGGGATGCCGTTTTAGTGTGGCACTGGGGCTAAGAACGCTAACGTTACAAACAGGTGATGCGCTAAAAGAGCGTTTGCATCTGACTGATGATGACTTGGCGGTATTAATTGGCTCAGCAGCAGTGCAACAACTGCATGACATCAGTAAGCAAACTTTACAAGCTGAGCTGGACGTCAGCAATAGCGCCACCGGCAGTGAGTCGCTGGCCGATCCTATCGCAGAGCACCTTTACGTAAGTTATGAAGGCAGCTTGTATGATGGCCGCTTAAAAAACTGGTTAAACAATAGCCCGAAGCTAAATCAACTGGTGAGTGCACCGGTACTGGTAAGCACTATTGATCATTTGATGCCAGCAACCGAAGGTGTGCGTGGCGGTAAGCAAATCGCGCCTATGCTGCGGTTGCTAACGGCTGATTTGGTGCTAGATGAACCCGATGATTTCGACACTGCCGATTTACCCGCGCTGTGCAGGTTAGTGAACTGGGCCGGAATGCTAGGCGCCAGAGTGCTGTTTTCATCTGCCACTTTACCACCAGTACTGGTGTGCGCCTTGTTTGAGGCCTACCGCTCAGGCAGAGAGCACTTCAATGCAGTGAATGCTGATGGTCGGTCACAGTTGCCGGTTATCTGCGCTTGGTTTGATGAATTTACCGCAGTAAAAGCAGAGTGTGCAGATAAAAAGCAGTTAATGCAGCAACACACGTTATTTGTTGAAAAGCGGGTTAAGGCGCTGGCAACTCAGCCTGTGTTGCGTAAAGCCAGTTTACTGGGGGTAACCGTCAGCAGTAAAAATCCAGATCTGATTATCAGCCAACTGGCTAGCCTGATCCAGCAGAGTATTTGTCAGTTACATCGTCAGCATCATCAAGTGGCACCTACAGGTCAAAAAGTATCAATCGGCCTAGTACGTATGGCCAATATTAATCCTATGGTAGCTGTAGCTAAGCAGTTGCTACAAATGGCAGTACCTGTCGATTGCCATATTCATTATTGTGTTTACCACAGCCAGTACCCATTAGCTGTGCGCTCTGCTATCGAGCAAAAGTTGGATGCAGCACTGACGCGCTACAATTCGTCAGCGCTTTGGCAGCAAGCCGAAATCAGCCGCGCACTCGCGCAATATCCACAAGGCAATCATCTGTTTGTAGTATTAGCGACCTCTGTCGCTGAGGTCGGCAGGGATCATGATTATGACTGGGCAATTGCCGAGCCCAGTTCTATGCGCTCACTGATCCAGTTGGCCGGGCGTATTCAACGGCACCGCCAGCAACCAGCAAACAGCGACAACCTACTGATCTTGTCGCAAAATTTCAGGGCACTAAAAGCATCTACAGATCGTTTTGGCAAGCTGAAACCTGCATACTGCCAGCCTGGCTTTGAGCGAGACGATTTACGGCTCGATAGCCATGATCTTAAAGAGATTTTGCCTGAAGAATCATTTCTGGCTATCAATGCGTTGCCACGAATAACTCAGCCGTCATTACTGCCATCAAAGATATTAAGCAGCCTTGTGTTGTTTGAACACTTTTCGCTGTTTCAGAATTTGTTGCCTCAGCCCGACATGCCGTTACATAAAAACGTTGTATGGCCACCTGATTATGCCGCAAGGTGGTGGCAGCATGACGCAACCTGGAGTGCAGAGCTGCAAAGGCGTAAGCCGTTTCGTAAGTCATCGCCTGATGAACCTTACTGCCTTATGTTATCGGAGGAAGATGACGAGCCGGTGTTTACGCGGATTAATGATGCTTTCTGGCCACTGGAATATATCGAAGCAGAAAACTTTGTCACTGAAAGCTGGCAGCCAACGCAAGGCAATCATGCTTGGTTTACGCTGGATGCGTTGTCGGTGTATCAGCAGCGCGCAGAACAAATGGGGCTCACGCTTGAAGAGGTGAGCAAGCAATTCGGTGAGATCCGCTTAAGAGTAAAACAAAATGCCGAAAAGTGGCATTACCACCCGGTTTTGGGCATTTTTCAAAATTTATAGCCGCAAGGAGGTGTTATGCAATATGAAGGGTTAGCAGCAGTAATAGCTGATTATATCGACCAGCGCAGGTTGCAGAAGCTGGAGCCAATAGAAAAAGCATTGGAGAAAGCGCTAAAAGGTGTAGACGATGATGTTAAGCAAGCGCAGATCAACACTGAGTTTTCGCTTCAAGTCCTACAAATCAACCAACAGTTTGATGTGAGGCATTGGTTAGATGATGCGGCAAAGCGTGCAAAACAAATCAGTCTTGTTACTCATGCGTTGAAGTTTACTCATGGCGATGCCAAAGGCAGCAGCGTGTTGTCACTCGAATATATGGAGGATGCCGACTATCTTGTAACTGCGAGCGTGGCTAACCCGACTGTTGACGCTGTTTGTGATGCAAAACTACTTCCTATTGCGAAATTGTTGTTATTAGAGTGTGACGGTGAGAGTTTAGCCATAGCGCTCGCAAAAGGAGACTATCGAGCTCTTGCTGTTTTTAGCGAAGATCAGATACAACTCACTGAATGGGTTGAAGGTTTTAAGTTGGCTCTGGCAGACAAAACTTTGTCATCTCATACCTTAGCCAAACAACTGTATTTTCCCACCGCTGATGGTCAGTATCACTTGCTTAGCCCCTTATTTGCGTCGTCTCTTGCGCATCAATTTAATGGCAAAATAACTGCCGTGCGCTATGGTGATGAGCCCAAAGCCATTCGGGAGGCCCGTAAGGCTGGCAAATATCATGACAAGCCAGATATTCGATTTTTAGATACTGCAATACAAAGCTTTGGTGGCTCTAAACCACAAAATATTTCTCAGTTGAATAGTCAGCGGGGCGGTAAAACCAATTTGCTCAACTGTGCACCGCCATCCTGGCAACCGACGTTAAAGCCACCGTTAAATGACCAATCTATATTTTCTGGCCGTGAATTTAACCGCAGGGTATGGCGTGATTTACAAGAACTACAACGTTACTTACTTAGCGTAAAAGGGCGCGATAGTACTTTAGAAATTCGCCGTTATATCGCCGCTTACGTAAATGATCTTATTGACGGCTTGCTAAATTATGCGGCTGAAGTGCAGGGGTTAAGCGAACACGCTGGTTGGAGTTTGCAAAATTGCGAGTTAAAACTGGCGGAACAACTGTGGTTGGATCCCTGGTGTGAGGATCTGCTGTTCCAGCAAAAAAGGGCAAACAACAACTGGCAGCAAGATATTTGTCTGGCCTTTGCCGGCTGGTTAAACAGTAAGCTGAACAAAGCCCTGAAGAATGATGGGTTGGTGTTTGGTGCTGTGCAATATCAGTATTGGGCGAAGTTGTTGTCGCCCCGGCTACGCGATTACGAGCTTGGCACAATGGTGTTTTCTGCAGCTAAGACACAAGCGGAGGCTGCAGTATGAGCAATTACATTTTGCTGGAACATATCAAAGTCCAAAATGCCAATTGTATTGCCGGTTTTACTTACGGCTTTCCGGCCATTACCCATTTCCTCGGTTATACCCACGCGCTGTCGCGTAAGTTACAGCAACAGTTTGGTATTGAACTAACCGGCTGTGCAGTGGTGTGCCATCAGCATCAGGTGCAGGCCTATCAGCCCGGTGGTTGGGGCGATTACGTTTTTGCACTTACCCGCAACCCATTAACCAAAGAGGGCAATACTGCGCCTATCGTTGAAGAAGGGCGGATGCACCTTACCGTTTCATTGATTCTGGAATCAAGCAAAGCATTTAGTGGCGCTCTGCAACAGCAGGTAGTTGAAACACTTACTATGCTAGCGCAGCGACAAAAGCTGGCTGGTGGCCAGGTTACTTGCCTTAAAGGCGTTAGCCTGTACAGCGATGATGACGAGCAGACATTAAGCCGTAAATTGCTGCGAAAAGTGCTGCCGGGTTTTGCATTAACGGATCGCTCAGAGCTGTTAAGGCAGCATTATCAGCAGTTAATCTCGCCCCAGCCCAATGCCACTATGCTGGATGCCTGGCTGGATTTTGCAGCTTTGACTTATCACGCTGTCGCAGCTGACGAAGTTGAGCCACCAGCGGAGCAGCATGCTGCTGAGTGGGTACGGGTACCGAAGCCGGATAAAGGTTACCTGGTGCCGATCACCACCGGCTATAAAGCGATTTCAGCGCTTCATCCTGCTGGCGCTGTTGCCAATAGCCGTGATCCGCAATATCCGTTTTGTTTTGTTGAGTCTGCGTATGGCGTTGGCCAGTGGTTAAGCCCGCACCGCGTCACTGATTTACGCGATGTTATCTGGCGTTATCGTCAGCAAGGCCCCTGGTATTTATGTACAACAAACACGGCACAGAACATATTGAAGCTGCACCCGGAGCAGGAAGCCGCTTTAGCTGAACTTACAGAAACTGAAATTACTTTCTACTAAAAAGGAACTTACTTATGACTATTACTTTAAAAACAGCATCGGTACTGGCTTTTGAAGCTAAACTGGCAAATTCAGACGCCATTATGGCCAGTGGCAACTGGGAAGAGCGCGCAAATGCCAATAGCTTTTTGCCCATAACGGTTAAAGAAAAAGCGGTACGTGGCACTATTTCAAACCGGTTAAAGTCGGCTTTGACCAGCGATCCGGCAAAGGTTGATGCTGAAGTGCAAAAAGCTAACCTACAAACTGTTGATAATGCTGCACTGCCGTTTGAGCACGACACCCTTAAAGTGAGTTTCACCTTAAGAGTCCTTGGTGATTTAGCGACACCTTCTACATGTAATGACCCTGAATACCAGCAGGCATTAACCAGCCTTATTAACGGCTATGCAGAACAAACCCAATTTACTGAGTTAGCCAATCGTTATGCCGCTAATATTGCCAACGGTCGGTTTTTGTGGCGCAACCGGGTAGGAGCTGAAGCAGTAGAAGTGCAGGTAACGCATGGTAAAGAGCTTTGGATATTTGATGCTCAACAGTTTGACTTGCGCAGTTTTGCCGAACCAACAGGTGATGTAGCAAAATTAGCCCACGTTATTAAACAAGGGCTGGCAGGAGAGAGCTTTGCGCTGCTTAAAGTAAGTGCCTTTGTAAAACTGGGCGCTGGCCAGGCAGTTTATCCATCGCAAGAGTTGGTAATGGGCAGCGGTAAAGGTGACAAAAGCAAGTTCTTATACCAGTTGGATGGTGTAGCTGCCATGCACTCACAAAAAATAGGCAATGCTTTGCGCACTATTGACACCTGGCACCCGGAAACTGCAGAGGTTGGTGCTATAGCAGTAGAACCCTACGGTTCAGTAACCAACCGTGGTAAAGCTTATCGCCAGCCAAAAGACAACATGGATTTTTATAAATTACTGGACGGCTGGGTTCTAAAAGGAAGAACACCATCGTTAGAACAACAGCATTACATTATGGCCATGTTTATTCGCGGCGGCGTATTTGGTGAAGCTGGTTAAGGGGCTGACTATGGATAGTTATATCGAAATAACGGTATTGCCCGACTTAGAAGCTGATGCCAACTTTCTAATGAATAACCTGTGTTCAAAGCTGCATGCGGTTCTAGGGCAGGTAACTATGGGTAAAGTAGGTGTTAGTTTCCCTGGTTATGCACTGGCTGGTAAGAACCTTGGTACTAAGTTGCGTATTCATGGCACTGCATTCATGTTGGAAAAGTTGATGGCTGAAAATTGGATCAAAGGGCTGCGGGATTATTGTCAATGCAGTGCAATATTGCCAATACCTACCCGTGTTCAGCAGCGCTATTTTGCCAGACGGCAAGTAAAAAGCGCACACAACAAGCGCCTACGCTCCATCAGCAAAGGTTGGTTAACACAGGACGAGGCATTGGATAAGATCAGTGACGAGTCGCAAAAACTTTTAAAACTGCCATTTTTGCAACTAACCAGCCGTGGAAATAAACAGCAAATGAAAGTATTTGTTGAGCAAGGACCGGTAATGGACCTACCAACTGAGGGCAACTTTAATTCTTACGGATTAAGCCGGTTATCTGAAAAGGTAACCGTGCCCTGGTTTTAACCCTTTTTTCTAAGCTTAGCTGCAGCCCTTACAACTTAAGGGCTGCATTTTTTTATAAGAAAAAGGGTAAATCAGTAAAAGTACCAACTGCTCTTTAAAAATCAGTATTTAAGTGCTTAAATGCTCTACTTAACTGCCGAACAGGCAGCTTAGAAATGATATGCTGTCGTACCTGACGCGCTGGTCGTCTTAACTGCCGAACAGGCAGCTTAGAAAAGGTAATTTGTTCAATGTAGCTATCGACGCTTCTTAACTGCCGAACAGGCAGCTTAGAAAAGATGGCAGCGGGCTAGGGAATGACCATTCGACTTAACTGCCGAACAGGCAGCTTAGAAAACGTTTCGCCAGGCTAAAAGACCAACGCTTTGCTTAACTGCCGAACAGGCAGCTTAGAAAAGCAAGAAAATGCAGCAGTTTTATCTGCAGGCCTTAACTGCCGAACAGGCAGCTTAGAAACGGCCCGTGATGGCGGCATTTACAGTGTGGCACTTAACTGCCGAACAGGCAGCTTAGAAATGATGCAAGGCAAAGGTTTAGTGGTAGCTGACCTTAACTGCCGAACAGGCAGCTTAGAAAAAGCGCACCCGTCAAGCTTTAAATAGTAAAATCTTAACTGCCGAACAGGCAGCTTAGAAATCTAAAATTTCTGTCAATACGGCATCCTTGTCCTTAACTGCCGAACAGGCAGCTTAGAAAGATGCGCAGTGGAACGCGGTTTACTGCTGCTTCTTAACTGCCGAACAGGCAGCTTAGAAATCGTACTTTGTAGGGTCAATACAGCTTAGTATCTTAACTGCCGAACAGGCAGCTTAGAAAGCTCCAGTTCATGCCCTCGCCGTGTACGTCTGCTTAACTGCCGAACAGGCAGCTTAGAAAACGACATGCGAGAGCAGGCGCGTGAGGCTGACCTTAACTGCCGAACAGACAGCTTAGAAAGAAACAGCAGCGAAACAGCGACTATGAGCGATCTTAACTGCCGAACAGGCAGCTTAGAAAGACTCAAGCACGGTGCTTTGTAGGGTGCTGTCCTTAACTGCCGAACAGGCAGCTTAGAAAAAGCCATACAAGCCACCTTAAGCCGCCTGGTACTTAACTGCCGAACAGGCAGCTTAGAAATGGCTGCCAAAATATAAGCTGCAGCAGTATCACTTAACTGCCGAACAGGCAGCTTAGAAAAAGAGTCAGAGCTAACAGTAGCCGCTTCCTCACTTAACTGCCGAACAGGCAGCTTAGAAATACGTGATTCCAAATGCTGGTAATCGATTTCTCTTAACTGCCGAACAGGCAGCTTAGAAATTTGTTTGCGGTTTAAGTGGTGTTTAAGGTTACTTAACTGCCGAACAGGCAGCTTAGAAAGTTTAACGGTGGATTCCAAGGGGTAATAGGCACTTAACTGCCGAACAGGCAGCTTAGAAATGCGACTAAATCCAAGCTTGACATAATGACCTCTTAACTGCCGAACAGGCAGCTTAGAAACAAACCGCGAATAGCGCGGAATTGTGGCAAAACTTAACTGCCGAACAGGCAGCTTAGAAAACTCCGGTAGATACATTGGTGGCCCGCACCACCTTAACTGCCGAACAGGCAGCTTAGAAAATAGCACATAACGTTGACTTGTTTACTTGGGACTTAACTGCCGAACAGGCAGCTTAGAAATGAAATAATACAGCTGCCTTAACAAGTGGTGCCTTAACTGCCGAACAGGCAGCTTAGAAAGTGCCAATCAAAGCTAACATCAACAGCACTTGCTTAACTGCCGAACAGGCAGCTTAGAAAAACTCATCATGGCAGTTAATGGCGTGGGCAATCTTAACTGCCGAACAGGCAGCTTAGAAAGTAGGGCAATTTTGTTTCAGGATTGAAGTTAGCTTAACTGCCGAACAGGCAGCTTAGAAAACTACTGGCGGCCCATGGGTGCAATTCGCTGCCTTAACTGCCGAACAGGCAGCTTAGAAATGCAGCGCCTACAGCAACGCCTGTTGTTGCAGCTTAACTGCCGAACAGGCAGCTTAGAAAAGTACAGGCCGTACATCGTTTTATCACGAACACTTAACTGCCGAACAGGCAGCTTAGAAATATCTCAAACAGTTTTCTGCTGCCGGTGTTCACTTAACTGCCGAACAGGCAGCTTAGAAAATTATATCAGTAGCGTTAAGCTGGTCTGATTTCTTAACTGCCGAACAGGCAGCTTAGAAAATAACCTTTAAAAATTTAATGAAACGTTCACGCTTAACTGCCGAACAGGCAGCTTAGAAATTTGCATGTTTCTCCGTCAAACGGTTCAAGCTCTTAACTGCCGAACAGGCAGCTTAGAAATGGCAGGGCCGGCCGCGCAAGTTTAACGATATCTTAACTGCCGAACAGGCAGCTTAGAAATATATAGTTAGTGGCGTTTGACGCGCCAGCAGCTTAACTGCCGAACAGGCAGCTTAGAAACGGTGGGTCGGGCTGGTCTGCACCTGTACCGACTTAACTGCCGAACAGGCAGCTTAGAAAAGCAGCAGTAGTCTTTATGGCTATCGGAATTCCTTAACTGCCGAACAGGCAGCTTAGAAAATCGTTTAATAGCGGGCTGCCGCCCATTTCGCCTTAACTGCCGAACAGGCAGCTTAGAAATTTGAAAAAATTAATGGCCTAGTTCGCTGCCTCTTAACTGCCGAACAGGCAGCTTAGAAATACAGGGACGTAAATTGTTGATGTGCATCTTACTTAACTGCCGAACAGGCAGCTTAGAAAAATGATTCGCAACCAACGCGAAATTATTCGTTCTTAACTGCCGAACAGGCAGCTTAGAAACATACCGCAGCGCTGTTATGGCTTTCAATCCAGTTCACCGAAAAAGGGGGCGGCGTCAATAATCCCCGTCCCTTTGCAAAACACTGAAATACAGAAGGTTAATCTAACGTTTTTAATTCCCCCCTTTTTTCGGTAATAGGCTGCTACTTCCATTTATATCCGGTGTAATAAAAATAAATTATCTAAGTATCATTCAACAACAGCTTTAAGCCGCGCAAAGGTTAGCATGCTTTCATCTGCTATTAGCACAGGGAAGTCCGGGTTTTTGGCAATTAAGTGGTATTGGCCATTCGCGTCTTTCTTTACATCGCGCAGTAGATACTGGTTATCACCACTTTCGTCCTGTCTCTCTATCGCGACCGTGCAATTCTGCAATGAACCGGCGCTCTCCGGGCTTATCAGCTCGAGCAATAACAACTGGCCGTCGAGTATCGGGTGTTTACCACCGTTCATAGAATTGCCGCTGGCGCGCGCCAGGAAGTGCTTATCAGGGTTAAGGGTGCCAAAACCAGCAGGCGCATTAACGTATTCTACGTTGCTGTCATCACCTGTTGTAAAGTGGCCGCAGGCGATTTTGATATTGGGGAAATAACGTAATTGCAGCGGGTTGATATTCACTGCGTCAGGGGAAACTGCTGCCGTAAAGGCATCATTCGCAGCCTTAACCTTGGTTGGCGCAAGCTGTGCAGTCGTTACCTGCGTGCTACCGGTAATAACAAACTCGTCTTTACTTAGCCAGAGTTTAGCGCCGTTGGCTTGTGCAACAGAGTAAGCCCAGTCACTTACTGCGCGTGATTTTTCTGCATCACAATAAAAGTAGGCTGCCAGTTCTGTACTTAACACTTTTTCGAACTTATGCAGGTTTTGTTCTTGCCAGTTGTCCCGGTGTTGCTGCGCCGCAAGATAATCGCGCTTGCTGTTGTTGCAGTTGTTATGGGTAGCAACAAAGTTATGGCCTAAATCGGTAGAGTAGCGGGCAAAGGGAATAAAGTGATCAACCTCTGCACTGATGGCATCTTTCAAAGGTTTGTTGCAATAAAAACACAAGCCGCGTTGTATTTCTATTAGCACCGGTCGGGCTTTGTTAAGTGCGTTTCTGTCGACCCCAAACAAAAATTCGTGCAGCTGGCTTTGTGCCCCCAGCAGTTTCTGGTTGTCTTTGATACTTTGTATTTTCTGTAGCCAAGCATTTTTAGCCAGGTATACCACCAGATCGTAAAAGCGACGAAAGGAGTAGGCGATGCCTGGATTAAGTTTAATAAATTTACCGTTGTCTTGATGCGGATATAAAAAACACTCAGGCTGTTTTGCCAAAACTTGCAGCCGCCATAACGGGCCGTCTTTAAGCGTTGCCAGGGTAGCGCGATAAATTGGTTGCCAATATATGCTTTGTTTTAGCTGGCGAATATTGCGGATGTTGTTTTGCTGGCACTTGTACAATACGCTGATGACTTTGGATTGCCTGCCTGCGTTTTGTTTAAGTAGTGCCGCATCGCCATCGCTGCCAGCGGCAAATGGCATAGCGTGGTGCCAGTACAGCAGAATAAATTTGTCTACCAGTGCATCCAATGTGATTACCAGCTCGCTGTCGGGTTGCTGCAGCGGGTGTTCTACACAAATATCCGCAATAGCATGCAGCAAGGCAAACTTATAGGTGGCAACGAACTCACCCTCGTTCAACATGCGCTGAATGTAGCCAATAAAATCCAGTTGTTGCTGCATACCCGCCATATTTAGCTACCGTTCCTGAATAACAGGGCATTAAGCCAGGTTTCGTGGTTACGATCAGGGCGTTTATCCTGCGTAAGCCACATCTTGTTCAGCGTCAGCCCGTTTACATCGTTTATTAAGGCGGTAAGCCGGGCTTCATTCATATCAGTAAAATGCCTGCCATGGTCTTGGCGCTCGGTATCACCATATTTAAACGAAGCGTAAAGCACGCCTTTTGGCTTTAATGCTTGCTGTAATAAGCCAAACACTGCGGCCAAGTTATTATTGGCAACATGCAGCAAGCTAGCGCAGCACCATATGCCATCGTATTTTTCGTGCTCGTTTAACTGTTCAAAACGCTGAACCGCAACTGCTTGTTGCAGGCGTGAGCTGGCAAGGCGGGCCAGTTCTGCACTGGCGTCAAAGGCGCTAACCGTAAAACCTTGTTGTTTAAAATAAACTGCATCACGGCCGCTACCACAGCCGGCATCGAGAATATGACTCGCTGCGTTAAGCCGTGGCAGAAACTCGGCATACAAGGCTGTCATGTCTATATCATCAGTTGCAGCAGCAAAGTCAGGGGCGTTTTCGTTGTAGTAATTTATTGTTTCTAATGACATTTATTTGGCCATAATTCCGCAACAAGCGCTTTGATACTACCTATGTTCTGTGTGATTTAAAAGCGTTTAGAGGATTGGATCGAGTGGTCAGGTTTTTTTGCCTGTCTCAGAAAATCAACTAGGTCGTTTTCGTTTCTATTTTTAAGCTTAATAAGATTCAAATACCCTAATTGAAACGCTGATCAACAAATATTTATAGCTTTTATCAAAGAGATATCACATTCTTTTATGGATAATCGGTCAACTTTCACAGTACTATTCCCTTAAACCGGAAAAGCTTAACATATTCATTAAAACTACTTTTTATGATTCTAAAAGACAAAACTCAAACCAGTTCGGCATCCATCAAACTCGATGCTGGCATTAAGCAAGAGCATGACGTAGCGTTTTACCTGCGCCGTGCCTATAAGAACAGCCAGCAGGTAATGGTGCTCAATGACTTACGCATTGAGCATGATGGCGAAAGCGCGCAGATAGACCATCTTATTGCATATACCTATGGCTTTATCGTGGTGGAGTCTAAAAGTATTCGCGGCGAAGTGAATGTAAATGAGTATGGCGAGTGGACCCGCAGCTACAAAGGGCAGTTGAGTGGCATGCCATCTCCCATTAAGCAGGCTGAGTTGCAGTTAAAACTACTGAAACAGCATGTCTGTGCGAATACTGAAAAATTGGTGGGTAAATTTTTTGGCATACAGCAAGGTTTGGCTATGCGTTGCTACGACGTGTTTTGTGCCATTTCCAGTGATGCCATTATTGACCGTTCCAAAGCGCCAAAAGACATTGCGGACAAACTGGTTAAGTCCGAGTTTGTTACCGAAGCGCTGGACAAAAAGATGAACTTTAAAAAGTTCTACAACGTTGTTGGCAAGATATATGATACCCGGCCAAATTTTAGTAACGAGGAACTGCAGCATATCTGCCAGTTTTTACTGGGTAACACCTCACAATTTGAAACCGAGAGTGTGAACGAAACGGCAGCAGCCTGGCCGGCTCCAACGCAGATGATGCCGGTGGCGGATACTGCGCCTGTTACACCACCTGTAGTAACCAATAAATCAGTATCATCGGCAGTTAAAGCACAGATAAAGCCGGCTGCTATGGGTGCCATTGCTGCACAGTGCAAGCACTGCGGTGATTGCAGCGCACTAAACCCGCAATCAGGGCGTTTTGGCTACTATGTGCAATGCGGCAGCTGCGGTGGCAATACGCCGCTAAAGCGGCCATGCCCAGCATGCAATAGCCAGAATACTAAAGTCAGCAGAGCAAGATCGGTTTACAGCCTTATCTGCACTAATTGTTCGACGCCGACTAAATTTAATCTTAACAGCAACTAACTCAGTGGCAGCCCCTATGCAATATCAACTCTGCGCCACCAACGCTCTTACCAAATGGCTTAAAGCCGACTTATCGCGTTTACCTGCAGAGCCAGGCAAGCAGGTGGGTGTTAATAGTATTACAAGCACGAGTGAACAAATGTGCTGGCAGTTGCATATTATAGAAAATAGCTATGGCTCGTGGCATAAAACCATTATTGCTACCGAAGCCAACAGCCGTTTTACCGTGTTTATGCCGGTTAATTTACTGATAACGCCAGAGCAATTAAGCAAACGCCTGCAAATGGAATGGCAGTATGTGTTAGCGGAGACGCTGCAACAGCATAGTGATATGCCTCGCAGTGACATAGCGTTGCTGCTGAGTAACCTGAGTGACATTAATTTTGAAGCTGAGTGGGTTAAAAATACCGACCTTAGCGTTAATGGCCATATCGGTGATGCCGGCTTATGGGTAACCCAGATGCTGGCTGACAAACGGCGGGCTGAGTTATCACCTGAACTGGCGCTGGAATTAGCCATTTACCTTAATACTCAACCCAAACGGGTAAATAAAGCCAAAGATAAGATTATTCCGGCGGTAAAACTACTGGCGTATTGCAATGTTTTAATTGAGACAAGCCAGGCAACCACGCAAGATGGGAAGTCCAAAGAGCAGCTGCAATCTAGTCAAAGTAATGTGGTTTATTTAAAAGATTTTAAGCACTGAAAATCTTCAGCAGAACGTCTGGTGTAGAGTGAGAGTGGTTATGCAAAAGCTGGTACCGTGAGTGAGTAAACCCACGGTATCAAGCCTGTTTCTAAAACGAGTGTTGTTTACCGTCTTATCTGAGAAGAACGAAGGGGTATCAATCTGGGTTGCGACACCCATGCTGCGCTGAATTTTTATCTAGCAAACAGCCAAACCACATTTTGCCCAAACTGCCTCTGACTCAATCACATCAACAAACTTTTGTGCAGTAAACCCGTCGGGATAAAGCGTATTACGTTTTGGTTGCAACTGCTCAAGACTGCATAGCATATGCAGTTCATCACGCATTACTACTTCGAGAGTCTCCCTGGAGACGACTCGATACCCATCTAACAGTTGACCGTCAAATTCAATGCAGGTATCAACTACCCAACAGTGCAACTTGTAGTCATCGCCACTAATACCTAATTGCTGCTTAAGGCTATCATCGGTCAATAACATGGTTGGGAATTTAGCGCTCTTGCGCTGTAATTGCCATGAAGCTTTGCGAAGCGTTGTATTTTTGTGTAACCATATTTCAGCTGCCGAGCTTCTTACATAACCTGTTTTCACTTCCAGCATTAAAGCTGCGCCATCTTTGTGACAGATTAAGTCTATTTCACCTACATCATCCTCTACTGTTTTAGCTGGTTGATAGCCAACCACAACGTTAAAGCCAAGTTCACGTAAGCTTTCAGCGAGGTATTCTTCAGCATTCTGAGTTTCAGTTTTAAGCTCCGGGCGACGGCTATTAAGTCGCCGTAAATTGTTAACTGCCGCATTGAAGTGATTGCTATTTGCCATTAGCCAGGGAAGCTCCAAGAAGAAATTGCCTAGTTGCAGAAAGGGCTTTTCATGCAGCCTTGCTATCGGTTTTCTGCTGGAGTCTTTCAGTTCATCTGACATGGACTTTAAATTTTGGCTCCAAAATGAGATAGCGGCTTGCGCTTTTGCTTCACGGCTATCGCTTGTTTGCTCGCTGAGGTACCAATCCTTCATACGATAAGTTTTTGCTTTTAAATCTGACCAGGTAAACGGCAGACGATTCTCGCCATCAACAAAGCCTTGCATCATTAAATCTCTTAACGCTACCAGTAGCGGTGTGCCAGCAACTACCCTATTGTGAAGCGGGCTAACATATTCCTTTGCAAACATAGCTGAGTGTAATTCGTTAGTTAACATCAGCTCGAACAAAGGTATATCAGTGTTTTCAGTTAGCGCAACGGTGTTACCAATACCATATAGCGCTTTCAACTGAAGACAACTGCGCATTGCTTTGGTTACTGCAGTCAAATTGGCATCCTGGTATTCTTTTGAGCCAATCTGGGATTTTGCCATTTCTGAGTTTAAAAATTGCTCAACACCACGATTGAGCCAGTAATGCCATAATAAAGTACTTTTTTGCCATGTTTGATTCCACCTGATGCTCCCTGAGTCATCTTCGTTAAACAAAATGCTTTTATTTTCTCCATACTGATACCGACATTTTTCGTCGTAACAAAACCAATCGATAGACCCTTCATAGTCAATGAGTTCTTGCGTGTTCCAGAATAACTCAGCAACCAATTGCAAGTTCTTAGCGCATTGGGTGGATGCGTGTTGCGGATATGGCTCAGGCATAAGTAGCGGCATTAAGTGCTGCCTAATACTTTGGGCTATTTTGCTTTCACTTGTCACCTTCAATGTCTCAGCCTTGGTCGTTACAAGTTTCATTTGCAGGAGGCGATCATAAACCCTGCTAAAATCAGCGTTTTTACCCGCACGCATACTGTCAAAATATTTTTGCCAGGCCAGAATGCTGAGGTAGCAGAAAAAATCAGTCACAGTCATAAACCTGAGCTTTTTCTCCAGAGTATGAATGGCCGCTTTGTAAGGCTCTAACTGAACTAACAATCTGTCGCACACTGCAAAAAACTCGAGCCAGTCTTCAGTGGCATACTTTGCGCGTAGGTGTTTATAAACAATAGAGTCTGGATTTTCAAACAGTCGGGAGTAACGAATGGCCCAGCGCATTAACTCTGGGTTGCGTGTAATCACCAGGTCAATAAAGCTCAATGGAATGGCTTGGTCAAATTGCAGCAATTGGTTTAATGCAAATCTTAAAAGTGATGATTCCGGCTTGTCGGATAAATTTTTCCAAAAATTTGCAGTAGTTAAGCCAACAGCGCGGTCTTGTTTGGAGAGAGCAGATGCTGACGGTGAACCGTTTAGATAAACGTGTAATACCGCATCTAAAGGCTCTGGCTCGTGCTTACTAAGTGCATTCTGAAACGTTTTTTCATAGTAAGCACGGCAACGGGATACTTTCTGCGCTTCATCTTCATTCATTTTTGAGCAATCTGTCCATAGAATTCATTTTTCCAATTAGTGGACAGTAGCAATAAGCCATGTAGCTGCGCAAGGAGGCTATTAATAAATGTTTATTCTTTTGTAACGCCAGACATTTACTGTACGTATTCGGATCTGGCCTTCCCAATTTTTCCATTGAAGCAACGTTTCATTCCAGCGCTTATTTACCCAGTATAGAAAATCAGGTATAAGTTTATTAACTGATTCTCTTTTCAAAAGAATCAGTAGCTTCAGGGAAGTAAGCAGCGTTTTGGTTTGTACAAACCAAAACGGATAAAACTATAGGGATATTGCATGCAAGTCTATGACATAACTGATGTGTGGATGGCACTTAAGCTGGCCGGGAAAAATGTATTTTGGGGCTTAATTGTTATTCTGCCGTTGTGCTATATCTTTGAACGTCTTCATATACTCCCATACCTTGCGGCTATTCTGTTTGCTCAGAGTATTTTGATTTACATTGCCAATAGCCGGTATGTAATTGACCCGGTTAAGCAGGTTTTTATCTTCCCGCGTAGTGATATGGAAAATAGTGTGTTTTCGATAATTACCCTGCAGCCATATTGGAACTTAATGCGCCGGAAGACAGTGCCCCTTTCTGATATTGAGAATATTTACCTTGATACCAAGCGTTGGTCAACTTCTGAAAGTGTGGTTACCGGGAATGATGCTAAAGGAAGAACAAAATTCAAAAAGGTAAATAAAAAGCATGTTTTGTTTCGCCTGAACGTTACCGGCTCTTTTGGCTCGGCCAATTTGCCATTCCTCAGCCGCCAAAAGCGCGATGAGGTGCGTAATGCCTTAGAGCAGTCCATTAAAAAAGCGTCGGGGAGACGAGTAGACAGCAAGGTTGCTGAACTCGCATAGTGCAGAGTTGTAATTAGGGATATCTATGAAAATAATTCGGTTTTTCTTATTCCTGGCCCTTTTCTCGGGTTCAGGTTTTGTATTGCTGCCACTGGCCTACGATTCTGCCTCATTTTTCATTCACCAGCACACCAGTGAAGCCATTGTTCGAATGCATATGCGCTTTATTCCAGATGAAAAATATAATGAAGAGTTGAGTGCTGCTATCGATGAGGATGACATAGATTTAGCTAACCAAATTTATGAAATTGGCACAGAACAAAGCGTGACGTTTGATGAGGTATTGTTAAAGACGCTGGAGGATAAGAATTCGTTGTGGTCCACACTTAGCAGAAACAGCGGGCAAGCATGGCAAGGTGCTACCACTGGTGACGTTACATCCGGTGCCGGGTTCGCGGGAGCAATAGCATCAGACTTTAGCGGTATTAGTGACTTTCGGGATTTAGCAAATGAACTGGATGCCTACCCTGATTATGACTCCTTTACTGTTGGTCTATCGTTGGTAGGTATTACGGCAACGGTATTAACTATTTCATCAGTGACTAACGTTGGGGCTTCGGCAGTACCAGGTATAACAGCGAGGGTAGGTACGACTAGCCTGAAAGTTATTCGAACTTCAGGCAAATTATCAAAAAAACTGGAAAAGGTTTTTACAGGCCACACTGACAAGATCATCAACAAACAGGCGATTGATGCGTTGTCTCAGAAGATCAAAACTATTGATTTAAAAACGACAGATACCAAACAGCTAAATGAACTATCAACACTTGCAAAAAACTCGGTAAATCTGAAAGCGGTTAAACCGCTAACCGGGGCATTAAATGACATCAGGCTGATAAGAGGTAATTCAGGTTTTGTTGGCTTATCCAGGGGCTTATCAGTAGCAGATGACCTTACTGATTTATCGAGATTATCTAAGTTATCTGCAGTAACTAAGGCTAAATTTGCTGGCGTGGTGAAGTTAGCGCCAAAACTGGCAAAACCGATTTATAAGGTTTTGCGGGTGTTGTTTGAAGCAATAGCGTTTCTGTTTGGTGCTCTGGTTTGGTTGGTAAGTGGATTATGGTACCTGGTTAAAATTGTCAGGCTTATGATTGCTAGAGTATTGAAATTATTTAGACGCAGCGGCAGTTCAAACCTCAGCAAAAGTGAAGGTAATTTGCCAGTTCGGGTCGAAGATGGCGAGCAAAAGTTGGGTAAGTAAAGCTTTTGGTAAATCGCTTGCTATAAATACTTAAGATTTGTGGACTTCCCCCAATCTCAAAGATACTCAGTTACCTCGTGAGATGCGTTCTTGCCTCATAATCTGCGTGTGACAACTGCACTAAATGACTGTGTCTCTGCTCCTTAAGACTGATTAATTCGAGGCTCCAAATGAATGATGGCAAGTTTTTAAAGAAAATCTTCACTAATGGCAATTCTTCCAGCTTTGTTGTTGAGGCATTTGTAAAAAATTGGGAGGGTGGCTGGATCGAGCATATCCGGCTGCCAGAGCAGCAGAGCTATCTATTTAACACCACAAGTCAGGATGAATTTTTCAGCCTTTTTGTCATTGACTCAGATATGGCATCATTAAGTTTAATTAAATCTGTTGTAGGTCAGCTTAAAAGTACTAATAGTTTTGAAGTTATTGCCCTAGCTGAGAACTCACTTACCTCTGAACAACGTGAAATCTTAACGGAAATTGATAAAAATCTCGTAAACTCAAATGTTAAGGTTGTTTGTCAGGACTCGTTAAGCAGTATCCTTGAATGTTACGCTCATCTCCTATGCGGTTTCTCTTATACCTGCCTCGACTTCGATGACATTCATGAATGGCTTCATGCAGGAACCAACTTTATGTCTGCCGGTAGCTATATAGACGCATCTGTTAAAAACGAATTGCCTTACATGTTGTATTTGCAGCTTACTGAGCTTAAAGATCGATCTGAAAAACTAGATCTTGAAATTGCTGCTATTAATGTTGTTTTTATAGGCGAATCTCTTTCTCTAGACTTGTTTACAGCATCATTGGCCATGATATCGGGAAATTTTGACCCTAACTCAAACCTTTCGGTTCACAGCAATATTCATGACGCACACCAAAACGGAAAAGTGGGTTTCAGAATATTTGCATCTTTGAGAAAGAAAATGTCGATCCCAATTGATCAGAATGGACTACCTGCTTTTCTAACTGCGTAATTTCCGCTATCTGCTCAAAATTGCCTGTTACTTATTTAGCAATCGGCATCTCATTCCAGTTAATGGTGTGGCGAGTAAGTCCCTTTTTCATACTCCAGCCTTATTTGTTGCCTTGGTTGGTAACCGGAATGGCGTTGATATTTAGTGTTTAGTTATCCGTAAGTAGCGCTAGTATTTGGGTTGATACTTGCCAGGCTCAAGACTGCCGGACCGGGAATCGAACAAGCAGGTATAACAGACTCTGCAGCGTGTTTTCATTCTCTGTGGTGTTATGTGTGGTGCGAAAGTTTTGCTGGTTACAAATATTTTCGAATAATGGGTCAGTTTCGAATGCCAGTGACTAAAGAAGGTTAGTCGCGCTCTGCTCTAGGACGAACACCGATTCTGGTTTTATGTGAACACCTGTACTGATTTAATGTGAACGCTACCCAGGAGCACAGCTTCTTCATGCTACACCCCATTTAGGCCGCCTTATATAACGCGTTTAAAAAAACGGGCGCTTAATTGAAAGCCGCCTGGCGCCAATAGTTTGCTTACTACGGATAAGCGCGGATCGGTATTGCCTTTTTCTATGTCACGCAACGTTTTATCAGATACCCGGGTGAAGGCTGCGTACCGTGTTTGGGTCATGCCATAAAGTTCAGTTCTTATGCGTCGAATAGCTTCCCCAATTGATAAACTATTATCAGCAACAGCGCTTTCAATTTCCTCTATTATCCTTTTACGCTCTGCGATTGATAAATTAGTCATGGCATATCCCCAATAACGTTAACTTGTTTGCTATGTCGAAAAAGCCAATAGATGGAAAATCAAGTATTTCTGGTGGACATTGATAGCTCTGCAGCAACTGAGGAACACGAAGCGAAGGCTGAGCCAACGTGTTTAAAAATGCCATTAGCTCAACAGAAGGGCAAAAATGCTCCAGTTCCTTCGCCACTTTATCAAACCGGACAACGCCTCCTTGTTCACAACCGTTTTCCCACTTAAACAATCTGGTGACGATTTCCGGAGCAGCTTTCATGGGGGCAAAATCATAAATTGGTGCGAAGCGAATGTCGCCATCAGTTTTTAAAAAAGAAATATTGCGACCATGGTTGTCAGAGTTGCCAAAAACGACGTTCAATAAATCTCTGGCAACATATTGTTTGGCGAAGTCAGCAGCTGTCATTTGCGTGGTGTTTTTAATTCTTTGCCACACTTTGTCCATCACGATGAAGTGATTTTGATAACTTCCGGGTCCAGCATTTATTATCGAATAGATACTCTCCATACCTAGTCGGCTGGCAAATGAGTTTTCAATCACAACATCAAAGCGGGGCAACCACAAACTTACTTGCCCTTCATGTTCTAATATTTTCAGCCTGCTAGCATCAATGGTTTCAATGCCTGATCCAATTAAAATCTCGCTTAGCACCTTATAAAAAACCCCTTCAGCCCTCAAGATTTGGTTGTCTCGTGGCGTGCGTTGGTTTCTGGCAAATTTAGTTAAATAAGGCGTAGCGTTCAGCTTTTTGCCAGCAAAGTCGGCATCTATGAATACCTTATCCGCTTCTACCATAAGCAGTAATTTTGGTGCCACACCACCCGCACCAGTAGCACCCCCGGCGGCAGCACCATGCTCATTCGCATACTCGAGAAAGTCATGCTGCAACTCAATAACTTGCTGTATTGAGAATCGAGTTTTCGAATCAACTTGCAGGCGATTAGCTGCCTCTTTTATCCGCAGGTTGCCAACGGGAGCCATGCAAGCATGCGTGAGCAAAGCATAGTTTTGCTCAAACTCTCCGTTTCTACTCATATCAAGATGTTTTAACCACCAATCACGCGCCTTACCGACCGGCAATAGGTCGTCTAATAGCGCTGGCCAGTTAGCATACTCTGCCGGAATGATGCTTACAGGAGCATTCACAGTGCATGCCCAGCAATCTATGACGTCATATTGTGTTACTTCGTTGATATACTCAGGTAAATAACCCAAGGTAACATTGCTGCTCATCTCATTAGCAACGAAACTAATCTCAGCAGCATCCCGCCATTGGCCTTGATTAAATAGTTGTAGCGTAATGGTTCTCACCAATGCTCCGGTAGTTTATTACTGATATAGCCTTACATTAGCTTATATTCCGGAAGTATACTACCGCTAAGTGGTGTAAAATGTTGGAATAGGGGTAAGTAAACTACCGATACTGTGGTTATCAATAAATAAACCCATGCGATGCTGCAGCTTGAACAGGAGTATGGCATGATTTATTTTGGCATTTTCGCTCCTGAGCACCCATTTTGACACCACAGCTTTTGTGACTTCAGGTCTGTGGTGTCATCTGTGGTGCTAAAAAGCGGAGATTGCTTTAAACCGCATAAGACCTGCTAAGACCGAAAATCATTGCTAATGCTTGATATTGAGGGGGTTTTTCAGGGGTTTCAGACCGTATAAGACCGTGTTGAACTGTCTTTTGGCTGCCCCAGCAGGAATCGAACCTGCAACTGCCCCTTAGGAGGGGGCCGTTATATCCATTTAACTATAGGGCAAATGTGCGGCAATTAACGCGCGAAAGTTTAACAGAATTATTGAGTTAAGTGAATGACAAAACGGATTGCTATTCACTCGTTTATTTCAGGCTTTTTTATAAACCGGAACTGTTGATGCTTATCAGATCACCGATTTGCAAGTGGCTTACCAGGGTAGGGGTGCTGGCACTGGCCCAGGCATTGTCGCTGCTGATGTCGGTAATTTTTAAGGTTACCGGGCTTTTATGCAGTTTTTCAAGGCCATCTTTGCCAGCAAAACGTTGGATTTGGGTCACGGTGACATCGTCGCCCAGCTTTAAACCCTGTCGGGCACCTTTATTGATTGCAACCTGATGTTGTTCTACATGACTTATCTGAGCCAGCAAGCCCTGGCAGTGCGTGTATTGCTGAATATCTTTGGCGACGGCTTTTAATACCGTATCAATTTTCTGGCCGTACGGCTGCAACCAAAACTGCTTACTATGGCTGCCCGCTACCGGCAACTCGCTGTTCCACTCTGCCTGAGTGCGATATTGTTGCTGGTATACCAGCTGATTATCAAATAAATCATACAAGGCAACATCGAGTGCAAAAAAGCGCTCGAAGCTATCGTCCTGCCAAAAACGGTTGGTACGCTTGCCCAATGATAAATCAGTAATGTTGGTTACCAATACAAACTGTTGGCCGTCGGCAAACAATTGACGGTTACTGTTGTCGGTCATTAATTCAGGTTTCAAACTATAATCTAATGCAGTGACAAGCAATGCCGGAGAATAATCTTGTAAGTGACGTGATAACTGCGCAGTAGCGTTTTTATCCAGTTCAAATAACTGACCGTAAATAGCATCGCGGCGGGCGCCAAGTTCAACCTGTGCCAGCAGTAACGGCTTTTTTTGAGTGCTGCCTTTGCAGAGTTGCTGTTGCGGCAATATTTCGGCCTGCAGGGTAACGGTAACAAATTCGCTGCCATAATTTTCACTGAGCAGGCGGATCTCCCGGATCTCTGAGTTGCTGTCCAGCGTGAGCTGATGTTGTTGCATCACACCTGCAACCAATTGTTGCTGGCTCGATACCCTGACACCGGCAAACAATGCAGCACGCTCCAGTGCATCGCTGATAGCGGCCTGCTTGGCTTTAGCGACATCACCTTGTTCTATCGCAGCCTGGCCGGTCATCTCAAACCAGTTGGCAGACAATGGGCTGCAAAGTAGCAAACTGCAGCAGGCGCTGACTAATAATGGTAATTTCATAACCCGCCAAAAATACGTTGATAAAACTTTCATGTAACAGCTTAAAGCAAAAACTATACCAGCAAAAACTTTGCCTTACTTTAATGATGATGAATGATTTGGTTGACCCCTGACTGAAATTTATGAAGATGGCGCAAATTTTGCTTGTTGACATGGATTAAGTACTTCTTCAAGTGCTTTAACATTATACGCCGCTAAACCATGATGACGGATGCCAAATGATGAAATTAAAGGTTATAACTTTTTCTGCGCTATTCCTTGTTGGCTGCAGTCAGATTTTCGATAAACATATCGAGTATGTGCCGGTTAAACCTGCTGCATTTCCGCTACTACATGCGGTGGGAATGGCACCCATTTCATTGCAGCCGGGAGAATCAGAGAGTCAGAAAATATTGCTGGCCATGCGAGCTTCAAAGCTAGAGGCTTATCGTGAACTGGCTGAGCAAGTGTACGGCCAAAGAATTGACAGCAACAATAGCATGCAATCGATGGTGGCAGGCAATGACCAATTTGCTACTTCAGTACAGGGTGTGATTCGTGGCGCGAGAGTGCTAAAAACCTATGCCGTGGATGATGCTTATATTACTGAACTTGAGCTTGATTTTGAGCAGGTTTATCACTTATACCAAAATGTTTATCCGCGTCAGACTATAAAAAGTATTCATTATTATTGATGAGTTAAAGATTTAGTAGCAGGACTGTGGGGAGCAGGCTCAGGCCTTTATGCCTCTGCCAATGTTATCAACGGTTGGCTTGCCTTTATTAGTGTAGGTTAAGCCTGACTTTCCTCTGGCTGATAATAACTCAGTTTTCAGTCGCTGCAGGGTAAGCTGGCTTTGCTCCAGCGTTATCTGATTAACGTCATTTTGCTGTTTACAACTTGCCAGACTATCTTCCAATTGGCTGATTTGCTGTTTGAACCAGGATTCTTCACGCGCGGCCTGCAACCATTCGTTGGCAGCAATGCTGGCGTCAGTACTTTGAATTTCAGTTAGCGTTTGCTGCTTCTCTAGGGTTAGCGTATTTAGCGCTTCAATATCACGGGAGGCAAGGGCGGCAAGTTCTTGCCGCAATAGCAAAAGCAGCGCGTCCAGTTGCGCTTGCTGCTGCTGTAACAAGGTATTCAGAGGTTCAAATTGGCTATTCATTATTTATTAAACAAGTCACCTTCAAATTGCATAATTCGCCGGGCAAGCTGTTCAACATTTACTTTGTATTTGCCCTCGGCAATAGCCTGCTTAATTTTATCAACCTTTTCCTGATCGACTCCACTTGCCGCATTGGCCTTTTCCTGCAATTTAGTAAATTGCTTGGCCTGTGGCGTAATAGAGACCGAGTCCTGGCGCTGGGCAGCACCTTGCTGGGTTGCCTGCTGCGTCGCATTTTGTTGCACAGTGGCCTGCTGACGCTGCGCACCTTGATCCACTTTGTCGTTCTTTACCTGAGAAGTATTCTGCAGGTTATTGATATTTATAGCCATGATAGAACCTCTTTACCTTAAACCAGTTCCCTATGTTCAGGTTAACGGCTGAGCTTTAAAAAACTTTAATTTATTTTTTAAAATTTCACTCTGACCTGATTAACAGCAACCACCTCAGTCTGGATCTTCCTGCCAGACTGCTGATTCTGTACTGCTATAGTGTCACCGAGTGTACCATCCTGCTCAGCGATGCCGCTAGCTGATACACTAAGCCCACTATTATCAATCAGTATTGTAACAACATCTCCACGACAGACAAGGCAAAGATCCTGCATTGTAATCAGCTGTCCGTTATTGAGCGCTCTCTTACTGCGGGCGCCAATTATCTGACGCGGGTCGGTAACCAGGTTACCTCTGACAAAACGTCGTTCTTTATCTTCAACATGCAGCATATCGGCAGTGATGACGGTTCCTGTAGCGATATTTTGGCGCACCGTCACCGCCTCAACCATTTCTGTTATTTTTACCGGTACGTATAGCTGCCAGGGCCCGGGCTCAGTGCAACTGATATTAACCGTAACTTGCCGGGAATAACGTTGTTGTGGCCGGCTAAACTGTGGTTTTACTGCACAAATTTTATCACCGATACGGTTATCCAGTGGTACGACGGACAGTTCGATCCCACTGTCGTTGGCAATGTTAAGTTCTTGTCGAAGCCATTGCCCGGTCATTTCGGTCAGTTGCTCAGGGCTGTATTGCAGCAATTCTGGTTGCTTTGCAAAGCTCAGATTACTGATTAAAAATAATGAGATAAAAAATATCAGATAAAATTTTTCGTACTTGTTCATATGGTTTCAGCTATGCTTTACAGGCTAACAGCTATACCATTGCTGGTATAACAACGTTTAATTTCTGCCAGACACTGAATGATTAAATGATTAGTGTCTGGCACTCTACTATGGCTGCTGCTTTGTTATTGAACAAGAAGTCGCTGCAATAATAACGCCATAATGTAGACGACAGGAGTGGTAAATGGCCAGTATTTTAGATTCAGTAAATCAGCGAACTCAACTCGTCGGACAGAACCGGCTTGAGCTGTTGCTGTTTAAACTTGAAGGTAGGCAACGCTATGGCATAAACGTCTTTAAAGTCCGTGAAGTGTTGCAGTGTCCGCCATTAACCGCTATCCCTAAGCGCAACAAGTATGTAAGAGGCATAGCCCATGTAAGGGGCCAGACTATTTCCGTAATTGATCTTAGCCTGGCAACAGGGGGCAAGCCGGTTGTTAATCTTAGTACGGCTTTTATTATTATCGCCGAGTTTAATCGTTCGGTGCAGGGCTTTCTGGTCAGTTCGGTAGAGCGCATTATAAATATTAACTGGGATGCCATTATGCCGCCGCCAAAGGGCACCGGTGGCAAGCAAAGCTATCTGACAGCAATAACCGAAATTGATAAAGAATTGGTAGAAATTCTCGATGTAGAGAAAATTTTAGAGGAAATTTCGCCGTCACCAACCTCGATTAGCAGTTCGTCGGTGGATACCGCAGCAATTAATAAGGATCTGGGAGATCGGTTAATTTTAATTGCTGATGACTCCACCGTTGCTCGCAATCAGGTGAAACGAGCACTGGAAGGACTCGGCGTTAAGATGCACCTGGTGAACAATGGTCGTGAAGCCCTAACTTATCTGCAACAGGCAGCAAAAGAGTGTGTTGTATCGGTTACCGAAAAAGTAGGACTGCTGATTTCAGATATTGAAATGCCAGACATGGATGGCTATACCCTGACAGCAGAGATAAGGCTTGATCCGCAATTGAAAAACCTGCATGTTATTTTGCACACTTCATTAAGTGGGGTATTTAATCAGCAGATGGTTAAAAAAGTTGGAGCTAACGACTTTATCGCAAAATTTAATCCGGATGAACTGGCCGAGTCGGTGCAAAAATGGCTGCATGCAGAATAAGCATTAAGGGCAAGTAGTGACCAACAAAGAGCTACAGGAAGGCGAATATAAACTGTTCAGAGATTTTCTCGAACAGCAATGCGGTATTGTGTTAGGAGACAACAAGCAGTACCTGGTGAAAAGCCGGCTTGGTCCGCTGATGCAACGGTTTAACATCGCTACGCTGTCTGAGTTGGTCGCTAAAACATTAAGCCCGTTTGAGCGTCAGTTGCGCTCTGCCGTTATAGATGCCATGACCACCAATGAGACATTATGGTTTCGTGATAGTTATCCTTATGAGTTGTTAAAAAAACAAATTTTGCCGGAACTGGAAAAAAGTTGCCGTACCCTGAAAATCTGGTCTGCCGCCAGCTCTTCCGGACAAGAGCCTTATTCTATTGCGATGTCAGGGCTGGAATACCAGCAAAGCCGGCCAGGAGCCTTTAGTTCTGGGTTACATATTTTGGGTACTGATATTTCCAATACCATGCTCGAGCATTGTCAGCGGGCAGAATATGATGGTTTAGCCCTATCGCGTGGTTTGTCGCCAGAGCGACGCAGTCGTTTTTTTGAGGACAGTGGTAACGGCATGATGCGGGTCAAAGATTTTGCCCGCAAGAATGTTAGTTTTCGCCATTTAAACTTGCTTGATAGTTATAGCCTGTTAGGTAAGTTTGATATTATTTTTTGTCGCAATGTGCTTATTTACTTCTCTCCTGATTTAAAAGCAAAAATTATTAAACAGTTTGCTCAATCTCTTAACCCCAGAGGCTATTTGTTTCTTGGCGCGTCTGAATCCATTTCCAGCGTTAATAACGATTTTGAGATGTTACGCTGCAACCCCGGCATTATTTACCGAAAGAAAGTTTAGTTCTAGCTGCTGTAAAACTGGCCTGCGTTTTGCATTTGGATTGCCATAGTTCCAGATAAGGTGGCAAAAAAATGGCAATCAGTTTTGAAAAAGCATTTGGGATGCATCCTCATGCCTTAATGATCCGTGAAAAACGCTCAGAAGTGCTGGCTGAAAACATTGCTAATGCCGATACGCCAGGCTATAAAGCTAAAGATGTCGATTTTCAGCAAGCGCTGCAACTCGCCCAGTCCCGCCGCGGACAGAGTGCCAGCCGTACTCACGAACAACATTTCCATATTGCCTCTACCATGGCAAAAGACACCTTATTCCGACAGCCAGACCAAGCCGACACCGGCGATGGTAATAGCGTGGATATTCATCGTGAGCGCAACGCTGTCATGCAAAATAATCTGGAATATCAAACCAGCTTAACCTTCCTTAATAGCCGTATTTCAGGATTGAAAAAGGCGCTAACCGGTTCGGGACAATAATTATGAGCATTTCAAAAGTATTTGATATCGCAGGCAGCGGCATGACCGCTCAGTCGGTAAGAATGAATACCACCGCCAGTAATATTGCTAATGCCAATAGCGTTAGCAGCAGTGCCGGCGAAACGTACCGCGGTCGGCACCCGGTATTCCAGACCCAGTTAACGGAAGCCAGGCGACAGCAGGGTGACAGTGCCGGCGTTAAGGTGATGGGGATTGTAGAATCTGATGCGCCGCTAAACGTCGAGTATGCGCCCAATCATCCGCTGGCCGATGAAAACGGTTATATCTATAAACCTAACGTCAATATTATGGAAGAGATGGCGAATATGATTTCAGCCTCTCGCTCTTATGAAACCAACGTGCAAACGGCAGATGCGGCAAAGCAAATGATTATGCGTACGTTGCGAATGGGTCAGAGTTAATAAGGAATAACAAATGAGTACTATTAACAATAACCCGGCATTAGATGGCATGTACTGGGATGGCGGCAAGAAAGTGCCGGATAAAAATGACGGTGCCTTAACCCAGTCTGATTTTTTTGCCCTGTTAACCCAGCAATTGGCTTATCAGGACCCAACAAAGCCGGTAGAAAACGATCAGATGATTGCTCAGATGACTAACTTTACCATGGCAGATGGTATTGGCTCGTTAAATGAGAGCTTTAAGGGTTTTGCCGAAAGCATGACCTCAAATCAAGCTTTGCAGGCATCCTCTTTAGTAGGGCGAAGCGTGTTAACCCAATCAGATGAAATTGTATTTACCGGTGAAACGTTATCCCGTGGCCATATTAACCTGGACCGGCCGGCAGATAACATGCGGGTGCGGATAGAGAAAGCGAATGGTGAGCTGGTTACTAATTTTGATGTAAGTAATCCTGCGGTAGGTAAAAATGAATTTGTCTGGGATGGCACCGATGCCAACGGAGAGCCAATGCCTCCGGGTGTTTACAAAATTAAAGTAGAAGCCAGTTTTTCCGGTGAAAACCAATCGATACCCGTTAATGTATTTACACCGGTATCCAGCGTGAGCCTGGCAGGCAATGGCAATGGAATTACCCTTAACCTGGTTGGGCTAGGGGCAGTAAAATTAACTGATGTTCTTGAAGTTTCTTACGGTTAAGCAACCGTTTAAGGTGAGGTGATTTATGAGTTTTCAAATAGCATTAAGCGGCCTGGCTGCAGCCCAGAAAGATCTGGATACCACGGCTAACAATATCGCGAACGTTAATACGACCGGCTTTAAAGAGTCTCGGGCAGAGTTTGCTGATGTGTATGCAACGTCTATTTTTTCATCCGGGCGTACTAAAGTCGGTGACGGTGTGTCTACCTCAACGGTTGCCCAGCAATTTAATCAGGGATCTTTGCAATTTACCAATAACTCGCTGGATCTGGCGATTACCGGTGAAGGCTTTTTTGCCACAACTCCTGATTTACAGTCACAGGACCTGACTTATACCCGGGCAGGCGCCTTTAAGCTGAATAAAGATAACTTTATTGTCGATAACCGCGGCAACTTTCTGCAGGGGTTTAATGTTGATGCGGTAACCGGTGAAAACAGCTCAGTCAGTTTAAGTACCTCTTCGCCTATCGCTATACCGACATCGGCCGGGGCGCCCAGAGCAACCAACAATATTTTTCTGAGCATGAATCTTGATTCCAGAGTTGTTCCGCCAGCACCTGCATTAGCGTTCGACCCAAGCGACCGGGCATCATACAACCACTCAACCTCAGTTACTGTTTATGACAGTCTTGGTGAGTCTCATATCGTTACTACTTATTTTCGTAAACTAGATACTTTGCCTCCAGCAAATAGTGAATGGCAAACTTTTGTGGTTTGGGATGACAATACTGCTAACCCAACTGTTCCAGCACCCACACCCCCAGCAACACGCAATCCTGATTCTTATTTTGTCGGCGACAATATTGAGTTTGATTCCAGTGGTAACTTTGTGCCCGCCGCGCCAGTATCAGATATTACTTTGCCATTTGCAGAATTAAACGATCCTGCAAATGGTTATTTAACAAATGGTGCCCAATTCTCCAATGATATCGTGGTCAATTTTCGTGATGCCTCCGGCACCCGCACACCAACCCAGTATGCCTCGGGCTTTGATGTGAATAACTTAAGCCAGGATGGTACCACAGTGGGTAACCTGACCGGGGTTGATATTGACTCATTTGGCCGGGTGCTGGCGACCTACAGTAATGGCGATTCTTCTTATTTAGCCCAGGTTACGCTGGTACGTTTTGCCAATGTGCAGGGGTTAAAACAAGTAGGCAATACGTCGTGGAAGCAAAGCTTAACCTCGGGCGAGCCAATAGGTGGCCAGGGCAATACCGGTACCTTTGGTGCGGTAAACGCTTCAGCGTTGGAGCAGTCAAACGTCAACCTGACGACCGAACTGGTTGATTTGATCAGCGCCCAGCGAAATTTCCAGGCAAACTCGCGCGCCCTGGAAGTTAACAGCACCTTACAACAGACCGTGCTGCAGATCCGTTAATCTGCTGCTGTCTATACGTCCTGAAACACCACCTCCGGGTGGTGTTTTTTTATCCGCTGTTTGCTATCAGGCCTAACTGGCATCAAAGTTGCTTTATAGTTACAGAGATGATTATCGGAGCGCATTATGGACCATTTGCTATATATCGCCATGAGTGGTGCCAAAGAAAACATGCACGGCATCAGCGTTCGGGCTAACAACCTGGCAAACAGCAATACCGTTGGTTTTAAAACAGATTTTGAACAGGCCAGAGCGATGCAGGCATACGGCGCTGGCTTGCCCAGCAGAGTATTCGCTATGACCGAGCAGCCAGGTCAAAACTTTGACGCTGGCCCCATGATTATGTCTGAACGTGAACTGGATATTGCCATACAGGGTGATGGCTGGTTTGCCGTGCAGGATGCGGATGGCAATGAAGCCTACACCCGTGCCGGAAATTTGCAGTTAAGCCCCACCGGTATGTTAGAAACTGCTAACGGCCGGGCGGTAATAGGGGATGGCGGGCCAATACAACTGCCGGTACCGCTGGCTAAATTGGAAATAGGGCAGGACGGCACGATTAGTGCGCTACCTCAGGGCGCACCGGCCAATGCGCTGGAAGAAGTCGGCAGAATTAAGCTGGTTAATCCGATACATGCTGACCTTACTAAGGGCACTGACGGTTTATTCCGGCGCAAAGACGGCCAGCTTGCTGCAGCCGATATTAATGTCAGCTTGTTACATGGTGCCTATGAAGGCAGCAACGTCAATGCCGTGGGCGAAATGACCTATATGATAAGCCTGCAACGTCAGTTTGAATTGCAGGTGAAAATGATGAAAAGTGCCGAAGAGATGGACCGCCAGCAGAACGCCTTGCTGCGGATCATGGGCTAATAAACTGATTAATGGGCGAGAGCCCGGGAGGTAGCAGATGCATCCAGCTCTGTGGATAAGCAAAACCGGTTTAGACGCAAAACAGCGCGATATTTCGGTTATTTCGAATAACCTGGCCAACGCCAGCACGATAGGCTTTAAAAAAAGCCGGGCAGTGTTTGAAGACTTACTGTACCAGAACGTTAACCAACCGGGTGGTCGTTCTTCACAGAACTCTGAACTGCCAAATGGCTTGATGATTGGTGCCGGTACCAAGGTTGTCGCGACTCAGAAAAACTTTACTCAGGGCAATATGATTACCACTGAGAATAGTTTGGATATGATGATTCAGGGCCATGGCTTTTTCGAAGTATTAATGCCCGATGGCACCACTTCTTATACCCGCAATGGTCAGTTCACTGTTGATGGCGACGGCAATCTTGTTACTTCCGGTGCCGGTTTCCAGGTGCAACCTAATATTGTTATCCCCCCTGATGCGACCAGTATTACCGTATCGCAGGATGGTGAAGTATCTGTACGGTTAGCCGGTCAGGTAGATAATGCCGTGCTGGGCCAGCTCACCGTGACTAACTTTATTAATCCGGCTGGTTTGGAGCCAACGGGACAAAACCTGTTTAAAGAAACGGCCGTTAGCGGCGATCCGGTACAGGGCATTCCTGGTCTGGAAGGTCTGGGCATTATTGTGCAGGGCTCGCTGGAAACCTCTAACGTTAACGTGACTGAAGAGCTGGTCAGCCTGATTGAATCACAGCGGGTTTATGAAATGAATTCGAAAGTGATTTCTTCCGTTGATCAGATGCTGGGTTTTGCTATTCAGCAATTATAAGTGGAGGCATTATGCGTGCTTTTATGCTGGTATTGTCCGCGCTATCTGCGGTCTTATTATTAACGGCCTGTGCCTCAACACAGCAGCCGTTCGCTGATGATCCGTATTACTCGCCGATACCGCCAGAACCAGCACCGCGTCAGGTTTTAAAAACCGGCTCATTGTTTGCACAGCACCAGTCCAACAGTCTGTATACCGATAATAAAGCCCGAAATGAAGGGGACATTATTACCGTGGTACTGCGTGAGCGTACTCAGGCTTCCAAGCAGGCGAAGCACGAAACTGGCAAAGATAGTAGCGTCACAGTCGACCCAATGGTGGGTCTCAGTGGTCGGGCTGTGTCCGTCGCCGGCAATGTATTGCAGTTTGGCGCTAATTCTACTGCTGAATTTAAAGGTGATGCCAAAGCGGATCAGAGTAACAGTCTGGTGGGCGATATTTCGGTTAACGTGCTGCAGGTGATGGCCAATGGTAATTTGGTGATCCGCGGCGAGAAGTGGTTAACCCTGAATACCGGCAAGGAATATATTCGTTTAACCGGCATAATCCGGCCACAGGATGTAGATGTTAATAACACTGTTGAATCAAATAAGATTGCTAACGCCCGGATTGAATACAGCGGCACCGGCGCACACCATTATGGTCAGTCGCCGGGTTGGTTAAGCCGGTTTTTCAATGGACCCTTGTGGCCTTTTTAAGAAAGTGGCCTTTTTAAACAATTGGTCATGTCAGGCGCAACCGTATGAGAACTAATAAATGAACACTGCAGGCTACTTAGGAGTAAAAACCATGTTCCGGAACAAACTGGCTGGGTATCTGGTACTGCTGTTGATCCTGTCGCTGACACCAGGGCTGGCTAACGCGGCCAGGATCAAAGATGTTGCTGATATCGAAGGCGTGCGTTCGAACCAGTTGGTGGGCTATGGTCTGGTGGTTGGTTTACCTGGCACTGGCGAGCAAAGCCCGTTTACCGAACAAAGCTTTCGCACCATGCTGGCCAATTTTGGTATTAATTTACCGGCAGGTCAGCGCAGCCAGATTAAAAACGTAGCTGCGGTAGCCGTGCATGCCGAATTGCCTGCCTTTGCCAAGCCTGGCCAAACCATTGATATAACAGTGTCGTCGGTAGGCAGCGCCAAAAGCTTACGCGGTGGTACCTTATTGCAAACGTTTTTAACCGGTTTAGATGGCAATGTCTATGCCATTGCTCAGGGTAGCTTGATTGTCAGCGGTTTAGGTGCCGAAGGCCTGGATGGCTCGCGGATATTAGTTAACACACCAACCGTCGGCAGCATTCCAAATGGTGCCATGGTAGAGCGTGAGGTTATCTCGCCCTTTGGCAATGGTGATTTTATTACGTTTAACTTAAAAGAAGCGGATTTTACCACTTCAAAAAGATTAACTGATGTGATTAATCAGTTTATCGGGCCCGACACTGCTTATGCGAAGGATGCCAGCTCAGTTCAGGTAAGAGCGCCGCGCGATTTATCCCAACGGGTTTCGTATCTGTCAACGTTAGAGAATTTGGAATTTGCCCCTGCTGATCATTCGGCAAAGATAATTATCAACTCCCGAACTGGCACTATTGTCATTGGCAAAGATGTCAGGTTATTTCCGGCGGCAGTCACGCACGGTGGCTTAACCGTAACCATTGCTGAAAATCCAGAAGTGGTGCAGCCCAATGCATTTGCCGACGGGGTTACCGCCATTGAAGAAAATTCGATTATTGATGTCAACCGGGAAAACTCCCGCATGTTTAAATTTGATCCTGGTGTTACGCTTGATGATTTAGTGCGCACCGTCAATGCGGTTGGCGCCGCACCAGGTGATTTAATGGCCATTTTAGAAGCTCTGAAAGAAGCTGGTGCCATTCATGGCGAGCTGGTGGTGATTTAATATGAGCCTGACCAAAACTCAAGTCTCTTATCATGATGTAAATAGCCTGCAGAATATTAAAACTGCGGCTAAAACCGATGAAAAAGCCGGCTTGAGGCAGGCTGCCGAACAGTTTGAATCCATTTTTATGAGCATGCTGTTAAGCAGTATGCGAAAAGCGAATGCTGCCTTTGAAGCCGAAGGCATGATGAACAGTCAGACCACCGAGTTTTACCGGGATATGCATGACAGTCAGTTGGCCACCGATTTAGCTCAGAAAGGCGCGCTTGGCCTGGCCGATTTACTTGTTGCGCAGCTTGATCCTACCTCGGGTATCAATCCTGCTAATAAGGATGCAGAACTTAAGATGCCAGGGTCGGCCAGTTTCAACCCGTTACCTGAACGGCCTGATAACAATAAAGCGCTAAATAAAACTGAGTTGAGTAGTACTGTGAGGCAGACACTGCACGCTATTGCCGACTTACCAGCGCAGAAGCCACCAGCAATGGGCCCGGCCAAAGTTGCCCCTGAAGCCTCCACGACGCAAGCGCTGGCTCAGGCTGACTGGAAAATTGGCTCTCCTGCAGAATTTGTTCGTAAACTGTTGCCTGCTGCAAAGCAAGCAGCTACTGCACTGGGTTTGGATCCAATGGCAATGATCGCTCAGGCAGCATTGGAAACCGGCTGGGGTCAGCGCATGATTAAAACTGCCAGGGGCGAGAATAGTTTCAATTTGTTTGGGATTAAGGCCAATAACAATTGGCAGGGTGACAGTGCAGTAGTTGATACGCTGGAGTTTCGTGGTGGCGTTGCCCAAAAAGAGCAGGCCCGCTTTCGTTCTTACAGCTCGCCAGAACAAAGTTTGCAGGACTATGCCAGCTTTATTAGCGACAGCCCCCGCTACCAGCAAGCAATGCAGGTTGCTGCCGAGCCGGCTGCGTACTTTAACGAATTACAGGCCGCGGGTTACGCTACCGATCCTGCTTATGCAAAAAAAATAATGGCCGTGTATCAAAGCCCGGCCTTTGAGTTGGTTCGCAACGAGCTGGCAGCAGCTCAAGATAATCGTACTCAAGTTAATCGCACTCAAGATTTTAGCAATGGCGCCGATGAATAGCATGTTAGCCAACAAAAGTGGCAACGGAGCAACCTATGTCAGATAATTTACTTAAAATTGGTAGTTCAGCTGTGATGGCAAACTCCACGCTGCTTAATACCACAAGTAATAATATCGCTAATTTAAATACCCCGGGTTATGTCAGGCAGCGTACTGAGTTTGAAGCTGAGCAAATGGGCTTAGGGGTAGGCAAAGGGACGACTGAGCGCTTAGTCAGCGAATTTACTTTACAGCAGTTACGCCGGGATACCACCAATCTTGCCTATGCCAATCAGTATGTGTCTGAAGCTAACCGGATTGATGGCTTGTTTTCTAATCCGGCCAATAGTATTTCAAGTGCAGTAAATGATTTATTTCAGAAGTTTCAAACTGCCAATAATGATCCCAGTTCAATCTCAACCCGATTACTTATTATAAGTAGTAGCGAATCATTGCTCGATCGTTTTGGCACCCTTTCAAATTTGGTGTTGGATCAGTCAACCTACATTAATCAGCAACTGGAACTGGATTTACGCGCTACCAATAGTTTGATTAAAAATGTGGCAGATCTTAATAGAAATATTGCGAACTATGGAACTGGCAGTTCAAAACCGGTGCCGCTGGATTTGTATGATAAACGGGATGAGGCGATTCGACAGCTGGCGGAGAAAGTTCAGATCAAAGTGCTGGATGCAGCCAACGGCGAAAAGCTGGTGTTTATGGCAACAGGCCAATCGCTGGTCATTGAAAATGGTGAGTTTGGTATTTTAAGTTTGCAGGGCAACCCGGATCCCAATGTCAAAGAATTACAATTACAAAGCACCGCCAGACCAGGGGTTATAAGGCAAGTGGGTAATGAGCAACTGGGTGGTCAGCTTGGCGCGTTACTGGCTTTTCGTGACGAGACCCTTATTCCTACTCAAAATCAGTTGGGGCAGTTAGCGCTGGCAATGGCCGACTCGTTAAATGAACAGAATAAACTGGGGATGACGGGCAACGGCGATATTGGTAAAGATCTGTTTGCACTGCCGCCCTTTAACGGGCTTAGCTTTAATGAAAATACCGGTGCTGGCGCTGTTTCTGCCGTTATTGAACCAGGCAGAGCTTATCAGTTGCCTCCCAATGATTTTCTAGTCACCTTTAACAGCCCTGATACTTTCACAGTTGAGGCGGTCGATAGCTTTGGTAACGCCATTGCTAACTCTGCCATTACCCAAACCGTTGCCGGTTTTCCTGCTACGATTAATGCGTCCAGCAGCCCGGATGATGATTTGTATGGGTTACAGATAACGTTAAATGACAGCCTAGGCGCCTTTGCTGACGGCGACCGGTTTTTGTTAAAGCCGTTGGCTGATGCGGCCAGGCAGGTAACACAACTGAGCAATCGGGCCGAAGACATTGCCTTAGCGTCGCCGGTCAGAAGCAGTGAAGCGGTGGATAACCTGGGTAATGCTGAAGTAAACGCGCTGGTAGTGAGCAGCACCGATCCGGCATCATCAGTGTTCAGTCCGCCTGCGGCGTTAAATGGCGCGCCGTTTCGGGTAACCTACCTTGGTGGTAATCAGTTTGAAGTTTTTGACAATACCAGTGCGTCGCTAGGAATCACTCCCGCTTTACCTGCAGGCCAATTTAATAATATTATGGCCCAGGCAGGTTTAGGTAATTACGGTTTCGATTTTAATATTACTGGCGCCCCACAAACAGGCGATGTTTTTACCATAGATTACAACGTGGGTGGCTTTAACGATAACCGCAATGGCCTACAAATTGCTGCATTGCAGACAAAAGATACCATGCGCCGCTACGCGGTAACCACCCCGAATGCCGATAACCAAATGAGTTTTAATGAAGCTTACGGCACTATGGTAAGCTTTGTCGGTGATAAAACGGCCCAGGCCAGAAATGGCCAGGCTGCGGCTGAAGCATTATATTCACAAACTCAGAACTTATTTGAATCGCTGTCAGGTGTTAGCCTGGATGAAGAGGCTGCAAATTTGGTCCGGTTTCAACAAAGTTATGCAGCAGCGTCTAAAATTATTTCGACATCGCAAACCATCTTTGACACCCTGCTGCAGGCTGTGAGGTAACAATGAGAATTTCATTTAATACTAAATTCAACCAGGGCTTAAATGGCATTCTGGATACCCAGCGCCGCCTGCTTAAAGCGCAGGATCAAATGATCAAGCAAACCAAAATTCTGACCCCCGCAGATGACCCTTCGGGCAGTGCCAAGGTGCTGGGTGTGGGGCAAAACCTGTCGCAGTTAACCCAGTTTGAGCAAAATGGTATTGCCGTTAAAAACAATCTCGGAGTGGAAGAAACGGTGCTGACCTCTGCCAGAACGGCAATGGACCGTGCCAGATTATTGGCATTATCCGCAGGCAACGGCTCTTATTCTGAAGCTGAGCGCGAAGCGGTTGCTGGTGAGCTGGAAGGCATTCAGCAGCAATTGCTTGATCTGATGAATAGCCGTAATGTTGAAGGCGGGTTTCTGTTTTCAGGTTTTCAGGATAGTGTGAAAGCGTTTTCACTTGATGCCAGCACCGGCAAATATGTGTTTAACGGCGACGATGGTCAAAAATCGTTGCAGGTCTCCCCCGGAGTGGTGTTACCGGTAAATGACAGCGGAAAAAAAGTGTTTGATAGCGTGCAGGTCACGCCGCAGCCGGGCGCTGCGGTAATCTCTGTGCCAGGGCCAACCAGTGCGGCTGTAAGCGTGGCTAATCAGGCTCAGTTTAATAACTTTTATCGTAACAATTACGATAAACTCAACCCCACAGACAATACGTTTAATGTGGTGCTTACCGCACCAAGTAATTATGAAATAACCCGCGGTGGGGTAGCCTTGGTTCCACCGGTGACGGGCGCCTATACCTCAGGCGCGCCTATTTTGTTTAATGGGCTGGAAATTACCATTTCTGGCCCCGCGGGTGCGGGACAGGTTGATTTTGATTTACCTGCTCCTGAAAAAACCAATATTTTAAACAGCATCTCGGAGCTGATGACCGCCTTGCGGGTGCCCGGGCCAACAGATGACGCATATCAAAGTAAAATTGCCAAAGCAATCGGCGAAATTGACGCGGCATCGACCAGTGTTGCCGCTACCCGTTCTTCGATCGGTGGGCGGATCAACGTGCTCGATAGTATTAATGGTTCTAATGCCGATCTGGAAATTCTGGCGAAACAGTATCAGGCTGATCTGGCCGAAGTGGACTTTTCCAAAGTGATTGCCGACCTGACCAAAGAAGAGACCGCACTGCAGGCGGTGCAACAGACCTTCAGTAGCATAACCAATACCTCATTGTTTGATTATATTCGTTAACGCATTAATCCTCATCAACCACTATGACCGGCAAAACCTTGCCGGTTTGTTTTTATTAATGCTTCGCTCAAATAACCAATCAAAAGCTTCTTTTTATAATTTTTTATAAAAAACTTTAAAGTTTCCAATTCGCGCTCCGATAACTAAGTATCAGGCAAATCATCACAATAGTTCCAAGGTGGTGGTTAGCAGCTCAAATACGTTATCAGGAGAAACACCATGGCTTTATACGTCAACAGCAACATCAGCGCGTTAAATGCACAGCGTCAGTTAATGAACAGCGGTAACGCCCTGGACACCTCGTTTAAACGTTTATCTTCTGGTTTGCGGATTAACAGTGCCGCGGATGATGCGGCAGGCTTGCAGATTTCAGACCGGCTGGAGTCACAAATTCAGGGCTTAAATCAAGGCAACCGGAATGCCAACGATGGTATTTCATTAGCTCAGACAGCAGAAGGTGCACTGGAAGAAGTAACCTCGATGTTCCAGCGGGTTCGTACCCTGGCGCAGCAAGCGGCGAACGGCTCAAATACCGATACAGACCGATTAGCCATTCAGGATGAACTTCGTAATTTGATGGCAGAAGTAAACCGTGTTGCAAAAGATACTACCTTTGGTGGGCAGAATTTGCTAGACGGTACCTATAAGGCCTCGTTCCAGGTTGGTGCCGATGCGGTTCAAACCATTGGTTTTAGCATGAGGAGTGTAGGCGGTACAGCCGCGAATCGAAGCTTAAGTACGAATGGTGGCTTTACTTTATCAGGTGTTGCGAGTATTGCGTCTGCGGTTGGCGGGGTGTCGCTGGCAAAGCTTGCGTCAGGTATTTCTGCAATAGGTGTTCCTACAAGTACAACGTTTGCAACATCATTTAGAGCAACGGGCATAAGTGTATCTAGCCAGGCAAATGCACAAAACGTGTTAGCCGGTATGGATGCATTGGTTGCAGTTGTAGATAAAAAGCGGGCGGAGTTGGGTGCCGTGCAAAATCGTTTTCAATCAACCATTCGTAACCAGGCGAACATTTCAGAGAATTTGTCTGGTGCTAAGTCACGGATAAAAGATGCAGACTTTGCTGCAGAAACGGCAATGCTGACACGTAACCAGATTTTACAACAGGCCACTACCACGATTCTGGCGCAGGCGAATCAGCGGCCACAGGCGGCGTTAAGCTTACTGCAGGGTTAATACCTACGACGAGCGCAGCGCGGAGCATTTAAAAGGAAAAGCCTGCAGCATGGGTAATGCTGCAGGCTTTTTTATGTATTGGTTAAGAATTATTTTTATCAAATAACATCAATGATCACCTCAAGTTTATGATAAATACGTATTTAACTTGAAGTACCCTCAAAATTTAAAATAAATCAAAACTTTCCTAAAGCTTTATAAAGTCTGGCCGATACAGATTATAGGGGAACTGTATTAGTGACCTTGTTTTAACAGAATGGTGGGGTAACCGGCCTGTTGAATCATAGTACTTATGCTGTTTAATTGTAGTGGTCGGGTAACCGCTATGGTCAAAACAGTTCTGTTAAATTTTGGAGGCTACATATGGCTTTATACGTCAATAGCAACGTAAGCTCGTTAAACGCACAGCGTCAATTGATGCAAAGCGGCAACTCACTAGATACGTCGTTTAAACGTTTATCATCAGGTCTGCGCATTAATAGTGCGGCAGACGATTCTGCAGGTTTGCAAATTAGCAACCGGTTAACGGGTCAAATCAATGGTTTGAACCAGGGTATCCGAAATGCTAACGATGGTATTTCTTTAGCACAAACTGCTGAAGGTGCGATGGAAGAAATTACGTCATCTTTCCAGCGTGTACGTACTTTGGCTCAACAAGCGGCGAACGGTTCAAACACCGATACTGACCGTTTGGCGATTCAAGACGAAATACGGAACCTGATGTCTGAAGTTAACCGTATCGCTAAAGATACCACTTTCGGTGGCCAGAATATTCTGGATGGTTCATACAAAGCTACTTTTCAGGTAGGTGCGGATGCGGTTCAAACTATCGGCTTCACGATGAAAAACGTAGGCGGTAGTGCTGCGGGTCGCAGCGTAAGCTCCAACGGCGGCTTCACGTTGTCAGGTATTGCTGGTGTGGCATCAACGGTTGGCGGCAAAACATTAGCAAAACTTGCCTCAGGCGTTTCTGCTGTAGGTACTCCTTCAACTACAACTTTTGCAGCATCATTTAAAGCAACAGGCATTAGTGTGTCTAGCCAGGCAAATGCGCAAAACATACTAGCAGGTATGGATGCATTAATCGGTGTGGTTGATAAAAAACGCGCTGAGTTAGGTGCGGTGCAAAACCGGTTTCAATCGACGATTCGTAACCAATCGAATATTGCTGAAAACCTGTCTGGCGCCCGTAGCCGGATCCAGGACGCAGACTTTGCCGCTGAAACTGCGGCATTGACGCGTAACCAGATCCTGCAACAAGCAAGTACTACTATCCTGGCGCAGGCAAACCAGCGTCCACAGGTAGCATTGTCGCTTTTAGGGTAAGCTATAGTTAGTTGGCCAGTGTTATACTGGCCAACAACCTTACGCCGGAGGTTTTTATGTCTGTTGAAACTTTAATTAACAAAGACCCTCGCTTGGCAGACATTATGCAAGAAAGAAACTTGCTTAATAATAAAATGTTGAGTGAAGATGTTGTCCCGCGGGATGCGATATCAGAGGTTAAATCTGCCACAGCATTAAAAGCTGAAAAAGAAGATGGTAAAGAGGTCGTTAAGCCTGAGCCTGAGCCTGCAAACTCTAAGGTCGTATTTGATAATAATCAAATTCGTAACACCTTGGAGCAAATTAATAAGGTTATTCCAATTACTAATACGAGGTTAGTGTTTGAATTTGACGAACTTGGTGATCCTCCTATCATTAAAGTTATCGATAGAACGAACAATGAACTTATTCGTGAGATTCCATCGCAAGATTTTGTTAGAGTGGCTCAAGCTTTTAGCGAAATGGCCGATAACTTAAATAATGCAGGCGCACTAATTAATTTTAAAGCCTAATAAAGAATACAGGAGCATGCTGATATGGCGGCGATAACTTCAGCTGGTGTAGGTTCAGGGTTAGACTTGGAAAGTATTATCCAGGCAACCGTTAATGCAGAGGACTTACCTAAAGTACAGCGTTTTGAGGCGTCTAAAACCCGCTTGTCAGTTGAGTTATCCGGGCTAGGTGCTGTCAAATCTTCACTGTCTGCATTTCAAGATATTATAAAAAAACTTGCCGACCTTGAAAACTTTACTAAGCGTAGTAATACCATCACACAACCCGCATCCGGAAGTATCATTTCTGTAGCTACTAATGACGCGGCTACGCCCGGAAACTTTAACATCAAAGTAAACCAGCTTGCTCAGGGGAGTCGTGCCACAACTAATGCTGCTTTTTCGTCTCCTACGGATGTTGTCAGTGCTAATGGTGGTAAATTAACTATTGCTGCTGGCTCAAAAAGCTTTGATGTTGATATTGCTGCTGGCGCGACTTTAGAAGAAGTTCGTGCTGCAATTAATGAGTCAGCAACGAACTTTGGGGTATCAGTAAATATTATAAACACCGGTGGCGCAACGCCGGAATCTAAACTGGTGGTGACATCTAGTCTTACTGGCTTAGGTAATGATTTATCTATTACCAGTGACACAGCAGAACTTGACAGTTTATCTACTACTGCGTTTGGTGGTGGGGCTGGCGGCCTTACCATTGCTGCAGCTGACGTATCAAAGGATGCCATTATCGAAGTTGATGGTATTACCATCAATAGCAGTTCTAATATTTTTAAAGATGCGGTTCAAGATCTCACTATCACAGCAACTAAAGTCAGCGAAGGTACTGAAACAGCCCGATTAACGGTTGATTATGATAAAACCGGTGTTGAGAAGTTGCTCGGCGAGTTTATTGATTCCTATAACAATGCTATCGGCACCATCGATTACCATACCAAAGTTGGTGCTGCTTTATATGGTGATTCCGCAATTCGTAGCCTCAGAAGCCAAATGACCAATTCTTTGTCTACCGTCGTTTCAGGTGCAGGGGGCTTTGAGACCCTGTTTGATGTTGGCATCGGTTTGACCAAGGATGGAAAGTTAGAGAAAAGCAGTTTAGTGCGCAGTGTTACTGAAGCGCTAACTTCAGATTACTCCAATGTAGGTAAGTTATTCTCTGGCGATAATGGAGTTGCTAAAAGCTTTGAGACTTTTTTAGAAACCCATCTTGAATCGAAAGGTAGTTTTAAATTTCGTGAAGACAACCTTAATAAGTCTTTGAAGCAAATAGAAAATGATCGTGAATCACATGATTATCGAATGAGTCAGTTAGAGTCAGGGCTTCGGGCTAAATATGCAAGCTTGGATGTATTAATTGCTCAAATGCAAAGCACTGGTAGCTATATCACACAGCAACTGGCCTCGTTGCCAGGTTTTACCAGTAAAAAATAATCCTAAGGAGTGAATAAATGAGTAGCGCAAAACTAAAGTTTTATCAGAAAGAAGCGACTAAAACGCGGATGGCTGATGCTTCTCCTTATCAAGTTATACAGATGCTTATGGCGGGTGTGATGGATAATTTGGCCTTGGCAAAAGGTGCTATGCAACGTAAAGACTACGAGCTCAAAGCTGCCAGTATATCTAAAGCCTCCGCTATTTTTGAATCTTTACGATCTTGTCTAGACCAATCTCTGTCTCCTGAATTAGGTCAGAACCTATACGCACTGTACAGTTATATGATTGAGCGCTTAGTGGATGCAAGTATTGAGAAGGAATCTACAGCGGCTATTGATGAAGTTGCTACGTTATTTCGTCAAATAAAGACAGCCTGGGATGAAATCCCGCTAAGTGCCCAACTTCAGGCCGAAGATCAGCGAAATGTGGCGCAATCTAACGTTGGATAAATTAGAATTAGCAGAACAGCAACTGTCTGCTTTGACACAGGGCATTGTTGCTGAAGACTACGTGTCATCAGTGAGTCAGTTAGAAAGTCTTAACGAACAGATACAGCAGTTATTCTTAGCACCAAACTCAATTGAGCCCATTAACTATGCGCGTTTACGGGCCTTGTCAGTTAACTTTGCCAAATTAATAGATGATCTATCTAAACGAAGATATCAAATTAAAGATAGTATCTCGCAAATAGCTAGCGTAAAGTCTGAGAATAAGGTAACAAGAACTTATCACATAGATAGAAATAGATGATTGACCTCGAAAAAAGTCTTGCCGAAGCTGAACATGCTTACCTCGAATTAGTTGAACAAAAAAAACGCGAAAAAGCGTTTAGTGTTAGTTCTCAGCTTACGTTTAACGCCAATATACAGGCGTTTGAAAAATACTATCCTGATTTAGCTACATCCTTAAAAGCGTATAAGCCCAAACCCAGCTTTAAGTTACTCGTAACGAAAACTGGTATGGGAAACTACGTCCCAGATGGCCAAAGTGTGCCACTTTATGCTGATGATCCTATTGTTCAAGTCACTGAGCAAGTAAGTAAAAATACTAAAAAAGGCTATTACAGTTATACTAGTTATGGCTTTGGTGGGCATACCACTGATAAACGCATTCATATGCAGTTTATGACAAAACTCGATAACTTAATTGCCAGTTTAAATAATGAAAAACCACAGTTTATCGAGCAGCTTCCGTCGCATTTTCCAAGTTCAATTATCTTTGGCGTTGGTCTTGGTTATCACATACCTATTTTGCTAAAAAACCACCACTTTGATTATCTTTTTATCTGTGAGCCCGATATTGAGCTGTTCTACGCTAGCCTATTTTGTACAGACTGGGCGGAAATAATCCATAATGTTGAATCCAATGATGGCGCTTTGTTTATTCAGGTTGGTTTATCGTATAAAGATTTTTTCGATTCATTACATGGTATAGCGGGTGATATAGGTGCCTTTAGTTTGGTGCGTAGTTTTTGTTATCAGCATTACCCATCCAAAGATGTTAACCAATTAATCAAATCGTTCTTTGAACGTTATTTTGAGCTTCAATCAGGTTTCGGATTTTATAACGATAATATAGATGGGCTTGCCCATGCTATACATAATATAAAAAATGGCGTGTCTTTTTTTGTGGCGAATAGCCAGTTAAGAAAAACCTATCAAAAACTGCCTTTGATTATTGTTGGTAACGGACCTTCCTTAGACGCCTCTGTAGAATTACTTAAAAAGCTGCAGCATAGCGCCATCATTCTGGCGGTAGGCAGTGCTTTGGCGTCTTTGTTAAAAGTTGGGGTTACACCAGATTTTCATGTCATTGTAGAACGTACGTTGAGTACCTATGACGTATTGCTAGAGACATTACCGTTAGGTGCCTACAAAAATATTAATTTATTAACTGTAGATGTTATGTATCCAGAGATCCCCGCACTTTACAAATGGGCGGGCATGGGGCTTAAAGGACCTGAATCAGCAACCGTTTTTATTCAGTTACAGACATTAAAAAAATACCATCAAGCTTTACCGTCCTTACCTTCATGCGGCCCGGTAGTATCAAATACGGCTTTATCATATGCAGCAATGATGGGGTTTGAAGAAATCTATTTAGTGGGGGTTGATAATGGTAGTAGAAAAAATGTAACACACTCAAAACATAGCTTTTACTACGATAAAGGTTCAAAATATCAAAGTCCGCTTGTGGCAGGTGCTAAGCACGTTCTACCTGGAAACCTTGGTGAAGATGTGCTTGCAACAGATCTCTTAATGATTTCTAAAAATCACTTAGAAGCGATTATTGCAGCAAACCCTAAAAAATTCTTTTATAACGTTGGCCATGGTGCAAAATTAGAAGGTGCTTACCCTGTTACTGAACAAGAAGTATTGATCGGTAAGCCGATTGAAGACAAGTCGCAAGTGATAGAACAGATTAAAGCAGATTTTTTTGCGAGAGATCTTGTACAGTTTGATGTCGATAGCCTAGAGTTTGATCAATTTGATGTTATCTGTGATGACTTAATTGAAATAGGAAGCAGGCCTTTTACCAGCCGGGAAAGTGCAGCCAACTTGCTTAAAAAACAAGCTCGCTACTTGTTCTCTTACAAAAAAACTAAATATTCCCATCTTTACTATTTGCTCAGAGGTTCCTTGCTGTACGTGCATTGCCCTATGTTAACAATGCTATATTCCTACCAGGACGATGAGTTGACCTTAAAATATTTCGGCATGTTTATGGCGCTGTGGAACGATTATGTCTTAGCAGTTAAAAAAGATTATCGGGTAAACTATTTAACTAAATGTGGTTATAGTCTGGCACAAGCTATTAGTGAATTAGAGACACCGGCTAAGCTATGATCATTGCAGTTATCCCCGCCAGAGGGGGCAGTAAACGCATTCCGCGAAAGAACATTCGGCTTTTTGAAGGTAAACCAATTATTGCGTGGTCTATTGAGGCAGCAGTTGCTTCGGGCTGCTTTGATCGCGTGATTGTTTCTACCGACGATGAAGAGATTGCATCAATTGCCCGCCAATATGGTGCTGAAACTCCATTTATCCGACCACAAATATTAGCGGACGACTTTTCTGGTACTGCTGATGTCATATGCCATGCTATAAAAAGTCTGAACACGATTTCTATTGAAGGCCAATGTCAGCAGCCTAGAAAGGTAATTGCTGCCTGTTGTATATATGCAACAGCACCTTTCGTTTTTTCAGATGATATAAGTTTTGGATTCAAAAAGCTAAATGAAGATCAATGTGACTTCGCGTTAGCTGTAACTGAATTCGAATTTCCGATACAGCGTGCTGTAAAGTTGGACACTCAATCCCATTTAGAAATGCTTAATCCCGGGTCTTTTTCTACCCGTTCGCAAGATCTAGAGAAAACATTTCATGACGCTGGGCAATTTTGTTGGGGTACATCGGATGCCTGGTTGCAGAGTAAACCCATTTTTACCAAACAGACAGCTGCCGTTATTATTCCGCGGTATCGTGTACAGGATATTGATACCGAAGATGACTGGCGACGTGCCGAGTTAATGTTTGGTGCGATTAGATCTCCGAAATCAACTGTCGATGAATAAGATGCGGTACTGGGAGCGATGAAAAGTTCATCTGTAACTCCAAACGTTGTATTTCGCTTAGATTCCAGCGCTGTTATTGGCTACGGTCATTTAATGCGCTGCTTGACGCTTGCGGCTGAACTTAGACGCCGTGGTGCGAATTGCTTTTTTATATGCAGAGACTTACCTGGCAATAACAGTGTTTTAGTAAAAGAAAGTGGTTATAATCTGCTTACTTTACCCGTTGAAAAAAATGCTAAACTAAAAAAGCGCAATGAAAATGTAGTTCATCATGCATGGCTTGGGACAACATGGCAGCAAGATGCAAAACAGTGTCAACCCTATTTTAGTGAAATACAGCCCACATTAATTATTGTTGATCACTATGGCTTAGATGCACGTTGGGAATCATTAGCCAGAGCGTTTTGTCAGCGGTTATGTGTAATAGATGATCTGGCCGACAGACAACATGACTGCGATTTTTTGCTCGATTACAACTTAAGTGTGCATAAACGTGATTACGCAGCCCGGGTTGCTCGCTCTTGTCAGCACTTGCTTGGGGGGAAATATGTATTGTTACGGCAAGAGTTTGCTAAGTGGCAAGCTAAAAGCATCGGCAAACGCGACAATAATCGGTTATCGACTATATTAATTACCTTTGGTGGTGTTGATAGAGATAATAATTCTGAACGAGTACTCCAAGTATTACATCAACTTAACCTACCTGATCTGGAGCATATTGATGTTGTTGTCAGTTCAAAAGCGCCAGATTTAAACTCTCTTAAAACATATGCTAAGCAGATGCCGATGCGTACAGTTGTGCATACAGATGCTCGTAATATGGCTGAGCTTATAACGGCTGCTGATCTGGCGATAGGGTCGGGCGGTGGTAGTACTTATGAGCGACTTTTTTTAAAATTACCTTCACTTTTAATTCCCATAGCCGATAACCAGATTAAGCCATTACAAATAATGAACCAAAAAGGTTTGTTTGAACTGTTTTTTACGTTCGAAGAGCTTATGCAAAAGTTAGAGAGATATCGCACACAAAACCTACCAAAGGTTGCTGCCCCCGTTTTGTTTGGTGCACCTTTTGTTAGTGCATTAATCCTTGCGGATAGTGTTACATTAGCCGATGTAAAGCCTTGGGATGTCAGAAGAAATTTTCATTGGTTACAAAGCGATAAGTTAAGGCAACAGTTTGTGATGGTTTCAAAACCGGTGAGGCGTTCGCATTTTAATTACTGGCGGAGCTTATTGGATGCAACACATCAATACGTGTTTAGTATTTTGTGCAATGAACATCATGTTGGAAGTGTAGGTGTAAAAAATCTGGATGTTTTAAAAAAGGAAGCCGAGATATGGATTTACCTTGGCGACACTGAACAGCAAAGCAAGGGCGTTGGGTCTAAGGCGCTAATGTTGCTCGAGGGGTTTATTAAGTATACCTTGTTACTCGAAAATATTGTGTTGCATGTTGCCCAGGACAACCACATTGCGCAGGCTTTTTATCAAAAACATGATTATTTGCTGAGTGACGATATTTTACCTGACAGTTTCGTTGACAAAAATGTACTGCAAATGAGAAAAAAATTATGAAATGCGCCATCATGCAGCCTACATTTCTGCCTTGGAGTGGCTATTTTAATTTAATGGCTAGCGCAGATGTGTTTGTTTTTCTTGATGATGCTCAGTTTCAAAAAAGCTCTTGGCATAACAGAAATCGCATCGCAATTAATGGAGAGCCTCATTGGTTAACGGTTCCCGTGATGCACCAAAGTTTATCGCAAAGTATTATGAGCACGTTAGTCAGCCCTCAGGCTCTCTGGCGTCAGAAGATGGTGCGGCAGTTAAGCCAGGTTTATGCTAAGCATCCGTTTAGCCGCGAATTAGTCTTATTTAATCAAGTGATTCTCGATCCAATTTATACATCGCTGGCGGAATTAAATATGGCTTTGATACGTTTAATTAGTAACAAACTGAATATTTCTTGCCGTATCTTAAGATCCAGCGAACTTAATATCGACGGTGTTCGAACTCAGCGGCTGCTAGATATTTTAAAAGCGGTGAATGCGACACAGTATTTATCCCCGCAAGGCTCAAAAGAGTATTTAACAGAGGATGGTTTTACTCAACAGAGTGATATTTCGTTGTTATATCAAGATTTTGAGCCAATAAGTTATCCGCAGACCAAAAGTGTACACTTTATTGAAAAACTTTCCATTTTAGATGTAGTTATGAATTTAGGGTGGGATGATGCGAAAAGCTATATTAGATGAGTCTTTCAGGGTGGTTTTAACATGAAAAATAACTGTGACTATTCACTGCAGCCACACGAAAAGTATGGTTTTTTACAGGTAAAGCCAACGCCATCTGTTGAAGAGATAAACCGATTTTATGCCAATGAGTTCTACTCTGGTGATTATAAAAATTTTAATAATTCTTCGTTAGATGTTCAGCTTGCCGATCAAAAGTTTTGGGAAGGAACCTGGAATGACCAGGCTAAGGTTATTCAGGAGCAATTGGCTCGACCTTTCGCTGATCTTGAAATATTGGATGTTGGCTGCGGTTGGGCTCAGGCTTTATTGCATTTTAAACGTCTCGGCGCCAGCTGTTACGGTTTTGATCCGGCCATCGAAGCGGTTGAGTATGGTATTAGCCAAGATTTAAATATTAAACACTGTGGCGTTGAATCAATGGACGTGTTTGGCGGTAAAAAATTCGACGTTGTAATGCTTAATAATGTGTTGGAACATTTGGCTGAACCGGTTTCGGTAATGACAGAAATTCGTCAGTCTGTGTTAAAAGACGGAGGGCTGTTAATTGTTACAGTACCTAATGAATTTAATAAATTTCAAGTTGCCGCACAGCGATTATACGATCTAGAACCTTGGTGGGTTACGCCGCCCGCACACCTAAACTACTTTAGTAAATCATCTTTGCAAGCAATGTTATCTGGCTGTGGTTTTCACTCTGAATTAGCCGTGGCGTCATTTCCTCTCGAGTTATTCTTATTAATGGGAGATAACTATGTCAATGACAGAGATATTGGAAAAGCATGTCATGCAAAAAGAGTTCAGTTTGAATTAAATTTACGCCAACTTGGTGAAGATGACACGATATTGCAATTTTATAGAGCTCTTGCTGATGCAAATTTAGGTAGACAAATAACCTGTTATGCCAAGGCCATTTGATATGAATGATATCGAACACTTTTTTAAACACGGTTATGTGGTAGTGCCTAACGTATTAAGTGCTGAAAAGTGTGCATACTTTAGGCAGCTACTAGAGGGTAACTACGCAGATTATGCCCAGCATTACGCGACGGCATCTTCAGATAAAGGCTCACTATCTGATAAATCTAACGAAAAAGTTGTTTTTAACTTACACAATAAATCACTGGATTGGTTTGCGCTATTTGAACACCCGCAAATTCTGTCTATTGTGTCAGCGGCGTTGCAACAAGGCTCATATCAGCAAGCCGAACCTTATTATTTAAATAACATTTCTGCCCGTTGCCCCTTACTGGGAAACCCTGGACAGCAATTGCATATTGATAGTGGGCTACCGGGAGTAAATTATTGCCTGAAAGCCAATGTGGTTTGGCTTCTAGACGATTTTACTGAACAAAATGGCGCAACACGTATTGTGCCGGGAAGTCATACCTGGACCTCTTTCCCGCCCAATGGTGAACGTCATCCTGATGAAATCATAGTGACCGGTTCTGAGGGGAGTGCATTAGTTTTTAATGCAAATTTATGGCATGGTGGCGGTGCTAACATAACTAATAGTAGTCGTTGGGCACTATTACTTGGTTATGCAAGGTGGTTTATAAAACCGTCATTTGATTTTATGCAAAATACACCACAAGCAATTTTTGACCAGTTAACTGATGAGCAAAAGCGACTATTGGGGTTCACCTTAACACCACCCAAAGACGAATTTACCCGATTAAGGCGTATTTCGTGGGAACCAGAGCAACCCGCACCTTATCAGTTACCATAGCGCTGTAGATAAAGCCAAGTGATTAAAATTGTTAAAGGTAGATTATGAAAAACCCCGCTATCACCATATCTGGTCGCCCTATAGGCATTGATTATGCCCCTTACGTAGTTGCAGAACTTTCTGCCAATCACAATGGCAACCTGGCCCGCGCCAAAGACATCATTGCCATGGCTAAACGGTGCGGCGCATCTGCGGTAAAATTGCAAACTTACTCAGCAGATACAATTACATTAGACTCAAAAAATGAAGAGTTTATGATCCGCGGCGGGTTATGGGATGGGAAAAGCTTGTACGAACTTTACCAGTGGGCACAAATGCCGTGGGAGTGGAATAAGCCGTTATTTGACTACGCCAGACAACTTGAGATACCCATCTTTAGTTCACCCTTTGACACTACCGCTGTAGATTTATTGGAAGATTTGAATGCACCTGCTTATAAGGTTGCCTCTTTTGAAGCTATAGATTTGCCTTTGATTAAATACATAGCTGCAACGAAAAAGCCGATTATTATCTCTACCGGTATGGCAAACTTTGAAGAAATCTCGGAAGCCGTTGATGCTGCAAGAAGTGGCGGATGCAAAGAACTTGCGTTGCTACACTGTGTTAGTAGCTATCCTGCGCCCTCCTCTGAGTATAATTTGAGAACCATAGCAGATATAGCGCAAAAATTTGGTGTAGTTTGTGGCTTGTCTGATCACACTATTGATAATGTTACGGCTGTATCGTCGGTGGCTATTGGTGCTGCAATTATTGAAAAACACGTTACATTGGATCGAAGTTCCGGCGGTCCAGATGACAGTTTTTCATTAGAAGAGGCCGAATTGCAAAGCTTGTGTGATCAAGCAAAAATTGCTTGGGAAGCGCTTGGCAAAATTGACTACTCCCGACAAAATAGCGAAAAAGCAACGGTGAAATATCGCCGATCATTGTATTTTGTCAATGAAAAACAAGCGGGGCAAATCGTTACAGCCAATGATTTAAGAAGTGTCAGGCCTGGCTTTGGTTTGCCACCTAAACACTATGAAGCGTTATTGGGCCGCAAATTGGTTAAAGATGTTTTGGCAAATACACCAACGTGCTGGGAGCAATTTGAAAATTAACGCAACAAGATATCTTGCAGAGTATCAGCAACATATTGCTGCTGCTCTCCAGTAAGTTCTGGGAACATTGGTAAGCTAATTATCCGTTCATAGAAATCTTCTGCATTAGGGAAATCTCCCCAGTTAAATCCCAGTTGTTGGTAACCAGGGAAGCCCAAATGATGGTTTTCAATTATCGGCAATTTTTAATCTAAGTGTTTGCAATTAAAAAAAGCTCGAGTTTTTTCGAAACCTCATCTTGCTGACTATAAGTTAAACTTGGGTACATTGGCAGAGTTAATGCCTGACTATAATACAACTCAGCTATGGGACAATATCCTGCTTTAAAGCCGAATTTTTTGTAAAATGGTTGCAAGTAAATTGGGATGTAGTGCAAATGCGCTGCAATTCCGTTACTTCTCAGAAACTCAATACATTTTTTACGAATACCAATTTCAACGTTGAGTAGGCGAACAACATAAAGATGATAACTACTTCTACACATATCATTAATTGTTAACGGTTTGATGTTTTTTGCAGTTAAAAAAATCTTGTCGTATCTTTTTGCAAGAGCGTTTCTATTTTCAACAAACCTATCAAGTTTACTTAATTGACTTAATCCTAAAGCAGCATGAATATCTGTAAGGCGGTAATTGAAACCTAATATTTGCTGTTGATAATACCAAGGACCATGAGATGGCTCTGTTAGATCATCAGGATCTGACGTAATGCCATGACTACGTAACATCTTCAATCGTTTGGCGACTTCTGGTCGGTTTGTAGTGGCAACTCCACCTTCTCCGGAAGTAATAATTTTAACTGGATGGAAACTGAAAATGGTAATGTCAGAGTAAAGGCATGAACCAATAGCCCTTCCTTCGTAGCTGCCACCAATAGCATGAGAAGCATCTTCGATAATTTTAAAATTAAATTCTGCAGCCAGTTCGGCTATTCTTGCCATATCACAGGATTGACCAGCAAAATGGACGGGTATAATGACTTTAGGCAGCTTATTTTTCTTTTTAGCTTCTAAAAGCTTTTCCTGAAGTGCTTTAGTACAAAGATTTCCAGTGACGAGTTCAACGTCGACAAAATCGATTTCTGCTCCGCAATATAATGCACAGTTTGCTGATGCCACAAACGATATTGGTGAAGTCCAAACCAGATCACCGGGACCAACTTCTAAGGCAAGACAGGAAAGGTGAAGAGCCGCTGTTGCATTGCTCATAGCGACTGAGTAATTAACATTACATCTTTTCGCAATGGCTTCCTCAAATTCAGGAACAACCGGCCCTTGAGTTAACCAGTCGGATTTCAGAACGTTAGCAACAGCAGCTAAATCCTGCTCATCTATCTCTTGCCGGCCATAAGGTATTTTGAAAGGTTTCATTCATGTACTTCCTGATAACGCTAGATGCAACAATCCCTAAATATTATTGAGACCTGAACAGGTAACTTCCGGTTTTTTTCATTATTAATTGCAGCGCATTAGTGATTGGTTTCATGTTATTCATTATTAGCACAACTTACAGCATAAAGTATGCCTGAAAATATTTAATGGTGATTTTATATTAGTCTGACATCGCATGTTATTTGACAATGCAGTTCGTAGTTAACCGTCTAATAGACTAAACTATAGCCAAGTCCTTGGCAAAAGTGGTACTGCTATGAAACTGAATAATGCAACAGGTTTAAACAGTCTAAATCAAGTGCAGCAGCAACAAGAAAGTTTGCTTAAGAAGTCGGCAACGGCACGGCGAATTAACACTGCGGCAGATGACGCAGCCGGTTTGCAAATTGCTAATCGGTTAACCAGCACGGTGAACGAAGCGTCCCAGGGACAACGTAATTTATATAACGGTATTGGTCTGGCACAAGTTTATGAGCAAAGCCTGCAAAACATTAATAATGATTTATCTGAAGTAGGCACATTGGCAGTAGCAGCAGGAAACGGTATTTACACCGACGCTGATCGCCAGGCATTGCAGCAGCAGGCGCAAGGTCTCCTCGATAATGTGCAAAACACCCTGCAAACTGCCAGTTTTGGTGGCGTGGCGTTGTTCAATGATAATAATATTGCCTTTAATAGCGGTCAGAGCAATCTTAATTTAAAGGTTGAGGACCTTGGTGCGGCGCTGGCGGCGCAAGATGTGTTTACTATTGATTTAAGCACTCAGGCTGGGGCTGCTGCAGCTAATACCAGCCTGACTGAGGCCACAGCGTTTGTTAATAGCTTGCAGGCAGAGGCGGGTGCCAGTATTAATAGTTTCGCTGCTCAGGCCCGCAACCTGAATAACCAGCAGATTAACCAGGCACAGGCCAGAAGCCGGATTGAAGATCTGGATTATGCGAAAGCCATCAGCGAAAAAACCGCAGCGGATATGCTTAGCCAAAGCTCGACCAGCGTGACGATGCAGGCCCGCATGCAACAGCAGCAGGCGCTAACGTTGCTTGGCTGATAACGGCATCGTTGAGCTTGGTCTTTCCTTTTGACATTTCTTTTAATAAAAGCCAAACGCTATTTTTTTGACAACCGTCAATAAAATAGCGTTTGTGGTTGCAAGCTCAGGTCAGCGCAGTACAATGAAGTTAAAGCAATAACAATAATGCGGCATAATGGCAGCTAATCCACCTCTTTATATTGTTGATTCACAACTGCGTCGCGCCGAACGCCTGGCGACAGTGCTAAGTTTTATTAATGAATCTTATCAGGTATTTAATCATCAGGAGCTGCTGCAACAATTTAATGCCGCGTCTCCCGCTGTGGTATTACTTGGTGCTCTGGGTGACGCTGAGCATGCGGATTTGCTGTTACGGTTTCCCAGTTGTGCGTTTTTACTGATAGGCGAGCCCTTAACAGCGTTGCTGCAGTATCCCAACGCCGTCGGCCTGCTTACTGAGCCGTTTTCATACAATACCCTTACCCAGTTACTGCGCGATTGCCAGCAATATCATCGTTTGTTACCCGGTCAGCGTCAAACCGAAACCACGCTTAAATTTGATGGCATGGTGGGCCAGACCGAGCCGATGCAAAAAGTCCGCTTTTTAATTCAACAAGTGGCTAAAACCGATGCCAACGTGCTGGTGCTGGGCCAGTCAGGTACCGGCAAGGAAGTGGTTGCCCGCAATATTCACTTACTATCAAACCGCGCTGCCGGGCCTTTTGTACCCATTAACTGCGGGGCCATTCCGGCAGAGTTGTTAGAAAGCGAGTTATTTGGCCATGAAAAAGGCGCCTTTACCGGTGCCATTTCTACCCGCAAAGGCCGGTTTGAACTTGCTCAGGGCGGTACCTTATTTCTGGATGAAATTGGCGATATGCCACAACCGATGCAGGTAAAGCTGCTTCGGGTACTACAGGAGCGTATTTTTGAGCGGGTAGGGGGCAGCCAGACTATTAAAGCGGATGTCCGGATTATTGCTGCTACCCACCGTGATTTAGAAAATATGATCACCGAAGGCCATTTCAGAGAAGATTTATTTTACCGCCTTAATGTATTTCCAATTGAAACGCCGGCGCTTAGTGAGCGCAGTGAGGATTTACCCATACTGATCCAGGAACTGCTAAACCGGCAGGCTGCCGGGCATAAGGGGCGGATCCGCTTTACTGAGCGGGCGCTGCAGAGCTTAAAATTGCACAGCTGGCCTGGAAATGTGCGCGAGCTGGCTAATTTACTGGAACGCATGTTAATCATGTATCCGGATCAGGTTGTCGATATTGCTGAATTACCCCAGAAATACTGTTATCTGGATGTGGAAAGTTACCAACCCGAGTATCCGGAAGCTTTGCTGGAACGGGATATGCTTAATGATTTGTTTGCCGCCACTGCTGACGAGAGCGATGAGATCAGCAGTGATGACGCTGCCAGCACACCGCAAAGTAACAATATCAATAACAACAGCAATGGCGGCAGTGCCCTGAGCTTGCCGCAGCTTAGTGATATGGCGGCAGACGGTTTCGATTTAAAAGAATATCTGGCCGAGCTGGAAGTGCAGCTGATCTCCAATGCCTTGCAGCACCATGATTATGTGGTGGCGCGGGCTGCTGAAGTACTGGGATTGCGTCGCACCACTCTGGTTGAAAAAATGCGGAAATATAACCTTGGCCGTGACGAATAGTCGCTTTTTGTCAAGCATTTGACGGCGATCTTTTAGTATTTAATAGTTAAATCATAGGCTTAAGTTTGGCATAATCTCTGCATCGACTTTATTATTTGAATAAGGTCAGTTGTATTATGCCAGATGCCAGCCTCGTTACTTCAACCTGCTCTTTGCAACCTGATAGCCGTCATCTGCTGCGCTCACCTTTGCGTGGTCCGCAAGAGATAAGCCATCTTGTCAGCCAGGCATTGGCAGATTCTGGTGCCGCGGATAACCGGCTGCAGCATATTCTGAATGTGTTGCCATCCGGGGTAATATTGCTTAGCGCCAGAGGCATAGTGTCTGAAGCTAATCCGGTCGCAACCACCATGCTCGGGCAACCTTTACTTGGTCAGAAGTGGCTGGAGGTAATAAATCGTTGTTTCGCGCCCCGCCGCGATGATGGCCTGGAAGTGTCATTAAAGGATGGCCGGCGGATTAAGCTGGAAATCAGCCCATTGAGCCCTGAACCTGGCCAGCTTATTGTGTTGACTGATCTGACCCAGACCCGCCAGCTACAAAGCCGTTTGGCTCATTTACAACGGCTGTCTACCCTGGGGAAAATGATGGCAACCCTGGCGCATCAAATTCGCACTCCATTATCTTCTGCCATGCTGTATGCCGAAAATCTGGGGAGCAGTAAGCTTAACCCGGCAGCAGCGCAGCAATTTCAGCAAAAGCTGTTAGCCCGGCTGCATGATTTAGAGCAGCAGGTCAATGATATGCTGCTATTTGCCCGCTCCGGCACGGCTCAGGCTGTGCAACCCTTTACCCTGCAGCGCTTATTAAGTGAAGTTAATACGGCCTCTGAAGTCATGCTGCAGCAGCATAATGCGCAGCTAACCATTAGCACCCGTGCGCAGGATACCTATCTGCTTGGCAACCTGAGCAGTCTGACGGGGGCATTTAACAATCTTATCCAGAATAGCGTGCAGGCCATCAACGAGGGGGCGCATATTCACATCTCGGCGAAAACACAAGGCAACGGCTTGCAATTTATCATTAATGACAATGGCCCAGGCATTGCCGCTGATCTACAACCCCATATTTTCGAGCCCTTTTTCAGCCGGCGCCAACATGGCAGTGGTTTAGGCCTGGCAGTTGTGCAGGCAGTAGTGAACAGTCATCAGGGCGATGTACGCTACGAGCAACGACCCGATTGCGGTGCGTGTTTTATCATTGAATTGCCCATTCATTTTTCTGACACAACATCACAACAGGTTCCACCCCATAGCAGAGGTAATCAATGACTACAGCGACGCCAATACTGATTGTCGAGGATGATGCGGGCTTGCGTGAGGCCCTGTGCGACACGCTGAGCCTGGCCAGTTATCAGGTATTTAGTGCAGATAGTGCGGAAAGTGCCTTATTGCTGCTGAAAAAACAGCAGGTGCAATTGGTGATCAGTGACGTACAAATGGGCCAGGTGTCAGGATTAACCTTGTTAAAAACCTTACGCCAGCATTATCCGCAGCTGCCGGTACTGATGATGACAGCCTATGCCAACGTGCAGGATGCAGTAGAAGCCATCCGGCTGGGGGCGGTTGATTATCTGGCTAAACCCTTTGCGCCGCAGGTACTTTTAAGCACGGTAAGTCGTTACGTGTTGGCAGAGCAGGCTGACTATGCCGCACCGGTGGTGGCCGCACCTGCCAGTATTGCTTTACTGGAGCTAACCGCCAGGGTGGCACGGTCTGAAGCCAGTGTGATGATTGCCGGACCCAGTGGTTCAGGCAAGGAAGTACTGGCCAGGTATATTCATCAGCAATCGCCGCGTGCCAAAGGGCCCTTTGTTGCAATTAACTGTGCTGCTATTCCGGAAAACATGCTGGAATCGACCTTATTTGGTTATGAAAAAGGCGCCTTTACCGGCGCTATTGCCGGTTGCCCCGGCAAGTTTGAACAAGCCCAGCATGGTACCTTATTGCTGGATGAAATAACGGAAATGGATTTAAACCTGCAAGCCAAGTTACTAAGGGTATTACAAGAGCGGGAAGTAGAGCGGCTTGGCAGCCGTAAAACGATTAAACTTGATGTACGGGTGCTGGCCACCAGTAACCGCGACTTACAGCAAGCCGTGGCAGATGGCAGCTTCCGTCAGGATCTTTTTTTCAGGTTAAATGTGTTTCCGTTAACCTGGCCGGCTCTGGCAGCGCGGCGTGAGGATATTGCGCCGCTGGCTAAGCACCTGATCAGCAAATACTGCCAGCAACAGGGACGTGCCGTATTGGGACTAAGTGCCGCTGCCACGGAGTTACTTATCCAGCACAACTGGCCCGGCAATGTGCGTGAGCTGGACAATGTTATTCAACGGGCACTTATTTTGTGTCAGGGTGAACAAATAACGGCCGCAGATATTTTATTGTCCGGCGACAGTAACGCTACAACCGCGCTCCCTGCCATGGCGACAAGCACGCCTGAGCCCACCGTGGAAACAGAAGTAGCAGCTGGCGCTGATGAAACAACAGTACCCGATGATTTTAAAACGGAATTGCACGAGCAGGAGCACAGAATCATTCTGGCAACCCTCAAAGCCTGTGCTTATAAGCGCAAAGCGGTAGCCGAGAAACTTGGGATCAGCGATCGGACCTTGCGTTATAAACTGGCCCGAATGCGGGAGTCGGGTATTGAATTGCCGGCCTAAAAAACAATCTCAGATTACTTAAAGCCGCCTTGTCGGCTTTTTTCTTATTAAAATCATTGATTTAAATATGGCATAACTCCTGCTTAGTTAAGCTTGCAGCCAGCCGCTGGCAATTTATTGACACGGTGCTCGCAGCCAGGCTTCAGATAGCCAGCTTTCGAAAATAAAGCTTTATTTAACAGGGTACAGTTATGGATATTAAAGGTCAGGCGTTATACGCCCAAATGCAATCAATGGCCAGTCAGGCCCGCAGTCTGTCGGCCGAGATGAAGCCTGTTAATCAACTGGCCGAAGTGAACCCCAGCCAGTCTGAATTCAGTACCCTGTTTAAAGATGCTTTAAAAACCGTTAATACCACTCAGGTAGAGGCAGGTGAGTTAAGAACCCGGGTTGAAATGGGCGATCCGAATGTATCGCTGGTGCAGGCAATGATCGCCGCACAAAAATCGTCACTGGCGTTTGAAGCAACGGTTCAGGTACGCAACAAAATGGTTGAAGCGTACAAAGACATTATGTCAATGCCGGTTTAAGGGGTAGCACGTGGCAGATAATCAATCAACAGAGCTGGCAATCAGCCCTAACGACTACAACAGCTCCAATAACTCTGAATCACAAGAGCAGAAGTCCGGCTTTCTGGGGGCCATTGGCGGTGTCGATATTATGCGCCAGGTTACCCTGATGATTGCCCTGGTGATCTGTCTGGTCATTGCGGTGTTAATATTTTTTTGGGCCCGTCAGGCCGAAATGCGTCCGCTGGGTACCTATGCTACCCAGGAATTAATCCAAACCCTTGATCATTTAGATGCCCAGCAAGTTGAATACGAGCTGGAAGGCAACATTATTTATGTACCGGAAGATCGTTATCAGGCCGTAAAGCTTGGTTTATCGCGGGCCGGTTTAACTCAGGAGCCTTCTGCCGGTACCGAATTTTTATTACAGGACAGTGGTTTCGGGGTCAGTCAGCGCCTGGAGATGGAGCGGCTGAAACATAGCCGCGAACAGCAACTGGCGCGCACCATTGAAGAGCTGCAAAGCGTGGCAAGAGCCCGGGTATTGTTGGCCATCCCTAAAGAAAACGTGTTTGCCCGTCAGGCTGCATCGCCTTCTGCCACCGTGCTGGTAACCGCCCGTGGTGGTACCGTTATTCGTGACAGTGAAGTTGACGCCATTGTTGATTTGGTTGCCTCTGCGGTGCAGGGCATGGAACCAAGTAAAGTGACGGTAAGTGATCAAAGCGGCCGCTTACTCAATAGTGGCTCTCAGGATGGGAGCGCCGCGCGTTCGCGCCGTGAGCATGAATTACAACGCGCCCGGGAAGATGAGTATCGGCAGAAGGTCGACTCAATTTTGTTGCCCGTACTGGGCTATGGTAACTACACCGCCCAGGTGGATCTGATGCTGGATTTTACCGCCGTAGAACAAACTCAGAAACGTTTTAATCCTGATTTACCCGCTATTCGCAGCGAAATGACCATTGAAGAAAGCAGTGTTGGCGGCGGTAACGGCGGAATTCCGGGAGCCTTATCAAATCAGCCTCCCTTAAATTCCTCTATTCCGGAGGAGGCAACAGGTGACAATGCCAGAGCGGTTATCCCGGGACGCAACCATAAAGAAGCTACCCGAAATTATGAGTTAGACACAACGATCAGTCATACCTCACAGCAAAGCGGGGTTATTCGTCGCCTGTCCGTATCGGTGGCAGTAGATTATGAACCGGGCGAACCCAATGCGGAGGGCGTGAGCCAACCGCAGCCGCGCTCTCAGGAGTCGCTGGCTAATATTCGCCGTTTATTGCAAGGCGGTGTCGGTTTTGATGTGCAGCGGGGCGATACAATAGAAGTTATTTCTGTTCCCTTTGTGCGCGAAGCATTGTTAGAAGAGCCGAAACTGGCTATTTATCAGGAAGAATGGTTTTTACGGATCCTGCGTCTGATGATTGGCGGTATTATCATTATTGCCTTGATGTTAGGTATCGTCCGGCCCATGCTGAAGAAACTGATTTACCCTGAGCAAACCGAAGATGCTTATGATGATAAAGCGATGAGCAGTGGTTTAGATCTGGGTGATGATACCATCGATATGCTAAATTCAACGTTCGATGAAAATGCCGTGGGCTTTGCGCCGGATGGTACCTTAATGCTGCCAGATTTACATGGCGATGAAGATTTACTGCGGGCGGTTCGGGCGCTGGTTGCCAATGAACCTGAGTTATCCTCTCTGGTAGTGAAAAACTGGTTGGCTGAAGATGAATAATATTGAAGAAAAACCGAGCTTTGATGTTGGTAAGCTTGATGGCGTTGAAAAAGCAGCCATTCTGCTACTTAGCTTGTCAGAAGAAGATGCGGCTCAGATTTTAAAACACCTGGAGCCAAAGCAAGTGCAAAAGGTGGGTCTGGCGATGGCCCAGATGACCGATTTAAATCAGGCTAAGATCTCGGCCGTGCATCGGCTGTTTATTGACCAGATCCAGAATTTCAGCACTATCGGCTTCCAGAGTGAAGAGTTTATTAAACGAGCTCTGACGGCGGCGCTGGGCGAAGAGAAGGCTGCTAACCTGATTGATCAAATTGTATTAGGTGGCGGTGCCAAGGGTCTGGATTCCCTGAAATGGATGGACTCCAAGCAGGTTGCTAATATTATTCGCAACGAGCACCCGCAAATCCAGACTATCGTGCTTTCTTATCTGGAGCCTGAACAATCGGCAGAAATTTTATCGCAGTTCTCAGAAAAAGTGCGGCTGGATTTAACCATGCGCATCGCTAATCTGGAAGAGGTGCAACCTGCAGCATTACAGGAATTAAACGAAATTATGGAAAAACAATTTGCCGGTCAGGCAGGCACTCAGTCAGCGAAAATGGGCGGCTTAAAAGCCGCAGCAGATATCCTCAACTACCTGGATACCAATATGGAAGGCCAGCTGATGGATTCTATCCGCGAACACGACGAAGAGATGGCGCAGCAAATTCAGGATCTGATGTTTGTGTTTGAAAATCTGGTGGATGTTGATGATCGTGGTATTCAGGTGCTGCTGCGGGAGATCCAGCAAGACGTGTTGATGAAAGCATTAAAAGGCACCGACGAGAATCTGAAAGAGAAAATTCTGAAAAACATGTCAAAACGTGCGGCTGAATTATTGCAGGACGATTTAGAAGCGATGGGACCGGTGCGGGTGAGTGAAGTGGAAACCGCTCAGAAAGAAATACTGTCAACAGCGCGTCGGTTATCCGATGCTGGTGAAATTATGCTCGGCGGTGGTGGCGGTGATGACTTCCTGTAATAACCGTTACAGCAGTAACAGTCTCAAGGTGCTAAGCAACGATAAGCCGTGTTCGGTAACAGGTAGCGAAAATAGCGATGATTAAAAACGCGCATAGCCTTAACCGGCCTTATTCACCGGATCCTGACCAATCAGAGCAGATCAAACACTGGCATACGCCAGATTTAACTGCCGACGCACGTAGTCAGGATACCCGGACTAATGCTCTTAATATGCAGCGGCCTGAAACCAGAATTACCGCAGATGATGAGGCAGAAGAAGCACTAGAGATCAAGCCGCTGACCGCAGATGATATAGAGCAAATGCGCCAGGCTGCCCACGATGAGGGAATACTCCAGGGCAAAGAAGAAGGGTTTGCCAGAGGTTACAGCGAAGGTCGTGAGCAAGGCCATTCAGACGGGCTTAAGCAGGGGCTGGCCGAGGGTAAAAAACAAGGGCTGGCCGACGGTACGACTGAAATCGATACCTTACGGGCCGAATTAAGCGTGTTGCTGGATCAGTTGCAGCAACCGCTGGCAAAAATCGATAACCGGGTAGAGCAAGAGCTGGTGCAACTGGCCCTGGCGATGGCAAAGTCGGTTATCAATGTTGAAGTTACCACTAATTCCAACGTTATTTTACAAGCCTTACAAGAAGCCATCAGTGCGTTACCACTGCAAACTAACATGATGGTTATTAAACTTAATCCGGCCGATGTCGCCAGAGTAAAGCAACATTATGGTGAGACTGAAATAGCAGAGCGCGGCTGGCAGTTACGCTCAGAGCCGCTGGTGGCTCAGGGGGGGTGTCTGGTTGAAAGCAACAGCTCCAGCGTTGACCGCAGTATAAACCAGCGGATCCACAGTAGCCTGGAGCATTTTTTGCAGCTGGCAGAGGCAGCTGAGCATACTGCCGACGCTCGTGCAGATGATGCTCAGAGCGAAACGACAGAAGCTGATGCGGAAAAGCCTAACGCTACCGAAGACGGCAACCCTGCTCAGTCCGGACAAGCGTCAACGCCATCACAGGACCCCAAGCCGCATGACTGACAATATCAGCCTGCTACAACGGCTGCAGCAACAGCAGCAGTATATTCATCCGTCATTGCCGGCGGTGTCAGGCCATCTGGTGCGGGTGGTGGGTTTAACCCTGGAGGCTACTGGCTGCAGAGCGGCAATTGGTCAGCCCTGTCTGGTCGAAAGTGCCCGCGGCGCTATTTTAGCGGAGGTCGTCGGCTTTGCTAATGACCGGTTATTTCTGATGCCACAAGATGATATTGCCGGGGTGGTACCCGGTGCCAGGGTTACGCCGGTAATTCAATATAAAGGCGTACCGTTAACCTTGAATTTGCTGGGCCGGGTAATTGATGGTGTTGGTAAACCGCTGGATGGCAAAGGGCCGATCAAGGCTACTGAATTTAGCAAAGGCAAAGGTAAACCGATTAATCCGTTGCTACGCCGGCCAGTAAAACAACCACTGGATGTCGGGGTGCGGGCGATTAACAGTATTATTACCGTAGGTAAAGGCCAGCGCATGGGCTTATTCGCTGGCAGCGGCGTGGGTAAAAGCGTGTTGCTGGGCATGATGACCCGCGGTACGGCTGCAGATGTCATTGTAGTTGGCCTGGTGGGGGAACGTGGCCGTGAGGTAAAAGAGTTTATTGATGAAATTCTGGGTGATGAAGGTAAAGCACGATCTGTGGTGATCGCCGCCCCGGCTGACGTATCGCCGTTAATGCGGCTAAAAGGCTGCGAAACTGCGGTGCAGGTAGCGGAGTATTTTCGTGATCAGGGCATGGATGTGTTGCTACTGATTGATTCCATCACCCGTTATGCTCAGGCGCAGCGCGAAATTGCCCTGGCAGTAGGCGAGCCCCCAGCGACGAAGGGCTATCCACCGTCGGTATTTGCCAAATTACCGGCACTGGTCGAGCGGGCGGGTAATGGCACCGGCCATCAGGGCTCAATAACGGCCTTTTATACTGTGTTATCAGAAGGCGACGATTTACAGGATCCAATTGCGGACGCCTCCAGAGCCATACTCGACGGCCATATTGTGTTGTCCCGTACCCTGGCCGATAGCGGCCATTTTCCGGCGATAGACATTGAAAAATCGATCAGCCGGGTGATGCCTGCTGTCACCAGCAATGAGCATCAGCAACTTGCCCGTGCCGTTAAGCAGCTATATGCCAGCTACCAGCAAAGCAAAGATTTAATCGCAATTGGTGCTTATGTGCGGGGCAGTGATCCGATGTTGGATCAGGCAATTGGCCTGATGCCAAAGATTAATGCTTTTTTACAACAGGGCATGAAAACGATTATCCCCTATGATGAAAGTTTAACGGCGCTAAGTCAGGTATTACCTGCCCAGCGAATGGCCGGCTGATGGCAGCCCATCGTTTTAGTTTAATCATTAAAGTGCAACGCGAGCGTGAAGATAATCTGCAGGCGCAGTTTATTAAGGCACAGCAGTATTTTCAGCAGGCTGAACAAAAATATCAGGGCCTGGCTAATTACCGTACCGAATATATCCAACAAAGCCAGCGCCAGGGCAGTCAGGGCTTGCAAAGCCGCCAGTACAGCCAATATGTCAATTTTATTGGTAAACTGGATCAGGCGCTGGTACAGCAAGCCCGGGTAGTACATCAGGCGAGGGCCGCGGCAGAACAACGCAAACAAAGTTGGTTAAAAATGCAAACAAAGCGCAAGGCGCTGGAGCTGTTAGTTGAACGGGCAGACAGTGCCGCGTTGCAGGTGCTTGAACGTCAGCAACAAAGCCTGAGTGATGAATACGCAGGTCAACAATTTTACCGCCGCCAGCTGGCACAGGAGTCGTCATAACCGTAGTTCTTAAACTTGGCGCGATTTTTGTATCATAGGTTTTATTGCGTAGTGCTGGTTCAGCCAAAAGCGTTTTCGTAACACAGTGAGCAACGCAATAGTGGTAAACCCGTTGCCTTATCAGGAGATCATAATGAATCCGTTGTTGTCACTTTCTTTTTTAAGTTCAGGCCAGGTGGCTGCTGGCACAGAGCCCGCTTCCTATCAGGCCGGGGCTGCACTGGATGAGGCAGGTGCTGCAAATGATTTCGGGCGCCTGCTCAATCAGTCTGGTGAACAACAATTAACCGACAGGCAAAGTTTTGCCGCTTTGCATATCACCGGAAAAGGCAAAGGGGCTGCCAGCATGGCAGGCCATGCCGCAGGCGGGCCGGCACAAACCCAGCCGTCAGTAATTCCAGCGGAAGCGGAGCTTAGCCTGGCCGATGAAAGCCAGCCTGGCACCTTACTCGGATTGCTGGATCTCGCCAGCCAGACCCGGTTACAGCTTCAGCTGCACGCTACTGAAAAAGGTCAGTCTGCTGCGAATACCGTCGGTGTGAATGTCACCCATGGTGATGATGCGGCACAAGCTGATGATGTTGATGGGATCACTGCGGGCGCGTTAGCCGGCGTTGACGGTAAAAAGGTTTTAACAGGCGAGTGGTTTATATTGCCGGTGTATCCGGCAACAGCAAATGCAGGCAAAGATGCTGCCGAGAGTGACACTCCGGTCGATTCTGCCAACGCCGCAGCGAAAATGTTAGCCGCGGTAAGTAACGGCCAGGCAAGAGATGCGGCTCAATCCCCGTTAGCGGCCGACGATACTGCACAGCAAGAACTTAAAAATAGCCAGTTTGCAAGCGACAAGGCAATCAAGCTTGCTGAACAGGCGCTGGCCAATCAGAACTCTGGCCATGATACTGAGCCTTCTCAATCTCAAACTCAGTCGTCAGCTGACATGGTTAGCAGTAGCAATAAAGCCGCTATAGCTGATGCAAATGTCAGCAATAATGCAATAGCGGCTACTGGCATTGCAGGCAAGCAAGCGACCCAGAGTATTAATAGCACTCAATCTGACAGCGATAAATCAGCCGCTGCGGCCAAGGTAAGTATCGCCTCAGCAGGGCAACGCAATACTGCACAAGAAGGTAAGCAGCAAGTAGAAAGCGCTGAGCCGGATAGTGCCGTTGAATTGCCTGCTGAACTGAAAGCGAGCGTTGATACCGCGCTGCGCACAAACAACGCTGTAGTGGCAGAAATACCCTCCGGGATACCGACATCGTCAACCGCGGCGCCGGAATTAAAAACCATGGCCGGTAACATTCAGCCCCCAGCAGCAACAACCATCTTTGAAAATGCAGAGAAATCGGTACTTCTTGACGCCGGTCAGCCTGCCAGCACCCTGGCCAGCGCCGCAGCCGTAGCAGATTCAGCGCAGTCCCGGGCACAGCAACGCGCTGGCCTGGCAGAAAGTAACCAACCGATAAAGCAAATGCTGACAGAAGACGCTGATTTAGCAGCTCAACAGGTTAAAACAGATGTTAATATAACGGCCGGAAGTATCAGAGCAGAGACTGCAGTCAGTGGCTTTGGCAGTATCGTCAGCCCGGCAGGCCAGACTCAGAGTGAAGCAGCACTTGCCAGACTTGATGCGGCAACGGTTGCCATTGCTGGTGCGCAGCAAAGCGCTGAGCGGGCAAAAGCACAAAGCGTCAATAAATCGGTTACCGAGCACTTAAAGCAGGTCAATTTATTGTCGCAAGATGCCGCTGGTCAGCTAAAAGAGCGGCTTAACCTGATGGTACGCCAGAATATTCAGGTGGCAGAGATCCGACTCGATCCCGCAGATTTAGGACAAATGCAAATTCGGGTGAATTTGCAGCAGGAGCAGGCTTCAGTCCAGTTTATTGTGCAACAACAGCATGCCAAAGAACTATTAGAGCAGCAGATGCCCAGATTACGTGAAATGCTGCAACAACAGGGCATTCAGCTGGGTGAAGGTCAGGTTCAGCAGCAGCGCCAGGGGGACAGCCAGACAGGTAGTCAGCGCAACGGCAGTGCCGGGACAGGTCAGCAAATCAGCGAGCCACATTTAGACGAGCAGGCGACAGCATTGCAGTTAGACGTTAAGCTAAGTGAACGTATTGTTGATTACTATGCGTAAACCGGTGTGACATTTACCGGCGATAGTGCCAGCGGGGCCTGAATAATAAAGTTACCGCAAAAAAAGTTACAGCGAAAAAATTTACATTAAGGCAGGCGGTTGCGCATAATGGCCTGAATAAATTAAAACAACGGAGTGCAAATGGCAGCCGATGGCGATTTAAAATTAGGCGAAAGTAAAAGTGGCTTGAAAAAAATAATATTGTTGGTCATGGCTGTGGTCGTGGTACTCATTCTGGCGGCAGGTGTTTACTTTTACTTTCTGGGAAGCGAAAGCGCGCCCTCTGCTGCCAGCGATGAAACAGCGGTGTCGCAGAGTGCCGCTGATACTGGCAAGCCCAGCGGGCCGGAGGGGAACGCCTTATACGTGGCGATGCCCAGGCCATTTGTGTTTAATGTGCCGGGCTCGGCACGTGATCGTCTGGTACAGATAAAAGTGCAACTGCTGGTGCGGGGCAGTAATAATGAAACCGTAGCACTTCGGCATATTCCGCTGATAGAGGCCAGTTTAACGGCTTCTTTCGCCAGTGCTAATGCTGACGAGCTGGTAACAACCACAGGCAAAGATGCCTTAAAAAACAAAGCCCTTAGTGATTTACAGCAAGCGTTGCTGGAAGTTGCAGGATCAGTGGTGGTGGAAGAAGTGCTTTTCACCAGTTTTGTTATGCAATAAGAGTGAGCAATCGTGACCGATTTATTGTCGCAAGATGAAATTGATGCCTTGTTACATGGCGTTGATGACGTTGAAGAAGAAGAAATTGACGACAGCGGTGATGGCCGCAGCCGTTCTACCATGGAATACGATTTCTCGTCTCAGGATCGTATTGTCCGCGGTCGTATGCCTACTCTGGAAATGGTTAATGAGCGGTTTGCCCGCCATATGCGGATCAGTTTGTTCAATATGATGCGTCGCACCGCCGAAGTCTCCATCAATGGTGTGCAAATGATTAAGTTTGGCGAATACGTGCATACGTTATTTGTGCCAACCAGCCTGAATATGGTGCGTTTCCGGCCACTTAAGGGTACTGGCTTAATTACCATGGAAGCACGTCTGGTATTTATTCTGGTCGATAACTTTTTTGGCGGCGACGGACGTTATCATGCCAAAATTGAAGGGCGTGAATTTACCCCGACCGAGCGGCGAATCATTCAGATGCTGCTGAAACTTATTTTTGAGGATTACAAAGAAGCCTGGGCTCCGGTGATGGACGTGTCGTTTGAATATCTCGACTCAGAAGTGAATCCGGCCATGGCTAATATTGTCAGCCCGACAGAAGTGGTGGTGATCAGCTCATTTCATATTGAACTGGATGGCGGTGGCGGTGATTTTCATGTGGCATTACCTTACTCTATGCTGGAGCCCATCCGCGAGCTGCTGGACGCTGGGGTGCAAAGTGATAAAGAAGATACAGATTTACGCTGGAGTAAAGCGCTGCGTGACGAAATTATGGACGTCAAAGTGGATTTATCCACCAAAATGCTTGATGTCGATTTAACGTTGCGCGAAGTAATGGAATTAAAGGCCGGCGATATTATTCCGGTGGAAATACCAGAGCATATTACCGTATTGATTGAAGACTTACCCACCTACCGCGCCAAGCTTGGTCGGTCACGGGAGAGTGTGGCATTAAAAATTATTGAGAAGATCAGGCGGCCAGAATCTGTTAAATCGGAACTTCACGTATTTACCAAAGGTGGCAGGCGTCTGGATAGCGATGCAGATATTTCGGAACTAGAAGCCGATCTGAACTTAACAGAGCGGGACAGAGGATAACAGTATGGCAGACGATAAAGACACAATGGATGAATGGGCTGCAGCCATGGCAGAAGCTGAGGGCGAAGACGGCGCTAAAGCTGTTGATTTGGAGGAGCTTAAAGACGAAAAATCGAATATTACCGTTGATGAGCAGCGTAAATTGGACACGATTCTGGACATTCCAGTCACGATTTCAATGGAAGTGGGCCGGGCCAAAATTAGTATCCGCAACCTGCTGCAGTTAAATCAGGGATCAGTTGTGGAGCTGGAGCGGGTTGCTGGCGAGCCATTAGATGTGCTGGTCAACGGTACCCTGATTGCGCACGGTGAAGTAGTCGTGGTGAATGACAAGTTTGGTATTCGCTTAACGGATGTTATCAGCCAGATTGAACGGATTAAAAAGCTACGCTAATGCAGTCATTATTAAGAACCGCTGCGATCGTACTGTTGCTATTATATTTGGCATTCAGCGCTATTGCTGCTGCACAAACAAACCCGCCAGAGCCGCAACAGCAAGACATGGCTGCGCAAAACGCATCTGACAAAGACGCTGCCGATGCTCGTTCAGGAGAGGTTGCGGCGTCATTGTCAGAAGTGGCAGCGCAAACTGTGACAGAACCGCGGCAAAGTTTACCATTTCAACGCCAGGAGCCGTCTGCTGAGCGAAAAAACACCAGCGGCATCAGCCTGGGTAAAATCGCCATTTCTCTGGCAGCAGTGCTGCTGTTGGTGGTTGGCCTGGGCTGGTTATTCAAAAAATTGACATTACGCCTGCCCGGTAGCCAGCACGTTAAAGTTATTTGCTCGGTACCTCTGGGGCAGCGCGAACGCTTGTTAGTTATTGAAATACAAGGTAAACAACGGGTAATTGGCGTGACACCGCAAAGCATTAATATGCTATTCGAATTAGAAAATTCCCTTCCTGAAACAAAGTTGGCATCAGACTTTCATACACAGTTGCAATCATTCCTGAAAAAGTAAGTTTTTATGTTGCGATTGCTGTGTGTGTTGTTGCTGTTACTCAGCCCTGCGGTGCTGGCCGATAACAGTATGTTGTCGGCTGTTACCGTAACCACTAATGATGATGGCTCTCAACAATATAGTGTAACGCTGCAGGTCCTGGCGTTAATGACGATGTTGAGCTTTATTCCCGCCATCGTTATTATGATGACCAGCTTTACCCGGATTATCGTGGTGCTGGCGATATTGCGTCAGGCCATTGGTTTGCAGCAAACCCCGTCTAATCAGGTGCTTATCGGCATCACGTTGTTTCTAACCTTTTTTATCATGGCGCCGGTATTTAAAACCGTCAATGAGCAGGCGATTCAGCCCTATCTGGCCGAGTCGATAACCCCGGTTCAGGCGCTGGATGCGGCTATTGTGCCGGTTAAAGCCTTTATGTTGCATCAGACCCGGGTAAGGGATCTGGACACCTTTGCCCAGATTGCCGGTATTGAAGTGTTAGAACAACCTCAGGATTATCCACTAACCGTGGTGATCCCGGCATTTATCACCAGTGAATTAAAAACCGCATTTCAGATCGGCTTTATGCTGTTTATCCCTTTTCTGATCATCGATTTGGTAGTAGCCAGTGTACTGATGGCAATGGGGATGATGATGCTATCGCCGATGATTATATCGTTGCCGTTTAAACTGATGATGTTTGTGTTGGTTGATGGCTGGATTTTAGTTATGGGCACGCTTGCCACCAGTTATGGAGTCGGCACATGAGTCCTGAGGTCTTTGTCGATGTATTGCGTGATGCCTTGTTTATCGTCATCTTGCTGGTAAGTGCCATTATTCTGCCGTCATTGTTTGTGGGTTTAATTGTCGCGGTGTTTCAGGCCGCTACCTCAATTAACGAACAAACCTTAAGCTTTTTACCGCGGTTAATTGTCACCCTGTTAGCCTTGATATTTGGTGGTCACTGGTTTGTCCGGATTATTATGGATTACACCCATGACTTATTCCTCAGCATACCTACCGTGGTGAGTTGATGGAATTCCCGCTGGGCACCTTAATGCAGGCTATCGCCGACTTTATGCTGCCGCTATGTCGGGTAACGGGCATGCTGATGATCATGGCCGGTATGGGAGCGCGCAATATTCCGATGCGGATTAAAACCGGTCTGGTAGTGATGATCACGTTAGTGATGATGCCGATGCTACCGCCGGTAACCCCACCTGATTTAATGTCTGCGGCCATGTTCGTTGAAGTATTCTTTCAGTTAATGATTGGCTTTGCGCTGGGTTTTATCTCGCAAATGTTTATTACTACTTTTGTGCTGGCGGGCCAGTTACTGGCAACGCAGACCGGTCTGGCGTTTGCATCGATGGTTGACCCGTCAAGCGGGGTCAGTGTGCCGGCCATAGGCCAGTTTTATCTGATCCTGGCCACCTTACTATTTTTTATTTTTAATGGGCACCTGATCATGATCCAGATGTTGGTGTTCAGCTTCGATACCCTGCCGATTAATGGTCAGTGGTGGGAAGTCAGCAGCTACTGGACCATTGTTGAATTTGGTGGCTGGATGTTTGCCACCGCCCTGGCCATTGCCCTGGCGCCAATTGTTGCCATGTTGGTGGTTAATTTGTCGTTCGGCATCATGACCCGGGCTGCACCGCAACTCAATATTTTCTCAATAGGTTTTCCGATCACCATGTTGGCAGGTTTGCTGATTTTATGGCTGACGCTGGATACGTTTTTATTCCACTACGACAAGCAATGGCAGCACGCAATAGACTATAGCTGCCGGCTTATTGGCTGCTAACGGAGGCTGACTATGGCAGAAGATTCCGGCGCAGAAAAAACCGAACAGCCCACGCCCAAGAAGCTGCAAGACGCAGCAGAAAAGGGCCAGATAGCCCGTTCAAAAGACCTTGGCACGGCTTTTGTTCTGATAGCCAGCGCAGCCGCCATGCTGATGTTTGGTAAAATGTTGGCGATGGGCGTGCTGAATGTCGGCCAACGGATGATGCATCTCGATCAGAAAGACATGTTTGAAACCAACTCCATGTTTACCGCCTGGAGCGAAGTGGGAAAAGAGTTGCTGCCACCGCTGGCTGCCATTTTCGCCTTTATTCTGCTGGCGGCTTTTGTTGGCAATTGTCTGATTGGTGGTTTTAATTTCAGCTGGCAGGCAGCGGGGCCAAAGCTGAGCAAAATGAGCCCGTTAAAAGGCTTTAAACGCATGTTTGGTTTGCAGGCGTTAGTAGAGCTGGTTAAAGGTATCCTGAAAGTTGCGGTAGTGGTTACCGTGGCGTATTTACTGCTTAAGTTTTTTTTCATGGATATTATGGCGTTGTCGCTGATGAGCGAACCCAATAATATCGAATCGGCGTTGTATATTTTAGCGTGGCTGTTTCTGGGGTTGTGCAGCAGTGTCTCCATTATTGCCATGGTAGATGCGCCTTATCAGAAATGGAATCATGTGAAGCAGCTGAAAATGAGCTTGCAGGAAATTAAAGACGAGCATAAAAACTCAGAGGGCAGTCCAGAAATTAAAGCCCGTATTCGCCGCACCCAGATGCAGATGTCAATGAAACGGATGATGCAGGAAGTGCCGACAGCTGATGTTATTGTCACCAACCCGACCCATTTTGCTGTTGCTTTAAAATATGACCAGGGCAAATTCCGCGCGCCGGTAGTGGTGGCCAAAGGGGTAGATGAAGTTGCGATGCATATCCGGAAAATTGGTAATGAGCATAAAGTGCCGGTGATCGAGTCTCCGGCCCTGGCCCGCTCAATATTCTACACTACAGAGCTGGATCACCCAATTCCAGAGCAACTGTTTGCTGCGGTTGCTCAGGTACTGGCTTATGTATATCAGCTTAAAATGTACAAAAAAGGCAAAGGCAGCCGGCCAAAAACGCTGGCCCGAGAACTTCCCATTCCCGAAGATTATCGCCACTAACATGCTAACAACAAAAAAAGGGTCAGAGTGATTTTCCATAAAAAATCACTCTGACCCTTTTTTTGTTTGAGTTATGGAATGGTTTTTGCTGATACCACTTAGCCCTCGCGTTACGCGCCAATAATTTGTTAGGTACGCCATGCAGTTTGTTCAGTATTTCCATAACTTTGACAAATCAAAACTGTCGTTTATGAAAGGGCTTGGTACGCCACTGCTTATTCTGGCCGCCCTGGCCATGGTGGTATTGCCACTGCCGCCGATCCTGCTTGATACCTTATTTTCTTTTAATATTGCCCTGGCATTGGTTGTGCTGCTGGTAACCATCTATACCTTGCGGCCTCTTGATTTTGGCATCTTTCCCAGCGTGCTGCTGGTGGCGACCATTATGCGCCTGGCACTAAATGTGGCCAGCACAAGGATAGTATTGCTGGAAGGCCACAATGGCGGCGATGCTGCAGGTAAGGTAATTGAAGCTTTCGGCTCGGTGGTAATCGGCGGTAATTATGCCGTTGGTATCGTGGTGTTTTTAATTCTGATTATTATCAACTTTGTGGTAGTCACTAAAGGCGCCGGCCGGATTGCTGAGGTATCGGCCCGATTTACCCTTGATGCCATGCCCGGTAAGCAAATGGCGATTGACGCTGATTTAAACTCTGGCCTGATCACTCAGGAAGAAGCGCGAACCCGGCGCGAGGAAGTCACCAGTGAAGCGGACTTTTATGGTTCGATGGACGGTGCCAGTAAGTTTGTTAAAGGTGACGCCATCGCGGGTATCGTTATCCTGGTTATCAATTTAATCGGCGGTTTGTTTATTGGTATGCTGCAACATGATTTAAGCTTCGGCGATGCGATGGAGATATACACCTTGCTGACGATAGGTGATGGCCTGGTCGCGCAAATTCCGTCGTTATTACTGTCTATTGGCACGGCCATCATCGTCACCCGTCAGAATAAGTCCGGTGACTTAGGCGAGCAAATGACTGCCCAGCTTAGCGATAACACCCATGTGTTGTTTATTGCTGCTGGTGTACTGACCTTAATGGGCGTAGTACCGGGCATGCCACACTTTGCGTTTTTAAGCCTGGCGGCATTAATTGGTGGTACCGCCTGGTTTATGCAGCGAAAAGCGGCACAGGTGCAGGCTCAGCTAGTGACCAAAAATACCACCCAACCAGCAGATAGTCAGACGCAACCGGTAAAAGAAATTGGCTGGGACGATGTACAGGGGGTCGATACCATCGGCCTGGAAGTAGGGTATCGCTTAATACCCCTGGTAGATAAAGCTCAGGGTGGTGAACTGCTGAACCGGATCAAAGGGGTGCGCAAGAAGCTGTCGCAGGAGCTGGGCTTTCTGGTGCCGCCAGTGCACATCCGGGATAACCTCGATTTAGAACCGAACAGTTACCGGGTGGCGCTGATGGGCGTTACCACGGGTGAAGGTGAGCTACGCCACGATAATGAGCTGGCAATTAATCCCGGTCAGGTGTTTGGTCAGGTCAAAGGGGTGGCAACCAAAGACCCGGCCTTTGGTCTGGAGGCCGTATGGATCAGTAAAGATCAGCGGGAGCACGCCCAAACCCTTGGCTACACCGTGGTGGATGCGGCTACTGTGGTAGCGACCCACTTAAGCCAGATTTTAACCAATAATGCTGCGAGTTTGCTTGGCCATGAAGAAGTACAAAACCTGTTGGATATGCTGGCCAAACACTCACCCAAACTGGTTGAAGGCCTGGTGCCTGACATGTTGCAATTAACCACCGTGGTTAAAGTGTTGCAAAATCTGCTACAGGAAGGTGTGCCTATTCGGGATATGCGCACCATAGTGCAAACCCTGGTGGAATACGCCAGTAAAAGCCAGGATGTGGATGTGCTTACTGCGGCCTGTCGTATTTCACTGCGCAGGTTAATAGTGCAGGAAGTGGTTGGGAGCAACAGTGAAATCCCGGTTATTACCTTCGCCCCTGAACTTGAACAAATGCTGCATCAGTCAATGCAGGCGGCAGGTAATGACGGTGCCGGCATTGAACCCGGCCTGGCCGACCGGATCCAGCAATCGTTACACGAAGCACATCAGAGCCAGGAATTAAATGGCGAAAGTGCGGTAATGCTAACGTCAGGAATTTTACGCTCAGTCATGGCACGATTCGTGAAGTATACCATTCCAGGGTTGCGGGTATTGTCCTATCAGGAGATTCCCGATGATAAACAAATTCGAATTGTCAGCGTTATTGGTCAGCAAAACTAGGAGTAACTCATGAAAATAAAACGCTTTGTCGCTAAAGATATGCGTACCGCTTTAACGGAAGTCAAAGAGTTCCTAGGACCCGACGCGATAATCTTATCGAACAAAAAAGTAGCTGAAGGGGTCGAAATTGTTGCGGCAATTGACCCGGAAAGCCAGAACGCTGCCAGCCAAAAACCGGCGCATGCCCCAGCGCAGGCAGCTGCCACATCAGGCCATCAACCGCGGCAGGAGCCGCGTTTTAGTGTCAGAGTCGATGATAACGACAGCATGCCAGCTAACCGGAAAATAGAAAGTGAGCAGGCCGAAGCGCCAGCGGATTCACTGCGGGAGTTACTGGCCCGGCAAATGATTAAGCAGCAGGGCCGTGAGCCGGCAGCGCAAAACAGTAAGCGCCAGCCAGCAGCCGTGCAACCTGCGGTAAATCCGGCAGCTGCATTTGAGCGTCAAAGTTCTGGCACAACCCAAGGAATTGCGGCCAGTCAGTGGCAAGAGCTGACTAAACAACAGCAGCAGCAAGCGCAGTCGATGGCGACCCAGTTTGACGCCATGCGCAACGAAATGCTGTCAATGCGCCAGCTGTTGCAGCATCAGGTCTCAGGTTTAATGTGGCAGGACTTAGCCCGGCGTGAGCCAGTACGTGCCTTGGTTATCGAGCATTTGCAACAACTGGGTTTGTCCGAGCAGGTTGCTGATCAGCTGGCGTGTTTTATGCCAGAGGACATCGGTGCCAGCGAAGCCTGGGATACCGCAATGGAATTGCTCAGTGGTCAGCTAAGCACTACCAATGACGATATTTTGCGCCGCGGTGGTATTATCGCGCTGGTAGGGCCGACCGGCGTCGGTAAAACCACTACGGTTGCCAAGCTGGCAGCCGGTTTTGCCAAGCGGCACGGTGCCGATCAGGTTGCATTAATCACCACTGATTCTTACCGGATTGGCGCTTTTGAGCAACTGGCAACATATGGCCGGATTATTGGTTGCCCGGTAAAGCAGGCAAAAGACAGTGATGAGCTGGCAGTATTGCTAAATCAAATGGCCCAGCGCAAACTTATTTTGATCGATACGGCAGGGATGAGCCAGCGTGATGTCAGACTGGCTGAAAAACTTGCCAGTTTAGTGCATAATTCACGTGTCAAAATAAAAAGTTATCTGGTATTGTCTGCGACTGCGCAGGCCAGAGTAATGCAGGAGACGGTTCTGCAGTTCAAACGGATTTCCCTGGCGGGTTGTATTTTTACCAAACTTGATGAATGCTTAAGTTTAGGTGAAGTAATCAATGTGGCCATTCAGAACGCATTGCCGGTTAGCTATTTAACTAATGGCCAACGGGTACCGGAAGATTTAGTGGTAGCTGATGCAGCCGATTTAGTACAACGTGCTGAAATATTGCGCCTGACCCACAGCAGTAACGGACATCAGTGGTATCAGGATGAGGTGTCCCGAGCGGAAACAGCCTATGCATAGTCACGAATTAATTGACGATCAAGCCAACGGCCTGAGAAGAATGAATAAGCAGATGGTAAAAGTAATTTCAATAACCGGTGGCAAAGGCGGCGTGGGTAAAACCAACGTCAGTCTTAACCTGGCGATGGCTATGGCCCAACTGGGCAAAAAAGTGCTGGTGCTGGACGCTGACCTTGGCCTGGCAAACTGTGATGTGATGCTGGGCTTGCGGGTAGAAAAAAATCTGTCACATGTATTATCCGGTGAATGTGAACTGGATGACGTAATAATAGACGGCCCTTTTGGTATAAAAATTGTACCAGCTACTTCGGGCTCGCAGAATATGACCGAGCTTTCGTCGGTTGAACACGCTGGCCTAATCCGGGCGTTCAGCGAGCTGAGAACCCCGGTCGACGTGCTGTTAGTCGATACCGCGGCCGGCATTTCTGATATGGTATTAAGCTTTTCGCGAGCTTCGCAGGATGTGGTGGTCGTGGTCTGTGATGAGCCAAGCTCGATCACCGATGCTTATGCCCTGATGAAAATACTGAGTCGGGATCATGGCGTCGAAAAATTTAAGATTGTCGCCAATATGGTACGCAACTTAAAAGAAGGTCAGGAGCTGTTTGCCAAACTTAGTCGGGTTACTGATCGCTTTTTAGATGTTAGCCTCGAGTTGGTTGCCACTGTGCCCTATGATGAAAATGTGCGTAAAGCCGCCCGTAAACAAAAAGCCTTTATTGATGTATTTCCAAAAAGTCCGGCCAGCATGGCGGTTAAAGGGCTGGCTCTTAAAGCCATTAAATGGCCGCTGCCAGCCAACGCTTCCGGTCATCTTGAGTTTTTTCTGGAAAAATTACTGCAGCCGCAAGCTGATCAGGGGGTCGTGTGAACAGTAAGCTGGCCGCATATGGTGGAGTTGACCAGATGCAGCAGCTGGTTGAACGACATGCTCCGCTGGTAAAACGTATCGCGTATCACTTAATGGCCAGGTTGCCGGCCAGCGTGCTGGTTGACGACTTAATTCAGTCGGGCATGATTGGTCTGATTGAAGCTGCAAAAAACTTTGATGGCACTAAAGGGGCCAGTTTCGAAACCTTCGCCGGCATCCGTATTCGTGGTGCGATGTTAGATGAAATGCGCCGTGGTGACTGGACTCCCCGTTCGGTGCACCGCAACGCCCGTTTAATCGCCGACACTATTGCTGAACTTGAAGCCGAATTTGGCCGTGATATAAAAGACTTTGAAGTAGCTGAAAAACTTGATATATCTCTCGATGAGTACCATCATATGTTAACCGATGTCAGCACAGGCCGGATTATCGGTATTGAAGACCTTGGCGTTTCAGAAGATGTGCTGGTCACTGCTGACGATAGCGATGGCGATCTATTATATGAGCAGCAGGCAAATGAAGCATTTAATAAAGCACTGGTTTCAACCATTAGCAGTTTGCCGGAGCGCGAAGCTCTGGTACTCTCACTGTATTACAACGAAGAACTAAATTTAAAAGAAATTGGGGCAGTGCTGGATGTCAGCGAGTCCAGGATAAGTCAGATCCATAGCCAGGCGCTGGTGCGGTTAAAAGCCAGAATGCAGGTTTGGGTATAAAATTAAAGCAGTTGAGATACCAGGCGTATTATCTCGTCGGAGGGGACTTTGGATAAAAATATGAAAATTCTTGTGGTTGATGACTTCTCAACCATGAGGCGCATTATTAAAAACCTGTTACGTGACTTAGGCTTTACTAACGTCGCAGAAGCAGATGATGGCAGCACGGCGCTTCCGATGTTGCAAAATAGCGAATTTGATTTCGTTGTTACTGACTGGAACATGCCCGGTATGCAAGGTATCGATTTGCTCAGAGCGATCAGAGCCGATGCGAAATTAAAGCACATCCCGGTATTGATGGTCACCGCTGAAGCGAAAAAAGAGCAGATTATCGCCGCCGCTCAGGCTGGGGTTAATGGCTATATTGTTAAACCTTTTACAGCCGCTACCTTACAAGAGAAGCTGGCCAAAGTCTTTGAGCGTTTAGGTTAAGCCGTAACTGACAAGGAGTGACACTATGTCTGACACTACGGCGGCTGATATTACGCTTGAACAAGCAAAAGAGCTGGTGCAGTTACTGGAGATGGGAGAGCAGCAACTGGCCAATAAGCTGGTGCAATCTATTACGGTACCCGGTTCTTCTGAACTGTTTGCCGAAGTTGGTAAACTTACCCGGCAACTGCACGACTCGCTTAAAAACTTTCATATTGACCCTTCGCTGAATAATTTGCTCGAAGAAGATATTCCTGACGCGAAAAAGCGGCTGAACCACGTTATTGATATGACGGAGCAAGCCGCGAATAAAACGATGGATGCGGTGGAGTCTTGCTTACCGATAGCTGATCAAATTACCCAGCAACTTAATCAGTTGCAGCCGCAATGGCAGCGGTTGATGCAACGCCAGATTGAGCTGACTGAATTTAAACAGTTATGTCACGGTGTCGATGGTTTTATGCAGCAGGCAACAGTCGATTCGGCAACCCTGAATGCCTTGCTGACTGATGTGTTGATGGCGCAGGATTATCAGGATTTAACCGGCCAGATTTTGCGTCGGGTTATTGAATTGGTGCGAGAGGTAGAGGAAAGCCTGATCGGTTTGTTAACGGCCTTTGGTCAATCTAACCCCGACCAACCGGAAATCAAAGCCAAACCGGCGAAGGCAAAAGCTAAAGCGGCACATGAAGCTGAAGGGCCCATTATCGATGCCGCGGAGCGGGATGATGTGGTGTCTGGTCAGGATGACGTTGATGATTTACTGTCCAGTTTGGGTTTCTAACAGAGGTGTCTGCGCATGAGCTTTGATATGGATGAAGACATTTTACAAGACTTTCTGGTCGAAGCCGGCGAGATTTTGGAGTTGTTGCAGGAGCAATTGGTTGAACTGGAGAATAATCCGGATGACGCCAATTTGCTTAATGCCATATTTCGTGGTTTTCATACCGTGAAAGGCGGGGCCGGGTTTCTGTCACTGACAGAGCTGGTCGACGCCTGTCACGGCGCTGAAAACGTATTTGATATTCTGCGTACCGGTAAACGGCGGGTAACTCCGGAACTGATGGACGTTATTTTGCAAACGCTGGATGCAATTAACGCCATGTTTGTGGAGGTGCAGGCGCGCCAGCCACTTACCCCGGCAAACCCTGCTGTGCTTGATGCATTGCATCACTACAGCGAGCCTGAGAAAGCGGGTGAAGCTGCTCCGGTTATTGCCCAGGCAGAGCCGGAAGTACCGGCAACGGCTGCAGCCGGACATGATGACACGGCTGCTGAGGGTGATATTGATGATATCAGCGAGGCTGAATTTGAAAGAATGCTCGACCAGCTGCATGGTAAAGGCGCCCCTGGCCGTGCCGACGCAGCACCTGCGGTAACTCAGCCCGCGTCCGAGAGCAGCGATATTACCGATGATGAATTTGAAGCCATTCTTGACCAACTGCATGGTAAAGGCTCATTTGTACCCGATACTAATAAAGCTGCTGGTACTGCAACTCCAAGCCAGCCAGCAGTTAGCAAGCAAGCTGCTGCCAGTCAGACTGGCAAGAGTTCTGCGACACCATCAGCCAGTGACGATGAAATAAGCGATGATGAATTTGAAGCGCTGCTTGATCAGCTGCATGGTAAAGGTAACGCACCGGTAGAAACACCTGCTGCGCCCGAGCGCAAGCCTGCGCCAACTGCAGCGGCCAAACCTGCAGCGCCGCCGTCAACTTCAGCTGCTGCGCCAGCAGCCAAAGCCCCGGTAGCAGCAAGCGCTGTTGCAGCACCGGCTGCTGCGGATAAAGCTGCAGCCGCCAATGCCGCACCGGCAGCTGAGACCACCGTGCGGGTTGATACCAAACGGCTTGATCAGATTATGAACATGGTTGGCGAGCTGGTGTTGGTGCGTAACCGGCTGGTCAGTTTGTCTACCAGTACCCAGGACGAAGAAATGACCAAGGCCATTTCTAACCTCGATGTGGTAACGGCAGATATTCAGGGCGCGGTAATGAAAACCCGCATGCAGCCCATTAAAAAAGTGTTTGGCCGCTTCCCGCGGGTAGTTCGCGATTTAGCGCGGTCACTGCAAAAAGATATTAATCTGATCCTGGAAGGTGAAGAAACCGATTTAGATAAAAACCTGGTAGAAGCTCTGGCTGATCCCTTGGTGCATTTAGTACGAAACTCGGTCGATCACGGCATTGAAATGCCCGATGTTCGCTTAAAAGCAGGCAAACCTAAGGTTGGCCTGGTGAAACTGGCCGCCACGCAGGCTGGTGATCATATCTTGCTGACCATTCAGGACGATGGTGCCGGCATGGACCCGGAAAAGTTAAAAGGCATTGCGATAAAACGCGGCATTCTTGATGCAGACGCAGCGGCCCGCATGTCTGACAACGACGCCTTTAATCTGATTTTTGCACCGGGTTTTTCAACCAAAGAGCAAATCTCTGATATCTCTGGCCGCGGGGTTGGCATGGACGTGGTTAAAACAAAAATTAACCAGCTTAACGGCACTGTCCAGATTAACTCTAAGTTGGGTGTAGGTACGCTGCTTGAAATTAAAGTGCCGCTAACCTTAGCGATTCTGCCGACATTGATGGTTATGGTGGGTAAACAAACCTTTGCCTTACCCCTGGCCGGCGTAAATGAAATATTTCATCTTAATCTGGCAAAAACCAATATTGTTGATGGTCAGCTGACGATCGTGGTCCGTAATAAAGCGCTGCCACTATTTTACCTCGAGCACTGGCTGGTTAAAGGCTCAAATAAACAACTGCGGCGTGAGCAGGGCCATGTAGTAATAGTACAAATTGGTACGCAGCAGGTCGGCTTTGTGGTCGATTCGTTAATAGGCCAGGAAGAGGTGGTGATTAAACCGCTTGATGCGCTGTTGCAGGGTACACCTGGTATGGCTGGCGCCACAATCACCTCTGATGGCGGCATTGCGCTAATTTTGGATGTACCAAACTTACTGAAACATTATGCGAAGAAGTCCAAGATTAAATTTGATCGATTTAATAAGCTAAACGCTTAAGAGAGTGCCGCATGACGATCAGGGTGCTGATTGTAGATGATTCCAGTTTTTTTCGCCGACGGTTAACGGAAATTCTGAATTCAGATCCACAGCTGGAGGTGATTGACACCGCCAGCGACGGTCGCGAGGCAGTCACAAAAGCGCTGGCGTTAAAACCTGATGTGATCACCATGGATATCGAAATGCCGGTGCTGGACGGCATTAGTGCGGTGCGGGAGATTTTACAAAGCCAGCGTATTCCGATTCTGATGTTTTCATCGCTGACGCACGAAGGGGCTAAAGCCACCTTTGATGCGCTGGACGCCGGGGCTGTCGATTTTCTGCCGAAAAAGTTCGAAGATATTGCCCGCGATAAAGAAGAAGCCGGTAATGTGCTGCGGGACAGAGTAAAAGCGGTGGCTCGTAAAAGACCATTGGGACGCAGTACCTTCAGCAGCACTGCCACCACCTTGCCAGGCAATGTCGGGGCAGGTACCGTTGCCAGTAATCGAACTGTGGCGTCGGCCGCTAGCGGGCTTACCCGTGCGACACTGGGCAGGCCGCAGCTTAGTGAACGGCTGGGTGCTACAGTACGCAATGCTAATTTTAAAGCCAGTGGTCAGAGTTATAAATTGGTTGCTATCGGTACTTCAACCGGGGGGCCGGTTGCCTTGCAACGTATTCTGACCAATTTGCCCGCGGATTTCCCGTTACCCATTATTTTAATCCAGCACATGCCAGCGGCCTTTACCGGTGCTTTTGCGCAACGATTAAATACCCTGGCAAAAATAGAAATTAAAGAAGCTGCAGATAACGATATTCTACGTCCCGGTGTGGCTTACCTGGCGCCGGGTGGCAAGCAAATGCTGGTCGAAGGCAATGAGAGCCAGGCCCGCTTGCGGATTAAGGAAGACGACTCCTCGCGAATTACTTTTAAACCCAGTGTTGATGTAACGTTTGCCACTGCAGCCAGGGTGTTTCAGGATAAAGTGCTGGCGGTGGTGTTAACCGGTATGGGAGCCGATGGCCGGGAAGGCGCCAGAATGCTCAAACAGGCGGGCTCACGGATATGGGCTCAGGACGAGGCAAGTTGCGTGGTATATGGTATGCCTCAGGCAATAGCGGCGGCGGGGCTTATGGACCTTGAGGTCAGCTTAAATGAGGTGGCCGGCCGGCTGACAACGGAAGTGAAACATGGATAAACTGGCAATCAGTGGTTTTTTACTGGCGGTAGTCGCGGTAGCAGGTGGTTTTATGCTCGAAGGTGGCGCTCTTAGCACCTTGCTGCATTTACCTGCGTTTATTATTGTTGTTGGCGGCACGGTTGGCGCGGTAATGCTGCAAACCCCGCTACCCCAATTCCGACTGGGTCTGAGCATGTTACCCTGGGTACTCAGACCAGAAAGCCTGCCGATGCAAAACGCGGTAGAGCGCATTGTAAACTGGGGCAGTTCAGCCAGGGCCAATGGCTTTTTGTCGCTGGAATCGGCGGCGCTGGAAGAGAGCGATCCTTTTTTACACCGTGGCTTGAATTTACTGGTTGATGGCGTCGAAGTAAAAGTACTGCAGGATACCCTGGATGCCGAGCTAACCCTGGAGCGCGAACGTTTGCTGCGTGGTGCCCGCATTTTTGAAGCGATGGGCGGGTACAGTCCGACCATTGGTATTGTGGGGGCGGTACTGGGGCTAATTCAGGCAATGGCGAATATTTCTGAGCCCAAATTATTGGGCATGGGGGTGGCCACCGCTTTTGTCGCAACGATCTATGGCGTGGGCTTTGCCAATCTGATTTTTATCCCGGTGGGTAATAAGCTCAAGAGTCTGGTGTATCAGCATACCTTGTATCATGAGCTGATTGTGGAAGGCTTAGTATCGATAGCACAAGGTGAAAATCCCCGCAATATTGAGCGCAAGCTCGCTGCGTATCGGCTGAGCTAGCGATTATGTATCGGCATAAGCAGCAACATCAGCATGATGAACCAGAGCAACTTGACCGCTGGCTAGTGTCTTACGCCGATTACATGACCTTAATGTTCGCATTATTTGTGGTGTTGTATGCCATGTCAGTGGTTAAAGACGAAGAGTTCAGCGCATTGGCTGACACCCTGACCAATGTATTCGAGCGCCCGGCGAAAACGGGCAGCGGCAGTAGTGGCCGCGGGATGCTACCCCAAGCCGCGCCACAAAGTGACTTTGACCGTTATGGCAGTTCGCTTGAGAGCGCCGAGGGGCCAGAGCTGGTGGCTGATGCCAGTACCTTATCTGATGTCAGGCAGCAATTTTTAGGTAGCCCGTTGGTGTCACTCGAGCAGGAGCTTAATCAGGCGCTGGCCAATCTTATCGAGCAGGGCGTGGTCAATATTCAGCAAGACGAAAACTGGCTGATAATTGAATTAAACAGCGGCCTGTTATTTGCCAGCGGCAGTGCCACGGCAACCAGTTCGGCCCGTACGTTGTTAAATGAAATTACCGATATTATTAACCCGATAAATAATTTTATCCGGATCCGTGGTTACACTGACGATCAACCGATAAATAACGAGCTGTTTTCGTCAAACTGGGAATTGTCTGTTGCCCGGGCAACATCGGTACTGCGGGTGCTGGAAACGTTAGGTACACCGTCTCACCGCATGGCGATTGAGGGATATGGCCAATACTATGCTGACAGTAGTAATGCCACAGCCGAGGGGCGGGCAGAAAACCGCAAAGTGGTCATTGCGGTATCACGCTATGGTTATCTGCCAGATGAGCTGGAACTGCAGCAGCAAAGTGAAGCGTTACAACAGCAATTGCGACAGGTTACCCAGGATGATGGCAGTATCAGGGTAATTGCATTGCCAGGTGGTGGGGTCAGAATCACCACCCGTCAGGACAATCCAGATGAACTGCCAGAACAACAGGAACCCTGAACGTGGTAATTTGGACAATAGCAAATCAGAAAGGCGGGGTTGGTAAAACCACGACTACCGTCACGTTAGGTGGTTTACTGGCAGAGCGCGGCAAACGGGTGCTGCTGGTCGATACCGATCCGCATGCTTCTCTGACCTACTATTTCGGAATTGATGCTGAAGAGCTGGAAAATAGTGTCTACGATATTTTTATTCGTGGTAAAGACATTACCCGGGAAGAAATTTTACAATCGTTGTGTCCAAGTAGTGTTAACAATCTGGATATTCTGCCTTCGTCTATGGCATTGGCAACCCTCGACCGCTCGCTTGGTAATAAAGGTGGCATGGGGCTGATTTTAAAAAAAGCATTACAAAAAGTTAAAGCAGAATATGACTATGTGCTCCTGGACTGCCCCCCGGTAATGGGGGTATTAATGGTTAATGCTATTGCTGCCTGCAACAGGATTTTAATCCCGGTGCAAACAGAGTTTCTGGCGCTCAAAGGGTTGGAGCGGATGATAGCAACCATGGCACTAATGCGCAGTTCGCAACAAAGAGACTATGCGTTTACTATAATTCCTACCATGTATGACAAAAGAACCCGGGCATCGCTCGAAGCCTACAAAGAGTTAAAAGCCACTTATCAGGATAAGGTCTGGTCGGCAGTGGTACCGGTAGACACCAAATTCCGGGATGCCAGCGTAGCGCAAACGCCGCCAAACGTGTTTGCTCCGTCGTCCCGCGGCGTGTTTGCCTATAATACGCTGCTAACCTATTTGTTGCAGCTGGCACCGGAGGCGTAATGAGCAGTTTAATCGCCAGTCAGAAAGTTATGCAGCATTATTTGTCTGCCTTGCTAACGGATGACGGCGCTACTGAAACCAGCCTGGTCGAAGATGCTAAAACCCGCGAGCTAAACCGGTTATTAGCTCAGGCCAGCCCGGTAGCGAAGGTAGAATCTAAACCTGCTGTCGCGGCGGTACTTGCGCCAGTTGTTGAAAAATCGCAACCGACCATTCAGGCTAATCCCATTGCTGATGTTAGTGTGCCTGTGCACAATCGTGACGTTCCTATTGCTGAGCGGCTGGCATTAGCAAAAGAAGTGCCGCCAGGGGTTATCTCTGATAGCGTTAACAAGGCTTATCGGCAAGGACGGTTTCAGGCATTATTTTTTAATGTGGCAGGGTTAAAACTGGCAGTACCCCTTACCGAACTTGGTGGTATTCATCAACTGGGTGAAATAAACAGTTTATTTGGTAAGCCGGCCTGGTTTAAGGGCATTATGCTTTACCGGCAGCAGAAAATCAGTGTGGTGGATAGCGCTCGCTGGGTTATGCCTGAGAAATATGATCAGGCGATGGAGCAAAAGCTAAACTATCAGTATGTTATTATGCTGGGCACCAGCAACTGGGGGCTGACGTGTGAAACGCTGATTAATACCTTTAGTCTGGAGCAGGACGAGGTGAAGTGGCGCGAAACGGACGGCAAAAGGCCCTGGATGGCAGGTTTAATTAAAAAGCATATGTGTGCTTTAGTTGATGTCGACGCTATGATTAACTTACTTAATCGCGGTCAGGACATTAATGCCTGAGCGGGCAGTAAAATTTACAGGAGCGGTATATGAGTAATAACCAGGCAAAGACAACCGGCAAAAAAGAAAGTACCGATCTGGTGTTCCAGTGGGTAACGTTCCGGTTGCAGGAAGAAACCTACGGCATCAACGTTATGCAGGTGCAAGAAGTACTGCGCTATACCGAGATTGCGCCTGTTCCGGGTGCGCCCGGCTATGTAATGGGCATTATTAACCTGCGGGGCAATGTGGTAACGGTAATTGACACCCGTGCCCGGTTTGGTCTGGAAGCGGGCGATGTCACCGATAATAGTCGAATTGTTATTATCGAGGCGGAGCGTCAGGTTATTGGTATTCTGGTCGACAGCGTGGCTGAAGTGGTCTACCTGAAACAGTCAGAAGTGGATACCGCGCCTAATGTTGGTACCGACGAAAGTGCCCGTTTTATCCAGGGAGTATCAAATCGTGAAGGCGAGTTGCTGATCCTGGTTGATTTAAACAAACTACTCAACGATGAAGAGTGGGAAGAAATTAACAGTCTGTGAGCGGAGAACTGGCAATGAACCCATGGATGCTGGGCCAGAGTATTGTTATTGCATTGCTGGTACTGCTGTTGCTGTGGCAACTGTTGCGTCAACGCCATCTCAATCGTCAGCAGTGGGAAGTATTTAGCCGACAGTTGGAGCAGAACAACCAGCAATTAATGGCAGCCCAGAACGAAACGGAAGAGCTTCGGGCTGGCATTATCGGGGTAGGTCAGCGGGTACTCACGCTCGACCAGCGCGTCCTTACCCTTGAAAACCAACTTGCCCAATTGCATGGCGCCTGCACAGAGTTGGCAGAACAACAACAAGCTATGTCGCTGACCGATCCCGAGAGCAAAATTTATACCCGGGCCATGAAAATGGTGCAATTAGGTGCCGATTTAGAAGAAATCATGCGCGAATGTGAATTACCCCGCGCTGAAGCCGAGCTATTATTTAACCTGCACCAGGCCAAATCTTAAAAAAGGGTCAGAGTGAATAAAAAATTCACCCAGACCCTTTGCAATTACTAGTTTATTCACTCTGACCCCTTTTAAGTTTTTAAATCAATTCGTTGGTGAATATTCTGCCATTGTTCCGGAAATTTTCCCTGCAGCACATATGAAAACGCGATCAGCTCGGCAATCACCACATATAACTCTTTGGGAATATTATCGCCCAATTGTAACTGGCTAAGTAGCCGGTTTAGCTCGTCGTCCTGATGAATCAGTACCCCGTGCTCCTTTGCCAACGCAATAATATCCTCTGCCAACTCGCCATGTCCTTTGGCAACGATGGTCGGCGCCGCTTTACCGTCATATTTTAATGCGGTGGCGCTGCGTTGGCGCGTGTTAGTTTGTTTATCATCATTGGCCAATTTTGTCGATCCTTATACTTTTACCGTTAGCAGACTGTTGTGTCGGGGCAGTAAGCTTTCGGGTATTTTACCCAGCTGACAGTCAGCCTTTGTAACGGTTAACCCCTGCGCTGCGCAGCGATCTTTTAGCAGTGGCAGAAACTTCTGAGCCAGCCGCAGTGCCTGATTATGGTCGGTGTAAAACTGCAGTTGCAGCTCGTTATCCTGCAATTTGGCGACCGCCAGTAAATTACCATACTGTTGTAAATCGAATTTCATGGTCAATTGCCACTGCTTATTATTTTTGATGTCTTGTTTGCCATCGGCGGCACGTTGCTCTATCTGCAATTGCGGTAGGATGGTCTGGCCCTGCTGCTGCAACGGTAGCTGCAGTAACCATTGCTGCAGCTGGCTTTGCGCATCCACCGTGGCCAGCTGGCTTTGCTGTAGCGGGCTGCTTAAACTGGCCAATTGCCGCAGGGCGGTGCCAGCCTGTGCGGTATCCAGCTGTGAAACCAGCTGGCTTAACCGGTTGGCCGGAGCATTGCTGGCGGGTGTTTGCTGCTTCTGGCTTAAATGGCCTAACAGCAATTGAATTGCCATGGCCAGCGTGCCGCCGCTGGTTTGCATGTTGGGCTGGCTTTGCAACGGCTGAAACTGGAGCACGGCAGCAAGCTGGGCCGCGATTGCCGGGGGCGCCAGGGGTTTACTGATTTCAGGCAGGCTTTGCTGGATCTGACTAAACAACTGTTGCAGCGCGACAGGCAGATTCGGCATGCTATTGGGCTGCATCAGTGGTTGCGATAGCAACGGCAACAAATTCCGCCAGGCTTGCGTTTTTACTTCCGGCGGCAGCTGCAGCAACATTTGCTGACTAACCGGGTTTGCGGCCGCTGCTGTGCCTAATGGCCGTTGCCCTGATCCTGGCTCAGCGCTAAGCGTTGTGGTTTGCCAACTTATTGGCCGGTCGGCCTGGTTCTGGCTCACCGTAACGGTGATGCTTGGCCCGCTGGCTTGCAACAGCAATTGCCATTGCCCGTTTTTGCTAGCCGGTGCCTGCAATTGCAGCACCAGGGGCACCGGATTATTGCCGGGCATTAGCTGCGCGTTGGCCGAAGAGTTGTTTAAACCGCTGCTAATACTGGTTAATGTCCTTGCCAGTTGCGCCGGCACACTGATATTAAGCTGCCCGACACGAATTTTAGTTGCATCAGGCGCGATGCTTTGCTCAATCGGAGGCAACTGACTCACCAGTGCACGGATAAGTTGCTGTGCCGTCGCTGGCGTCAGCCTTTGGGCCGGTAAACTGCCTGCTGCAACTAATCCGGTTGCTGCAGGTTGTAATGATAATTGTTGCGTACCAGTCTGGCCGGGCGTTATCGTCAGCAATACATTGTGGCGGCCTGCTGGGGGCAAAGAGGGCTGCGCTGTGCTGGACTGGCTGGCTTGCATCAGCCTGGTAAAAGCGGCGAGCTCTTTGCTGGTTAAGGTTAGCAATACCGGACTGCTAGCGCCTGCGCCTGTTAATAGCAACTGGCCGGTCTTGAGATCAAGCTGCATGGGCAGCGTAAACGTACTACTGGCAGCTTGAACGTTAGCTGACTGGTTAACGGCTATGCTGGTCGCCAGATTAGCCTGAGTGTGTTGCGTGGGCTGGCTACTGAGCTGCTGGGACAGGCCGGCGCCAGAGTGAACGCCGGTTTGATGATTAAGGGGCATGGTTACGCCGCTTGCCGCCCTTATTGCCAGTGCTGGCAACTGTTGACTTAACCACTGGCTGATTACCGGTTGCAATTGGGCAGAACTTAAACCAATTCTGCTGGCTGGCGGCGGCATGGTCTGCAGGGTAAGGCTAAGTTGATTGTTGCCGGCCGGGTTAAGTTTCACCTGCAGCTGCGGGCCGAATTGCTGAGTTATCTGCTGAGTTATCTGCAGAGATATTTGCGCAGGCAGCTCAATTTTTAACTGGCCTTGTGGTGTTTGCAGCTGCAGCTGGCTGGTGCCAGACAGCATTTGCAACCTGGCGGTATATAGCTCGCCAGCTAATAATTTTAGCTCAGCGCTGCTTGCCCCGGCTTTGTAACCGGCGCTTGATGGCGTACTGTGTAGTAATTTTTCCAGATTGATCTGGTTCATATTTCCCCTGATTAATCACGATGCCAGCAGTTGTTCTGATTCGTATTCCCGCCACGGTATGCTACTATGCGCGCAATTTTAACAGCCGTCGATACCAGGACCAGTGAACATAAATCAGCCGCTATTTTCCAGCACTGAAGCAACGGATGCCGCATTCGTTGTCACAAAACATGCCAGGCCGGTTTTACAAGGCCAGCAGTTAAGTTGTATCCGGCAAGACCGGGTATTGTTTGCGCAATTATCTGTCCAGCTCAGTTATGGTCAGTTGCTGCAAATACAAGGCAAAAATGGTGCCGGCAAAAGCTCATTGTTACGTATTTTAGCGGGCCTGGCACAGCCCGATGATGGTCAGCTGTATTATCAGGCTAAGCCATTAGCACAAAGCTTGCCAGCCTATTGCGCCAACTTATGTTATATCGGCCATCATAGCGGTATACATGAACAATTAACCGCACTGGAGAATTTAAGTTTCTGGCGGGCCGCCGCCGCGCTCAAACCCGCTGATGATTGGGCGTTACTGGCCAAACTCGGCTTGGCTGGCCTGGAAGATGTACCATGCCGCATGTTATCGGCGGGGCAGCAGCGAAGGGTATCGCTGGCCAGATTATGGTTAACACCGGCGCTAATCTGGATCCTGGATGAGCCTTTTACGGCACTGGACCAAAGTGCAATTGGCCTGCTGCAACAGCATATGCTGGAACATCTGAATAAAGGTGGTGCCATTATCTTAACGACCCATCAGCAGCTTACCCTGCAATTTCAGTCTTTAATTAAACTGGAGCTGGTCTACCGATGGTAAGCATGGTTTTTTTGCAGCGCGAATTGCGCTTACTGGCCCGGCAAAAAGCTGACTGGCTCAATCCCATTCTGTTTTTTATTATTGTGCTCAGTCTGTTTCCGTTAGGTGTTGGGCCAGAGCCCAATATGTTACGTATTATTGCTCCTGGAGTGGTCTGGATTGCTGCACTGCTCAGTGTGCTGCTGGCAGCAGAGCGGCTTTTTAAAGACGATTACCGCAATGGCGTCATCGAGCAGTTAGTAGCAGGGCGACATAGCCTGCTGGCCTTTGTGCTGGCAAAAACCTTTGCTAACTGGTTAAGTACCGGCCTGCCATTGCTGCTGTTGTCACCACTGGTTGCCTTGTTGCTTGGCCTGGAACAGGCGGCACTGGGCGCAATGGCATTAACCTTGCTGCTCGGCACCCCATTGCTTAGCTTGCTTAGTGTACTGGGCTCGGCGCTTACCATGGCTGCCGATAAAGGCGGTATTTTACTGGCGCTACTGATTTTGCCACTGTATATTCCGCTATTAATTTTTGCCAGTAGTGCCATCGAGGCTGCCAGCATCGGGCTGGAGTATCAGGGGCAGTTGGCCATTTTACTTGCCATGTTATTATTGGCGTTAGCGCTGGTACCGATGGCGGTTACCAGTGCATTGCGAATTAATGTGAGTTGATATGTTTAAGTGGTTAGATCCTTACGCTAAAAGTGAAACGCTCTATCATTTTTGCGGCAAGCTGCTGCCGTATCTGATGGCGAGTGCGCTGGCACTTCTGCTGTTGGGTAATATCTGGGGGCTGGCGTTTACGCCAGCGGATTATCAGCAAGGCGACAGTTACCGGATAATTCATATTCATGTGCCTTCGGCCATTATGTCAATGGGTGCTTACGCCGCAATGGCCAGTGCGGCCTTTGTCGCGCTTGTCTGGCAAATTAAAGTGGCGCACTGGGCGGTGCTGGCTATCGCGCCTATCGGCGCAATCTATACCGTCATCGCACTGGTTACCGGTATGGCCTGGGGCAAACCAATGTGGGGCGCCTGGTGGGTGTGGGATGCCCGCTTAACCTCAGAACTTATTCTGTTATTTTTGTACTTAGGTGTTATTGCGTTAAATGGCGCATTCAGCGACCGACAGGTCGGGGCCAAAGTATCCAGCCTGCTGGCATTAATTGGGGTTATTAACTTACCCATTATTCATTTTTCGGTAGAATGGTGGAACACCCTGCATCAGGGCGCCAGTATTACCAAGTTTGCCAGGCCGTCAATTGACCCCAGCATGTTGTGGCCATTACTAATCAGTATTCTGGCATTTGCCGTATTACTGTTGGCGTTAACCTGCTTAAGGCTGCGCACTGCCATATTAGTGAACGAACAACACCGGCCCTGGGTCAGAAAGCTGGTAGGAGGCTAATCATGCATTTTCAGTCTTTCAGTGAATTTCTGGCTATGGGTGGCTATGGCTTTTTTGTCTGGTTGTCGTTTGCTATCACGTATCTGTTGCTGCTGGGCTTAATCAGCATCAGTGTTTATCAGCAAACCCAGGTTAAAAAGCAGTTAAAAGCGACAATTGCCCGCGAACAACGAGTTAAGCAGTATCAGGAGCAACAAATCTAATGCAGCCAAGACGTAAAAAACGCCTGTTTTCGATTTTACTCATCATCAGCCTGATCACCGGTGCAGTCGGTGCCATGTTGTTTGCCTTGCAACAAAATATTGATTTATTTTATACCCCTACTCAGTTGGTAGAAGGGCTGGGTAAAGATAAAGTTAAACCAGTGGTCGGGCAGCGCCTGCGGATTGGCGGCATGGTTGTGCCCGGCACAGTTTCACGCGATCCGCAAAGCTTAAAAGTACGGTTTCAGCTGGTCGATACCGGCCCGACTGTCTGGGTTGAGTATGAGGGCATCTTGCCTGATCTGTTCCGCGAAGGTCAGGGTATCGTAGCGCAGGGTACCCTGCAGGCACCGGATGTTATTACGGCAACCGAAGTGCTGGCCAAGCATGACGAAGAATATATGCCGCCAGAAGTCGCGGAAGCCATGAAGGGGATCAGGCACGTGCCACCCTCAAAGGCAAATTTTGCCGCAGATGACAGCGCAGCAGAGAATGGCTACCGCAAACCAGCAGATAAACCAACTTATTAAGGGGCAGGGCGATGATAGCTGAATATGGCCAGCTGGCACTGACCTTTGCTCTGGCATTGTCTGTACTGCTGGCAACCGTGCCATTATATGGCAGTTTTAGCGCCAACCAACGGGCACTGTTGCAGGCCAAACCACTGGCCATTGGCTTGTTTATTTTTTGTTTGCTGGCCAAACTGGCATTGGTTCATGCGTTCTTAACCAGTGATTTTACCGTGATCAATGTCGCGACCAATTCCAGTTCTATTTTGCCCTGGTACTATAAAATTACCGCCAGTTTCGGCTCCCACGAAGGCTCAATGTTGTTGTGGATATTGATGTTGTCGGGCTGGACGGCTCTGGTGGCAGTATTTTCCAAAGGCCTGCCCTTGTTAATGCAAGGGCGGATCCTGGGTGTGCTGGGCCTTATCAATATTGGTTTTATTGCTTTTTCGTTGTTTATGTCTAATCCGTTTGCCCGAAGTTTGCCGTTTTACCCGGTCGAGGGAATGGATTTAAATCCGCTGCTGCAGGATTTTGGCATGATCATTCACCCGCCATTGTTATATATGGGCTATGTCGGCTTCGCAGTGTCGTTTGCCTTTGCGATTGCTGCCTTAATGGGTGGTAAATTTGATAGTACCTGGGCGCGCTGGGCCCGGCCATGGACGCTGGCAGCCTGGTTATTTTTAACGCTGGGCATCATGTTTGGCAGCTGGTGGGCTTACCACGAATTGGGCTGGGGCGGCTGGTGGTTCTGGGACCCGGTTGAAAACGCCTCCTTCCTGCCCTGGCTGGTGGGTACTGCGTTGTTACACAGCCTGGCGGTGACTGAAAAGCGCGGTACCTTTAAATCCTGGACAGTATTGCTGGCATTAGGTGCCTTTTCATTAAGCCTGGTCGGGGCATTTTTAGTCCGCTCCGGCGTGCTGGTATCGGTGCACTCGTTTGCTGCGGATCCGGATCGGGGTATCTTCTTACTGATATTTTTGCTGCTGGTGATTGGTGGCTCGCTGGCGTTATATGCCAGCCGGATGAATTCGGTACGCAGTCAGGCCCGCTATCAGCTGTTTTCGCGTGAAGTGATGCTATGGGGCAACAATGTCTTTTTGTTAACTGCCACTCTGGTAGTGTTTTTAGGCACACTGTTTCCGTTGTTTCATAAAGAGCTGGGGCTGGGCACCATTTCGATTGGTGAACCGTTCTTTAACCAGATGTTTTACTATCTGACTATTCCGTTTGCTTTATTGCTGGGGCTGGGGCCCTGGGTACGCTGGAAACAACAACCGGTTAAGCCATTACTCAGGCCTTTTAGCTTAATCGCGGTGGCCAGTCTGACCCTGGCGCTGGGTACCCTGGCCGCGATGCAAAGTATTCAGGCTAATTTAGCGCTGCTCGGCCTGCTGCTGGGCGCCTGGGTAGGGGTGTCAGCATTGTATGAGCTATATCAGCGGCTTAGCCAGTTTGGCTCGGTAACCAAAGGTGCGTTTAAACTACACGCCAGCCACTACGGCATGACTATCGCCCATATTGGTTTTGCTGTGTTGGTGGTTGGGGTTGCCATGACCAAAACCTATAGCGTTGAGCGCGACGTGCGGATGCAAATTAACGACAGCATCAGTCTGGCCGGTTATCAGTTTACCTTACTGGAAGTATACCCGTTAGACGGCGCCAATTATGGCGGCGAAGCGGCAGAAATTGCCGTGCATAATAGTAAAGGCGAATTTATCAGTCAGTTGCATGCTGAAAAACGCTTCTACACTATTCAACGTACCGTGATGACCGAGTCGGCAGTGCATGCCAGATTAAGCCGCGATTTATATGTGTCGCTGGGCGAAGCGTTACCCGGCAATGCCTGGGCGCTGCGCTTATATGTTAAGCCTTTTGTGCGCTGGATTTGGCTCGGTGGCTTGTTAATGGCACTTGGCGCTTTGGTAGCGCTGCTCGATAAACGTTATCGCCGCGGTAGCAGCAGACTTACTGCAGCGAGTAACTCGGAGGCCACTAATGCGTAAACTGATGTTTTATCTCCCCCTGGTGTTGTTTCTGACCCTGGCCTTATTTTTACTAAGCGGCTTATTTTCCAATCCGATGGAGCGGGAGTCGGTTACCACTAATAAACCGCTGCCGGCGTTCAGCCTGCCCGATTTAATGCAGCCGGCACAGCGCTGGCAGCCGGCGCAACTGCGGGGCGAAACGTTTTTACTGAATGTGTGGGGCACCTGGTGTCCTACCTGCAACGCCGAGCTGAGTTATATGACAGAGTTAAAGCAGCAGGGCGTTAAAATTATTGGTTTATACTATGTGTTGCCGGCAGATCCACTCCTAGGTGAAAGCTTTGATTTAGCGCTGTTACAGGCCGATGTCAGTAACAAATTGCAGCAGCGTGGCAACCCTTATCAGTTTAATATACTGGATGCTGATCGCAGTTTATCTCTGGATCTAGGCGTAAGCGGTGCGCCTGAAACCTTTATTGTCGATAGTAACGGCATCGTTCGTGAGCACCATATTGGCGATATCAATCCCCAGGTATGGCGCAATAAACTGGCACCGCTTTATCAGAAATGGCGGCAACAGGATAGCACCGAGTGATGAAAATTCTGCTGCAGTTCCTTACCCTGATATTGTTTGCCATGTCGGCACAGGCAACAGAAGAAGTGCTGAGTTTTGACAACGAAGCCCAGCGTCAGCTCTATCAGCAGCTTACGGCCGAGCTGCGTTGCCCGCAGTGCCAGAACCAGAATATTGCCGATTCCAATGCGATTGTCTCAGTCGACATGCGCCAGAAAACCTACGATATGATTAAACAGGGCCGTCAGCGCGATGACGTATTAGATTATATGATCAACCGCTATGGTAATTTTGTCCATTATCAGCCACCGCTTAATCGTTACACCTTGTTATTATGGCTGGCGCCATTGTTAATGCTACTGGCGCTGGTTGCATTGCAGGTAAAACGCCGGCGTCAGCAGGCTAACGAGTCCTCAGCAGAGATTGCAGAGCAGCCGGTGTCAGCCCCGCTGGACGCTGAACTGGATAAACTAATTGAACAATACCGGAGTAAGAAATGACGTTATGGCCTCTGCTTCTGGTTGCCTTGTTAATGTTGGCACTTAGCGCCATTATTATCAGCTGGCCCCGTAAAGCCAGTGCGGCCAATAACCAGACTCCATTGCAGTTATTTGAAGAGCGCTTGCAACTTCTGGCGCTGGCCCGCGACAGTGGTGAACTGGCTGAAAACGACTTTGCCAGCGCTGCGGCAGAGTTAAAACAACAGTTTAATCAGCAACAGCAGCAAACCGTCAGTTTTCGCCAGCCGAAACACCAGTTTTTATGGCATCTGGCGTTAATAGTACTGGTGTTAGTGGTAGTGGCATTAACCTATCGTTTTAATGGCCATTACCAGCAACTGGCCGACTGGCAGTTAGCCAAAACCGAATTGGCAAGTTACGGTGAACGCGCCCTGCTGAGCCAGGGTGAGCCATTATCTGAACATGAAACACGGCTATTTGCTTTAGCCCTGCGCACCAAGCTGGCCGATGATGGCGACGATGCTGTGGCCTGGATGCTGCTTGGCCGGATCTGGATGTCGCAAGGATTAATGGAAGACGCGATCGACGCGTTTGAAAAGTCATTGGCACTTAGCCCTAACCGCATTCCGTTGCTGTTGAACTACTCTCAGGCGTTAATCGTGGTAGGTGGCGATGAAAATCTGGGCCGGGCAGGTCGCGCAGTGGCCAGGGTGCTGTTAACCGAACCTGATAATCTCGATGCCATGTCATTAATGGCGTTAATAGCACATGACAAAGGCGACACAGCAGAAGCAATTAAAGCCTGGAGCTTATTGGCAGAGCAACTGGAGCAAGATGATCCAAGGTATCCGCTGGTGCTTAGCAAGCTTAGTGAGCTCGGTGCGGATACGACTGCCAGTATTGGCCGGCAAATCAGGGTGCGCTTAACAGTAGCGCCGCAACTGGCGGCGGCTAATCCTGAGGCCAGTCTGTTTTTATTCGCCCGGGCGGTCGGTGGCTCTAATTTGCCACTGGCAGTGCAACGGATCCCGCTACCCAGTGGCGAAGTAGAATTGCTGCTGGACGAAAAAATGGCGATGCAGGCCGACTGGAGCTTAGCCAAGGCAGAGCAGGTAATAGTGGTAGCCCGCATGTCACAGGCTGGAACTGTAGAGCAAATGCCAGGCGATGTGCAGGTAGAATCTGATATCCTTACTTTTAACGATGCAAAAATCAGCGTAGCGCTGACTCTGGAACCCTGACATGGCAGTTTTTAACAACAATTTTCGATTACCGGTACTGCAATCGTTAACCGCAGTAGCCCTGAGTTTAATGCTATTGCTCAGTGGCTGTGCCAGTAAGGTAGACCCCCGCTCAGCGGTTAATCAGCAGCAAAACCCTGCCGAAAACGAATACGTAGTGGCGGCCGAGGCAGCAGAGCCTGAAGCCCCGGCGTATGCCGATCCGCGCGATCCGCTGGAGTCGATAAACCGGCCACTATGGGATTTTAACTACGATGTGCTGGATAAGTACCTGCTGCGGCCCGCTACGGTAGGCTATATGACGGTAGTACCCAAACCAGCGCGAAAAGGCCTGATTAACGTGGTGGAGAACCTGGATGAACCCGCCAGCTTTTTAAATGGTTTATTACAGGCTAAGCCAGGCCGTGCAGCCATTAGTGCCGGACGCTTTTTGGTCAATTCCACCGTTGGCTTGCTGGGCATATTCGATGTCGCCTCAAAAATTGGTCTGACGCAAACGGACGAAGACTTTAACCAAACCCTGGCAGTATGGGGTGTCGGTGATGGTGCTTATTTAATGTTACCAGGCCGTGGGCCAACCACGCTGCGTGATACCACCGGTGACGTGGTAGATGGCTTATATTTTCCACTGGCATTATTAAGTACGCCATTGACCATAACCCGTTTTGCCATCAATGCACTGGATAGCCGCGAGCAGTTGATGAATCTGGAGCAAATGCTGGAAGACTCATTAGACCCTTACGCCTTTGTCAAAGAGTCATATTATCAGCGCCAGGAATTTAAAATTTACGACGGTAATCCGCCTCAGCCCAAAGAAGAAGAGCTGGACGACGAGCTACTTGATTACCTCGACGAATTTCAATAACTAAAATCACTCTGACCCCTTTTTGCTGAAATCAAAAGCAATAAAAGGGGTCAGAGTGAATTAAACGGATTTACAAAGGATTGCTATGATTAAAGTACTCAGTGTTTTCGGCACCCGTCCCGAAGCAATTAAAATGGCGCCGCTGGTCAATTTGCTAAAAGACGATAGCGAAATTGAAAGCCGGGTATGTGTCACTGGCCAGCACCGCGAGATGCTGGATCAGGTACTAAGCCTGTTTGCTATTGAGCCCGAATACGATCTGGCCATTATGAAATCCGGCCAGGATCTATATGACGTCACCACTAGCATTCTGCTGAAAATTAAACCGGTACTACGTGATTTTCAGCCTGATATTGTGCTGGTGCATGGTGATACCAGCACCACCTTCGCCGCGGCGCTTGCCTGCTATTATGAAAAAATTGCCGTTGGCCATGTCGAAGCAGGGCTGCGCACCGGCAATATCTACAGTCCGTGGCCGGAAGAAGCCAACCGGAAACTAACCGGCGCCATTACCAGTGTGCATTTTGCTCCGACTGACACCTCGGCAGCGAATTTGCTGGCTGAAAATGTCGCTGCCAGTACCATTGTGATTACCGGCAACACCGTTATTGATGCGTTATTGCAGGTAGTGGATAAAATTGGTCAGGATGAAAAACTGAACAGTGCCTTTGCTAAGCAGTTTCCTTATGGCCAGCATGGCCGGCGCTTAATTCTGGTTACCGGCCACCGGCGGGAGAGTTTTGGCGATGGCTTTGAACAAATATGTGCTGCCCTGGCTGAGCTTGCAAAAACCTTTGCTGATTGCGACATAGTCTATCCGGTGCATTTAAATCCCAATGTCCGCGAGCCGGTGTATCGTTTGCTCAGCGATGTTAGTAATGTGCATTTGATCCCGCCGCAAGATTATCTGCCGTTTGTTTACCTGATGAGTAAAGCAACGATAGTGCTGACAGATTCTGGTGGTATTCAGGAAGAAGCGCCTTCGCTGGGCAAGCCCGTGCTGGTGATGCGGGATACCACCGAGCGGCCGGAAGCGGTTAGTGCCGGTACCGTTAAGCTGGTTGGAACAAGCCGGCAGAAAATTGTTGAGCAGGTGAGCCGGTTACTCACTGACAACGACTACTATCAGGGCATGAGCTTTGCCCATAATCCTTATGGCGACGGTAAAGCCTGTCAGCGAATTGTTAGTGCTATAAAGCAACATATGGCTGCGGATAAATAACATTTTAACGGTCTAAACAGAGGTTTAACTCAGTTAGCCAGCCATGTTATGCTTTACTTAATAACGCGATAAACGGCTAGTAGCCGCGAGAAGGATACACCGAAATGGATTTTAGTCAGATAATCAAACAAAAAGCCCCTGGCTCTGCTGCCACGCGCTGGCTGATAACCGGTTGTGCGGGCTTTATTGGCTCTAATTTATTGCAGGCATTACTGGAGGCAGATCAACAGGTTATCGGTCTGGATAACTTTGCTACCGGCCATCAGCGTAATTTAGATGAAGTGCAAGGCCTGGTAAGTGCTGAGCAGTGGCAGCGGTTTAGTTTTATTGAAGGCGATATTCGCAACGTCGCGGATTGCCAGCAGGCAGTAAATGGCGTTGACTATGTGCTGCATCAGGCAGCGCTTGGCTCTGTACCTCGTTCTCTGGCCGATCCGGTTACCACTAATAATGTTAATATCAGCGGCTTTCTGAATATGCTGGTCGCCGCCCGTGACGCCGGTGTAAAACGCTTCGTGTATGCGGCGTCCAGCTCAACTTATGGCGATCATCCGGCACTACCTAAAATAGAAGCCAATATTGGTAAGCCCTTGTCACCTTATGCAGTTACCAAATATGTCAACGAACTGTACGCTGACGTGTTTAGTCGCAGCTATGGTTTTCATAGTATTGGTTTGCGCTACTTTAACGTATTCGGGCCGCGTCAGGACCCTGCCGGCGCCTATGCCGCGGTTATCCCTAAATGGACTGCGGCAATGATCGCCGGTGACAAGGTGGTGATTAATGGCGATGGCGAAACCAGCCGTGATTTCTGTTTTGTCGCCAATGCGGTACAGGCTAACTTGCGCGCAGCATTGGCCGACATTGAACAAAGTGAAGTATTTAACGTGGCGGTAGGTGACAGAACCACCTTAAACCAATTATTTCGGGCGATTCAAACGGCATTAGCAAGTAACGGTATTGCTTACCCGCATTGTCCGCAATATGCCGATTTTCGGCCGGGTGATGTACGCCACTCGCAGGCCGATGTGAGTAAAGCGCGTTTGATGCTGGGTTATTTACCCAGCCATACTATTAACGAAGGTATTGCCGTGGCGATGCCCTGGTACATTGCCCAGCCAGCAAAATAACGGCAAAAGGAAAGATATGACAGCGTTCAAAGATGCAAAACTGGCTATTATTGGTCTAGGTTATGTCGGCCTGCCACTGGCGGTAGAATTTGGAAAGCATTATCAGACTCTGGGTTTTGATATTAACCAGGCCCGGGTAGCCGAGTTGCAAAACGGTACCGATCACACGTTAGAAGTCAGCAGCGAAGAGCTGGCCAGTGCGTCTAAACTGCAGTTTAGCCATCAGCTGGATGAGTTAAAAACTGCCAATATTTATATTGTTACGGTACCCACACCTATCGACGAGCACCGCCGGCCCGATCTCACCCCATTAATAAAAGCGTCGGAAACCCTGGGCAAAGTGATAAGCCAGGGCGATATCGTAATTTACGAGTCTACGGTTTATCCAGGTGCGACCGAAGAAGATTGCATCCCGGTTATCGAGCGGGTATCTGGCCTGAAATACAATGTTGATTTTTATGCCGGTTACAGCCCCGAGCGAATTAACCCGGGTGACAAAGAGCATCGGGTTACGACCATTAAAAAAGTCACGTCCGGTTCAACACCGGCTATCGCAGCAACCGTCGATGCCTTATATGCCAGCATTATTACTGCCGGTACCTATATGGCCAGCAGTATCAGAGTAGCCGAAGCTGCCAAAGTCATTGAAAATACCCAGCGGGATCTCAACATTGCGTTAATCAATGAACTGGCCGTTATTTTCAATAAACTGGATATCGACACCGAAGAAGTATTGCTGGCGGCGGGCACCAAATGGAACTTCCTGCCATTTCGGCCAGGCTTGGTTGGTGGCCACTGTATCGGGGTAGACCCTTACTACTTAACCCATAAAGCACAATCAATAGGTTATCATCCAGAAGTGATACTGGCGGGGCGGCGCATTAACGACAGCATGGGCCGCTATGTGGTTAGTGAACTGGTCAAAGCCATGGTCAAAAAACGCATTCATGTCGCTGGTGCTAAAGTACTGCTGATGGGGCTAACCTTCAAAGAAAACTGCCCCGATATCCGCAACACCAAAGTGATTGATATTATCAGCGAACTAAAAGAATACGGTGTCACCGCCGATGTATACGATCCCTGGGTTGATAGCAAAGAGGCCGAGCATGAGTACGGCATTACGCCAATTGCCACGCCAGCTGCTGGCAGCTACGATGCCATTATCGTCGCCGTAGCCCATAAGCAGTTCCGCGCTATGGGCGCAACGGGCATCAAAGCCCTGGCGAAGCCTCAGCATATTTTATACGACCTGAAATACCTGCTCGATGCCGCCGACGCCGATTTAAGGCTATAACCAATCTCAAAAAAGGGTCAGAGTGAATAAATTATTCACTCTGACCCTTTTTCTGGCCTACCTTTTTTTCGCCTGCCAAAACGCATGTTGTACTTGGTAGTAAGGTATTGAATATAACTTTCATTTGCCAAAGGGTAACTGTGCTTTATAGCATCGCGGATCGACTCTAAGTCATGATCCGGCAAGCCACCCTCAAATAATGCTTGGTAATTTTCCAAACGTTTTTCTGACGTTTCAGCCAAATTTAAATAGACCTGATGCGGCGTGATAACCTTTATTTTTATACCTCTGGCGTTAGCATGATAACTTGACCAATGGTAATCAGCCGGGTGGGCCACCATTTTCGCCCGAACCGGATTTAACTCAATGTAACGCTGACACGTCAGAAAGTACTGATCAGTTTCAACCAGACTATCCTTAAAGCGCCCATCCCACAAGGTACCAACCCGATGATAACGTTTATTAAAATAGTGCACATAATCACGCCCCAGGTTCTGAATTACGTTTGAAATAACACCCTCTTTGCCTGCAGTCAGCAATAAATGAACATGATTGCTCATCAACACAAACGCGTGTAACTGCACCTGATACGCTGTCAGGTAAGTCTCTAATATCGATAGATAACAGGCTTTATCAATTTCATCATAAAAACAGTTGCAACGATTATGACCCCGCTGCACCACATGGTAGGGCATATTGGCTATCAGATACCGCTTTCTACGTGGCATATTAAAATTAAGTTAATTTAAGTTACATAAAAGATAGCAGTAAATTCGGCGGGGTAATAAAAAAGGGTCAGAGTAATTTTTAAAATCACTCTGACCCTTTTTAGTTTGGTAAGATGCCGGCTTTGTAGGGGCATTTCTGGTGTGGGGCGAGCATGGTCGTGGCTAGGGTACAAAACAGCGTTAAAGGTATAGTGTTAGCAGGCGGTACCGGCAGCCGTTTGCATCCGATCACACGCGGTGTATCTAAGCAATTGCTGCCGATTTACGATAAGCCGATGATCTACTATCCGATATCAGTGCTGATGTTGGCTGGGATCCGTGACATTCTGATCATTACCACTGCAGAGGATCAAGCCGCCTTTAAGCGCCTGCTGGGTGATGGCAGTGATTTTGGTGTCTGTTTTAGCTACTGCATCCAACCGTCGTCCGATGGTATCGCTCAGGCCTTTACGCTCGCTGAAGATTTTATCGCTGGCAGCGCCGTTTGTTTGGTTCTGGGAGACAATATTTTTGTCGGTCACGGCTTTAGCGCGTTATTGCAGCAGGCGAAAGCGGCTGTTCAGCAGGATAGGGCGACAATATTTGGTTACCGGGTCAGTAATCCCGAGCGCTACGGCGTAGCAGAGGTAGATAGCTCAGGTAAAGTGGTCTCGATAGCGGAAAAGCCTTCGCAACCTAAAAGCCACTATGCGGTAACCGGACTGTATTTTTATCCTGCCGATGTTGTTGCCAAAGCACGTTTGCTGACGCCATCTGCAAGAGGTGAACTTGAGATAACTGACTTAAATCAGCAGTATCTTATGCAGCAGCGCCTGGCATTAACCATGCTGGGCCGTGGTTTTGCCTGGCTAGATACCGGTACTCCCGAGAACCTGCAGGCAGCATCAGCCTATATTGAAGTTATCGAAAAGCGCCAGGGCTTAAAAGTGGCATGTTTAGAAGAAATAGCATTTGAGTCAGGTTATATCAACAAAGACAAATTAGCCGCGTTGGCTGCAGCAATAGATAATACTCAGTACGGCCAGTATTTGCTGCAGCTGCTTGAATAACAGGAAGCTATAATAACGTGTATGAAGATTAGCAAACTTAGCCTGGATGGCGCACTATTGCTGGAATATCAACCGCATCGCGACGAGCGTGGCGCGTTCTGTGAAATGTACCGGCAAGAACAACTGGATGAAGCCGCCGGCCAACCCGTGCGTTTTATCCAGGACAACGAAGCGGTTTCAAAAATAGGCGTAGTACGTGGGCTGCATTATCAGAAACCGCCATTTGCCCAAAGTAAGCTGGTCAGGGTAGTGCAAGGCGCTGTGCTGGATGTAATTATTGATATTCGCCATGGTAGCCCTACTTTTGGCCAGCATCTGCTTACCAAATTGTCTGCAGACAAACCGCAGCAGCTATTCGTCCCCCGCGGCTTTGCTCATGGTTATCTGACACTAAGCCCGCAAGCTTTGTTGCAATATAAAGTTGATAATTATTACAGCCCTGCCGATGACTGCGGTATTTACTATGCTGATCCAGCACTGGCCATTGATTGGTTATTACCCACTGCTCAGCTGCTGTTATCAGCAAAAGACCGCCAGCTTCCGCTACTAAGCGAATTACCCGTTCATTTTAGATATTCCGAAAATTTATATGACTGACCGGATCCTGGTTCTGGGCGCCTCAGGCCAGTTAGGACAAGCATTTCAGGCAGTGGTAACTTTGTTGCCACAACCTGTTCGTCAGTTGTTTTATTTTATCCCGCGCCATAAGCTGGATGTTACCGATAGCGCTGCGCTGAATCGCTGCCTTAAGCAGTATGCCCCAACAATCATCATTAATACCTGTGCGTTTACCGCGGTAGATAAGGCTGAGCAGCAAATAGCACTTGCCTGGCAGTTAAACGAGAAGTTGGTGGCTGAGCTCAGTGACTTCGCCAGAGCCAGCGGCGCAGCATTACTGCAGTTTAGTACCGACTATGTTTTTAACGGCCAGCAAACAAAACCCTATACCGAAACAGACATGCCGGCACCGCTTAATCAGTATGGTAAAAGCAAACTGGCCGGCGAACAGGCAATGCTCGATATCGCTCCAGCCGGATTAATATTGCGAACCAGCTGGCTGTATAGCGAATTTGGCCATAATTTTGTCCGCAGTATTGTTAATCAGATCGCTCAGGGCAAACCGTTGCAGGTGGTCAATGACCAAATAGGTAGCCCAACCTACGCTTGTCATCTGGCAGCCCTGTGTATTGAGCTGGTAACAGCAGCAAACTTTGCTGAACGCTTTGCCAAAACCAGGCTGCTGCACTGCGCGGGTCAGGGCCAGGCGAGCTGGTATCAACTGGCGCAGGAAATTGTCAGCCTAACCGGCAGCGATATCGCTGTCGCTGCAGTAAGCAGTAACCAGTGGCCCGCTCTGGCAAAGCGACCGGTGTACAGTGGGTTGTCCAGTGAGAAATTAACGCAACAACTTGGCCTTAGTATGCCGCCATGGCAACATAGCCTCGCCATCTGTCTGCAGAAAATGGGTCAGAGTGAATAAGTTATTCTTAAAAAAGGGTCAGAGTGAATAATTAAATGGGTCAGAGTGATTTTAGGGTAGTTATTACCGGAGGGGCGGGATTTATTGGCTGTGCGCTGGTTAACTTTTTGCTTGAGCATACGGAACATCAGTTGCTGGTGCTGGATAAGCTCACCTACGCGGCTAATTTAACCGCGGTCGAACGCTTCAACGCTGACCCCAGAGTGACGATGGTGCAGGGCGACATTTGCGACGCAAACCTGCTGCAAAATCTCTTTGCCAGCTTTGCACCCACAGCCATTATGCATCTGGCGGCAGAAACCCATGTAGATAACTCTATTAACGCACCGGCAACGTTTATTCAAACCAACGTAGTAGGTACGTACACCCTGCTTGAAGCTGCACGACACTATTGGCAAACGTTATCTGACGCCGGGCAGCAAGCATTCAGGTTTCACCATATTTCAACTGACGAAGTGTATGGCGATTTAGGCTCTGAAGATCCGCCATTTAACGAAACCACACCCTACGCGCCCAGCAGCCCCTATTCAGCCAGTAAGGCCAGCTCAGATCATCTGGTGCGGGCCTGGCATCGCACCTATGGCTTGCCGGTTGTTATCAGCAATTGCAGTAATAATTATGGTCCGGGCCAGCACCGTGAAAAACTGATCCCGAAAACGATTCACAATGCCCTAGCGGGCAAGCCAATACCTATTTATGGCAACGGCCAGCAAATCCGCGACTGGTTATATGTAGAAGATCACGCAGCTGCACTTTATCTGGTGCTTAATCATGGCCGAATTGGTGAGAGTTACAATATAGGCGGCTTGAATGAGACAACCAACCTGGCGCTGGTGCATAAACTGTGCGATATCTTAGATGAGCTGGCGCCAACAGGCTTTTGTAAATTAACCAAAGGCCAGAGTTACCGCCAATTTATGCGTTTTGTAGCCGACCGGCCGGGGCATGACCAACGCTATGCTATTAATTGCAATAAATTACATGCTGAACTTGGCTGGCAGCCGACTGAGAGTTTACACAGCGGTTTAGTAAAAACCGTACAGGCATACTGCCTCCAAAGCTAATTGCTTGTCACAATAATAGCGGTCTGCTACCATCCACGCCGTTTCTAAAGGCTTTCAGCGCACAGGATGTCATCTATCAATGCGGATACCAGGTTATTTTTTTGCAGTATGTTTCAGTGCAGTGGCCTTTATCAGTCAGGCGGCTCCCTGGGTTGATACCGAGGACAGGTATTTACGCAGCAGTTTAAAAATTCTGGCAGACGGTGGCTATCTGCATGCACCCATTAATACCTACCCGTTAATGTGGCAGCCGCTGCTGAGCGACTTAGCCAACATTAATACCGCCAGCATGAACGACAGTCAATTGTTTGCGTATTTGCGGGTAGTGTCAGCAGCCGATTTTGCCAGACAGCCCACAGTTAAGTCGTTCAGTGTTGCGACCAGCAGCGACGCTATCGACAGTAACGGCTTTGGCCGCCACTACCAGCATCAGGCTGAAGTGAATTTCAGCACCGAGTTTATTGGTAAAAACTGGGCCGTGGGAATTAATAAACAGTTTGCAACAGACAACCACTATGACAACGGCTATCAGGCCAATAGTAGCTGGGATGGCAGCTATGCCGCCTATACTGTGGGTAATTGGGTATTAAGTGCCGCGCAGCAGCAGCTGTGGTGGGGGCCGGGTTACGATAGTAGTGCTAACTTCAGTAATAACGGTCGGCCACTAAAGGCACTGCAACTAAGCCGTTTAAATAGTAGTGAGCCGTTGTTAGCCATGCTGGAACCTCTGGGTGCGGTTAATATGCAACTGGTTCTGGCCGAGCAACCCGGCAGCGCCCTGCTGCGCCATGCCAAGGTGGTGGCTGCCAGAGTAAATATTAAACCATACAGTCAGCTCGAATTTGGTATTAGTGGCTCACAGCTGCATACCGTAAATAATGTTGTGCCGGCGCAGCAGCAATTCAGCCCGGTTTACCAGTTTCCTGATAGCAGAATAACTAGTTTCAGTATCGACAGCCGCTATAGCATAAACCCCAATCTGGCTGCCTATGGCGAGCTAACTCAGAATAATAGCTCGCTGGGATGGTTAGCTGGCAGCGAGTATTTAATTGCTAATTCAACGGTTCAGGCGATGCTGGTAGCGGAATATAAATATAATGCGGATGATATGCAGCAGTGGCAAAGCCTGCAACACAATAATATTTTTGGTCAGGCTGCTACACGCTGGTTAACCGGGCTGGAATTACATTATCGGGATGGCAGTAGCTTTTATGCCAATCTCAGTCAGGCCAGTTATAGTGAAAACACGGCGTTAGTGTCTGAGATACCATTAACTAAACGCAGCCAGTTGGCTGCCGGTTATCAAACACCCTTTTTTGATGGTTTACTTACCATCGACGCTCAGTTAAACCGTGATACCCTAAGTGCAGCTGAAGCTGAATTTACTCAGGGTGTTGGCATACGCTGGGAGCGGCGCTGGTAACATGGTTGCTGGTAATTTGAAACAAAACTGCTGGTATTTACTGTACTGTAAGCCGCGGCAAGAACAACGGGCGCAACAGCATCTGGCTAATCAGGGGTTCAGCAGCTTTGTGCCGGTGCTTACGGTTAATAAGCTCAAAGCCGGCAAGCAGGTTAAAGTTACCGAGCCGATGTTTCCGCGTTACTTGTTTCTGCAAATAAGCAGCGAACAACTTAATCTCAGCACTATTCGCAGTACCCGCGGTGTCACTGATTTTGTCCGGTTTGGTCAGCAACTGGCTCAGGTGCCGAACTCTCTTATTACCACATTAAGCCAGCAGCAAATGGCGCAGCAGCAACAGGAAGATCAGAACCAGCCGTTTAAACCCGGTGATGAACTTACCGTGCTTAATGGCCCGTTCAGCGGTATTCAGGCAGTGTATCAGCTGGCCGATGGTGATAAGCGCAGTATCGTGTTACTTAACCTGTTGGGGCAGTGGGTAAAAACCGCCATGGATAACCAGCAGATAAGCAAAAGCCAGCCAGATAAGAGTTAATGGCAGTCAATAACTGTTAATAGTGTTCGATTAATGTCGCTTAAAAAGGTAGAATTCCGCAACTTTTTAAGCGTCATCAGACAAGTCGTCGTGTCATCAGCCTTTAGGGTGCTGTAACCTAATGGCGGTAGCGTGTCTGAAGCTAAACCAGTAATAAGCAGCGCCGCTGCTGTTAATGAAATACTTATTAAAAACGGAGTTTCCGGGTGCTTAGATTTGTCCAACTTAGTTTTCTGGCTTTAACCTTAGGGTTAACCACTGCTATGGCTTCCGCTCAGGCGATCTCGCCGGCAATGATAGAGCAGTTTCAAAAACTGCCGCGGGCAGAGCAGGAACGTTTAGCCAAACAATATGGATACGATTTGCCGAGCATGGCTGGCACAGCCAACCAAGCAAATACCAGTGAGTCTGAGCCGGTTAAACCGTTGGAGCAGCAATTGCGCCAGCCAGACCGTGAAGGGCAGGCTGAACGCAACTCACTCGATCGCAATACAAAACCTGACAATCAATTAGAACGTTTTGGTTTAAAGCTGTTTAACAGTGAAGTCAGTACCTTTGCCCCTGTTACCAATGTACCAGTGCCAGACAGTTACATTTTAGGCCCGGATGACAGCCTGGAATTGCAGTTGTTTGGTAAAGAGAACACCAGTTATGAATTAACGGTTAATCGTGACGGCAGTATCAGCTTGCCGGAAATTGGCACCGTTAATGTCAGCGGCTTACGCTTTAATGAAGCGCGCCAGCTGATTGTCGAGCGGGTGCAAAACGCAAAAATTGGTGTCAACGCAACGGTTAGCATGGGCCAGTTGCGTACTATTAATATTATTATCGCCGGTGAAGCGAAGCAGCCCGGTGCTTATGCGGTATCTGCGATGACTACCGTTACCCAGGCCCTCTTTGTGGCCGGCGGTGTATCCGATATCGGCAGCTTGCGGCACATCAAAGTGAACCGCGGTGGTAAAACCCTGGCTAACGTTGATTTGTATGAATTATTACTAAAAGGCAATGCCATCACCGATGTCAATCTGCAGCATGGCGACGTGGTATTTGTCGAACCGGTTAAAGCATTAGTTGAAGTAAAAGGTGAAGTGCAACGGCCGGCAATTTATGAGCTTAAAGGTAATGAAACCCTGGCCGATGTGTTGCAAATGGCTGGCGGCAGCAAAGCCGGTGCTTATCCACGCAATGCGGTATTACAACGTTTTAATAAAGACAATATGCGCGATTTATTAAGCTTGAACCTGACCAGTTCAGCTGATGCTGCTACTCCGGCTAAAAATGGCGATGTATTAACTATCGCCGCTACCTCCCCCCGGGTTGAAAACAGCATTACCGTCGCCGGGGCCGTGATCCGCCCCGGCCAGTTTGCCTGGCAGCCGGGATTAAAGGTGGCAGATGTATTACCCACCTTATGGTCTGGTGTGCATATGGTAGCCGATTTAGATTACGCCCTTATTGTCCGGGAGCGCAGTAACGCCGGTGATATCGAGGTTATTCAGTTTAATTTAGGTCAGGCAATAACCGAGCCGGCTAGCGCCAGTAACTTAACCTTGCAGGCGCGCGATATGCTTTTAGTGTTTCCGCATGGCGATGGCAGTTATCAGCGTAAGCACCTATTTACTGAGCTGGAAAAACTTACCGTGCAAAGTATCGATGAGCCGGCAGCGCTGGTATTACAAGAAACCGACTTTGGTTTTTTCACCGTCGAACAGGCCCAGCAAATTGAATATCATCTTAACCGGGTTAAACAGCAGTATATGTTCGACAGCCGCTTGTTGCCTTACACGGCGCACTTAACCCGTACTGAGTTATTGGTGCCTGTTATGACCAAACTGGAGCAACAGGCACGGTATAACTTGCAGCCACAAATTGTTAATGTGGCCGGCAATGTTAAAGTAGCAGGCAGCTATCCACTGACTAAAAATGGCAGGGTAAGTGATTTAATCATCGCTGCCGGCGGCTTGGCGCAATCGGCGTTTGCTAACCGGGCAGAGCTTACCCGCGCAGAATATAATGAAACGCTTAGTGCGGTTGAAACAAGTCATATCGCGCTGAATCTTAATGCGGTTTTCTCTGGTGATTACAACCCTGAGCTGACCAGTCGTGACACATTAACCGTATTTGAAACGCCAGACTGGAATTTTACCCGTAGCATAAGTTTGCGCGGTGAAGTGCGTTTTCCGGGTGTCTATACTATTCAGCAAAACGAAAGCCTGGCCGACGTTATAGAGCGCGCTGGCGGCTTAACAGCTAACGCCTTTAGCCGGGGTGCGGTATTTACCCGGGAAGTTATTCAGGAAACTGAAAGCCAGCAAATGGCAAAGCTGATTAGTCAGCTACGGGCTGATATTGCGGCTAAAGCCCTTACTGCCGAAGGACCAGCATTGCCGGTAGCTGATGCAAGCGCAATGCTTAGCGAGTTAGAGCAACAAAAGCCGGTTGGCAGGTTGGTAATTGACTTAGACAGCATAATTGCCGGCAATCCGCATCACAGTATCCGGGTGCAGGATGGTGATATGTTATCTATTCCACGTATTAATAATACCGTAGCCATTCTTGGTGAGGTGCAGCATCCCAGTAGCCATCGCTTCGACCCGGCAATGTCCCTTAATGATTACTTGAAACTTGCTGGTGGTTTGCGTAAGCGTGCCGACGAAGAGCGTGTCTATGTTATTCGCGCCGATGGTTCAGTGGTGGTGCCGCAAAGTAGCTGGTTTGCCGTGTCCAGCACCCGTTTGCAGCCGGGAGATACCATTATTGCACCGCTGGATACCGAATATAAAGACAGCTTAAGCATGTGGGCCGAGGTTACTCAAATTTTCTATCAAACCGCAGTCGCCATTGCCGCGCTTAATTCGTTCTAAGGGTTTCTATGACTGAACAAGTATTACCACAGCAGCAAGCTGCTGACGATGAAATCGATTTGCGCGAGCTGTTCCGGGCCATTTGGCAAGGTAAATGGATTATTATCGCCACCACCTTTGTATTTGCCGTAGCAGCGGTGTTTTATGCACTCAGCTTACCCAATATTTATAAAAGTGAGGCATTGCTGGCACCGGTATCTGAAGATGCCGGCCTTAAAATTCCAGGCCAGTTAGGCGGATTAGCCGCGCTAGCGGGGGTTAATCTTGGAGGTGGCGGTGCTGATAAAACGGGCCTTGCAATTGAAATTTTAAAGTCACGTGATTTCATAGGTCGGTTTATTGAAAAACATGATTTATATCTTCCGGTTATGGCTGCTGAAGGCTGGAGCAGGAATGAGAACAGTCTGGTTATTGACCCGGAAATCTATAACACTGAGACTAAAGAATGGGTTCGTGAGGTCAATGCACCGTTTCAGCCTAAGCCAAGTGTGCTAGAGACATTTGATGAATTTAAAAAGTTATTCTCAGTCTCACAAGATAAAACGACCGGCATGGTTAAAGTTACTATGGAACATTATTCCCCTTATCTCGCAAAGATATGGGTAGATAAGTTAGTTAAAACAATAAACGATGAGATGCGTAGTCGTGAGTTAATTGAAGCTAAAAAAAGTATTGACTACTTAACTGACCAAATCAATCAGACTAACATCGCTGATGTACGTACCATGCTCTTTTCTTTAATTGAAGAGCAAACCAAAACTTTGATGTTGGCTAATGTAAGAGATGAGTACATTTTTAAAACAATTGATCCTGCTGTGGTGGCAGAGAGAAAGTCTAAGCCCAGAAGATCTTTAGTGGTATTTTCTATGACCATATTGGGCTTTTTCTTATCAATTTTAATAGTTTTTCTGATTCGGTTATTTTTTAGCAAAAAATATGTACATACCCATAGTGATAAGGTTTAACAAATATTTATTGCATTTGAATCAAAGTAATTTTTTAATTTTTAGAACAGGCTAACTGATGAAGATAATGGTTACAGGTGGTGCAGGCTTTATAGGGTCGGCTGTCGTTCGCCACATTATTGATGATACCGCAGACAGAGTGGTTAATGTAGACAAACTTACATACGCAGGCAATCTTAATTCAGTAGCTGCTGTAAGCGGAAGTGAGCGCTATACTTTCGAACAGGCCGATGTTTGCGACGCTGAAGCGATGCAGGTGCTATTTACAAAACATCAACCAGATGCCGTAATGCATTTAGCGGCTGAAAGCCATGTTGACCGCTCAATTGATGGGCCGGCAGCCTTTATCGAAACAAACATTGTTGGTACTTACACATTACTGGAAGCTGCACGTAACTATTGGAATGATTTACCATCAGCACGTAAAACTGCGTTTCGATTTCACCATATTTCGACCGACGAAGTATATGGTGATTTACATGGCACCGATGACTTCTTCACCGAAAACACACCTTACGCACCTAGCAGCCCCTATTCAGCTAGTAAAGCCAGTAGTGATCATTTAGTCCGTGCCTGGCATCGTACTTATGGCCTGCCGGTTGTAGTAACCAACTGCTCGAATAACTACGGCCCGTGCCATTTCCCTGAAAAGTTGATACCGCTGATCATTTTAAATGCTTTAGCCGGTAAGCCATTACCAGTGTACGGTAAAGGAAATCAAATCCGTGACTGGCTATATGTTGAAGATCATGCCCAGGCTTTATACAGGGTAGTAACCGAAGGTAAAGTAGGTGAAACCTATAACATCGGTGGCCACAATGAAAAACAGAATTTAGACGTCGTTAAAACCATCTGCTCCATTTTGGAAGAACTTGCTCCTATTAAAAACACATCTCTCAATATTCAAAACTACGAAAGCCTTATTACTTTCGTGCAGGATCGCCCAGGCCATGACTTACGTTATGCAATCGATGCCAGTAAGATAGAACGCGAATTAGGCTGGAAGCCTGCAGAAACTTTTGAGACCGGCCTGCGTAAAACTGTGCAGTGGTATCTGGATAATAGAGCCTGGTGGCAGGCGGTGTTGGATAGTAGTTATCAGTTGGAACGGTTAGGACAAAGTAGTTAATGTTAAAGGACAAACTATGAAAGGTATTATTTTAGCCGGAGGTTCAGGTACCCGTTTATACCCGATTACTATGGGGGTCTCTAAACAGCTATTACCTATTTATGACAAGCCAATGATTTATTACCCCATATCTGTTCTGATGTTGGCGGGTATTCGTGATATTTTAATTATCACTACACCAGAAGATCAGGCTGCCTTTCAACGTTTACTTAAAGATGGTCGCCAGTTCGGTATTAATCTGACTTATGCAGTACAAGCAAGTCCGGACGGCTTGGCTCAAGCTTTTATCATAGGTGAAGAGTTTATCGGCGAAGACGATGTATGCCTGGTTTTAGGCGACAATATTTATTACGGCCAGGGTTTTACACCAAAACTTATAGAGGCGGTTAGAAAAGCGAAAGACGGCAAGGGTGCGACGGTTTTTGGTTACCAGGTAAAAGATCCGGAACGTTTTGGTGTGGTAGAATTTGATGCTGATAAGAAAGCCATTTCTATTGAGGAAAAGCCGAAAAAGCCAAAATCTCACTTCGCAGTAACCGGCCTGTATTTCTATGATAACCGTGTTATTGATATTGCGAAGCAAGTAGAGCCTAGCGATCGAGGAGAGTTAGAAATAACTTGCATAAATAACGCATACCTGGCGTTAAACGATCTCAATGTAGAGCTGCTTGGTCGTGGTTTTGCCTGGCTCGATACAGGTACTCACGAAAGTTTATTAGAAGCTGCACAATTTGTTGAAACGCTTGAAAAACGACAAGGTTATAAAGTTGCTTGCCTGGAAGAGATTGCCTATAACCGCGGCTGGCTAAGCAAAGAGCAGTTGATGGAGGCTGGAAAATTAATGTGTAAAAATAGCTATGGGCAATATTTACTTGAAGTTGCGAAAGGAAAGTTATGAGTCTTGTTAAATGGGTAGAACTTCAGCAACGGGGTGACGAACGAGGTTACCTAACCATAATAGAAGCTAGGAAAAATATTCCTTTCGATATAAAGCGTATCTATTTTTTAACTTCGCTCTCTTCTGATATGCCACGTGGCTTTCATGCTCACCATCAGCTTGAACAACTAGCTGTTTGTGTTGCGGGTAGCTGTGAGGTTTTATTAGACAACGGGTATAAAAAGGAAAGGGTGAAATTACAAGGGCCTGACCGGGCACTTAGAATAGAGCCTAAGGTTTGGCACGAAATGTATGGCTTTAGTAAGGATTGTGTTTTTCTTGTTGTTGCGAGCGAAGTGTACGATGAAGCAGACTATATTCGCGATTATCAGTTGTTTTTAGAACAGGTTAAATCATGAGTTTTATTCATAAACTTGCCGATGTTGCCGATTGCAATATCGGTGAGGGCACAAAAATTTGGCAGTTTGTTGTAATACTCACCGGTGCCACTATAGGTAAAGATAGTAATATTTGTGCGCAGTGTTTAATTGAAGGTGATGTGGTTATTGGTGACAACGTTACAGTTAAGTCTGGAGTGCAGTTATGGGACGGTACTCGAATTGGTAACAATGTTTTTATTGGTCCAAATGTTACTTTCACTAACGATCTATTCCCTAGATCAAAAGAATACCCAGAAAACTTTACTGGTATAAAGGTAAATGATTTTGCAAGTATTGGTGCGAATTCAACAATACTGCCCGGTGTAACTATAGGTGAGTCAGCTATGATAGGCGCTGGCTCCGTTGTAACTAAAGATGTTCCAGCTAAAGCGGTAGTAGTTGGAAATCCCGCAAAAATTATCAGGTTTTTAGAATGATCCCATTTTTAGGTTTAAAGCAGGTAAACTCAGTTTATCGTGAAGAAATGATAGCCGCTGCTACCCGTGTAATCGATTCAGGTTGGTACATTCAGGGTGAAGAGGTTAAAGAATTCGAACGAAATTTTGCAGACTATTGTGGTGCTAGGCACTGTATTGGTGTAGCAAATGGACTGGATGCACTAATTCTAGTCTTTCGTGCCTGGAAAGAACTAGGTAAGCTAAAAGACGGTGATGAAATAATTGTCCCGGCAAATACCTATATAGCCAGCATTCTCGCCATCACTGAAAATAGGTTAAAACCAGTCTTGGTCGAGCCCGATCCTCTAACTTTCAATATTTGTCCTGATAATATTCGTTCAGCGATCACTGACAAAACAAAAGCTATTCTTGCTGTGCACTTGTATGGTCAGTTAGCTGACATGCCTGCAATTATGTCTATTGCAACAGATCATAATCTGCTGGTGTTAGAGGATTCTGCTCAAGCGCATGGTGCAGAAGTAGAAGGCAAAAAAGCCGGCAACTGGGGGCATGCCTCAGGGTTTAGCTTTTATCCGGGAAAGAATCTGGGAGCATTGGGTGATGCTGGCGCCGTAACGACCAACGACGACGAATTGGCGATCACTGTTCGTGCCCTGGCAAACTACGGCAGCCACAAAAAATACGAAAACCTGTATCAAGGTGTCAACAGCCGCTTAGATGAAATGCAAGCAGCTTTACTGAGAGTGAAACTAAAGTACTTAAATATTGAGATGCAGCGTCGTCGGGAGATTGCAATCGCTTATGCGAACGGTATAAATAACTCGGCAATTTGTTTACCGATAGATGTTGATCTCACTGTGGAGAACTTAAGTCATCATGTTTTTCATCTTTTTGTAGTCAGGACTAAGAACCGTCTGGCGTTACAGCAACATTTGTTGGAGTCAGGAATTCAAACGGTTATTCACTATCCAATCCCCCCGCACAAGCAACAAGCGTATCGAAGTTTAGCAAATTTAGATTTGCCAATTACTACTGATATTCATAACGAGGTACTTAGTTTACCGATTAGCCCTGTTATGTCTGCTGAAGATGTATTAATGGTTATAAAATGTGTAAATAATTTCAAATGTTAAATCTAATAAAAAATCTGATTCAGGTAATGACGCCTGAACAAAGGAAAAAGTTGTATGTACTGCAAGTGCTAGTAATTATTTCGGCAATATTCGAAGTTTTATCTGTGCTTTCTATTGGCCCATTTATGGCCATTGTTGGTAATATTGACTTGGTAGAGTCAAATTTAATAATTAACAAGTTGTACATTATTTCAGGAGCAACTAATAATATTGAATTTTTATTTTATGTAGGGCTAGGCGTACTTGTACTGATGTTTTCAGCTGCTATAACGTCTATAGTGACAATCTGGAAGTTGTCAATGTATGCTGCGAATGTAGGTTCAGAGTTTGGAGACCGGCTTTATGAACATTACATTCGGATGGACTATCAACATTATACAACCATCAATAGCGCTAACCTCGTAAAGAAAATTGCGACAGAAGTAAACCGTGTAACCGACAATGTTTTGCAGCCGCTTGTCCAAATAAATGCAAGATTAGCAACCATTCTTTTTATATCTATTTTTGTTTTTATATACAATCCAATGGTTGCGATAGTCGGTGTAACAGTATTGTGCGTCGCATATTTTATCCTTTTCTCGATAGTGAAAAATAGACTGGCAGTTAATGGTAAATTAATAAGTGAATATTCCAGAAAGCGATTCACATTGATGAATGAAGGGTTCGGCGCAATAAAAGAGCTGCAAATACTTGGAAGAGAGCATTATTTTATTAGAGAATTTGAGAAAAGCGGTAAAGTTTTCGCAGCCTCATATGGTTCAAGCAATAGTTTATATAATATGCCTCGATACTTTATGGAGTTCGTAGTATATAGTTCAATGGTTGCTTTAATTTTGTTGCTTTTAAAAACGTATGATTCTGATTTGTCTTCTGTTTTGCCAATACTGGGTGTTTTTGGTATAGCTGCGTTTAAGTTGCTTCCGTCTTTTCAGCAGGTATACAGCGGTGCCGCACAATTGAGAAGTAACATATCTGCATTTAGATCTCTTGAAGACGATTTGCGAAACGCAAACACAGGAAAAGATAAACCTATTGAGTCTTTCTCAGATGATAAATTAGTTGGTTCTTTAAAGCTTGAAAATATATCTTTTAGATATAAAGGCAGTGAAAATAATACGTTAGATAATATATCTTTAGAAATTCCTCTTAAATCCACTATTGGCATCGTCGGCCCCTCTGGTTCAGGAAAATCAACTTTACTTGATATTCTTATAGGTTCGTTGTCGATTGATTCTGGGAAGTTATTAATTGGTGATAGTGAATTAAACAAACATAACTTAAGACTTTGGAGGAACGGTATAGGCTACGTGTCACAAATGTCTTTAATTAAAGATGGAACTATAAGTGAAAATATCGCATTTGGTTTGAAAACATCAGATATTGACATGGTTCAGTTGCGCAGTGCAACAGACATGGCTCAACTTACTGACTGGATAATGTCTCTCCCTGAAGGTTTCGATACAAAAGTTGGAGAAAAGGGCGTACAGATATCAGGTGGTCAGCGCCAGAGAATAGCTATAGCGAGAGCTCTATATAATAACGCTGATTATCTATTTTTTGATGAAGCAACCAGTGCGCTTGATGGCGTAACGGAAGAGCAGATCATGCAGTCAATTGCTAATATGGCAGGGCTTAAAACGATTGTAATGATAGCCCATCGATTTAACACAATACGCAATTGTGATCAAATATATTACATTGAAGCCGGTAAAGTTGTTGCTTTTGGTACCTATAATCAACTGATATCTCAAAATGACAAATTTAAAAAAATGGCTGGCGGTAAATTATGAACGCGACTAATAAAACTGTTTTGAACTCAGATTTAACAGTTGTTGTATGTACTTGTGATTCATATTCTGATGTTTTATCACTTTTCTTTGCTGCTTTTTATGATTATTGGCCTTCCTGTCCTTATCCCATTGTGATTAATACTGAGAAAAAAACTGATTATAAATTTCCAGTAAAAGTAAGTAATTATGAACCTGGTGTTCATAATTCCTGGGGCCACAGATTGTTAACAGCGCTTTCAGTTGTCGAAACAGATTATGTTTTACTGACTTTTGATGATTTCATTCTTGAAAAGCATGTCAGCAATCTAAAGATCGGGCAGCTAATTGACGTAATGAAAGCTCATCCTGAAATAGCTTCAATTTATCTTGTTGACACAAATGTAGAACCAACTTCGGTTTCTAGTTTTGATGATTGCATTGTAGAATTGAAGGATTATAGTGATTACAGGTTAAACTCTTCACCTGCAATATGGAGGAAAGCTGACCTTATTAAATACACCGGAGTAAATGATAATCCATGGGCTTGGGAGCTTTTTGGTAGCTACAGGACGTTTGGTGACGGCAAACGTTTTTTTTCAGTAAAGAGCGGAAGCCCTGATATATATCCTTACAATTATAGTAAAGGTGGTGCTATTTATAGAGGGAGATGGGTAAAATCTGTAGTGACTGATAAATTAGCTAAATACCAGTTGGATATTGATACAGCTGAGAGGGGTTTCTCGGAAGACGCTATTGATGAGTCTCGTAGCCTGATGTGGAAGTTACAATTTTTATATACCGGTTATAAGATGGTAGGATTTAAATCTTTACGGGTATTTTACTCTTACTTTAAGGCAAAGTTTAATGCGCGAAAGTAATGGAAAATTTGCATTTTTTGTTCTGGTTTTTAATCACGAGCACTACATTATTGAACATCTTGAAAGTATAAAGTACTTAATAGAAAACCATGGGGCTAATATAACTTTTGATATTGTCATCAACGATGACTGTTCTCGGGATTCAAGCAAACTTCTTATAGACAGATGGCTTGAGAGTAACTCTACATTATTTAGAAATGTTGATAAATTATACAATCCGGAGAATATTGGCACTTGTAAAAGCATTGTCAATATGATTAAAGTTCTTCGAAGTGATGTTGACAGTTTTAAAATGACTGCTGGTGATGACATTTATTCTTTTGAAAATATCTTTGCGCACGCATTTAGTTTTAACTCCTCGTCTATTGTGTCCGGGGTTCCTCTGCATTTTTCCGACAGAAAACTCTATCTTAATTTAAGTGAGTTTTATGGGATGGTTTCCAGTCAGTATTGTTACGAAGGCAGGCCTTTACTGCAAAGGTTTAAATATTTAAGTGTTAATAATGCGCCGAATATAATTTATAAAAAAGAGCTAATGGTTTCTAATCATGTTTTGAACTTTTTAAGTGAATATGATGTAGTTGAAGACTGGCCAATACAAATAGCCATTTCTGAAGTGTCGCCAGATTCTGATTTTAAATTAGTTAACAAGGTTTTTGTTTATTACAGAAGAACTTCAGGCTCTGTGTATATAGTTGCGAATAAAAGATTCGTGCAAGATAAGTTAAATATTTATAATTATCTTATATCTAGTTCTAATAGTTATTTCGAAAAGTTGGTTTTGATAAATCGAGCATGGCTTTTTAATTTATCAAATCGGTATCTAAATAAGATTTTTAACCTTTCTTTTTACATATTTTCTATCAGATCTTTATTTAACTTGAAAAATATTTTTTTATACAGAAAAAATTTTTCTCCGGATATTTCTCTACATAATTCGCATCTTGACAAAATCAAGAGGCGTGCTGACGACTTTATGTCTGGGCCAGGCTGATGTTGTCAAAGAAATTTATACCACTTTTTGTTGTTGAGTTTTATTTGATTTCAACGCTTCTAATATTTTTCTTTGGTCCCCTGAGTTTTAAAGTACATAATTTTGAAGTTTTCGTTATTTTGATGTTGTTGTATCATGTGTCTTTCATTGTTGGTTACTATCTGGCGAGTGTTGGTTATAGCAAAGATGTTTGTCGTCTTAATTTTTCATTTGATAATTTAAGGTTTTACTTTATTTTTGCTTTTGCAACTCTGGCGTGTCTCATAACTTATAAAAATGTAATGTTGGGAACATCGTTAATCCCTGTTGATATTTTTGCGCAGGTAGCAAGAGGTATAAGCTCTCCTGCTGAGGTATACATAGAAAGGCTAGAGATAATAAATTCTGGACTTTATAGTACATCTAGGCTTATCAACGTTACTTCAGTTTTTTTTATGTTCTTTAAATTTCTTTTTATTTTTTACGCGATTTACTTTTGGAAATATCTAAGTTTAGTTAAAAAGGTTTTGTTTTTTATCTATTGCTTTCTGTTCGTGTCTCCATCTCTAGCCGGTGGTATTAACAGTATTTTATTTTACTTTATTATTTTCAGTTTTGTTTCTCTTTTTTTTGTTAAGTTAATGCGTGGCGAAGTCAGAATGCTTCGTGTTTTAGTGATGTTATTTTTTGTTCTTCTCATACCAGTAGGTTTTTTCGGTTATATAATGTCCCTTAGGGGAGGCGGCTTTGAGTTTTTTAATAATATATCACCACTAGGTGATATATCTATTAATATTCTAACTCCTGCTCTTGATTCATTTTACGGTTTTTACTTATATTCGTTGGTCTGGATATCTTCATATTTGGTACAGGGATATTACGGTTTTTCTCTGGCCCTTGGCCAAGATTGGATATGGACGTATGGCTTTGGTAGCTCCCACTTTCTACAGAACCAACTTTTGATAATTTTCGGTATTGATGTATCAGATTTAACATTTCAGGCGAGAGTTTCATCATTTTGGGATGAGAAGGCTATGTGGCATAGTTTTTATGGTCAAGTGGCTAATGATGTTAGTTTTGTAGGTGTGTCGTTGGTGATGTTTTTATTTGGGTTCTTACTTTCTAGAGTTTGGTGCTCAATTATTTATCAAAAGAGTTTTTACGGTTCTGCTTTGATGCCATTGCTTGTTATTTTTTTCATATTTATTCCTGCAAATAATCAGGTTTTTGGTTTTATCGATACAATCTCGTATTTTTTTGCAATGCTTATTTTATGGTTTTTTGAAGATAAAAGGATTAGGGTGTAATAATGGTTTTTTCAGGTAAATCTCTATTAATAACTGGAGGAACTGGTTCTTTTGGGAATGCAGTTCTAAATCGTTTTTTGGAAACTGATATCGGTGAAATCCGTATATTTAGTCGGGATGAAAAGAAACAGGATGATATGCGTAAAAAGTATAATCATCCAAAACTTAAGTTTTATATCGGTGATGTCCGCGATTATAACAGTGTGTTAAATGCGACCCGTGGCGTAGATTTTATTTACCACGCAGCTGCGCTAAAGCAAGTACCCAGTTGCGAGTTTTACCCAATGGAAGCGGTAAAAACTAACGTTATTGGTACCGAAAATGTATTAGAAGCTGCCATTGTTAACGGTGTCTCGCGGGTTGTGTGTTTGAGTACCGACAAAGCAGTTTATCCGATTAATGCTATGGGTATATCTAAAGCCATGATGGAAAAGGTGATGGTCGCTAAGGCCCGCAACCTGGACCCGGCTAAAACGGTTATTTGTGGTACGCGCTACGGTAATGTGATGGCCTCGCGCGGCTCAGTTATTCCGTTATTTGTGGACCTGGTTCGGGCCGGTAAGCCTATAACTATCACCGATCCTGAAATGACCCGTTTTATGATGACGCTTGAAGATGCCGTCGATTTAGTACTTTACGCCTTTGAGCACGGTGATAACGGTGATATTTTTGTGCAAAAGGCCCCCGCAGCCACTATAGAAGTGCTGACCAAGGCGTTATTGCAACTGATGAATACCGAAGACCATCCGGTCAATATTATTGGCACCCGCCATGGTGAAAAACTATATGAAGCCCTGTTAAGCCGCGAAGAAATGGCTTGCGCTATAGATATGGGTGAATATTATCGGGTGCCACCAGATAATCGCGATTTGAATTATGGTAAGTTTTTTGACCAGGGCGATCAGAAAATCAGTGAGCTGGAAGATTATAATTCGCATAATACCGAGCGGCTGGATGTTGCAGGTATGAAGAAACTATTACTAAAGTTAGATTTTATACAGGCGATAGCCCGCGGCGAACAGGCGACAGCAGAGGACTAACAAATGAAAGTTTTAGTAACCGGCGCAGATGGCTTTATTGGTAAAAACCTATGTATTAGCCTAATGCGTAATGCCAATATAGAGTTGCTTAAATTTACCCGAAACACGTCTACTGAGCAACTTCAGGCACTCGTCAACCAAGCTGAATTTATATTTCACCTTGCTGGTATTAACAGGCCTGTTGACGATAATGAGTTTGCTATTGGCAATGCTGATTTAACAGCCGCCTTATGTGAAGCGATTAAGAACTCTGGCCGTAAGATACCTATAGTGCTTAGCTCTTCAACTCAGGCCGAGCGGCTTAATGCCTATGGCAAAAGTAAACTGCAAGCTGAGATGCATTTACTAAATTTACATTTGCAAACAGGCAATAAAGTGTATATCTATCGCTTGCCAAATGTGTTTGGTAAATGGTGCAAGCCTAACTATAACTCTGCGGTAGCAACTTTTTGTCATAATATTAGCCGTGGTTTACCTATTCAGGTTAATAACCCGGCGACAGAATTATCACTGGTACATATTGGTTCTGTGGTTAGCTCCTTCGTAGAAATGCTTTACAAAAGACCAGAAGATAAACTCTATGTAAATGTAGAACCGGTTTATAAAGTGACACTAGGTGAGTTAGTTGAGCAACTGTATAAATTCCGTGATAGTAGGGAGAACCTGATCACTGAGCCTGTCGGTGACGGTTTTACCAGGGTGCTTTATGCGACGTATATAAGTTATATTTCACCAGATAAATTTAATTATGATCTGACAAAGCATGAAGATCAACGCGGCTGTTTTGTAGAGATGCTTAAAACACGTGACTCTGGTCAGTTTTCTTTTTTTACCGCACACCCCGGTATTACCCGAGGCGGTCATTATCACCATGTCAAGACCGAGAAATTTTTAGTTATTAAGGGCATTGCTCGTTTTGGTTTCAGACATATTGTTACAGATGAAGTGATTGAAATTGTAACGTCTGGTGACAAGCCTGAAGTGGTTGAGACAGTGCCTGGCTGGTCACATGACGTTACAAATATTGGTGATGATGAATTAGTAGTAATGCTGTGGGCAAATGAAAACTTTGACCGGGAGCGGCCCGATACAGTGGCTTACAAGGTATAAAAAAATGAGTAAACTAAAAGTTGTAACCGTAGTCGGCACCCGGCCGGAAATTATCCGTTTATCGCGCGTATTGGCAGCACTGGATAAGCACTGCGAACATATTATTGTCCATACCGGCCAGAATTATGATTTCGAGCTAAACCAGGTGTTCTTTGACGACCTGGGGATCCGTAAGCCTGATTATTTTTTAAACGCCGCTGGTGGTAGTGGTGCAGAAACCATAGGTAATGTCATTATTGCGGTGGATAAAGCACTGGCAGAGATCAATCCCGATGCCATGCTGGTTCTGGGTGACACCAATAGCTGTATGGCGGTGATCCCGGCGAAACGTCGTAAAATCCCTACCTTTCATATGGAAGCCGGTAACCGCTGTTATGATATGCGGGTGCCTGAAGAAATTAACCGCCGGATAGTTGATCATACCGCCGATATAAACCTGACCTATAGCACTATTGCCCGTGATTATTTGCTGGCAGAAGGTATACCGGCCGATCGGGTGATTAAAACCGGTAGCCCGATGTTTGAGGTACTGAACCATTATATGCCGCAAATTGATGGCTCGGATGTGTTATCGCGTTTGGCGTTAACGGAGCGTGAGTTTTTTGTCATTAGTGCGCATCGTGAAGAAAACGTAGATTCACCAAAGAACCTGCACAAGTTAGCCGCTATTTTAAATGGCCTGGCCGACAAGTATGGTTATCCAGTTATTGTTTCCACCCACCCGCGTACCCGTAAACGTATTGAAGAGCAGGGCATCAGTTTTAACCCGCTTGTACAGTTGCTAAAACCGTTGGGCTTTCATGACTACAACAAACTGCAAAAATCTGCCAAAGCCGTCTTGTCTGACAGCGGTACTATTAGTGAAGAGTCGTCGATTATGAACTTCCCGGCGCTGAATATTCGCGAAGCGCATGAGCGACCTGAGGCATTTGAAGAAGCATCGGTAATGATGACAGGCCTGGAAGTAGAGCGTGTGTTTCAGGCTCTAAACATATTGGATTCTCAGCCTGGTGGTACTGAGCGGCTATTACGGCCCGTTTACGATTACAGCATGCCTAATGTCTCTGACAAGGTAGTGCGGATAGTCCACAGTTACCGTGACTATGTAATGCGGGTGGTCTGGAAGCAGTATTAATGCGAATTTTGTTTATCAGTCAGCTATTCGATCCTGAGTATTCCATTAAAGGGTTGGCACTGATGAAACATTGGGTGGCCCAGGGGCATGAGGTTGAAGTTTTGACAACTTTCCCTAACTATCCAACGGGTAAAGTATTTGATGGTTATAAAGTAAAGTTGCGTAGTACTGAGATGATAGACGGCGTCAAAGTAACTCGGCTGTGGTCTCATATTTCGCATTCTAAGTCAAAGTTATCCCGGGCTGCCAGTTATCTGAGCTATACCTTTATGGCACTAGCCGCTGTGCTATTTCAAAAAAAGCCAGATTTGGTTTATACCTATCATCCGCAATCGACCACTGGTGTTATTGGTATACTAATGCGTGCGCTTCGAGGTGTGCCATTTGTAACTGATGTACAGGATCTATGGCCAGACGCGCTGGCGGCAACCGGTATGAATCAGGATGGCCTATTACTAAGACTGGTCGACCGCTGGTGTAGGCTGGTTTATCGTAAAGCATCACAGATTGTGGTGCTCTCGGAAGGATTCCGCCAGGCGTTAGTTGCACGGGGGGTTGCGGCAGAAAAGCTTAATCTGGTTTATAACTGGTGCCCTGAAGAATTAAGAATTTCTGAAGTATTGGCCGAGCCTGGTAATGTGATACCTGATGTTTATGGTCCGGCCAATTTTTTGTATGCAGGTAATATGGGCGCGGCTCAGTCCTTGAAATCGGTCATTGATGCAGTTGCTAACTTTGATAAAAGACACGTTGTGCTGACGTTAATTGGTGGCGGGGTTGAAAAGGAAGAGTTACAACAATATATTGCCAGGCGCGCTATTGATAACGTGATAATTGGTGATTATGTGCCGGCGGCCAAAATTATTGGTGTGTTAAAACAGGCTGATATTTTAGTCGTGCATCTGCGTGAAGACCCTTTATTCAGGATAACGATTCCCTCTAAGACCCAGTCTTCTTTAGCAATGGGTAAACCGTTGCTAATGGCCGTTGGCGGTGAGGCAAACCAGTTAATTAGCGAGGCTAAAGCTGGTGAGATAGCAGAGCCTCAAAATGTTGCCAGCATTACCGATGCAATTGAAACTTTGCTGGCACAGCGCGCCAGGTGGCCTGAAATGGGAGCTAATGCCCGCCGTTTTTATCTGAAGCAACTTTCTGCATCCACAAATTATGCAAAGTTAGATGATGTAATTAACAAGGCAGTAAATTGATATGGATATACGTCAGGCGACAGAACAGGACGTGGACGCGATAGTGGCGGTGCATCTGGCTGCTTTTAACGGTTTTTTTCTAACCATGTTAGGCCCATCATTTCTTCGTGGTTTGTACCGTGCTTTTTTACATCGCCAGCATGGCATTTTGCGGGTGGCTGTATCTTCGGAAAACACTATTGTTGGATTTGCAGCCGGGACGAGTGCTCCGCAACTGTTTTTTTCACAGTTGCGTAAAGATAAGTGGTTTAGTTTTTTGCTAAGGGCCATTCCAGGCATGCTGAAAAACCCGGTAATTGTTGTAAAAAAGCTTTATTATGCTGCTTTTTATAAAGGTGATCGGCCAGCAAGTTTGTCAGATGTCGCGTTGCTAAGCAGTATTGCTGTTTCGCCCGACATGGCAGGTAAAGCGGTTGGTAAAGCGTTGCTGGCTGATTATGAACAACAAGTAAAAGCGGCCGAGTTGCCAGCACTTTTTTTAACAACTGATAAATTTGGCAACGATAACGTAGTAGCTTTTTATCAGCGGGCTGGTTATCAGATTGAAAGTGAGTTTACCCAGCCGGACGGCCGGCAAATGTTGCGTTTAATTAAATATTTCTAATGTTTTGAGGCTCTATGTCAGCAAATAAATTTCTTCCATTCGCTTTGCCGGAAATTGGTGAAGAGGAAATCAACGAAGTTGCTCATTCTCTGCGATCTGGCTGGATTACTACCGGGCCTAAAGCTAAACAGTTTGAAGCTGATTTCAGTATTTTCTTAGGTGACTCTGAGCTGGAGTCTATTGCTGTCAACTCTGCAACTTCTGGTTTGCATCTGGCACTTGAGGCGGTTGGAGTAGGGCCTGGTGATGAAGTAATAGTACCAACTTACACCTTCACCGCCACTGCTGAAATTGTCCGTTACCTTGGCGCGACACCGGTAATGGTTGATGTCGATGCCCATACGTTTAATATGACAGTTGATACCTTTGCTGCAGCAATTACGGACAAAACCAAAGCGGTTATGCCAGTACATTTTGCTGGCCTTGCGTGCGATATGGACCCGATTATTGCGCTCGCCAAAAAGCACGACATAAAAGTGGTAGAAGATGCCGCTCATGCTTTACCAACCCGTTATAAAGGGAAAATGATTGGTGCCCTTGAAAGTGATATTACGGTTTTTAGTTTTTATGCTAATAAAACCATGACTACCGGCGAGGGAGGTATGGTTGTTACCCGTAATGCCGAACTTGCCAAGCGTTGTAAAGTAATGCGGTTGCATGGGATAAGTCGCGATGCCTTTGATCGCTATGTTTCAACAAAGCCTGCCTGGTTTTACGAAGTAGTGGCACCGGGTTTTAAATACAACATGCCAGATATTGCTGCCGCTATTGGTATTCATCAGTTAAAGCGCTTGCCTGACTTTCAGATTAAGCGTGAACAAATGGCAGCGGTTTATCATGAAGCGTTGGCTGATTTACCTGTGGAATTACCGGCAACAGCCCCAGGGGATGATATTCATGCCTGGCATTTGTATCCTTTAAAAATAAAACCGGAAGCGGGCGTGGAGCGCGGTAAATTTATTGAACAAATGGCTGAATTAGGTATTGGCTGTTCGGTGCACTTTATTCCATTGCATTTACACCCATACTGGCGTGATACCTATAAATTGACACCGGAAATGTTTCCGGTCGCGCAGCGTATTTTTGAGCAAGAAGTTTCATTGCCTTTGTATACCAAGATGACCGCTGATGATCAGGCCAGAGTAATTGCCGCAGTGAGGCAGGTGTTAAGACATGCTTAAACGGCTGTTTGATATCGTTTTTGCGACAGTTGGCTTATTGTTATTGCTGCCATTACTTATTGTAATCGCCATCTGGATTAAACTGGACTCACCCGGTCCGGTATTCTTCCGCCAACAACGAGTTGGACGCTTCGGTAAAGAATTCCGGATCCATAAATTCAGAACCATGCGGGTTAATGCGGAAACATCAGGCCGATTGACGGTCGGTAAAGATAGCAGGATTACCCGCTCTGGCCATTTTTTGCGCAAATCAAAAATTGACGAATTACCACAGTTAATTGATGTGGTGACTGGCAAAATGAGTTTGGTAGGGCCACGGCCGGAAGTACAGGAATTTATTGACTGTTATCCTGACAGTGTTCGAAAAGAGGTGTTGTCTGTGCGCCCGGGGATAACCGATCGCGCTTCAATTGAAATGGTTGATGAAAACGAAATTTTAGCTAATTACCCCGACCCGAGACAGGCCTACATAGACCATATACTGCCGGTTAAACAGCGTTACTACGTAGAGTATGTCCGTAAGCATGGTGTTGTTACTGATATCAAAATTATATTAGATACATTATTGAAAATTATAAAACGTAATTAATTGAACAGAAAAAAGGGTCAGAGTGAATAGTTTATTCACTCTGACCCTTTTTTTAAGCTGGAGTACACGTTATGAGTCAGTCAGCTCTACTTATTGTTGGTGTCGGTGGTTTTGGCAGGACAGTAGCCGAAGCTGCTTATTTGTCTGGGGAATGGAGTAAGGTTGATTTTGTCGATGACAGCTACCCGGACCACAAATTGCCTTCTGGCTATAATGTTGTTGGCCATAGTAACGACTTGCCAGAGCTTATGTCTGCCTATGATGGTTTTGTGGTGGCTATAGGTAATAATAAGGTGCGTAATGAAAAGCTTGACAGCTTAGCTAAGCTTGGCGCAAAGATTGTAAACATTTACCACCCCAGGGCTTTTGTCAGTGAGCGAGCTGAAGTTGGAGCTGGCACGTTGGTAATGGCCGGGGCAATAATTGGCGCGCATGCCAGTGTTGGTAGCGGCTGTATTCTTAACCCCAACGCAGTGGCAGACCATGATTCGGTAATGGAAGATTATAGCCACCTGGGTACCGGCGCGGTAATGGCCGGCACGTCGATACTTAAAAAAGGCGCCTGGCTGCGAGCTGGCGTTGCGTTGACCTACGGTGATGTGGTGCCAGAGTGGTTAATTGCTGAACCGAGCCGGCCTTTTTTAAGCAAATAGCTTTCAGATGGTAAAAAGGGTCTGAGTGAATAATTTATTCACTCAGACCCTTTTTTTTGCTTTTAAGCGCGGTGCTATATCTTATACCAAACCGTTCCTTGAACCCTGCCTGTACTCAGCGGTATATTTGCACCGTTGCAGCCGTCTACACCGCTGCTTTTATTTGCCACTGCCGGTGGTTTATCGTTAGTTGATATCTGGTACTGCAATGACTATTTCTGTAAGCTATGGCCACGAATCAACAGGAGTGATTTATGCAAACGCCTTCGCAAAACCCTGCACAAAACGCTATGCAGAATAAGGGAATGACCCACCTCAAAGCGCTGGAAAACGAATCTATCCAGATTTTCCGGGAAGTGGCCGCCGAGTTTGATAATCCGGTTATGCTGTACTCGGTAGGAAAAGACTCTTCTGTATTGCTGCACCTGGCCCGGAAAGCCTTTTATCCGGGTAAAATTCCGTTTCCGCTGCTGCATGTTGACACCACCTGGAAATTCAAGGAAATGATCGCCTTTCGCGATACCATTGCCAAAAAGTATGATCTGGATTTACTGGTGCATATTAACCCTGAAGGGCTGGCGATGCATGTTGGCCCGTTCAGCCATGGTAGCGCCAAACATACCGATATTATGAAAACCCAGAGCCTGAAACAGGCGCTGGACAAATATAAGTTTGATGCTGCCTTTGGCGGCGCCCGGCGTGATGAAGAGAAATCGCGGGCGAAAGAGCGGGTGTATTCGTTTCGCGATAAGCATCATCGCTGGGATCCGAAAAACCAGCGGCCGGAGCTTTGGAATATCTTTAATGGCCGGGTTGATAAAGGCGAAAGTATCCGCGTGTTCCCGCTGTCAAACTGGACTGAGCTGGATATCTGGCAATATATCTATTTAGAAAATATTGACATTCCCGATTTGTACTTTGCCAAAGAGCGGCCGGTGGTCGAGCGTGATGGCACCCTGATTATGGTAGATGATGAGCGGATGCCGTTAAAAGAGGGCGAAACACCGCAGATGAAACAGGTGCGTTTTCGCACCCTGGGCTGCTACCCGTTAACCGGTGCGGTCGAGTCGTCTGCGGCGACCTTACCGGATATTATTCAGGAAATGCTACTGACCAAAACCTCAGAGCGCCAGGGCCGGGTAATTGACCACGACAGCAGTGGCTCGATGGAAAAGAAAAAGATGGAGGGGTACTTTTAGTACCGGGTGAAATACTATGAGTCACGCTTCAGCCTTAATTGAACAAGATATTTTAAGCTATTTACAGCAGCACGAGAACAAACAGCTGCTGCGCTTTATTACCTGCGGCAGTGTCGATGATGGTAAAAGTACCTTAATAGGCCGCTTACTGCACGACAGTAAAATGATTTTTGAAGATCAACTGGCGGCAATTACCGAAGACAGTAAAAAGTCTGGTACCCAGGGCAATAAAGTTGACCTGGCACTGCTGGTGGACGGCCTGCAGTCAGAGCGCGAGCAGGGCATTACCATTGATGTCGCTTATCGGTATTTCTCAACTGACAAGCGTAAGTTTATTATTGCCGACACCCCGGGCCATGAACAATATACCCGCAATATGGCCACCGGTGCCTCGACTTGCGATGTGGCGATTATTCTGGTTGATGCCCGCAAAGGTGTGCAAACCCAGACCCGGCGCCACAGTTTTATCTGCAGTTTGCTGGGTATTAAGCACGTCATTGTGGCTATTAATAAAATGGATTTGGTGGACTACTCACAGGCGCGCTATAAAGAAATTCAGGAAGAGTATTTAACTCTGGCCGGCTCGCTGGATATTCCGGATATCCGCTTCGTGCCGATTTCGGCACTGGAAGGCGATAATGTGGTTAACCCCAGCGAAAAGCTGAGCTGGTTCCGCGGTTCTACGTTAATGCAATATCTGGAAACGATGGAAATCAGTGCCTCGGCCGACAGCCCTGAGTTTCGCTTTCCGGTGCAGCTGGTCAGCCGGCCAAACTCTGACTTTCGTGGCTTTGCCGGCACTATCGCTGCCGGCAGTGTGGCAGTAGGTGATACCATTCGTGTTCTACCTGCTGGTACTATATCTACGGTTAAATCTATCGTTACCTTTGATGGTGAGCTGGCTGAGGCGCATGCACCGCAAGCCGTGACGCTAACCTTAAATGATGAAATAGACATTAGCCGCGGCAATATGCTGGTGAAAAAGGATGTGCTGGCGCACGTCTCGTCACGTTTACGGGCGAAGATGATTTGGATGCACGAGCAACCGCTGAAAACCGAGCGGGATTACTACTTTAAGTTTGCCTGCAAACTGGTTAGCGGCGAAGTGGCTAAGTTGCATCACCGGATTGATGTTAATACTCTGGAAGAGCGAGATGCGCAAAACCTGGGCTTAAACGAAATTGGCCTGGTGGATATTAACTTAACCGAAGCGGTGGCTTTTGATGCTTATTTAAAAAATAAGCAAACCGGTGCCTTTATTGTAATAGACCGCTTAACTAACCTTACGGTAGCGGCAGGTATGGTAGACGCGGCACTGGTGGCCCAAGCGGAACCGCAACCAGAGCAGGAAATTAGTGGTCTGAGTTCGTTTGAACTGGAGTTGATTCAGCTGCTGCGTAAGCACTTCCCTGAATTGTCGCAAAAAGGCCGTAAATGAGCCTGCCGGCCATTGTGCTGGTGTTGATGTTAGTGCTGCTGGTAGCGGCACTTGTTCGCTATTCAGTTCACTCGGCCGGTATTTTTGCAGCCATGTTATTGGCAATGCTGGCATTAGGGTTTATTGACACCAGCATGCTGCTAAGAAATGCCGCCAATCCGGGGCTAGCCACACTGGTGTTGCTGGTACTGATATCTTTTTCGCTGGAAAAAACCAGTTTATTGCGGCGCTTGTCGCGCTTTTTATTTACCCGTTCGGTATCCGGCTCTGTGCTCAGAACTATCGGTTTTTCGGCGCTGGCCTCTTCAGTGCTTAACAATACCGCTGTTGTAGCCGCAATGCTTAACGCGGTGCGCTCTAATAAAAAAGTCGCGCCGACCAAGTTACTGATCCCCTTGTCTTATGCCGCTATTATGGGGGGCACCCTGACCCTAATCGGTACCTCGACCAACCTAATCGTTAACTCAATGCTGGTTGAAGCTGGTGAGCCGGGTTTTGCCTTTTTTGACTTTACCTTAGTTGGCCTGGGCGTATTGGCAGGGGGTAGCCTGGTATTATTTGTCATGAGTTATCTGCTGCCGGATGAAAAAAACCAGGACGTTGTGGTTACCGAATACCTGCTCGAAGCCAAGCTGAATATTGATTCTCCTTTGATTGGTCAGAGTGTGGAGCAGGCGGGTCTTCGTCATTTAGACGAGCTGTTTTTAACGGAAATTGTTCGTGATAGCGAAGTTATCCGGCCGGTAGCGCGCTACGACATTTTAAAAGCTGGCGATAAACTGATTTTTACCGGGAATGTTCATAAGGTAAACGTACTTAAGCAATTTGCTGGTATCAGTTTATTCGCTGATGAAAATGGCCTGGCGACCCAGAACCTGACGGAAGTGATTATTAAAGAAGAGTCGGTGCTAAAGGGGAAAACCCTGAAAAGCAGCGGCTTTAGAGCCCGGTTTGATGCCGCAGTGGTGGCCGTGCGGCGCGAAGGTGAGAGGGTTAATGGCAAGTTGGGTGAAATTGAATTAAAGGCCGGCGATTTTTTATTGCTGGCCACCGGCCCTGACTTCGCCAGCCGCCATAATATTAGTAAGAACTTTTATCTGTTATCCGGTATTGAACCAGAACATATGCTAAGTGGCTGGCGCGAGCGCTTAACCTGGTGGGGCTTTGTGGCCATGATTGCGGGAACCGTTTTTAGTGGTACCTCATTATTGCTTGCCGCTATTTATTTGTTGGCTGCGCTGTTGTTTAGTGGCTGTTTAACCATCAACGAGATAAAGCGCCGCTTTCCGGTTGAGATTTGGCTGATTGTCAGCAGCGCTTTGTGTATTGCCAGTGCTATGAACCATACTGGTCTGGCGCAGAATATTAGTGATTTCGCCGGTAGCGCCTTAGCAGGGCAGGCGCCGATGGTAACGTTTATCGGTATTTTCCTGTTGACCTATCTGCTTACGGAAGTGATTACTAACAATGCCGCTGCAGCATTAATGTTTCCGGTAGCTTACAGCCTGGCCAAAGGGATGGGCGTGGATATTATGCCGATGGTGATGGGCGTTGCGTTTGCCGCGTCGGCCAGCTTTGTTACGCCATATGGTTATCAGACCAACTTAATGGTATTTAACGCCAGCAACTACAAGTTAAAACATTTTGTGTTGGTAGGGGCCCCGGTTGCACTAACTTATATAATACTGAGTGTGTTATTGATCCCCCTGGTTTTTCCATTTTAAGACTGTTTCCATTTTAAAATTATTTCTACTTTAACACATTGAAGGACCCCCGCAATGAGCCACAATATCGTCTGGCATAATGCTGCCGTAAGTCATAATGAGCGGCAACAGCTTAATGGTCATAAGCCTTGCTTACTGTGGTATACCGGGCTGTCTGGCTCGGGCAAATCGACTATCGCTAACGCGGTAGACCGGATGTTATTTGATTTGGGCTGCCATACTTATTTGCTGGATGGCGATAATGTGCGTCACGGCCTGAACCGTGATTTAGGCTTTGATGATGCATCCCGGGTAGAAAATATCCGCCGCATTACTGAAGTCAGCCGCTTAATGCTCGATGCCGGTTTAATTGTTGGTACTGCTTTTATTTCGCCGTTTATCGCCGACCGTGCTCAGGCTAAGGCCCTGGCAGGCGATGCCTTTATTGAAGTGTTTGTCGATACGCCATTGGCGATATGTGAACAGCGTGACCCGAAAGGCTTATATAAAAAAGCCCGCGCCGGTGAAATAGCCCACTTTACCGGTATCAGTTCACCCTATGAAGCGCCACTATCGCCGGATATTCACCTGCAAACGGCAGCGCTGACTATTGAGCAGGCTGCCAGGCAAGTGGTGGTGTTTTTGCAACAGCATGCAATCATTTGCCAATAATTAAGCTAACATTCATACCACGCTGTTCAAACTATCTTTGTGATGAGGTTTCTGCTTAATTATTGTTTTCGTGTAATCTTAATACTGGCCAGGTACAAATAAGGACGACTAATGAAAGTAACGGTTTTTGGAATTGGTTACGTGGGGTTGGTACAAGCCGCTGTGTTGGCTGAAGTAGGGCATAACGTATATTGTGTCGATATAGATGAACAGCGGATAACTGACTTAACCAATGGCATCATGCCGATACATGAAGCAGGACTGGAGCAGTTGGTGACCAGCAATTATCAGGCTGGACGAATGCATTTTACTACTGATGCCAAAGCTGGGGTAGAGCATGGCGAAGTCCAGTATATTGCCGTGGGCACACCACCTGAAGAGGATGGTTCTGCCGATTTACAGTACGTGCTGGCAGTAGCAGAAACTATTGGCCAGCATATGAACGCTGCTAAAATTATTATTGATAAATCGACCGTGCCAGTGGGAACGGCTGATAAGGTAAAAGCCAGGATCACTGAGGTAATAGCGGGGCGAAACATCGCGTTGCAATTTGATGTGGTCTCTAACCCTGAGTTTCTGAAGGAGGGAGTGGCGGTTGCCGATTGCATGCGGCCAGATCGGATTATTGTTGGCACCTACTGTGACCGGCCGAAAGATATTCTGCGGGAGCTATACGAGCCGTTTAACCGGATCCAGGATAAAATGATGTTTATGGATGTTCGCTCTGCCGAACTGACTAAATATGCAGCAAACTGCATGTTGGCGACCAAAATCTCTTTTATGAATGAAATGGCTAATGTGGCCGAGCTGGTTGGTGCTGATATAGAAGCCGTGCGCCGTGGTATCGGTTCAGATCCGCGCATTGGTTATCATTTTATCTATCCGGGTTGTGGTTATGGGGGCTCTTGCTTTCCAAAAGACGTTACGGCGTTAATTCGTGCCGCTGACAAAGCAGGCCATGATGTCGCGCTATTAAAGGCGGTGGCTAAAGTCAATGACACCCAAAAAACCCGTTTATACAGGTTGGTAACCAGTTATTTTGGTGACAATTTAAAGGGCAAGGTTTTTGCGCTGTGGGGGCTGAGCTTTAAACCAAAAACCAATGATATCCGGGAAGCGCCTAGCAGGGTGTTAATGGATTTACTGTGGCAAGCCGGTGCTGAAATTAAAGCTTATGACCCGCAGGCAATGGAAGATATTCAGCAACTTTACGGGGTGCGGGATGATTTAACCCTGGTGGGCACTAAAGAGGCTGCTTTAAAAGGGGCCGATGCGCTACTGATTTGTACCGACTGGCAGCAATTTAAGGCACCTGATTTTGAGTTGATTAAAAGCCAGCTAAACAGCCCGGTAATTTTTGACGGTCGTAACTTGTATGAGCCGGAGCGAATGAAACGTAAAGGCTTTAAATATTTCGCCATTGGCCGGGGTGAGAGCGTACGGGATTTCGCATGAAAATTAAAAAAGTGGTAATACCGGTTGCCGGCCTGGGAACCAGAATGTTGCCAGCTACGAAGGCAATACCCAAAGAAATGCTGCCGATAGTGGATAAACCGCTTATTCAGTATGTGGTTAATGAGTGTATTGCTGCCGGCATTAAAGAAATTGTGCTGGTAACCCATTCCTCAAAAAACTCTGTCGAAAATCATTTCGATAAAAGTTTTGAACTGGAATCAATACTGGAAAAGCGGGTTAAGCGCCAGCTTCTGGCAGAGGTAAAGGCGATTTGCCCGAAACATGTAACGATAATGCATGTACGGCAGGGCGAGGCCAAAGGGTTAGGCCATGCGGTATTATGCGCTTTGCCTTTGGTTGGCCAGGAGCCATTTGCGGTAGTGCTGCCTGATGTGATTATTGATTGTTATGACAGTAATCTGGCAACTGATAATCTGGCAAAGATGCTGCAAATATTTGAGCAAACTGGGATAAGCCAGGTGATGGTGGAACCGGTTGCAATAGAGCAAGTGAGTAATTATGGGGTGGTTGATGTGTCAGAACGACAGTTGACCAGCGGTAATTCTGAGCAAATGATTGCTATTATTGAAAAGCCGGCCAGCGATCAGGCTCCTTCTAACCTTGCTGTAGTAGGGCGGTACGTGTTTAGTGGCAATATCTGGCAATGCCTGCAAAAAACTCCGGTAGGGGCTAATGATGAGGTGCAGCTAACTGATGCCATTGCCATGCTGATGGAGCGGGAACAGGTAAATGCGTATCATATTAATGGTCGCAGTCATGACTGTGGCAATAAACTGGGCTATGTCAAAGCGTTTGTAGAATATGGCTTGCGGGATCCGCGACTCGGAGCTGAATTTAAGCAGTGGCTGAGCAGCTTAGATTACCTGAATTAGCAATAGCAGTCGCTTGTGGAACCTTTTAAACTATCTGTAATGAGTTACTAATGCTATAATCAGGCCATTTTTTTAGTCAGTAAAGCTTGCTGCACGGTTGTTAGCGGCAAGCAGACAGTGGTTCGGTTTTGGAGTTTTAAATGCTTGGATGGTTGCTGGCGTTGCCGCGTTCAGTAAAAAGACTGGTATCAGTGGTGGTTGATATCTGCTTTTTAATTACGTCAATAGTGGCGGCGTATTTTTTGACCCAAAGCGGTGAGCAGAGTTCTGTGCCGCAAATTGCTTTGGCCTTTACCATTACTTTACCGGTAACCCTGTTTATTTTTACCAAGTTGGGGCTGTACCGGGCAGTGATTCGTTATATTGGTCAACATGCATTGGGGGCGGTGTTAAGCGGTATTGTCAGCAGTGCAGTAATCCTGGCATTATTATTCGCTTTTTTTGGGGTTAGCGAAAAAGGCAACCTGATTTTCGTTTATGCCATGCTGGCTCTGGTGACCTCTGGTGGCGTGCGTTTGCTGGCGCGGATGTTTTTAGTGCAGCGCAATAACGGCCATAAAGAGCGGGTATTAATATACGGTGCCGGCTCTTCCGGCAGGCAGTTAGCCCATGCGCTTTTAAATGGTGAGCAATACCACCCGGTGATGTTTATCGACGATGATACCACCTTACAGCGTTCAACGATTTTAGGTATTTCGGTTGGCTCACCGTCACAGATTAGCTCGTTGATTAAAAGCAAAAATATCAGCCGGGTATTATTAGCGGTGCCATCTGCCAGCCGGGCGCGGCGGCGGGAAGTGCTGGATAGCCTGGAAGAATTACCTATACCGGTGCAGTCGATTCCGGGAATGAGTGATTTAGTCGATGGCACCATGCGGATAGACGAGCTGCAGGATGTTAAAATTGAAGATTTACTGGGCCGTGATGCCGTAGCCCCAAAAAGCAAACTGATGAATGCCGACATAAAAGGCAAGGTGGTGATGGTAACCGGCGCCGGTGGCTCTATTGGTTCTGAGTTATGCCGGCAGATTATTCGTTATGAGCCGAATATGCTGGTGCTGTTTGAGTTATCTGAGTTTGGGTTGTACAGTATTGAGCAGGAGCTGGCGGCAATTATCTGCCGTGACAAGCTTGAGGTAGAGTTGATACCGGTAATGGGCACGGTGCAGCGGCAAAGCCGGCTGGAAACCGTAATGCGGACCTTTGCGGTAAATACCGTATACCATGCTGCAGCTTATAAACACGTGCCATTGGTGGAATATAATGTGGTGGAAGGGGTGCGCAACAATGTATTTGGTACCTGGTATACCGCAGAGGCCGCCATTAAAGCTCAGGTTGACACCTTTGTATTGATTTCAACCGATAAAGCCGTGCGGCCAACCAATGTAATGGGTGCATCAAAACGCTTAGCAGAACTGGTGTTACAGGCGCTGGCGGAGTATCAGAGCAGTACTCGTTTTTGTATGGTGCGCTTTGGTAATGTGCTCGGCTCCAGTGGCTCGGTGGTGCCATTGTTTCGTGAGCAAATTCGCAAAGGCGGGCCGTTAACGGTAACCCACAAAGATATTATTCGTTACTTTATGACCATACCGGAAGCCGCGCAGCTGGTGATCCAGGCCGGTGCCATGGGTAAAGGCGGTGATGTATTTGTGCTGGATATGGGCGAGCCGGTAAAAATAGCCGATTTAGCGAGGCGGATGATCCATTTAATGGGACTGGAAGTGAAAGATGATATTCACCCCAATGGTGATATTGAAATTCAGTACAGTGGCCTGCGCCCTGGCGAAAAGTTATATGAAGAGCTGCTGATTGGTGAAAATGTGCGCCAGACTGAGCACAGCCGGATAATGGCGGCCGACGAGGCCAAGCTTAGCTGGCCGGAAATGTCGCATTTGCTGCAACGACTGGATGAAGCCTGTGAAGAGTTTGCAGTAGAAAAAATTATCGAACTTATTCGCAGTGCACCGACCGAATTTAACTACAGCTGTGCTACCAGCGACCTGGTGGTGAGGGCGGCATGTGACGTAGCCAGCGGCCGGCAAATTACCGCAATGGGTTTAGTGAACAACAACGCCCCGGAAACGTTGGTTGCAGGTTTAAAAACCAAACAAATAGCGTAAATTTTTTGGTTATTCTGGTTGAGCTTGTTGCCTGTTTGGTTTAAGCTGCCCGCAACTGGGATTTTAATTTGATGAATGAGGGACAAATGATGAAAAAATTAGTTATTGCCGCTATGGCACTTGCATTGTCGGCCGGTGTAAATGCTCAGAATGCTCAAAATGCTGCTGCAGGCGGTACTGGTGTTTCGGGTATTGGAGGTTTAACCGTTGCCAGCCTGACGGCGCTGGGTGTTTCAGCTGCTGTTGCAGCGGCCATTATCTCAAACAACTCAGGTGTAACCCTGCCTGACGAGCAAGAATTTGAGCTGGTGTGTAATGAAGGCGACGGTGCACCTGTAGCAGGCGTTTGTACCAACTCTTCTACTACTACGGCAACAGCTACTGCTACTGCCAGCGTTACTGGTACTGTTACAAATACTAATACCATCACAGTGGTGCCGGTAACAGTAACTTATCCTGCTATCGTTCAGCCAGTAGGTTAAGCTTTCGCTTTTTAAAAGCCGCCTTCTGGCGGCTTTTTTGTTTATATAGCAATTTTTAAAGGTTGGGAAGATGATACCTGGTAAAAACCTGTCGTTGCTTGGTTGTTGTTTCTGCTTGCTATTTCTGATGTCCTGTTCCGGCACCTACCGCTCTTACACCGATATGCTGCAATTGGCATTTACTGAAACACCAGATGTGCTATTGCCCTATTCTTTTTTTACGGAAGCAAAGCACGACTATTTGTACGTAAAACACGGGAAGCAGCCCCAGGTAGCAATGGCACTGATGTTTATAGAGCAAGGACAGCTGAAGTGGGTGTCGGCAGACCGGGCGGTACTGATAACCGAGCATGGCAGACTTGTCCGTACCATCGGCCTGAAAAACGACTTGATGCACCTGAGCAATATCAGCAGTGACCCGTTAAAAAAACCTTTGCAGTTATCGGCGGCCACGACTTGGCTTCGGCTTGCTGACTGGCAGCAGAACGAATATGGTTATCCGCTGCGCTCGACCTTTCACTATGGCCCCACCCAAAAAATGGCGTTCTTTGACCAGCAGCTGGATGTAATGCTGCTGACTGAACATGTTCATTATATGGCAGAGACCAATTTTGTCCGGTTTGATGATAAGTGGCAGAACCGATTCTGGCTGGATGCTAAAACCGGCGTGGTGTTAAAAAGCCGGCAAATACTGGCGCCGGGTGCAGAGCCCTTTGAGCTGACTTTTATTAGTGAAGTAGTCAGGCAGTTGCAGCGTTCTGACAAAGTTGTAGCGGCGGATGCGATATGAAAATAGTAAGCTTGTTCTATGTTGGTCTGGGCCTGCTGACTTGTCTGAGTTCGGGGACCATTTATGCAACGGCGCCGACTAGCACAACCGCTGGTGGGACAACAACCATTGATATAAATAACACCCGTTTTATGTTTGACTATCCGCCCCGCATGACTGAGGTGCTGGCACCGGTTGCATTGCAGCAAAATTGGTATTGGCCGGCATCGAAGCTATATCGGCTAAACAGTTCAGAGCTGAGCAGCTCCCAATTAAACAGCACTAAACCTGAACAACAGCGAGCACTGGTATTACAACAGCTGGCACAGCTGCAGCAATCGGCTGAACCGGCATTGCAGACAGAGCTTGCTACTTTGCAACTACAGGTTAAAAACTGGCGATTGGCCGAGCGGATTGTAATACCGATAGATTATGATTTGGCCCGGGCGCAGGTGCCATTTAACCGTCGGTTTGAGCCGGGGCTTTATAAATTACAATTGGTTGCGCGCCCTGAACAGGTTCATTTCTGGGGCGCAGTAACAAAGAACATTGCGATGCCTCACAGCGGCGCAACAGCAGTTGCCGATTATATGTCGGCAATAGAGCGCTCTGATGTTGCTGATAGCACTATTGTTTATATTATGCAGCCGGATGGTCGGATTATTAAGGCCGGGGTGGCGGCATGGAATCAGCTGCATATCGAAGCGATGCCTGGGGCGCAGATATTTATTCCTTTTGCCAGCGGCTGGTTCGGCGCCGAGCTTGAAAAGCTTAATCAGAACTTGCTGGCACTGGCTTTACATCGGGTAGTAGAATGAAATTTTCAGGTTATATTATTGTCACGGCATTGAGTTCGCTCGTATTGTTGCCTGCTGGCGTGGCAGCGCAGCAAACTAATGCCGACGGGCATTGGCAGCAAGGCAGTGCAGGCCCGTCGCAAATGGTGCGCGGTGGAGTAGGCCTGCTGCAAACTCCTACTGCCAGAATGTTATCTGCTGGTAGCATGACCGCAAACTACACGGACAATGAAGAGTATCGGTTCTGGTCGGTTAGTATTCAATTGTTTGACTGGATGGAAACTACTGCCCGTTACACCGATGTGCGGACACAACTGTATAGCCCGTTTCCCGGCTTTAGTAATGATCAGACATATAAAGATAAAGGGCTGGATGTTAAATTTCGCTTGCTCCAAGAAAGTAGTTTTTTGCCGCAAGTTTCTATGGGATTTAATGATTTTGGCGGTACCGGCTTATTTGAAAGTGAATATATTGCGTTAAGTAAAGCCTGGGGGGCACTGGATTTTCACATCGGCATGGGTTGGGGCTATTTAGGTACAGCAGGTAATACTATTAACCCGTTTTGTGAGCTGAGGGACGGTTTTTGCAACCGGCCTACTGGTTTTAGCGGCTCTGGCGGTAAAATAGACTATCAGAAATTTTTTAAAGGTCCGGCGTCACTGTTTGGCGGCATTGAATACCAAACGCCGTGGCGGCCATTAAAGCTAAAACTGGAATATGAAGGCAATAACTACCAACAAGATTATGCCGGTGAATTAATTCAGGATAGTCGCTGGAATATTGGCGCGGTATATCAGTGGCAGGATTTTACTTTTGATTTAAATTATCAGCGTGGCAATACCCTGGGCTTTGGCCTGCATTATCAGCTGGATTTAAACAACACTGATCAGCCAAAAATTAAGCCGGCGATGCGGCCGGTAGCATCACCGCGACCGCAGATTGATGATTTTAAAGATTTAAATATTATATTGCGCCAGTTGCTATCTAATGCCGGTTTTTATCTTAAAACCTCCAGGATGACAGATGATGAGTTTATTTTGTACGGCCATCAGTTGTTTTATCGCGACGACGAAGAGGCCACTGAGCGCTTAGGCCGGGTGGTACTAAGCCAGTTACCGTCGCATATTAAACGAGTTAGAGTAGTTGAGTTCAGTGGCAATTTGCCACTTTTGGAAAAAGTAATAGATGTGGAAACATTTGCCAGTGCGGCTGCGTACGAGCAGCTGCAGCCTGATATCAGATCGACTTATATACGCCAGGCACCGGCTGCGGATATTATGGCACTGGCAGATGTGCCTTATAACACTGGCTTTTATACCGGGGCAGAGATTTTCTGGATCCAGAGTTTTGGTAATCCGGAAGTTTTTTACATGTATCAAGGGGGCTTATTTCTCGGGGCCGGTTACCGCTTTACTGAAAACTTCAGTTTTAATGGCGCGGCAAAATTAACCTTGCTGGAAAACTTCGATAAGTTCAACTTTAAAGTTGATGCGCTGGATACACCGCTACCCCGGGTACGAACCTATGCGCGTGAGTATGTGACCCGTAGTAAACTAACCATGGAAAATGCGTATGGTCACTGGCAAAAACAGTTGGGTGATAATCTGTTTGTCCAGGCCTACGGGGGTTATCTGGAAACCATGTTTGGCGGCGTAGGTACCGAACTGCTGTACCGGCCGGTAGACAGTAATTTTGCCTTTGGTTTTGACTTAAACTATGTGCGCCAGCGCTCTTTTGAGAATGATTTGGACTTTTTTGACTACAAAACCGTCACCGGCCATATTAACCTGTATTGGCAGCCGGAGTTTTTGCCGGATACCCGTTTAACGTTTAATATTGGCCAGTTTCTGGCAAAAGATAAGGGCGTTAACGTCGATTTTGCCAAGCGCTTTGACAGCGGCATTATTATTGGTGCTTACGCAGCGATAACAAATGTGCCGTCGGAAGACTATGGTGAGGGAAGTTTTACCAAAGGCTTTTATCTATCGCTGCCATTTGACTTGTTTTCTGTTAAGCCTGCCAAAGGCCGCGGCCGCTTACCCTGGGTGCCGATTGGCCGCGATGGTGGCCAGCCGTTAAACCGGCCGGTGAAGTTAATTGATATGACTGAAGCGCGCTCTGGTTTTATTGATTGAATGACTGCCGGTCGACCTGCCGAGGTTAACCGGCGCTGATAATGGTATTGCGACCAGCCGCTTTGGCCTGATACAGCGCCTGGTCTGCTTTACTTAACATGTGTTCAGAGCTGGTATTTTTATCGGCGATAATGCTGTAGCAGCCGATACTTACAGTCAGGTAGTCGGCGACATCTGATTGGCAATGTTGTATTTGCAGTGCTTCAATATGCTGTTGCACCCGCTCAGCAACTTCCAGGCATGCCTTGATGTCGCTGTCAGGCAGGATAAGGGCGAACTCTTCACCGCCATATCGCGCCGCCACTTCGCCCTGGCGCCGCGCTTCTTTTTTAAGCGCCGTTGCCACTTGTTGCAGCGCAGCATCACCTGCCTGGTGGCCATAATGGTCGTTGTAAGGCTTAAATAAATCGATATCAAGTAAAATTAAACCCAGCGGCAGCTTGCTACGCGCACTACGCTGGAGTTCTTCCGTGAGTTTCTCATCAAAATTACGCCGATTAGCCAGGCCGGTTAAGCCATCCTGATTAGCCTGTTTTTGCAACTCCTGGTTTGCAGTTAATAATTCTTGTTGAATTTGTTGCAACGATACCCGGTAATTAACATTTTGAATGCTATTGGCAATCATCTCGCCAACTAATTTTATCCGGCGCAGATCGTTGCTGGTCCAGTTGCGTTGCCGGGCCACCATGTCACAACCGACAAAGCCGATAAGTTTTTGGCCGGCCAGCATGGCAATACACAATACTGAGCGAATATCTTCGTGCTCGAATTCCTGGCGTTCACTGGCGGCTTCTGCGGGTAACTTGCTGACATCTGATACTGCGAAAATATGGTCCCGATGAATTTTTTCGAAGAAATAAGGCAGCGCGTGCTCGGGTATATGCTGCAGATTATCTTTATGAGCGCTGACGCCATCGCGCACCCATTCGTGGGTATTACTCATTTCACTTATGTTGTCGCTGAATTGAAAAATATAACTGCGGTCAGCGTGACAAAACCCACCCAGTGCCGCCAGCGCATCTTCGATATGTTGATCAAGCGCGTCACTGCTGACATTGATCAGTTCGGTTGAAATCAGTGACATTAGCTTATCAAATGCCAGGGCCTCTTCCAGCTCTGCAATGTCGGCTGACGGTGTGGCAAAGGGGGTTGGATGGGCATGCGCTGCGCCGGCATTTGCCGGGCTTTGCAAAGGGTGCAAGGTGACAATAATGGTATTGCCAAGGCTAAACTGAAGCTTTATAAGGTCGCTTTGCAGCATGTACAGGGTGGGGGCGCCATTTATTTCGAGCAAAACCTGCTGGCGCAGCGTGGTGCCTCCTAACGCCATTAGCAATGGATTGCTTAACAGACTGACTTTATTTTGGTGTTGATCCAGTATTCTGATATCAGACAGTTGAGGCAGACTCAGCGGTTTATCGGGCAATGTTTCGCCAAGCAAACTGCGCGCGGCCATATTGGCAAAAATCTCTGCTTTAGCACTCTCTTTGTAGAACAGCGCTATCGGCAGTCGGTCAAGGATGGCCCAGTAATGGGGGTATGCGTCTGAGGTTGCAGCCATAAATTACTAAATCAGTTTTTGTACTACTATAACGGATTAAGCGCTGATGGCAAATTGAAGCTCCGACCGCCAGCGGGCTATGCTTGCTGCCAGACTAACTGTTTAAAATGCTGACGGCACATTGATACGTAACTTTCGTTGCCGCCAATCTGTACCTGACTGCCTGCTGTGGCAGCATTGCCGTTGGCATCGAGTCGCACCACAAAGTTGGCCTTACGGCCGCAGTGGCAAATGGTTTTAAGCTCAATTAGCTTGTCGGCCCAGGCCAGCAGTGCTTCGCTGCCGGCAAAGGTTTCACCGAGAAAGTCGGTACGCAGGCCAAATGCCAGCACCGGGATCCGTAATTCATCGACAATATCGGTAAGCTCCCGCACCTGAGCTTTACTGAGAAACTGGGCTTCGTCTATCAGGATGCAGTCTAAGCGGCCGGCCATTTTTAATTGCTTTACATGGCCAACAAAATTAAATTCCGGGTCAAAGATATATGCATCCATTGCCAGGCCAATACGCGAACTGACTTTGCCAAGGCCAAAGCGATTATCCAGCGCCGCAGTGTAAATCGCCACTGTCATGCCTCTTTCCTGATAGTTATACGCGCTTTGCAATAACGAGGTCGATTTACCGGCATTCATCGCCGAATAGTAGAAATAGAGTTGGGCCATTGCCTGGCTCCTGAAGTTGTCCTGAAATTGGCGGCTAAGAATACCCAAAGCAGCCTGGGCTGTAAACGCCGGCTGGCAGTATTGATAACGCGGGGCATTGGCTTTGCCGTCGGTTGCAGGCATACTTTGCCAGCAAAATATTGATATTTAACAACCTGACAGGAAAAGCTGATGGAAAAGTTGATGTTACTGCCCGTATTTGCCCAGGTGCTGCTCACCAGTGTGGTCATGATTTTTATGGGCCGGCGGCGGATCAAAGCGGCAAAGAGCAAAGAAATAAACATGAGTGCGTTCAGGACCATGGATTTAACCGGTGCCAATGAGCAGGTGATTGCTACCAGCCGTAATTTTGACAATCAGTTTCAGATGCCGATGTTATATTTGTTCAGTGCACTGTTCTGCCTGCAATTTGGCCTGGCGGATTTAACTTTTTTAGTGATGAGCAGCGTATTTGTTGCATTGCGGTACTGGCATACCATTATTCATATTGGCAGTAATAATGTACGACTGCGCTTTCGGGTGTTTTTGTTGGGCTGCCTGGTGCTGTGGCTGATTTGGATCCGGTTACTGGTGCTGGCGTTAGTTTAAACAGGCAACGCTGGGTGACTAATCCAGCCTTTGCCTCAGGTTGTTTACTTACCCCTGCGACACCGTTTAATGCATCGGATAGATGTGTTCGGGCGTATAGCTTATTATTAAGGTAATAAACAGATAGCGGGGTAGGCTTATGCCAACGTTTTTGATTAAAGCCGGCTTGTTGCTGATGGCTGCAATTGTAATGATGCCATTAGCAGCGCAACCGAGCAGACTTATTATTGCTACCGATACTGAATATGCGGCAATGAGTCAGCAGCAAGCCAATATCGTTCGTGCTCAGTTTATCAGCCACTATGCCAGCAAGGTAGAACCCATTGGCAATGCTATTGGCCAGCGCGGCCCGTCGGGCTTAGTTCGGGTAGAGCTGGCCAGTGGTATCCCACTGCGACAAGCCATTGGTTACTACCGGCAATTACCCGGAGTTCGCTATGTTGAGCCCGATTATCCTGTTAAAAAACAACAAATTCCAAATGATCCGCAATTTAACCTGCAGTGGCACCTAAGCCAGGCGCAAGGCATTAATGCCCCCGCTTTCTGGCAGCAGACTACCGGGGATCAACAGCTGGTGGTAGCAGTAGTTGATACCGGTGTGGCCTATCAACACCCCGATTTACAAGCCAATTTATGGCGTAACCCGACAGAAACGGTGAACGGCTTAGATGATGACGGTAATGGCTATGTTGATGATATTTATGGCATTGATACCGCAAATAATAATAGCGATCCGGCGGATCAGGATGGCCACGGCAGCCAGATAAGCGGCATTATCGCTGCAACGACCAATAACGCCGTAGGGGTTGCCGGGGTGAACTGGCAACTGCAGGTATTACATTGCAAGTTTTTAGATGAAACGGGCAGCGGCTTTGTCAGCGATGCGATAGCCTGCCTGGATTATCTGCTGGAATTAAAACAGCGACATAATATTAATATCGTTGCCAGCAATAACTCCTGGGGTAGCGCTGGACAGTCGCAGGCATTGTATGAGGCCATAGCCCGACATCAGCAAGCCGGTATGTTGTTTATTGCCAGTGCGGGTAACAACGGCAGCCAAAGCCCGTTGTATCCGGCGGCATACGATTTAGCAAACATTATTAGCGTTGCCGCCCACGATCAGGCACAAAATAAGGCAAGCTTCAGTAATTATGGCCGCGACTGGGTAGATGTAACGGCGCCAGGGGCGGCAATTGTTACTACGGATTTAAACGATGGCTACACCAGTGTTTCGGGTACCTCGATGGCGGCGCCAATGGTCGCCGGGCTTGTTGCACTGCTCAAAGCGGCAGAGCCTGCGCTGGATTGGCAGGCCTTGCGTGCCAGGTTGCTGTTAACCGGTAAAGTCAGCACCGACCCATTAATCCGCGACTATACCAGTAGTGGCAAATTGCTGTTAGCCAGCAGTGCTGGCAGTACGCTGCCATCGAATACCGGGGTACTGGAGTGTCAGACACCGCCAGCCAGACGGATCTCGCCAGCTTCTGACACACTATATTTACGGGCGGGTGGCTTGTTGGATATCAGTGTGCTGAGTATTGATTGTGATGGCAGCAGTATTTTACCCCGGGTAATTGCTGCCAATAGCGGCGAGAGCATTCTACTCAGAGAACGCGACAACGCCGGGGATGGTATTTTTGCCGGCCAGTGGTTTTTTGACGGTAATGCCACCGAGCTGGTATTTGCCGACTCTGTGGTAAGGGTGTTGCCCCGCAATGACGATTATTGCACTGAGCTGAATAACCCGGTGGTGCCGCTAAGCCAGTGTAACGCGCTGGTACAGCTGTATTATGATACGTTAGGCCAGAGCTGGCTGAATAACCAGGGCTGGCTTGAACCTGCAGTTTCGCTTTGTAACTGGGCTGGTGTAAGCTGCAGCAGTGGCCAGATCACGGCACTGGATCTTAGCAATAATAACCTGACTGGCGAGCTCCCCTCAGCCCTGGCCGGCTTAACGGCAATAACTGAGCTTGATTTAAGTTTTAACAGCCTGACAGGCGATTTTCCGGCGGTATTGCTGCAACTGCAAACCTTACAACAGTTAAGCCTGTGGCAAAATGGTTTTTCAGGCGCTATTCCTGCTGCAATCAGTGAGCTGAGCGCACTTAACCAACTCGATTTATCGTTTAATAACTTCAGTGGTAATTTGCCGTCCAGCCTTGGCCAGGTAGCGGGTTTGCAACGCCTGTTTGTTGAATCTAATCAACTGTCAGGTGCGGTACCGTCGGCGCTGGCAGCGCTGAGTAATTTGCAGATACTCTGGTTGGCGGATAACAATTTTAGTGGTACCTTGCCGCAGAATTTTATTGAGCTGGCGCGCTTAACTGCTTTTAGTTATCAGAATACCAGCGTGTGTCCGCCGCGAAACCTGGCGTTTTCCAGCTGGCTGGCAGGCCTAACCACCCTGGAGCGAAACACCCAGTGTGCGAACAGCAGCCCGCAGGTGTCAACGCCGGCGACTATTGCGGCGTTAGCGGGCAGCAACGTGCAATTAGCTGCCACGGCAACGGACAGTGATAATGATTTTTTACGTTATCGCTGGCTGCAACTTTCCGGGCCAACGGTGACACTAAGCAACGCCACCAGTTTACAAGCCAGTTTTATCGCGTCTATGGTTACTGACAGTACCACTCTGGTGTTTAGTTTTACCGCAGACGATGGCATCAGCCAAAGTAGCAGTAATACAACGGTGCAGATAAACCCGGCGGGGACAGGCGGTGGAGTAACCAACACTGATAATAGTGGTGGCAGCCTGAGTTTTGGTATTTTACTGCTTGCAGTTTGGGCAAGTTGGCGCAGATATGGTCTGGCCAGCCAGTGTAAACACATTTGAGGTTATTTTGGTTCGAGTATTATTAGCTGTTGTATTGCTGAATACATTAATACCACTGGCGGCGCAGCCCGCTAAAGACTCTGCTAACACCCTGGTTGCAGCACCTGTCGCAGATGCGGCTGCAGAGCCGACTGTGCCGGAGCTTCTGGCCACAGAGCTGGCCAGTTTTGATCTGTATTTTAATCAGCAAATGGCTGAGCATGGTATTCCGGGGGCCGCTTATGCGGTGGTATATCAGAATAAAATTATCAGTGCTAAAGGCTATGGTGTCAGAGATATTGATGGTGATGTGGCCGTTGATCCTTTTACGGTGTTCCGGATTGCTTCGGTATCAAAAACCTTTGCAGCCGGGCTGGCCAGTTTGCTGGAAGAGCAGGGTCATTTTCGGTGGGATGAGTCGGTGGTGCAATATATACCGGAGTTTTCGTTTAAAAATGCCGCCTATAACCCGCAATTGAAAATAGAACATTTGCTGTCGCAAAGTAGTGGGGTAATGCCTAATGCTTACGATAATCTGATTGAGGCCAATATTGTGCCGGAGCGGATATTGCCGCAGTTTCAGAAAATTGACCCGCTGTGTAACCCGGGCCAGTGTTATGGTTATCAGAATGTGCTGTTTAGTTTGATTGAACCTATTATCAGTCAGACTACCAGTAGTGATTATGCCAGTTTGTTAAAGAAAAATATTTTTGAACCGTTGCAGTTGCCCACCGCCTCGGTGGGTTTAGAGGCGTATTTACTGAACGAGAACCGCGCCAGCCCGCACATTCGGGCCAGAGGACGCTGGCACTCACGTAATGTTAACCAAAGCTATTATCGCTTTGCGCCCGCTGCCGGGGTCAATGCCAGTGTGATAGACTTAAGCCACTGGCTGATTGCCCAGCTGGGCTATTATCCGCAGGTTATGCCGCAAAACGTATTGGATAAAATTATTGAAAAAAGGGTAAAAACCCCCCGCGATCTACGACGCAGTAAGTGGCGTAATTATTTAACCGATGCCCATTATGCACTGGGCTGGCGGGTGTATCAGTTTGGTTCAGAACAACTTATTTATCATGGTGGCTGGGTGCAGGGGTTTCGGGCCGAACTGGCTTACTCGCGCGAGCGTGAGCTGGGGCTGGTAATTTTGCTAAATGCCGAGTCGAATGTGGTTAACGAGTTAACCCCCGCTTTCTGGGCTGCGATGTTTGGGGCGTTGCAGCAGCACGACCAAACAACGCTGGCAAAATGTAAGGTAAATAAGGCTGCCAAGCCCCAGTGTTGATACGCTTAGCTACTTAGCTGATACACATCAAGCAGAAAATCGATACTGATGGAGCGGGTTGCACTGACAAAAGCCTGCCGGTTTTCACTGTTAAACTTCCAGGCAAGCGGCACCATTTGTAACAAGTTATCCAACTGCGCGGGTTCAGCAATAGGTAACGTGTAACACAGACGCTGGCGCTTTACATGGCTGAATCCCGGCTGCTCTTTTACTGCATCATTGTGCAGTTTTACCTCAGGGTATACCGCTTGTTTCATTTCAATTAAATGATTTGGCCCGGGGTTAACACTAAGCAGTCTGCCCTGTGGTTTAACGACCCTTTGTAACTCGGTGCTATCTGATGGCGCATAAACCCGCAGCACCCAATCGAAGCTGTTATCGGCAAAAGGGAGTTGATAGGCACTGGCTACCGCAAATTGAATGGCAGGGTACTGACGGGCGGCGTATTTAACCGCAGCTTTAGAAATATCAATACCATACATTGCAGTGGCCGGTGTTAGCGCCTGTTGTAAGCGGCCGCTGTAATAGCCTTCGCCACAGCCTGAGTCCAGTATGCTGCTAGGGTCGGCAGCGGCCAGCACTGTATTTATTGCGTCTGACAAAGGTTGGTATGCGCCACTTTGTAAAAAAGCCCGCCGTGCGACAATCATTTGTTTGTTATCGCCAGGATCTTTGGAGTTTTTATGCTGTACCGGCAGCAAATTGACATAGCCTTCTTTTGCCAGATCAAAACTATGCCTGCTGGCACACTGCAACTGAGCGTCGGTTAACTGTAATGGCTGGCGACAAAGTGGACAAATATACATATTGAAATCCGCTATTATAAACGGCTGCAGTGTAACAGCTTGGCAGCTTTCAGAGCAAAGGCTTGCTATACTGCCGTCACACTTACGATAGCGAAAGCAACCTTGTTACGGGACACCCAGATGCAGGATTTAGAAATGTGGTCGTTAGATGAACTTTGCGACCATGCGTTTGATATTTTTGAAGAGTTAGCGCCAGATAATCTGAGTGCTGCAGACTATAACCAGTATCAGCAGCAATATGAGCAACGTGGCTATGTTGATTTGGTGATCCCCGGGCCTGAATGGGTAGAGCTGATACTGCAGGATTTAGAACCAGAGCTGCATTATGAAGCGCAGATAGGCTTAACGGGTATGGATGGCAACCCTGACAAAGTGTTAGCCCGTATTTTATTGAGCCGCGAAAAACATGATGCCATGTGCCATGCCCAATGGCGGAGCGATTAATAACTGAGCCGCGAAGCCAGTAATAATTAGGCGGCGCCGCCAAAAATAATTAAAAAATATTAACCCCGTGGTCAGTCCTCCGTCGTCTAATAGTTAAACACGGAGGACACCCTATGCAAACACTACCTTACTCAACCCCTTTTACTACCTTTAACCGGATGATCAGCAGCATTGTGCTGGCCGCTTTAGTGACTTTTAGCTTGTTTGCCATGATGTACCTGTTAATTAAACCTCCCCTGGCAGAGCGGACATTAGTAAAACCGTTGCCGGTGGTAGAACTATTTAGAAATCCGGAAGACCCGCCCGTGGTGGTTAAAAAAATGCCAGAGCCGCCTCCACCGGTGGTACCGCCCGAGCTGGCACCACAAACGCCGGCAACGGTAACCAAGGTTGCGCTACCGGGACCGTCATTTACTCTTACTCCACCGGCAATTGGCCCCACTGATCTTGCTATAGGTAGCGGCAGAGATAGCACGGCAACACCGGTAGTAAGGGTTGAGCCGCGTTTTCCGGTAACAGCACTGCGCGATGGCATTAGCGGCTGGGTAAAACTAAGTTTCAGCATTGATGAGAGCGGTGCGGTAACCGACGTACAGATATTGCAGGCAGAACCCCGGGGGGTATTTGAACGCGAAGCGGCAAGAGCATTGCGCCGCTGGAAATATCAACCGCAAGTTGTTGACGGTAAAGCGATTCGCCAGACAAATTTGCAGGTAGTACTCGATTTTAGCGTGGATGCTGGCTAAGCTCTGATCAGGCATCAGGGCAGTATTCCCAACAGAAGGAGTTGGCTTATGGCATGGTCGGTAATACTTCCGGGCTGGTTTAACCGCAGCAGTTGTGCCGATGAGCTGATGCAGCAGTTTCAGCAAAGTGGTCAGCTGCAGTGGCTGGATAAGCTGATAATGCAATGCGGTGATGATTTATATCACTTTTTATTACGCCAGGCCGATGCTCAGCTAGCGGCGGATATCTGTCAGCAATGCTGGTTAAAGGTACTGGAAAACCGCCATAGTTACCGGGCAGAAAGCCGCTTTAAAACCTGGTTATTTACCCTGGCCAGAAATGCATTGGTGGATGAGTTGCGCAGGCAGCAGCGTTGGCAGTTAAGCGCTGATAAGGATAGTGAGGTAAGCGTAGAGGCATTACGGATGGGACAGGAGGGCATTGCTGAGCAACTGGCGCTGTTACAGCAAAAAGAGCGTCTGGCTGGCGCGCTGGCGGCGTTGCCCACCCTGCAGCGTGAAGCCATATTGTTGCAGCTGGAGGAATTTAGCCTGGACGATATTGCCCATATTACCCGGGAGCTGCCAGAAACCATTAAAAGTCGGTTACGTTATGCGCGCGAACGCTTAGCGCTGCTTATGGGAGAGGATAATGTCTAAGCCTGAAACAGACCAAGCGTCAACAGATAACGCCATGGCTAATAGCCGGCTGCAAGCTAGCTATGCGGCACTGAAAGCTGAGCAACCGATGCCAGAGACGCTCAAACAGGGCATTTTAAGCCAGGCAAAACACTCGGCTAGCCAGCGAAACTGGCGCTCGTGGTGGTACTTTTCGCAGCTAGCGCTTGGTTGTGCGGCTTTAGTCTTAGTGCTCAGCTGGGTTAATCCTGCTAAGCTGCCGGGTGCTTATCAGAGCTACTATCAGATTGAAACACTCACCAGCGTGGCGGCCAGCAACAGCGCGTCGGCGACCGTGCAATGGCACCATTTAAGCGCATCGGCACCGGCACATGATCAATCGGGTAGTGAGCAGCAGCTGCAAACCCTGCGTTTGCAAACCCTTAAGGCACAGCAGCGGCAACTGCAGCGTGCCGGTGAGCTTAGTGTTGCCATGTCGCGCCAGATTGGCTTACTGACGCAGCATACAGATTCCTGGCAAATTACCATGTGCGATAAAATGCAGCTGAATGTTGCAATTGAACTGGTGCAGGAGCTGAACAGCATGCTGCAGATTGAACCGATGCAGCAACCACAGTGGGTTGAGTTACAGGTTGCGCCCACAGGACATATACTGGCTATTGCTGCCTTACCCGGGGCGAAGGCGGTTAGCCAGTGCCCAGCGGTTTAATGCGCGCTGCCGGGCAATTTGGCGATAAGGTATCGAAGGATAGGGCGTTGCACGTGCAGGCGTCAAATTAAACCCCTCAGGCGAAAGGATCTGAACGCTAATGTTATTACAGGCTACCGACAGTATGGTGCTGTTGATTGATATTCAGCAAAAGCTGGCACCGGCAATTTCAGACACCAAGCAAGTAGAGCAGGCCGCTGCCTGGGTATTGCAGGTGGCGCTACAGCTGGATATTCCGCTATTAGCAACCGAACAGTATCCGCAGGGGCTGGGCCATACGGTGCCAAGCTTACGTGAGTTACTGCCCGATGACGCAGTGCTGGAAAAAATTCACTTTAGCGCGTACCGCGAGCCGGCAATTGTGCAACGGTTGCAGCAACTGAACCGGCGGCAAATAGTGGTTATTGGCACTGAAAGCCATGTTTGCGTGCTGCAATCGGTGCTGGATTTACTGGCAGCGGGTTATCAGGTTTTTGTGGTAACGGAAGCCGTAGGATCGCGCACGGCTGATAATAAACGCCTGGCGCTAAGCCGGATGCAGCAAGCCGGCTGTCAGATTATCAGCAAAGAAATGCTGGCATTTGAGTGGCTTGAGCGCGCTGATCATGACAGTTTCCGGCAACTTAGCAAAGGCTGGATCCGCTGACAGGCTAAGGTGTCAGCAGCGTATCCAGAGTGGCCGCCAGGCGCACGGCGGCTTGTAGCAGGCGTTGCTCGAGCACGGCCTGGTATTGAGTCAGGTAGTTATCATCAATTAGCATGCCTGGACGATAATCCTGATACAAACCAATGGTGATGGTGGCTGATTCATTGGTCCAGTCCATTACATTGCTTTGCTGCCATTGTTGCTGCTGGCTGGCGGTTAAGCTGGCAAACAATTGCTGCTGCTTGGCCGGCTCGTCGTAACCCAGTTTGCTAAGCATATTGCTGTCCCACACGCCATGTAAATTGGATGGCTTACCATAAAAATACACTGCGGTACGGTTACCCCCTAAATCATCGGCAAAACTGACATGCAATGGCTGGTGCAGGTCGCTGATATAGTGGCTAAGAAATAATAATGCCTGCCAGTCATCGGTATTTTGACCAAGCCGTAGCTGCATATCTTCAATTGCTGAAACCACACAACCCACCTCAGGGCAGTGGCTGCGGCTAACGACCGTTTCACCGCGCTGCAAGTTGATATAATGATGCGGTTTGCTCCAGCTGAACTCATCTTGCGAACGAACTTCATCTGGCCAGACGCAGGCCGGGCCGAAGTTTTGATACGGGGTTGCGCTAACTAACTGGTCCAGTTTGGCCCGGGTCGCCGGTTGCACCAGCTGATAGCTCATCTCGCATATCATCATATGGCCGGCACGGCCAAACGCCTGAGTGCTGGTTGAGAAAAGCATTAACACCAGACCGCTTAGGGCGAATACTGCTGAAAAAAGGCTTATTCTGGCTGCAAATGTCATGGTTTATTCTCCTACCAACTGGCTGACCTGCCATAAATTGTCACTACTTTGCTCATGAGTGTTAAACGCTTTATTGCCATGGCTATTGTCAGCAACATTATTGCTCCCAAGCAAAGGCGCCAGCTCGGTTAACGCGTCGCGCATTTGCTGCGCCAGGGTGTAAGGAGGATTAATTACCAGCATACCGCTGCCACTCATGCCGAAACCGGCTTTATCCGGCAACGGACAAAACTCGATCCGCAGCTGGTTTTTAATGCCAGTACCAACAATGGCCTTAATAAAGGCTTCTACCGCTTCACGTTCGATCACCGGATACCAGATAGCATAAGTGGCCTGTGGAAAACGCCGGTAGGCTTCTTCGAGGCCTGCGACCAGATCGGTATATTCGGTTTTCAGCTCGTAAGGCGGATCTATTAATACCAGGCCGCGTTTTGGCAGCGGGGGCAGCATGGCTTTAAAGCCGGCATACGCATCGATATTTTCGATCCGGCTGTATCGGCGCCTGGCAAACTGGCTTTGCAAAATAGGAAAATCACTGGGGTGTAATTCAGTAGCCTGAATGGTGTCTTGCGGGCGCAGCATCAGGGCCGCAATTTTCGGTGAACCAGGGTAAAACGCCAGCTCACCGTCCGGGTTCAGGCTGCTTATCAGCGCTACATACCGGGCCAGCGGCGCTGATACTGGCTGGTATTGCCACAGCCGGCCTATGCCTTGCTGATACTCGGCAGTTTTTTGGGAATGCTCACTACCCATGCTATATAACCCGGCACCGGCATGGGTGTCGTGATAGCACAGTGGTTTATCTTTTTGCAGCAGATAATCCAGAATAGTTACCTGTACCAGATGTTTTAAGACATCGGCGTGGTTGCCGGCATGATAACTGTGGCGGTAACTCAGCATATGGCACTGGCCCTGATATGTTAACAGTTAATTTAATGCCGCCAAGGATACTGCGGTAGCGGAAAAATACAAGTAATAGCACGATAGCGATGCTAAAATTGGCGCCATTTCGCCTGACACAGGATTTTTTATGGCTGAGAAAGCAAAACGCGCTGGCCGCAACCCGCAGCGACACCCCAAACAAGGCAGCAACGATAGCCAGAATAATGCCCTAAGCAAGCCCTGGCTAAAAAAAGCCGCGTTGAATAAGACGAGCAGCGAGCAGAATAGTCGGAAAAACAGCCTAAGCACTGGCATAACCAACAGCAAAGACGCTGGTAAATCCGCCCGGGGCTCGGGCCAGCCAGCAGAAAGTAAAGTGTATGGTGACAACGCCTGCCGGGTGCTGTTCAGCCAGCGACCAGAAGCCATTATCCGCTTGTACATATCACAACAAATGGCACCGAAGTTTGCCGATGTGATGAAATATCTGGCCAATGCAAAGAAAGCCTACCATATTGTTGACGATGCCGAGCTGGAGAAAGTGGCCGCCAGCCAGCATCATGGTGGCATAGTCCTGTTAGTGAAGCGCAAACCTATTGCCAGCATTGCCAGTTATCTTGCTGGGAACAAATCCAGGCAGGATTGTTTACTGGCACTTGATGGTGTCGGTAACCCGCACAATTTAGGCGCTATTGCCCGTACCTGTGCTCATTTTGGCGTTACCGGCATTATTATGCGTGAGCCACAGTTATTACAATCAGGTGCGGCGCTGCGTACCGCTGAGGGCGGCGGTGAGTTTATCAGCCCGCTTAGTTGTGATGATATGCCGCTGGCGTTAAAGCTATGCAAAGACGCAGGATATAGTTTAGTCACTACCTCAAGCCACGGCGGTCAGTCACTATACAACACAGCATTACCGCAAAAAGTGGTTATTGTGTTTGGGGAAGAAATGTTCGGGGTGTCTAAAGCCGTTGCCAATAGCGCCGATATCGCATTGCAAATACCTGGTAGCGGCAAGGTAGAGTCGTTAAATGTCAGCGTGGCAGCCAGTTTAATGGTGGGAGAATGGTATCGGCAGCACGGCGGCTGATATGGTTTTGGTTCAAAAACCGCTAAAATGCTGACGCAGTTGCTGAGCCTGGCGGCGGCTGACGTCTATCTGCTGACCATCTCGCAGCACAGCTAGCATAGCGCCGGCACTGATACCGGTTTCAATATGTTCAATGGCATCCAGCCGGACGATGTCAGCCCGGCTGGTTTTAAAGAAAAAAGCCGGATCGAGCTTTTGCTCAATCCGGGCCAGCGAGCTATAAATAAAGCTTTTGCCGTAAGTGGTGTAAACGGCTGCGTGGTTACCAATGCATGCAAAGCGGTAAATCTCCTGCAAACGAACTATACGGTTAATATCGCCAAATTTAAGCAAAATGCCGTGATTTTCTGGTAAAAACAGCTCATTGTTCCGCTGCTCTGAGTTGGTAGTCGGGTCTGTGCCGGCGGTATTATCCGGTACTGGCAGGCGGCCGATGGTTTTTGCCAGGCGCTCTGGTGCGACTGGTTTTAGCAAGTAGTCTACGGCGTTGAGCGAAAAGGCATCCAGGGCATAGCCGTTATACGCGGTAACAAACACGAAGCGGGTTGTGGCAGGGATTTCGTTGGCTAACTCGATACCGGTAATTTCCGGCATCTGAATATCCAGAAATACCAGGTCGATATGTTGCTCTGCTAATATCGTTAATGCCTCGCGGGCGCTGGCCGCTTCTGCTACCACCTCGCAATTTGGGTGCGCCTGTAACAGCCGTTTCAATTCATTGCGGGCCAGGCGTTCGTCATCAACAATTAAGGTTTTGTAGCCATTAGACATACGGCAACTCCAGCGCCACGATAAACTGATTGTGGTCGTGCCGGGTAACAAAGCTGGCTTGCTCGCCAAACATCAGTTGCAGGCGTTTGCGGCAGTTTGCCAGGCCGGTGCCGGTGCACTGATTATTGGATGCCGCGCCAACAGAATTAGTGATGTTCAGCTGCCAGCGGGCGCCAAATCTTGACGCTTGAATGGTGATTTTGCCGGGGGCAGTATTGGGGCTGATACCGTGTTTTACCGCATTCTCCAGTAAGGTAAGTAAGCAAAGTGTTGGCAGTAATTGCTGTGTTACCTCTGGGGCAATGGTTAGCTCAAGCTGCAAACGTTGCTCTAACCTTACCTGCTCAATTTTCAGGTAGTGCTGACACAGCAACCACTCCTCCTGCAAGGTGGCAGTGGGCCTTAAGTGTGCCTGCAAGTGAACCCGGAACAATTCAGCCAGCTGAGTTACGGTATCCGCTGCTTTGTGCTGATCTTCAAAAATAAGAGCCCTGATACTGTTAAACGCATTAAATAGAAAATGCGGATTAAGCTGGTTGGTCAGTTGTTGCAACCTGGCTTGTTGCATTTCCTGCTGCAGGGCCTTACGACTTTGGCGCATTTGCCAGCCGATATAAAACGAACTCCACAGCATATAAAGGCCAACATGCATCGACCACATCATTACCAGCAGGGTAGTGAGTGAAAAGTGCATTTGCAGGCCCTCGGCGCTGTCTTTATTAATAATGGCTATTTGCTGCATATCGGTAGGGCTAAGGGCCGGCAAAAACGAAATGTAAACGCTGACCAGCGCTAACAACAGCGCCGTTACCACCAGCACACAGAAAAACATTGCGCCGGCGCCAAGACTAAACCCGCGGTAATAATAGATTCTGAGCGGCGGACGAAGTAAAAAATGGCTGCCCAGGACAAAAAACATGGCTTCGAGCAGATAGCGAATAAAGAAAATAACCAGTAAGCCATTTTGCTCTTGCTGGATAAAAGGCAGGCTGTACAAAACATAAAAACTGACAAACAGCACAAAGGTTACGGCCTGGCCAATGCGATAAGCACGATTGGTTTGCCAGCAAAGTTGCCAATGCTGGCGCCAGTAAGATGCGGTATTAGTCATAGCGGGCTATTCATAACGTAGGGCATCAATCGGGTTTAAGCGGGAGGCTTTAATAGCCGGTGCCAGACCAAATACCACGCCAATCAGAGTAGTGAAGCCGATGGCCAGTAACACCGCCCACAATGGTACCAGTGCTTCAGGCATGGCCGGCATCATCAGGCCTATAAAGCTGGCGACGCCAGCGCCGAGCGCCAGGCCAATAATGCCACCAAACAGCGATAGCACCAGCGCCTCTACCAGAAACTGAATGAGAATAAACTGTGGTGTGGCGCCCAGGGCTTTAACGATACCAATTTCACGGGTTCGCTCGGTAACGGATACCAGCATAATATTCATTACGCCAATGCCGCCGACCAGTAAGCTGATACTTACCACACCGCCAGCAACCAGGGTAATGGTGCTGGTAATCGTATTAAACTGCTCTATCATTCGCTCAGCACTGACAAATTCAAATGGATCAGGTTCATCCGCTGCTAATTTATAGTGCTGGCGCAGTACGGCACGCATTTGTTGCTGAATTTGTTTGGCATCGGCGCCGGGCGCTGGCCGAAACATAACATCAATATTGCGCGCCGCCCGTTCGCCACTGAGCGAGCGAATGGTGCTGAACGGCGCAATAATATAATTGTCCTGATCAAAACCAAACATACTGCCACGGGTTTCGGCTACGCCAATGATCCGAAACCAGTCACCGGATAGATTAATAAACTCGCCGACCGGGTTAGCGGGTAAATCAAGCTGTTTAATTAACGACGAACCGACAAAGGCAACGCGACGGCGGCGATCATCATCGCTGCCTGACAAAAACCGGCCTGATTCCGGATATACCCTAACCACATTCTGATAACTGCTGTCGGTGCCGATAATTTGTGATTGCGCGGTGTTGCGGCCATATTGCACCTGCGAGCCCATGCTAAATGCCTGCATGCTGGCGGTCATATCTTCAACATTGCTTATCCGGCTTTTTAACAGCAGAAAATCATCGTAGTGCAAGCGGTTCTGAATGCCGAGCATTTGCTGATTGGTTGGCGTGTAAGCCCGCAGTGTGATCATATCGCTGCCTAAATCATCCAGCTGGCTGGTGATGCTGTGGCTAAGCCCCTGCATAATGGCGACCACGGTGATTACCGCCGCCACGCCGATAATAATACCCAGCGTGGTAAGGGCGCTGCGCAGGCCATGGGCACGAATTGAGGCGAAGGCGGCTTTTGTTCCTTCAAAACCAGCATGTAATAATTTAAGCATTGTCCATTATTCCCTGTGGGTTTCGAAAATCCTGTTCCACTTCGCCGTCAACCAGCCGGATAACCCGTTGGCAGTGATCGGCAATATCCTGTTCGTGGGTCACCAGAATGATGGTATGGCCCTCGCGATGCAGCTGGTCAAACAATGCCATAATGTCTTTGCTGGTTTTGCTGTCCAGGTTACCGGTGGGCTCATCGCCCAACAGAATTCGTGGCTTGGTAACCAGAGCCCGGGCAATAGCAACGCGCTGACGTTGTCCGCCGGATAACTGGTTAGGCAAATGTCTGGTTTTGTCGCTCAGGCCCACCCGGCGTAAAGCCTCTAATGCCAGGGTTTTACGCTCACTGTTTGCCATTAAGCGGTAAATGAGCGGTTGCATAACATTGGCCAGCACGGTGGCCCGGGGTAGCAGATTAAAACTTTGAAAAATAAAGCCGACAGCCTCATTACGAAGCTCAGCCAGCTCTGTTTCATTCATGGTTGAGACATCGCGTCCAGCCAGCTGATAATGACCAGCACTGGGCGTATCTAAGCAACCAAGAATATTCATCAGGGTTGACTTACCAGAGCCGGACGGCCCTATAATGGCGACGTAATCGTTTTCGGTAATGGCTAAATCAACCTGTTTTAACGCGTAAAACGTTTCATCAGCCATCTGATAACTTTTACTGACCCGGGCAAGCTGAATAACTGCATCGCTCATTTCAGTTTTCCTGCCGCTCAGTGTTCAGGCGTCGGCCTTCAGTCAGCCCCAGCATGGTGCGGGCAGGGCCCACGATGACCTCATCGCCTACCTGCAGGCCGCTGATAATCTCCTGCGCAATATCAGTTGCCATACCCAGGGTTACGGTTTGTTTTGTTGCTAAATCGCCGTCAACTTTCCAGACAAAATAGTCTTCTTTTTGGTGGTCATTTTGTTGTGTGCTTTGCTGAATTGCCGCAATGGGAACCTGCAGGCTTTGTTGCTTTTGCGATAAAATAATTTCAGCACGACAACTCATGCCTGGGTACAGGGCAATATCTTCAGGTTGCAGTAATACCTTAACCCGGAATGACAGGCTCTGGCTCTGATTCATGTAACGTGCCGACGTCGCAATTTGGATAACCTCACCGTTAATGGCCTGATGTGGGTAGGCCGCAGCGTAAATTTCAGCTTGCTGCCCCAGGTGCACATTAGCAATATCGGCTTCGTCTACCCGCAGTTCTGCCAGAATGGCACTGGGATCGGCCAGGGTCATCAGCGGGCTGCCAATGATGTTGGTGCTGCCTGCGATTACGGTTTCACCCGGTTTAATATCAACGGTTGAAAGCAAGCCAGCAATGGGCGCCCGGTACACAGTTTTGCTTAAGTTATCTTCTGCCATCGCTAACGTTGCCTGACCTTGTTGCAAGGCTGCTTCAGCGGCCCGAACATTAATATGGGCAATATCGAGCTGGCTTTGCAGACTGTCGATGGTTTCCTGTTGAATCAGGCCATTGCTGTAAAGCTGCTGCTGGCGGCTGAATTGTCGTTGCAAATCAGTCAGCTGTGCTTTAGCCCGGGCAATATCAATTTGCTGGCTTTGTACCATAGCGCGGGTGCGGTTAACGTCGGCAGCAAAAGCGGTGTCGTCCAGGCGCATTAGCACCTGGCCTTTTTCGACCACATCACCTTCTGCCACCAGGACTTCCAGCACCCGGCCGGTCACTTCTGAGCGGATCTGAATTTGAGTGTTAAATTCCAGATTACCAGAGGCCAGAATACTGTCGGCCAGGGCGCCCTCGCTTACCAGCGCCGTGGTAACGCTGGTGGTTTGCTGCTGTTTACGGTATTGACTGAGCGCGATTAAGCCGCCCAGTGCCACGACGATAACCAGCAATATCAGAACTTTTTTCATGGGTTAAATCCGTTTAGCCGTGTTAGATAAAAGCAGCCCACAGACTATAAATAACGACCAGTGGCAGAAAACCCAGCAAGGCGCTTTTCACCGTGCTGTAACCACTCCAGCAATGCAGGCCAACAGCAAATAAACCACTGATCCACAAAAATATTAAGTTGAAGTTTTCGGCCCAGGCATACCAGGCCTGACCAGGCTCCAGCCCCAGCACTAATTGGTTTAGCGACAAGTAGTTAGCTGTGGTTAACGGCAGGTTCGGATCACTACTGATTAATACCAGAACAATTAATCCGAGCATATTGATAACCCCGGGCATATTGCTCCAAATAGTCAGAGCGAACCAGTCACCGTAGGGGCGCTTTTGGCCAGGGTTACCCACCAGCATCAGATATAGCGCCATAATAGCAAACAGAATGGGGGTCATGACCAACACAGCACCAACCGAAATAATACCGGTTTTGTCGGCCATCTGGCCCATTACCGCACGGTTTTGTTCAATTTCTGCCGGTGTCAGGTTGTGGGCGGTTTGGGCAATTTGCTGCTCGACAATCCACTCCGGGCTCATACCAGAATAAAAGTACCAGATGCCAATAGCATTAATGGCAAGAATGATTAATAACGGCAACCAGCTCCAGCCTTTTTTGTCGGGTAATGCGTTAAAAACCTGTTTGGGGGCGACATAGATATCGACCAGCGCCTGACTGACATTCTTACTCATAAGTGCTCTCCATTTTCTTCGTTATAATTTATTTTTTGGTTCTTAGTTTGCCGCTGAATGCCACACCGATCAGTCCAAACCAGGCAATCACTGACAAGCCGGCCGGGATGTTAGCCAGTGCTATTTTGCCCAGATGCCGGCGATTACAAAACATTGCAATCAACGTCGGGATAAAATAGATAACTAAAAACAATGGTACAAACCACAGTAAAAAGCCGGTACTGCTTTGCTCATATAGGTGCAGCCACTCTGACGGTTCAAACATAACATGCTCCTGCGTATTCATTAATAAGTTAAATGTAACGACATTTTGCCAAGCTGTAGCAAGCCGGGTAGATACTAAAACTAATTTGCCGTAAGCAGGTTAAAAATATGATAAGCGGTTAAACGCGGTGATTTTCGGTCAGGGACAATACTTTTCTCGCTTGGGGAGAGCATTTCAGGCGGGTGGCTGGTTGCCAATATACTGAAAACGCGCCAGCTCTTCACCGGCAATGATAACGTTTTCTGCGAACATGCTGGCGGGACGGGCCCATAAGCTTTTATCGCCATACAGTGGCCGGTAAATGACCAGCCATTCTTCGGTTTCGCTATGGCGGGCAAGGTCAATCACCTGATAGTAAGCCCCTTTATAATGCTGATAATAGCCAATAGCAATGTTTGGTTCAGGACTGTTAGCTCGTTCAGATTTTTTGGCTTTCTTAAGGCTGTTTAGCTGCTCAGGGTTGTTGTTCATACCAACCTTCAAAAATAATTTGGGCCGACACACTATCTACTTTGTCTTTCGCCAGTTTGCGAAAACCACCTTCAGCAAATAACCGGCTGCGGGCATCTGCGGTTGACAGGCGTTCATCATGGAAGGCAACCGCTAAGCCGAACCTGCCATGCAGACGATTGGCAAATTTGCGGGTGCGAACAGTAAACTCCTGCTCGCTGCCGTCCATGTTCAGCGGCAAGCCAACCAGCAATAATTGTGGTTGCCAGTCGTTAATCAGTTTTGCTATCTGATCCCAGTTGGGGATGCCGTCTTGCGCTTTAAGGGCATTAAGTAAGGTGGCGCTGCCGGTAAGCTCATTGCCTACCGCCACGCCGATACTCTTGGTGCCGTAATCAAAACTCAGTACGGTTCTGCTGCTCATTATGCGTGGCCGGCCTCTGTGGTTAATTGCCAGGGCTTAATGCCCATTTTAGCCGTGGCAGACTGCCATTTTTCAGTATGGCTTAAATCAAAAATAATCGTATTATCAGCAGGGATCACCAGCCAGCTGTTGTCACCAATTTCCTGCTCAAGCTGACCTGCCGTCCAACCGGCATAACCCAGAGCCAGCAAAAACTTGTCTGGCGCCGCCTCAGTGGTTAAATCCATTAAGATGTCTTTAGATGTCGTGACCATCAGGCCGTTGTTCAGCTCTAAACTACTGTGATAACCACTTTTCGGGCTGTGCAGCACGAAGCCGCGGTCACTCTGCACCGGGCCACCAGCGCAAACGGCACTGCGGGCAACCGCACTGTCGCCGTCAAACTCGATTTCTAACTGTTGCAATAACTCAGCTACGGTAACATTCAGCGGATGGTTAATAACAATGCCCATCGCGCCCTCTGCAGAATGTTCACAAATATAAGTAACACTGCGCTTAAACATCGGATCGTCCAGTGCAGGCATAGCAATAAGAAAATGATTCTGGAAATCTTGCATAACAACCTCACTTTTTAAGTTACAGCTTTGTGGTTACAGCATTCAGGTGACGGCCAGGCGTTGTTCGATGGCATCGAATAACATACCGGTAATGCTTACCGGATAAGCCGCCTCGATTTCGCGAATACAGGTGGGGCTGGTGACATTGATCTCTGTAAGCTTATCACCTATTACGTCTAACCCCACAAAAATGAGTCCTTTTTCTTTCAATACCGGCCCAAGCGCCCGGGCAATCGCCCAATCTGAATCGGTCAGGGGCCTGGCTTCCCCTCTGCCACCTGCCGCCAGATTGCCGCGGGTTTCGCCACTGGCCGGAATACGGGCCAGGCAATAGGGTACCGGCTCGCCGTCGACCACTAAGATCCGTTTATCACCTTCGCTTATTTTAGCAATATACTGTTGGGCCATCGCATAACGGCTGCCATGCTCGGTCAGGGTTTCTATTATTACGCTGACATTGGCATCACCGGGCTTTAAGCGGAATATCGATGCACCGCCCATGCCGTCCAGTGGCTTAAGAATGACATCCTGCTCCGCCTGATAAAATGCCTTCAGCCTTGCCGCATCACGGCTAACCAGAGTTTTTGGAGTGAACTGGCTGAACCAGGCAGTATAGAGTTTTTCGTTGGCATCGCGCAGGCTTTGTGGCTTGTTAACGATTAAGCTGCCGGCTTGCTCTGCCCGCTCTAATATATAGGTAGCGTAAATATACTCAGTATCAAATGGCGGGTCTTTGCGCATTAAAATAACGTTAAGATCAGCCAGGGCCATGTCTTGCTGCTTATTAAATTGATACCAGCTTTGGGTATCCTCGCGCAACGTCAGCGTTTTGGTGGTAGCACGTGCTTCGCCTTCCAATAAATATAAGTCGGCCATTTCTATGTAGTGAATTTCATAGCCACGGTGCTGTGCTTCAAGCAGCATAGCAAAAGTGGAGTCTTTTTTGATATTGATCTGGCTGATGGGGTCCATTACAACCCCCAATTTAATTGCTGTCATAGAAGCCTCAGGCGAGATCGCCAAATTGCAGTTGTAAAGCACTTATTGCCGTCAGTGCTGCGGTTTCCGTGCGTAACACTCTTGGGCCAAGCTGGATGCCGGTAAAGCCGGCCTGGCTGGTAGCGCTAACTTCACTGTCGGTAAAGCCGCCTTCCGGACCAATTACCAACCGGATATCCTGACTGGCGCTTAAGGTTTTAATGGTGGCGCTGGCCCGCGGATCCAAGGTCAGCTGCAATGAATTTGTTGCTTGTAACAACCACAAGTCTAACTGAATGGCCGGATTAACCTGTGGTACCACACTGCGACCACTTTGCTCGCAGGCGCTAATGGCAATTTTTTGCCATTGCTCATTTCGTTTTGCTAGTCTGTCGCCGTCAAGTTTTACCCCGCAACGCTCGGTAAACAGTGGGGTGATTTCAGTTACCCCCAACTCCACCGCTTTTTGGATAGCAAAATCCATTCTGTCGCCACGTGAAATGGCCTGGCCTAAATGAATACGCAGTGGTGACTCTACCGGGTTTGGCTGAGCCTGGCTAATGATTACCATTAGCTGTTTTTTGCTGACATCAGCGATTGTCGCGGCGTAGTTAATGCCGTCGCCATTAAACAATTGTAATGCCTGCCCTGGCTGCATCCGCAGCACCCGGCCCACATGATTGGCGGCTTCTTCGTCAAGTTGCAATGGCTTATTTACCGTAAGAGCCTGTGGCGTATAAATACGTGGAATACGCATATTTCATTTTCCGGGGAATAAAGTGGTTAATGGTAGCAGGGATAACGTATTTTCAGAATAAAAAACCGCTGCAATGGCAGCGGTTTTAGTATAACGATTACTGCAGCTATTACTGGCCGGTAGCCGGGAAAGTGTAGCTTGCGCCAATACCCAGTGGTAAATCCAGTGCCCAGAAACCAAGCAGGAAGCAGGTCCAGAGAATAAGCATGGCAATTGAGTAAGGTAGCATTAGCGCAATTAAGGTACCAATACCGGTAGATTTGACATATTTCTGACAAAACACCACGACCAACGGAAAGTAGGGCAGCAGTGGAGTAATAATATTGGTAGAAGAATCGCCTACCCGGTAAGCCGCCTGAGTTAAATCAGGTGATACGCCAAGCTCCATCAGCATCGGTACCATAACGGCACCAATTAGTGCCCATTTGGCCGAAGCGGAGCCGACCACTAAATTGACAAATCCGGATAAAAATACAATGCCAATCAGGGTAAAGCCCATCGGGAACGCCATTTCCTGTAACCAGTTAGCGCCTTTTATCGCGAGTAACGCGCCAAGGTTTGACTGACCAAAAGCATAAATAAACTGAGCACAGAAAAATGCCATAACGATATAATAGCCCATACCGCTCATCGCTTTGCTCATGCCTTTGATGATTTCGCGATGGTTATTGGCCGTGCCGGAAACATAGCCATAAACGATACCCGGGATCAGGAAGAAGATGAAAATGATACTGACGATAGATTGCATTAATGGCGCGGCAAACACCAGCAGATTACTTTGACCCTCAGCAAGCTCTGTACCTGCCGGGGCACGCCAGGCAGAGGTTTCAGGTAAGGTAGATAATACAAGCACGACAATACTTAACAGCATAGATAAACTGGCCCAGCGTAAACCTTTACGCTCGTTCGGCTTAAGGTCGTCCATCTTCGGCATATCAGCCGGATCACCATCAACTGGCGTTGACTTTAGTCTGGGCTCAATAAATTTGTCTGTTAATACCCAGCCAATCAGCACGACTAACACGGTAGAAGCCGTGGTGAAATAGTAATTGTTCATCGGACTGATAAACATTTCGGCGGCTGCCGGATCGGCGGATAAACGCGCTGAAACCTGAGTAAGACCCGACAGTAACGGATCCAGGCTTGATGGCAGTACCGTAGCCGAGAAGCCACCTGACACGCCAACAAAGGCTGCTGCAATACCTGCCAGTGGATGGCGGCCTGCTGCATAAAAAATTACCGCGCCCAGCGGGATAACCAACACATAACCCGCATCTACCGCCATATGGCTGACCACACCTACAAACACTAACACTGGTGTCAACAGCATTTTGGGGGTGAGACTGAGAATAGAACGCAGACCGGCATTAATAAAACCGGTATATTCTGCAACCCCCAGGCCAAGCATAGCAACCAGTACTACGCCCAGCGGCGGGAAAGTCACGAAGGTATTGACCATTTTGGACATAAAGGTAGCCAGTGAATCGGCTTGCAGCAGGTTATTAACTAAAATTGCTTCGCCGGTACGGGGATCAACCTCGTTAAATGACACGCCGGACAGCAGCCAGGAGGCGACCCATACCACAACCATCAATATTCCGAATAATACCGCCGGATCGGGTAGTTTATTACCGACAACTTCAATACCGTTTAGCGCACGGTTCAGCCAACCGGTTTTTACGGCAGCAGTTTGCTCAGACATAATATTTCCTTTGACCTTATTATCTTTCTTATCTTTTTATTTGTTAGCTGCTATCGCTTGCAGCTTAACCCTGGAAGGTAAAACGCCTTTATCATACACAAAACACCAGTATTGGTAAGTGAAAAATAAGCCGAATCGCCAATAAAAACAGAAAAGGAGAGCCGAAGCTCTCCTTTTACCTGCCGTGTTGGCACATGCTCATGAGCACACACTTCACGCTATAGGGTACACTTACAAGCTACCCTTACTTTGCATACTGGCGCAGTAAATCGGCTTTGTCGGTTTGCTCCCACGGGAACTCGCTGCGGCCAAAGTGGCCGTAAGCCGCGGTAGCGCCGTAAATTGGCCGCTCCAGATCCAGCATGGCAATCAGGCCATGCGGGCGCAGGTCGAAGTGCTCACGCACCAACTTGATGAGCTGCTCTTCAGACAGCTTGCTGGTACCAAAGGTTTCCAGGCTGATAGACGTAGGCTCGGCAACACCAATGGCATAAGATACCTGCAGTTCGCAGCGGTCAGCCAGGCCGGCGGCCACGATATTTTTAGCAACATAGCGAGCGGCATAAGCGGCAGAGCGGTCTACTTTAGATGGGTCTTTACCAGAGAAAGCACCACCCCCATGGCGGGCCATACCGCCGTAGGTATCAACGATAATTTTACGACCGGTCAGGCCGCAGTCGCCCATTGGGCCGCCAATCACAAAACGGCCGGTTGGGTTAATAAAATATTTGGTGTTGCTGGTTAACCATTCAGCAGGCAGTACCGGCTTGATAATGGTTTCCATAACGGCTTCACGTAAGTTCTCGGTGCTGATGGTGTCACAGTGCTGGGTAGATAACACCACTGCATCGATACCCACCGGCTTACCATCTTCATAAATAAAGCTTAATTGTGACTTGGCATCCGGCCGTAACCAGGGCAGGGTACCGTCTTTGCGAACCTGAGCCTGGCGCTGCATTAAGCGGTGCGCATAGGTAACCGGGGCTGGCATTAAAACGTCTGTCTCGTTACTGGCGTAACCAAACATTAACCCCTGATCACCTGCACCTTGCTCGCGCGGGTCGGTTTTATCGACACCCTGGTTGATGTCAGGTGATTGTTTACCAATGGCATTGAGCACCGCGCAGGAATCGGCGTCAAAACCCATGTCAGAATGGGTGTAACCAATTTCACGAACGGTTTTACGGGTTAGTTCTTCAATATCAACCCAGGCCGTGGTGGTAATTTCGCCACCTACCAGTACCATGCCTGTTTTAACAAAGGTTTCGCAGGCGACACGGGCTTTCGGGTCTTGTTCTAAAATTGCATCTAATACTGCATCGGAGATTTGATCGGCGATTTTGTCCGGATGTCCTTCAGATACCGACTCAGAAGTAAAAATATGTTGTGCCATCTGTTGTATTCCACCAAAGTTGGTTAATTCATCACGCTGGGGCCGCAATACTGTTTAATCAGCATTGCTAGATAGGGCTAAGAACACAGCCTTATTATCACCACCAGAAAAATAGCCGCTTATTTTAGTAAAACAGGCCGGTCTTGGCTAGTAATATTTGACGCCCAGACGTCTTTAATGCCAAAGTTTACGGTAAAGTTAACAGCGCGATCACTTGCGACAGGAAAATATTGGTTGCTAAGGATTATCATTTGCCATCTGGACAACAGTAAGTGAAAATAAGGCCCAAGTTTTATGTCGTCCCCATTAAAGCCACTAGCAGGAGCTACAATGCCATCTCGTAAACAACTCGCCAATGCCATCCGTGCCTTAAGTATGGATGCAGTTCAAAAAGCAAAATCAGGCCACCCTGGCGCGCCTATGGGCATGGCAGATATTGCTGAAGTACTTTGGCGGGATTACCTGAAGCATAATCCGGCTAATCCGGCATGGGCAGACCGGGATCGGTTCATTTTATCTAATGGCCATGGTTCGATGCTACTGTACTCTTTGTTGCATCTTAGTGGTTATGATTTAACCATTGACGATTTAAAGCAATTTCGGCAGTTGCATTCCAGAACCCCAGGCCACCCCGAATATGGTTATGCGCCGGGTGTCGAAACCACTACCGGCCCGTTGGGCCAGGGCCTTACTAATGCAGTAGGCATGGCCCTGGCTGAAAAAGCATTAGCGGCTCAGTTTAATCAGCCGGATTTTGCGGTGGTTGATCACCACACCTATGTATTTTTAGGTGATGGCTGTTTGATGGAAGGTATTTCTCATGAGGCCTGTTCTATTGCCGGCACCTTGGGCCTGAATAAACTGATTGCCTTTTGGGATGACAACGGCATTTCAATTGATGGTCACGTTGAGGGTTGGTTTACCGATGACACGCCGGCCCGTTTTGCAGCCTATGGCTGGCACGTTATTGCTAATGTAGATGGCCATAACAGTGACGCCGTAAACACGGCAATTGCTCAAGCGCAGGCTCAGACAGACAAACCCACCCTTATTTGCTGTAAAACGGTAATTGGCTATGGCTCGCCGAATAAAGGCGGCAGTCATGACAGCCATGGTGCACCGTTAGGGGAAGATGAAATTGTTGCGTCGCGCAACTTTCTGCAGTGGCCACATGCCGCCTTTGACATACCCGAAGATATTTACGCCCTGTGGAACGCCAACGAAAAAGGTGCTGCGGCAGAAAAACAATGGAATAGCTTGTTTGCCGCTTATCAGCAGGCGCATCCTCAGTTAGCTGCCGAGTTTAAACGTCGCACCGCGGGCGAATTGCCCGCTAACTGGGCAGAACAATCGCAAGCCTATATTGAAAAGCTGCAAGCTAACCCCGCTACTATTGCCAGTCGTAAAGCATCACAAAACGCCTTAAATGCGTTTGGCCCGTTGTTGCCGGAAATGATGGGCGGCTCGGCGGATTTAGCCGGTTCTAACCTGACCATCTGGCAGGGTTCAAAACCACTGACTGCAGAAGACGCCAGCGGCAACTATATATACTATGGTGTACGTGAGTTTGGCATGTCGGCGATGATGAATGGCATTGCCTTGCACGGTGGCTTTGTACCTTACGGCGCGACCTTTTTAATGTTTATGGAATACGCCCGCAATGCGGTACGGATGGCTGCACTAATGAAGCAGCGGGTAATCTTTGTTTATACTCACGACTCAATTGGTTTGGGCGAAGATGGCCCAACCCACCAGCCGGTAGAGCAACTGATCAGTTTGCGTGCCACCCCAAATCTGATGAACTGGCGCCCCTGTGACCAGGTAGAATCAGCAGTAGCCTGGCAGGCTGCAATTGAGCGCACTGACGGGCCGACGACCTTGATTTTCAGCCGGCAGAACCTGGTGCAACAACCGCGTGATGCGGCAACAGTAAATAATATTAAACGCGGTGGCTATGTGTTGCTGGACAGCGAGCAACGCCCGGAGCTGGTTATTATTGCCACCGGTTCAGAGGTTGAGCTGGCAGTGCAAGCGGCCAAAACCCTGAACGGCCAGGGCAGGCAGATACGGGTGGTATCTATGCCATCGACCGATGTGTTTGACGCCCAGGATGCGGCTTATCGTGAAGCGGTATTACCGGCAGCGGTAACCAAACGCATTGCGGTAGAAGCTGGCATTGTCGACAGCTGGTACAAATATGTGGGTTTAGCAGGGGATGTGATCGGTATGACCAGCTTTGGAGAGTCCGCGCCAGCCGAGCAGCTGTTTAAGCATTTTGGTATTACCGTCGATGCGATAGTGGATGCCGCAACCAACCAGCTTAACGGTTAACCGTTAGCATTAATTCAACTCCGGGGCCGCTTTGCGGTCCCACTTTTATGTGGTGATATGGCAATTAAACTGGCAATTAATGGCTTCGGCCGGATTGGCCGCAATATTTTGCGGGCTATTTATGAAAATGGTTGGCAACAGCAGCTACAAGTTGTTGCTATTAACGAACTGGCCGATGCTAAAGGCGTAGCGCACCTGCTAAAATACGATACATCGCACGGCCGTTTCGGCAGTAAAGTGGAATCTTTTGAAGGTGGTATTCGGGTCGCTGGCGACAAGATTAACTTATATAGTAAAGCCGATCCGCTGGAATTGCCCTGGACAGAACTTAACGTTGATATTGTGCTGGAATGCACCGGAGTATTTCATAGCCGGGAGCACGCCAGCTGGCATTTGACGGCCGGGGCGAAAAAAGTGCTGTTTTCTCATCCGGCAGATACCGATATTGATGCCACTATTATTTATGGCATTAACCAGCATTTGCTACGCCAGGAAATGACGGTTGTTTCGGCTGGTTCCTGCACCACCAACTGTATCGTTCCGGTTATTCAAGTGCTGGATCAGCATTTTGGGGTGGAAAGCGGTACAATAACGACTATTCACGCATCGATGCATGACCAGCAGGTAATTGATGCATATCATCCCGATTTACGCCGTACCCGGGCGGCCAGTCAATCTATTATTCCGGTTGATACAAAACTGGCACTTGGCATTGAGCGCATTTTGCCAAAATTTGCCGGCCGCTTTGAAGCAATTGCCGTGCGGGTGCCTACGGTCAACGTTACGGCAATGGACTTAAGCGTTACCTTGCATCAGGATGTGAGTATCGCCAGAGTAAATTCGGCACTGCAACAAGCCGGTTTGGCCAGCCTTGCTGGCATTCTCGATTATACTGAAGAACCATTAGTGTCAGTTGATTTTAATCATAACCCGCATTCCTGCATTGTTGATGGCTCCCAGACCCGGGTTAGCCATAAACGCCTGGTTAAATGCCTGGTATGGTGTGATAACGAATGGGGCTTTGCCAACAGGATGCTTGATACAGCGCGAGCTATGCTGCAAAAAATTTAAAGACAAGGAGCGAAATATGAGCGTTATTCGGATGAGCGATCTGGATTTAGCTGGAAAGCGGGTTTTAATTCGGGAAGATTTAAATGTGCCGGTAAAAGACGGTAAAGTAACCTCTGATGCCCGCTTAAAAGCAGCCATTCCTACGTTAAAACTGGCTCTTGATCAAGGTGCCCGGGTGATGGTGATGTCGCATTTAGGTCGGCCGGAAGAAGGTACATTTACGAAAGAAGCGTCGTTGCAGCCGGTAGTGGATTATCTGGCTGAAGCGTTGCAGGTTCCGGTCAAATTGGCCAGTGACTATTTGCAGGGAGTGGAGGCAAACACGGCTGAAGTGGTGGTGTTTGAAAATGTCCGCTTTAACATAGGTGAAGCCAAAAACGATGACCAGCTTGCAAAGCAGCTGGCTGCATTGTGTGATGTATTTGTGATGGATGCCTTTGGCACGGCTCACCGGGCGCAAGCCTCTACTCATGGCGTGGCCAAATTTGCACCCGTGGCTTGTGCCGGTCCGTTGCTGGTGGCAGAGCTAGATGCCCTAGGGGCGGCGTTAAAGAACCCGAAACGGCCTTTGGTAGCCATCGTTGGTGGTTCAAAAGTTTCTACCAAACTGACGGTGCTGGAGTCCTTGTCAGGGCTGGTTGATCAACTTATTGTTGGTGGCGGTATCGCGAATACCTTTATTGCCGCCGAGGGCAATAATGTTGGTAAATCATTGTATGAACCCGATTTGATTCCCGAAGCAAAGCGGCTAATCGAGCAAGCTAAAGCCCGCGGTGCCATCATACCGGTACCAACCGATGTGGTGGTAGGTCAGGAGTTTAGCGAGCAAACGGCAGCCAGTTTAAAGCTGGCGTCTGATGTCGCCAGTACCGAAATGATTTTTGATGTTGGCCCGGCTACCATCGGCCAGTTAACTGATATTCTTAAAAAAGCCGGCACTATTGTCTGGAACGGCCCGGTAGGCGTATTTGAATTTGAGCAGTTTGCGGCCGGAACCAAAGCCGTGGCTGAAGCGATTGCCAGCAGTGACGCATTTTCAATTGCCGGTGGCGGTGATACGCTGGCCGCTATTGATAAATATGGCATTGCTGATGATGTGTCTTATATTTCTACCGGCGGAGGCGCATTTTTAGAGTTTTTAGAAGGCAAAACCTTACCGGCAGTCGCTATACTGGAGCAACGCGCCAGCGAAAAGCATTAAATGTAATCTCATGAAGAATTCATAATAAAATAAGCACGACATTTTACCTACATAACACGATGTTATTACGAACTGTACTTTAGTATAAAAGAGAGGCTTTCATGGCACTGATATCATTACGGCAAATGCTCGATCACGCCGCCGAAGTAGGCTACGGCATTCCGGCATTTAATGTAAACAACCTGGAACAAATGCGCGCCATTATGCTGGCCGCGGATAAAACGGACAGCCCGGTGATTGTGCAAGCTTCTGCTGGCGCACGTAAATATGCAGGAGCCCCGTTTTTACGGCACCTGATCCTGGCAGCGGTGGAGGAGTTTCCGCATGTACCGGTGGTAATGCATCAGGATCATGGCACCTCACTGGCGGTGTGCCAGCGTTCCATTCAGCTGGGGTTTTCGTCAGTGATGATGGATGGTTCATTGGGTGAAGATGGTAAGACACCGATGGATTATGCCTACAATGTAAATGTTACGCGCAAGGTTGTGGAAATAGCGCACGCTTGTGGTGTATCAGTTGAAGGTGAGTTAGGTTGCCTTGGCTCACTGGAAACCGGTGAGGCCGGAGAGGAAGATGGTATTGGGGCGGATTGCGTATTAACCCATGACCAGATGCTGACGGATCCGGAAGAAGCGGCTCAGTTTGTACGCGAAACACAGGTAGATGCGTTGGCAATTGCCTGCGGCACATCGCACGGAGCCTATAAATTCAGCCGGCCACCTACAGATGATATTCTGGCAATTGATCGGATTAAAGCTATCCATCAACGGATCCCGGATACCCATCTGGTTATGCATGGTTCATCATCAGTGCCGCAAGACTGGCTGGAAGTGATAAACGAGTATGGTGGAAAAATCCCGGAAACTTATGGTGTTCCTGTAGCTCAAATACAGCAGGGTATTAAGTTTGGCGTGCGTAAAATTAATATTGATACTGACTTAAGATTAGCCTCTACCGGCGCGATTCGCCGCTACCTGGCGCAGCATCCGGCGGAGTTTGATCCACGGAAGTATTTGCAGGCTTCGGTAAAAGCCATGGCAGATATTTGTATTGCGCGCTATGAAGCCTTCGGATGTGCCGGAAATGGTAGCAAAATTAAAGCATTGTCACTTGATGCTATGGTCGACCTCTATACCGCAGGTAAATTGACACCGAATATAAAATAAGCAATAAATTTAATGTTTCATTAAATTTTCAGAAAGACCGATTTAATGGCACATAAAATGGGTGAGAAACCGTCCGGATCATCGTGGTAAACGTTAGGTTCAGGCAGCTGCATGCTGTTGACAACCTGCGTTTTAACTGCAATGATGCGGACGGTTTACCCTCTAACCGAGGGCTTATTGTATCTGAATTTTGTAACTGAATTTCAGCATAAGCTCTTACACTAATCAGGTTACGTTAATCAGCAATAATTGGTTGGGAACTATGTTTAACAAAAAAATTCAAAAGAGTCTTGTTGCCTCAGCGTTAGCTGGCAGCTTAGCTTTTGCCGGCTCAGCCGCTGCAACAGACTTAAAAGATCTTCACCAGGCTAACAGCCAGATCCAACGTGCTGCTTTGCAGTCTCAGGAAAAAATAAACACGATATACGAGCAAACTCAGGAACTATTGGGTGAGTATCGTGTGGTTGTGGTGCAAACCGAAAATTTAAAAGTTTACAACGACTTTTTGCAAACGCTGGTTAACGACCAACAGCGCCAGATCAACTCTCTGCAACGTCAGATGGATGATCTCGAGAACACCAACAAAGGCACTGTACCGCTGATGTTCCGGATGATTGATGCGTTAGAACAGTTTGTTAACGCCGATATTCCGCTGCGTACTGAACGCCGTCTGGAGCGCGTAGAAAAACTACGTGAGTTGATGGAGCGTTCTGACGTACAACGTTCAGAGCAATACCGTCAGATCCTGGAAGCTTACAGCATCGAAATGGGCTACGGCTCTGAAATGGCAGCTTTCCAGGGTACTCTGAATTTTGAAGGCCAGGATATTACTGTTGATTATTTAAGTGTTGGCCGCCTCGCTTTAGCAGCGCAGTCTTTAGACGGCAACGCAGCCTGGGCTTACAACAAAGAAACAAAAAGCTGGGAAAAGCTACCTGATTCATACATGAATTCAATCACTAACCTTATCAAGATGTCGCGTCGTGAAGCGACCCCTGATATGGACCGTGTACCACTTTTCGCAGCGGAGTAAGAATAAATGAGAAAGGCTATTAAAACTTTAGTTGTTGCTGCTGCCGTCACTTTATCGGCATCTGTAGCATTTAACGCTGCGGCAAATACTGCTCAGCTTGACCAGCTTTTAGAGCAGATCAAAAAAGAGCGGGCTGTTGAAGGCCGGATGAACCAGGAACGCGAGCGTGCGTTTTTGGCTGAGCGTGCTGATAAGCAAGCCTTATTGAATACAGCGAAAAAGCAGTTTGCTGATGAAGAAGCACGCGGTAAGCGTCTTGCTAAAGCGTATTCAGAGAATGACATCTTAATCGCCCAGAAAATCCAGGAGCTGGAAAGTGCTCAGGGTACTATGGGTGAGGTATTTGGTGTTGTTCGTCAAGCGGCTAACCAGACCATTGGTGTTATTACCAGTTCTCTGATCAGCGCCCAGTATCCTGGTCGTGAAGAGCCATTGCGCGCTATCGCTGCAGCAACTGAGCTACCAACACTGAACCAGATGGAAGATCTGTGGGTTGCTATGCTGACTGAAATGACTGAATCAGCAAAAATCGCTAAGTTTGATGCTGAAGTGGTTAAATTAGATGGCGGCAGTTCAACTGAGCGGGTTACCCGGTTCGGTTCTTTCCACCTGACAACTGACGACGAGTATTTAATTCGTAACGTTGATACTGACCAGATCCAACCTCTGGGCCGTCAGCCACAGTCTAAAATTCATAACTCTGTTGCTGAATATCATAATACTGCAGAAGGTGAGTTAGCCGGTTTGTATGTTGACCCGACTAAAGGCAACAGCTTACTGCGTTTGAACCAGCAACGTAGCACACTGATGGAATACTACCACCAGGGTGGCACTGTTGGTTACCTGATCACAGTATTGCTGTTCATCGGCTTACTGATCGCACTTGAGCGCTTCCTGGTATTAACCATGGTAGGTGGCAAAATGCGTTCACAGCTGAAAAACCTGGCTAACCCTTCAGACAGCAACCCACTGGGCCGTATTCTGAATGTATATCACCAGAACCGCTCTGCTGATGTTGAAAACCTTGAACTGAAACTGGATGAAGCAATTCTTCGTGAAACACCAAGCATTGACCGTGGTATTGGTTTAATTAAGTTATTTGCTGCAGTAGCGCCGTTGATGGGTCTGTTAGGTACCGTTATCGGTATGATCCTGACATTCCAGCAAATTACCCTGTACGGAACCGGTGACCCGAAACTGATGGCAGGTTCAATCTCTCTGGCGTTGGTAACCACCGCTCTGGGTCTGATTGCTGCTTTACCTTTATTGTTTGTACACAGCATTGTACAAGCCAAAGCGAAATCTATCTTACACGTGTTAGATGAGCAAAGCGCAGGTATTGTTGCTGCTCATGCGGAGAAGGAGAACGCCTAATGATGACCCAGCTAGTAGGGCTGTGGGAATCGGTACAGGATTTTATTCATACCGGTGGCAACGTACTTTACGTTGTTGCCGTGGTTCTCTTCATCATGTGGTTTTTGATGTTAGAGCGCTACTGGTACGTGTCGGCAATATTTCCTAAGATTAAAAAGGATATTATTACCCGATGGGATGCCAGAGCAGATACCACTTCCTGGTATGCCCATAAAATCCGTGATACTTGGATTTCTGAAGCGACAAATGACCTTGATCAGCGGATGTTACTGATTAAAACTTTGGTTGCAATGTGTCCATTGGTTGGTTTACTTGGCACAGTAACCGGCATGATAGCAGTGTTCGATATTATGGCGACCCAAGGTACAGGTAACCCCCGTACCATGGCAGCCGGAATCTCGATGGCAACAATTCCGACAATGGCGGGTATGGTTGCAGCGTTATCAGGATTGTTTTTCAGTTCGCGGCTGGAAGTGAAAGTGAAACGGGAAAAAGCAGATCTCGTTGACAGCTTACCGCATCATTAAGAGAGAATTTTATGGCACGTAAACGTATTCGTGAAGACGAGGAAGCGGCAATCGACATCACGCCGATGATGGATATCGTTTTCATTATGTTGATATTCTTCATCGTTACTACTTCTTTCGTCAAAGAAGCCGGTATTGATGTAAACAAGCCGGAAGCAACCCAGGCCCAGCAGAAGCCGTCAGCTACTATCTTTATCGCGATTCGTGAGAATGGTGAAGTATGGATGGACAAGCGGATGGTAGATATTGAGCGGGTTTCTGCCAACATTGAGCGTTTAAGAGCTGAGTCACCGACAGATACTATTATTCTGCAGGCTGATGTAGGCGCTAAGCACGGTGTGGTAATGGAAGTAATGGATCAGGTTAAAGCTGCTGATCAGTCGCTTATAATTACCATTGCCGGGGAGAAAAACTAGTTATGATGCGTTTCCTAACATCGTTAATTATCGGTGCAGTGGTAACGTTTCTGTTGTTTCTGATCATGGCGCTGTTGATTCAAAACAGCGACAAACGTCGGGCGCCTGAGCAAGAGCGTATTGTTGTTGAAATCAACACTACGCCGCCTGATTCAGATACACAGGTGCGGCGGCCTCCACCGCCACCACCACCACCGCCACCGGCTGAGCCGCCAAAAACGCCACAGCCAGAGCCTGAGCAGACTAATACCGCAGGTGCGGTTGGATTTAATATGCCGGGTATGGATTTAGGCGCGACGGTTGGCTTAAATAACCCTGGTTCATTGTTACGTGATGGCGATGCGACCCCGATAGTACGGATTGAACCTCGTTATCCGGTTCAGGCCGCCCGTGACGGTTTGCAAGGCTGGGTTCGGTTAAGTTTTACTATTATGGAAGATGGCAGTGTTGATAACGTAGAAGTTATCGAAGCAGAACCGCGTCGGGTTTTTGACCGCGAAGCGATTCGGGCACTACGCCGTTGGAAGTACAGTCCGAAAGTTGTTGACGGTAAACCAATGCAACAGCCAGGTCAGCAGGTACAGCTAGACTTTACCCTTGACATGGCGGGAGGTTAACTATGAACAAATTAACGTTATTAACTTCCAGTTTAGTGTTAGCTGCGAGCTTCAGCATATTTACACTTCCGGTATCGGCGCAGGATTTAAGCGCTGCAGACCGGGAGCGTATTGAAGAGCGTAAAAACGCTAAAACCCAGTTACCCGGCGAACGGGTTGGGCGGACAATTACCAAAGCGCTGGAGCTTTACAACGAAGAAAAGCTGGATGAAGCAATAGCAGTGTTGCTGGATGCTGATCCAAGCGGTGAATTCGATAAAGCATTTCTTAATCGTTTTTTAGGAAACATCTACGCGTTTAAAGACATACCTCAAGCGATAAAGTATCTCGATTTGGCAGTAAAACCAGATGTTCTGGGTTTTAGTGACCAGTCAGCTGCGCTGAAATTACTTGCTGATTTACAAATTCAGGAAAGTAAATTTAAAGTGGCAATTGACAGTTATCGTCGCTGGATGCGTTTTACCGGTGAAAATAATCCAGATGTCTATTTCCGCATCGCGCAGGCTTATTATCAATTAGGTGATTTTCAGCAAGCTCTTCCGGCAGCGGATAATGCAATACGCTTCTCTGAAGAGCCGAATAAGAACCACTATTTAATGAAAATGGGTTCTTATTACGAGCTGAAACGTTACCCGGAGACGGTTGCTACCGTAGAAACGATGGTGCAGTTGTTTCCTGAGGAAAAAACGTACTGGGTTTATCTGGGTAACTTTTATACCCTGGTTGAAGACTACGGCAAATCGCTAAGTGCATTTCAGTTAGCGCACATGCAAGGATATCTTGAAAAAGAGTCTGAGTTTAAGGCGCTAGGCCAGATGTATGCGAATAATAATATTCCTTACAAAGCGGCCTCTGTTTATGAGAAGTACGTTAAGAGTGGTAAGATCAAGAAAGATAAGACCATGTTAGCGGCTATTGCTTCAAATTATCAGGCAGCCCGTGAGTATGACAAAGCAGCTGAGTATTATGGTGAGCTGGCAAAACTGACTAACGAGGCAGATGCCTATCGTCGGCAGGGCATGGCATTGATGTCTGTGCAGCGCTATCCAGAAGCTATTACGGCGTTTAACGCTGCATTAAGCAGAAACGTGGATAGCGAAGGTAGTGTTCATCTGAACATTCTGGAAGCGTATTTCTATCAGGGTAAACTGAAAGAAGCTTACGCGGCGCTACAGGATGCGAAAAAAGATCCTTCAACCTCACGTCAGGTGCGTAGTTGGGATTCTTATATCAAAGATCGTGCTAAAACTAAAGGTATCAGCCTTTAATACTGGCACTTGTAAAAAAGCCCGCATTTTGCGGGCTTTTTTGTATCTCTGCACCAGGCTTAGTGCATTCAGGTTAAATGCAATATTAATCAAGTGTGGTTTAATGCTCGTGATCAGAATTTTTTAAGTCGTGTAATCGGTATTTATCGATCAGGGCATACAATGTAGGTCGGGTAATACCAAGTAAATCTGCTGTTTTAGATAAATTAGTGTTGGCTACAGCGTAGGCATGGCGAACCGCCTGTGTTTCAGCTTGCTCTCTGACTTTTCTCAACGTATCAACTTTATCGTGATGGTTGGTATTAAGGCCAAGATCAGGTGCATCAATCAGTTTATTATCAGTAAGAATGACTGCAGACTTAAGCTTGTTTTGTAACTCGCGGATATTACCAGGCCAGCCGTGATGTAACATGGCCTGAATGGCATTGTCGGTAAAGCCATTAACTTGCGAGCGGTATTCCTGATTAAATTTATGCAACAATGCTTTGGCGATAATAATAATGTCGTGGCCCCGGTCTCGAAGTGGTGGGATAGTCAGCGTGATTTCGCTGATCCGGTAATACAAGTCTTCCCGAAACGTCTGTGCGGCGACCATCTCTGCCAGATTACGGTGGGTTGCGCAAATTACCCGCACATCGGCTTCAATTTCCTGGCGACCACCAATGCGTTCAATAACCCGTTCTTGTAGAAACCGTAGCATTTTCGCTTGTAAACTTAATGGCATATCGCCAATTTCATCCAACAGTAAGGTGCCACCATTGGCGCATTCAATTTTTCCTAACGTGGTTTTATTGGCTCCGGTAAAGGCACCTTTTTCATAGCCAAAAAGCTCACTTTCCAACAGGTTTTCCGGAATTGAAGCACAGTTTATTGCGACAAAAGGTTTTTTGGCTCGTTCGCTTTGTTTGTGAATGGCCCGGGCGAACACTTCTTTACCGGTGCCACTCTCGCCAAGCAATAAAGTGGTAATTTCAGTGGGTGCTATTTTTTCGACAGTCCGGCATGCTTTAATCATAGCCTCGCTATTACCGATAATGTCTAACTGTGAGCTATCACTGGCTTTTAAGGCACGGTTTTCCTGTTCCAGCTCGGTAAGCTTAAAAGCGCGCTGGATAATGATATTTAAAACATCTGCATCAATCGGTTTCTGGTAATAATCGTATGCTCCCAGCGCGACGGCTTTAAGAGCATGTTCGTTGTCGGTATTACCGGTAAGAACAATCACCTTGCAGTCTGGCTGAATAGCCAGAATCTCAGCCAGACAGGCCAGACCCTCTGAAGCATTGGCAGGATCGGGCGGTAAACCTAAATCAAGGGTGACAACAGCGGGTTCGTAGCGTCGTAACTGGGTTAAAGCATTTGCTTTATCATCCGCAAATACTATCTCGTAATCACTCAGGCTCCATTTTAGTTGCTTCTGAATACCAATATCGTCTTCGACGACCAGTACAGTTTTCATATCACATTCCTTGTATGATTTTTTCTGGATGCTCAGCTAAACTTACCGCAGAGTTTAACGGTAATAGCAGCATAAACGTAGTGCCCTGGCCAGGCTTGCTACTGACAGTTAGCTGGCCACCTTGTTGCTCTACAAAACTCAAAGCGTCATGAGCGCCTATGCCCATTCCGGCGTTACCTTTGGTTGAATCAAACGCCTTAAATAACCTGTTCCGGATAAAAGATTCCGTCATTCCACAACCAGTATCAACAATAGATAATTGCAGTTGGTCGCAAACTTCTTTTACCGATACCGTCACTGTACCCTGCAAATCAGTGGCATGTTGGGCATTATCGATAAGATGAAACAACACACTGCTAAAGCGATCTTTATCGATATAAACCGTGCAATCCTGTTCTATAAATAGGGTAGGGACGGGTTTTCTTATTGCGCAGCGATTGTCAATCACATCTTGTACCAACCTGCCTACGGAGACAAGGGTATTAGTTTGCTGGTCGGCTCTCTTGTTTGTCAGTTGGCTTAACATATTTTGCAAGCGTTGCTGCATCGCAGCCAGGGTGCTGAAACTGTCATCTACAAACTCCGGGTTATTCCGGTGTTTTGCAGCATTTTTCAGAATAAGATCGATTTGCGCTTTAACGTTTTTTAAATCATGCACCACAAAAGCTGACATTCTGCTAAAGGCAATAAACTGGGCATTTTCACTTAAAGTCTGACTGGCTTGCATTAGCAGTAGCTGACTGGATATTTGCTCAGAGACCAAGGTCAGAAAGTCTCTTAATTCCCAATTTAAGCTGAGTTTATTGACGGCAGGCGCATTCATCACGCATACGCCCCATAATGAACCTTTGGTTTGAATGGGAATAATAAGTTGAATATCCAGAACTTTATCTGCAATGGCGTTCTGGACAAAGGGATCACTTTTATCGGTTAAATCAACCAGCCAGTTGCGATTACTGAAATTGTGTCGGTAGGCAGCAAGCAGCTGCTGCTCATCGCTGTTTAATTCAGGCCGTTGTTGCAGTGCCAGGGTAACCATGTCATTGCCCTTAAAACGGATAATAGCGCCCCTGCTGTAGCTAACGCTATTTAGCCATGCCTGTAATAAACTTTTATAATGGTCTTCCGGGCCGGTTATATCTATTTTCTGCAAAGATCGGGTCAGCAGCAGCCATTTTTCCCGGTAATCAAACTTATTGGCAAAAAAATGCTTTTCGATAAATACCTTTAGCTTTCTTCTGAGCGTTCCTGACAACATTAAAAATATCAGAGTGGCTATGCCCAGGATAACAAACGTGGCCTGAATTAAATTTGACCAATTACCACCAAAATACCGAATGTAAAAGCCGGTAATGGCCAACAGGCAAAGATATACGCCGGCCCCCAATACCAGCGAGCTTTGCAGCACGATATCCCGTGAAATGTAAACGTTGATGCCCCAGGCCTTAATTCGCCGCACCGCAATGATCATAAACGGCAGCATGGCCGCATAGACAAAACCGCGGGCGAACCAGATTTGATCATCAATCCGGCCAAACAGGGCCGATTCTGCCAGCAGGGCAAAATCGTACAAGGTAGTAATAGTCAGGGCCAGAACCAGTGGTTTATATTGCCATTTTGCCTCACCTGAGCGTCGGTATAAAGCTTCCAGCAGTGCGAGCTGCAAAATACATATTGCCAGGTTACCGGTGAATACATTGCTGGCACTTAGCAGCGAACTGCCTGAAATGGCACTCCAGCAGATAAAGAGAATAAGTAAACCAAACACACGAGGCTGACGAATAAACTGACTGAAGCTATTGTTTGCCTTGCTAAGCGCTGCAAGCAGAAACAACAACAGCATGACATTTTTGGTATTTTCAATGATATGCGAGCTAAGCGAAGTGAAAGGCAGCGCCGAAGTCCAACTATAAAACACCGCCCAGCAAAAACTGGTAAACGATAATGCTAGCAACAGGTACTTAGGCAGGTTACTGACCTTAGTGGTTAGTAACAAACCGAAAAAAAATAAATAAGCGACGGCCGCCAGGACAAACCCTGCTTTGTCTAAACCGAAGCTTAAAATATTATCCATAAACGCAAGCCTGTTTAGTTTGACTGCTGCATAAGGTTAAGCAAATGCTGGCTGGGAATAGCGTAACTGATACCACTTGGATCGCTAAGCACCGCCTCACGGCTGGTTTTAATGTACACCTGATTAATAATACCGATAACTTCGCCGTTGTCAGGCCGGTACAACGGGCTGCCACTGTTACCGGGATATGCAACGGCGTCCAGCTGATAAACCAGATAGGGTTTGTCCAGTTGCTTGAGCATGGAGAGCTTTAAATCACGGGCACTCTCAACCGGAATAGCGATAGGGGTCTGTGCAGCAACAATACCAGTATGTGTTGCTGGATATAAGCCCAGAACCTGGGTAATCGGAAAGCCGGTAAAGGCGATCGAAGTACCTTCGGCAACTAAAGAGGTCTTACTTACTGCTAAGGCTGGCAGTTGCTCATTAATGCTTAACAGCGCTAAATCATAGGCAGGGGCATGCGATTGTTGGGTTATCTGATGAACTTTAAACACGGTGCCATGGCCTGACAGCACAACGTATTGTTCAAGCTTGCTTTCATCCAGTGGATTAGCAATTACGTGATAGTTGGTCACTATTCTGTTACCAGGGCTTACCACAAACCCACTGCCAATCAGCCGTATTCGGGGAGAGCCTGTCGGATTAGAGATGCCAATAGCGACAACAGATGGTTTGACTTTTTTAAGAGTATCAACAAGTTCAGTTGCATGAGTTGGTAGAATAAAAAACAGGCACAAGACAAAAAAACAAATATGCTTAACCATAGCAATAGTACTTTCCCTTTCCATAGTGAACATGATCATACTAGCGTATTTGTATACAAATTGCTCTAGCAAGCGCTGGAAACTTATCGATATTAACCCATACTGAGTTATTAATTATAATTAACCAGGTAAGGTTGCTGATGCCTAAGGAAATAGTACCCATATTATCCGGAGGCGGCACCCGCCTATCTTGTTATATTGGTATTTTAAAAGCATTACAGCACCAAGGGCTTACTTTCCATCATATTGTCGGTGTGTCAGGCGGTAGTATTGTCGCTGCATTGTTAGCCGCCGGCTGGAACTTACAGCAAATGCATGAATTGGCGCTACAAACCGACTTTCGGCAGTTTCGTGGTTTGTCTATTACAAAATTGGTGCGGCTGGGCGGGTTAAGTGATGGAAACGCTTTTGAATCCTGGCTTGATAAAATACTTGAAGGTAAGCGCTTTATCGATTTGCAGTTAGATTTACACGTGCTGGCAACCGATATTCAGGGTGGTGGGCCGGTAATATTTAACCGGCAACTTACCCCTGAGTTAAAGGTTTCTCAGGCCATTCGCTTTTCGATGTCGATACCGTTATTTTTTTCTTTTAAACGCTTTAAACATCATGTGATGACCGACGGCGTGATTTTGTCGGAAGATGCATTACATCGGGACTGGTCGGGGCAGGGCTTGCCTCTGGTCTGTTTCCGTTTAAAAAGTGAGGCCAGTACTAAACCCATTGTTGCCAGTCGCTACTTTCCGGTGCTTTCATATATTTATATGTTAATTCAAACCTTTATGAACGCGATATCACGGGAGTATGTTCATGCAGAATATTGGCACAACACCATTGTCGTCAATACCGGTGTTATTTCATCTGTAAATTTTGATATGACACTGCAGCAAAAACAGTGGCTTTATGACATCGGTTATCAAACCGCAAATGATATCGTTCCGGTAAAACTGGCTGAGTTATTTGCATAACTTGGCAATTGAGTCTTGAATTAACCAATTAAGTGGTAATCTGAAAACAGAATAATCTGAGATGATCATCTACACTTGACCAATACAGGATTCAGCGATGATGACTGTAATTTCTGATCTGGCAAATATTGCAGCGGCGCGATTATGATAAATTGCTTACGAGGGGTCTATGAGACGGCTTAAATCTCTGGCAGATAAACCCATTATTGGTGGTATGGTTAAAAAAGCAATGGCCGGTCTGGCCAGCAACGATGCTAAAACCATTTCGGCCCATTTTTCCAAATATTTGCGGCCACAAATTGCAAACACCGAAGCACTTCGTCATGAAGTTTATCGGCTGCGGCATCAGGTATATTGTGAAGAGCTGCATTTTGAAGATATTAAAGAAGGCTATGAGGAGTTCGACGAGTTTGACGACCGTTCAATTCATTGCTTTATCAGGCACCTTAATTCTGATGCCCTGGCAGGCACGGTCCGCTTAATCACTTCCGCTAAAGACGATGAGCCGTTACCAATTGAAAAGTTCTGTGCCCATGCCATTGAAGATGAAGAGTTTGCTCCCTGGAATTTCCCGCGGGAAAGTGTCTGTGAAATCTCCCGGCTGGCTGTGCCTGAAAACTTTCGTAAGCGGGCAATAGATCATTTTAAAGGAGCCGCAACCGGTGCATTTAACGAGAAAGTTTACTCGGAAAGTGAGTTACGTTGTTTTCCCTATATTGCGGTGTGTTTATATATGTCGGCGGCGGCAATGGGTTTTCATTCAAATCGATTTCATGGCTATGTGATGATGGAACCGCGGTTGGCCCGCAGTCTGAGTTTTATTGGCATTAATTTTAAACAACTTGGTAAGCCCATTGAATACCATGGTAAAAGAGCGGCTTACTATATTAATTCAGATATGTTCAGAACCAGCATTTCCTCTGGTTTTACCCGACTGCTGCATTCAATTGAGCGGGATTTATTTGAACAGGGCCAGGGCGATGGTGATAACCGTTTTGGCATTAATTTCACTGGAAAACTTGGGGTTAATTATTGAACTCCACCACTGATCAATCCGTTGTTGCCGCCATTGCCAGTTTATTGCAACAAACACTAAGTACTGATAGCCAGGTGTTATCGTCAGAGGCCGACTTAGCTGTTTATAAACGCAATTGTGAGGGCAGCCTGACTAGCCCGGGATGTGCAGTAAAAATAGGAAATAAACAGGATATTGTTAAGGTACTGACCCTGGCTGGTGATCATAAAAATACCGGGATACCGTTTTCTGTCCATCCTATCAGTACTGGCCGCAACTGGGGTTATGCTTCTGCCCGGGCCAATGATGCTAATGCTGTCATTCTTGATTTGTCGAAGTTAAATCGTATTACATGTGATGATAAAACATTGGGTATATTTACGGTCGAGCCTGGCGTCACCCAACAAGACCTACGTGATTATCTGGATTTACATCAGCTTAAGTATATGGTGCCGGTTACCGGTGCGGGGCCGGGATGCAGTATTCTGGGTAATGCCCTGGAGCGGGGTTACGGCATTACACCCTATACTGATCATTTTGCCGCGGTTAACAGCATCAGGGGCTTTTTAGCCGACGGCACCGCCATTCGCTCTGCAGTAGCTGAGCTTGATGAAAGTACTGATGATTTTATCGATAAAACATATAAGTATGGGTTAGGCCCTTATCTGGACGGTTTATGGACCCAAAGCAATCTGGCTGTGGTAACCGAGATAAGCCTGCGCTTAAAAGCCGACCCCGAGGCATTCAGCGCCTTTTATCTGCAGTTTGCCAGTGAGCATGAGTTTGAACAGGCGCAGCAAATCGTATTTACCATTTTGCAGAAACTGGAAGGGGTTGTCGGTTCGGTCAATATCATGGATCAGCGGCGGGTCACCGCGATGATGGCGCCTAACCCTAACGGACCCGCAGCACACAAGGTGATGACCGATCAACAGCTGGCCAGGCTTGCCAAAGATTATGATATTCCAGCCTGGACCATTGCCGGAACTTTATATGGCCAGAAATCGGTAGTTAAGGCCGCCAGAGCAGAGATTAAACGCTTTGCGGCGGGTCACTGTAGCAAAAAGATCTTCTCTGATAGCGGGTTAATCAAACTCGGCCGGCTGCTAATGCAGTTGCTACCCGATACCATACTAAGCAAGCAACGAAAAATGCTCGGTTCGCTCGATGGCGGCATTGAAATAATGCGCGGCTTTCCTAATCAGGTAGCGTTGCCAGTGGCATATTGGCGTAATCCTGGTTGTCAGCCGCTAAAAAGCCGGGCGTTAAACCCGGCGGTAGATGGCTGTGGTTTGCTGTGGTATGCGCCGTTGGTACCGATGAAAAGTGACGCAATGCGGTGTTTTATCAGCCATGTCAGGGCAGTCTGTCCCAAATATGGTATTGAACCGATGATCACCTTTACCAGCTTAAAGCACGATACCGTAGACAGCACTATCCCCATTGTATTTAACCTGGCTGATAGCAATGCGGTTGCACAAGCACAGGCTTGTCTTGACGAGTTAGTCAGCGAAGGCTTAAAACAGGGTTGGGTACCATACCGGCTTAACCTGGCACAACAAGCCAGCTTGCTCAAAGCAGACCAGCCATTCTGGCAAATAAGTAACAAGATTAAGCAGGCATTAGATCCGGATAATATTATCAGCCCCGGCCGTTATCAGCCCACTGGCTGCTCCTCTGCACCTGATGTAAACCCGGTTTCCGGGGCCAATCATCAGACATAAAAAAACCTCCGAATGGAGGTTTTCAAGTTAATAGTCAATTATTTTTTAATTTGACGACGACGTCCAAATACGCTTAAACCCAACAGGCCTAAACCAAATAAACCTAATGTTGCCGGCTCAGGTATTGCAGCAGTAATAATGAAGCCAAAGTTTGCAGGTGTAATCGCATTTTCTCTGGTTGTAAAACCGAAACAACCGTTGGCAACACCTGCGGTAGCGCATGTTCTATCAGGTAGCAGACGTAAATTACCTGTTAATTCAACGATATTTACGAAATAATTGACCCCTTCATAATTGAAAGACGAATTTAGTGCACCTATCTGAAGAATAAAAATATCGTCGCAAAATGAACTGCTTGGAAAGGTACAGGCTAAAAAGTTATTTGTTTCAATAAAATCGATTGTAAAGTCGGTCATTAATGCCGGTAATGCCGGGCCTACCGGATTAACAGGCGTTAAGTTTAATGTTGTCCGCAGATTGGCATCTGTTAACGTATCAAAACTACTGGAAAGTGTATTATTGAAATGGGTAATTGTGTTAGTTGATTCAGGCGTTAAATCATTGGTAAAAACATTACCTGTAACAGTTGAATCTGTGATTTCTAATGCACTGCGTGAATCAGCAGCTCGCTGACCAAGCATGGTATGGTCACCGCTCGCACTACCCCAGCTAATTAGCGAATTATTTTGGATGGCATTGGCATCTGCACCACCGTTAGTGAACGTAGCTGATGTCCATTCTGTTGTTACTGTATATGCCCACTCAATCACTGCTGCTTGTGTAACAGGGGCAATTAATAAAGCTGTACCTGCCAGCATACCCTTACATAATTTGTTCATATACATCTCCTTAATCGAACAATAGGGCGAACTACTTTTAGCATTCGCATTTTAAGGGTACATTGCACTTTTTAAGCCAAGTTTTATCTTGTTGTTTTAATTGATAATTTTAGTATCTTCCACTAGGTCGTGTAAATTATTCTGACATTGTCTGTAAAGGAGGGATGTTTATCAGGTGTTGTAACAAAAATATTACAATCAAGGCAAGCTTGCGAAGCAACAGTCTTAATGTCTGAAATACAATGTAATTATGAGAAAGAAACCGGGATTAGCCGGCTTCTTGCTACCACGAGTCAGTATTGCTAATACGGTTTAGTAAGGCTATTAATGTAGCTTCTGTTGTAATTCCTTGGCCCGGTCAAGATGCTTTACATTGTCGGTTTTAACGGCTGCCAGTACTTTACCCGCTTGTTCTTGCTCACCATTATTAATCAATGCCTGGGCCAGATTCAGCTGTACCTCAGCATGACCCGGTCTAATTGCCAATGATTGCTCAAACTGAGCTTTTGCTTTGGCGGGTTCACCCTGCTCGAGTAATACTCTGCCATAGGTATCTAACACATCCGGATGACGATCATTAAGTTTTAACGCTTGTTCGGCATAGGTTCTGGCATCGGTAATTTTACCCACTTCCAATAACACCCAGGCATAATTATTCAGGGCAATAATACTATCAGGTGACTGCTGAACAATTTCACCATATTCGGCAACAGCCTTATTGACATCATCTTCGATCAGCAAATTAGCGTAAAACGCTTGTAATTCAGTGCTGTTTTTACCATGTTTAGTAAAGTGCTCTTCAAGAAAACTAACGGCCCTGCGATATGAAATATCTTTCGCATAGGCGTCGGCAATTGCAATAGCGGTAGCGGGGCTCGGGGTTATGCTGTATGACTTATTAAGGGTTTCCAGGCCCGGACTGATTTGCTTATTCAGTATTTGGATCCGGCCTTTGTGGTACAGCATTTCAGCACTGTTTGCGAGCTCTTGCGGCAACAGTTCGAAGGTTGCCAGGGCACCTCTCTGATCGCCATTTTCTGACTGCGCCGCAATCTTGGTGCGCAGTAAGATGGGTTCCTTTGGATGGGCTTTCAGCTGTTTGTCCAGCACCAGTATAGCGTCGTTAAAACGCCGGTCGTTGGCCAGTAAATTAGCGTAGGCTAAACCCGCCCTGATGTTTTTGTCGTCGCTGTTAAACCAACGCTCTGCCAGCGCAAGTGCTTTGTCAGCCTGGTTTGTTCTGACATACGCATTCACCAATAAATTATAAAAAGCCGGGGTAAATTGTTGTTGGGTATCGCTAATGGGTTTCAGAATAGTGATTACATCAGCAAAATTATTACGACTTTGATACAGATTAGCCAGTAACATTCTGATTTGATTATTATCAGGGTGGGCTTTGTGCGAGCGCTCCACCAAATCAACAGCCTCTTGCGGGGTACCTTGTTGTTGCATTGAAGTAAAATAGGCAATCAGCGCAGGTACGTAATCAGAGCGTAAATCAATTGCCTGCTTTAACAAGGCGTCACTTTTGGCGATATCATTTTCGTCACGGGCAACGGCTGCCATCATATATAAGGTAAACACATTATCACTGTCAGCTTTTTGCGCTTCTGCCAGCATTAACTTGCCGTTTTCAATATCTTGCTGCAGCAAATAAGTCAGGGCTTTCAGGTTATAGCCGGCATTGCGGGTTTCTTCGGTTTTCAACCATTCGTCAGCCAGCTCTGCCGCTTTGTCAAATTGCTTTTGTCTGATGTAACTGCCGGCCAACACTAAGCGGGTATCATGTAAACCCGGATCCATCATTAGTGCCTGCTCAAGGTTTTTAATGCCTTCTGCATTGCGATTAGGCAAACCCAGTTTCAGGCTGCCTAAGGTACTGAGTGACTGGCCGTCCTGCGGTACCACCATGTTTTCGTAGCGGCTGATAATTTCAGCAGCCATACTTTGATCACCCTGGCTAATTAGCTGAAATGCTGTACCGGCAACTAACGACAAATCCTGTTCGGTAAAGTCAGCATTACTCAGGCTACTGGCTGCATCGGCGGTTTCCCCGGCCCGAAGCTGCAGCAATGTGTATAAGCGCTGAGCTGGCGGGAAAGTGTGCAAACTATTCTTAACCGTACTAAGGTGGCTAAGTGCCTGCGCTTCAAGGCCAAGCTGATGGCTTACTATGCCCGCCAGAATACGGCTTGGCGTATTGCTGAAACGGGCATTTATCGCTTTGTCGATATGCTCTTTTGCTTTGGTATAGTCTTGTTTCTGATATTCAATCGTCGCTTTAAGATAATTGCTCAGGCCATGTTCTGGCGCTAACTGTAGTATATAAGCCAGTTGCTCATCTGCTTCGGCAAATTGCTGTTGTTGGACATAAGTTTGCGCCAATATCAATCGTACGCGCAACGCTCGTGGCACTTGCGCGATATACTGTTGCAGGTTGGCGATGGCATTGTCAGTTTGTTTATCAAGTAATTGCAGTTGCGCGGTTAATAACAGCGCCTCTTTGGCAATTAAACTGTCTTTATTAACTTGCTGCACTGCATTAAGGGCATCAGTTATGTTGCGGGCGTTCAGCAGTAACGCTGCCTCAGCATAGGCTGCTAAATCAGGGTATTCACTATTAATCAGCTCATCAAATATAGCTATCGCGTTAGCGGTGGCTCCCAGCTCAACTTCAGCCATGGCGCGGTAAAACTTCAGGTAATGCTCGGTTTTCGGGCTAAGGCCTTCGGTGTCGTTAAACAGACTTAGGACATTTTGATGGTTTTCTGCCAGATAACTGGTCTGAATCACTTCTACTGCGACAGTTTCCGGGTCAGCACCGTTGCGCAAAGCACGTTCAAATTCTTTCTCTGCAGACACCATATCGCCGGTTTTCAGGTAAACCCGGGCTAATAATAATCGGTAATCGATATTGTCCGGCGCCTGTGAAATGGCAGATTTCAGTTCAATAACTGCGGCATTGTATTGATTGTTCTGGCTGTACGTTAAGGCGTCCTGATAGTGCTCTGCAGCATCCTTGCCGCTGCAGCCGCTAAGTAGGGCTAACAAAATCACGGCGCTTATTGAGATTTTTTTCATGTTACTACACTCCCTTGTGGTGACAGACGTGGTGACAAATTTAGTAACAAACGTGCTGCCAGATTAAGTGACAAACAGGTTTGCAGGCCAGCCAGATAAAATCTGGCTCTGTTCAGCCAAAAATACCCCGGGTATCAATAACAACTTTTGTTGTTACATCGGCGGGCTGTAAACTTTTAAACTGTTTATGATCTACCAGCACCACTAAAATATTAGCCTTTTCCAGCGCCTGATTCAGTGTGGTCAATTCAGCATTATAATTAGCCAGTTTAGCAGGTAGTTTTTTAATATTGGGCTCTACTAATAAAATTTCTCCAATATTGTCTTGCAACAATTGCTTGGCAATATCCAGTGCCGGGCTTTCGCGTAAATCGTCAATATCAGCTTTAAAAGCCAACCCTAAGCAGGCTATAACCGGTTTTTTAAACTGGTCTGCAGCCTGGCGAATCTTTTCGACAATATACAACGGCTTGTTATCATTGATCTCCCGGGCCTTTCGAATAATCTGCGCTTGTTCAGGGGCTGAGTCAACAATAAACCAGGGGTCAACGGCAATGCAGTGGCCACCCACTCCGGGGCCCGGGCTTAAAATGTTAACCCGTGGATGTCGGTTAGCCAGTTTAATAAGTTCCCAGACATTAATTTTTAACGTATCGCAAATAATGGAAAGCTCATTGGCAAAAGCAATATTAACGTCCCGGAAGGCATTTTCGGTTAATTTAGCCATTTCGGCGGTGCGGGCGGTTGTGCGCAGGCATTCACCACGGACAAACAGTTGATACAACTCTATCGCGCGCTCGGCGCAGCGGGGAGTAATACCACCAATAATCCGGTCATTACTTACCAGCTCTTGTAACACGCGACCAGGTAATACACGCTCCGGGCAGTGTGCAACAAATAAGTCTGCTTGTTCACCGTCGGTATGAGGCAATTTTAAATCGGGGCGCATCTCTGCCAGCCACTCGGAAATTTGCTCAGTGGTACCAACCGGAGAGGTCGACTCCAGGACAATTAAATTGCCTTTGGCCAGCACCGGGGCAATAGTTTGCAGTGCTGCTTTAATGTAACTTAAATCCGGGCTTTTGTTTTCATTGAATGGGGTAGGTACGGCGATCATAAAAGCATCGGCAGGTTCCGGGCTTAAAGATGCTTTTAACTTGCCGGTAGTTACAGCAGCCTGTACCAGCATATCTAAGTCTGGTTCAACAATATGGACTTTACCCTGATTAATGGTGTTAACGGCATGCTCCGACACATCGACACCCAGTACTTCAACACCGCGGGATGCAATAACGGCCGCAGTAGGCAAACCGATATAACCCAATCCAATAACAGATACCCGGCTAAATGGTGACATAATCAATCCTGTATTCAATGCTATATTAATTGTTTTGTTGATAGCGGAGATGGCTCAGGCTGCTTGCTTCTGCGATACAAAAGCACTCAAACGGCCAAAGGTTTCAAATATTTCAGCGGATATTTCATCGTCATCAAATTCGATGCCCAGCTGATCTTCAAGCTCAGTAATCACGGCAATAATTGCCATCGAATCAAACTCAGGTATAGCACCTAACAGGGCGGTATCGGCGGTGAAATCTTTCTCTATCTGTAGTACAGTGCGCAAAATATCGGCGAGTAGTTGTTGATTGGGCATGTAATGCGTCCTTTTTTGTAACGATATCCTGTAAGAGATTACACTCAGCTTGCGATTTGCAAGCTAAAATGAGAAGTAACCTCAATTTTTTATCGGTTTCTGCTTCAAACTGTTTTATTATTGCACACAAAGGGATGAAAAGTGAAAGGTCCAGAGGAAAGGATGATTAAAAATCTATATCAACTGTTACAACATGCACAACAGGCATTTCCCGAACATACTGCGCTGCACTTTAAAGATAAAAGCTTAAGTTACCCTGAACTGTATCAGCAGGTTAATGCTGTTGCTGCTAACTTATACCAGCTTGGCGTTAAGCGCTTTGATCGGGTAGCGGTGTACTTACCCAAGCAATTCGAAACGATTTTCAGTATCTGGGGGGCGAACGCCTGTGGCGGAGTGTTTGTGCCGGTCAATCCGGCACTAAAACCAGAGCAGGTGCAACATATTCTGCAGGATTGCAACGTCAGGGTACTGGTAACCAGCAAAGATCGGCTAGCCGGCTTAGCTGAGGTGCTGGCCGACTGCCCCGATTTGCATACCATTTTATTAACGGACGACGATAGTACCAAGCCGCCAGCCGCGCACTTAACGGTAAAACCGTTATTGCCTGCTATCAGCCAGGCGGGGCCTGATTTTTTACCCGCGCTAACGGGTGCGGTAACTGACAGTGACATGGCCGCGATTTTGTACACCTCAGGCAGCACCGGCAAACCAAAAGGTGTGGTGCTATCGCAACGCAATATGCTGGTGGGCGCCAGCAGTGTCGCGAGTTATCTGCAAAATACCGCCGATGATGTCATTCTGGCATTATTGCCCCTTAGCTTTGATTACGGCTTAAGCCAGTTAACCACCGCTTTTACCGTTGGCGCCAGCGTGTTGTTACTGGATTTTTTTCTGGTGCAGGATGTGGTGCGGGCAGTGGCCCGCCATAAGGTCACCGGTATTGCCGCCGTGCCACCATTATGGGCGCAACTGGCCAAAGCGAAATGGTCTGAAGACAGCGCAGCGAGTGTACGCTATTTAACCAATTCGGGTGGCGCGATGCCCCAACCTTTGCTTAATCAGCTGCAACGTATCTTCAGCAATGCCGAGCCTTATCTGATGTACGGTTTAACTGAAGCGTTCCGCTCAACATATCTGCCGCCAGCCGATTTAGCGCGCAAACCGGGTTCGATGGGCAAAGCCATTCCTAACGCTGAAATAGTAGTCGTTCGTGAAGATGGCAGCTTATGCGGCCCTAATGAGCCAGGCGAATTGGTGCATCGTGGCCCTCTGGTTAGTCTGGGCTATTGGAATGCTCCGGAGAAAACCGCTGAGCGCTTTAAATTCGATCCAATGATTCCATCTGGCATTCAGCTGCAAAGCCCGGCCGTATGGTCTGGCGATACCGTCAAGACCGATGAAGAAGGGTATCTGTATTTTGTTGGCCGGCGCGATGAAATGATTAAAACGTCCGGTTACCGGGTAAGTCCAACTGAAATAGAGGAAGCCGTGTACCGGCTGGACCCAGCATTAGTTGATGTCGCAGCAATAGGCGTTTACGATGGCGTTGATCAAGCTATTTTAGTGATAGTAGCAACTTCGGGGTCAGATCCAGATGTTAAAAGCTGGCAAACCCAGTTAAAACGTAGTTTACCCAACTTTATGCAACCTAAAGAAATTATTGTGCTTGCTAGCTTGCCAAAAAATGCCAATGGCAAAATTGACCGCAAATCGCTTGCCAGCCAGTATCAGGATTACTTTCTAGATAGTAATAACAGCATGACAGGATCGTCAACATGAGCAGTACCAACGCGAACAATACCAGCACTAACTATACCGGTACCAATAATAATAGTGCGCCACAGCATGAGCAGATGAACCAGTTCAGGGCAGAGCAGGGCCAATTGCTTGCCGCCGGTTTTACCATGTCTGAAATAAATCAGCTGTTAAATCAGCCGGCATTTTATGTGTACGATCGCAACATTATTAATCAACAGGTCGCCAGTTTTCGCCGCCATATTCCGTCACGGATAAAACTGCATTATGCCGTTAAAGCTAACCCATACTGGCCGGTGGTCGAGCATTTAAAGCCGTTAGTCGATGGTTTTGATGTCGCCTCACAAAAAGAAATGCTGCTGGCAATACAAAGCGGCATGCCGGTAGCGGATATCAGTTTTGCCGGCCCGGGTAAGGGCGATGCCGAACTGTTATCTGCCATTATTGCCGGCGTTACGCTTAATGTTGAATCGCTTGGTGAGCTTAAGCGTATTTGTACGCTGGCGGCACAAACCAGCAAAACCCCACAAGTGGCCCTGCGGGTAAATCCGGCGTTTGAACTGAAAGCCTCAGGCATGAAAATGGCCGGTGGTGCCAAGCCCTTTGGTATTGATGAAGAACAAGTACTTGAACTGTTAGCAGACATTGCCGATATGCCGGTTAAATTACGTGGTTTTCACATCTTTTGCGGCTCACAAAACTTAAAAGCAGAAGCATTAATTGAAGCGCACCAACAAACGTTTGCTCTGGCCGCGAAACTGGTAATGGCCTGCCCATACCGACCCGACACTATTAACCTCGGCGGTGGTTTTGGCATCCCTTATTTTGCCGGCGAGCGGCGGCTTGACTTAGCGCCGGTAGGTGGTTCGCTCAACGGTTTACTTAGCCAGTATGACGCTGAATTGGCCGATATTGAGCTGGTTATTGAGCTTGGGCGATACCTGGTGGCTGAGGCAGGTTTATACGCCTGTCAGGTAGTCGATAAAAAGCACTCTCGTGGAACCACTTATCTGGTGTGTAACGGCGGCTTGCATCACCACTTAGCCAACTCAGGTAATTTTGGCCAGGTTATTCGTAAAAACTATCCGGTAGCAATAGCCAACCGCTTTAGCCAGAGTGAGACTGAGCTGGTTACCATTGTTGGGCCACTTTGCACCCCGCTGGATATTCTAGCGGACCGGATGAACTTACCCAAAGCTGAGGTGGGTGACTGGGTAGTGGTGTATCAGTCAGGTGCTTACGGGCCCACCGCCAGTCCACAGGATTTTTTAGGCCATCCGAATGTGGCCGAGATTTTACTTTAGCGCTTAACGGCCAGATTTTATCTGCCGGACAAAATTAATGGTCTGTTGCTCTACTTCAGCGCGCCAAAGCGCATTGGCAAAAGTATGGTTGGCTGCAGCGATATGATGATGCTGTGCGCGTGCTAAACACGGCTGCCAGGCAGTGCTATCAGCACATAGATCTAAAAATTCCTGCGCTGTATGGTCATTGCCACTGGTGATCACCAGGGTTTTGCCACTAAAAGCTTGCCAACCTAAGAGCATATGCTGCACATAGTTATCTGCTGTGGTCTGTTGCTGGCTGGGTTGTTGCGCGCCGGCATTTTTTTTGGGCTTACTACTTTTGCTGGCTTTATAAGTTTGCAGCAAATCTTTAATGCTTTGCCAGGGCTTCAGGCCGCCGCCCAATAACTTTTGCCAGAATGCTTTCGAGCTTAAGCGTTGCCAGTAATAATGTTTCAGCATCACCTGAGCATGGCTATGTTGTTGCCGCACCCAGGGATTCAACAATACCAAACCAGCCACTCTGTTATCAGGTTGCTGATAGTGATAAAGCAGCGCGGCACTGGCTGCATCGCATAAACCCCAGATAACAACCTGACGGATTACCGGGTTTTGTTCGGTAAGGGTGTCTATCGCTTGTTTAATCGTCTGCTGATTGGCGTAAAAAGGTTGAAGCTCGCCTTCGCTGTCGCCCATACCACTAAAGTCTAAGCGCAGGCTACTGATCCCGGCCTTGGCTAATGTCCGGCTTAATTTAACAAACTGGCGGTGGCTACCTACCCGGTACTGTGGTCCTCCAACCAAAATTAGTATGGCAGTACTGGCATCACCGGGGCTGTAAATGCCAGATAAAGTTGTTCCCGAACATTCAAATTGTAGCGTTTGTTCGTTAAACATCTTGCTGCACCAGTTGTTGGACACTGGCATTGAGCAGGGTATCAGCGCTGGCAAGTTCTGTGGTGTTCCAGAAGGGCGCTTCGGCAACCATCTTAAAATTAACTGGACAGCTTTGTTGTAACTGGCTTAGATATTTCTGCACATTTGCGCCGGGCGTTGTCATTTGTGATACCTCAAACCAGCTTATTAGAGGATTAATTCCGGTTAGGCCGCCGGGCAGCGTGAAATCCCCCTCATATGTGCTGGCATAAAAAGTCGGAGATATAGGGTAGCCAGCAATTTCTATTACCTCACCGTCTACCAGTTGTTGCTCTAGTTCTTTTTGGCTGAGCTTTTCGCCAAGTGCCATCTGTTCGGCTATTTTCACCCGGAAGAACTGCTGCCAGAACTTTTTAAGTTCAAAAATGGGGTGCCAGAACATTACATGCTTAACCGGCAGCGCTAAGTTTGATTGGTTCAGTAAATCCAGTAGTTGTATTGCGCCAAATCTGATGGCTAAAAAACTCAGCTGCCGGTAACCATCAGCTGCAAGTTGCTCTACCAAGAGCGTCAAATCGGCTTGCCACAGCGCGAGGCTGGCCTCACTTAGATCACCTTCACTGTCACCGGTACCAAAATGATCCATCAATATGCAGCTGTATCCAAGCGCTGTCGCCTGGCGCATAAACTGGCTAATAATATGACGCGATTTATTCATTTCATCAGCAAAGGGCGGCAAGATAACTAGTGCTTTCGCGTTGCCACCATCAGACTGAACTACGAAATTATGGCCGCGAGTCATCGGTCTGAAATCTGTGGTAACGGATTTATTCATTGTTGATGTTATCACTGATATATAACGCCGGGAATTCAGCCTGGTTAGTACTCAGCCTGAAGAACGGCCGGAAATGGCGACTGAACATGAGTTGCACGCTCCCAATATTAATAAAATAAACCGTTCCGAATACTGCGCTTCCCAGTCGCTTATGAGATTGCAGCGAACTAATATTGTAGTAATTTATTCTACTGTAAACGTAACGAATATTGCGGCTTGTCATCAGTTGATTAGCGCTATCCCAAAGCTTGGCAAACACGTATGAGAAACGAAATTTAGGCATAACAAACACGTCATAGTCCCATGCTGCATGACCATTGGGCTGCAAAATATAACGACAGCGTACTTCATCTTCCTGATATTGATCGAAATTAAGCCACAAATTGCCGGCTAACTGCCCTTTTTTAAATGCCGCAAAACAATGTCCGCCATTGGCGTAACGTTGTTTTAAAGTGCTGGCTGGCCGGTCCATCGACGCAAGCGCAGGATCATCGCTGTTCAACTGTTTAATCTCAATGTCCAGTGCTTTCGTGGCCGGGACACTGGCAATCGCACTCACGGGCTGACGGGTAATATAGTACTTATGAAGTAGCAGTCGTTTAAAGGTCAGTTTCGTTAAGGCTTGATCAATACAATACAGCAGGGTGTCAACCGCCCCCAATTCTTGATATGTCTGTTTTATTTTTGCCAGCATCAAAGATTACCTAAAGTGGTTGTGACTGGCGCATATTTGCAATCAAGCGGGCATGAAACTTCAGCGCTGTTCTGTCCCATGGCGTAAAGCGTCTTAGTTTGTGCGGCGAGCTTGCCATGCCGGACACTCCCCAGTCAGTTGCCACCGCCGTACTGAAACCAACTTGCTGGACAATGTTCACTGCTGTGTCGTCAAAATCCCGATCGAAAACGCCGTTAGGATACGCAAAATGGTTAACAGGTTGCCCAACCCACTGTTCCAGTTGTTGCTTACTTTGCACTATCTCTGTTTGTTGCTCAGCCACAGGCAATACTTTTAAAATTGGATGGTTGATTGTATGAGCACCAATAGTAACGCCGGTATCAGCTAATTGCTTGATCTGCAGCGGTGTCATCATTAATGATGTTTGCTCCGAGACGTTATTCTCCTGATAAAACTGTTCAACTTCTGCTAACCGTGGTCCGACAGGCAGATACTTCAGTTTCATCAACCATTGCTGAGCTAATTGCCGTCGTTGCGGCCAATCTGCCAGCTTAATCAGCTTTCCCTGCAAACTGATCTGCTGCCGATCTTTATCTGCAAACAGATGCATTACCCGATCATTCCACATATTCGTGCCCTGGCTAAATCCAGTTGCAATATAAACCGTAGCGGGAATCTTATATTTGGCCAAAATAGGCTGGGCGACCGTTAAATTATTCAGATAGCCATCATCAAAGGTCACACACACGGCGTTGGCCGGCAGGGTATTGTGCTGCAGGTGGTGCAAGGCGTCATCCAGTGACAAGGGGGTAAAGTAACGTCGCAGCAGGCGCATATGCCAGTCGAACACTTCTGCCGTAGGCTCACTGGGCCGCATTGGGTCATGCTCGGCCAGCACCTGGTGATAGATAAGAATACTCAGTTTATTGCGGCTAAGCAGTTTACCGGCCAGTTGAAGTAATTTATGCATCGGCAGTAGTCTCATGCTCTTCAGCTTGCAGCCACAGTTCCAATACCACTAATATCCAGATTAACTCACCATAGTAACTGGCATGGCTGTTGGTATGCGCTTCTATTGCTGCATCAATTAAGCTGGCTTTAACAATGTTGCGTTGCCGAAATGCATTCAGGGCCGTTAGTGCCAGCGCTTTCAGCTCCGCATTGTCTGTTAACCACACCCCAAAAGGCAGGCCGAAACCATGCTTTTCTTTGCTAAGGGTTTCATCGGCCAAAAAGCCTTTACAGACTTTTTTATAAAAATCACGGAGTTTCTGGCCGGGTAGTTTGGTACTGGCTGCAACCTTACAGCTGAAATCGACCAATGATTTATCCAGCAAGGGGTAACGAACTTCAACCCCTGCCAGCTCACACATCTTAGTCACTTTTACCAGATCGTTATCGGCCAGCGTGAACTTCCAGTCCAGAAACAGCATTTTATCAACAGGGTCATCACTGCGGCATTGCTCGTAACGCTGCTTCAGTAATTGTTCTGGCCTTGCTTTATCTATGTCTGCCAGAAATGATTCAGTAAAAATCGCCGTGCTGCCAAACTGATTAATAAAGTTATAGTTCTGCAGCCGCATTGGTAATCTTTCATCAGCCTGACGAATATAACTTGCTACTTTCTTAAAGCCGGGCACCTTTGCCAGCGGTGTTTTTACAAATAAGGTTCTGGCAAGTGACTGCAAGAATTCGGGGCTATTGGCAAACACCTCAAACACTTTCTGCTTAGCGTAGCGACTATTTCCCGCGAACAGTTCATCACCGCCATCGCCAGCCAGCAGCACATCGCGACCATCGTCCTTGGCAAAACGGGCGCAAAAATAAGCCGCCATTGCCGAGGAGTTGCCGAACGGCTCATCAAAGTACTGCGCCACTTTTACAAAGGCGTCAGCTGCTTGCTCAGGCGTTAAATAATGTACCTGATGGCGGGTATTAAAATGCTTTGCTGTTATTAATGCATACTCTGTTTCGTCATAGCCTTTTGCCTTAAAACCAATAGAGTAGGTATAAGCTGGCTGCTGATGTCTGGCAAGCATGCCGGCAACAGTAGAGCTATCGAGGCCACCACTTAAAAAGGCGCCACAATCTGGTGCTACATTGTGTTGTACTGCCTGTTCTAATTCGGATAAGCATTCTTGTTGCAACTTGTTGGCTGTTGCCGCACTTGCTTTAAAATCCGGGCTATATAAAAGCGTTGCGGGGGTAATGCTGGTTGCAGTTACTGCAATAAGGTTGGCTGGCTCTAGTTTATATACCTGCTGATAAATGGTATCGGGCGCTGGAATACAGTGAAAATACACATAGTGATAAATGGCCTGATTATTCAGCGCACAAGTTACCCCCAGCTGTTTTAACGGTTTCAGGCCATGGCTGATATAAAGCACTTGTTGCTGTAAAGCGTAAAAGCAGCTCTGTACGCCCATAATGTCATTTACCAGCAAAACCGGTTTACCGCTTTGAACTATCACAAGGTAAAAGTCGCCGGCTAACTGTTGATATAGCGCAGCAAAATCAGATGTTTCGTTCAATAACTGCAGTAATTTGCCGGCAGTAGCAGGCTGTTGTTGCCAGCGGGCCCGGCCAAACAGTGCGACAGCAAAATTATTGCTCTTGGCAACGTCCAGCTTAGGGTGGGCGGCGATACGAACTTCCGGGCAACCAGTAACGGCTATTACAACGTGAGTGTCCATGGCTGTTGTCCTGCAATCCTTTTGCTGAAAATGAATATATGGCTATGGTAGTGCATCAGGCCAATTACACAAAGTTATAGGGCAAAATGCCATAAATGGCATCTAACATACCTGCCGGTATGGCATAGGTGTTAATGACTTTCTTTTTACTGATGTCATAGGCAACCACTAATGCTTCGTTGCCATCCATATACTTAAAATTACCCTGGCTCAGAAATTTTAATTTTGACATCAGCTTGGTTTTTCTGAGCTTTGAATAACCGATATAAAAAATATCGCCGTCGACCAATAAACCGCGACACCAGCCCAATGGTCGGTTACGTTCGTTAGCAAACGGGTCATGTTTATCAATAACCTGACGGGTTTTCGGGTCAACAATAACCAGATAACCATCAACTCGGGTAAATACCAGTTTATCGTGCCACCAGATGCCATCGTGTACACTCATTGCATCCTGATGAGCAACATCAATTCTGTCCGCAACATTGTCAAGACATACCGCATCATCATGAGTGCACCTTGTTGCCCAGAGTTTGTTGTCCATTTTGAAAACATAATTTGGGTGACTGTCATGCGGTCGGGTTGAATGAACCAGCCGGTAATCGGTGTCAGGGTTAAATCTGTGCCACGGGTCTTTACCTTCAGTATTAATAATGCGCTTAATATCACCGGTATCGGGGCAAAGAATAACAACATTATCAATACCGGTAGAGGTTACTACCAGCTCGTTGTCAATCAAATGTACTGAGTGAATATTGTGAAAGCACGGGTGAGAAAAGCATTTTAACTGCTTAAGCTCTGGCAGTTGGTACTGATAAACCTCAGTGTCGGTGGGCAGCCATAATGTATCGCCATCTAAACAAGCCGCTGTAAACTGCTGGTTTGGGTCTTCTGTCGGGTAGTTGTTGCCACCATCCGCCTTGCTTAGCAAGGTGCTAAACTGGCCGCTGGTTAAATCCAGTTTTAATAATCCGGCGTTACCATAGTACTTGCCTTCACCCAATTCAAAACCATTGGCGCGCAGACAGCCACCGGTAATTAACAATCCTTTATGCGACATCACGCTTCCCTTGTTATTTTTGTTCTAAAGTAGCAAGTTTATTCTTTAAGCCCATCAACGGATAACCCGCGTCGTAGGCAATAGTTGCATGCTTTCGGGCAGCTTCTGTATTATTTAACTCAACATACACCAGACCTAAATTGTAGTGTGCTTCGACATAGTCTGGCGCAATAGCTACCGCTCGTTCCAAAATCTGCTGTGCAGCATTGAAGCGCTTATTCCGGAACTGATGAATTGCCCAAACTAACAAGGTTTCGGGGTTGTTAGGGAAAACTTCATTTGCTCTTAGAAATAAGCAATCTGCAGAATGCGAAAGCATTGCGCTAGCCTGTTTTTTACGGAACAACTCAGAGTGTTGTAGTTGATATGCATAACGAGAATAAGCATCTAACGCAGATGGATGATTTGGAATAGAATTTAATACAAACAGAATATCACCCGGCATCGCTCCGCTGAGACCTTTAACGAGATTACGAACATCATCATTAAAATGGTATTTTTCCACTAAATGGAGCAATCCCCCGCGGAAAGTACCGGTAGATTCACGTGTTTCTGGATGGTAATAATCAAAGGGCTTTCCACGCTTCCACTCCATTTCAAAGCAGCTTCGGTCTATTGTAATACTGCCAGCCAAATTCTCTGCGATTGCCGGTTTGCTGAGTATGCTGAAAGCAACTAATAATATCCCTAATGCTTTTTCGGGCAGAAAATCCATGTCTTGCCTCCTATCCGGTTAGTTTTGCACCAATAAAATACCATCAAACCCAAGGAGGTGACAACAGTAACCTATGGAAAGGCTGCTAAGATGCATATCTCAGGTTCAGCTATTTCAAATTATACTATTGGGAGGCACTTTTTTAACTCTGGTTGAGCCAGCCCAGCAATTGTTGATGGCTTGCATTCATTTTCGTGGTGCCAGTGGCTGTTGGGGCAAAATTAAACTCAATTATGACAGGCCGCTCAGGTGTTAAAGCAATATCTAGTCCAACAAAACGGGTATTGGGTAAAATACTGACAACCCGCTCAGCCAGCGCGATAACCTCTTGCTGAAATGGCAGTTGGCGGTCAATCATATTTTCACCACTGTCAGGATGTCTAGCATAGCAATGGTCGTTGTTGTCGGGTGGTAAAAGCATAGCAGTTTTAAAGCTGTCCATGTCAACAGAGACGCCAAAGCCGCCAGCCGCTTTATTGTCGATAAGTTGACCACTCCGACCAACCCTTAGGTATATCGCAATAATTTTCGGGGTACCGTTGATCGCTTTACCAACCCAGACCCTTAAGGTATTTAAACTGCTGGGGTTAAAAGCGGCCAGAGCAGGGTGTTGCTGCAGATATTTCTCAATAATGTAGTCACACCCCTGGTCTACTTTTAGTGCCTGGCGCAGGAAATCGGCAATCGGTACAGTCATCGACTTACCCAGCTCCCGAAAAAGAATGTCGTTAGAACGGTCTATTTCAATTGCACAAAAGCCTTCACCACCAGAGCCATCTACCGGTTTAAAGCAGATCCTGTCCAGGTCTGGCCGCTGCTCTAAAAAAGCAGCTAATTGCTCTGCACTATTTAACGGCGAACCATCTGCTTTAAATCCGCCGGCAGCTGATAAATAACCAAGATATTCAGCGTCGGGTATGTTGTAAAACTTCAATATCGCTTTGGCCATTACTTTATTGCGTGCCAGCATCCGGTAATTTAGTGGGTTTACCTTATTTAAAAAGCGATAATACTTCTGATCATGCCAGTAGCCCAGCTTTTGCTGCCAGGACATATTTTTTTGCCACAACAAATATTTATGATAGTTGCCCGGCCCAAAACCGGTTTTCAGTTGCAGTATTAGCATTTCTTTCAATTGTTGGGAAAATGACAGGGCATTTTCATCTTTAGCCCGTTGCCATGACATTTTTATCGCATTGCTAATGGTGCTTAACATAGTGCTTCCTTGCGGCGAGTTGTAATTTAACTGATGGGATATTGCCGTGTGCAGCGCCGTCTTTATCTGGCGCCACATTTGCTTCAATTAACAATGGCCCGTGGCCGGCCATGGTAATATCCAGCCCGGCAAAGCGGGTGTGCGGCAGAGTTAACAATACCTTTTCGGCAAACTGCTGAATCTGCGGCCATCCCTCTAATATAACCCCGGCCAAGGGGGCGCCATGGTCGGGATGCTGGCAAATATCATCACGGTGTGGTGTTTTTTTAATTAATCCCGGCCGCAGTTCGCCTGTTGCCAAATCAACCGGGCACATAATACCGCCGGCCGAGGCATTATCTATTACCTTGCCAGCCCGGCCAATTCGCAGGTAACCGCCAATAACTTCAGCCTGATTGGGCGCCGTTTCCAACACCCATAACCGCAAGGTATTTAAACTGGAAGGGTTAAAACGGGCAAACTGGGCAGACTGCTGAATATAGGTTTCCAGCATAAACTCAGAGTGCTGGTTATTGCCTTGATAGACACTTATTAGTTGTTCTGCCCTATATAATTGCTGCTCAGCAACCGATTGCAGCTGTAGTGTTTGACCGTCGTGACGTATGGCAAGGGCCATAACACCGGTGCCACCAAAACCCTCCAGTGGCTTTACCATTACCGTGCTGCCACTATGCTGCTGCAATAATAGTTGCAGCGAATCTTTAGTCGTCAGAGCGGCACCGCAATTCGTGACCCCATTAATAGGGTGAAAATAGCCAAGCATTGGCGCTGTGGGTATATGCAATAACTGGTATAGCGCTTTTTCTGATAGCTTGTTCTGCGTAAGCTTGCGATATAGCGGTGGGTTAAGAATATCCAGTGCCTGATAATATTCTTTCGCTGAAATATGCTGCCATTTATCGGTTTCTTTAAAGTTTTTCCGGGCCATACCTGCTACTACAAAATAGCGCGGGCCCAGCCTGGTTTTCAGGCAAAACCGGCCGGTTTGCCATAGCATTGTTGAAAAAGATATGCTGGCAAGTTGCGCTTCTTTTTTCAGCATGGCGAGGGTGTCTTTTAATCTGCTGAGATAGGCCGCTATCATTATCCGCCTCGTTTTAACAGTGACGCAGCTGAACGCAATAATGTCATTACACCTGTCAGTTCAGCTTCAAATTCCAGATTGCTTACCTTATCACTATCAATCAACCTTGGTAGGGTCAGTAAATTATCGTATTTGCTTATCAGCTCATTTTCAGTGGTTGTGGCGGTTTTCAGCTGTTGCTGTGCAAGCAAATCTAGCTGTTGTTGCTGATATTCTCCACGCGGAAAGCAGAAATGTTGCGCCTTTTTTCCGGTTAATTGCGTTATATAGCGCTGATTATTAACCAACTCGGTTTGTGCATCCGTTAAGTCAAGTTCAGAGAACTTATGGCGATGGGTATGCAATTCAATTGCCAGCCCCCCCGCCGCCAGGGCGGTTACTTTTTCCGGGTTAAGAAACATTAATTTACCGCTTTGTAGCCAGCTGGCAAGGTCTTCCCCAAAATACGCAGCCAGCTCTGTTAAAATCAGCTGTTCAAAGGCTGAACCCAGTTCTGTCGCCAGAGCGAGCACGTCGTTAATAGTTAACTGCGGGAGCGTAGTATAAGGTTTTAAACAACTGTTATTTGCCAGCGTAAAAGGTCCTTGATACTTCCAGAACAAATAATAACAGGATAGTTTAAACACCGGCCGCTGATTAATAACAAAGTAACTGGAAAGATATAACGTGGCGTTGAAGCTGTGTTTTTTAAGTGCTGGTAACATGCCTTGCTCAATGGCAGCCCAGCCATCGTCAATGGTAATAACCAGGGTATTTTTTTTATACTGTCCGGCCTGATTTTGCCGGTACAGTTCATCCAGCGATACTGGCTTGTAGCCCCATTTAGCCAGCAGCGCCATCCGTCTGGCAAAAGTGCTGCTTCGTATAAATACCCCTGGCGAAAACAGGTGTTCATCATCTACAGAAATGCCGTGATAACATAGAATACGAGGCCGGCGGGCAGTGATTTTTTTTGCCAGATAAAAAAAGCCAAGCCATTTAAATATTAAGAGAATAAAAATTTTCATAACACAGACTGCCTCTTATACCAGGCAAGCAGCCGGCTGCGGGGAATAAACACCACATAGTTTTTAGGCTGATAGTGGCCACTTTCAAAAGCCTGTTTTCGGCTGGCAGAGCGGCTAAATGCACCGCTTTTTTCACCTTCGCTATGTGAGAAAAACCAGTTGGCCTGCATTTCGCTAAGCAGTTCACTGATAAAGGCCAGTTTGGGACTGATAGCAGCAATAGCGGGGTCATAAAACCAACAGGCGCCAACCACCCCTTTTAATTGTGGATTAAGCAGCAGCAAGTTAGCAACTTGCTGGCAGGTCTGGCGCCAGCCAGCGGCGGTTAACTGATTTATTTCTGACAAATGAATATGCAGCCGGCACACTGGCTTATTGCCTTGGGCTACAACTAATTCTCGAATAAAACCAGCGGCCTGCGCTATGCCATCGCTATACAGTAATGAACGCTGAAGAGCGGAAAACGGCTCAACCACCCGCTCAGTGCAGGGCAGCAGAGCGCCGGTTAATAAACCAATATCCTTCAGAAACTTATCGTCTGTTTCTGGCGGGCTGGCGGTATCGGCACTGCACCAAAGCTTAAAAATTCGCTGCAAACTTCGCTGGTAGTTATCGCTAATTTCGCTGCTGATAGTCAGCGGTAGTTGTTGCAATGAAAATTCCGCCAGTAAGCTTAACATCAGTAATCTGGCCAGCTCAGTTTTGCTACAGCCAAATTGTGCAGGCAACGTCGCTACGCTATTAAGTAAATCAGACCGCTGATTATAAGATTGATAAGGTGCCGTCGCATAACACTGACATTGCAGTTGCTGCAACGCTGCACTGCTGATAGTGCTGTGCAGCAGGGTACTGACTTGCAGTTGCTGCTGCGCTGCTTGTTGAAGAGATGCCAGCGACGCTGTCATGGCATTGGTCCAGCGCTTTTAGGCGGAAAGTTTTTTAGCCGCAGCCGACTGAATATATTATGCTCAAAACCCTCAGGGTAGCCTTGTAAGTGCCATATACCAAGAGTACACAGACTGTAGCTGATAACGCCAGCCAGCACTTCCAGTAGCAGCTGAAGCAGAGGTATCGGTAGGCTGCTGGTCGTTTGTACTGCCCAGACTGTCAATGCCATCACAAGTCCGGCGATGCATGGTCGGATAAATACTCTAAGCAGAGCCATAGCCGGTAGATTTAAAAAGCGAATAACAATAGCCTGAATTACCAACAACATTATTAACGTAGAACCTAATCTAGCCTGACCAATTCCGATTAAGCCGTTGTAATTTAGCAGCGGAACAAACAGTGCAAAAAACACCGCTAATCTGGATAAATTTATATAGAAAGAAATATGGGGTTTTCCAGAAGCCAGATATATATAACTGTTGTTAGATGTGATGCTAAAAAACATATTGGCTAAGGCCAGTAACTGCAGCAGCGGTATCATAGTTATCCATTGCTCGCCCAGTAACACACTAACCAGCAATGGTGCCACCATGGCAATGCCAATAGAAGAAGGAATGGTCAGACTGGCGGTTAAAGCGACAGTATTTAAATACGCTTTTCTTAGCTCTGGAGGGTCGTCCTGAAAACGGGAGTAAACCGGAAAGGTGGCTTTGCTGATCGGCAGCGCTATATGACTCGCCGGTAGCTGGCCTATTTCTTTACCGAGCGACAAATAACCCAGCGCTGAGGGCGACAGCGCCTTGCCGACGATTAACTGACTGACTTTGTCATTAATAAAATGCACGACATTATTAAGCAAAAGCCAACGGGAAAACTTAAACAGTTTATTAAAAGAGGTGAAGCATATCTGCGGCCGGTGCGAATGCATGATAAAACTATAGGTTGTGACTACCAGCTGATTACAAAGCACACCCAATACCAAGGCCCAGTAATTACGGAGTATAAAAGCCAGACTAAGCGTTATGACAAAACTGATGACTTTAGGCACCAGTTGTAACTGGAGCTCTTTACGAAAATTTAAATCGCGCTGAAAGTTAATTACCCCGATGTTATGAAAGCCAGACAACAGGCTGACAAAAGCCAGCACGTACAGCACATTCTGTAACCTGGGGTCAGCATAGTAGCTGGCTACCAGCGGAGCAATTAGCGCCAGGCAAATTGCCGCTGCAAAACCGAACAACACGTTGAAGGTCCAGGCACTATTATAATCATCAGGGGTATTGTCTTTCTGCTGAATTAACGCAGTGCCCAAAGCCAGCGCGCCAAACAGCTCAATAAAGGCATAAATTGCGATGGTGATAGCGACTATGCCAAAGTCTTCCGGAGTCAGTAAGCGGGCCAGAAATATTGAGCTGATTAAGCCAATCGATTTAATGCTTAAACGGGTAATCAGCATAAACACTGAACCAGAATACACCTTATTCTGGGTATGGTTATTCTGGGTCTGCTTTTGCTGCTCTGGGCTATCCTGGCCTGGCGGGGAGGGCATTACAAAAAGTCCATTTTATTGAGTAAATTGCCGTGCTTTTATACCAATAAACGGCGGAAATAGCCAGCCATCAATCTCAACTTAGTTCAACGCCGGTTGCAAAAACGGGCTATTCGGTGGCCAGCACAATATTATCAATATATAGCTCCATTAGCTGGACTGGTTTGGCTGTGCCACCATGATAAAAATTCAGCCATAACCGCTCTATTTTAAGATCCCGGGTGTCCCGAAAGCGAATGTCTGTGAGCGCAAACACCTGCTGCTGGTCAATCCAGGCTTTTAGTACGCCATCTTGTTTGCCGGGAGTATTAAGCTTAACGTACTGGGTAATTTGGTACCATTTGCCTGGTTTTATTGGATTATTACCGGTGTCCCAGTACATCGCCGCACCATGATTCTGACCATTATCCGGGTAATAAGCATAAAACCCCAGCGGGGTACTGTTATTAAATTTATCGTCGCTTTTGATGGTATCACCAAACTGACCGCGGGCCGACCAGCCGTTGCTACCATCAGCAGAGCGGCCGCCCCAGCCTGCTTTATTGTACGTGCCTGCTAAGCCGGGAAACTTGCCACCACCTTTGGTGGCCAGCCAGTTGTCTGCTAAATACAAATCATACTGAAAATATAACGCTTCGGGCTCTTCACTTAGTACTGATTTAAGCAGTAAAACTAAATTGAGCGCCAGATTTTGTTCAGGATTAAATTCAACTTTCAGGGCATAGTTATCTGGACGTGTCGGTGATGGGGCACGATCGATCTTGCTACGTCGATCGAGGCTGCTCCAGTTAGCGGCCCAATTACGCTCAGAAAAGTCCTCGTTGAAAATAATTTGGTTTTTAGTGAACTCCGGTAAAACATGAGCTGTTGTCGCAGGCCTGGCCAGCCAGAATACGCCAATATTGCTGGAGCCAAATTGTTTTTTGACGGTAAGTTGTAATTCAGCGCTGCCGATACGCTCACCGGCAGGCAGTTTGGGCACAGGGAAACGTAGCAAACTGAGATTCCGCTCACCGGCTTTTAAATTTTTACTATGGCCAAGCGAGCGAAATGTGCTTTCATCCAGATAGCTGTCCATAAGGGCAGTGGTTTTGATAATAGCGCCCGAATTTGTAGTAATTATCAGGGTAGGCGCCTGACGAATATCCGATTCTTTGCTATGAAAAACGGTGGTGCCTTTACTGTCCTTGCCATGTAATAACAGGTCAATGTTCGGTTGGGTGGTGCTGCTTATTTGTTTTACCAGCGCTGTTATCTGCCAGCTTACCTGCTTATTTGTTTGTGCCCGGCTAATCCGCTGCTCAGCAAAAGCCTTGTTACCTAAAAAAACTCTGTTTTGGTCTATCCAGGCACCCATATGCTCATCTGGCCAGCTGAGATAGGCTGCGGCATAACTGTAGCTGCGGCTGGCACCTTCCAGGTTGTCATTGCCCTCGTGCCAATCAATAGCCACAATTTGCTCTGCGGTTAGCGAGCTTGCCGACAGTGGCAGACTGCAGAACAGTGAAAATGTGACCAGTACGGCTATTTTACTACGCCAGTTTAGATTCAACATATCGATGTTTCCCATTTGGCAGGCTGGCGATGGTGTCCAGCTGTTTCAGTGTAACATTGCAATCTGTTCCAAGGCGCTGTTGAAACTGACTGACAATGTGTGTCGCTAAAGACTCACTCAATGGTGCAACACATACCAGCTGAACTTCAACCTCGCTCAGGCTATGCTGGATTATTTTAAACTGTTTGATATCTTTTAAATCCCGCAGCACATAAATCAGCGATAACGCATGTAGCTTATCGCCAGCTGTCGTTAGCATAAAGTCGGTCGTACGACCGCTAACATGAGCCAGTACTGGCAAGCCCCTGCCACAACAGCAGGGAGTATTGCTAAGCTGGCCTATATCGCCGGTACGATAACGGACAAACGGAAACGCCTGGGTTTGCAGATGGGTGATCACAATTTCACCGCTTTGCCCCGGTGGCAACACCTGGCCGTTGTCATCAATAATTTCAACGATAATATCTTCGGCACTGATGTGCAAACTGCCGGCTGGGCATTGGTGGGCAATAAAACCAGCATCACGGGCGCCGTAGCCATTGGCAACCGGGCAATTAAATACCCGCTCAATTACTGTACGCTGGTGCTCAAACAGCATTTCAGAGGTAACAAATACCACTTTTATCCCCAGTTGGCTCAAATCAAGTTGCCGGGCTTCCGCCGCCAGCGCCAACTGATGAATAACCGAGGGGTAACCAAACAGCATTTTCGGTTTCAGCTGTTGCAATTGCTTAAGGTAGACCTCGATATGGGCCGGGGTAAACTCAAACGCCGGCAGCAGATAAGAGCGAAACAGTGTATCACGTACTTTTTTAATTTTATCCTGTTTGCCAAGTTCAATTGGCGAGCCCCACAGCACTACTTCCGGGTCACCAATATCGACATCCCACCAGCGGGTGGCTCGAAGCTTGGCCGCCACGTCGTGACTGACCCGCGCTTTACCCATATAGAAAATCAGCGGTACGCCACTGGAACCACCGGTATTGTAACGCTGCAAGGTGTGTTGTGGCTCGCTGCACAGCGCCTGTTGATTATCGGTAATTAGCTGCTTGGTTAAAAAGGGCAGTTTGTTTAAGTCAGCAACCGAGCGGATATCGCTGGCAGAAAGGCCCGGGGTTTTAAACAGCTGCTGATAGTAGGGTGAATGCTGACTGATATCGTCGATAAAAGCCTGTAGTCTGCGTTGTTGGATGTCGTCAATTTGGCTGGCAGTTAACCACTGGCTGCGCTCGAGCCTGGCCAGCATGGTATAGGTGGTATGGCTCTTTAGCCGCTCGTGCAGCCGGAATAATACTTTGCTAACCAATTGAGTATATAAACTAGTCATTTCTGCCTCTGAGTACAGCTTTTAAGCTGTCCGGATGATGAGGGCGGCTATCAGCTAACTGGCTGCTTTTTAATGTCTTTTTTTCATCCGCTTCGCGGGTCAGTTGCCGGTTAACTACCACATTAAGTGCAACCACGGTAATCACCAGATGGTATGGCAAATCGAAATAAGCTAAGCCGAGAAAGGCGCCGCCGGCGGCATAGGCAATTAAACTGCACTGCAGCATCTTAGCCAGCAATGCCGCCCATTTTAAGTCATCACGTTTATTAGTTAACGTAATGGTCTTTTTGGCACTGCGCCAGGTGCTGAGGTAAATAGCAAACCATAAGAAGAAGCCAACAAAGCCATGGTGGCCCATTACCTGAAAATAAATACTATGGGAGTCATGTTTGCGCTCAGGCTCCGGGGCATACAGGTAAAAGTTTTCAAACTTAAAGCCATTTAGGCCACCACCAAATGGCTTGTCTTGCGCCATATTAAACGCCATTTCCCAGGCATTAAACCGGCCTTTAACCGAACCGTCATAGCTTTCCCGATCAGGCTCAATTATGGTCGCCATCCGGTCATGCCAGCGATCGGGCATAAACTGATAGACAACCGGCGCGGCGATAAGAATAACCAGCGCAATGGCCAGTTTATTCGGGCCTTTTAACCAGAGGAAAAAACCAACCGCAACGCAGGCCACCAGACCGCCACGACTTTGGGTGCCCAGCGCAGCAAGCACGATTAACCCCATCGCTGCCAGTAAACTCAGTCTGAGTAAGCGTTTATTGTCGGGCACCAGATGACGTAAATAAAATAAGATGGGTAAAATCATTAGCAGGGTCAGTGCCAACTCATTATTGCCGAAAAAGAAGCCGCCAGTGGGGCCCCACACCCGGCCCCCGCCAGCCGTGGCGATGGTATAAATGCCGCCCTTTACGCCATAAAAGCCGATGCTCAGTGCCACTACCCATAACGCCTGTTCAATTCTCTGCCGGGTGGTAAGCATTGCCAGAACAACTAAGGTCATAAACTGAATTTTCATGATTTTTTCAAACTGCGAAATCACATAAGGGTCTTTCACACTCATGATAAAGGTGATCACCATCCAGATATTAAACAGCAACAGAAAGACAATGGGGCTGTGTAGCGGGATCTTTTTCGGCTCTTTACTGAATAAATAACTGACTAAAAAAACCAATCCAATTACTGATGCCACGGGCAAGGTCTGGATAAAACCCCAGCCCAGACGATGCGGTACCATATAGCTGATCCAGCACCAAACCAGTACACCAAAAAATGGCCGGCGCAAAATAAAGGGTATACAACCAACAATAATAAGAAACAGCACTATGTCACGCATTTGCTTGCTCGCTCACCTGGTACAAACTTAACCAGCAGGGTAGTACCTGCGCCGGCTGATACTGGCTTACTTTGGCTCTGGCATTTGTTACAAGTTGCTCAGCCAGTTCTGGCTGAGCAATCAGGCTTAATGCGGCCGCGGCCATTTGCTCAGGTGCTGCTGGCGGTACCAGTAATGCATCATGCTGATGCTCTACCATAAACGGAATACCACCAACATCAGTAGAGACCACCAGGGCACTGGCCGCCATCGCTTCCAGCAATGAGTTGGGCATATTATCAGCGGTGCTGGGGTTAAGCATAATATCGGCATTGGCATAAAGCGCTGCCATTTGTTGCCGATCCAACTTACCACAAAAGCTGACCTGATTGCTTAGCTGTAACTGGTTGACCAGCGCCTGCATTGCCGGCAGCTCCGGGCCGCTGCCGGCTACACTCAGGCGGGAATCGGGTAACTGTTTGTTGATAATCGCAAAGGCGCGAATAGCGGTAGCGATATCGTAAATGGCTTCCAGATTACGGGTGACTACCAGATGAGGTGCCGCAGTTAAGCTGGGTTTAAGTTCGCCTTTGAATATGCTGGTGTCCACAATATTGGCAATGATCCGGCACTTTAGCTGGTACTGCGCAAATACGCCTTGCAAAAATGCACTTGGGGTAACTATGGTTGTGGCTTTGCGAAGTGTTGGCAGCACCCAACGCTGTTGTTGTTTTAAAAAGTCTGCCGCCAGGCCGCCGCGATAATTGACGATAACCGGCACCTTATGCCAGTAAGCGATCCAGATAGCCGGTGCGGCAAACAAGTGCCAGGCCCAGCCAGAATTGGCCATCAGGTGCATTACATCGGTTTGCTTGCAGGCCTGATGCAACTGCCAGAAATAGGGCACTAACCGGAAAATTGCCCTTAGCAGCGGAACTTTAGCAACCCACTGTGGCCGGTAGGGCGGGTTTACTGCAATCAGCTTTACATTGAGCTGCTGAGTTTCTGTCAGTAAGCGCAACAACTGGGCAGTTTGCATGGCCATGCCGCCCGCCGGGGGCGGAATTGGCCCCACCAGCGTGATATTAAGCGGCGTATCGCCATCTCTGTAGGGGTTAGCGTCGCTCACTTAACACCTGCTGATAAACCGGCAAAATGGCGGCGACGGTATGCTGCCAGGTTCGCTCCTGCTCGACAAAGTTGCGGCCATTTTGTTTTATTATTGGCCAGTCGGCACGGTTATTCAGCAGCTCGTCTAATACCTTCGCTAACTGGGCCGGATTGTCTGGCTCAAACAAAATGCCGGTGTCGTTATGGCGGATGAGTTCGCGGTGGCCGCCGATATCAGAGGCAACCACCAGCCCTTGCTGGGCCATGGCTTCCAGCGGTTTTAACGGTGTGACCATTTCGGTTAACCGAATGGCCTGGCGCGGGTAGATAAACATATCTACCAGGCTGTAATAGCGGCTTATGGTGTGATGATCGACCCGGCCGGTAAAAATAATATAGTCACTGATATTCAAATCTTTTGCCTGCGCTTTCAGCGCGGCTTCCTGCAAACCGCCGCCTACCAGCAATAACCTGAGATCCGGATGCTGTGGCTTAAGCTTGGCAAAGGCATCCAGCAGAATATGCAGGCCTTCATAGCGGTAAAACGAGCCGAGAAAACCCAGTACTGTTTTACCCTGTAATTTCAGACTTTGCTCAAGTTCTGCGTCTTTGCTGACAACCGGATTAAAGGCGCTGATATCGACGGCGTTGGCTACGACGCTGATCCTGTCCCGGGGCACGCCCCATTGTTCAATCTGGTCTGCTAAACCCTGGCAGATAGTAACCACATAGTCAGCACTTTTAAGCGCTTTTTTTTCCAGATACTGGCCAATCCGGTAACGCAAATCGCCCTCTTTGCAGCTGCCATGACTTACCGCGGCATCTTCCCAGGACGCACGCATTTCATACACCAGCGGAATATTGAAACGCCGGGCGACCCGGGCTGCAGCCAGCGCATTTAATGACGGCGAATGAGCGTGAATAATATCGGGCTTTTGTTGTTGCACCATCTTTGTCAGTTGCTGCTCCAACTGGCGAATCACGTCGAGCTGATTCAGCACCGGCAGTTTGGCCAGCCAGCCCGGTTTGGTGCGCTGAAAGGTTAAGCCGGCTACCTGCTCTTGCGCTGGTCCGGCTAGATAGTGCTTAGTGCTGGTAAGCTGGCGGGTGTTGATATTTAATCGCTGTTGTTGCTGTAAAATAGCCAGGCTGCGAAACGCATAGCCGCTGTGCAGCGGCACAGAGTGATCAAATACATGCAAAACCTGTAACTGTCCTTGTTGCTGCATGTTAAGTCCTTGCCCGTTTTCGGGTGATAACAGTGATTAGCATAGCCAGAAGCAGCACTGACAGCAGTAGTTCATAAAAAAATAATACCCACAGCATCAGCTTTAGTCGCTGCATGTTAGTTATCATATGCAGGTTTTCAGGCTCGGCTATTGCCATTAATTGCGGAAACTCGCCGCTGATAATGGCTGTCATTTGTTCCAGATGCGGCGAGACTTTTGCCGCCAGCTTAATCAGTGCGTGCTCGTCGTAACTAATATTGGCGTTGCCCCACCATAAATAAAACTGATGGCGGCCGTTGTAGTAGTAATCGAGCGCCATGGCGTCGTCTTTAAAACCAAAGGTTTTATCTGACAACCTGACCAGGGTGATCTGGCTACGATCAGCAACCAGTTGCTGCTTAAATTCCAGTACCGACATTGGCTGTTGCTGCTGATCAACCGGATAAAAGCCGTTGAAGACGTCCAGCATAATCCAGCGCTGTGCCTGCTGATCCCATATTTCATTTATGGCATGGCCGTGGCCGCCAAAACCATCAAACGCCAATGCCCACTCCCGTACCGGGATATTAAGGGCATGGCCAAACACGTTGATGATTTCGGTGTAATCGGCGCAGTATCCGCGTTGCTGCTGAATTTGCACAAGGGTGGTACTGACATCGGCCTGAATGGCGCCGCCGCGCCGGCGCTGATCTAACTTTAGCACGGCAGCTTGCTGCAACATGTTAGCTAACGCCGTGTTTTCAGCTTGTGGCTTAATGATGACATTAGCAATTGCATCCGGCAACGGGGCGTTTTCCTGGCGAAAAGAAACCGGAAAACGGTCGCCTGGCCATTGGCTTTGCTCCAGACTAATCACATTAAACACCATGGCATTTCTAAGCCGCACCAATTCAGTACCACTGTGGAAATTTGCCACTAACAGCCCAACCGGCAGGATCATCATTGTCATGACAATCAGACAACTGCGCCAGCTAATGAGTTTGTTCACCAGCACAACCCAATATAACGAGCCCGAATGTCAGAAACGTGTTTCAGGTGCACTAAATCTATCAGAATATGTTCTGATGTCAGGCCAGCAACAACCTGTTCCACAATATGTTTGTCGTTTAAACCCAGTACGATAACTTTATTATTGGCTAACAGTTGCCCGATATCGCTGGTCATTAGCTGGCCAATATGCGGTATCGACTCTTCAATATAACGCTTGTTGGCACCGAGGAGTCTGGACAAGTTGACTTCCGGATCGAAGATGCTAAGCAGCATCCCCTTCCCAATCAGGTGTTCAGCCAGATCAACCAGGGGGCTTTCACGTAAATCATCAGTGCCTGATTTAAAGCTCAGGCCGATCATGCCAATATCGCGTGAGCCCAGAGCCAGAATTTTTTTATAAGCTTGCTGCAAATGGATCTGATTAGACGATAACACCTGTGCCAGCATCGGAATTTCGATATCAGCTTGCTTTGCCACATATTGCATAGCCCGTAAATCTTTGGGCAAACAAGAGCCACCAAAGGCAAAGCCAGGTTTTAAATATGCCGGGGAAATATTCAGTTGTTTGTCGGCACAGACTAAATCCATTACTTTAAATGGGTCAACGGTCAGTCCTTCACATAACCGGGCCACTTCATTGGCGAAGGTGATTTTTAAGGCATGAAAAATATTACAGAAGTATTTTACGGTTTCGGCCGTTTTTACATCGGTGCGGTGATACTGGCCCGGCAAATGGCCAAATAAGCGCTGCATTTGCTGATGGGCCGCTTCGTTATTAGCCCCAACAATAGTAAAAGGCGGGTTATCGTAATCTTTAATCGAACTGCCTTCACGCAGAAACTCGGGTTGAAAACAGATATCAAAATCGACACCGTCCTGCTTACCGGAATGCTGCTCCAGTAAACTTTTTAAGCTGCCTTCTACCGTACCAGGCAACAAAGTAGAACGGAATACAATGGTATGACGTTGGGTTTTAGCTGCCAGGGCTTTGCCAAGCTGCTCTGCCAGGCGCAAAACAGCAGTTTGATCCTGGCTGCCGTTATCCTGCGATGGGGTGCCAACACAGATAAACGACACTTCACTGTTATTGATGGCGTGTTGCACATCCTGTGAAACGCTGACCCGGCCGCTTTTTGCCATGGCTGCCATAAGTTCCGGCATGCCTTCTTCAATCACCGGCGACTGGCCACTTTTAATTAAATCCAGTTTTACCGGGTCAATGTCTACACCGATAACCTGATTGCCGTCACGTGCCAGACACGCCAGGGAGACCGCACCGACATACCCCAATCCAAAAATACTGATATTCATATTTGCACTTCCCTCTGTGTCAGCTGCTTTTCCTGATGCAAGTTTATACATTGTTGTACTATGCTGTCTAATTGTTGCATTGATAAATGCCATTGATGGTGTGTTAACATCCGTTGCCTGCCGGCCTCTGCAAGTTGCAGCCGGTAAGATGGATTTCGCATTAATTTTACCAGCGCTTTAGCATACTCGGCCGGAGTGTCGGCCACTAAAAAATGTTGATTAACCACCGCATCAATACCGCCCGCTGCCTCACTGCTGCTAACCACCGGTACGCCCATAGCCAGGGCTTCCAGAATTTTGTTCTGAGTGCCTCTGGCAATGTTGAGGGGGGCTACCATGGCTGCCGTATTCGTAATGTAAGGCCTGACATCGGGTACCGAGCCTGTTACCACAACTCCTGGCAAAGCAGCTAGGGCTCTTATCTCAGCACTGGGTTCTGCACCAACGATATAAAGTTTAACATCTGGAATTTGCTCACAAATAAGTGGCAGGGTTTGCCGGCAAAACTTCAGCATGGCTTGCTGGTTGGGGTAATAATCCATCCGGCCAATAAATGAAATACTATGATGCTCATACGGTGCCGTACCCGGATTAAAATAGTCGGTATCGACTCCATTGGGGAACCACGCTGTTGGCACCCTGGTATGGTAACTTTGCAACGTGGCCAGTTCGGCTTTGGTGGTACAACTGCATAAATCAAAACGGTTGGCGAGACGTTTTTCTGCCCGAAGCATTTTCTGGCCTTCCAGTAAGTAGCCTAAGCTCAGAGGAAACGGTTTAAATGAGCGGTAGGCCAACCATTTTTGCGAGTCCATGTCACCGAAATCGAGCAGTTTAGGGGTATCTTTGACGTGACTGACATATTGGGCGACCGATGAGCAATGGACAAAAATTAAATCAAATTTATGTTCTGCCAGTAAACCCTGAATATGCTTTTGTAAATCCTGACTGTAAAAATACCCCATAGAAGAGGGCGTCAGTAATGGCAGGCGCAGGATCATCCTGGCGAACTGCACCGGCTCCTTAACCACTGCCGCATAATAATGGTGACAATGTTCTTTGATGCCTTCGCCGTCTGCTGCCTCGGCCTGATTTCTGGCCAGCGACGCGACATAAACCTGATGTCCCTGCTCGCTGAAGTGTCGGATCATATTGAATGGCCGGATTTTACCGCCACGCTTAGGAGGAAAAGGAAAACGATGACAAACATATAAAATTTTCATAACGACGTCCTGATTGTCTCTGAGATGTGTTCGGCGCTTTGTTTATCTAAATACAGCCGACACCAGATCTCCAGATTCATAAGTGCCAGCAAATGATCGGTATGATCTTCCTGTTGGCTGAAATGCTGGCTAAGTGTTTGTTCAATAATGGACCAGTTTAATAAGCCGCGTTTTTCAATGGTTTCACGGTTTACAAATAACCGCAACATGCCGGCCAGCTCTTGTTTAAGCCATGCGCCTAAAGGGGCACCAAAACCCCGTTTAGGGCGATCCAGAATGCTGGCGGGTAAAATGTCGCTGAGTGACTCTTTCAGTAAATGTTTTAACCGGCCATTTTTCATAGTCAGGTGTTGAGGTATTTTCACCGCCAGTTCGACCATTTGATGATCTAAAAACGGCACCCGGCATTCCAGGGAGGTTGCCATAGTCATTTTGTCGGTGAGGAGCAACAAGTCATCCGGTAGCTGGCTTTGGCGGTCGGTATCAAACATCCGCCATAGTCCCTGACTGGCTTCACTGAGCTGATAGTGTTGCTTGATCATACTGACAGGTTTGCTGGCGCTGAGCAGCTGTTCGGTTTGCTGCTGGCTGAATACCTGCATATACCGCTGATAGCGTTCCGCATCGTCAAGCTCGGCCGACTGAATAAAAGCTTTGGTAAGTCGCAGCGTATTTAAAAACCTGGAGTGGCGGTCGCTTGGCAGCTTGCCCGCCAGTGGCACCAGCAGTTTCTGACGCAGCCAGGCGGGCAGTCGTCGATATTTTTGTAAATAATGTTCACCCAGATAACGACGATAGCCGCCAAATAACTCATCGCCGCCGACACCGGATAAAATAACGGTGACTTCTTTATGGGCGAATTCCGATACCAGATAGGTAGTAATAAAGGCGCTGTCGGCGATGGGCTCGTCCATATGCCACAGTAATTTAGGCAATAAACTCACCACGTCAGGCTTTACCAGGATTTCCCGGTGTTCAGTACCAAACTGTTCTGCAACCGCCCGGGCATAAGGCAGTTCGTTGTAAAAGTTGCCAGCATCACCGGTATCAAAACCGATGGCATAAGTTTGTACCGGTCCCTTGCTGTGCTCTTTGCTGTGTTTGGACATCAGAGCCACTACGGCACTGGAGTCGACACCGCCGGATAAAAAGGCCCCGATGGGTACATCACTGACCATTTGCATCGCTACAGAGCTTTCGAGCTGAGTGCGGATCTTTCTGGTCCAGCTTTGCTCGCTAAGTGGCTCACTTTGGTCAAAATCAGGTTGCCAGTATTGTTGCTGTTGCAAGCCTTTATCATTTATCAGCAGATAACTGGCGACTTCAAGCTTTTGAATACCCTTAAACATCGAGTAGGGGGCCGGCACATACCCCAGCTGCAAATATTGCTCAAGGGCCTGCGGACACACTTCTGCTTCGATGCCGGGCAATGCCAGAATGGCTTTGCTTTCTGTGGAAAATGCCAGAAAGCCATTGTGCTGACACAAATATAACGGTTTAATTCCAAGCCGATCCCGCGCTAACAGCAGTTGTTGCCGATTGTTATCCCACAAGGCAAAGGCAAACATACCGTTTAAATGCGCCAGGCAGTCCACGCCATAAAGCTGATATAACGCCAAAATGACTTCGACATCAGACTGGGTTTTAAAATGGTAGCGGTCAGCGAGTTGGGCGCGCAGTTCTCGATAATTATAAATTTCTCCGTTACATACCAACACCAGGCTGCCATCATCATTGCTGATAGGTTGCTGGCCACCGCTTAAATCAATAATCGACAAACGGCGCATACCCAGTGCAACATTGTCGGCCAGATAGCGACCGCTGTCGTCCGGGCCGCGATGGGCCGTGATATCGCCCATTAAGTCCAGCCACTGCGCTGGAAACTGTTGCGGTCGTTTTAGTGCGACAAGGCCATGAATACCACACATATCTAGGCTCCCAATTGCTGACGATAAAACTGGGAGAACATCAGTAAGGTCCATAGCGCCGAGCTGTGGTCACGTTTACCGCTTATATGCTGTTGATACAGCTGCTGAATATGGTGTTGATTAAATAATCCTGAATCGGCCAGCGCTTCAGAATTTAGGGCTTGCTGCAGGGTTTGTTTCAGTGGGCCGCGAAACCAGCCGGCCAGTGGCACCGCAAAACCCATTTTTTTGCGGTACAGAATATCGTGCGGTAAATGCGGTTCCAGTGCCTGTTTAAAGGCGGCTTTACCCTCGTTACCTTTAATATTCATGGCGCTGGGCAGGCGGCTGGCCCATTCCACGTATTTATGGTCTAGTAGCGGTACCCTGACTTCCAGCGAATGCGCCATACTGGCCCGGTCTACTTTGGTCAGAATATCGCCCACCAGATAGGTTTTCATATCAAGATACTGTACTAATTTTAACGGATCATCGGTATTGGCATTTGCAGCATGGCGTTTAAATACTTCCACAGACTGATAGCCGCCGAGTTTCTGCTTAAGCTGCGGAGAAAACAAAGCCGCTCTGGCATCCGCACGCATAATCGACATGGTATTGCAGTAACCGGAAACCGCATTCATCGCCAATGACTGAAAGGTGGTTTTTGCCCGTAAAAATCGTGGCGCCCAGTCCAGCTTTGGATAGACATTACCCAGGGTACCAAATAATGGCTGACGGATACCCTGGGGCATAATGCCGCGCATTTTTTCTTCATGCAGCTGATAACGGTAGCGCCGGTAGCCACCAAACAGCTCATCACCACCGTCCCCTGAAAGGGCAACCGTTACGTGCTTTCTGGCGAGCTGACATACCCGGTAAGTTGGCATCGCCGAGCTGTCGGCATAAGGCTCATCGTACAGTGCTGCCAGTTTGTCTATTAGCGAAAAGTCATTCCGATCGACCATGCCACTGCGATGGTTTGTCTGATACTGTCTGGCGACCTGACTGGCATAATCACTTTCATCAAATTGCTGATCATCAAAGCCAATTGAACAGGTATTAACCGGGTTATCTTGTTGCAATTGGGCCATTAGAGCGACAATGGCACTGGAATCTACCCCACCGGATAAAAAAGCACCCAGTGGCACTTCAGCAATCATCCGGATATCTACCGCTTCTTTGAGGCGATCCAGTAATTCTGATTTTACCTGCTGCTCGGTCAGCACTGTCTGGCTGAAGTCGATATCCCAATACTGGGTTTGCTTAAGGCTGGTGGCTCCAGATCGATCCAGTAACAGATAGTGTCCTGGATTCAATTTGTAAGCATTGGCATAAATAGTATGTGGCTCGGGAATGTAACCGAACGTAAAATAGTCTTCAATACCTTGATAGTACAGGCTTTTGTCAAAGTCTGGGTGGGCTGTCAGTACTTTTAATTCTGAGCCAAACAAAAACTCTCCGCTGGGTAGCAGACTATAAAAGAACGGCTTAATGCCCATCCGGTCCCGTGCCATAAAAAGCTGTTGTTTATTTCGGTCCCAGATAGCAAAGGCAAACATCCCCCGGAAATGCTGGACACAGTCGACGCCCCATTCTTCCCAGGCGTGGACAATAGTTTCAGTATCGCCATGGGTAGAAAAGATATGGCCGCGGGCTTTCAGTTCCACGGTTAACTCAGCGAAATTATATATTTCTCCATTAAAAACAACAGCAACATCGCCTGTTTCATTAAACAGTGGCTGATGGCTACCTGCAATGTCAATGATGGATAGGCGACGATGTGCCAGGCCAATACCTGCTTCAAAATGATAGCCATCGTCGTCCGGCCCCCGATGCGATTGCAGGGTATTCATCACCTTTAAGACGTTCTGGTTAACCTGATCCGTGTTGTTTAGCTGTAAAATTCCGGCAATACCGCACATCTGTTTAACCTTCCTGTTGTTTATTATTGTCAAGATACAGGCACCGATAAGCACTAATCATGGTATCAAGACTAAATTTCTGTACTGCGGCTGCTCGGGCGTTGTCGCCCAGTATTTGCAGCTTCGCAGGAGCTTGCTGACATTGCAGCATCAGCTGCTGCAGTTGTGATTTGTTATTGCTGCTAAATATCCAGCCGGTTTGTGCTGTCTGTCCCTGCTCAGAATTTTTTTGCGCCGTGCTGACCAGTTCAGGATTGCCGCCGACGTTGCTGGCGATAACCGGCAGACCACACGCCATCGCTTCCAGAATGGTGTTGGAAATGCCTTCAGCCAATGAAGGCAGCACAAATACCGACAGCCCGGGTAAAATAATGGCAATATCGTTGCGATCCCCGGGCAACCAGCTTTGCTCTGCAAGGCCGGCCATTGTCAGTTGTTGTTGCAATTTGGGTCTGGCCGGACCATCTCCGATAATAACCAGGGCGGTATTACGCTGAAACGCAGCGTCCTCCTGACACAATGCAATGTAAGCCGCTACCAGTAATTGCTGATTTTTAACATCGGCAATTCGGCCGACGCTACCAAAAATAAGCCGGTCTGTCGCAGTCAGGGTTTTAGGTAAGGTCGAATTTGCACGGCTTGCAGGCTGAAAGCGCTCAGTGTCGACACCATTGCAGATCAGTGCTATCCGGTTAGCTGAGACTCCAACGCTGTGTTGCAGGTAGTTCAGACCTTCCCGCGACAGGGAAACATAGCGATGAATCATGGCTTTAAATAGCCGCTTCAACAGAACATACTTTTTATTCTGACCGCCAAGATCAGTTAAGTCCCAGCCATGTTCGCCATGGATCCGCAGTGGCACGCGTGCCAGCATCGCAGGCAGCTGGTATTCCATTGCCGCTAAATTACGACTATGGCAGATATCGGGTTTTAGCCGGCGAATTAACCGGAAGCAACGCCAAAACGAGCTGAGATCGTGGCCCGGGCGTTTGTGCAGGCAATAAATCTGGACGTTCTGCTGGGTTATTCGCTGAGAATAAGCGGGATCATAATCCGTTAAACAGATGATACTATGTCGAAATTCGTCAGGCTTGAGCTGGTTAATTAGATTAACTACGCCATTTTCCAGGCCGCCGGTACGAAAACTCCACAGGATATGACACACATGCACAGTCATGGCTGTGCCACCTGATTAGCCAAATCGATATGTTCTGGGCGGGGCGCATTGGCGGTAATAATCAGTTCAATGCGCTGAGAAAGTGCATCGTTAAGTGCCGTACGGGCCTGTTCAGGATTATCAGTGTAGCTAACACTTAATGCGAAAAAACTGCCGTGCTGGCTAATGTGTAGTACTTTGCCCAGCGCTTGCATCGCGGTAATAAGGTAAGGGTCGGCAGAGAAAAAATCGCCACTGCCATACCAGTACCACAATAGTCGTTTCTGGCCATTGGCCGCTCTTAAATCCACTTCCTGCAACGTAAACTGCTGCTTTGCGAAGGGCAACTGACGCTGTTCAGCACGGGCAGGAGTCCAATGTGCTGCCTGGTAGGGTTGGTTGTGCCAGCTAACCAGCTTTTTATCGTCGGTATGCTGGTAAAACGCCGCGTAAAACCAAATTTGATGCTGTTGCTGCTGCCAGGTACCGGCCAACTCGGCGGAACTGTCGGTAAATTTTGGCAGCATGACAGATTCAGCCACCGGAGTCAGACTTTGTTGGAGTGGCTGGACATAATAACGCGGCTGCTGAGCTAAGGGTGGTAACAGCAGGCTAATTAGCAGTGGCAACAACAACACTGAGGCACCACTGAACAATACCGACTTGGGCAGCGGCTTAATTTCAGCAGTATCACAAGCGCTGACTTGCACTGGTTTGTCGGCAAAAAAACCGCCGACAAAAAACATAATAAAAATGACTAAGCCAAAGAACAGCCAGCCATAAATTAAGTGGTCGACACCCACCGCGTGTTTCATATCAGTCAATGAGGCGATTAACACGATACCGTAGGCACGTATGCCATTGGCAACAATAGGCACGATAACAGCAGCAATACAAAAAATGGCCTGTTTTACTCTGCTGGTGTAAGTTAAATAGGCATACAATGTACCCAGTGCTACTGAGGCTATCAGATAACGAATACCAGAACAGGCTTCTGCTACCAGAAACAAGCCGGTTGGTGTGCTCAGATATAACCCTTCCCGGTATACCGGTATCTGACTTAATTGCAATGCTACGACGGTGATATCGGCGGTAATATCTTGCAACCAGGGTACCAGATTTTCGCCCATTGGCACGGCAAACAGCAGATAGAACAGCGGAAACCTTAATAGTTTCAGCAGCTGCCAGCCACAACATAACCAGAGTAATACCGGTAACATCAGTACTACGGCCAGCTGGGTAGCGACGTTGACCGACACGGCATTAGCAAAAAACCAGATAATGACCAGTGCAAGGAGCACAGGTAACGCTAAATAAGATGGATGTAAAGACGTTGCCGCGATATGCCGACGTTTGCGCCAGATCAAAAACAAGCTGATAGGAAAGATTAATATGCCGTGGGCATAGGTGTCTGAACGCAGCCAGATGGTTACCATCGACCACAGTGTTTCGGCAAAACAAAGCAGCCAGGTAATAAGCAGTAACGCCAGGGTTAGCGCATAAGTGTGCGCCGTTTTTACTTTTGCAGGCAAATGAGTTTTCAGCATAATTACTACCCCAGATACCTTGAAATTTTTGGTCCCAGCCATTGGCTTACTGCCAGCGGTAACTTTTGCCATAATTTTATGAATAACTGATATTTTGGGTTATTCGGGCTTAGGTTGGGCAGTGCATCGGCATTAATCAGCTGATACTGATAATGCAGCTCTTCGGGTACCATACCCCAGTGTTTTTTGTAGCTATAGGCGCCTGAATCCAGTTTGCTGCGACCAAAATCGTAACTGTCGCAGGCTTTGTCATGCCGGGCATGACACATTAACTGGTAGTACATAAAATCGTTACTCTTTAACTCTCGTGCTGCGCTGACCCCGCCACCATAGTAGGGCAGAACCTGTTGTTTATAATAAAAGCTCAGTACACTGGATACCGCTTTGCCGTCTTTACGCACTGTCAGGATCTCAGCACTATCACCAAAAACGTCAAACAGAGATTGGAAATAACGTTTACTGAAGACCGGGGTGCCGAGATTACGGACACTTTCAGAATAGGTTTGATAAAAAGAATCTAAAGTATTATCCAATGTAACGTTCAGCTGCTGATTTAAGGATTGGCGGATGACAGCCCGTTGTTTCTTTTTGATCCCTGCCAGAATGTCTGCATCCGATTCTGGCAGCGCACATTGAAAAGTAGCATGCTGCACACGGGTGATAAGCTGATTATTTTGTGGCTGACGATAGCGCAGTTCCAGATGATCGACGCCAAGCTCTTTGGCCAAGGTGATTGCGCTTTGCTCAAGATGTCGTTTAACGTCGTCTTCGCCTAAGGCACCGCCGTAAACACAAAAAGGGGTGGATACTAACGCATCACCGAATAAGCGGCTTTTTACTCTGGCAAGCGGCAGCACGCCAACGATTTTTTGATCCAAAGTGGCGTACAGATAAAAACCCTGATGGCCAAGGTCTGCCAGGACCTGTTGCCAGCCAGCAAGGTGAAAAAAGCTACCATCAGTACTACTTTTTACAAACTTATCCCAATCCGCACTGCGCTTGTCGGCCAGTGCTAAGCCTGATACCTGATACATGCTAATCCTTAGCGTTTAAAATAAGGTTGGTACACTTCGTTTACTGAGCGCCAGTTAAAATCTTGCAGTAAACACCCTATTTTTGCTTCCATTCTGTTTAAGTTAACGTAATGCCGAAAACGTGATTTTATTGGCGCACCGGTGATGCGCGGTTGCTGAGGATCAATCTCCCACGGGTGGCAGTAAAACATGTAAGGTATGTCTTTTTGTTTTACATAACGTGAAATTAGTCGTCGGCTTAACCAATAGGGTAGTAACCGAAAATACCCCCCCCCGGCGATAGGTAATTGCCGTCCCAACATCGACAACACCGGCATAGGACACTCCCAAATTCCTTCGTCACGAAAATAAGGTTGTTGTGGCCAGTCCGGGGTACCGTATAAATCGTGAACAACAGGATAGGTACTGGAGCTGTATTGATAGCCGGCTTGTTGCAACGACGCAAACGCCCATTCATTTTGTTTACCAATTGAAAAACTTGGTGCCCGGTAACCTGTTACCGCACTGCCGGTGATGTCTTCCAGTAGTTTTTTGGCACGGCTGACGTCCTGGAAAAATTCTGCCGGGCTCTGGCTGGTTGCCTTGCTATGGTTATAACCGTGACTGGCGACTTCATGGCCGCGCTGGTGAATGTCACGAACCAGTTCCGGAAAGCGCTCGGCAACCCAACCGAGCATAAAAAACGTGGCTTTTGCCTGATGGGTATCAAATAAATCGAGCAACTGTTTGGTATTTTTTTCTACTCTGGCGGGCATGTTATCCCAGTCTGCCGGAGCAATATTGCGCTCAAAAGCGGCTACATGAAAATAGTCTTCTACATCCACAGTGAGTGCACTGAACACGGAACTACGTTTGTTCATTACCGTTAGCGCCCCTTACCGAACAATACGATTTCTACGGTGCGAACCAGTATCATCAGGTCAAGCAGCAGGCTGCGATGTTTTATATAGTATAAGTCGAATTTCAATTTTTCCTGGGCGTCTTCTGCTGTGGCACCGTAAGGGTATTTTAACTGAGCCCAGCCGGTGAGACCTGGTTTCACATTATGCCGTTGACTGTAGTAGGGGATGTCTTTTACCAATTCGTTGACAAACTCGGGCCGTTCTGGCCGTGGGCCAACAAAGCCCATCTCACCCTTCAATACATTCATCAACTGCGGCAGTTCATCAATCCGGTATTTACGAATATATTTTCCTACCCTGGTTACCCGGTCGTCGTCAGCGCTGGCCCAGCGGGCACCATTTTTTTCTGCATCAGGTTTCATGCTGCGAAATTTCAGAATATAAAAAGGTTTGCCATCGAAGCCAACCCTAACCTGACGATAAAATACTGAGGTTCCCGTTCTACGACCATCTTCCAGGTAAATTAGCAAAGCGGTCAGCAGCATGATTGGCCAGGTAACAGCAAGCAAAATGACTGCCAGAAGTAGATTAAGTTTGTAATCGAGATTGGTTTTAAAGCGCTGATTTAAATCAAGGCCATTGCCATAAATAATCCAGCTGGGGTAAATAAGATTTACCGCTATCTGACCGGTTTCCCGCTCAATAAAATCAAGGATCTCGATGACTTCGATGCCACGGCTTTTACACTTAAACAGATCTTCGACCGGTAACATGTTTCGGCGCTCGTCACAGGCAATAACTAACTGGTCAATGCCGTTATCTACAGCGTACTGAAAAAGATTTTGTTGATAGTCAAAGCTGACCAACTTTTCTTCGGGTATACAAGCGGACTTGTCACCCTCGATGTGAGCAAAACCGACGATTTCAAAGAAACGTTTATCGACACTGCGGCGCATTCTGCGTTCAATTATTGAAGCGCGCTCACCGGCCCCCAGCACCAGAACCCGGCGTCTGCTGATCCGGGTGATATCATGGTAGTGAAACAATGCTCTGAACCCTGACAAGCTGAGCAGGGCGAGCACCGAGGATACAGCGAGATACAATACACTTATATGCAAGAATGGAAACAAATTGAAAATTATGCCTTCCAGCAGCAGGGCGCTGAAAAGTAATGTAATCATCACCCGTTTTATAATACCGCCATGATTTTCACGCAGCTTTTGATCATATAGCCCGACGGACAATGCGCAAAGCATAACGGCTGCAGCAAATAACACGGCATTAATTAATCGGTAATCAAGGGGGATGTGAGGGTTGAGAGTATTATAAAAGTAACTGGCAACCAAGCTTGATAAGCAAAGCAACGTTACCTCGCTAAACAGGAACACTTTGTCTGCGATGGTACTTTTTCCGTGTCGGCGATACGTGCCCATAACGACTTCCTTGTGCGGTTGTTGCATGTACAGAGCTTCCGACTACTGCACTATAGCCATTAATTTAGCCTAATTACTGCTCAAATTCTAGGATAAAATAGAAATTAAATTTTGAAAAAAGGCAGCACAAGAGTAAAGTTTTGCGTTATATTAATCTCGCAGCAAACAAAAGGATGCGTTTTATGATTGCGAACCGACTCTTAGCAGCACTGGTAATGGTGCTGGTTTCACTAAGTACTCTCACTGCCTGTTCCAGTAGCCGGCAACTTCCCCGAGCCACCGTGCAAGAATCTTTGACAACTTCGGTATCAAATTATCAGTATCTGGTTGGCCCTAACGACAGCCTGTCCATTTTTGTCTGGCGCAACCCTGAGCTATCGGGCAGTTTTATAGTCAGACCCGATGGTAAAATATCGACTTCTCTGGTTGAGGATGTTCCGGTCAGCGGTAAAACGCCGACCCAGGTAGCCCGGGATATGGAAGAGATATTGGGTAAATATATCCGTGACCCGGTGGTGACGGTTTCAGTAACTAACTTTATCGGACCTTACAGTGAACAGGTCAGGGTTATCGGTGAGGCAACGAATCCGCAGGCAGTAAGTTACCGTGAATATATGACGGTGCTGGATTTGATGATAGCGGTAGGCGGCCTGACTGAATTTGCCGATGGTAATGGTGCGAAACTGGTGCGGACCAGCAGTGGTGGTCAGGTGACTTACAGCCTGAGACTGGACGATTTAATCCGGGATGGCAATATTAGTGCTAACGTCGATATTTTGCCTGGCGATATCGTGATTATTCCGGAAGCATGGTTTTAGAAGTTAGTAATCTGGCAGTAACGGAGCGGTTGTTCATGGAGGATAAATGAGAGAGTTGCAACAGGCGATAGAGCTGGTACATACCTATTTGCAGGGAATTTGGCTGCGCCGGCGTTATATCGTAATAACCGCCTGGCTGATTTGTCCTGTCGGCTGGTTTTATGTGTACAGCCTGCCGCCAACCTATGAGGCGAATGCCAGATTATTTGTGGAGACCCGTACTTTTCTGGAACCGTTGTTGCGTGGTTTGGCGCTTCGCAGCAATACTGATGAAGAAATAAAGTTGATGGCCAGAACACTGTTGAGCAGGCCAAATCTGGAGAAAATTGCCAGAGCGACTGACTTGGACATTCAGGCAAAAAACGAAAAGCAGTTTGAAGCGTTAATTGATTCTCTGCAAAGCCAGATAAAAATCTCGGGCTCAGGCAGAGAAAACATCTATGTTATTTCCTACAGCAATCCGGTGCCTCAACGAGCGCTGAGTGTGGTACAGGAAACTCTGAATACCTTTGTTGAAAACCGATTAGGGTCCAGCCGTGCCGATTCTCAGGCAGCAGAAAGCTTTTTAAACAATGAAATTACCGAGTATGAAAACCGGTTAATTGAGGCTGAATTACGCCTTTCTGATTTTAAAAAGAACCGGATGGCGATGCTGCAAGGCAACGAGAGCGATTACTACAGTCAGTTAACGCAGGAGAAACGCCAGCTTGAGGCTGCCAGACTGGAACTCAGAGAACAGGAAACCCGTTTAGCCTCTGCCAGAAGTCAGTTGGTAGGAGAGGAGCCGGTTTTTGGTGTAATGCCCTTTGCTGGTAGTACCGGCGGTGGCGTAGCAACCCAGTATGATGAGCGGATCCGCAGTTTAACTGCGCAGTTAGACGGCTTACTGATCCGTTACACTGAGAATCACCCGGATGTGCAGGAAACGAAACGGTTGCTTGAACGATTAAAGAGTCAACGTGAAGAAGAGTTGCAGTTTATTGCTGCTAATGCTCCGCAAGGTAATACTGGTAGTAGCTTTAATCAGAATCCGGTATATCAGGAGTTGCGGATCAATGTCGCCCGACTGGAAACTGAAGTGGCGTCAACCCGAGTTCGTGTGCAGGCATACGCGGATAGGGTTGATGAGCTGGAAAGTAAATTAAATTTAATCCCGGAAATTGAAGCAGAATTTACCGGCCTGAACCGCGACTACCAAATTACCAAATCAAAATATGAAGCTTTGCTGGGCAAGCGCGAACAGGCAGAATTGTCGCGCCGGGCCGAGGCAACCGAGCAGGACGTGCAATTTAATATTATTGAACCGCCGCGGGTACCTTTGACACCTTCCGGCCCACCACGTGGTTTATTTTACACTGTGGTACTGCTGTTTGGTGTGGCGGGAGGGATTGCCATGGCCTTTTTACGCAGCCTGATATCCCCTGTGCTGTCACGGGCATCCCAATTGCAGAGTATTACCGATATACCGGTATTCGGGGTGGTGTCTCATACAGAAAAAAACGCTATTTTAAAGCAGGTGAGATTGCATTTTGTCTACTTTACCGCGTTAAGCGGAGCTTTAGTGTTGTGCTATTTAGCGTTGATAAGCAATGAGATGCTGTTTGGCCGGTCAGCCGAGATGTTGTTAAGGGTAATCCGATGAGTACTATTGAAAAAGCGGTAACCAAGTTGAATCGTGATAACAGCGGACGTGCTGAAAACAGTGATCTGCAAAACCCAACGCAGCGTCCGGCTGAAGAGCCGCTATATTCAGCACAAGCTAAAGCGTCGCAGCATGCAGATAAGCAAGACGGCTCTGCACATACCGTACAGCTGGATTTGGCGCTGCTTGAGAAAAAGAATTTTGTGTCGTTATCAACAGATCGTCGACTGATAAATGAAGAATACCGGGTCATTAAACGTAAACTCATTAATAATGCGTTTGGTGCGTTGAGTAAAACGCTGGAACACCCAAATCTGATCCTGGTCAGTAGCTCCAGACCGGGCGAAGGCAAAACCTTTTCTTCCATAAACCTGGCGCTTAGCATTGCGTTGGAGCAGGATAAAACCGTGTTGCTGGTGGATGCCGATGTGCTTAGGCCCAATGTCAGTAAAACGCTTAATATTAGCCACCATTTGGGGCTGACTGATTATTTACAGTCAACCAGTGTTACGGTGCCCGACATATTGTTAAGTACGAACGTTGAACGACTGAAAATTATTACTGCGGGTTCACCTCATCACTTATCAACCGAACTGTTAGCCAGTGAGCGCATGTCGCAACTGGTTGATGAGTTTGCCACCCGTTACCCTGATAGAATTGTGATATTTGATGCGCCGCCAATGCTTGGGGTTAATGAAACGGCGGTGATGGCGGCGATGTGCGGCCAGGCCGTGATCGTTGTCGAAGAAAACCGGACCCGTTTGGCTGAAATTGAGCAGTCTGTTTCGTTGTTGCCAAAAGAAATGGCAGTGGGTTTTCTGATTAACAAAGCGCACCGGAACCAGGGAAAAGGTTATGGTTATGGCTACTATTATGGCGCAAGTTAACGCGCGAACTTTATTACATTGTGGTACGTTGCTGATCGTTGCGCTGGCAACATTGCCGGCAATTGCCGCAGAAACCCAGATAGCGCCAAAAATCCGGGCCAGTAGCTATGCTTATCAGATTAAAGAATTTGATACTGCTGGGACTGACGAAGGGGTGGCTATTGCGCTGTCTCCTTCCATCGATTTTTCATTAGATTCTAAAGTATTGCAAACCCGCTTTAGCTGGCAGCACGAGTCGTTGTTTTATGAGGATGACCAGCGACGAAACAGAAGCTATGATGAATTTGCTTTTAGTAATATTGTGTCGTTATTTAATGAGCGGTTGACGTGGGGGGTTAATGCCCGCAACAGCTATCAGGTTCGCAATAGCCAGAGTGGAATTTTTAACGATAAAATTACCGCCGGAGGTGAGCTCAGTGAAGCCACGTCTTATGGTAGTTTTATAAACCTGAGCACAGCGGCATACAGTGATTTGAATGCCGCCTTGCGACTGGAATATAATCACAGCGAATACGACCAGCCGGACATCGATGATGGTTTGCCTGCTTTTGATAATGACAGTTATCGTGCCGGTTTGCTATTGGCAAGCCGCGATCGCTCGAATACGGCGTTCTGGCGGCTAGAGGGTGCCTTAGGTAAAACCCGGCGCCAGCAACTTCGTGATTACGACAACAGAGCGGCTCAGGCAATAATTGGCTTACCATTATCATCCCGTTTATCACTGATTGGCCGTGGTAGCTATGAGTTCACCGACAATAATAATTTTTATCAGAACCAATTTTATTCTTACGGTGGCGGCATTGAACTGAAGCTCGGACGGGTATCGTGGATTAACGTGTCGGTTAATCAATCCACCACTAAACGTTTTGATCAAGAAGATGAAGATACCACTTACTGGGCAACAGAATTTTACCTGGCGCCAAGTCGACGTACCTCTTTGGAGGGCTCTTACGATCGCCGTTATTTTGGCAGAACTGCCAGTTTAGCCGGGCAATATAATATTCGGGCGTTGACCTTACGGTTGAATGTAACGGACTCGGTGCAAACTCAGACCTCGTTGGATCGTGAGTTAACCGATTTAGGTATTTTTGTTTGCCCGCTAGGTGCTGTAGAGTTTACCGACTGTTATCGTCCGCCCAATGCTAATTATACCCCTCAACCTGGCGAATCTTATCAGCAGGTTACTGACGTGAGTGTTGAGCTGGATCAGGAGTTGGTGTTGCGCCGCTCAGCCAGCTTTGCTCTGGGTTATAGTAAACGGCGGTTAAGTGTCAACCTACTATTGAATGCCACTGATCTGGAATACGTGGAACGTAACGATGAGCAGAATAGTCGCAGTGTCAGTGTACAGACAGGTTGGCGTTTTACTGAGCGCAGCAGTATTAACGCTGCCTTGAGGGTATACCAGATAGACTACCAGTTTGCTAACCGTGAAGATGATAATATTCTGTTCTCAGTCGGTTATGATCTGACATTATCGGAGCACTCCGAGATGTCATTGTCTTTACGCCGAACAGAGCGAAATTCCAGTGTCGATCGCTTTAATGCCAGTGAAAACCGGGTATGGCTAAGCTATATTTATAGTTTTTAGCAGTTAGCCATGGTGTTAGTCTGCGATGTTAAGATTGCTTAACTACGCTGCATGGTTAGTTTGGTTTGTTTGGTGTGTCTAACAGCTGTTTTTGTTTTTTCAGCAGCTGATCAAGTTCTTTCGCGAGCTTTACTTTCTGCTCTAAGGAACTGTCCAACATTGCACTGATTTCTGTCAGAACTGCGGTATTAGATGCTCTGGTATCTGGTTCGGGTTTTACTGCAACCTGGTTGGCAACTTCTTGCGAGAGTTCCGTGATCACCGCTTGCAAATCGAGTTCGCTAATGCTCGTTAGCTCTTCCAGATAACCATAAAGCATTACTCTGTCCATTAACAAATTAATTTTTCTGGGAATACCACGACTGAAATCCTGTATATGAGGGTAACAGTTATCTGCTATTAAGCCTGCTTTTGCGCCCGCCTGATTAAGTCTGAATTCGATATAAGCTCGTGTTTCATCAGTTTGTAGTGGCGTTAAGTTAGAGGATGCAATAATACGCTGACGGAACTGCTCCATATTGGGGGCCTGGATAATGGGATTTAATTCATTTTGGCCAAGCAAAAAGCTTTGTAGTAGTGGTTTACCATTTACCTGAAAGTTTGACAGCATTCTCAGCTCTTCAATTGATTCCAGGGGCAGATTCTGGGCTTCATCCACGATTAGCAGGGCGCGACGATGTTGCGCGTGCAGGCGTTTTAAAAAACTGTATATGGCGTCCAGGTAGCTGGCTTTATTATGCTCTGTAACTGCCAGGTTAAAACTGGATGCAATCATTCTGATCAGGTCATCGGGCGCCAGCTTGGAGGTAACAATCTGCTTGGCAACAATTTCGTCCTGATTAAGCTGATTGAGTAGCTGGTTAGCAATGGTAGTTTTGCCGGTACCAACGTCACCGGTAATGACAATAAAACCTTCACCCTGGGTTAAGCCATATTGCAGGTAGGCCAGGGCGCGCTTGTGCAGTTTACTGGCAAAAAACCAATTAGGGTTAGGGGTGAGCTGAAAAGGCCGTTCTTTTAAACCATAGTAAGATTCGTACAAAATAATATCCTTATCAATTAGTGAGCATATATCCCAACCGCATCGGGTAAATTCTGATGACTGCTCAGCTGATGTACATTATTGGTAGTGTATACAAAATCATGCCTGAAAACGACAACTGCGCCTGAATTAGTGTGATTTTCAACCTGTATCAAATCAATGCTGATCACTAACCCTTTTTTGAAATGTAACGATGGAAACTTATCAAAAATCAGCAGGCTGGCGGCCTTGGTGCGTTAATTTTCGCCGGAAAGTTTAAAAAATGGCCGAACAATATTTTCGCTCGAAAAAACTGTTGACACATTTACGGTGTCACCCTAGAATGCGCCCCGTGTTCAGCGATAACGTTTCGGCGAAATAGCTGGATGCGAAAGTGTGGGGCTATAGCTCAGCTGGGAGAGCGCTTGCATGGCATGCAAGAGGTCAGCGGTTCGATCCCGCTTAGCTCCACCAAGATTTTCAGTGCGTCCCCTTCGTCTAGAGGCC
>DIBV01000017.1:0-237489 GCA_002415085.1 Arsukibacterium sp. UBA5043 | reverse complement strand
TCCCCTAGGGGACGCCATTCTGTTTTCAATGCCAATGATTCCCAACTGACTACTTTTATCGCCGTGATGGCGGTGTCAGGACACCGCGCTAAACACTTTGGCACGGCGGTAACAGGGGTTCGAATCCCCTAGGGGACGCCATTCTGTTTTCAATGCCAATGATTCCCAACTGACTAGCTTTAACGCCGTGATGGCGGTGTCATGACACCGCGCTAAACACTTTGGCACGGCGGTAACAGGGGTTAGAATCCCCTAGGGGACGCCATTCCTGCCAAAGTTGTTTTATTCCTGCTTGAACCACTAATAATTTATGTTTTTATTCGGTATGGTTGCGGTTGCGTAATCAGCTGATCTTATGCTATTTCGATGGCAATTCCTTTAGTAAATCCGCCATAAATTCGCTTATCATCGGCTGTGCTGCTGCATTGGGATGAATACCATCTGCCATTATTAGTTCACTATTGATCGCAATACTATCCATAAAGAATGGCCATAGGGTTATGGCATGTTTTTCTGCAAGCTGCGGGTAAACTACAGTAAATTGTCTGACATAGCGTGGTCCATAGTTAGGTGGGATCCGTATTTGCATTAATACCGGCTGCGCATTATGCTGCTTGACCAGTGTAATGATTTTACTCAGGTTTGCCTGGATGAGCTCTACCGAAAAGCCTCGCAGGCCATCGTTACCACCCAGTTCTATCAGCACAGCATCTGGTTTATGCTCGGCTAACAGTGCTGGCAGTCTTGCCAGCCCCCCTGAGGTGGTTTCACCGCTGATACTGGCGTTAATAAGCTGCCATTCCGTATTTTTTTGGAGTAGCGCCGGCCAACCCTGATGTTGCTGCATACCGTAAGCAGCACTTAAGCTATCACCCAGAATGAGTAACTTGTCAGCATAAGCAAAATGACTGGCTAAACTGATTAACAACAATAAGACGATACGCATGAATAACACACCTGAATTACATATAAAAGCAACAAACCTTGCAAAACGTGTCAAGGTCCCAGAAGGATCACTGACTATCCTGCATGATATTAGTCTGACAATCAATCGGGGCGAAACCGTAGCAATAGTAGGCGCATCAGGTTCAGGCAAGTCGACCTTGCTTAGCTTGCTGGCCGGATTGGATACGCCTAGCTCAGGTGAAATTGACATGGCGGGCCACCCCCTGCATAACATGTCTGAAGATGAACGGGCAGGGGTCAGAGCCAGTGACGTGGGTTTTGTGTTCCAGTCATTTTTGCTATTGCCCAGTCTGACGGCATTAGAGAATGTAACGTTGCCTGCTGAGCTATCTGGTGATCGCAAAGCCCGTGAAAGAGGGCTGGAATTGCTGGAGCAGGTGGGACTGAGTGCCAGGGCAGATTTTTTTCCAGCACAATTGTCCGGTGGTGAACAACAACGGGTTGCTATTGCCCGTGCGTTTATTACCCGACCTGCCATTTTGTTCGCTGATGAGCCATCAGCCAATCTGGATGCGGTAACGGGCAGAATGATTGAAGACTTATTATTCGAGCTGAACAACAGCCAGGGCACGACATTGGTGCTGGTAACCCATAATGCTGAGTTAGCGAAGCGTTGTCAGCGTCAGTATCAAATGCGCTCTGGTCGTTTTGTTGTGCCAGAACCGTCAGCAGAGGATACAGCAAATGTGGGCTAGTATTGCAGGTCGGTTATTCTGGCGTGAGTTAAAACGAGGGGAATTATGGGTTATTGCCTTCGCCCTGTTTCTGGCCGTTGGTTCTGTTGTCAGTTTAAGTGGTATCACTCAAAGCGTGAAAAGTGCATTGCAACAACGTAGCGCCCAGTTTACAGCCGCCGACAGAGTATTAGGGTCAAGTCAGCCGTTTAACGAAAACTTTTTTGCTGTGGCCAGCCAGCTTAATGTGGCCACAGCCCGCCAAATGCAATTTGACTCCATGTTGTTTGCCGGCGAGCAAATGCAGCTTGCCACCATTAAAGCTGTCAACGATGCTTATCCCCTGCGGGGAGAGTTGCTATTACACCGCTCGGCAAGTATTACCTCGGGCCCGACTGCGCAGTTGGTGCCCGGTGAAGTATGGTTTGAAACCCGGTTGCTGGATTTATTACAAGTTAAGCCCGGTGATACGATCGAACTTGGCGAATCCCGGCTGGTAGTCGGCGGGGTGATTGCCAACGAACCCGATGCGCCGCTGAGTGTGTTTGGTGGTTCACCAAGGGTGATAATGCACCTGGCTGATGTGCCGGCCAGCAATATTGTGCAGCCGGGCAGCCGGATTAGCTACCGGTATTTGTTCGCTGGCAGTACTGGCGCTTTAGATGAACTGGCAGCGCAACTGCAACCCATGCTCAGTGTTCATCAGCGCTGGCGTAACCTGGATCGTGAATCTGCTATCGGCAGCGCTCTGGAGCGTGCTGAGCGCTTTTTATTGCTTGCGGGTCTGTTGGGTATCGTATTAGCCGCTTGTGCCGCCGCTGTGGCAGCCAGCCGCTACAGTCAGCGTCATACTCAGGCCGTCGCCATTATAAAAGCTCTGGGTGCTACCACGGCAAGAGCCAGACTGCTCTACGGCAGCCATTTATTTTTGGTGGTACTGTTTAGTCTGGTGCTGGGCTTGTTAGGTGGTCAGTTAGCAATTTTTGCTGCCGAGCTTGGTATTAGCCAGTACATCAGTGATTATCGGACAGAGTTCAGTGTCAGACCACTGCTACTGGGCACCCTGACATGCATTATCTGCGCCCTGCTGTTTGCGGCCCGACCTTTATGGCAGCTGGCGAAAACACCAGCCATTGAAGTATTAAAGCAACCTGCTGTGGCAATGGTTCTGGACAAATGGCAACTGCTGTTTGGTGCAGCTGCTATCTGGGGCTTAATGTGGCTGTTTAGTGGCGAGTTATTGATTAGCGTCGGCTTATTTTTACTTTGCGCATTATTTGCTGGTATTTTACTGGGCTTTGCCGCGGTGATGGTGAAGTTGGCACGACCGGTGGCAGCAGGGCAGAGCAGTGCCGGACGCCTGGCTTTAGCAAATTTACGCCGCAGATTGTGGCCGAACAGTTTTCAGCTCATCACCTTTAGCCTGGCAATTTTTCTGACGTTATTGCTGTATTTTTTAAGGGCAGAACTGATAGGCCAGTGGCAACAGCAAATTCCTGAGGGCGCTCCTAACCATTTCTTAGTTAATGTCAGTGCACAGCAGCGAACTCAGGTTACGGCGTTTACTGAAACAAATAATTTGCAGGCAGAACCCTTTTATCCAGTGGTACGGGGCCGGTTGATTACCGTGAATGATGAAAAATTGCAGCAGGAAGCGTCAAAAGAAGATCGGAGCGAACAGCGGGTTGGAGTAGGCCGCGAGTTAAACCTCACCTGGCTGGCTGACATACCAGCCAATAATAAAATTATTGAAGGACAGTGGTTTACTGACAATACTGCGGCGGAAGTCTCAGTAGAGCAGGAAATAGCAGAGCGCTTACAATTATCGCTTGGCGATACGCTGGACTTTTCCGTTGGCGGACAGCAGGTCTCGGCAACGGTAACCAGTATCCGCCAGGTTGACTGGAATAGCCTGCAACCAAACTTCTATATGATATTGAGCCCTGACGTGCTGGCTACTTTTCCGGCAACGTATATTACTGCTTTTTATCTGGAGCAGGGCAGCGGCAAACTGATAAACCAGTTAGCCCGGCAAATGCCCACGGTTACGGTTATTAGTGTCGATGCTATCATAACTCAGGTTAACGATATTATTGCTCAGGTGACGATTGCCCTGAGCTTTATTCTGGTAATTATTGCGCTAGCGGCCGCTCTGGTGCTGGTCGCTCAGGTTCAGGCTACCCTGGAACAACGAGAGCAGGAACTGGCAATTTTACGGACGCTGGGTGCCAAATATGTCTTTTTACGCAATGCACTGTTACTTGAGTTTGCATTTCTGGGCGCCCTGGCAGGATTGTTTGCCACGGTGCTGGCCGAATTGCTGTTGATGACACTGCAGCAACGGGTGTTTGACATGCCGTTTCAGTTTCATTTTGCGTTGTGGTGGATGGGACCGGCTATTGGCGTAGTGTCGGTAAGCTTGCTTGGTTGGTGGCAGCTGCGGCGGTTACTGCAGATCCCTGGCGCAGTGCTCATCAGACGCGTTATTCAAAGCTAACCCGCGTGTAACCGGTTAAATGTCTAAGTCTGCCAGCGCTGCTGGCAGCTTAGGATACTGAAATTTAAAACCTGCATCCAGGGCTTGTTGCGGTACGACGCGTTGTCCGAACAACAGAATATCTGCCATTTCACCAAACATCAGCCGCAATATAAAAGCCGGCATCGTGAGTTTCGCCGGTCGGTTTAACCGTTCTGCCAATGCCTGACTGAATTGCTTGTTGGTAACGGCTTTGGGGGCGACCGCATTGAACGGCCCCTGCAGAGTAGGAGAGTGCAATAGAAAGTCTATCAACTTTACGATGTCATCAATGTGGATCCAAGACATGTATTGTTGGCCGCTGCCCAGTGGGCCGCCCAGGCCAAACCGAAACGCCGGCAGCATTTTTTTCAGTGCACCACCCTGATCAGATAACACGATACCTGTGCGCAGCAGACACACCCGGGTTTTCTCGCTGGCTGCCTGGAGGGCGATATTTTCCCAGCGGGCACAGATGTCGTGGCTAAACTCCGGATAAAAAGCGCTGTGTTCCTCACAGATAAATTCACTACCCTGGCGGCCATAATAGCCGACAGCTGAGCCATTAATCAGGCATGAAGGCGGTGTTGATGCCGCCAGAATGCATTCGGTAAGCTGCTCGGTAAGGTGCCAGCGGCTCTGGCAAATACGGTGCTTCTGTTTTTCTGTCCATCTTTTGTCAGCTATAGGTTCCCCAGCCAGATTAACGATTGCATCTAGCTGGTTAAAGTCGATGTCTTTCAGGCTATTTACATAATTAATGGCTGAAGTTTGTTGCAAACGGGCAACAGGTTGGCGGGTTAACACTGTTATCTGATGTTGATCACGCCAGTATTTAAGCAATGCAGAACCTATTAAGCCTGTTCCACCAGTAACTAAAATACGCATGAAATGCTCCTGTCCGTTTGCCCGTTGCCGCTAAGTATAGCGGACTATGGTCTGTTTGATTATTTGTTTACCGACAGGGTAAGTGACACAGAGTCAGCAAATCGTAACGCATGGGGCTTATCGATTTCTACTTCAGCGAAGCGCACTGCCGGATGGGCACTGGCAAGCGCTAACACATCTGCCGTTAACTTTTCTAGCAGACTAAAGCGATTCATCTCAACCAGCTCAATAATTTGCTTGGTAATCGTACGATAATTAAGGGCGTTATTCATGTCATCGCTGTTGGCGGCATTGTTAGCGCTGTACTGGATCCTGGCGTTAATGATGACGTCCTGTTTATTATTAATTTCGTCGTCTTTGATGCCGATGAAAGTTCGTAAACGCAGGTTTTTAATTTTAATTGTTGCCGGGTTAAGTTCCATAAAAGCTGTTCCTCAGAATATTTTTAAAGCTTACGGTAGGAAATAGCGGGGCGATCAGTGATTATTCAGCTTAAACCCTTGCCATGATGGTTATTCTGGAAAAATAAGTTCAAAACGGGCGCCACCCAATGGGCTGTCGGTAATTTGCATGCCGCCGGAATAAGAAGAGACTAATTCGGCGACAATAGAAAGTCCAACACCATGCCCATCTTTATAGGTATCAAGTCGGGTGCCACGTGCAAACAGTTTTTTCCTGGCTTCTTTGGCAATTCCCGGACCATCGTCTTCAACAATTAAATTGAGTGGATTCTGAATAACCGTCAGTTTTACCTGGCGTTGACAGGCTTTACAGGCGTTATCCAGTAAATTGCCCAGAATTTCCATTAAGTCCGTTTCATCGCCGCGGAATGTTGCATTATCGGCACATTCAATTTGAATATGTAAATCTTTATCCCGGTAAATTTTTTGCAAAGCATTACACAGTTTGTCTACATGAGGCAGGATATCAAATTGCTTTTTCCAGATATCCTGACCAGAGCTACTGGCTCGCTTCAGTTGATGTTCGATCATGGCACTGATCCGGTCAAGTTGCTCTTTTAACTCCGGTTGCTCACTTAGCACTGAGGTTTTAAGCACGGCTACCGGGGTTTTTAATGCATGGGCCAGATCACTGAGGTGGTTGCGATACCGCTGTTTTTGCCGGTTTTGATTCGCCAGCAGCAAGTTTAAGTCTTCTTTAATATTGGTTAGCTCTACCGGGTACTGACCATTCAGATGATCCTGCTCGCCGCCCTCTAATTTACGAATCTCCTGATCTAGCTTACTCAGTGGCTTAGTTGTCCAGTAATACGCCAGGATACTTAATATTACCAGTGCAGCACCGATCCAGATAAACCAGCTGAGTAACGTATTGCGAAAGCTGAGGTAAGGCGCGCGCAACATGGCATCAGTTTGCACAATATGTATCGCTAGCGGTCGGGTTTGTTCTCCCGAATCAAACAGCAACGCAATACTTAACAGCCAGTATTCCTGATTAGCGCTGGTATACGAATAAAATGAATGCTCACCCGGCACCAGATTAGTATCCGGCGGGGTAAAATTCTGGCTTAATGACGAATCTGATTGCCAAACTATTTGATCGGTATTGGTGTGGTCAACACTGGTAACATAAGCACTTAAACCAGAGTCGGGCCGGAAGAAGTCTGGTGATAAGGTGTTATTACTCAGTTCAATTTTGCCATCGATAATTTTCAAATCAGAGAGCATGGCATACATATGCACTTCAAGCTTTTGCTCGGCGCTGGTCAGAAGTTGGGTAAAAAACGCCTGATCAATCGCAATAAAAGAGCTCGGCAATAGCAGTAGCAACAATACAATGCTAACCAAGCCCTGGCGTAGCTTGAGTGACAGTGTCATGTTTAACTGATAGTCAGGTTAAAACGATAACCACGACCGCGTAATGTCTCTATCGGCTTTAACTCGCCGTCAGGGTCGAGCTTTTTGCGCAGTCTGAGTACAAAAACTTCAATAACATTACTATCTAAATCAAAATCCTGATCATAGATATGCTCGGTTAATTCTGTTTTAGAAATAACTTTGCTCGGGTTGAGCATAAAGTACTCCAGAACTTTATACTCGTAGGCTGTCAGGCTAACTTCGTCTTCACGTAGCCATACCTGTTGAGTTCGGCTATTAAGAGACACCGGGCCAGCACTGAGTGTCGGATCCGGTTGGCCGGCAGCCCGGCGGATTAAAGCATTGCAACGCGCCAGTAATTCTTCGCCATGAAATGGTTTGGTTAAATAATCATCGGCGCCTGCGTCAAGACCTTCTACTTTTTCCTGCCAGCTACCCCGGGCCGTAAGAATAATAATAGGTGTCTTAATTTCCTGTTGCCGTGCCTTACGAATTAGGCTCAAACCATCCATTTTAGGCAAACCGAGATCAATAACTGCTAAATCGTAAGGGTACTCAGCCAGTTTAAACCAGCCATCGTCACCATCCTGTGCAATATCGACACTGAATTGCTGTTGTACCAGCTGATGTTTTATCTGCTCAGCTAATAACGTTTCATCTTCAACCACTAATACCCGCATTATTTATCGTCCCTTTCAACCCGGCCGGTACGATTATCGACCAGTACGGTAATTACTCTGCCATCAGCCTGAATTAAGCGCACCCTGTAGTGGCGGCTTTCGGTTTGTACTTTTAACACTTTGCCGGGAAAACGTTGTTGAGCAAGGTTTGCCGCTTGCTCTTTTGTAACCTGAGGTTGTTGTTTACCAAGTGCCATGGCATCAGGTGCCATTGTTGCCACCGACAGCATGATCAGCAACAGCAGGGAACGAAGCATACGATTCTCCACATTTGGTTTAAGTTCTATGTTACCTAACTATATTGGACGCAACAATAAACTTTGTATTTCAATATAGTGCTAGCCTATGCCGAACAGCATTAATTGTCGCTGAATAGAGACAGTATTGTTATTGAAATATTTTTAAAATAAAAGTTAATTAAAAATTGCAAAAGTTAAAATATAATCCTAATTTATAACTTGATTGGTATAAAAATGTTGCTTCCCTGGGTTTTGTGCCAGGCCACTGTTTACAGAACCAATCTAAACAGTTGTAGTGGCTTACACTTTTGCCAATTGCTTTGCAGGGACGCGGTTAAAAACTGGAAAGGAATATTCAATGAAAAATGTAATGATTGCATTGTTGTTAACCGGATTGACACTGACAGCAAACCAGACGCTGGCGGCAAAGCCCGGCGCCACTCTGGATAAACATGCTGCCATCGCAGCACAGCAGCAGAAGTTAAATCTTAATAAAGCCACTATTGAGCAGCTGGAAGCAGTTCCCGGCATTGGTAAATCTAAGGCTCAGGCAATTCTGGCTTACATTCAGGAAAAAGGCCCGATAACGAGCCAGAAACAGTTAACCGAGGTAAAAGGCATTGGTGATAAACTGGCCGCTAAAGTGGCTCAGTATGTTAGCTTTGAATAGTTAACAGCTTATCACCTGGTGCCAGAGCCTTAGTGTTAATCTGCTAAGGCTTTCATTTGTTCGTTCGCCCACTGTACTGCAGTGTGGTAGGCGTCAGGTACTTTATCGGTGGCAATACCCAGTTGATTGATTGCCTGATTCGCCTGCTGCCACTGGGCTGCTTCATAGTGCTTTATCAGGGTTAAGTATTCGGCCAGTATTCCGCTGTTTTCAACCAGTGCATCTTTAATTTCTTTAGCCAGAGGCAGCTTTTCCATTACGCTGGCGATAGGTTCATCTAAAATTGCATCCATTAATGACATCAGGCCGGTTAAAAACGCTTTGCCGGTGTCTACCTTACCATCAATAGCGGCTAAGCCTTCGGCAAAGCGGGCCCGGGTCATCGACATCCTCATTAGCTCCGCAGGCTTGTCACTGCTAATTTGTGCGGTAAACAGTAACGACAGGAATTTTTTGAGTTCGCTCTGGCCCAGCACAACCAAAGCCTGTTTTATAGTTTCAATTTCCGCCCGGCGTTTAAAAATTGCAGAGTTGCTGTAGCGCAATAATTTGTATGACAAACTGACGTCACGTTGGAAAATTTCAGTAATTTTTGCCAGGTTAAGTTCTGCTTTGGACGTTTCGTATAGCAGTTCTGCCAGAGTCATTTGTGCCGGAGACAGGGCTTTGGTTTGCATCATCTCTGGTTGTGAGAAAAAGAACCCCTGAAAGTAGCAGAAACCCATATCCAGCGCCTGCTGAAATTCCTCATTTGTTTCGACTTTTTCTGCCAGTAGTTTTATATGAGGAAAATCGACGATGGCTTGTTGCACACTTTTTATGGTTTCGATATCAGTGCTACGAAAATCAATCTTAATAATATCGATAAAAGGATAAAAGTGGCGCCATACCGGCTGATGAATATAGTCATCCAATGCCAGAGTGTAACCTTGCTCTTTTAATTGCTTACATTCTGCCAACAGTCGTTTTCCAGGCTGAACCGTCTCGAGTATTTCCACCACGACCTGCTCTTTGGGTAGCATACTGGGGTATTTTTTAATCAGGGTCTCGAGGGTGAAATTAATAAAGCCCGGTTTGTCGCCAAGAAAATCATCTAAACCAAAACTAAACTGGCTACCTTCAATCATTCGTGAGGTGGCTTCATCACCATCAATTTCAGGAAAAACATTACTCAGGCCGTCACGAAATAACAATTCATAGGCGTACAGGGCTTTATTTCGGTCAAGAATAGGTTGGCGCGCAGCATAAAAATACATATTGCAGGTATCTCAAATGGTTTCTTAATTTTAATTTAGCAAATTTCCCCCACAACGCGTTAGTACTTTATTGCGTTGTGGGGTACTGGTCTGCTATCTCTGATCAGCCAACTGTTGTTGCATTTTTTTAAACATGGTCAATACGCTTGGCGCCGGGGCCTGGCTGAACTTACTGACGATAATAATTGCCAGTGTGCTGAGAATAAAACCTGGTACGATTTCATACAGCGTGCTGCTTAAGCTCTCGCCGTTGATGGTGATTGGGGCATAAATCCAGATTAATACCGTCAAAGCACCTACCACAATACCACTTAGTGCACCGGCGAATGTCATTCTTTGCCAGTACAGGCTAAGTATAATCAGTGGTCCGAAGGCTGCACCAAACCCTGCCCAGGCATTACTGACCAGTTGCAGCACTGAACTGTCCCGGTCATAGGCCAGCGCTATGGCTACTAACGCCACGGCCAGCACTGAGATTCGACCTACTAGTACCAGCTCTCGCTGCGTCGCATCTCGTTTAACAAAGGTTTTGTAAAAATCTTCAGTCAGTGAACTGGAGGTGACTAACAGCTGTGAAGAAATAGTACTCATAATGGCGGCTAAAATAGCGGCCAGTAAAAAACCTGCGATAAAAGGGTGAAACAAAAACTGCGAGAATACTATAAAAATAGTTTCAGGATCGCTGAGTGTCATCTGGGTTTTTGCGACATAGGCAATACCAACGAAACCTGTCATTAATGCGCCTACAATGGTGACCAGCATCCAGCTCATGCCAATGCGGCGGGCAGCTTTAATATCTTTAACGGAGCGAATTGCCATAAAGCGGACAATGATATGAGGCTGACCAAAATAACCCAGCCCCCAGGATAATGCAGAAATAATAGCGATGAGTGATGACGCGCCGACCCAGTTAATTAATTGGGGATTGATACTTTCTGCAACTAGTTTAACCTCGCTAAAACCACCCAGATGATCAAGTGCTACCACCGGAACCAACACCAGCGATACAAACATGATGCAGCCCTGGACAAAGTCAGTCATGCTTACCGCCATAAAACCGCCAATCAGGGTATAAACAACAACGACACCGGCTGTAACGTATAAACCAAGCTCGTAGCTGAGGTTAAACGAACTTTCAAATAGTTTGCCGCCGCCTACTACCCCGGATGAGGTGTAAAGCGTAAAGAAAATCACGATAACGACAGATGAAACCACCCGAAGTAAGCGGGTTTTATCTTCAAAACGTTTTTCAAAGTAGTCAGGAATAGTAATCGCATCATGGGCCACTTCGGTGTAAACCCTTAATCTTGGCGCAACGACGAGGTAGTTGATGTAAGCGCCAATAAGTAAGCCAACTGCGATCCAGGCACTGCTCAGACCGGTAAGATACATTGCACCGGGCAATCCCATTAACATCCAGCCACTCATATCTGAGGCACCGGCTGACAGTGCGGTAACGCCTGGGCCAAGTTTCCGGCCACCCAACATATAGCCCGAGACATCTTCATCAGTATTACGATAGGCGTATAAACCAATCCCTATCATGGCAGCAAAATAGATACCTAACGCAAAAATAGTTGCAGTTTCCAAAGCATAGACTCCTTATTATTTGTTTTTATGCTAACAAGATGAACCCAGGCTTACCAGCGCTTTATACCAAACAAGGCAACGCCGGCATTTGCCGGCGCTGTTTTACAAGTGGTTTAGCGGGATCATACTCATTTTTGCTCAGGGTAGAGCGGGGGCAATAACGTTTTAGTGGCTGTTTTTGCTTCGTCATGCTGATAATCTGACCAGGCTTGCCATAACAGTTCACCATGCCAGTTTACTGCGCTATCGCCATAAAGCGCTGCATTTAACTGCTCTACTTGTTCTTTAAACATGCCGGGCCTGATATGTTCACCCAGTGCACTCAATGACCCTGTGGCTAGGATGTTCTGATGGCGGGCCCATAGCAGAAGTTGCTGTTTTGCGGCACCTTTATTGTTCTCTTTGCAGGCGGTTCGTAATGCTTTGCTGTCATAACGTGGCCCTGTGTTACCTGCGCTGGCAGCTGCCTGAGCCTGATAAGCGCGATGTTTTTGCCAAAGCACTCTTTGGTAAATAAACAATAGCAAAGTTAACAACCAGCAAGTGAGCAACAGTGAACTGGTATAGTTCCAGCGCCAGTTGGATACGGCTTGAGGCGGCGTGGCCGACGCGGAGGGCGTCAGGGTGGGTCCTTGGGCCGGTGGGGTGGCATCAGGCTGCGTCGGGTCAGCCTCAACCTGAACGGTCCGGCCCGGTAACACGGTCTGCTCCAGTTGGTCGGTCTGGCTATTCCACCAGCTTACTTTCACCTCTGGTAATTCATATTCTCCAGGACTATTGGCAATAATGGCACTGGTGATCACTTTTTGGGCGACTAACCGGCCGGCACGTTCTGCGCCTTTAACCTGAGGTTGCTCCTGATAAACCCGAAAACCCTCGGGCAGATTTAAGTTAAGTTCCGGTAATTGATTGGCCGCCACATCTACTGCTGACAGCGTAATAATCCGGGTGACCGGCTGACCTTGCACCAACTGGGTTTGTTCCGGTTGCCATTCTTCATTCAGCGTTACCAGTCCTGCTACCAGCCAGTCACCATTGTAACTGGCCGGCTGTGGCTGCACGGTAATGGGCAATGCTTCCGCTTCGCGTACTATGGTGCGACTGCGGGCAAAATAGCTTTGCCGTGCGCTTTCCCGGTCTATCACATCACCAGTGAAAGTGGGGGGGGTAATCGTGAATTCACCACTGCGCTGGGGAGTAATGGCATAGCGCCGGGTAATAGAGCGATAGCGCTCACCGTCAATCAGTTCAGTACCTTCTTTATCCTGACCTACCTGCTGGATCAGAGCGTCATCCAGTTGTGGCTCAGTCAGACTACCCCGCTGAATATCTCCGCTGAAAAAGATGGTAACTTCGTAGTACACCATTTGCTGTACCATCAGCGTGTTACTGCTTAGCTTACTTTGCAGAAAAACGTCACGCAGCTGGCCTGAACCTTGCTGTACTGGTACAACCTCAATCGTCAGCGGGTTACTACTGACATTATCAATAGTAAAGGCAGGGATAGTAAAAGTACCACTGGTTTTAGGCAGCATCGTTACGGTCCAGATTGTGCTGTGACTCGCATCGCCATTAATCACCCGGGTGCTCTGGTTTACCGAGGGAGCCATAACCGTAAAATTGTTATCAAGAACTCTGAAATTGATACTGGTGGCCGGTACTCTGCTGTCTGCGGTTACCTCTAACAATACGCTCTCGCCGAGCATAACCGGGTTTTTGTCTACCCGTGCAGTTAACTCACTAACTGCATACGCAGGCATACTCAGCAATGTACTAAGTAATACTAAGCTTAATAGTACCGCTGGCAGTGCCCAGGACCATAACAGACTACGTATTACCATTCTTGTTCTACTCCTCTGGGGATAGCGAATTGCCGACGTTTCTGATACTCCAGATTCATCCGGTTGCGCAATAACAGCCCCGGATCGTCCTGCACCTTACGCAATAAGTTATCGAGTTGTTGTTGCTCTTCCAGATTGGCATTGGGCCACTTTTCCCGGATAGCTTGTTGTTGTTCGCTGTCAGCAGCATCGCGTGCTTGTTGCGCTACTGCATCCTGCGGACTGGGCATTGGTTCAGATTGTCCGGGTTGTTGTTCTTGCTTTGCCGTTTGCTTAGCCCGATCGCCAGCATCATTTTGCTCTGAATCTTTTTGCTCAGTCTCAGATTGCTCTGGATTATCCTGGCCCTGGTCTTCACTATTACCTTCAGAATTACTCTCCGATCCAGCAGAATTGTCGCGACCGTCTTCAGATTGCTCAGCGTCTTGCTGTTCAGCGTCCTGCTGCTTACCATCCTGTTGCTGCATATTTTGTTGTTGTTTCATTTGCTGTAGCAGCTCAGCATTTTGTTTAGCCTGCTGATGGTCAGGATCAAGTTGTAATGCCTGCTGATAACTGGCCAGCGCCTCGTCATATTTTTGTTGCAAAGCCTGGCTATTGCCGAGATTAGCGAAGCCATCGGCACTGGGTTGTTGCTGAACGGCGTGCTTAAATGCTTGCTCGGCACCGGCGTAATCCTGCAGCCGATAAGCTGCATTACCTTGCCACAGGGGGTCGGTGAATTTCTGCTGCGCCTGTTGATAATCCTGCTGCCGGTAATCAGTGATCGCTTGCTGAGCCTTGGTCTGCCATAAGTCACGCCAGATATCGGAGGCTGCGGCTTCTGCGTTTGGTAAATAACAAAGAGGTAATAACACCAATACCGGGGCCCGTTTGGCCAGATACAATGCCAGGGGTAACAGGAGCCATACCAGATAGACGGCATTGTCCTGCCACAGATCGCCGGCGAATTGCCCGGTACCTTCAGCAAGTCGCTCCGACGGGCTGTTGATCGTCGCTAACAGAGCGGATATATCGCTGTTAGTGCTACCGGCAACGGCAAAATTGCCACGCCCTTTCCGGGCAAGCGCTGCCAGTTGCGACAACGGTACTTTTGGTATAACCACCGCGCCACGGGAGTCTTTAAGCAACTGCCCGTCTTCAAGTTGCACCGGGGCACCCTGTTCGGTTCCAAATGCCAGTACTGACAACCGGTGCGGCCAGTTGTCCAGTCGCTGCATAATTCGCGAATAGTCTGCAGAAACAAAACCATCAGTAAACAGCACTACATCGCCACGACTATGGCCTGCCTGGTGCAACAGGCTATCAGCCAACTCCAGGGCCGCTTCAATATCTGAGCCCTGAACGGGCATTAATTCAGGTTTGAGCTCACTGAGCAGCAGCCGCACATTATTAAAGTCAGGCGTTAGCGGAGAAATAACAAAGGCATCCCCGGCAAAGCTTATCAGGGCCAGTTCGCCTTCGGCCAGATCATCAATAAAGTCCAGTGCTTTAAAGCGTTGCTGGCTGACCCGGTCAGGTGACATATCTGTAGCGCGCATTGACATTGACATATCGACGATCAGAACTGTAGCTTTATTAAGGGTAAAAGCAGGCTGTGGTTGTTGGTGCCAGCTGGGCCCGGCCAGTGCCAGTGTGCTTAGTAACCAACAAATAAACAGTATTGGCAGCGCCAACGGGTTGCGCTTCGTTAACCTGGCGCCACTTAGCATCAGTTGCTGTAAGTGCGGGGCAATAACACGTTGCCAGGCACTGCTTTGCTGCCGGTAGTTTATCAAAAGTAAGCACAGAATGACTGCGGGTAACAGTGCCAGCAGCCACCAGGGACGCAATAAGTGAAAATCAGCGAGCAGGTTCATATAGCCTCCGCCAGTTAATACGCCTGATTGCCAGAATAAAAGACAGCAGTAACGCCAGAGCAAGCGGCCAGTGCAGCAGGCTGCGCTGCGGCCGGTAAGTCAGGTTATCCCGGCTTATCGGCTCCAATTGATCAAGCAACCGATAGATTTGAGCCAGCTCACCAAGACTGCGCGCCCGGAAATACCGGCCACCAGTTTCAGTGGCAAGGTGATTTAATAATTGCTCATCCAAATCCTGCGATGGATTAACGGTGCGCCGGCCAAATACCGTTTGCTGCACCATTTGTTCGGCCCCTACACCAACCGTATAAATTTTGATACCGGCGGCCTTTGCCAATGCCAGGGCTTCCAGCGGTTGAATATTGCCCGCATTATTGGCGCCATCACTTAACAGTACCAGTACTTTATTACTGGTTTCATATTCATTTAAGCGTTTCACGGCCAAGCCAATGGCTTCACCGATGGCGGTGCGCTGGCCTACCAGTTTTAGCTGACTGTCATCTAAAAATGTTTGGACGGTTGCAAGATCATAGGTGAGGGGAGTTTGCTGATAAGCTGCGTCGGCAAATAATATTAAACCCAGACGATCGCCCTTACGTTGCAGGATAAAATCACCTACTACCCTTTTTACTGCTGCTAAACGGTTCATTACCTGGCCATCCAGTACCATATCACTCATATCCATAGAGCCTGATAGATCAATGGCTAACATCAGATCACGGCCTTGCTGGGGCAGGGTAACCGGCTCGCCCAGCCAACGGGGCTGACAGGCAGCTAACACCAGCATCAGCCAGATCAGGGCCTGGGGCAAAGTGGCAAGATGGCGCCTTAATCCAGGTCGGGGTTGCTGCTGAGCGGCAATTCTGGCCAGTGCCGGTAAGGTCAGTGCCCCCTCCCTTTGCTGCTGGCGTTTCTTAAAGAACAACGGCACGATAATCAGTAACATCAGCCAGGGATACGTAAGCTCAAACATCAGCTTGCTCCTCTGAAGATAGAGGCTGTTGGCGGTTAACCAGGCTTGTCGGGTGAAGATTACTCAGCCAGCATTTGGCAAACTGATAAAACTGCTGGCTGTGCTCCGGGTCGGCATCTCCCTGATAAAGCAGTATGCTCAACGCTGGCAGTGGCGTTGCTGGTAGTTGTTGTTGTAAAAAACCTTGCCATTGTAAGGTACTGGCTGTCAGCACGGGATGGGCCGGCGCATAATGCTTAACCACCCGCTTCAGCAGCTGGTTTATTTGATTTGTGGCCGCAGGCTCCAGCTGATTAAGCAGGATTATTGCCTGGCGCTTAGCACCTAAAAAGCGCCAACGCTTATACACCTGCCAGCTACCATAAGCTAACATCCCGACGATAAGGGTAAGTAAAATATAAATTCCAAGCGGGATTTGCCAGGATAACTGGTAGCTGGGTTCAGCAATGTCGACCAACTGCCCACGTAATTGTTTAGCGGCCATAGTGAATTTGCTCCAGCTGACTGATAACAGGTTCGCCCGCACTAATATCCAGCCATTTACAGCCAACTTGCGCCAGCGATGTTGCCAGTTGTTGCCGCCGAAGCTGTTGTTGTTGCTGGTAACGACGTCGTAAGCTGGCGTTTGCCAGTTCAGCGTTTACCACCAGTTGGTTATTACGTACCGCTGCTATGCCACTGGCCGCATGCGGTATTGCCAGTTCGAGCGGGTCGCTGATCTGACAACAGGTTACCTCGTTATGCTGGCTAATTGCCCTGATATGTCGTAGCGCCTGCTCGTCGAGCTGATTAAAATCAGACAGAATATATACCAGACTACCAGGACGGCTCAGCCGCCGTTGCTGCCCGAGTGCCTGCGTTAACGTTAAACCATTGGTGTTGTTTGCGCCGTGATGACATTGTTGCAACGCTTGCAAGTAGCGAAGCACGCCATGACTGCGGCCCTGAGGTTTTAATTCACGGTGTTGCTGGTTGCTGAACACCAGCCCGCCGAGTTTATCGCCATGCTCTTTGACATGCCAGGCAATAACGGCCGCCAGATGAGCCGCCTGTACTGATTTGAATAACAAACTGCTGCCAAAACGCATGCTGTCAGTTAAATCGGTAACGATAAATACCGGCCGCTCTTTCTCTTCCCGGAATAACTTGGTATGCACTTTGCCACTGCGCGCCGTAACCCGCCAGTCGATAGTGCGAACATCATCACCTGGCTGATAATGCCGTACTTCGTCAAACTCCATACCGCGGCCTTTACTACGCGCCAGATAGGTGCCAGCAAGCTTGCTATGGATACTGATCGTGGGTTTCAGGTTCAGTACTTTCGTATGGCGTTGATACCATAATAATTCGGGCAACCCGACCGAGCTGCCGTCAGCATTTAATTGCTTAAGCCATTCGTTGGCTGAAAACGCGGTGTTCATAGGGCTGTTCAGGGTACCGGTACGCAGTTAAGGATTTCAGTCAGCACATCATCGGTCGTTACACCTTCTGCCTCAGCCGTGTAGGTTAAGATCAACCTGTGGCGTAGTGCGTTGTGAAACACCGCCTGAACATCGTCCGGGGTAACAAAATCACGGTCTGCCAGCCAGGCCTTGGCCCTTGCACAGCGCTCCAGCGCAATAGTTGCGCGAGGGCTTGCACCATAACTCACCCAGGATGCCAGTTTAGGACTGTACGCGGCGCCATTGCGGGTGGCCATGATCAATTGCACAATGTACTCTTCCAGACTTTCCGCCAGATGCAGCTTTAAAATGGCCTGACGGGCACTGAAAATATCAGCCTGACTAATAGCGGCAGGTTGGTCCTGAGCGGTATTCAGGGCCTCGTTGCGAGTTAGCCTGAGGATTTCACGCTCGGTTTCAGCATCAGGATAGTCAACTTTAAGATGCAACAGAAAACGGTCAAGCTGGGCTTCCGGTAACGGATAGGTGCCTTCCTGCTCTAACGGGTTTTGAGTAGCCATTACCAGAAATAATTCCGGTAATTTGTAAGTAGTACGGCCAACGGTGATTTGTTTTTCTGCCATCGCTTCGAGCAACGCTGATTGCACTTTTGCCGGAGCCCGGTTAATTTCATCTGCCAGGATAATATGATGAAACAGCGGACCCGATTGAAATTCGAACTGGCCGGTTTCTGGCCGGTAGATATCGGTGCCGGTTAAATCGGCAGGCAGTAAATCCGGGGTAAATTGTACCCGGTGAAACTCTGCCTCTACGCCGTGAGCCAGCGCGTTCACTGCCCGGGTTTTTGCCAGGCCTGGCGGGCCCTCTACCAGTAGATGACCATTGGCCAGTAAGGCAAGTAAAATACCTTCAGTAAGCTCAGGTTGGCCCAATACCTGACTGTCCAGATAGGATTTCAAGGCGGAAAATGCGTTTACCATAGTGATTTAAGTCTTTTGGTTAAAAGTTTCAGTTGTTTTCTGCGCAGTTAGCTATAAAAGAAGCTAGGCTAAGACGTTATAACCTAAATAAGGTTCAGTTTGCATTAAAACAAGTGTTTTAATTCACCGCAACTGTCGTTACAATCAATTTATACTTACAGGTCAGACCTGTTTTTGCGTCGACTATCCCGGACTAACCTATCCGGACTAAATAAGAGGAAAACTATGTCAGCGCCTATTAAACTTCATACCCGCAGTGGTGATCGGATAGCGATCGTCTCAGGGTTGCGTACACCTTTTGCCAAACAAGCGACCGAATTGCACGGTGTATCGGCGCTGGATTTGGCCAAACTGGTGGTTAATGAACTGCTTATTCGCAGTGAACTGGACGCCAGTCTGGTGCAGCAAGTGGTATATGGCCAGGTAGTGCAAATGCCCGAAGCACCTAATATTGCACGGGAAATTGTGCTGGGTACCGGTATGGGGGTGCATACTGATGCGTACAGTGTAACGCGTGCCTGCGCCACCAGTTTTCAATCAGTTGCCAGTGTGGTTGAGTCGATGATGGCCGGAACCCTCGAGATCGCGATTGCCGGGGGGGCCGATTCCAGTTCTGTGCTGCCTATCGGCGTCAGTAAAAAACTGGCCCGCGCGTTGGTTGATATGAACAAAGCGAAAACCTTTGGCCAGAAATTCAGTATTTTACGTCGTCTGGGTTTAAAGGATTTGATGCCGGTACCACCAGCGGTGGCAGAATACAGTACGGGCTTGTCGATGGGTGACACCGCAGAACAAATGGCTAAAACCCATGGTATTAGTCGTGCTGCGCAGGATGAGTTAGCACATCGCTCGCACAGCCTGGCAGCAAAAGCCTGGCAAAATGGTTTAATGGCCAATGAAGTGATGACCGCTCATGTTGAGCCGTATCGCAAATTTCTGGATATAGACAACAATATCCGGATGGACTCTAAGCTGGAATCGTACGCCAAGCTGCGTCCGGTATTTGATCGTAATCACGGCACGGTGACCGCCGCGACTAGTACGCCGCTGACCGATGGTGCCTCAGCAGTATTAATGATGACTGAAAGCCGCGCTAAAGCATTAGGTTACAAACCATTGGGCTTTATTCGCAGCTATGCGTTTACTGCCATTGGCGTACATGAAGATATGCTGATGGGGCCGTCTTACGCGACACCTATTGCGCTGGATCGGGCGGGGATGACCCTGAACGATCTGACATTAATTGAAATGCATGAGGCGTTTGCCGCTCAGGCGCTGGCGAACGTTAAAATGTTTGCCAGTCGCAAATTTGCCGAAGAAAAGCTTGGTCGCAGTGAAGCGATTGGCGAGATTGATATGGACAAATTTAATGTCAATGGTGGCTCACTGGCTTATGGCCATCCGTTTGCCGCTACCGGAACCCGCTTAATAGTGCAGACCTTGAATGAACTACAGCGTCGCGGCGGTGGAGTAGGGCTAACCACAGCGTGTGCAGCGGGTGGTTTAGGTGCTGCGATGATAGTGGAGACTGAATAATGACCAAGAAACAACAAAACAGCTTTAGCCTGGCGCTGCGGGACGATCATGTCGCGGTAATTACCATGGACATTCCTGGCGAGAGCATGAATGTGTTGAAGGCGTCTTTCGCCGATGAGATTGACGCCATTTTAAAAACTCTGCAAAGCGACAGCAGTGTCAAAGGTGTGGTTATCATCAGCGGTAAAAAAGATTCGTTTATTGCCGGCGCCGATATTTCAATGCTGGATAGCTGTGACACTGCAGAGCAGGCCGAAGATATTGCCCGCATGGGCCAGCAAATGTTCGACCGGCTGGAACAGATGAAAATCCCTGTGGTGGCGGCAATTAACGGCCCCTGCCTTGGCGGGGGGCTGGAGCTGGCGATGGCCTGTCATGCCAGAATAGCGACTGATTCAGCAAAAACAGTACTGGGCTTGCCCGAAGTGCAGCTGGGTTTACTGCCAGGTAGCGGTGGTACGCAACGCTTACCGCGCTTGGTTGGGGTGCAAAAAGCGCTGGATATGATGCTGACCGGTAAACAATTGCGGGCAGTTCAGGCTAAAAAAGCCGGGTTAGTTGATGAAGTGGTTCCGGTGAGTATTTTACTGGAGGCGGCCGTAAAGCGTGCGTTGCAGGGTAAAACAAAAAGTGCATCGAAAAGCAAAGGTATGCTGGCAAAACTGCTGGAGAACACCGGCCCGGGGCGCAATATACTGTTTTCACAAGCACTGAAACAAACCTTAAAGAAAACCCAGGGTAATTATCCTGCGCCGGTACGGATCATCGAAGTGGTGCGTAAAGGCCAGGACAACGGCTATGCGGCAGGGCTTTCAGCTGAAGCCAAAGCCTTTGGCCAGTTGTGCATGACTAATGAGTCGGCAGCACTTCGCAGTTTATTTTTTGCTACCACCCAGATGAAAAAAGAGACCGGGGCCGGTAATACCCAGCCGCAGAAAGTCCACAAAGCCGCTGTGCTTGGTGGTGGTTTGATGGGCGGCGGTATTGCTAACGTCAGTAGCACCAAAGCGGGTGTACCGGTACGAATTAAAGATATTAATGAGCAAGGCATTAGTAATGCCCTTAAATACAGTTATGATTTACTGCAAAAGAAATTTAAACGTCGTTTTATCAGTAAAGCAGAAATGCAAAAGCAATTACTATTATTGACGGGCAGCACAGATTACAGTGGTTTTCATGATGTAGACTTAGTGATTGAAGCGGTATTTGAAGATCTGGATTTAAAACAAAAAATGGTTGCAGATATTGAACAACACTGTGCCGAGCATACCATTTTTGCCAGTAATACCAGCTCGCTGCCTATTGCTCAGATTGCGGCGAAAGCAACACGGCCAGAGAACGTGATTGGTTTGCATTATTTCTCGCCTGTTGACAAGATGCCATTGGTTGAGGTTATCGCCCACGCCAAAACATCTGATCAGACGATTGCCACAACGGTTGCATTCGCTCGCAAGCAGGGCAAAACACCCATTGTGGTAAAAGACGGGGCCGGATTTTATGTTAATCGTATTTTGGCGTTGTATATGAACGAAGCCGCTAATTTGCTGTTAGCCGGCGAGCCGGTAGAGAAAATAGACAAGGCACTGGTGAAATTCGGTTTTCCGGTTGGGCCTATGACACTGCTAGATGAAGTGGGTATTGATGTGGGCGCGAAAATCTCACCGATCCTGACTGAGCAATTAGGCGAGCGCTTTGCCCCTCCTGCTGCTTTTGACAAGTTGCTGGCAGATGGCCGTAAAGGTAAAAAATCTACGAAGGGTTTTTATCAGTACGGTAAAAATGAGAAAAAAGGTGCCAAAACGGTCGACAGCAGCGTCTATAATGTACTGGGCATTACACCGGCTGGCACCCTTAGCAGTGATGCCATTGCCAGGCGTTGCACTGTGCAAATGCTTAATGAAGCCGTGCGCTGCCTTGATGAGGGCGTAATTGCCTCGGCACGGGACGGTGATATTGGTGCGATTTTTGGCATAGGTTTTCCGCCGTTTTTAGGTGGGCCATTCCGCTATATCGATACCTTAGGAGTGACGAACCTGATTGCCAGCCTGCGCCAGTTTGAAGCCGAGCATGGCGAACGTTTTGCACCTTGTTCCCGCCTGCTGGCCATGGCAGAGCAGGGCAGCCGCTTTTATCCGTAGTCGTTGCAAAAATTCAACTAAAGCTTAACAGTCAACCACAGTAGCAGCCGGTATAATATCGGCTGTTACTGTGGATTTTGGTAAGCTATTTTTGGAGAGTGGTAGGTGTTATTAGTACCTGTAGTGTGGTTAATGGTGGCCGTTGGGGTTTATGTTGCGGCGCTGCGTAGTGGCATGCAGGCGTTACAATGGGCGGTGGCGGCCCTGTTTACCGGACCTTTTTTACTACCTTTGTTTAACAGCCATAAGCGGTTGCTGCTATGTAAAATGCGTGGCAGAAACAGCAGTTTATTCCGTCCCTAAGCCGCGGTGCTGCTGATGTGCCGACGCAATTGCTGAATGATGTCTTGCAGCAACTGTTCGTTGGTTGCCTGATGCAACGTTGCGGCAAATAACTCTCTACTCATCCGTGGTGCATTGTCTACCGTTCTGAGGCTATTATTGTGTAATAATGGCTGCACCATCACCAGTGGCAGATAAGCTGTTGCAGCGCTATGCAGCAGCATTGACAACGCAATTTTCGCACTGCCGGTTCTCAGCATTGGCGGTGGCAGATCAGCGAAATGCTTGGCATGCTGAATATCAAATGACGTCCCCCAGTCCATTAGAATATAATGATGAGCCATAGCAGTGTCACAATCCTTGTGCTGAGTACTGGTCACAGCAATCAGTTCAATGTCATCAAGCTTTTCAACCTGGATCTCGTCGACTTTGGGTGGGTCAAAAACAACGGCCAGGTCCAGATTCCGCTCCAGCAATAAGCGGCCTATTTGCTCTGTACCCAGTGATTCTGCGCGCCAGGCAAGCTGCGGATAATGTTGCTGTACCCCTATAAAGCCCGGCAGCAGAAAGCTGTCCCAAACGTTAGCAGTGGCGGCGATAGAGAGCTGTTGTGCTTGTTTATTGCTTAATGCTACGTCTTGTTTAGCGCGTTGTAATGCGGTTAACATAGCCTGAGCATGGGGCAACAAACGTTCTCCGGCAGCGGTAAGCTGAATGTTATTCCGATAACGACTAAATAAATTAACACCAAGCTGCTGTTCGAGTTGCCTGATCCGAAAACTAACAGCAGACTGGGTCAAATAAAGGTTTTCTGCCGCCTTGCCAAAATGGCGGGTACGCTGCACTTCCAGAAAGGTCTTTAGTAGTTCAGTATCCAAGGTTGAGCCTTAAAATTATTTATCGTGTCAATAAAAAATTTTTGTTTTACGACAGGAATATTGTTAACCATACTCCGCACAGTTTAAACAGGCTGGCTTTATATTCAACGACATTAGAGGAAAAAAGTGATGCAGCAAAGTTTTGTCGCTACTCGTCGCTTTTTCGATGACCGCAATTTCCCTCGTGGTTTTACGCGGTCCGGGCGCTTTACTCTGGCAGAAGGTAATTTGCTGGAAAAACATGGTTTCGCGATGCAACAGCTGGAGCAGGGTGCACGTGAACCGGTAAACGAGGAAGAGCAACGCTTTATTCTGGTTTGCCGGGGCGAAGCAGAAGCGAGCTCCGCCTATGAAAAAACCTGGATTAAATACAAGCAACGCCTGAACGAAAAGCGAAAATTTCATACTGTGTTCGGTAAGAAACGTATTGCAGATGGCGCGGACGATTTTTCGTACGTAGAAACAGACTCCGATTAAAGCCCTGCGGGGCTTTTTTTATCGCTGTGATGCAAGGCTGCGATTAACCTGGAATAGCTGACAGCCGGGGCCGTTGTTTTTGCGTCAGTAAAAACGCGGCAAAGTCTTCGGCTGAAAGCGGTTTACTGTAATAAAATCCCTGAATTGTCTCACAACGTAATTTCCGGAGCATATCCAATTGATCCTGGGTTTCAACACCCTCTGCAACCACATTTAAACTTAAATTGTGGGCAATGGTCACGATGGTATCTACCATATTCCTGCCTCTGGCATTGTCCATATCATCGATAAAAGCTTTATCAATTTTCAGGGTATTTAAGGGGAATTGTTTCAGGTAGGCCAGTGACGAGTAGCCGGTACCAAAGTCATCCATCGCCAGGTGGATACCGCGAGCCCGGAGTTTCTTCATCATGTCGATCGCCAGCTTAGGCGATTGCATTACCGTGCCTTCTGTTATTTCAAGTTCCAGATGATATGAAGGTAGCTCACATTGCTCCAATACATCGTCGATTTGCTGGCACAGATTTGGCAGCATAAATTGCTTGGCAGACAAGTTAACCGCAACACGACCCTGAAATAAGCCAAGTGACAGCCACTTTTTAACATCGGCACAGGCTTTTCGCAGCACCACTGCGCCGATTTCGACAATTTGTCCGGTTTCCTCGGCTACCGGAATAAAGCTGGCAGGGCTTACCAGTCCGCCTTTGGGAGTGATAAACCGCACCAACGCTTCCATACCGACGACGTTACCGGTCAGAATGTCCATTTTAGGTTGATAAAACACCGTGAAATAATCTTCTTTTAAACCGTAGCGAATTAAATTTTCGACCTGCAACCGTTTTACTGCTTGCTTGTTCATGCTGTCATTAAAAAACAAGTAGCGGTTGGCGCCGTCGTTTTTGGCATGGTACATGGCCGTGTCGGCATTGCGAAGCAAAGCCTGAGGGTCGTTGCCGTCATCCGGAAACAACACAATGCCAATACTGCTGGTAACAGCAAGTTCATGCTGACTGATAAAAAATGGCCGGTTAATTTGTTCGAGCAATCCTTTGGCCATAGAGGTTATAGAATGAATATCATTGGTGTTATTGAGCATTACGGCAAATTCGTCGCCGCCAAGGCGGTATAATTTGTTCTGGTATCGCGGGTCACCATGCAGTCTTTGTGCAAGCTTACACAGCAGGGTATCGCCCAGTTCATGGCCCAGCGAGTCATTAATTTTCTTAAAATTATCTAAATCGAATACCAGTAACGCATGAACCGCATCGACTGTCACCAAACTGGCCAGTTTAGTCATGAAAACGGCCCGGTTCGGCAAACCGGTCAGGGTGTCGTTGTTCGCCAGCCGGTTCAGTTCTGCATCACGCAATTTCCGGTCGGTAATATCTGATAATACCCCAACATATTGTTGCGGGTTGTCTTCCTCATCTCTAATGACATCAAATGCCAACTCTGCCTGATATATTTCGCCATTTTCTTTTTGTTCGCGGATTTCACCGCTCCAACGGCCATGTTTTGCCAGTTGTAGCTGAATATCTTGCATAAAACGACTTGGATACAACGACAGTTCAAAGCGGCTGTTAATGACTTCGGCACGATTTTTACCGGTAATGCTGCTAAATGCTGGATTAACTTCGATAATATTGAAATGGGTATCACAAACTAACACTGCATCTGAAATATTTTCAAGACAGCGGGCGAATAACTGCATTCTGCCTTCCGCTTCTTTCAATTGGTGGATGTTTTTAAGGGTGCCGGTCATCCGGCTTGGACTGCCGTTAGTGGCGTATGCGACCACCTTTCCACGATCCAGTACCCAAATGTATATCCCTTCAGCGGTGCGCAGTCGATAGGTCGCTTCAAAAAAGGCACTGCCACCATTGAGGTGGTCGTTAAGCAAATTGATTACTCTGTCTAAATCCTGAGGATGGATCTGCAGTTTGTTTGGCGGAAAGTCGTGCGTTTCAGGTTTCAGTTCGACCGGTTTTAACCAGGAGCTGGAGCGATATAATTGGCCGGTATGAATTCGCCAGTCCCAGAGCTCGTCACCGCTGCCCCATAATGACAGGCGCAATCGCTCTTCACTCTTTGCCAGTCGTTTGTGGTAGCGCCGCATTTTAACGATACTGGCATGCGCCAGCAGCAAAGCAGCACAGGCAAAAAATAATACCGCTGAAAACAAATAAGGCTGCACGCTGTCCCAGCTAAAGGCATAAAGCCAGGTAGGATGAACAGCCAACAGTACAACAGTCGTTTTAGCGCAGCGGAGGTGACGTTTGCCCACGTATTACATCATTTTTATTGTTATTCCGCTTACGGTAACTAAGTTTAGGAACAGTGTCAAAATCAATTTACGTTGTGGCAATTTTTTGTCTTAGTTCAGCCCGGGACATTGTCCTGATATGTGAGTTTTGATCGTTAGCTCCGGACGCCAGGATCAACACATCATAATCATCAGCCAACAGCTGGGTAAGTAAGTCGGTGAAATGTTTTTTATCTAATTGAGCAAGAGCAGTAATTATTCTGCTGGTCAGATTAAACCGGGTATCATCTTGTCCCAGTGCCAGCCAGAGTCTTTTTGCCCTGGAACCCAGGCTACTGTCGCGTTCAGCGAGCTGGGCCGTCAACCCCTGTTTTAACTCGGCAAAGGTTTCATCTGGCATATCTTCAATCTGCGTCAGAAACTCATGAAAAAATGCCACGGTCGCCTGATATAAGGCACTGCAATCGAAATTAGGGGACTGAATATAAAATGCCATACCCGGCAGGGTATTAATGGGGACATAGCCTGTACCCACTAAATATCCCATTTGTTTCTCGGTGCGTAACTGATGGAAGTAATAGGGAGACATAAGATGATTCGCCAGCATAAACAGCGCCATTTGCTCGGCACTGGCCTGTTCAGCTGCCAGGTAAACCACCAGCGCATGGTCGCCGCTTTCGGTTTCTGTTTTTAACCAGACCGGACCTAAACCCTTAATACTATTAGCTTCAGGTGTAATTTTACAACCAACACTATGTTGCTGGTGTTGCCAGTTAAGCAGCATCTGTTGCAGATCTTCGGCGTTATTTGTTGTCCAGTTGCCTACCATCAGCGCTTCTAAATGAACATTGTCCAGCAGATGGGCTGAAAAATGACAGAATTGACTGAAACTCAGTTGCTCCAGCTCGTCAATTAAGATTTCAATCTCTGGATTCAAAGGTTGGAGCAATGCCGATAATTGACTGAATAATCTGGCGACTGGCTTACTTTTACTGCTATTGCGCCAGTGTCGGCAAAGCTGTTGTTTAATTTCATTAAAACGAAGCTCTGAGAATTCAGTATGGCCTATTTGCTGTAAAATATTCTGTAACAGCTGGATCTGATTGGCTGCCAACCCGGAGATATGGATGCTGATCCCTTGCTTCTGAACGTGCAGATTATAGCTCAGACCCGCAGTCGTGGCATTGTAAAACTGCTGATTAATGTGATCCTGAAACAACTCCAGCCATAACCTGCTGGTTGCAAGCTGATGATTGTCAGCAATACTCTGAGGCAGACTAAGTTGCAAAAAAATATGGCCTTTAGGTGTGTTAAATTCGGTATCCGCTTTGTGCCAGACGCTTAAACCAGGAGTGCTACATATTTGCTGCGGTATTGCCATATGTGCAGTTTTTTCCAGCAAGCTCAGCTGCTCGCTCAGATAAGGGTTGGTACTGGGTAGCGTAATTTCAGCAACCGGACCGGTCGTCAGCAAAGTGTGCAGCAATTCATCACTTAACCGGGTAACGGAATAAGGCGTGTTATACCATTTTGCTTCCAATAGCACAGGCACGTCAGGGGCAATCAGCATTATCCGCATATTGTCTGGCCTGAACCAGCTTAGCAACTGCTGATACAAAGATTCAGCAGGCAATTCCATCCTGTAGTCACCAAAAATAATATCTTCAACCGGATAGTGCTGCAGATTGACCGATAATTGACTGGCTGTTTGCAAGGCGTCGGCGGGCTCCTGATAAATAAATGACCAGTGCAAAAGTTTTTGCCGTTCCTCAAATAAACTGTGGGGCAGTGGGTGCTGTTTAATTCTGGCCAGCGCGCTATAGAGCGCTTTGAGGATCGCTTGGGTGTTAGCCCGGCCTGCGCGGGTCAGCTCAAAGGATACGGTAAAATCTTTATAGTTACTGCCGTCAATTCCGCCACCTGCGCTTAGTTGGTTCACCAACCCGGCATTTTTCAGATAGCTCAATAACGAGCCGTCGCTTTCATCACCCAGAATAGATGCCAGAAAGCTGACTATTTTATGTGGATACCAGGGTTGGATGTCTGGCAGAGCAAAACTGGCTACCAGTCTGTCGGAATCTTTGTGTGGTTGAATATTTAATAAAATGGTCTGATGCTCAGCGTTATACAGCGGCACGTCTAATGGTGCTTTTGCGGGTAGCTCTGCCGGCAAATCAGCAAAGTAGTGAGATACCCACTGCGCCATGGTTAACAATGATGTGGGTGAGACCAGACACAAGCTCATTCTGCTGGCACTGTATTGTTGCTGATAAAACTCGATCAGGGCGTCACGCAGAGTTTGGCCTGGTTTATCATTTAACGTATTAAGGTTACCCACTGAAAATTTAGCGAAGGGATGATCCTGGTTGATGGTTTCTTTGTGAACCTGATAAATTCGCCGGCTGTCGTCTTTTAGTTTTAACGAATATTCCGCTTCAATGGCATGGCGTTCTTTTTCAACATAGGCTGCGGTAAATAAAGGCCGGCAAAACATATCAGAAAAACGGGCAACAGCCTGCTGCAATTGCGGAGTATCGATGTCGAAATAAAAATGGCTGTGCTCTGTGCCGGTCCATGCATTGTGACTGCCGCCGTGCTGACTGATAAATTGCTGATATTCACCTGGCTGCGGAAAGTTTTCTGATCCAAGAAATAGCATATGCTCTAAAAAATGGGCCATCCCCTGATAATCTGCCGGATCATCAAAATGACCGACATTGACCGTTAAGGCTGCGGCACTTTTTTCAGCATTTTCATCCTGAACTAACAAAACAGTAAGACCATTGTCCAGTGTCAGGTGTTGATAGACTCTGTTATCGTTGGGGCTTTGCTTTATATGTACTTTTTCCAAAAATAGTCCTATGTCGGTATGGTAGTACTGCAAGATTTCCGATTTTTGATAGCATTTAGTAATAAACAGACGTTACGTTATGCGTTAATAGCAGTTACGTTAATGTCAGAGTTTCTTTATCATAGCGCACAATTTTTGCCCAGCGTATGCTTTTTAACAATGGCAAACAAAAACGCACTGACTAAGTAGTACGGTATCAATATAAATGGTTAACATTGTTATTATGCGTCACGGGGAAGCCGAGCCTTTTACTGAGCAGGATAGTCAGCGGCAGCTTACCGCAATCGGAAAGCGGGAATCCTTGCATATGGCGCAGTGGCTGCAAAATTGCTATCGCTCCTTCACTTATATCTGGCTTAGCCCTTATTTACGCACTGCACAGACTGCCGAAATTATGCGTAGTAAGCAAGGGGCGGACTGTCAGTTGGAAACTCAGCAGCAACTGGTTCCGGAAGGCAGTGTCAGGGGTATGCTTGATGCTATAGATGCCAGGCTAAGTGAGCAACCTGATGCCCGTATTTTGCTGGTGTCGCATATGCCACTGGTGAGCTTTCTGGTAGAAGCGCTGACGCAGCCGGGACAAACACCCGTGTTCAGTACAGCTTCGTTGTGTTGTATTGATTATCAGCCAGCGAAGGGGGGGCATATCGTTGAAAAAGTGGCGCCGCAAGAGTTGGTGATTTTATCAAGCTGAACCTGGTGACTAACGTAGCTCAGCGTCAGGCTGATTAATTTTCAGCAACAGCAACAAAGCACCATGTTTGCCCCAGCTTTTTGGTGCAGTATGAAATGCCCGCACATTAGGATGCTGAATAAGCCAGTTTGGCACTTTGCGCGCCAGGATACCCAAACCTTTACCATGCACTACGCAGGCACAATTAAACTGTTGCTGTTGACAATATGCCAGTAAGCCTGCCAGTTCGCTTTTTGCCTGAAGCTGAGTTAATCCATGTAAATCAAGTACGACCTGTGGTTGAAACTCCGCTCGTTTTAAGCGCCCGGCTAATCTGGGATCATCGCCGGGCTGGACATAAGATTGCGAACCGCCATCACTGATAACGCCTTCATAGCCATCAGAGAAATAAAAAAGATCCTGATCGTGCTGCGGCATATTTAATGCAGGCCGGGCTTTTTTCTTGCTGGCTCTGCTAACTGGGGCTATCTTGTCTTGCAATAACGGGCGAGCGTCCGTAACCGACTGGCGGAAAAGGTCGCTGTCTTCGGCAGATAAACGGGCTTGAGGAGAAAGCTTCTTTCGTTGCATCGCGCAAGTCTATACAATCTGCCCATTTTTTACAAAGAGCGAATACTGAGATGGCCGAATTAAACCCAATGTTTTCAGAATCTGATATTGATGAAGCGCTTGAGGCGTTGATTACCGTGCATGACTGGCTGCGTTTTGCGGTAAGTCGCTTTAATGAAGCCGGTGTTTATTTCGGACATGGCACTGATAACCCCTGGGATGAAGCCGCAACCCTGTTGGCCCACTGTTTGTTTTTACCACCCCTGACCGATGATAAATTACTGAATGTCAGGCTAACCAAACCTGAGCGGCGTGCTTTTGTTGATATGCTGTCGCAGCGGATAGAGCTGCGCATGCCTGCTGCCTACCTGACTCATCAGGCCTATTTTTGTAACTTACCGTTTTATGTTGATCAGCGGGTACTGGTGCCGCGCTCACCGATTGCAGAGCTGATTAAGGAAAAGTTCAGTCGTTTGGAATGGGTCGCAGCGCCAGAGCGGATCCTTGACTTGTGCACTGGCTCCGGATGTATAGCCATTGCCTGTGCTTACGCCTTTCCCGATGCCCAGGTGGATGCGGTTGATATCAGCCCTGACGCGTTAGCCGTGGCTGATATTAATATTAATGAGCATGGCTTACTGGATCGGGTATATCCGATTCTATCGGATGGTTATGAGGCCCTTTCCGGTCAACAATACGATTTAATTGTGACCAACCCACCTTATGTTGATGCAGATGATATGGCTGATCTTCCAGAGGAATACCGGCACGAGCCTGAACTGGGTCTGGCCTCTGGCCATGATGGTCTCGAACTTACCCGGCGTATTTTGGCTCACTCTGCCGCCCATTTAACTGAGCAGGGGTTTTTAGTTTGTGAAGTCGGCAATAGTATGGTTGAATTGCAGGATAGGTATCCAGACGTCCAATTTAACTGGCTTGAGTTTGCTGCTGGTGGTCTTGGTGTATTTGCGCTGAGTAAAGCGCAGTTGATCGCTTATCAACACTTGTTCGAGGAGAGCTAAATGGCCGGCAACAGCATTGGTCAGTTGTTTAAAGTTACCACTTTTGGTGAAAGCCATGGCCCGGCCATCGGTGGTATTGTCGATGGCTGTCCACCGGGAATGAGTTTAACGGTTGACGATTTACAACTGGATTTAGATCGGCGCAAACCCGGTACTTCACGCTACACTACAGCGCGGCGGGAAGAAGACCAGGTGAAAATTCTATCTGGCGTGTTTGAAGATACCACTACCGGTGCCAGCATTGGTTTATTAATTGAAAATACTGATCAGCGCTCCCAGGATTATTCTAATATCAAGGATTTGTTCCGGCCAGGCCATGCTGATTATACCTACTGGCATAAATTCGGCATCCGGGATTACCGTGGCGGCGGCCGCTCATCGGCGCGCGAAACCGCGGTGCGGGTAGCGGCGGGGGCTATTGCTAAAAAGTATTTAAAAGAACACTGTGGCATCGTAATTCGTGGCTATCTGGCGCAGTTAGGCCCGGTTAAAGCGGAAACACTCAACTGGGATGAAATAGCAAATAACCCGTTTTTTTGCCCGGATCCGGATAAAATTGCCGAGCTGGATGAGTATATGCGCCAGCTTAAGAAAGACGGTGACTCAGTAGGCGCCAGAGTGAATGTGGTGGCAACGGGTATGCCCGTCGGGCTCGGCGAGCCCGTTTTTGACCGGCTGGATGCCGATATTGCCCATGCCATGATGAGTATCAATGCCGTTAAAGCTGTGGAAATTGGTGATGGCTTTGCGGTGGTAGAACAGCGCGGTTCAACCGATCGCGATGCGTTAACGCCACAAGGGTTCAGCTCCAACCATGCCGGCGGTACGTTAGGCGGTATATCGTCCGGCCAGGATATTATGGTCAGTATGGCGTTAAAACCTACCTCCAGTATCAGCATCCCGGGTAAAAGCATTAATGTGGATGGCGACGTGGTGGATATTGTAACCAAAGGCCGGCACGACCCTTGTGTCGGGATCCGGGCCGTGCCCATTGCTGAAGCAATGCTGGCAATTGTATTAATGGATCATCTGCTGCGACACCGGGCGCAAAATGCCGGCGTCAGCGTCAGCACCCCGGATATTGCCAGAGCTAACCGATAACCAAGCCGCGCTCAGGACCTTATGACACTTCTCGCTGCCAGGCCGGCGTTAGCGCTGGCTTACTTCACGTATTTTGGCGTACTTGGCATTTTTGTACCTTACCTGGGCCTGTTTCTGGATGGCCGCGGCTTTGACTCGCGCCAAATAGGCCTGATGCTGGCTATCGTCACCGCCACCCGTATTATCGGGCCGGCTATCTGGGCTGGCCTGGCTGAGCGCAGCAGTAAGCCGTTAGTTGTTATGCAGTTGGGCGCGGTGCTGGCTTGTATTGGCTGGCTTGGCAGCTTTATCAATGGCGGTTTTGGCCTATTACTGGCCGCTCTGGCGTTATTCAGTTTTTTCTGGACCGCTATATTACCGCAGCTGGAAGTCTCCACTTTTTTATTTTTGAATAACGATACAGAGCAGTACAGCCGGATCCGCTCGGCCGGCAGCGTGGGTTATATTGTGCTGGTGATGCTGGGTGGCTGGTTTTATCAGTTGTATGGTAGTGAGTTTATGCCTGCCACCGCACTGGCATTTTTATTACTGCTGGTATTTTGTCTGTTTAATTTACCCACGCTGAGGCCGGACTATGATGCCACAGCAGCAAGCCTGTCTTACCGGCAACTATTAAAACACCGGGTTTTATGGATTTTTATGGGGGCGGCACTGCTGATGCAAATCAGTTTTGCACCTTTTTACGGCTTTTTCACTCTGTACAGCAGGGATTTAGGTTATAGCGGCAGCCAGACCGGTTTACTGATAAGCCTGGCGGTAGCGGCAGAAATCGTCGCGTTTTACTTTGCCGGACGTATTATGCGCAACCGCAGCTATCGCACCCTGTTAGGTATTTGTTATGGCTTAACTGCCATTCGCTGGTTAATGGTGGCACTGCTGGCGGACTCTGCTTGGTTGCTGGCCCTGAGTATGTTGCTGCATGCCGGCAGTTTTGCTATCGCCCACAGCTGCGCCATGCAGTTTATTCAGCAGGTATTTCCCAAAGCCCAGCGCGGCCGGGGCCAAGCCATTTATGCCGGGCTTATTTTCGGCGGCGGTGGGGCTATCGGTGCTTATCTGGCCGGTTTAAGCTGGCAAAATGGTGCTGGTGCAGCGCAAACCTTTATCTTCGCCGCCGGCTTTGCCCTGCTGGCCTGCCTGTTGGTGTTAACCTTGCCGAAAAATATCGCGAATATAGAATAAAAAGCAGGTATTTGCTGAAGCCTGCTCAGAAACCAAAGCAGGGTGGCTGGTGTACTTTCGTACTACCTTATTTTTAACGGGTTAACCAGCTCAGTATGGCTTTAAACATTTTGCGGTTAAACGGCGGATAAATAAACCGGCCGCTGTTAAACCACCCCTTCTGATGGATTGCTTTCTGATGAGAAAACCGCAGAAAACCTTCTTTGCCATGGTAATTACCTAAACCTGACGGGCCAATGCCGCCAAATGGCAGGTCGTCCTGTGCCACATGGACCAGGGTGTCATTGATACAAACACCGCCGACATGGGTTTGTTTCAGTACCTGTTGCTGGGTATCGCTATCGTTGCTCATTAAATACAGCGCCAAAGGCCTTGGTCGCTGCTGAATATAATCCAGGGCTTCAGCAAGGGTATGGTAGGGAATTAATGGCAACAAGGGACCAAATATTTCCTGCTCCATTAAATTACTGTTGTCATCAGCACCAACAATTAACTGTAGCGCCAGGCGCCGTTCACTGTTAACGGTTGCAGCGTCACTGTTAAGGTCACAATTAATCACCCGGGCACCGCTGCTGTGGGCATGTTCAAGCATGGTCATCAGCCGCTGGTACTGTGCTTTATTTATTATCGCGCTGTAATCGGGGTTAGTGGCAAAATCCGGATAAAACGCGCTAAATGCCTGACATAGTTCAGAAATTAACAATTCCAGTTTGTCAGCCGGTACCAGCACATAGTCGGGCGCCACGCAGGTCTGACCGGCATTGGCGGTTTTACCAAACAAAATACGTTTTGCGATCTGCCCGATATCAGCATCAGGTGCAATCACCACCGGGCTCTTACCACCGAGCTCCAGCGTCACCGGGGTCAGATTTGCCGCAGCGGCCTGCATCACTTTGCGGCCAACCGCGGTAGAGCCGGTAAACAACAAGTGATCAAAAGGCAGGCGCGAAAACTCAGCCGCTATCTCAGCATCCCCTTCAATCACCATGACATCTGCTGCCAGGGCCTGCTGGCATATGGCTGTCAGCACTTTATTGGTTGCCGGCGTGTACTCCGATAATTTCAACATCGCTTTGTTGCCGGCGGCAATGGCGGCCATCAACGGGCCCAGTGCCAGATAAACAGGGTAATTCCACGGCACGATAATGCCAACCACACCCAGCGGCTGCACCATCACCCGGTTGCTGGCGGGCATAAAACTATAGTGAACATGCCGTTTTTCAGGTTTGAGCCAGCTTTTTAACTGCTTTTTATGGTAATCAATCCCGCTTAGCGACGGCATAATTTCCAGTAAGCGGGTTTCATCGCTGCTGCGATAGCCAAAATCCTCGCTCACGGCAGTACACAGTGCGTCGCCGTGTTGTGAGATAGCCTGACGCAGCGCAGTCAGCTGTTGCCGGCGTTGTTGATAATCCGGATAAGGGCTATGGCTGTAAGCTTGTTTTAGTTGCGCAAATTGCAGCTGAAGTGCTGACATCGTTTTCCCTGGAAAGTGGTAAAAGTCTAACTGTACTCTAAACCAGTCAGACCAGTGCAGCAAGCACGCTTCGTCATTGCCAAAGAACTATGAGCTGGCAGGGAGCGCAGAGCGGCAATACTGGGCAAGCACGGTGGAAGTCGTTACAATGCGCGCCATTGGCAGACAGCTATCCGGATACAACTGAACCTATGATAAATCCATTTCGGTTAGGGCTTATTATTAATCCGCTGGCGGGCCTTGGCGGCAGTGTGGCGCTGAAGGGCAGTGACGGCATGGCCGCAGAAGCATTGGCTCGCGGAGCTGTGCCTATGGCGGGGCAACGTACTCATGTCGCATTACAGCAGCTACTTTCATTAAAAAATCAGTTTAATGTGGTAACTGCAGCCGGTGACATGGGCGCTGATGTGTGTCAGCAACTGGGGCTGAATTATCAGGTGTGTTATGTGCCGCCAACTTATCCTACCGTGGCGGCTGATACTGAGCAGGCTGCGCTGGCCATCGCTGCGCAGGGCGTCGATCTGCTGTTGTTTGCCGGCGGTGATGGCACCGCCCGTAACTTATGCAGTGTGCTTGCTGATAAGACCACGGTATTAGGTGTGCCTGCTGGCTGTAAAATTCATTCGGGTGTTTATGCTATTTCACCGCAGGCTGCCGGCAAACTGCTACAGCGGTTAATTAGCGGTGAGCTGGTTACTCTGGCGGAAGCTCCGGTGATGGATATTGACGAAACTGCATTTCGGGATGGTGTGGTCAAAGCCCGTCGTTATGGGGAAATGCGCATTCCATCAGAACTGCGTTACGTGCAGAGCGTTAAGGCTGCAGGCAAAGAGTCGGAAGAGCTGGTGCTGGACGATTTAGCGGCCTATGTGGCCAGTTTAATGGAAGATAATATTCGGTATGTAATGGGATCAGGCAGTACAGTCGCTGCAGTGATGACAGAGCTGGGCCTGCCAAACACTTTACTGGGGGTTGATGTCGTCGAGAACGGTGAGCTGATTGCCAGTGATGTTACCGCCACAGAATTGCTGGAACTGGTGACGGGTTACCCCAGTAAGTTAGTCATTACGCTTATTGGTGGTCAGGGCCATGTATTCGGGCGTGGCAATCAGCAACTGTCACCGGCTGTTATTAAAGCGATTGGTCGGGAGAATATGATTTTGCTGGCCACCAAAACCAAACTACAACAATTAAATGGCCGGCCACTACTGAGTGACACTGGTGATCAGGCACTGGATAAAGCCTTACACGGTTTGCTTAATGTGCTGACCGGCTATAACGACTACGTAATTTACCGTTTAGGTTATCAGGACGAGGAGTAGCATGAATCAATTAGCAAAACCAGAGCAGTATATTGATACCGTGGCCGATTTTTTTGATGGCCTGATCCCGCAGGCAACTGACGACCAGTTGTTTGCGGCTGGTTACTTACGGGGCCATTTTGATTTAGCTGTCGGCAGTCTGGAAGTGGCGGCAGAACCCTTCAACAAGCCACAATTATGCATATGGGTAGAGCAGAGCCTGGCAAAAGCCATTGCCAGCGGCGAACTGGCCAGTGACGATCAAGCACATGTTGAACAGCTATGGCAGCAGGTACAGGCGTTATGAGCGTCTGTGGCGAGACATTCGCAGCTTGATAGGTTAGTATGTTCGCCGATTTTAATTGCTGTCTGGCAAGCATCTGCTGTCAACAGCCCAGCAAAAGTGGAATTTATGTCTGATAAATATGCAACGCTAGAACAACACGCCAGCTATGGTATTGGTTTACAAATGGGCCAGCAATTAGCCGACAACCCATTTGATGGCTTAGATATTACTGCAGTAGCAGCCGGTTTAGCTGCAGCGTACAACGAGCAAGAGCCTGAAGTCAGCGAAGAGCAAATCCGCGCAGCGTTTGGTGTGATCAGCGAGCGGATGCAGGCAGCAGAGCAGGAAAAAGCGAAGGCACTGGCTGAAGCAGGTGAAATGTTTCTGACAGAAAACGCTAAGCGTGCTGAAGTTACCGTTACCGCTTCTGGCTTACAGTACGAAGTATTGGTAGCAGCTGAAGGCGAAAAACCAACTACTGCTTCCACGGTACGCACGCATTACCATGGTACCCTGATTGATGGCACCGTTTTTGACAGCTCTTATCAGCGTGGCGAGCCAGCTGAATTTCCGGTTTCAGGCGTCATTGCCGGCTGGACTGAAGCACTACAGTTAATGGCAGTAGGTTCAAAATTACGCTTGTATGTTCCGCAAAACCTGGCCTACGGCGAGCGTGGTGCAGGCAATGCTATCGCCCCATACAGTACCCTGGTATTCGATGTAGAGTTGCTGGCTATTCTGTAACGACTACTGCACAATGCTTTTTTAGCGCACCAAATACAAAGCCCTGCATCTGCAGGGCTTTTTTTGGGTAAAAAGATCTGTTTACGGCTTTAACCCGATAATGTTACCGGTAAGGGTTATTGGAAATGCGGCCTGCCTGGCCAATTAATACCACAACGGCGCTAAGCAAATAAGCTGCCAGGATCAGCATACTCCAGTACCCCATGCTCAGACCTAAAAACTGCCAGTCAACTGCGCCACAACTACCAGTAACTTCAAATATGCTGGGCAGCCATTTATCCAGCGCTAACCAGCTAGGAAATTCAGCAAATAAAGCGCAACTGCTAAAGCCACCGGCAGCAAGCGTTTGTTCAATATTTACTAATGCCAAGGCGTGATAAAGACCAATAGCGGCGCTGGTCAACCATAACAACAGGGCGAGCAGGCGCAGCGCATTTTGCCGCGGCGCCAGCATTGCCAACAGGCCAGCCAGCAGAATGCCGGCGAACGCCGCTCTGATATAAATGCATTTTATGCAAGGTTGCAGATTAAGGCCATATTGAAAATATAAACCGCTGGCAAGTAAAGCCAGGGCGCTTAATAACAGCAAAAACCAGGACAAGCGATGGCGCGATATTTTCTTTATTGTAGCCAGCATAGGTGTTCCTAATGGTTTAACAATCAGCTAATTGGCTAATTTAAGGGATTTATGCACATTACACAATTGTTGTGTTGCATCACCGTGGCTAATTTTAAACACCGACTTGTTAACTGGCAGCGCTCTGGTACAATCAGTCAACTTATCTAATGACCCTGACGGATTTTTTGGCATGACCAATCTGATTAAAGCGCAAAGCCCTGCCGGTTTTGCTGAAGAATATATAGTGGACTCGATCTGGAATGGTAAATTTGCGCCCGGATCAATATTACCGGCAGAACGTGAACTGTCGGAACTGATTGGTGTAACCCGAACCACCTTACGCGAAGTATTACAGCGTCTGGCGCGCGATGGCTGGCTGACCATTCAGCATGGCAAGCCTACCAAAGTAAATAATTACTGGGAAACTTCTGGGCTTAACATTCTTGAAACCCTCGCCAGGTTGGATGAAGATCAAATGCCTAAACTGGTTGACGATTTGTTGTCAGCCCGCACTAATATTAGTGCTATTTATATTCGTGGTGCAATTAAAACGCATCAGCAGGAAGTGATCGCGGCCTTTACCGGTGCCGAAGTACTTGATGATACACCGGCAGCATTTGCCGAGTTTGATTATAATTTAAACCACGAACTTGCGTTGCATTCTTCCAACCGGATATATGTACTGATATTAAATGGTTTCCGCGGACTTTATAACAAAATAGCCCGCTTTTACTTCTCTCATCCGGCTGCCCGTGAATTGGCCCGCAAATATTATGCGCAGTTAAAGCAGTATGCTGAAGCAGGAAAGCACGATGAAGTGGTAATGGCTGTAAGGAAATATGGTATTGAAAGCGGTAAAATCTGGCAGGAGCTACGGCCAGATATTCCGAAAGACCTTATTGAGTAAGGTTAGGGCTGCCAGGTGCAGCCCTTTTTATTGCATGTAATTCAGCAACACAGCGACAGGCTTTGCTTGTTGTTTAAGGCCAAGCCATTTATGATGTTTGTTATAAGATATTTCTTTTAGCTATAAGCGGCGTTGCCGTGCGTAATAGGCCTGACGATGACAACGAAAGCTGTAAGCCCCCGGGCCCGACCCGCTGAAATTTATTTAGATAATAACGCCACCACGCCCGTATTGCCGGCGGCGGCAGTAGCGGCCATGCAGTGCATGCAACAGCAGTTTGGTAACCCCAGCAGCAGTCATGCCACCGGCATTAAGGCAAAAGCAACACTGGAACAAGCTAGAAATCTGGCTCGTACCGTAACGGGGGCCGGAAACGGTCGCATTGTATTTACCTCCGGCGCTACTGAAGGTATTCAAAGTGGTGTGGTTTCGGCATTGCTGGCACTGCGTGCTAAGGCCAGAATTGGACCTGATACGCTGCTGTTATATGGCGCCACCGAGCATAAAGCGGTCCCTGAAAGTCTGAAACACTGGAATGAGGTGTTGCAACTGGGCGCCACGGTCATGGCGATTCCGGTCGATCATAACGGCCAGCTAGAGTTAGGGTTTATTACAGAGCATGCGCCCGCCGCCGGTCTTATCTGTACGATGGCAGCGAATAATGAAACGGGCATTAGCCAGCAATTGCAGGAGCTGGAGCATTGTATTCGTGCGGCGAACCCTGCCGTATTCTGGTTGGTTGACTGTGTGCAGGCGCTGGGCAAAATGCAGCTTAATCTGGCAACCACCACCATTGATTATGCGCCATTTAGTGGCCACAAACTGTACGCACCTAAAGGGGTCGGCTTCTTGTATATCAGAGCCAGTGCGCCGTATCAGCCGTTTATTGCCGGTGGTGGTCAGGAAGGTGGCTTACGCTCGGGTACTGAAAACTTACCTGGGATTGCTGCCCTGGGAGCGGTATTAGCCGAGTTGCAGCAAACTGACGGCAAAGTTTTTCAGAATGAGCAAACGTTATGGGATTACCGGGACGCTTTACTCAGTGCGCTGCGCTATGTTTTTCCAGAGCTGGTGCTAAACAGTGAACCGCCATATATTGTACCGACTACGATAAACTTTTCTGTGCCGGGTTTTTACAGTAAAGAAATTATGGATTTATTTGATGCGGCCGGCATCCGGATAAGTAGTGGCTCGGCGTGCAGTTCTAAGGTACCCAGCAGCTTTGTGCTTGATGCTATGGGACTGGCTGCCTGGCGAAGTCAGGGAGCCATCCGCTTATCGTTCGGGCCAGCAATGACAGCCACTGAATGCACAGACGCTTGTAAAGCGATCAGCGCACTAAAAGAGGTGGTTAATAAGCACTGCCTGGTTGTAACTGACGCCACCCCCACGTTGGAAATCCATGCAAATGGCTTGCTTCAGCTGAAGCATGAAGACAGTTGCAGCTACTTGCTGATTGATGCGCAGGCAAAACAGGCGGTCGTGATTGATCCGGTGCCAGCCCTGGTAAACCGAATGATTAATATTGTACAAGGCCGGCAACTGCGATTATTGGCTATTCTGGAAACACATCAACATGCACAACACGATTTGCAGCATGACCTGCAGTCAGAGCTACAACACGATCGACAACAAAATAGTGCAGCAATGTTGTTGCGTCAGGCGCTACATTTTTATCAGGAAAACGGTGACAATTTAGGCTGGCCAGAGGGGGAAGACGCGTTAACCCTGGCTGACTATCAGCTTACCCGGTTGGCTACCCCAGGCCATTGTGCCAATGCGGTCAGCATTATGTTACAACGGGAACAACGGCCACTGGCGGTATTTGTAGGTGACTTAATTTTACCCGGAGGGATTGGCCGTACTGATTTGGCTGGCGGCGATGCTATTGCATTACAGCAGAGTATTCAGACATTGGCTGCGCAGATCGATCCCGATACATTATTATTGTCCAGCCATGATTATGCCCAGCGTTTTGCCACTACATTGCGCCTTGCCAGCCAGGAAAGTGAGTTATTCAATAACGTCCTGACGGGCCAACCGGTTAATGAATGGCAACAGCAATTAAATGCTCAAACGGCCAAATTGCAGCAAGCAAGCCACCACTACTGTGGTCTGGTCGAAGTAGCAATAACAGATGCAACTCGCCTGTTAGACAAGACCGAACTGGCCGAGGTATTGAGCCAACAGCCCCAATTGCAGGTAGTTGATGTGCGGGAACCCCACGAACAAACCGCTGGGCCGTTGCAACAGCACTTGCCGGCAGTGAATAAAGTATTAGCGGTGCCTTTATCAAAATTATGCGATGCGCTTATCAGTAAGCAGCTGGAACCTTCCAAACCATTATTGCTGGTATGTCGCAGTGGAAATCGCAGTTTGCTGGCGTGCAAGGTATTGCGCCGGTTTGGTTTTAACACGGTGTATAATTTAAACGGCGGTATGGCACTATTAGTATAGCGTTGTTAGTGCCGGGCCAAATAATCCAGCAAAAAAAAAGCGCCGTTTGCACGGCGCTACGCTTGCTCCACCAAGCTAACTTTGTCTTACTAATAGAAGAACTGTTGTAACGGGTTTAACAGCCGGGTTAGGCCTTTTTTGAACTTTAAAGGTGCACTAAGCACAGACAAACATAAGCAATCTTCGTCAGCCAGCGTTCTTGGTGTATGGGTGTCTTCCGGTGAGTTAATCAGTAAATCACCAACACCATATTCGCCATTCTCGTCGACTATTCGTCCAGCCAGCACTAATGTCATCTCCAAACCGAGGTGGGTATGATTTGGTACTTCAGTCCCTTTATCAATATAAAGTAACGACACATGCTGCTTTTCTGCTGTGGGCAACTTGGCGGTGGCGATACCACCCAGATGTAACCATTTGTTCTGATTCTCAGCCAGTCTGGCCAATGCTCTTGGAATTTGAAACGTCTTACCATTTACCGTAACACTTGCTACCGGCGCTGCTTTCGTATCAGTAATCACCGACGCAGCCAACACTGGCTGATTGGTAATAAAATCAAGCATCTGATTCCATTCCTGTTCGTCGTTACGGCCTGATACCTGCTGTTCAGTCAGCACGGCTGCCTGATCGTTAGTGATGTCGTTATTCAACTGCTGGCAATGTGGGCACAAGTCAATATGTGCTGACACAGCAAGGGCTACGTCCGCAGACAAAGTACCTTCCACATATTGTTCCAGTAACATTAATCCCGGATGAAATTTAACTGCGTGTGTCATCTAATGCCCCTCTCAATCTATCTAATGCTAACCTGATCCGCGATTTCACTGTACCTAAAGGTATTGCCAGTTCATCAGACACTTCCTGATGTGATTTTTCTTCTAAATATACTTTTTGCATTACCATGCGCTGTGCAGGGGGTAATGCATCAAAATGTGGTGCGAGCTTTTCGCTCATTAACATCGTATCCCAATGATCACTACTGTTACTTTCCTGCTCGGGATAATCGCCATCAAACCACAAATCGTCAGCGCTAATATCATCTTTGCGGCTTTGTTTTTTACGCAGCATATCGAACCGCACATTCCGCGCTATGGTAAATATCCAGGTAGAGGCACAACCACGACTCGCATCAAACAAGCGGGCTTTACGCCAGACGTTCAACATAGCATCCTGCACCATTTCCATTGCTTGTTGTTCATTGCCAAACATTTTAATGCCGAACGCTCTTAATCTCGGCGCAAAATACCTGAACAGTTCAGCATAAGCCGCTTTGTCCTGATTTAACGCCACCAAAGTCAGGGCGTCTTCCCATTGTCCGGTGCGTGTTTCGTTTTCACTATTAATGGTCATCCGCTGGCTTATTCGCTTTTGCTTTGGTAAAGCATCATGATGCCTTTTTAGCACGGTAGTTTCCAACATATTTATGTGTCCCGGCTCGTATTTGTTATTCGAATTTCATTGTTATACGCCTGGTACGTGGCAGCGGTTTAAAACTTATTTAACTATTAAATAGAAAGGAACTTGCAGTTTAATGCGATTAACATTCTATAAATATGATGTATCATCTGCGCATACGTTCAAAGGAGAAAATAATGAAACACGTTCTGGTAATAAACAGCTCGATAAGCGGTGACAATGGCCATTCAAGCAAGCTGAGCAAGGCTTTTATTGATCAGCTTGGCAGTGATATCAACCTGACAGAAATTGATTTAAATGCAGCACCTCTACCTCACCTGATGATGGCAGAGTTGGCTGCATGGATGACACCTGCCGCAGATCGTACCGCAGAGCAGCAGCAGCTTGCCCACTATTCAGATAATTTGATCAATCAGGTTCAGACTGCTGACCTTATTATGCTAGGTGTGCCGATGTACAATTTTGGTATTCCATCGCAGCTTAAATCGTTATTGGATCGGTTGGCACGGGCAGGGGTCACTTTTAAATACACTGATAAGGGGCCGGTCGGCCTGCTGGCTGATAAACCGGTGATCATACTGGCAACCCGCGGCGGACTATACCAGGGTACGCCAGCCGACAGTCAAACTCCGTTTTTAACCAGTTTCTTTAACTTCATCGGTTTAACCCAACTGCACTTTGTATATGCAGAAGGTTTGAATATGGGCGAAGAAGCGGCTCAGCAAGCATTGACAGCAGCGCGGCAGCAACTGGGTAAGCTTAGCGAGAAAGTTGCAGCTTAAACATATTGTGTAAGTGAATATAAATAATAATTTAAAGAAAAAAATGCGCGGATTAATGCCGCGCATTTTTATATGGTTAATAGCTTTTTAACTATTAAAGCGTCGACGCAATCCAAACATTGCCAGCGCAAACAGTGCTAAGGTACCTGGCTCAGGAATTGACACGCCAGGTGGTGGCTCGTTAACGCCAGCTTCACCAGACACATGAAATACTGCCATAAAGATATTATCATTGTTGGTTGCATTGGTCGTTTCAATGGTAATGCTGGTATCACCGGTACTCAGATAATCAGTTAAGCTATAGCGTTCAGTATCTTCATCATATCCGGGCATTAACGGTGAGAACGGGTCATCGAAACTGCCCACAGTAATCAGATTACCGTTGGCCAGTGATGGGTCTGCACTATCATTGTTATTACCAGCGTTTTGGGTAATTAACGTGCCGTTCACTTCGACAGTATTCGTTTGACCACAGCAGCTAAAACCTATACCCAACATCATATGAGCAAAGAAGCCCGGTGCCGTGGGATCAAGCGGATCAGCAAAATTTAGCGAGGTGGTATCGCCATCAACCCGGGCATAACCATCAAGAATGCCCACAGTTGATACACCCAAAGTAGGATCACTATAAACCACTACTAATGCTGAACCATCCTGAAAATCGGAGGTTTCAGTAATATCAAAGTTGTAGACTCCGCCGGGACCACCATCAACCAGAGGTTTTATAATCGACGTGACATCGGCCCTGGTAGCTGTCAAGTTGCAACAGGCAGGTGCCGGGATCGTTCCGAGGTTAGTATCATAATTTATTGTCTCACCAGCGAGGGTCCCACCCACATCTGCTAGAGTTGGGTTATCAAAAGTTGAAGAATACAGATATGCCGCCACTACGGTCGCACCATTTGGCACTAGCGCACTGATAGTGCCACTTTGGCTGGTAGACCCCCAGCCGTCAGTGGACACACCGTAATTTCCAACAAAGGTTTGAAATGGGATTAACGCGGCTTGCGCTGATCCGGCAACAAGTAATAGCAAGGTCGATACACCCAGTATTATTTTACGTTTTAAAGTCATAGAAAGCTCCTTTTAATAGAGTTAGACAAACTGTTTCAACAGACAGGGTTGCCAACAGCTGTGCTCCTTGCCTTACTGCATGCTTTGTTACGCATATTTAATGCCAGATTAAATGTAAATAAGTACGCGCTAATAATTGATAAAGAAATCAACTCTATGGCGCTGAGTCAAGCTAGTCCAACAATATGGGGCCTTGTCTTGATTGGAGCGAATTGTAAATTTATTGGACAATAATTTAGCCTGGCAGCGCATTCCAGCTCAGATCTTTTGCTATTCAGCCGCATCGGGTTGCGTTCCGGCTCAAGGCTTTGTATAACAGGGCGTCGTTAATTCAGTACAAGATTAAAACTATGAAATTATTTCACCAAACGGTGCTTGCAGCAGTCACTGTGGCGTTGTTACTAAGCAGTAATTTGGCTTTAGCCAAAACAGAACCGCAAACCTGGGATAAAGCAACAGTATCGGTGACATCGCTTTATCAGGCTGATCCCACCATTAAGCTGACCCTTGAGCAGATTATGGCAGACCCTGACTGGATGGGGCGTTCGCCAGAAAATGCGTTTTGGAGTGCGGACAGCAATCAGGTGTATTATCAGCAAAAACGGCCAGGCAGTGAAGTGCGTGACTGGTATCAGCGGGCGCTAAATGCTGATGATAATGGTAGCGCAGTAGCGTTATCACAATTACATCAGATGGGCAGTACCCATGTGCAGTACAGTGCTGATCGGCGGTTGCAGGCCTGGGTGTTTGAAGGGAATATTTTCGTTCGTAATGCTGACGGCCAGATAATTCAAGTGACCCGCAGTAATGCAACTCAAAATGAGCCCCAGTTTTTACTGGATAACCGACTGGTTTACCGGCAGGGATGGACCTATTACAGTACAGATTTAACCACTGGTTTAAGCAGCGAGCTGATCAGCTTAAAAACAGAAGACAAACCAACATCTCCTGCTGCTCCCAGCGGTTATCTGGCGCAAGAACAACAAAAACTTATCGGTTTTGTGGCAAAAACGCAGCGTGATAAAATTGAGCAGTATCAAGCAGAAACTGCACTGCGCGCGGCAAATCCGTCATTAGCGCCGGTTGCTGCCTATTTTGGTAAAGGTCAACAGATCGTTGACGCAAGCATATCACCCAAAGCAGATTATTTACTGGTCGCCGTGCGCAAGGCCAAGCCACGCAATGATAAAGATATTATGCCTAATTATATTACCCAAACCGGCGATATTGCTGCGCAACCGGTAAGATGGCGGGTTAATGACTTTAAACCTGAACCGCAACGGCTAATCCTGGTATCGTTAACCGATGGCAGTCAGTATCCGCTAAGTTACACCAGCTTACCCGGTTATAATGAAGACGTGCTGGCCGAGGTCAAGGCCGAAAACGCTAAAGCTAACGGGGAAAAGTATAAAAGTGCTAAGGTTATTCGGGACATAGGTTTGATGACCGACTGGTACTGGAGTCAGAGCGCCATGCGCTGGCACAGTAGCGGTGAGCAGGTCGCCATTATGCTTAAAGCGTTCGACAACAAAGATCGCTGGATTGCCACAATTGACTTTGAAAAGAAAGCATTGGTGCCACAACATCGCTTACATGACAACGCCTGGGTAAACTACGCCTTTAATGATTTTGGCTGGCTAAACACCAGCAACACTCTGTATTTTCTGTCTGAAGAAAGTGGCTACTCACATCTATACCGTAAATCGTTAACTAGCCGTAAGGCAGAAAAGTTGACCCGTGGAACTTTTGAAGTTAGCAATCCTACCTTAACCACAGATGATAACTATTTGTACTTTAAAGCGAATGCGTCGCACCCTGGCGTATATGAAATATACCGTTTAAATTTGGCTAACAACAACACCGAGCAGCTGACAAAACTGGGTGGAATGACCGATTACACGTTATCTGGCGATGAGCAAAAGTTGCTATTAACCCATTCCAGCAACCTGATGCCGGAAGATTTATATCTAATGGCGGCAGCTCCAGACGCGGAGGTTGTCAGATTGACCGACACGGTATCGGCTGAATTTAAACAGTTGCCGTTAATTGCACCGCAAGTGGTGGCAGTGCCTTCCAACCATGCTAAGCAGCCGATATTCAGTAAAGTGTATTACCCTGCAAACTACAAGCAGGGCGAGCCGCGCCGGGCAGTCATCTTTAATCATGGTGCGGGCTATCTGCAAAACAGTGATCTGGGCTGGTCTGGTTATTTCCGTGAGTTCTTATTTCATAACTTGCTGGCGCAACAAGGCTATGTGGTGATGGATATGGATTACCGGGCATCAAAAGGCTATGGCCGGGACTGGCGTACAGCAATCTATCGCCAGATGGGAACGCCTGAGATTGAAGATTTAGCCGATGGTGTAGACTGGCTGGTGGATAACGCCAATGTTGATCGCAAGCGCGTCGGCACTTACGGTGGCTCTTATGGTGGTTTTATGACCTTTATGGCGTTGTTTAAGCAGCCAGACCTGTTCCAGGCGGGCGCAGCACTGCGTCCGGTCAGCGACTGGGCTTACTACAATCACCCTTATACGTCTAATATCCTGAACACCCCGGATATTGATCCGATCGCGTACGAGCGCAGCTCGCCAATTTATTTTACCCAGGGGTTAACCAGGCCGCTGCTGATTAATGCACCTATGGTGGATGATAATGTGTTTTTCCAGGATGTGGTGCGGCTGGTTCAGCGCTTAATTGAACAGGAAAAACAGGACTTTGAAACGGCGATTTATCCGGTAGAGCCGCACGGTTTCCGGCAGCCCAGTAGCTGGCTGGACGAATACCGGCGTATTTATAAGTTATTTGAGCAGAACTTGTAGGAAGCAGATAAGCCAGTGATGAGGCAGGAAACCCGATTTTGTCGGCGCAGAGTGTCTGAGCCCTACCGCAGGCAGTAGGGCGAGTTGCTGCGGCGAGCACAATCGGGTATTGCTGCCGAAAACATTGTGCTTAGAGAAATAAAAAACGTCTCATTAGGAGACGTTTTTTTATGCCACTAACCTGGTGAAATCACGGCTAAGACTTTTTCAATAAATCCCGGATTTCTACCAGTAACTTAACATCTTCCGGTATTTCCGCTACCGCTACCGGCTTGGCCTCTTCTTTTGCTTTCATCGAATTCATTGCTCTTACTCCGACAAATACCGCCAAAGCTATAATAATAAAATCAATAATGCTTTGGATAAACATGCCATATTTAATCATTACTTCGGCCTGACTTTCGGTCGCTTGTTGAATGACCACTGCTAAATCGCGAAAATTTACCCCACCCAGCATTACGCCAATGGGCGGCATGATAACGTCGTTGACAAAAGACGAAACAATTTTGCCAAAAGCAGCGCCAATAATAATCCCCACCGCCATATCAACCACATTGCCGCGCATGGCAAAGCTTTTAAACTCTCCGAGCATACTCATAGTAAATTCCTGTTTTATTGTTATTAGTGTGCCTTACCAAATGCAGCTGCGATGGCAGGTACCATCACTATAGTCTGCCCAGTTAAATTTACCAGATGAGATGTTCAGAAATTGTTGACGGGCCAGTTCAGGCTGCCGCTGGCAGAAACAAAGTCAGTATCTGCAGTAAATTGAAGGGTCTCTCCGGAGTAGGGTTGCTGTAACTGTAAGTTTGCCGCATGCAGCAGTAAACGGGGCGCAGCAGCCTGCACCTGCTCCGTTGCATAAAAGGCGTCACCAAGGATCGGATGGCCCAGCGCCAGCATATGGACCCGCAACTGATGCGAGCGTCCGGTAACCGGCAGCAGTTCCAACAGCGAGGCAGAGGGTAACGCTTGCAATACCCTGTAGTGGGTCAGGGCGGTTTTGCCCGTCAGCTTACAGACTTTTTGACGGGGCTCATTCCCGACATCTACAGTCAGGGGCAAATCGATACTGCCACTGTCAGCGGCTAAATGGCCAGCGACTACCGCCAGATAACGTTTTTTAACTATTCGTTCGGCAAACTGGCGCTTTAACTCGCGCTCGGCTTTACGTCGCAGCGCAATAACCACGATGCCTGAAGTACTGAGATCAAGCCGGTGAACCAGTTGCGCCAATGCAAACTCAGCCTGAACCCGGCTTAACAGACAGTCCGCTAAATGGGGCCCCCGGCCAGGATTGGTTAACAAACCACTGGGTTTATTCAGCACAATGATATCTTTGTCCTGATATAAAATATCAAGCCAGGGCTCAGTTGGGGGAGAATAGATAAAGGTATCGGCCATAACCTGAGAGCAGTAATCAATCCGGCCAGCAGCATAACGGATTTTGCGCTGCAGACAAACCGCTTATCAGGCATAATAGCCATAAAGCGGCGAATGTATTTTACTATTTTGGCGAGTGGGTGTTATTAAATGACAGACCTATCAGAACTGGCAGTGCTCCCGGCTACTGAGCAGCCGTTTACCTTGTTGTTCGAAGATGAACAGCTGCTGGTAGTCAGCAAGCCCACCAAATTATTAACGGTGCCTGGCCGCCATCCGGCAAATAAAGATTGCCTGATAAGCCGGGTACAGCGCGAGTGGCCCACTGCGTCTGTGGTGCATCGATTAGATTATGATACCTCAGGTATCGTGTTATTGCCGCTGACCAAACGCGCCTTGTCTGAGCTAAGCAAGCAGTTTCAGGCCCGCAGTATCAGCAAGCAATATCAGGCGGTAGTGGCCGGGCTGGTCGAAAAAACACAGGGTGAGATTAATCTGCCGATAGCGGCTGATCCTGAAAACAGGCCGTTGTATAAAATATGCAAAAGCGGCAAAGCATCGGTAAGCCACTTTCAGGTAGTAGAGCGAGACAGCATGCGCCAGCAAAGCCGGTTATTGCTGATGCCGGTTACCGGACGTTCGCATCAGTTGCGGCTGCATACCCGGGCCATAGGTCACCCCATACTGGGTGATACCCTGTATGGTACGCCAGATAATATCGCTCAGGCCGGGCGTTTGTTATTGCATGCTTGCAACATCAGCTTTATCCACCCATTCACTGCTGAGCAAATGAGCCTGACCAACCCGGCAGAATTTTAATTAATTGAAGGAACTGTTATGGAAGCTAATCATGTCGAAATCCGCCATCTGACCAATGAGGATATGAAAGAGCTGCGCGCAGCATCCGAACAGGTGTATCAGGCGGGGCCGTTATTAAGCTGGACGGCAGAGAGAGTCGATACCTTGCTAACCAAGTTTCCTGAAGGTCAGATCTGTGTCTGTGTTGACGGTAAAGTTGTGGGTTGTGCATTTTCGCTGATTATTGATTACCGAAAATTCAGTGATGATCATACCTACGAGCAGATTGTTTCAGGTTTTTCTTTTGATAATCATGACCATAATGGCGATGTGCTGTACGGCATAGAAGTGTTTATTCATCCGGAGTACCGTGGCTTGCGTCTGGCACGGCGGCTGTACGATGTTCGCAAAGAGATCTGCGAGAACTTAAATTTACGCGCCATTATGGCTGGCGGCAGAATGCCGAATTATCAGCAGCATTCCGACAAACTGACCGCAAAACAATACATTGAAAAAGTTAAAAGCAAAGAGCTGTATGATCCGGTACTCAGTTTTCAGCTGGCCAATGGCTTTCATGTCCGTAAGTTACTGACCGGTTACATTCCCGGCGATGTGCAGTCGCAGGAATATGCCACCTTGCTGGAATGGGCCAATATTTACTACACCAAATCAGTAAAATTAATTAATGCCCCTAAAGCTGAAGTACGACTGGGCCTGGTGCAGTGGCAAATGCGCAATATGAAAGACATCAACCAGCTGTTTGAGCAGATGGAGTTTTTTGTTGATGCGGTATCCGACTATAAAAGCGATTTTATTCTATTCCCGGAGTTATTCGCTGCGCCATTGATGGAGCATTATAACCATTTAAGTGTCACCCAAAGCATTCGCGAGCTGGCAAAATATACCGATACTATCCGTGAAAAATTCATTGAGTTTGCTATTGCCTATAACATCAATATTATTACCGGCAGTATGCCGTGCATCTACGATGGCAAGCTGCATAACAGTGGTTTTTTGTGTCGCCGGGATGGCAGCTGGGAGCAATACGATAAGGTGCATGTTACCCCGGCTGAAAAGCGCAACTGGGCCATGCACGGCGGCAATAAGGTGAAAGTGTTCGATACTGACTGCGGTAAAATTGGCATTATGATCTGCTACGATGTTGAGTTTCCGGAGTACGCGCGTTTGTTATCAGATCAGGGAATGAACATCCTGTTTGTGCCTTTTTTAACCGATACCCAGAACGGGTATACCCGGGTCCGGCACTGTGCGATGGCCCGGGCGATTGAAAATGAGTGTTATGTGGCCATTGCCGGGGCAGTAGGTAATCTGGCGCGGGTTAATAATATGGATATTCAGTATGCCCAGTCGGCGTTATTTACGCCGTCAGATTTTGCTTTTCCGACTACCGGGATTAAAGCTGAAGCGACCCCTAATTCCGAAATGCTGCTAATTGTTGACGTTAATCTGGATTTATTAAAAGAGCTGCATACCCATGGCAGTGTTAATACCATGAAAGACCGCCGGCATGATGTATATCAGTTGTCGCTGGTTAATTCCGACAAACCGGAAAAATAAGCGGTACAGAGACTACTGCCTGCTGCGACGATAAAAGCGCTACTAACTTTTCGTTATTTGTTTAGCAGTGGCTTGTTTCTTTAAACGCTAAGCCTCATGATAGTGCAAGCAGGTTAACGACATCCGCCTGTCGCTGTCCGCCTGTGTCTGTTATGAGGTTTTATGCGCTGGTTCACTGGCTTTGCCATTCTGGTTTATCTGGCTTTATTGTCATCACCGCAAGCATTGGCAGTGTATGGCAATGGGCTGGAACGGCTGGCAGATACCCAGCTGCAAGGACTCAACCCTGCCATTTCTTCTGCGCTTCATCAACAAGCGATAGCTGCTGACAATAGCGACGATGATGAGCCGCCAGCAGCAATAATACCTGACAATCAATTTACTTTTCAGCTGGCGAGCTCTGCCGCTGAGATAAGTCGGCAATGGGTTGCCATTTCTGCTTTAAGTCAATCTTACTCCGCCCGCGCGCCTCCCGCCTTTATTTCACTGTAAAACTCAAACCGCAACGATCCGTTGCCCATTTTTTCCCGCTATAGCATAGCTAACGTTGCTTTAGTGGTGCTGAGTATGTGAAGGACAAATTAAATGTTAAATAAAAATCCGGCATGGCGATATCTGGTCGTTATCGGCATGCTGTTACTAACCTTGCTATATGCATTACCCAATTTATATCCGGAAGAGCCGGCACTTAACATCAGTGCCAGCCGCGGCGGTACAATTACCGAGCCAACCCGGCTCAAGCTGGAGCAATCCTTTATTGACGCCGGCATTACTGCAACATCCGTAGCGTTACAGGACGGTAAAATAATTGCCCGTTTTAGTAATGCCGAGCAGCAACTGCAGGCACTTGATCAGGCAAAAAATGTATTAGGCACTCATTACACCAGCGCCCTGAGCCTGATGCCGGCCACGCCTGCCTGGTTAACGGCAATTGGCGCTACGCCAATGAAGCTGGGACTGGACCTGCGCGGTGGCGTACACTTTTTGCTGGCAGTTGATATGCAGGCTGCGCTGGATAAACACCTGAATGATATGGTCAGTGCCTTTCGCAGCGACTTACGTCAGGCTGATATCCGCTATCTGAGGGTTAAAGCTGACTTGGAGCAGGGGCAGATTACGCTCAGTTTTCGTCAGTCTGAAGATTTGAAAGAAGCGACAACGTTGTTAAGCCAGCAAGATAACCAGTTTGTGATAACAGATGACGCTGAAAACCTGAGTTTACTGGTATCCCTGAGTGAAGAGCGGCAGCGCGAGATCCGTAATTATGCGCTTGAACAGAACATCACGATTATGCGCAACCGGGTGAATGAGATTGGCGTTGCCGAGTCGGTAGTGCAGCGCCAGGGCGCAGACCGGATTGTTGTGCAATTACCCGGCGTACAGGATACTGCCCAGGCTAAGGAAATATTAAGTGCTACCGCAACCCTGGAATTTCGGTTGGTTGATACTGACAGTGATTTAGCTGCTGCAGTAGCAGGACGGTTATCCGCCAATGCTGATCTTTACCACAGTGCCGATGGCCGGCCAGTATTACTGGAAAAACGGGTGCTGTTAACTGGCGATCATATTATTGATGCTGTTTCCGGCTATGACGAATATAGCCAGCCTCAGGTCAACATTAAACTGGATACCGCAGGTGGCAATTTAATGTCGGAGGCGTCAAAAAGTGCGGTGGGCCGCAGAATGGCAACGGTTTTTATTGAATATAAACCCGGCACCGAGCTTAATGCTGATGGTACAGCGGTACTGGTGAAGCAGCAGGAGGTGATTAATGACGCCACCATTACCATGCGTCTGGGGCGTGATTTTGTCATCACTGGCTTAGGTTCCCCGGCAGAAGCGCAGCATCTGGCCAGTTTATTACGTGCTGGTGCGCTGATAGCGCCTATTCAGGTGATTGAAGAGCGCACTATCGGCCCGAGCTTAGGCAAAGAAAATATCGCCCTGGGTTTGGCGGCCATTCAGTGGGGACTGGCTGCAGTTGTGCTGTTTATGCTGGTGTATTACAAAGCGTTCGGCCTGGTAGCCAATGTGGCACTGGCAGCAAATCTGGTATTGATAGTCGGTTTTTTATCGATGATCCCTGGGGCAACATTAACTTTGCCGGGCATGGCCGGCATAGTACTGACGGTTGGTATGGCGGTTGATGCTAATGTGCTTATTTTTGAGCGAATACGGGAAGAGTTGGCCGAGGGGCGCAGCGTGCAACAAGCCATTAATCTGGGCTATGAGCGGGCGTTTTCAACCATTGCTGACTCCAATATTACCACCTTACTGGTCGCGCTTATTCTGTTTGGGGTGGGGAGTGGCCCGGTCAAAGGGTTTGCTATTACTCTGGCCATCGGTATTTTAACCTCCATCTTTACGGCCGTAGTAGGTACCCGTTTGCTGGTTAACTTGTTCTGGGGTGGCCGCCGTTTGCAGTCACTGCCGCTGTAGGGAGTAATGTATGCAATTATTTAAGTTTAACCAGCCGGTTAATTTTATGCGGATTAAATGGCCGGCGTTAGTGTTGTCAGCTTTGCTGATACTGGGCTCTCTGGCGTCAATTTTCAGCAACGGTATTAACTGGGGCCTTGATTTTACCGGCGGCACGGTAATTGAAGTGGGTTTGCACCAGCCAGCAGATTTAACGGCGATGCGCGAAACATTGGCCGTTGCCGGTTATCCTGATGCAGTAATTCAACTGTTTGGTTCCAGTAAAGATGTGCTGATCCGTATTCCGCTGCGCCCCGATCTGGCGCAGGAAAAAGTAGGGCAGGCCGTGCTGCAGGCGCTGAATTATCAGCAAACCGTGCCGGTAGAGCTGCGCCGGGTTGAATTTGTCGGGCCCAGCGTTGGCGAAGAGCTGAAGCAGGATGGTGGCATGGCTTTGCTGGTCGCACTTATTGGCATTTTACTGTACGTTGCCCTGCGTTTTGAATGGCGCTTGTCGGTGGGGGCAGTACTGTCGCTGGCGCATGATGTCATATTAACGGTCGGGCTGTTTTCAGTATTGCAGCTGGAGTTCGATTTAACAGTACTTGCCGCTATTCTGGCCCTGATAGGCTACTCAATTAACGATACCATAGTCGTATTTGACCGGCTGCGGGAAAGTTTTCGCAAACTGCGGGATGCGACGGTCGATGAAACCATAAACCACGCCATCACCACCACGTTGAACCGCACGGTGGTAACCTCGTTGACCACCGTGTTGGTGCTGGTTGTTCTGTTCTTTCTGGGTGGGGCGTTGATTAACGGCTTTGCGACTGCACTGTTATTTGGCATTGCGGTGGGGACATATTCGTCAGTTTATGTTGCCAGTGCTATTGCTGAAGTGCTGGGCATTAGCCGCGAGGATATGCTGCCACCTCCGCCTTCAGAAACCGAAACCGAAACCGAATACAGTTAATCATTGTTGTTACAAAAACGGCCTGCATCGGCCGTTTTTTTGTGGCTAATCAGATGACTGTAAACAGCGACATGCTGTTTAATCATCAAGAAAGCGTTCTGTCTTCACTTCGTTCTGGAACACAGTAGTAAAAGAGTTATTTGGGATCTTTGTCCACTTATCACTAATGTCATCCAGTGGTTCAGAGACAATTATGGTGCTTCCCGCTGGTATTTGCGGTTTGCTGTTGGCAAACTCCTGCATACAATTGGTATCTGTTGACACAAACTGAGTCATCGGTGCTTCATTATACGAATAACGCAAGGTGTATAGTCTATTGCCATCGGAAAATGCACATGACAAATTAAGCACGCCGTCTTGACCCGTTTCGTTCAGCACCTGCAATACTTCTCTGACCATTTTCTGCATTGCGGCTTTAGGATTGTCTGGCAAGCCATAGCTAATAGCCAGATAAAAAAAGGTTTCGCTGTCGGTAGTGCCTTGCAGCAGCGGAAAGAGTTCAGGACTAATCTTCATTTGCAGCGCACGACGTATTTTATTGAAGTGGCTGACGTGACCATTATGTTGAAATATCCAGTTTCTATACCGGAACGGGTGACAGTTAGCCCGCTGAATATCACCGGTAGTCGAGGCTCTGATATGGGCCAGAAAGGTATGTGACTTTATATGATGGCATAAGCTGTCAAGATTAGTATTATGCCAGGCAGGCAGATCATCTTTAAATAAACCTGGCTCTTCGCGTTCGTCGTACCAGCCAATGCCAAAGCCATCGCCATTAATACTGAGCAGTTCACCACTGGTGGTGAAATTCATCTGGCTGTGTCGGCTTTGCACCACCAGTGAGTGATCTGGCTTAGTAACAAGGGTATCAAGATAAACTGGTTTGCCAGTGTAGGCTATCCATCGGCACATAAAATCCCCCGTGGTGATTCAAGTACGGTAGCACTAGTATAGTGATGCTGATAAAAGTTGCACACCCTGCCGACCACATGGTCGATTATCGCATCGGCAATATTGACGCCGGTTATATTTTCAATGCCCTGCTCGCCGGTAAAATCCGGTGAAACGTTAACTTCCAGCAGCATTGGCCCGGAATCAGAGCGGACAAAATCGACACCAGCGACATTGATACCGATGGCTGCTGTTGCTGACAGTACTATTTCTTGTTCCCTGGCGGTCAGCTGATAAGGCTCTGAGCGACCGCCGAGTGCGACATTCGATCTGAAGTCGCCATCCTGGGAGCGGCGACACATTGCGGCCACGACTTTGCCGCCAACCACAAAAGCTCTGACATCAGTACCGGCCGCTTCGGTAATAAAAGACTGAATAATATAGCTGGCACCAAGCTGACCAAAGGTTTTAACGATGTTATCCATCTCTTTTAGATTTTTAGCCAGGAAAATACCAGTGCCTTCGGTGCTCTCAATTAATTTAACAATCATCGGTATACCAATGGTTTTGGCCAGTTGCCGGAACCCTTGCGGGGTATAGGCAATACCGGTCGCCGGAAATGGCAGGCCCCTGGCCAGCAGGTATTGCAGACTTTTAAGTTTGTCCCGTCCCAGGCGCAGTGCAGCAGGCGACTCACTGACATAAGTCTGGCTGCAAATAAACTGCTGCAACACATTGGTGCCGTAATCGGTAAAATTGACGTTCAATCGTGGAATAATGGCGTCGAGGCTTTTGGTTATCTCCTGATCCCGCCAATAAATAACCGGTTTTTCACTGGTCAGTACCATGCTGATATCGCGAATGTTATAGCGTTCTGCTTTGTGGCCTTTTGCTCTGGCTGCATCGAGCAATCGTTGATCGTCCTGTTCCTGGTCCGTAGATAAGATGCAAATATTCATATTAGTGTTCTCTCACTAATTGTTGCTTTAAGGTTAACTTTAGCATAGCGACAAAAATCGGTTTCTTCCTCCAAAAATTCAGATTTATAGCTAAACTTAAGCTTTTCAGTAAAGGGAATGATCACAAGTGTAGATTTGCTACTCAATCAGATTGCTTATCCTGGTTATCTTTCAGCTGAAGCGAAGCCGGTGGCAACTGATAATTTAATCAGAGGGTTAGTATGTGTGGAATAGCAGGAGAAGTAAATTTTCAGGGTAAAGCGTCAAGTCACTATGTTAATTCAATGTTGGAGTGTCTGGCACCGCGTGGCCCGGATGGCTGGGGGTTAACAGCGCAAGGGAATACCTGTTTTGGCCATCAGCGGCTGAAAGTCATTGACTTAACAGCAGCAGGGGCCCAGCCGATGCATGATGCCCGCCTGGGGCTGACCATCGTATTTAACGGCTGTATTTACAACTACAAAGCATTGCGACAGGAGCTGGAGCAACTGGGGCATCAGTTCTTTTCCACCAGTGATACCGAAGTAATTCTGAAGGCTTATGCCCAGTGGCAGGAGCAATGCATGAGCCGTTTTAATGGTATGTTTGCCTTTGCAATCTGGCATCGTGACAGCAACAGTACTTTTTTTGCCCGCGATCGGTTGGGAATAAAACCCTTGTATTATCACCATAATCAAACGGGTTTCTGGTTTTCATCAACCCTGCCATCTTTATTAAAATGTCCGGAAGTTCCGGCAAAATTAAGCCCGTTAGGCGTGCATCAGTATATGTCGTTCCGGGCCATTGTTGGCGCAGACACCTTATTTAGCAATGTGCATAAATTGCTACCAGGGCACTGGTTAAAAGTCAGTGCTGACGGTGAAATAAGCCAGGGCTGTTACTGGCAGCTGAACAGCAAAGTAGACGACAGCGACAAGCGCAGCGAACAGGACTGGCAGGAGGCACTGAAAGCGTCTTTATTTAGCAGTGCCAAACGCCGGCTGGAAGCCGATGTGCCGGTAGGTGTATTGCTGTCCGGCGGGGTTGACTCATCGTTGCTGGTAGGAATGCTAAGCGAACTGGGCCAGAAAAAGTTGCATACGTTTTCGATTGGCTTTGACAATGTGGCAGAAGAAGAGGGTAATGAATTCAAATACTCTGACATTATTGCCGGTCATTACGATACTGAGCACAACAAGATTTTTGCCCGGCACGGTACCTTATTAGAGCATTTGCGGCCCTGCATAGATGCAATGTCTGAGCCGATGGTCAGCCACGACGTTATCGGTTTTTATCTGCTAGCTCAGGCAGTTAGCCAGCATGTTAAAGTGGTGCAAAGCGGCCAGGGCGCAGATGAGGTGTTTGCCGGTTATCACTGGTATCCACCGATGACCGATGTTTCAGAACAGGATGCAGCAGAGCGCTATGCACAGGCCTATTTTTCGTGGGATGAACAAGCGCTGTCGAAAGTGCTGGCACCGGAATTCTGTCTGAGTAACGAGTCGCTTAAGCTGGTGCAACACCATTTTGCCAATTGTGGTGCACGCTTGCCGGTAGATAAAGCGCTGCATTTGGACACTTCGGTGATGCTGGTCGATGATCCGGTAAAACGGGTCGATAACATGACCATGGCTTTCGGTTTGGAAGCGCGGGTGCCTTTTCTGGATCATGAACTGGTCGAGCTGGCATTTCAGATCCCGCACCCTTTAAAACTGCGCGATGGCGGTAAGTATTTGTTAAAGCAGGTCGCCAGAGATATTATACCCAGTGCCGTTATCGATCGTCCAAAAGGCTATTTCCCGGTACCGGCCCTGCGCCAGATGCAGGGCGAATATCTGGAGCTGGCTAAAGAGGTATTCAGTCAGCCGGAAGCCAGAGCCCGTAAGCTGTTTAATATGAACTATATTGATGCCATGCTGGCAGCACCGGAACATTACACTGGCAAATTTGGCTCAAAATTGTGGCAGGCCACCTTACTGGAACTTTGGTTGCAGCGCCACGGTATTCACTGACTGTTTGCCAGGCGAGCCTGCAGTAAGCCAGCAGTATCAGGAAGAAAAAACGGCCTGAACGGCCGTTTTTTTAGTTTTTAAACCAGTTAGTGGCTGGTTGCTTTTTTCAGTGCCCGCATTTCATCATGGCACTCCTGCATCGTTGTTAATGACTGGCGCAGGGCCGTCTCAAACTGTGGCGGCTGGTTTTCTTTTAATGCGGCTTTCAACTCTTCCAACGTTTTGTCTTCTACTTCTTCCAGCTGGCTGATATAAGTATGCTCTTTATCAGATGACATCGCACCAATGACCTTGGTATATACTTTGCGGGCCTCGACGGTAAAGGCTGAGCCATCTTCACGCTCACCATCTTCTGCAATAGCGAACGGTTGCAGGCGTTCTTTTATCAGCCGCCTTGCGTTCAGCATCCGGTCAAAAAATTGTGCCAGTTGATCGTCATCTACTTTTTCTTTCGCATCACCGTAAAAATCAATACCACTGTTGAGTACCTGAATAATGTCATGTACATGTTTAATTTCTGGATTATTTAACTGTGCCATAAGATGCGTTCTCCATTCTAATTAAAAATTACAGCGGATGTTGATAGCAACGTTTGGCTGCCGCTGCCATCCTGCTGTCAGGACAACGCTACTGCTGCAGCAAGCAGGCCAATCTGAAATTTTGGTTTTTAAATAAATAAAGTGACAGATTAACTTATTGATATTATGTATTTTAATGTGGATCACGTTTATTTTGGTTATCCGTTAAACCCACGGCCAGGGGATACTGAACAGCGCATTTATTTCATACTTTAACCCCTTAGCCGGTAATTTTTACTAGGGTAAAGATGTGTTTTCAGGATCTGAAAGTTGGGTGTTTTCGCGGTTGCTTAACTATGCTACCGTCAGTAAGCACATTTATTAATGTGAGGAAGCGTGGGATGGTTCACAACGTTGCTCCAAACAATAGCACTTCAGCTTTGGAAGAATCGGCTGCTCATTCCGAGCTAATGCTGTTTGCAGAAGACAACAACGCGCCGATAACTGAGCATCAGTATTGGACGGTGCTTATTGTTGATGATGATCCAGAAATTCATAAGGTAACATTGCTGGCACTGCGTGATTTTAATTTTCAAAACCACAAGCTTAAATTTATCAGTGCGTTCAGTGCAAGCGAAGCAAAACCGATCCTTGCCAGTAATCATGATATTGCATTGGTTTTACTGGATGTAGTAATGGAAACCGATGACGCCGGGCTGACGCTGGTGCACTATATTCGCGATACTTTACAAAATCATTTAGTACGGATTGTGTTACGAACCGGTCAGGCTGGCCAGGCGCCAGAACAAAAAGTAGTGCAGGATTACGATATTAATGATTACCGGGCTAAAACAGAGCTCACGGTCCAACGCTTAACCACCACGGTATTGTCGGCGCTGCGCGCCTATACCGCTATTGCTGAGCTGGCCAAACTTAACGATACTCTTGAGGCGAAGGTCCAGGCCCGAACAGCAGAGCTGGCAGTTAGTAATCAGCAACTTCAGCAATCGCTGGCTGAGCTGGAAGCAGGCGAGCGGGCAGGTAAACAGGTACAGTTTAAAATGTTACCGCCAGAGCGGTTTCGCTGTGGTGAATATCAATTTAGTCATGCACTTTTTCCTTCGGCATACATGAGTGGTGACTTTGTTGATTATTTTAATGCCGATCCGCACCGGGTGGTGTTTTATATCGCAGATGTGTCAGGGCATGGCGTGGCCTCTGCCTTTGTTACGGTTTACTTAAAGCGTTTTGTCAGCTCATATTATGAGCGTTATCAACGCGGCAATGCCGATACGTTGCTCGATCCGGCGGCGATGCTAGGCACGTTAAACAGCGAATTGCTGCGGGAAAACATCACAAAGTATATTGCGCTGTTTTACGCCGTATTAGATACCCGCAGCAATACGCTTACCTACGCTAATGCTGGTGCTTATCCCTGGCCCTTAGTGCAGCAACAGCAACAGGCAAACTATCTTGAGCTCAAAAGCACACCGGCAGGCATGTTCGATTTTAGCGAGTATCGCAACCAACAGCTGACGTTGGCTGAACATAGTGGCATTGTGCTGTGCTCAGATGGCCTGTTAGATTTGCTGCCTCAGTCCACAACGGAATCAAAGCTGCAGTTTCTGCTCGATAAGAGCATTGCCGCAACGGATATTGCAGGCTTGCTGCAGGCACTGAATATTGATCCCAGACAAACATTGCCCGATGATCTGACTATACTAAAGTTGAGCCGGGACGTTACTGATCCGCCTGATAATCCGCTAAGCGAGTAACCCATGAGTGAGTCATCTCAAATTCTGTTTGCCAACATTGATAACTGTTGTTATTTCAAGCTGTGTGGTGAACTACGCTATACCAATGCTACCGGTATGGATGATTTAATTGAACGCGTATTCAGTGCGCCTATCCAGTGCGACCAGGTGGTTATTGATTTAAATCAGGCGATATTTATCGACAGTACCTACGTCGGTTTACTGGCCAGTCTGGCTCGCTACTGTCAGCAACAACACCTGGCAAAACCCACTCTTTTTTCAACTCAAAATGAAATTAATGAGTTACTGTTTAGCTTATGCCTGGATCAGGCTTTTCAGATTGTGCAGCAGCCAACTAACGTGACAGCTGACATGACCAGCATTGGGGCTCAACATTACAGTGAGCAGGAGCAAGGCCAGATGATTTTACGCGCTCATCAGGCCTTAATTGACCTGAACGATAAAAATAAAGCAGAGTTTCAGCCGCTGGTGACCTTATTACAACAGCAACTGAAATAGCTTATGTTATCAACAACAAGGTCTCGCTCATGATATAAGTTGCGCCCTCAATTATTACTGAAAATCGGTGGTTTCCAGATACACTTCAGTCGCCTCAATACCCATTGCATTTAGTTGCTGCAACGCTGTCACATCAGCCGGCGCTTTTAATATCAGCGGTTCAGTAAGGGGCCGTTCCGTGCGCAATATCTGGTCATAGCTCGGGTTAGCAGCAATCTGATGGATTAAAAAATAGCTCTGATTAATTTTTAGCACGTCATACCGAGCTTCAGTTGCGCTGCCCGGTTGCACTATTGGCCGTATATAAAGCTGGCGGGCAAAGTTTACCGGCACCTGATCAAACCAGACACTGCCACCTCGTTCAAAATGGCCATGATATACCGTGGCCTTAATATTGATGTTTTGTCCTGCGATTAGTTGGCGCAAATCGAATTGTTGTGGCAGCAAGGTCATCTGCTGTCTTTTTTGCAGTGTAGCCAACACCGCTTTATGCTCAGTCGGCGGCAGGGTTATCTGATAGATAAGCTGATAATTATGTGGTGCTTGATAAAGCGGTAAATGTGACGCCAGCAAAATATCATCTGCAGCAAATAACACCATTCCATGATTCCCAATATAGCCATGCTGATCTTCTGCCGCCGGCGCCCGCAGCGGAACAACACTCACACTAATAGCCAGAACCAGCAGTAATAACAAACGCATATTAAATCTCGCTAAGTAAATATCGATAAACAAAGTTTAGCGGTTAACCGTATAAAATCCCAATTGCAATGTGATGCTGCTGCATTTTGCCGGGCAGACAACTGCAACAATTGGATCTGACCCTTAATGTTATTCGCTAGCTGATTTATCGCCACTGATGCTATTGCTGCTCTTGCCAATGTTGGCTATGCTGGTTTGCTATGCAACAGATGGTCTAAATAAATGAAAAATATCTTATTTTTACTCGCGCTTTGCCTTGTCGGTTGCAGTAGTTCAACTCCTTCTGTTTTACTGGCTGACGCAGAGCCTGGCGCTGGCAATAAAATTAAAGTGTTAAATGTAGGCAGTTTTCATTTTGGTGCTAGCAGTGACGCCAATGTCGTTAATTTTGATGAACATAAGCAGGCTAACCAGCAAGCGGTTAAAGACATCGCCAAATTAATTGCCCAATTTAAACCGACCATTGTGTGCCTTGAGTTTTTACCGGAGGATATGACGACGATGAACCAGGCCTATCAGGCATTTTTAGCGGATCCGAAAGTGTTGAATACCCGCTATGGTGAGCTGAGTATGCTGGGCTTTGATGTCGCCAGATTAAGTGGCCTCGACAAGGTATATGGTATCGATAACCATTTAGGGTACAACTACAGCCTGGGAGATTTTATTGAGCATAGCCCTGAGCTAACAAATTCAGTAGACCGAGATACCTATTTGCAATTAACCAATCAGCCTTTTCTGCATTATCCCGGGTTAGCTGAAGTTAATCAGCGTTTTGAACAGCTGTCTTTGCTGGAGCAATTACAGTTAACCAATCACCCGCTAATGCTGGATTACATGCTTAATACCAATGCCGATAAACTGTTTTATGTTGGCATTGGTGATGGCTTTGAAGGCGCAGAGCAGGCGGCGCAGTTTTATCTGCGTAATATGAAAATCTATACTAATTTAAATAGGATCCCCATGAGCAGCGATGACCGGGTACTGATTTTAATGGGGGCAGCTCATACCGCAATGCTGCGGGAGTTTATTGGTCGCAGCCCAAAATTTGAGATGGTAAATACCCTGGATTATTTAACAGCAAAAGAGCACTCAGCAAAGTAGCCTGATACGCCGGCCAACCATAAAGCCGCTATACTGGTAAAGCCTGAAACTCAACAGAAGGAGACTGAAATGGCGTCTATTCTACCTATTCCACCAAATTATGCTTCGACCATCCCTTATTTAACAATTAAGGGTGCCGCTAAAGCCATTGATTTCTATCAAAAAGCCTATGGCGCAGAACTTATCAGTCGGATGGATATGCCTGATGGCGCGGTAATGCATGCCGAAATGCGAATTGGTGCTGCGCTGTTTATGTTAAGCGAGCAAAGCGATGAGTGGTGTAGTAAAAGCCCGGATATGCTGGGCGACAGCCCGGTTAGCCTGATGATTTATGTTGAAGATGTTGATGCGCTGGTTAAACAGGCCACAGCGGCTGGTGCTAAGCTCTCAATAGAAGTGGCTGATCAGTTTTGGGGCGATCGCAGTAGTTGTCTGGTTGACCCTTTTGGTCATCGCTGGATGTTTGCCACCCATACTGAGGATCTGACTGACGCAGAAATTGCCGAGCGGGCAAAGAAAATGTTTGGTCAGTGACAAACATCATATCTGGCATTGCTCATCATTTTATCAGGCATTGCCAAAATACAGAGGGTTGTTCATCATAGCAAGCTCTGATGACGGCATAAGGCACGGTACCATGTTACTGAAAACATTATTATTCCGGTGTAGTTATTTTATGGTGCTGGTTCTGGCGTTGCCGTCTGTCAGCGCTGCCGCGCAAAGCAAGCAGGCTGAGCAAGCTGAACCATCAGTTCAACAACGTTATTTCGTATTTGACCAGGTGCATGTGTTACCGATGTATAACGAGCCGGTTGCAGCTGAACAGCAGGTGCTGCGCAAGCAGCGCGTAGTGGTGCAAGGCGACAGGATTATTGCCGTTGGCCCTGCTAACGAGCTTGCAATACCGCAAGGCGCAACACTGATTGACGGCGCCGGCCGGTTCCTGATGCCAGGCCTGGCCGAGATGCATGGCCATGTGCCGCCGCTGGCTGATTTCAGTGGTGTGCCCAAGCGCTATCTGGACGATGTATTAACGCTGTACCTGGCCGGAGGCGTTACTACCGTGCGCGGTATGCTGGGCCATGACCGGCAGTTGCAGCTTAAAGAGGATATCGCCACGGGTAAGCGCCTTGGCCCGACCTTGTATCTGGCCGGCCCCAGCTTTAATCAGCACACGGTAACGTCGATTGAACAAGCGCGGCAGCGGGTGCGTGAACATAAGCAGCAAGGCTGGGACCTGTTGAAAATCCACCCTGGTTTAAGCCTGGAGCATTATCAGGCGATAGCGGCTGAAGCCAATAAGCAAAATATTGATTTTGCCGGCCATGTGCCGGAGGCGGTTGGCATTGAGCAGGCTATCACTTTGGGTAGTCGGACTATCGATCATCTCGATGGCTATATGGCGGCGCTGGATGGTTTTGCTACGGTGTTAACCCCTGAAGATATGGCGCCGCTGGTGGCGTTGACCAAACAACATAACGTGGCGGTAGTGCCTACCGAAGCATTATGGCAAACCATTATCGGCGCTGCCGATAGTGAAAAGCTGCAGGCTTATCCGGAGCTTAAATATATGCCAGCGCGGGTAATCGCCGGCTGGCAGCGCTATTTGCAGCAAGCCAGTGGCAGTTACTATACGGGGGAGACCGCTGCACTGCATGCTGAAAACCGCCGTATGCTGCTTGGCGAGCTATACCGGGCCGGGGTAACCATTTTACTGGGCACCGACGCGCCGCAACTATTCAGTGTGCCGGGTTTATCGTTACGCCGGGAAATACCGAAAATGGCAGAAGCAGGCATGAGTCATTACGACATTTTACGCAGTGGCACCGTGCTGGTTGGTGAGTATTTTAGTGATGAAGATCAGTTTGGCCAGGTAAAAGCCGGCCAGCGGGCTGACTTGTTGTTACTGGACGGTAACCCGTTAGACAATTTGGGCGTGCTGAATCAGCCAGCCGGTGTGATGGTGCGCGGCCAGTGGTTAAGCCGGCAGCAGCTTGATAGCTTGTTAGCGGATATTGCCGCCGCCCGGCTGGCAGAGAACAGCACACCCTAAAGGGGCAGACATGCGTAGTCGCCAGCTTATTGAAAATCAGCTGTCTTCAGACAACCTTCTGTCGCCTGAATTTTCGTAGCGTTAAGCTGCTGCCAGTGCCCGTGGCACCAGTAAACATATAGCCAAAACCAGCAGCTGTCCAGCAGCTGTAATCAAGGCATCGTTCAACCTTCTTAGCAACCCTCCAGATCTTAAGTTGAGTTAAAACAGAAAAATATACAATTTTTTGAATTATTTTCCATTAATTTGTAACCTTGCCTGGCGCGGCCAACTACTGTTTTTTTGCCGTATTTATTAAGTTATTGATATAAATATTGTTATTTCCCGGATGTGCTTGTTCACCTCACAGGCTGCTTTCTGGCATGCATTTCGCCTCAGCAGTTGACAGATATGGATGATACTGCAGAGGTGTCTTATGCAACACGCGGTAATTAAGCCAACTAATAAGCTGATGAATCAGGATGACGGATCGGAGTGGCTGGCATGCTTTGATGAGTTTATAACCCAGCACGGTTATCCGTGTGTCGGCGCGAAAATAGCGCGCAACAAACGCCGGATTGAACTTCATAAATTCAGGGATATCAGCAGCGAAAAAGACGATGAGGCAATTTTACACTGCATTTATCAGTTTATTTCTCAGTTTAAGCAGCAAAATGATATTTTTTTCAGCCTGGTTTGTGTATTCCCGGGCTCTGATACCGGCAGCGATGCCGGTTTTGAACGCGCACTGTGGGCACGATTACAGGCACTGCACAATAAAGACAGCAAACGTTTTAACTGGGATAGCCGGGTAAGTGATATACCGGCAGAGACTCATTTCAGCTTTAGCCTGGGAGGCGAAGCGTTTTTTATTATTGGTTTAAATCCGTATAGTCAGCGTAAGTCACGGCAGTTTCGCTACCCGGCTATTGTTTTTAATCTGCATAACCAGTTCGAACAGCTGAAAGAACAGAATAAATTTTATAGTATGCGGCAACAAATCCGCAAAAATGACGCTGTATTTTGTGGTAAGCCAAACCCTGTACTGGCTGATCACGGTGAAGTTTCAGAAGCGCGCCAATACAGTGGCCGGGCAGTCGGCGCTGAGTGGCGCTGTCCATTCTCAGCAAGGAGACACAATGAGTAAGGTAATAATGCCCAGAAGTGGCACCGCATTTAGCATGAAAGCAGGCCAGTTACTAAAGGTCATTGATCCTGAAGGTGAGCAGGTGGCTGATCTGTATTGTTTTAACCAGCATAACTTTCACGAATACTTGTCGTCGGGGCGCTCGCTTGATTACAACGAGTCGCTGCACTTTTGCCAGGGTAGTAAACTGTATTCCAATTTCAGCAACGAGATGTTTGAAATTATCGAAGATAAGGTGGAGGATCACGACTTTCTGCTCACCCCCTGCAGCAAGGATACCTTTAGCCATTTTTATCCCGACGAAGAGGCGGTACCCGGCTGTTACGGTAATTTAGTTAATGCCTTTGCCGATTATGGTATTCCCGAGCATCTTATCAGTACTACTTTCAATACTTTTATGAATGTTGCCGTCGATGAGAAAGGCCGGATCCGGGTTTTACCTCCGAAAAGTAAAGCTGGCGACTACACTATTTTCAAAGCCAAAATGGATTTAATTGTCGGACTAACGGCATGTTCTGCGGGTCAGTCAAACAATTTTTCCTATAAGCCCATTCACTATCAGGTGACAGACTAACCTTTGGCTGGAAATAGCGGCTTTCATCAACGGTAGTGGTTACGTTACAGAGGGAATAACGTAACAGCAACAACTGCTTTGAAACCTAAAGCGCACCCCAAGGGCTGAGCTTTAAGTTTCAATAGCCGCTAATCAGTCGCCAGGTTTACGCCAGATCACGCACCCTTGGCTCACGATCCCACAAACGCGATTTGGCATTATTGATAAAGGTATCAATATCCGCCAGTGGGCTGATATAAGCGTCTTTTTCCAGAGGCAGTTTACTTAAAATAAATTCATCAGTCGCGCCGCAATACGCTATGGCTTTGCAGTGCACGTACGCATCGGTAAACCAATCCAGGGTTGAGCTATCGTTGGCTAATGTTTTGGCTTGTTCAGGCATAATAATACTAACCACCGCATCAAAAAATACAGACGGCGCGCCGGCAATACGTTCAGCAGATTGCAGACATGTGCCATCGTCAAGCTCAACCTCCCGCCCCGGTGCCACCAGCTTTATACTGGCGCCCTCAGCTTCTAAGGCGTGCTGATACTTTTTAATTTCGCTGTGCTTTGAGCCTTTGGCAATCAGTATACCAATTTGCCGGCCTGTTAAACGCGCCGGTGTCAGGCCGATAGTTTGTAACGCATCAGAGGTAGCAAGATCCTGTACGGCAGCGGCAGCGGCAGCATCAGCTGCTGCTGGTAACTTCATACCAAGTGCTGCCGCAACACGGCTGGCTAAATTTTCATCAATAAGCCGCAGGTGACTGAGCACCCTGCACCGTACATCCGGCGTATCCACTTTGCCCAGTTCAAAAGCATAGGCCGAGGCAATATGGGCCTGTTCTGCTGGTGTTTGACTGCGATAAAACATCCGCGGTTGACTGTAATGGTCGGCAAATTTTTCTGCCCGAACGCGGCCTGTTACGCCATCATCAAGCTGCTCTTCGAATGAGCTAAAGCCACTTTTGGCGCTTTCACGTGGCATATCCGGGTCCAGACTTTGCGGTTCATAGGCAACACGGCCTTTGGGCACTTGCATTTGCATCTGGCCATCGCGCTGCATGTTGGCAAAGGGACACTTGGGGGCATTAATGGGTAACTGGGCAAAATTAGGTGAACCCAAACGAGATAATTGGGTGTCGAGATAACTAAACAGTCGACCTTGCAGTAACGGGTCATTACTAAAATCAATGCCCGGCGGCACATGAGAAGGGCAAAATGCTACTTGCTCTGTTTCAGCAAAAAAGTTATCCGGATAACGATCGAGCACCATTTTACCAACGATTTTAACCGGCACCAGCTCCTCTGGTATAAGTTTGGTGGCGTCTAAGTGATCAAACGGAAACTGCTGGGCTTGCTCTGCAGTAAATAACTGAACACCCAATTCCCATTCAGGAAAGTCACCTCGCTCAATGGCCTCAAATAAATCCCGCCGATGATAGTCAGGGTCGGCTCCTGATATTTTTACGGCTTCATCCCATGTGGTCGACTGCACACCCAGCACGGGTTTCCAATGAAACCGGACAAAGGTACTGTTACCCTGCTGGTTGAGCAAACGATAACTGTGAATGCCAAACCCCTCCATCATTCGCAGGCTGCGTGGCAAAGCCCGATCACTCATCAGCCAGATCACGTTGTGCATTGTTTCCGGCGTGAGAGAAACAAAATCCCAAAATGTGTCATGAGCAGAGGCTGCCTGCGGAAAGCCGCGATCGGGTTCCGGTTTTACTGCATGAATAAGATCCGGGAATTTAATGGCATCCTGGATAAAGAATACAGGCATATTATTCCCCACCAAATCCCAGTTACCTTGCTCGGTATAAAGTTTTACGGCAAAACCCCGCACATCACGCGGCGTGTCTTTTGAGCCTTTGCTGCCGGCTACAGTAGAAAAGCGGGCAAATAAGGGAGTTTTTTTATCGGTATCACACAGTACTTTTGCGCTGGTATACTCTTGCAATGATTCAGTCAGCTGAAAATAGCCATGGGCGGCGCTGCCGCGAGCGTGGACAATGCGTTCAGGAATACGCTCGTGATCAAAATGATTAATTTTTTCCCGTAATATAAAATCTTCAAGCAGAGTAGGGCCACGGCTGCCTGCCTTCAGCGAATTCTGGTTGTCAGTGATAACGACACCTTGCTGAGTCGTCAGCGCCTGGGTGCGCTTGTCTGTTTTCTGGTGAGTTTCACCGCCATTACCGCGTGCTGAATTTATGTTTTTGGCGGGGTCGGTATGATCAATATGCTTTTTCATAATTCATCCTTATTGTTGCTTAGACAAGTTAAAAGCTGCCAGTTTGTTGCTACTACATAAAAGCAGACGAAACACGCTACATTTTGTTCAATTAAATATAACGTATTTCAGGCAATGTGGTGGATATTCTCTGCGGTGCAATAAATATGGCGTAAACAATTCTCTGACAACACTTGCTGGTTTCCACCCGCTGTCATAGTTGCGTTAGAATGGCCCCTCAATAACCTGGAAGCAAACACATGTCTGAGCGTAAACCCCAAGTTCAATCAGAAGTTCAATCAGAAGTACACACAGCTCCAGCGCAAGACAAACCAGTACTACAGAACATCGGCAATATAGCGCTGCTGGTCGCCGATTACGACGACGCTATAGCGTTTTATACCACTAAGCTGCAATTTAACCTGGTCGCCGATACCGATTTGGGCGGCGGTAAGCGCTGGGTTGAAATTGCACCGCCCAACAGCAACGGCAGCCATATACTGTTAGCCAAAGCCAGCAACGAGCAGCAGCAAGTGGCGGTAGGCAATCAAACGGGCGGCAGGGTATTTTTGTTTTTGCACACCAACGATTTCTGGCGCGACTATCATGCTATGCAGGGCAAAGGCGTGGTGTTTAATGAACAGCCCAGAGCAGAAAGTTACGGCACTGTGGCCGTATTTCAGGATTTATACGGCAATAAATGGGATTTGCTGCAGTTGAACTAACACGCAACGTGACAACCCAATGGTCGGCTATAGCACACAAAAAGCTGGCTTACGGCTGATGTGCTGGAGCGGGTAGTCCGTTGCAGTTTGCCTGCCTTGCCATTGCATTCGCTGCTGACATTATCATTTCACGGCGGTTTCACAAGCCCTGCATTATGTTGCGAGCCTGTTTGGTTTATCAATAAGGCATAAGTATGGCTAAAAAATATTATCGGATGCTGCTTGGCGTTGGCTTGGCGGCGCAGCTGCAGGCAGCAGATATCAGTGGCACCGCGCAGCAGACGCTGAATGTACAGCCCACTGCTGCAGATTTGCAAAGCACTATTGCAGCTGCAATTAGCCAGTTTGAGCAACGATCGCGGCGGGACTGGGCTTATCGAATTGATCGCTATGAAAACGAAGAGGGCGATATCAGCAGCAGTATCGAGCTGTATGACCCGGCAAATGCACCTGACAACCAATGGCAGTTGCTGAGCATTAATGGCCGCACACCGGATAACAAACAGCATCGAAAGTTTGCTAGGGCGAAACAGCAGCAGGCCAAAGCGGCTGGGCAGCAGAGTTTTTCGGTGACGCTAAGTGAGCTGATTCAACTCGATAGCTTGCAGCTGACGTTTGACAGCCCGCAGTATCTCCAGGCCAGTTTTGGGGTGTATCTTAGTCAGCTGGGTAATGATGTCAGTAAAAAACTGCAAGGCTCGCTACGCTATAATAAGCAACAGCACTATATCGACAGCATTGACATTAGCAATACCGCACACTTTTCGCCGCTGTTTAGTGCCAATATCAGCGAGTTTAACCTGACGTTGCGCTTTACTAAAATCGACAATGCAATACTGCCACAACAGCAACAAATGAGGATGAAAGGCACCTTTGCCTTTTTTACGCAAATTGATGAAGTCTCAACCGACACCTTCTCAGATTACCGCTATGTCGGTCAGCCCAGCCTTACTGACTAAACCCGACACTGACTATGGTGCCCGTACTTATTCTAACGGGGCTGCAGTTACCGTGGTTGCTGCTAACGCTCATATGCCAGCCCTGATGTTCACATAATCGTTTAACGATGGCTAAGCCAAAACCAAAGCCGGTACTGTGCCGGGCTTTTACTCCGGCTTCGGTAATATGCGGGTAAATATCGGCCGCTATGCCCGGGCCGGTGTCGCGGATCAGCAGGCAGTTATCGCTAAATGCAATGCTAATCTCGCCGGCTTCAGTGTACTTAAAGGCGTTACTCAGCAGATTATCCAGTAGCACTTTTAGCATGTCGGCATTGGCGTTAATGATGACCTGGCAACTGTCACACAGCTGCACTCTCACCGCCTTGCCTTGCAGCAGCATGCTGTTATCTAAAATTGCCCGCTCGACCAGCGGCATCAGTGCCGTGCTGCTGTGCTTAGCGGCAGTATGCTCTTCTCTGGCCAGAATAAGCAGGGTTTGCACGGTTTTTTCCATTTGCACCGCAGCATCATAAATGCGCGTTATTAGTAGCTGATCAGCGTCAGGTTCTGTTCGTGGGTGAGCAGTGTGTTGCTGAGTATTTTGTTGATAGCCGGTTTGTTGGCTTTGCCATAGCTCCACCGTATTTTTAATCACCGCCAGCGGGGTGCGTAGCTCGTGGCTGACATCGGCGGTAAAGCTTTTTTCGCGCTCAAGCGCGCGGGCGATACCGCCTAAGCTTTGCTCCAGTGTGCGGGCTAAAATGCCCACTTCGTCGTTGGCAAACTGGCTGGCAAATTGTTTAGAAAATTGCTGCGGCAACTGTTGTGGAGCAGCGCTATCAACCAGCGCTGCCAATTGTTTCAGCGGACGGGTGGTGCGGCGGCTGACAAACCAGGCAATAAGGCAGGCAATGCTGCTGACAAGCAAGGCGCTGATCAGCAGAAATTGCAGCACACCGCCACTAATAGGCCGCACCAGCAATTGCCGGCTCACCTCTGCCAGCAGCAGCACTTCTGGCTGTGCGCTAACCGTATACAAGTGATAATGCCTGCCCTGCTGGCCGAAGAACTCTTTACGTTCTGGCTCTGCCAGCGCTTTTGGGCGTATTTCATCGGGCAGGCTGTCGCGGCTAAAGTGCAGTTGCATCGACTGGCTTCTTGGCGCGGGCCAGCTAGCTGTTTGCTGATATTGCGTACTGAGGTATGCTGCTTCTTGCTGCAATTGCTGTTCAATAAAGCTGTCTTCCAGCGTGTACATCAGGATAAAAGAAATAAGGCTGTAAACGGCAGAAATCACCAGGGTGAAAATACAGAATTGCACGACGATACGCCGGCTTAAACTGTGAAATTTGGTGCTGATGTTGCGGGTTTTTGCGCTCATGCTGCGGTTATCTCCAGCGTAAAACCGACGCCAAATACGGTTTTTAACAGCGGATAAGCAAAAGGCTTATCCAGCACAGTGCGTAACTGATAAATATGCGAGCGCAGCGCGTCAGATTCTGTCGGCTCATCGCGCCAAAGCTGCCGGCTTAGTTCGCTGCGGCTGACCACCTGCGGGTAGGCCTCGGCCAACAGCAGCAGAATTTTATAGCCCATCGCATTTAGCGCCAGTTGCTGGCCATCGCGTTTGGCTATTCGGCGCTGTTTATCCAGCACTAACGGTCCCAGGGTTATCGTGTGTTGCTGTTGCAACAGATGACGGCGCGATAACGCCAGGCAACGCACTTCCAGCTCCTGTAACGAAAAGGGTTTGGTCAGATAATCGTCGGTGCCGACGTGAAAACCAGCCAGCTTGTCATCGATGCTGTCGCGGGCGGTCAGCATTAACAGTGGGATATGGCGGTCGGCCCGCTGTCGCAGCGCTGTGCATAACTGCAGGCCATCCATACCCGGCAGGTTCAAGTCCAGAATGATCAGGTCGTAATGCTGTTGCAGCGCCAACGCCAGCCCCTGTTTGCCATTGCTGGCAAAATCAAAGATATGGCCTTTTTGTTCCATATAGCTGGCGATATTTTTCGCAATACCCAGCTCATCTTCAATCAGTAATACCTGCAGTGCGCCGGGCTCGTTCATTACTCAATCCATTCGGGTACTAAATCAGTACAGTTTAAAGCTACAACGTCGCTAACAATGCTGTTGCTGCGGCATAATCAGGCTTAGCGGCCAAAATTTGCTGCAGAGTGGCCCGTGCTGCGACTTTGTCCCCCAGTTTAAGCTGAGTTTGCGCAATAGTCATATCCAGTGACAGGTTGTTAATGGCGCTTTGGCCCGCTTGCATCAGCGTTAGCGCATGCTGCCTCTCTTGTGTAGTGTTGGCAGTATTTACGTAGTAATACCCGTACATGCCAAGCAATTCAAGTTGATACTGCGCGGCATCGGCCGCTAACAGCTGCGATGCAATAACCTTGCCGTTTAAAAATTCAGCCACCAGCGCCAGGGTGGCATCATCCTTGTGCGGCGCCATTGGCTGTGGGGTAATAGCCAGCGATGTGACCAGCGCCATGGCTGTTGCTACCGTAGATGCCGGGTTTTGTCCGGTGATCAGCCGGTTATCTACTGCCACATGGCTTAGCATCATCGGGCTGTGCTCAAAGCGGCCACCGCGCTCTATTAGTTTGTCCTGCAGTAAAAAATCAAATTTGGCCAACCACTTTTTGCCAAATAACCGCTCTTCTTCATTGGTAAAGCCATTTACCGCTTTATTAGCCACCAGATAGCTGCCGTCGGCTAATTTCACATTAACCAGCGCCGCCGGGCCATGACATACCGCGGCCACCGCGCCTTGCTGCTGATAAATATCTGCAATCAATTGCTGCAGGGCAGCATCTTTGGGTAAGTCGAACATAGCGCCTTTGCCGCCAACGATAAAAATGCCGTGATAGTCGCTGGCTTTTAGCTGCGCTGTGCTCAGGGTATTGTTTAACTTCGCCATAATCGCCGCGTCGCTCAGTACCTGCTGATTATAGGCTTTGGCCGGGTCGTATTTATCGGCCTCAATTTTGCCGCCTTGCGGGCTGGCAATATCAACGCTGATACCATGTGTCTGAAAGATTAAATACGCTTTGGCAAACTCATCAAATTCATAGCCCGGTGCTTGTTGCTCCGGCTGGCCGTAACCACTTAGTACCATCACAATACGCTTGTTGTCGGGCGCTGCGGCAAATGCCGGGCGACTGACCAGCGCGCAAAGCAGGGTGGCGACAATCAGTATACAAAGTTTAAACTGTTTCATTTTAGTGCTCCTAAATATGGGGTTGCGCCGCCAGCATGACAAAGCGGCTGTGAAACGAATGTGAAAAATGGCTGCTGGTTCACTCCGCCAGTAGCTGACGGACCGAGCAGGACAAACTGTGTTTACTCAGAAGCATACCCAATGTTGTCACCAGCGTGATAATGACGGCCAGAATGCCCAGCAACCAACCCATATCAGGCTGGTAAGTCAGGGAGAACTGCGACTGATATATCAGTAAACCGGCCAACCAGGTGGCAACAATGGCGCCACAGGCGGCAATAGCGCCGGTTACCAGCCACTCGATCATATTCAGCTGCAGGCAGGTGCGTTTTGACAGGCCAAAACTAAGAATAATGCTGTTCTTTTTCTGCTCTTTGGCTTCAACGGCGTGCACCGAAGACAGCATCACAATGCCGGCCAGCAGCATAATTAAGCCGGCAAAGCCGCTGATAAGCCGGGTTACCATGGCAAGGCTGTTGTCAAAGCGCTGGGTAAGCTCTTGCAGTGATACCATGCGCAGTGACGGGTGTTGCTGCCACAGCTGGGGTAGCAACGAAAACTGCTGTGGCTGCAGCTCCAGGCTGGCCATGCTGTATTGCGGCGCGCTGATATGTGCCAGCGCAGCAGGCGGCATTTGCAGCCAGAAGGTAATAGCGCCGGCGCCGCTTTGGTAGGCGTGCGAGGCCACAATGCTGAACTCGATAGCGTGCCCGCCAATGACCAGCCCTAATTTATCGCCCAACTGCAGGCCAAGGTCGGTCATCACTTCCTGCTCTACCGACAGCTGCTGCCAGTTGTCAGCGGCGCTGTGCCACCATTGGCCGCCAACCAGCCGGTTATTGCCAGGCATTTCAGCGCTCCAATGCAGCCGGACCGGGCGGTTAAAGGCTGCCAGACTGTCGCTGGGTTTTTGCATCACCTCAGTTAGCAGGCCACCGTTGATATGGCTAAGCTGGCCGTAGATAAACGGCTTGTGCTGGCGAATGGTAAGGTTGTGCTGCGCTGCCCATACCTCTATGTCGGCCATTTGTGTTGCACTTGCCTGCGTTACCAGCAAGTTGCCATCATGCGCCCGCTGATGGGCCGCCATATTGTCGCCCAAATCTTTTAGCAGCATCAGGGTAAACAGCAATAAAAAGGCGGCCAACCCTATACCTAAAATCTGGGTGGTTTTGCTCAGCAGGCGCTGCTTCATCATATACAGCGCAAACGGCAGCAAACCAGAAAACGGCTGGCTGAGTTTTTCGCCCAGCGACAGTGCCAGCCAGCTCAGCACTAACAGCAGTGCAATGCTTGTTATCATCGAGCCCAGCAACATAGCGGTAAGCAGGCCGTTATCCGAGTAATGTGCCGCCAAACCCCCCAACACCAGCAAGGCGCAGCCAAACAGCACGGCGTTACTGATGCTGCGCTGCTGTTGCTGAATTAACTGCCGCACCGAGCATTGCCACAGCGCCAGCCACAGCGGTAAGTTGAACACAAAAAAGATCGCTGCACTGGCAAATACGGTTTTTATTGCCAGCGTTATGTTGGGCTGCCAGATTAGTGTGGCGACGCTGCCGGCCAGCTCTTGCCCGGCAAAGACGTGCGCCTTTAACCATTGCAGCGCCAACCAGTGACACAGCGCAGACAGCAGCAGTACCTGCGGCAATAACAGCAGCAGGCCGAACAGCCACTTCAGCATTGATATTTGCAGCACCTTTTGTTTCGAGGCCCCGAGACTTAAGCACACCGCACTGAAAAACTGCTGTTGCGGCAGTTGCGCCCGGCTAAGTTGCTGCATGGCGATGGCGGCCATAAAAAATAATAATATCGAGGCTAAACCAATAAAATTCTCGGTACGCTGCCAAAACAAGGCGAGCGGATGGGCACCGTGCTTATGGTGCAGCTGTGCCGCCGGCAAATGCGTTTTATGCCACTGCCGGATACCAGCGATTTGCTGGGTATTAGCTTCAACCAGATAGCGGTGCTGAATAATATCGTCGGCACCACGAAACTGCTGCAGGTCCTGGCGGTGTAGCAGGGCGCGCATCTCCACGTTATGGCCCTCCATCAGCCGGTCCGGCTCATGCAGTAAAATGCGCGATACAATCAGCTGCTGGCCGCCAATACGCAGTGGTTCGCCAATCTGCAGCCCTAAGGCGGCCAGTAAGCGCGAATCAAGCCAGATTTCACCAATTGCCGGGCCCTGGCTGCTGGCACTGTCCGGCCCACCGGGAAATGCTGCACTACGTAGCTCACCCTGCAATGGGTAATCTTCAGCCACGGCTTTTAGTGTTGCCCGTTGCCATTGGTCGTTGTGGGTCAAAGTCGTGGTTAAACTTTGGCTTAGTACGATTTGCTCTGCCATTGCGGTTAGTTCAGCGTGTTGGCTGGCCGTTAGCGCAAGCGGTTGGCTTAGCACTAAGTCGGCGCCCAGCAGGTTGGCTAAATTCTGGCCCAGATAAGCCTGAATGCTGGCGCTGGTCTGGCTTAGCGTAACAATAAATAGCAGTAGAATGCCTTGTACCCAGCGCAGCACGCGCTCTTTGCTGTGCTGCTTTTGTTGTTGATAAAAATGCCAGGCTAACTGCAGGTTCTGCCGTAATTGCTCAGTAGCACGCATCTTGCACCTCCATCTGCGGCTTTGCCAATAAGGTACAGTTGCCATTATTAAAGGCCAGCACCTGCTGTGCCCGCGCGGCCAATGGCGGGCTATGGGTTACTATTACCAGCGCCGCACCGTTTTGCCGGCAGCAGTCAAACAGCAGATCGGCCACGTTAGCGGCACTTTTGCTATCGAGATTGCCGGTGGGTTCATCTGCGAAAATAAACTTTGGTTGAAATACCAGCGCTCTGGCAATGGCGGCCCGCTGCTGCTCGCCGCCGCTGAGTTGCTGCGGTTTGTGGTTAAGCCTGTGGCCCAGGCCAACTTTTTCCAGCGAGGCAGCGGCAATTACTTCGGCATTTTTTTCGCCGCGCAATTTAAGCGGCAAGGCCACATTGTGCAGTGCTGTCAGCTCCGGCAATAAATGAAACTGCTGGAACACAAAACCTATGTTTTGTCGCAGCAGTGCCAGTGGCATGCTGCGACCGTGCTCAATATAGCTGATCTGGCCGGCTGTCGGCGGCTCCAGGCCTGCCATCAGCATTAACAAACTGGATTTACCCGAACCCGACGGCCCGGTAATGGCGTAAGACTGACCTTGTTCAATGCACAGGCTCAGCTGCTGAAATAATGTTATCTGCTGCGCGTTGTGATTAAAGCTCTGGCTAACGTTGTGTAATTCAATCTGGCTGGCTGAAGATAGCGTCATACTGACACCTGTTGCTTGCTAAAAGTATGCAAAGCCTAGCGACTGTGACGTGAAACAGATGTGAAAACAGACAGCATCGTGTTACTGCGCAACCAATTGGCTTTTCCCGTTCACTATCGGTATACTTTTGTGCGTTATTTAGCCTCAGAAGGAAAGTTTGATGATTGTTGCAATGACCCACCCGGCGAAGGCTGCGGCGTAAGTAAAACTTTTACCTTTTGCCTTAACCTGCCTTTGCCCGGTGTCTGCTGACCGGGAACTCTGCTAACCGATTAATACGGCTACCTTAGCCTTATTCCAGAGCTCCTAACCATTTTTACTGTGCGCGCAGTGCTTCACTGTGGGCAGAAGGAAATGACATGAACTTACCCTCAACATTGCAACACCTGGGGTGGCAGGCTTTTTTTCAACAACAACTTACTTTACCGGAATTTGAACACAGCATTATCGCCCGGGTAACCGCACATCACCGCAGTGGTTATGAGCTGATAACCCTGCAGGGCTCTTGCCGTTTAATGGCCAGCACCACTTTGCCGCCGATAACCATTGGCGATTGGTTGCTGCTAGATGCCGGCGGCGGCTTTGTGCGCCTGTTAACCAGAAAGTCGTTGTTTAAACGTAAAGCCGCGGGTAGCCAACTGGCCGAGCAACTTATTGCCGCTAACGTCGATACGCTAATTATTGTTTGCTCGTTAAACCATGACTTTAATTTAAGCCGGATAGAGCGCTTTCTAACCCTAGCGCACGATGCCGGTGCCGAGCCGTTGCTGGTATTAACCAAAATGGACCTATGCGCCGATGTAGATGCCTTTTTGCGACAGGTTAAACAGCTAGACGCCATGCTGATGGTCGAGGTGGTTAATGCACTTGAAGCCAGCTGCAGCAGTACCTTGCAGCACTGGTGTAAAGCTGGTAACACCTTGGCGGTGGTGGGGTCTTCTGGTGTTGGCAAATCGACGTTAGTGAATACTCTCACTGGCCGCGGTGGACAAAAAACCGCAGCAATACGAGTGGATGACAGTAAAGGCCGGCATACCACAACAGGGCGCTCCATGCATTTTATTGCCGGTGGTGCTGTAGTAATTGATACGCCCGGTATGCGTGAACTGCAGCTGACAGACTGTGACGACGGCATTCGCCGCGCGTTTGCCGACATTGACGCTATAGCCAGTCAATGCCGCTTTAGTGACTGCCAGCATGTTGCTGAACCAGGCTGCGCGGTACAACAGGCTATAACGCAAGGGGCTTTAGCAGCAAGGCGATTAACCAACTACCAAAAACTAAATGCCGAACAGGCACGCAACGCGGCGTCACTGAAACAAAGGCGCGCCCACGAGCGGAAATTTAGTAAAATGGTGAAGTCGGTTAAGTCACTAAAAGCCAAAAAATTCAGTGATTAGCCGTAAACACGCCGCCTTAGGGCGGCGTGTTTTTCGGTAGTCGATAACCAGCAACGCGGCATCGTCATCAGTAAACCAAACACTTCCCAGACATGTTGTTGAATGCCTTTATTTATCTGCAAAAAGCAGGGATACGTACTTTTGTTTAGAAGGAGATTTAGCTAGCGGTGTTCAACCATCTGGCTGCTTGGTGCCAAAAGCGGACGAAATACAGGTTGCTCTCTTTAAGTTGCCTTTCAATAAAAGACAACAATCAGAATTTTCTTTTGTCGCTACGTTTAAAACCATCACTAATGACGGTTATGAAGAGTCTATTTTATTGACGGTGATTCAATTGGTTATTGTTTCTTGAGTATGTTCTTACTCGTGATATGGTGGTGCAAGGAAGGTTTATAGAACCTAGCAATTTAAGTAAACTGGGATGTTCATGGTCAAATTCGATGTCGTTATTCCTGATGTTTTTTTATTCAGCATACTCGAAATGATTAGTCGGCTGTATGGTTAACTTTGCTAGTTATAACGGAGAAAACAGTGGCATCTGCAGAACATGATTATCAGCATTTCATTCGATGGCTTCATCACGAAGGCAACAGAATACCTGAGGATGTTCGGCGTTTTGGACGGCTAGTGCTGGACAACTTTGAGAGTGTCAGTGCGACTAGCCGTCATCGAAGTCAGCGTTCTGTATATTTGGTTGAGTTGGCGCATCAGCACCTCACTGTAACGGATCCAAGCCTACCTCAGCTTGACGACACAGCAGTGGGCGATGGATGGAAGTGGCAGAACTTGTGCCACCTCTCCCTTGGGCCATTCCGGGGCTTTCGGATTACCGAGGACTTTGATCTTACACGACGCATAGTATTGTTTTATGGCCCAAATGGCAGCGGCAAGACGAGTCTATGCGAGGCGCTTGAGTTTGCCCTTCTTGGTGCTGTAAACGAGGGCGCACAAAAGCGTATTGATGCCGCCCAGTACCTACGCAACATCCATGAAGGTCGGTTTGTCCCACCTCGGCTGACTGCGTTGGATTCGCAAGAACAGAGAGTTACCGTACAGGCGGATGCCGATGCGTATCGGTTCTGCTTCATTGAGAAGAACCGTATTGACGCCTTCTCCAGGATAGCGGCTAAACCGGTCGGCCAAAAGACAGAGCTGATAGCAGCGCTATTCGGTATGGACGACTTCAACGAGTTTGTAGGCCACTTTAATGAGTCCATTGATACGCAATTGTCACTACTGCCTCTGCAAGGCCCAGAGCTTGCGCGCAGACGTCAAACTATCGCAAATGACACCGAGCTGCTTAAAGGTGAGGCTGTCGGTATTGCTGCATTTGACCAAGCTGAACAGGCATACGCCGAGACTTTTCAGCCCGGATTGACATATGCTCAGTTGCAGCAAAAGGTCGGCTCTGTCGAAGCTCCGGGTCGATTACAGGAATTGATAGAAATATTAAATCAACCTGCACCAACCTTGTATGATATCCGGGCGCAGGATCTACTTGCGTTATTTCACGGAGCTGACGAGGCTCACAAGTTAGTGGATGACCTGGCGGGTCAGCTTGCACTGCAGCAGGATAGTGCCGCATACCAAGAACTTTACACTGCAGTTCTTGTACTACAGGCATTGTCTCCAGACCATTGTCCGGCATGTGAAACTGCAATTGTTGGAGAACAGCATGTTCATGTCGATCCGTTTGCAAAAGCTGCCAATGGCCTGGAACAGCTCCGTGAACTGACGCAGCTCAAGCAGCGGCACCAAGCCGCAACTACTCAGAGGCAGATTGCAGCAGATGCATTGCGCGCTTACTTCGCCAATTTTGCTCAACGTGTTGTAGCAACGGTCGATAGTGAGTCTGAAGTTTTGCGCTATATCGCAAATCCGGGCGTTCAACATGGTGTTGCATGGTGGAAGGCAGGATACACCCCTGTTGCAGGTGGGGTGTCACTGGCACAGCAGGCGGTCAATTACGCCCATCAGTTGGAAAATGAGGATGTCGTTATTCAGCAAAACCTTGCTCAGCGTGACCAACTGATTGCAGAACGTGATCGTCTTTCTGAGGCCCGCATCCAATTGGTTCAACATGCGACTCAACGCCAACAATTTATCGAAGCCATTGCAAGTGCTCGCCAACGCATAGAAGCCTTTGAAGCTCAGAACGCCGCACTAATTGCTGCGGTTGCTGAGGAACAGGGACGCATTGCTACAGAGACAAGGATTCAGAGCGCCTATAATGAATTCTTGCGCCTACTGCGCCATTACCGCTCGGAGTTGCCGGGTACGTTGATGGCAGGCTTGAATAACTTAGCCATGGATCTATACAACGAATTTAACGTCCGTGATGCCATGGAAGACAAGCTGGCTTCACTGCATCTTCCTGTTACAGGGGAAGGTCGTATCGAGTTGAGCTTCCAAGGAGTCCCCCAAGTGAGGGTTGATGCATTGCAGGTTCTCAGTGAAGGACACGTCAGATGTTTGGGGCTGGCTATACTATTAGCAAAAGCTTGTAACATCCAGGCTCCCACAGTGATCTTCGATGATGCGATTAATGCCATCGATCATGAGCATCGCCAAGGAATTAGAGAGGCTCTGTTCCAGAGCGAGCGATTTGCCAATACACAAATCATTGTCACCTGCCACAGCAATGAATTCATCAAAGACGTCCAGAACCATGTTGATAGAGCTCAGTGGGTATCCTACACTTTCCGGCATCACACCGGAGATCATCACCCACGGGTATTGAGGGATTTACCACCGCAAGCCTATCTTTTAAACGCCAGAGCCGCTGTTGATCGAGGAGATCATCGTGGCGCTTTACAGCCATGCAGACAGGCGTTAGAAATGCTAGCGAACAAAATTTGGCGATGGTTAGGGAAGAATGAACTAAGCGTAATCAGCGTCAAGCTAGCTGGTGTGGGAGACCAACCCTCGCTACGGAATTTGTGCGAAGGCATCAGGGCAAAATTGAAAAAGTCACCAGCTTTTGAGCATGTGGATAAACAACCTTTAGTAGATGCATTGGATCAGATTCTCACAGATTCCGTGTGGCAGTATCTGAATAAAGGTACTCATGAAGAACAAGACCGTGAAGACTTCGATGAGGGAGTGGTTGAGCAGATGGTTTGTTTAATGGAAGGTATAAACGCCTTGAGACTGAGTAGCCGCTAAAAGCACTTGTTAACACTGTGAGGTAAGTGACAGTGTTAACAAGTCATCAAAGGCGGCTTTTGCTGGACGCGTGCACAGAGTGCCCTTTATTTAGATATTGATGTCTGCTTTTCGCTCATAGCAGACATTAACCTCTGCATTGCCTGGCATAATCTAAACGCTATTAATCGCAGTGCTTGCAGCATGGGTTGTTAATGTTATGCCTGTCATTTGCCGAAACTTGAATGCAGCGCTCTTTCGGTTAAGGCTATCGTTGCCAGATGATTTAATATGAAGGATATCTATATGCAGGCGGCTATCGCCCAGGCCAGAAAAAGTTTGGCTGAGGGCGGCATCCTCAGGGTCAGGTCTTGCCTTTTGCCAACCAAAAAATGTATGTAAGAAGACCTGCTCCTATCAGTCCCAGCTTGCAGCTTATCGATTATCGATATATGATTTGGCATGATTAAAAGTTTCAAATGCGCGGATACACAACAACTGTTTGAAAACGGCAAATCCAGCCGGTGGTCCGCTATTGTAAAAGTTGCCACGCGCAAGTTAACTCAGTTAGAAGCTGCAACAACCCTAGAGTTTTTGCGAAGCCCACCCGGAAACCGGTTGGAACCGTTAAAAGGCGATCGGGCGGGGCAGTATAGTATTCGTATTAACGAGCAATGGCGGTTGTGTTTCCGTTGGCATGATGGGAATGCATGGGATGTGGAAATTGTCGATTATCACTAACGGGGGAGTTATGTTTAAAAACAGCATGCGCGCAGTACACCCAGGTGAAGTATTGCGTGAAGATTATTTGTTACCACTAAATATGAGTGCCAATGCTCTGGCGCAGGCACTACGGGTAACACCTGCTCGGGTCAATGAAATCGTTCGTGAAAAACGTGGTGTTACTGCAGACACGGCACTTCGCCTGGCTCGCTATTTTGGCGGCGATGCCCAAAGCTGGCTGAACTTGCAGGCGATATATGACCTTAAACTGGCCGAGCAACAAAGTGGTGAGCAAATCAGCAAAGATATATCACCTCATGCAGCCTGAGCTTAACTGCCAAATAGCGCTGTATCTTGCCGCTGAATAGCAGGTGGTGGCAATTAGCTTTAATTTACCCATGTAAAATAGTCAGTAGGGGAGTGTCATTGGCGAAATGTTGCTCGAAGAAGTATCAATGAACCTGACCCTATCGATCCGACCCTATCGATCCTGGGTTGTTAATGTTATGCCTGTCATAAGCCGAAACTTAACCGCAGCGTTCTTTCGGTTATGGCTCCAGTTGCCAGAGGATTTAATATGACGGATATCTATATGCAGGCGGCTATCGCCCAGGCCAGGAAAAGTTTGGCTGAGGGCGGTATTCCGATTGGTTCGGTGCTGGTTATCGATGGCAAAATCGTCGGTGCCGGCCATAATCAGCGGGTGCAGAAGGGCAGTTGTGTATTGCATGCTGAAATGGATTGCCTGGAAAACGCCGGCCGTTTAACCGCCGCCGATTACCGCCGCGCTACGCTTTACTCTACCTTATCGCCTTGCGATATGTGCAGCGGCACCGTATTGCTTTATGGCATTCCCAAGGTGGTGATTGGTGAGAACCAAACATTTCAGGGGCCGGAAGCCTATCTGCAAAGCCGTGGCGTTGTTCTGGAGAACCAGCACAATACAGAGTGCATTCAACTGATGCAGGATTTTATTACTGCTAACCCCCAGCTGTGGTTTGAAGATATTGGCGAGTAAATCTCAACGGCAGCTGGCAGTGACCAGCTACCCAAGGTTTTAAGCGAGAGATAATGACAATGTGGTTACAAAAAGAGCTGACATTAAAAGCAAAAAACCGCGGTTTTCATTTAATTACCGACGAGCTGCTGCGGCAGTTGCCTGAACTTAGTACATTGTCGGTGGGCATTTGTCATTTTTTTATTAAACACAGCTCTGCTTCAATAACTATTAATGAGAACGCCGACCCGACTGTGCGCCGGGATTTTGAGCAGTTTTTTAACCGGGCCGTGCCGGAAAACGAACCTTATTACACCCATACCTGTGAAGGTAGTGATGATATGCCGGCCCATCTGAAAAGCAGCCTGCTTGGCAGCAGTGTCACCATTCCAATCACCGGCGGTAGGCTGGATCTGGGTACCTGGCAGGGAATTTACCTGGGCGAACACCGTAACCGTGCTGGCAGCCGAAAGGTAGTCGTTACCCTGCAAGGTGAATAGAGGACGTTAAATAGAAAGAGAGTGTAGCGATAACACCCTCCTTGCAATCAGTTGGCTTAGTTTATGGTAATGCTTTTCAGCTCTTTTTTCTTACCCGGCACTTTCGCCAGATGTATTTGTAACAGACCGTTTTTACATTCGGCTTTTATATGGTTCTGATCAACATAGTCAGGTAGCCGGAAGCTACGCGTGAAACTGCCATAACCTCTTTCCAGACGATGGTAATTGTCTTTCTCGTCTTTATGCTCGTATTTACGCTCGCCACTGACAACCAGCATATTGTCGTTTATTTCGACTTTCAGATCTTTTCGCTCCATGCCAGGGGTTTCCAGGCGTACCATTATTTCATGTTCCTTTTCAACGATGTCCATGGCCGGAGTCCATTGTGCTTCTAACGGTAAACCACTACCGCCATTAAACAGCGAATTAAATTTGTCATACAGACTGCCGAACTGGTTAAAGGGGTCCCACTGTGCCAATGGGCCGCCGATTGGTATTAAGCTCATCATTTATCTCCTTTTTTGGGATTAAAATATCAGACCACAGCCGAGGTTTTTATCAGGGTTCTGTGGGTACAAATAGAGGCCAGTGTATCCGCTACTTCGTTGGCGTTTACCTGCTTTCCGCTATCCCGCTTGTATGCAGCTGCAATGTCATTCAGTGACAGAATACCGACCAGCTGTTTTTTGCTATTCAGTACCGGTAAGCGTCTGAGCTGATTAGCCTGCATCAACTGTTCAGCCTCAGTCAGATCCTGCTCCGGACCAATACTAATCAGCGTCTTAGACATGACATCTTTTACCGGAATATCACTTAAAGGCAGCCCCTGAATAAAGCCAGCCATAGCGATATCGCGGTCTGTAATCATGCCTATTGTCTGTTTATCATCATTTAACACGGGCAAGGAACCACAGTCGGCTTCCCACATTATTTGTGCAGCCTGCTGCAAGGTTTGATTTGCCTGAATACTTCTGATATCCGGGTTCATACAGCTTGTAATTTTCATGCTCTTGCTCCATAGGTTTATCAGTGACTAGAGCATAGCTGTTGCTTGGTAAGAGGGATTTAGGAAAATGCCACTTTCTGGGGTAGGGGATCTACCTAACGTGAGGACAATAATTGCCGTAGTAGATATGTGCTATCTGGTCATCATCCAGGTAACCGCATGGTGAATCAGGCTGGTGTTATCAGTAATAGCAAGTTTTTCCTTGATATGTTCTTTATGGGAGTCAACAGTTTTGCTGCTAAGGTTCAATTCTGCAGCAATCCGTTTGGTCGAGTAGCCTCTGCCTAACATCATGTATACCTCCATTTCACGATCAGATAGCTTTTCCGGACCAGAGCCATCTTGCTTTGCCTTGTGGTTAAATTGTTTGTGAAGTAAGGCTTCTGCCATAATGTCGCTAAGATAAATCCGACCCTGCAGTACCCGCCGAATTGCATAGATCACATTGCTGATGGCATCGGCTTTGTTAATGTAGCCATTCGCTCCGGCTTTGATCACCCGCTCGGCAAATAGCTGCTCTTCGTACATTGACATTACCAGTATTGGTAACGTACTGCCCTGGGCCCGCAGGTGTTTTAGCAATTGCAAGCCGTCACCTTCCTCCAGAATAAGGTCCAGTATCAGCATGTCAGGCTTAAGCTGTTTAATCAGCCGCAGGGCATCGGCAACTGTGGCTGCTTCACCACATACTTTAAGATCGGGTTCGGCCTGAATAAGCGCTGCCAGGCCACAACGGAAAACCGGATGATCATCTATTAATAACAGGTTGCTCATATGTTTTCTCTGATTAAACTGGGTTTGACGCCAGGTCTGTTATAAAGACATTCAATCCGGGTGCCAGTAGCTGCAGAAGAGCTGATTGTCAGCTGGGCCCCGATAACATGGGCCCGAAAATGAATATTGCGCAGGCCATGCCCGGTGTTAATCAGCCGGCCGTCCCGGACATTCAATTCTGGCGGTAAGCCTTTGCCATTGTCTTTAATAATAAGCTCGATACGCGTATCTTGCTCTTTCAGAGACACCTCTATCTGACTGGCATCGGCATGTTTCAGGGCGTTGTAAATGGCTTCGCGGGCAATCCGGTACAAATTTATGCTAACAGTATAATCTTCTGCCGGTTTTTGTCCTTCACAGGTTAAGGTTACTTTCGCTTTGTTATAGTTATTGCAGAGCTTAACAAAAGTGTTTAAGGCACTTTGCAAACCCTGCTCTTCTAACTCGACGGTAGCAAGTTCACTGATAATGGCTCTGATATTGCTAACATTTTGTGCCAACCCACGACTAAGGTTTTGTAGTTGCAGCTGAAGCTGATTATCATTTCCGGCTAGCTGTTTAGTAATGACCTGTAGTTGCATGGTCAAACCTAACAGGTTCTGACCCAGTTCATCATGCAGCTCTCTGCTGATCCGATTACGCTCTATTTCGCTGATAAGTAACGCTTCTTTTTCTAACTTAACCAGCTCGGACATATCGCGGATCACCGCAACAAACAGCGGGTACTGCTCCAGTTTGCTGACTGCGATATGGATAGGAAACAAATGACCATCTCTGTGCCTGGCCACCAGTTCGCGGCCGGTACCGATTATTCTGGCTACACCAGATTGCAGATAGCGCGCCATGTAGCCATCGTGTGCACTGGCATATGCCTCAGGCATCAGTACCGAGATATTCTGACCAATCAGAGTAGCCGGCAGATAACCGAATAGTTTTTCAATCGCCGGATTTACCCGCATTACAGTGCCGTGATAATCAGCTGTAATCACCACATCGCTCATGGTACTTAAAATGGCCTGCAGTTCTTCGCCATCGGTATCCGGTGTTGAAGGCATGTTAATCGCGTGTGCATACTTTAATGCAAATAATTGTAGTCTTTATATTCCTTAACGCTAATTATCACCCCGTTTTATAGGGCGTTTTCTTACAGGCTATTCCGGCTCAGCCTGATGCAGTTGGCCGCCAATACTCCGTACACTCAACTAATAATCACAGTCAGTGCGCTATCTTGCCGCTTACTGTTCGACTTAACCGCTTTAGCTAAAGAGAACAAATCAGGTACGCAGTTCAGCCTGCCAAGACAATTTTTAAAATGGTTATCTGGAGGATATATGACTGTCGTTAAAAACGGTACCAGCGCCCAGTTCGGAACACTCGGCAGCAATATCACTGCTGCTAACGAAATTCGCCAAGCTGAATCCCGCGGCAAACACTGGGCCATAGTGCTGGCTGGCGGACGGGGGGAAAGGATGCGTGAAGCGATTAACGACTGGCTGGGTAGTTACCGACCTAAACAGTTTTGTCGCTTTTTTGGCGAACATTCCATGCTGGAATATACCTGGGAAAGAGCCCGGCAACTTGTCGGCAGCGCCAATATTGTCACGGTATCAGTAGCTGATCAGGCGATGTATTTTGACGAACTGAACAGCAATACTATTCCCGGAACAGTGCTTTATCAACCTGAACATAATGGCACTGCAGCGGCTGTTTACCTGGCGTTAGCTCATATTCTGGCCTTGGATCCCGATGCCAGTGTGATCATTATGCCCTCGGATCACTTTATTTTCCCTGAAGAGCGTTTTGTGGTGCTGGCGGCACAGGCACTTGCTTATGCCGCCACCGATCCTGAGCATCTGATATTACTAGGTGCTGAAGCGCGCTGGCCCAACCCCGACTTTGGCTGGATTGAATCGGTGGTCGAATTGTCAGGCAGTGAGCCAACCGAAGTTACACCTTTACAGCCGGTTATGGCATTTTTCGAGAAACCTGATAATCATCAAGCCCGGCGTCTGTTTAGTAACAATGCATTGTGGAGCACAATGATTATCGCCGCTAAGGGCGAATTGCTATGGCAACTTGCCAGGGCATTACATCCGAAATTTTTCCACTGCTTTTTGTATCTGCATCGTCTTACCCTGGAAGTACGCTTCAGTTGTATGCAAAAAGAAGCTGTCGACAAAGCAATTAGCGATACTTTTAAATATATGCCAGAGCTGGACTTCTCTAAAGACGTGCTGCAAAACGCCACACAGCAATGCAGGGTAATGCCGATGACTGATATTGACTGGGATGACTGGGGCAGGCCAGAGCGCATTTTGCAAAGCATTGAAAGATACGGTCTGGACAGTTGGCTAAATGAGGCGGGGCGAAGAATGTGTTAGCCGCAAATTTCAACTGTTTTACTTTGACTGCGCATTTAGTTCAGTTCATTGCTAACCGGATTGACGATAACTATCTGGCGTCACTGCGCTAAGATGAAAGAGATAAGTGTTAACAGTAACCCTGCTGAGTTGCGGCAAATGCTGGATTATCTTGGTGTCGCGGCTTTTGTGATTGACGTAATCTCGGCAGATGAATTCAGGCTGGCGGCGATTAATGCCCGGCACGAGCAGCATAGTGGTATGAAACACGATAAGGTTGCCGGCCGACGGGTGGAAGAATTGCTTGCACCTGGCACAGTGGCTCAACTTAAGGCTAATTATCGTCGTTGTATTGAAAATAAGACTGCTACTGACTACCGGGAAACGCTCGATTTGCCTATAGGGCGTACATACTGGCAGACATACCTGGTGCCTTCTCTGGATGAAACAGGCAGGGTTAGCCGCTTGCTGGGCACTGCTTATGAGATTAGTGATCAGGTGCATCTTGAGCTGGAGGCGCGTTATCAGTCTACGGTGATGAGTGTTTATCTGGATGAATCGCCTGACGGCATTCTGGTGGTCGATGCCAATAATCAGATAAAAACCTGGAACCGCCGTTTTCTGGAAATATGGAATATTCCTGAGACGGTGATGGCGCAGCGGGACGGCGAGGCGGCACTTCGGTCAGTGATGGAGCAGTTGGCTGAGCCAGATGGCTTTGTGCAGCGCATCAGGGAATTATACTTATCGCTGCACGAGGAGGAGCTGGGGATACGGATCCAGATGAAAGATGGCCGGATCCTGGAGCGTTACTCAAGAGGTTTGCATGGACCAGACGATAACTACTGGGGACGGATCTGGTTTTATCGTGATGTTACCGAAATGCAGCGGATGACTGATCAGCTAATGGTTATGTCACAAACTGATCCACTGACAGGCATTTCCAACCGGCGGGTATTTATGGGGCGGCTGGAGGATGAATACCGTCGGGCGCAGCGTTACCGGCATCAGTTAAGCGTATTGATGCTCGATCTTGACCACTTTAAACAGATAAATGACCAGTATGGTCATGCCACTGGTGACAGAGTGCTTAAAGAATTTGTCAGGGTTGTCACACCGGAAATTCGAGCAAGCGATTGTTTTGCCCGAATGGGCGGCGAAGAGTTTACGATATTGTTGCCACAAAGTAATTTGCAGTCAGCACGTCAACTGGCGCAGCGACTCTGTCAGGCTGTGGCTGCGCTGGTATTTGACAGTCCGCAAGGGGCATTTGGTGTTACCGTCAGCATTGGTGTGGCAACATTATGCGATAGTGACTCCAGTCCGGAGCAGCTGATAAACCGCTCAGACAGATGTCTTTATGCAGCCAAATCTGAGGGACGCAACCGGGTGCGTCCCAGCGGTGATGCCGATGACTGTCAGGCACCTGAACCCAGGTTATAGCCATAAATGGCAATTACTGACAACTGCCGCAGCACATCTGGCGGTCATCACCGTGAGCAGTAATTTCAGGCTGGACAAACAAAATTTGGTTTTCCAGTAAAATATGCTGCATTAAGTCTTCTTTCAGCTCCTGCAACGCCAGATACAGTGCTGTCCAGGTATTGCAGGCATCGGCCGGTAACGTAATGTTATTGGTCAGTTTATCCAGTGTTTCCAGGGCATCCCCATGTTGCAGGTGCTCTTCTTCCATTACGCTAATCGGCCCTGCCGGATAAATGCCGCCTGCCAGCATTGGAAATAAAATCTGCTCTTCTTTTACCATATGGCTTTCCAGCTCCTGATACATGTCCTCCAGGTGTTGGGTCAGTCCGGTCGGGCAATTCGGATCGTCAGCATGAACATGTTCAACCCGTCTGGCCAGACGGATAACTTCGGGTAGTTGCAGGCGGTGGCGCTGATGGAAACGAAACAGGACATGCTCGATAAGCTCCTTAACCGGTTTGCTGCGCCAGTCGGTTATCTCGCCGTCTTGTTGTTGTAATTGCTTCAGAGCACTTAGGATCGGCGTTGCATCAAGCTCTTTTGCAGCCAGTGCTTCACGCAGGCTATGTTGACCGCCGCAACAAAAATCCAGTTTGTACTGATGAAATACCGCGGTAGCACCGGCAATGGTAGTGGCTATCTGGCCTAAAGACTGGTCTAAAAATGATACATGGGTGAGTGACATACTAACTCCTGCTTGCTAAATAAAAAGGACCGTGTTGAGTTACGGTTACCCTTAAATGGCAAGAGTCAGGCCAAAACTACCTCCTTTGATTTATATAGCTTTATTTTGCACTGTGGTAAATTGCACCCGGTTAATTAAGGGTAATATCTACCCAAGGGTAAAAAATACCATGCTGGAAGAAAGTCTAATTGCTGATTTGGTAACAGATTTACCTGCGGCCGTGCGGTTGCAGCGCCTAGTGAGTACCCTGCGAAGCCATTTTAACTGCGGTGCAGTAGGCCTGCTCAGGCTGGAACATGACGTGCTTAAACCTGTGGCATTGCATGGCCTGGTGCGGGAAGCCCAGGGCCGCCGATTTGTGGTAGCGCAGCACCCGAGGCTGGCAGCCATTCTGGCCAGCCGTAACCCCGTCAGGTTTGAGCCTGAGTCTGAATTACCCGACCCTTACGATGGCCTGTTAGCAGAGCAACCCGGCCAGGCGCTGCCTGTGCATGATTGTATGGGTATTGCACTCTACATCGAGGGGCGTTGTTGGGGGGCTCTTACTCTGGATGCGTTGCAGGCTGGCAGCTTTTCTCAGGCTGCGATTTACGAGCTGCAGCGCTACAGTTTGCTGGTAGAAGCCGCAGTGCGGATGACGGAGCTGGAGCAAGCTAACCGGGCTTTGCGTCTCAATCATCAGGCCGATGAGCAGCAATATGAACCCGCCGCCAAACAACGCTATGAGCTGATTGGCCAGAGTAAAGTCTTGCGCCAAATTCTGCAGGAATTAACTGTGGTAGCAAGCTCTGATCTTCCGGTTTTGCTGCTGGGTGAAACCGGTGTCGGGAAGGAGCTGTTTGCCCGTCATTTGCACCGCAGTTCCGCCCGCGCAATGAAGCCAATGATTTATATTAACTGCGCGGCCCTGCCCGAAAGCCTGGCAGAAAGTGAACTGTTTGGTCATAACAAAGGCGCTTTCTCGGGGGCCCACAGTGAGCGGGCAGGCCGATTTGAGGCGGCAGACGGCGGAACCTTGTTTTTAGATGAAGTAGGCGAGCTGCCACTATCAGTGCAAGCGAAATTGCTGCGGGTACTACAAGACGGTGAGATCCAACGCCTCGGTTCAGACAAAACCCGCCAGGTAAATGTACGGTTGGTGGCGGCAACGAACCGGGATTTAAAACAACAGGTTAAAAGTGGTGAATTTCGGGCCGATTTATACCATCGCTTATCGGTTTACCCGTTGCCAATTCCACCGCTGCGCGAACGGCCGGATGATATTCCGCTATTGGCAGGTCATTTTCTGGAGCTCAATCGCAGCCGGTTGGGGCTTCGGGCGCTCAGATTATCCGCTGACGCTGAACTTGCGTTATTAAGTTACGACTGGCCGGGAAATGTACGGGAACTGGAGCATGTAATAAGCCGGGCGGCGATTAAAGCATTAAGTCATGGCGCATCCCGCACTGACATTGTTACTCTGGAGGCGGCATTGCTTGATCTGGATACCGTGCCCTCAGCCATTGCACACAATGAAACAAATGAGGTGCTGCAATTAAGCGGTATCCCTTTAAAGCAAGCGGTCAACCAACTGCAACGACAAATGATTCAACAGGCAATAAGCCAGCACAATGGCAGCTGGTCGTTAGCTGCCCGTCAGCTGGAGCTTGATCCCAGCAACCTGCATAAGCTGGCACAAAGGTTGGGCCTTAAATGAATGGTAAAAGACATAATGTGGCACTATAGCCGGATGCTGTGCTGGCGGGCACTGGCCATTGTCAGCTTAGCGCTGGGGCTGTTAGGCATACCCTTGCCGGGCCTGCCGACGGTACCTTTTATTTTGCTTAGCGCCTGGTCGTCAGGTAAAGGCTGGCCAGCCCTGGAGCAGCGTTTGCTGGCACATCCGCAACTAGGCCCACCCATTCTGGCCTGGCGCCAGAATGGGGTGGTACCGCGTCGCGCCAAATACCTGGCCACGGCCATGATGCTGCTCAGTGTTGTGCTGTTACAATTATCTCAGGCTCCGCTGCTACTAAGGCTGCTGCTACCCTGTTTTTTGCTGCTGGTGGCAATTTGGCTATGGCGTCGTCCGGAACACGTTACTCAGGATAATAATTATGACAAAACCGACTAATCCGTCAGAGCTTAGCCCGCAGCAGGCAATGCGTTACAGCCGCCAGCTGATGCTGCCGGCAATAGATTTTCGGGGGCAGGAGGCATTGCTGGCAAGCTCGGTGTTGCTGGTCGGCATGGGAGGCCTTGGTTGTGCTGCTGCGCCTTATTTAGTTGCCAGCGGTATTGGCAGGATTACTCTGGTAGATGATGACATTATTGACCGCAGTAACCTGCAACGCCAGATTTTGTATCGCGAAGTTGATATTGGCCATAGTAAAGTGCAACAGGCTGCCGCGGGTTTGCGCCAGTTAAATGCTGAAATTGATATTGAAGCGTTGCAGCAACGTTTAACTGCGGAGGATTTAGCTGAGCTGATACCGCAATTTTCACTGGTACTCGATTGCAGCGATAACCTCGTCACCCGCAATGCCATTAACGCCGCCTGTGTTAAGGCCAAAGTGCCGCTGGTATCAGGCGCGGCGATCCGCTTTGAAGGCCAGGTTGCCAGCTTCAGCATGCAAGGCGACACGGCTTGTTATCACTGCTTAAGCCAGTTATTTGGTGAGCAGCAATTAAGTTGTATGGAAGCCGGTATTTTGAGCCCGGTAGTGGGGGTTATTGGCACAATGCAGGCACTGGAGGCGGTAAAAATCCTGGCGGAAGTGGGCACGCCGCTGTATGGCAAGTTGCAGTTATTTGACGCTTTGACCAGCCAATGGCGCCAGTTTGGTATAAATAAAGACCCGGGCTGTTCGGTTTGTGGCTAATGGCTAGTGACTAGTGGTTAATGGCTTGCAGTGTTTAACGCTGCGCCGGTTTTGTCGCCTGTGGCAGAATATCGCTATGTACCATTTGCAACAGGTTATAAGCATCACCTAAATCACAGTTTTCATGGTCGCGTTTTTTATAACCCATTGACGTTAATTCAATATGCCAGGTTGGCACCACATCTACCGTGGCCAGGGTTTGTTTTACACAGTTAAGCGGGCAGCCATCGACAGCAAGAATTGGCCGGCCGGACTGGGCAACTTTTACCAATTGCTTTACCTTGCCGCCAACTCCGGCAATACAGGACATTTGGGCTGAGCCTTCACGATCGAGTACGACCGCAAGATCATTGGCTAGCTGCGCGACATTAGAGCAACCTGAGCAGGAATAGACTAAAGGCTTGTCGTTGTATTTTGTGTTCATAGCAGGCTCCTGATGCTAAATAGTGTGGTCAGACTATTTAGTCAGTGTAGAGGCCATGGCAATACGCGACTTGATATAAATCAAAGCTGCTGGACAGATACCCCTTCAGGGGTACCGGTGATAAGAATGGCAAGCGGCGTGCCATCTGCGGTTACAACGCCTTCAGAGCTTGTCACAGCAACTCGCTCGCTACGCACTCGCTCAGACACTCTGTGACAACTATTCAGGGTTCTAACCTTCGCGTTGGCGGTAATGTTGCTTTAACCCGGCCGGCCATCTGGCCTTGGGGTGGTAAGCACCGGGAAATATACCAGTACATAAAGTAAATAGGCCAGCACCCAACCGCCGACACCCAACCACAGCCACTGCATCGTCTGCGCTGGCCACAGCCAGATCAGCAAGGTGCGGCTTATCGCTGCGGCCAGTACTAGCAAAAATGCCACTGACATCACGGTGTGTGGTTTCAGCATACGACCGCTATGACCCAGCGACACCCTTGCCATCATGCTTAAAATCATACTGCCCATAGCGCCAGCGGTTAACGCATGCAGCGCGATGCTATTGCTGATATTAAAACCAGCATAGCGGGCGCTGTATAGTGCCAGGCCAATTGGAATACACCAGTAGGCCAGATGCAGCGACCAAAGCAGCGGCACTTTTAAGGTGATCCATATTTTCCAGCGCAGACAGCGTAACGCGGTTAAGGAGGCGCTAACTGCAAATAAGCCACTGATTGCCATGGCTGGCAGATACTTGGTTAAGGCAAAAAAATGCAGCACAAAAATAAGCCACAGAGAAGCCAATGCGGCGCGATCGAGCCAAAGTAAGGCTTCCACCTTTGGGGTTTGGGTGCCATTGGCTGTAAACATTGGCAATACCCTACCACCGACAATGGCCATCAGTAAGGTAATCAGCCAAACCGCATTCTGACTGCCCAGTTGAATAAGCTCAAAGCGGTTAGTCGCGACGCCGATATACATTAATGCATTACAGGCACTGAGTAACAGCAGCACCGGGATAAAAAACAAATTTCTGCTTTGTCCTGTTTGCAATAACGGCCTGGCCAGCAGATAGGCGCAAACCGGTAAAAAGCTCAGATCAATCAGCGCCACCAGATATACCGGCAATCCTTGTCCAAACAGCAACAGTAAGCGGCCCGCCAGCCATAGCAGACTAATAAACAGCAGGCTTTTGCCATGAGGTGCCCGCAAGCCGGTCCAGTTTTGTACTGCGGTAAGTAAAAAGCCGATAATAATGGCGGCAACAAAACCAAACAACATTTCATGACTATGCCAGAACAGCACATTGGCAAAGGGTTTAAGCTGAATGACGCCAAAAAGCGTCAGGCCCCATAACAGCATCGCGATGGCACTAAAGGCAGCCCCCATTAAAAACATTGGCCGGAACGCCTGGCGTAACAACGGTGACAGCTTCTGCTCAGTTGCCAGATCAGTAATTTGCATGGTTTATCCCCATCATAAAGGTGAGTCCTCGTTGTAAAGAAAATTATCTGCGCGGGCGGCAGCCAGTTTTTGTCGATATTGCGCTGCCTGGTTCGCAAAGAACATAGTGATCATACAAAGCGCTAACACGCCATATAAAATCATAAAGCAGCCGGTGACGATGCCGAGCACATCCTGCGCCACACCAAACAGGATGGGCAGAGTACAGCCGCCCAGGGCGCCGATAGCGGCAACAAAACCACCAGCGCTGCCCATATGGTGCGGATAGTAATCGTGAATGACTTTATACACGCTGGCCCGGCCAAAACCCTGCGCCACGCCGATAATGAAAATCAGTAGGGTAAACCACCAGACATTAATACCTATTTCCAGTTGTACATCTTTTTCCAGGCCGTGAATAATCAGGGTAGTGGGCGGGTAACTTAGAAAAAACAAGCAAACTATACAAACCCAGAACACACTCCAGTTTACGGCACGGCCGCCGTAACGGTCAGAGAACCAGCCGCCCAGCGCCCGCATCATTGAAGACGTGGCGACAAAAAACAGAGTAAAGGCCATCGCTTGCCGCGCGTCCATGGCGTAGGCCTGCATATAATATTGCGGTAACCATAACAACAAGGCTAAAAAACTGCCGAACACAAAATAATAATACAATGAGAATCGCCAAATCCGCGCGTCAGCGCATAGCTGACGCAAACTCAGCCCCTTGGGTCTGGCCTGAGTGCTCTGCAGCGGTTCTTTTGGTGCCAGCAAGGCAAACAGCAGACTGATTGCCAACAGTCCGCCGGCATAAACCGGTCCAACCCATTGCCAGCCGGCGTGATCTATCAGCAAAGGAACCAGAACAAAGGTAATCGCCACCCCGGCATTGCCAACACCGAACAGGCCAAGCGCCCGGCCCTGACGGCTGGAAGCAAACCACTGACTGACATAGCGCACCCCAAAGGTAAAAGACACGCCGCTAATCCCAAACCACAATCCCAGCAATAAATAACCAGTGAAGCTTTGCACGGTCGGCAGCAGTAATAAAGCGGGCAGCACAGCCAGCATCTGGTAGAGCCATAACAGTCGCGCACTATAGCGGTCGGCCAGAATACCGAGCGGCAATCGGAGGATGGCACCACTTAATATCGGTGCTGCCAGCAGTATGCCGTATTGGGTCGCGCTAAGGCCAAGTTGTTGTTGCAGGGCAATGCCCATTACAGCGTACAAGGTCCAGACGGAAAAGCAGGCAGCAAAAGCCAGGGTTGCCAACAATAACGCCAGGTTAGCACCAGGCAGTGTCGCCTGTTTCAACGAGGTGGCAGCAGGTTGCGGCATAACTATACATCCGGCAAACAGTATTAACCGTTAGTGTAACGTCAAAGTGGCCCACTGCTGCAGCGAAGAGGGTGTACCTCTGACGCGCTATGCTGGCGTGGATAAAAGTGCCGGCCTGACCGAAGTAGGTAGTAAGTGCCGCAATACCCTGCATTTGCATCGGCAATGCCACTACCTATAAGGTGGTATATTGTTGTTTTTTATATGAAAATAAAATTTCTGCTTTGTTTTATATCAATGATTTTCGGTTTCAGTCTCTCTACACTGGCTGCAGTTTAGTGATAATCCTTTGGAGGATGTTATGGCTGGCCCTGCTTTATCAACAAATAGCGGCAGCGGGTTAAACCTGCTTAATTTTGCCGAACAAAAAATAAAAATGCTGCACCTTACCTGGTTTGCATTCTTTTTGACTTTTGTAATGTGGTTTGCCCACGCACCTTTGCTTATTCATATTAAAGAAGCGCTTGCCCTTACCGATGCGCAGGTTAAAGCACTGCTGATTTTAAACGTGGCCATAACGATCCCGGCACGGATAGTAGTGGGCATGCTGGTAGACCGCTATGGTCCGCGGATTATGTATTCTTTGCTGCTGTTTATCTCAGCAGTGCTGTGTATCGGCTTTGCTTTTGCCGATACCTATGCCGCGCTGGCGTTATTTCGCTTTTTACTTGGCTTTGTCGGTGCCGGTTTTGTAGTTGGCATTCGTCTGGTCGGCGAGTGGTTTCCGCACCATCAGGTAGGAACGGCAGAGGGTATATATGGTGGCTGGGGCAATTTTGGCTCTGCCGCAGCAGCAATGAGCTTACCGCTATTGGCACTGGCTTATGGCGGCGAAAATGGCTGGCGGTATGCGATTGGCACTGTCGGGGTGATAAGTGCAGTGTATTCGCTGATATTTTATAAATTTGCCCGCAATACCCCCAAAGGCTCAATGTATTTTAAACCGAAAAAAACCGGCGCTATGGTGGTGACAAGCTGGGGTGCGCTGTGGGGCCTTATTCTGATGAATATTCCGATGCATCTGGCATTGGGCATGCTGGCCTGGCGTTTATCACCGGCCGGGGTTAATTTATTCTCTGTCAATATGATGTATACGTTGTGGGGTGTATTATTGCTGTTATTTATCGTCCAAACCCAGCAAACCTGGCGGATTAATGCCGAACATTTACGGGTTGGGGTGCCAGAGACCGATAAATACAGTTTTAAGCAGGTGGGGATATTAAATATTGCCTACTTTGCTACTTTTGGCTCTGAGCTGGCAGTGGTATCTATGCTGCCATTGTATTTTCTGGAAACCTTTGACGGTTTAAGTGCGGTAAAAGCCGGTTTACTGGCGTCGGGTTTTGCCTTTATGAATTTAGTGTCACGGCCGATGGGCGGCTGGTTTTCCGATAAATTTGGCCGGCGTAAAAGTATGCTGATCTTAATTGGTGGTCTGGCGGCAGGCTACTTCTTAATGGGGCTGATGGACAGCCACTGGTGGATCCCGCTGGCAGTGCTGGCAACGATGGCTTGCAGCTTTTTTGTTCAGGCCGGAGAAGGCGCGGTATTTGCTATAGTGCCTCTGATTAAACGCAGCATGACCGGCCAGATTGCCGGTATGGCCGGTGCCTATGGTAACGTTGGTGCAGTCGTTTATTTAACAGTGCTAAGTTATGTCAGCTACAGTTTGTTTTTCTATGTGATAGCGGCATCTGCCCTGGTTGGCCTGGTAGCGGTAATGTTTTTAGATGATCCCAAAGGTCATATTACCGAAGTAGGGGAAGACGGTACTGTGTTTCGGATAAACGTTGGTTAGGCGTGTTGCTGGTTAAATAAGGATTAACAGGTGTCGGGATCTGAGCTGCAACTTTGCTATAGCAGTATTTGCGAGGCCGGCGTTAAGCCGGCCAACGAAGATGCTGTGGCGGTTGATATACCCGCCGATCCTCACCTGTTAACTTACAAAGGCGCCTGTTTTACCCTGGCCGATGGCGTAAGCACAGCGGAGGCTGGCCGGCAAGCCAGCGAGCGGGCGGTAAGCCGGTTTTGCCGTGAATACTGTCAGACGCCGGATAGCTGGTCGGTGGCCTATAGTGCCGAGCAGTTGCTGGCAACCATTAACAATGAGTTGTACGAGCTGAGCCATCAGTTTGCGCACAACCAAAAAGGCTACCTGACGACATTTACCGCGCTGGTACTGAAATCGCAGACCGCGCATTTTTTTCATATTGGCGATAGCCGCTTGTATCACTGGCGCGAAGGCGTGCTGGTGCAACTTAGTCAGGACCATACCACGATATTATCAGAGCAACGTCAGTTTCTCGGCCGGGCCCTGGGGATGGATGCCCACATCGAGTTACAGCACGGTAGTATCAGCATTAGAATGGGTGACCGCTTTTTACTGTGCTCCGATGGCCTGTCTGATTTTATCAGCCCGGATGCACTGCAGCAGGCAGTGTCAGCCGCGGTCGATTTACAGCAAACCGCGCAGCAGCTTAAGCAGCAGGCGTTAGCGCAGGACAGTGATGATAATATCAGCCTGATTTTGCTTGAAATAACGGCACTGCCTGAGCAAAGCCTGGATGATTTAAATCAGCATCTGACAAGGCTGCCATTTCCGCCGGCGCTTAGCCCCGGCATGAAGCTGGATGGTTATAAAGTACTGCGCGAATTATTTGCCAGCAGCCGCAGCCATTTATATTTGGTTGAAGATGAGAGCGCTGCTGTAAAAAGCACTGCCCGGCAAATGGTGCTGAAATGCCCTTCACTGAACTACGATGATGATGTTCTTTATATTGATCGTTTTATCCGCGAAGAATGGATCGGCCTGCGGATAGAGTCAGACTACGTGGTAAAGGTAGTGCGCCAGCACCGGCCACGGACCTTTTTATACTACCTGATGGAGTATTTGCCGGGCCAGAGTTTAGAGCAATGGTTTGAGACCCAACCCAAACCGTTAAAACCGGCATTGGCAATTAAGCTGGTAAAACAAATTGCCGAAGGTTTAAAAGCTTTCCACCGGATGGGTGCTATCCATCAGGATTTAAAGCCCGGCAATATTATTTACCTGGAAGATGGCAGCTTGAAAATTGTTGATTTTGGCTCAGTCTATGTGGCTGGTCTGGCGGAAATATACAGCGCGCTGCAGCATGAAACGGCACTGGGTACCGCCGCTTATTCTGATCCACACTATCTGCTTGGGCATAACTCTGGCGTCCAGGGCGATATTTATGCGCTGGCTACCATTGCGTACGAGCTGTTCAGTGGTGGTCATTTACCTTATGGTCAAACCGTTGAAAATTGCCGCACGGCGGCCGATTACGACAAACTGCGTTATCGCAGTAGCAGCCAGTTTAACCCGGTCATTCCAACCTGGTTCGACCGGGCCTTACAAAAAGGGGTGAGTTTAGATTTATCGCAGCGCTATCAGAGTATTAATCAGCTACTGACCGATTTACAACAACCAAACCCGGCATTTTTGCACGAGGAAGTTAAACAACAACACAAAACCAACCCGCTGCTTTTCTGGCAGCTGTTATCGGGTTTCTGGTTTATCACGTTATTGCTGGTGGTGTGGTTGTTTTTGCTTCGTGGTTAACTTGCTTTTTTGAGGCTGTGGCGTTATAACGTTCAGATTGTGTAAAAGTCCGACGGCCAGTGCCGGCGGGCTTTTCTTTTTTTCAAAGGCTGTCATTTTCAGGAGTGTTTAATGAGTTCAAAACCTACCATTACTGTTTCCGCTGTCGACATGGACAGAATAGAAGCGCTGATTGAAAAAGTGCCTCGGATGACGCCAGAACTCGAAACGCTGGAGAGTGAGTTAGACCGCGCAACTATTGTTGAGCCGGTTAATATGCCAGCAGATGTAGTTAGTATGAATTCTACAGTGCGTTTTAAATTCGCCGGTGATAGCAAGGTGTTTGAGAAAACACTGGTATATCCGCAAGATGCTAAAAGTGAACATCAGATATCGATTTTCGCTCCTGTGGGGAGTGCGTTACTGGGGTTAGCTGTTGGTCAGTCACTGGAATGGCCGATGCCAAATGGTCAGAGCCGCACGGTAGAAATTCTCGAAGTGTTATATCAACCTGAACGCGTTGGAGAATATCAACGCTAAGTTACAAATCGTGCCGGAGCTAATGGCTGCGGCACTATGTTCCACACTGCTATTTTTTTGGTCGAAACGGCTTAATCACATCTTCATCGCACTGCAAAAAAGGTCCATCCATTAAATCAATGCAGTAGGGCACCGCCGGAAATACCGCATCTAAACACTGGCGAATGGCTTTGGGTTTACCCGGCAGATTAATAATAAGGCAGCTGCCGCGCAGGCCGGCGGTTTGACGCGACAATATGGCCGTGGGCACATATTTTAAGGATTCCGTGCGCATCAGCTCACCAAAGCCAGGCATCATCCGCTCACACACGGCTTCGGTTGCTTCGGGCGTAACGTCGCGTTTTGCTGGGCCAGTGCCACCGGTTGTGACAATTAAACAGCAACCCTGTTCATCAGCCAGTTTACGAAGAATATGCTCGATTAAAGGCTGCTCATCCGGGATCAGCCGGTACTCTGCCTGCCAGTCGCTGCTTAAATAGTCTGTTAAAGTGTCGATAATTGCCTTACCGGATAAATCCTCGTAAATGCCGGCACTGGCCCGATCGCTTACTGTAACTATGCCAATTTTGGCGATTTGATTAGTCATTAAAATTCCAAGTTTTGTTAAATAAGACGAACCGACTTACCCACGCTAACACGCCGTGAACCCATCCCTGGGGGCTCGATTCGGCCGTCCGGGCCTGCAACGGTTAGCTTAGAGTAAGTCGATTCTCACTTAGATAATCTGCGTCAGCACTGTACTTTTTTGCTAACTAACCGCAGGCCATCCCTGCCAGTTGCAGCCAGAAGCCATTACTATCGGTAGCGTTTAGTTGCTGCGGCGCGCTGCCATCAAGATTGGCCTTAAATTTAGCCAGCCAGTCAAAAGTGCCGGTTTGTTGTGGGCTTAACCGTACAATATCTGCCAGGTTTTGCATAGCGGGTAGCTGGTTTATCAAATTGTAACGGTAACCCGATTGCGTCTGAATACCGTTTAACACAAAGACCTGAGTACCGTCCTGGCTTTTTACTTCGCGCCCCTGCGGATAATTAATGCAGCACAATTCACACTGATCTTTACTGCGGTTCTCAGAGCGGGCAGTAAAACAGCGACCGCTCCACGCCAGCGGCAAATGACCAAAACTAAATACTTCGGTAGTAAAGCAATCGCGGATATCAGTTACCAGACTCTGGCTTAATACATCGCTTAACCACTGGCCGGATAATTCTACCGGCATCACCCAGCGGGTCATGCCCATGCTGATTAAGCGGCGTAATGTATGCTGGTTGTAGCAATTAATGGCGGCGCCTGCGACAAACGGCAGGCATTGCTCCTGCAACATGCTGATGGCGCCAACGTCATTGGCTTCGACTAAAAACTCGCCGTTATCAACATATTTTCGCAGCTCTCTTAACTCATTTGGCGCTTCATATAAGGTCATAGACGATAAACAAACCTGCTTGCCGGCTTCACGCAGCATTTGCCCCAGCGCAAAATAATCGGCATATTTCAGCTCACGCCTTTTACTACAGACCGTTTCGCCAAGGTAAACAATGTCAACGTCGCTGTCAGCCACCTCGCGATAAAACTGCAGTATTTGTGCTTTGGGCCAGAAATAAAGCACCGGGCCTAATGAGAATTGCATAGCTGTTATTTCCATTTCCGATGATAAGCGCCAAGCGTGGTCTGGCTGCCTTCAGCCAGACCTGCCAACACCTGCTGCCACTTTGGTTGTACATTAAAATGATCGGGGGCGCTTTTTACTGCATCGATGGCAGCACGCCAAACTTTGGTAATTTGGGCCACATAGGCCGGGCTGCGCTGGCGGCCTTCTATTTTCAAAGAGCTAATGCCTTCGGCATACAGCTGTGGCAGTAAGTCCAGGGTGTTAAGGCTGGTTGGCTCTTCCAGCGCATGGTAAGTGTCATCGCCCACAGTAAAGCGACCCTTGCACAGGGTGGGGTAGCCAGCTGTTTCATTCGGGGCAAAGCGATCAATTAAAATACCGTTTAAGCGCGACTCCAGCGTGCCGTCGTTATCCTGCCAGTTAACAAAAGCCGCAGGTGAGCAGGCACCTGCGGTATTAGGTGACTGACCGGTCATATACGAGCTTAAATAACAGCGGCCTTCGGCCATGATACACAGGCTGCCAAAAGCAAACACTTCAAGATCAATGTCGCAGCTGCGGGCCAGAGCGCGCACTTGCTGCATCGATAGCACGCGCGGTAACACGACGCGGCTGATATCAAACTGCCGGTAAAAATTTATTGCCGCGGCATTGGTTGCAGAAGCCTGCACTGATAAATGCCGCTCCAGCTTAGGGTAGCGCTCAGCGGCATAGGCCAGCACGGCAATATCAGCCAGAATAAGCACGTCGGCGCCAGCATTGGCAGCAACATCCACCGCCTGCTGCCAGCGCTGATAGTTATCCGGATGGGCAAAGGTATTAATGGCCACATGTAATTTTTTACCATGCTGATGAGCATAGCGCGCCGCATCTTTCAGTCTGGCTTCGTCAAAATTCAGCCCGGCAAAGTGACGGGCGTTGGTGTCATCTTTTAAGCCGATATACACGGCGTCGGCGCCATGTTCAATGGCCGCCTTTAACGCCGGCATACTGCCAGCAGGGCAGAGCAGCTCCATTTGTCGCCTCATTAATTTATTAGTTATCTCAGCTACCTCCGACAGGGCATAGCTAAGGGGTCGGTACTGTGGTTTTATTATAGGACGATAACGGACACTAAGGCTTTTATATGTTTGATATTAAAAGGGTTAACTCTAAGTTGGTAGCGGCACTACCCCCAATGTTACGCCAGCTTACCCGCTGTGCGCCAAAGGGAATGCAAAGCTGCATGTTACAGTTGGCATTAAACCGGTTTTTCCAGCCTGAGCTCAGTAGCGGTGAGCTTAATTTTATGCAGCACAAGTCGGTGGTGATCAATGTTGCCGATATCGGTCTGGAATTTGGTATTAGCCTGGATGGCAGTAGCTTGCAGGTGCAGCTGATGCCCGCGCAACAAGACCTGTTATTAAAAGCTGAACTGGCTGATTTTATTGCCATGATAAGCAATACCACCGATCCGGATACGTTATTTTTCCGCCGTCGGTTACAAATGCTGGGTGATACCGAGCTGGGTTTGTACTGCAAAAACCTGTTGGACAGTATAGGGCCAGAACGCTTACCGCCGGGGATATCGGGCGGTCTAAACTGGTTAGCGCAACAACAAACCACATTAAGCTCCGCTAAGCCTGCGATAGATCAAACTTAGATTTTTCATTCGCTTTTATACTGGCCGCCAGTAAGCGAGCTGTCCAAACACAAAACAGCAAAGCAATAGCAGAGGTAATAATGCAACGTATCAAATGGGACCCGAAGTTAATCAGCAAGTACAATATTAACGGCCCGCGTTATACCTCGTATCCAACGGCGCTGGCGCTTAGTAGCAACTTTGATCCGGTGCAAATACTGGAGGCGGTCAGCCAAAGTCCGGCTGAGCTTAGCCTGTATTTGCATATCCCGTTTTGCCACAAGCTTTGTTATTACTGCGGCTGCAATAAAGTCATTACCCGCCATCAGCATAAAGCCGATACCTATCTTGATGCCTTAGCGCAGGAAATGTCGCTGTATGCTCCGCTGTTAAAGAGCAAGCAAATTAATCAACTGCATTTAGGCGGCGGCACGCCCACCTTTTTAACCGAAGTGCAGTTAAGCCGGTTAATGGCGCTATTAGATAATCACTTTACGATAACGCCAGACGCTGAAATCAGTATCGAAATTGACCCACGCAGCTGCAGTGATGAAAAATTACGCCATTTACGCACCCTGGGGTTTAACCGGGTCAGTTTTGGCGTGCAGGATTTAGATGAAAAAGTGCAAATTGCTATTAACCGGGTGCAGGATACTGATTTAATTCGCCATCAGGTAAAGCTGAGCACTGAGCTGGGCTTCAGCTCGATTAACCTGGATTTAATCTACGGTCTGCCATTTCAGCAACCGGCCAGCTTCGCCCAAACGGTCGATGAAATTATCCGCCTGAACCCGCACCGTATTTCGCTGTTTAGCTACGCCCATATTCCTGAACGTTTTGCGGCCCAGCGTAAAATAGCCGATAGCAGCCTGCCAGATGCGCCATTAAAGCTGGAACTGATGCAACTGGCGATTGAACGTTTTGTTGCGGCAGGTTATCAGTTTATTGGTATGGACCACTTTGCCAGACCAGGCGATGCCTTAGCCAAAGCGCAGCGAGCGGGTAAGTTACAACGTAATTTTCAGGGTTATACCACCGCAGGCCAGGACGCCCTGATTGGCCTGGGAGTATCCAGTATCAGTCAGGTAAGTGGTGTGCTGTGGCAAAACAGCAAAGAGCTGCCCGCCTATTATGCGGCTATCAGTGATGGCCAGCTTCCCACCGAACGCGGTTTTAGTTTAAATGCCGATGATAAAATCCGCGCAGCGTTAATCAGCCAGTTAATCTGCCATTTTGAATTAGATATAGCTGCGTTTTGCCAGCAATGGCTGCTTGACAACTTCTGGCATTACTTTGCCGAGGCGCTGGAGCGCTTGCAGCCCTTTATCGAAGATGGCCTGGTAGAGGTAACTGCCGGGCGGATTAAAGTCACCGACGCCGAGCGGCTCTGGGTGCGCAGCATCTGCGCCTGCTTTGACGCCTATTTAACCCAGGGCCAGCAGCGCTATTCAAAAGTAGTGTAATTCTGAGGGGACGCCCGTTTATCAGTGAAAAAGGGCGCCCCAAAGCTATCTGGAGGGAGGTTAATACAACGCCACTAAATCGCCGGCTTTATTAAAAGTCAGGAAATCGGCAATCATGCCGCCCTGAATTTTTTCAGTCATCATTTTAAGTGGTTGGCTGGCCTCATCACTGTTTGGAGCAAAGCTGCCGCGCCCCGCAATTGCTGAGACAAAAGCGATATCCCAGTCTATTCCGGTTTTCTCTGACTCAGCTACCAAGGTGCTGAATTCGACGACTTCGTCAGGCAGTTTATCTACACACAGCACCGGTGCTAAGGCGCCCCCCTGGCCATTTTCAAAGTTATTTTTCTGGCTATCGGTAAAACCATTGGGCAATTCGGCTTTGGCAAACACAAACAGCAAACGTTGCGGTTCATCCTGGATGCCGGCAGCGCGGATTAAGTCGGCATAAGATTCAATATTCATATCATAACGCTCAGTAAGGATTTGGGTCAGTGTAGCAAAGCCTGCCGGGGTGAAGCTTTGGTATTAAGGGGTAAAGGTTTACCCCAGATGGGGTAGGGCTCAGGCATTAAGTGCGGCAGTAAAGAGCGTTCAGTTTAGTTTGGTGTTAAACAAAGCTGCAATCAGATCTGACTGCGTTATGACTCCCACCAGCTGCTGCTGTGTATTTAGCACCGGTATATGGTGCCGGCCCTGATCTGAGAGCAGCGGCACCAGAACGGCGATATGGTCATCCTCATGCGCCACGCTTAGCTTAGTCACCATAATTTCTGCCACTTTACGTTTGTATTGTTTATTGTGGCGGTTTTTTAACAGCAGCTGGTTAACATGGCGCAGTAACCCCCAATAATGAGGTACCTGCAGGTTTTTCAGAAAATCTACCGTCGATACCACGCCCAGAAGCTGCTGTTGATTATCAGTTACCGGCAGCAAGCTTATTTTATGTTTACGCAGCAACTGCCAGGCAGCAGCGACAGCCCTATCGGGTTCAACTGTAATTAAATCGCGCGACATAATATCGCGACAGCGTATTTCACCGCTTTTGCGCTGATAAGCATGAAGTTGCGCCTGATGATAAAGCTTTTCTAAATCCTGCTCGCTAATATCCACTACCGTATCAAAGCTATTTAATGCGTCGATTAAATCCTCTGGTTGTAAACCGAGCCGCTTAAGCGGGGATTGATCGTGATGCAAATGCACCGGATCAAATTTTTGTGGTGGTTTTTGCATGCCGCGCTTCAGCCAGAACTTTTGCAATAAAATAGCAACCGCCAGCATTACAAATACGTTTAATGCTACCGGGTAGAGTAAAAAATCATAACCCAGCACAGAGTCGGTTGAAGCAATAACAGGTACCAGGGCCGTGGCGCCGCCAGGAGGATGCATACATTCAAAAATATACATGAAAAACAAAACACAGCCGATAGTGACTGCGGCCATCAAAGCCAAATCAGTAAACAGGTGCGAACAGATAACACCAACCGCCGCTGAGATAAGATGGCCAGCGGCAAATGACCAGGGCCGGGCCAACGGACTGTTCGGTAAGCCAAATAACAATACAGACGACGCGCCCATCGATGCCAACAGCACTATGGTGCTGGCGGGATCGGCCAGTTGCAAGCTTATAAAGGTGACAATAAACAGTGCAATAAATGCCGCTAAAGCTACCTTTAAACGCTCGGTTAGTGGTATGGCGGATAGTCGCTGGCTGTCGTGTTTAATCAGGCCCAGTTGTGCCAGTATCACACTTAACAGGTTTTTCGCTCTAGTTTGCAAATGTAAATCCGGCAACTGCACCAAAAGGGAGGCAAGTATAAGATGTTCATACCGGAAATGGTATCTCTCAGGCTTGTCACTTGACAGCAGTAACGCTTGTCAATTATCAATTTTAGTGCGTTTTTCTAACCTGATACCAAGCCGTTTAGCTTGTCTTGCCAGATTAGCGCGGTCAACCTGCAGTAATCGCGCTGCAGCAGTCCAGTTTTCCTGACTAACCTTTAATGCAGATAAAATAAGCTGGCGCTGAAAATCCTCTGTCGCTGTTTTTAAATCTTTAATGCTGGTCGTTGGTGTTTTAGCCGTGGTCATCGACGGCATATCGCTAGTGGTTTGCAATTCCAGATGCGTTACCTCAATAGGAATAATATCGCCTTGCACTGAGTTTTGGCTGGCCTTTAATGCCGCCCGGCTTATGACGTGCTCCAGTTCCCGCACATTACCAGGCCAATTGTATTGTAGTAAATGCGCCTGCGCGTGACGACTAAGCGTAAGTTGGCGCAGTCTCAGTTTACGGGCGGTGCGTTCCAGAAAAAAACCTGCTAACAGTAATACGTCTGAGCCTCGATCTTTAAGCGGGGGAACTTGAATAGGATAAACTGCGAGCCGATGGTATAAATCTGCCCGAAACCGGCCTGCAGCAACCTCTGCAGTTAAATCCCGGTTAGTTGCTGCGATAACACGCACATCAACTGAGCTGACATGGTCGCGGCCTACGGGCTGAATTTCGCCACTTTGCAATGCTCGTAATAAAGTACTTTGTACGGTTAATGGCAGTTCACCAACTTCGTCCAGAAACAGGGTTCCACCATCCGCTAACTGAAACTTTCCCGGGCGGTCTCGCTCAGCACCGGTGAAAGCCCCTCTGGAATGACCGAAAAGCTCACTTTCAGCCAGAGTTTCCGGTAGCGAAGCACAGTTAATATGTACCAGCGGCTGGGCATGGCGCGTCGACTGCTGATGAATAGTACGAACCACCAACTCTTTGCCAACTCCGGTTGGTCCCCCGATAAGAACGCTGTAGTCTGAGCCTGCTACCAACTGAATTTCATTTTTTAATGTCTGCATGGCCGGGCTTTCACCAATTAGCTCTCCTCCATCACGGGTAAGCGCTTGATGTGTCAGCTCCTGTAACACGTGCTGCCGTTGCCGGACATGGCGTTCCAGAGTTTTAAGCTGTAATGCCGTCTTTAATGTAGCCGCAGCCAATGCACTAATTAATTGCAAGCTACGATCTGGAATAGCGGAGAACATATTTGGGGTAAGGCTATCCAGCGTCAAAACTCCAATTAACGATTGGTCAGAGTACAGTGGCAGGCCCATGCAGGAATGCACCGGCAAATGGCCGCTTTTTGCCAGCAGTAATCCGTCATACGGATCAGGTAAAGCTGAATCCTCGCTAAAATGGAGCGGTTGATCACTTTGACAAATTGCGGCAAGTCTGGGGTGTTCTTTTAACGCAAACCGCCGGCCTAAAGCATCGGGGGCTAGGCCCTGTGCTGCCAGGGGTTTCAGGCTCTCGCCTTGCAGGCTTAAAATAACAAGTGCATCACAGGGAATTGCTTTTCGTACAGAACTGAGTAAACGACCAAAACGATCCTGACTGTTTAGGCTGTTAGCCAAGTCTAGCGCAACTTTTAACAACAGAGTGGTGTTGATATCAGACATGGTTACCTTAAAATATGAAGCTGTTAGTTATTGTGTCATAAAAACATCTTAGAGTCATTGTGACTCGCAAACTGAGTCAAAAAGACATCATCTTAGCATTGTGGATTCTTCTAAGTCGCTATTAAATATAGTTATTTATAATGGTATATAGCTTGCAGTAGTAACTTTGTAATACTGAGCGTCAAGCTCAGAGATGTTATGCACTATGCTGGAGGATTTATGCCTAATTCTGAGTATCTGACAAAAGTAGCTGCGTTAAAGCCCTGGTTGCAGCGAGCAAATCTGGTGCTGCTGTTGTCTTTTGTTGTTTTGTTGATCACAATTGTTGTTTGCTATCCACTGGCAGACAGAGTGCCATTCAATTGGCAACTGATGGGGCACATCAGCATGATTCTGAGTGCTACCTTAGTCAAATTATCTTACATCGGCCGTTGTATCGTGCAACATGAATTGCAACAACAGGTGGGATAAAGCGGGGGGCTAAGCAGAACCCTTAATCTAAGGCAGATTCCACGAAAAGACGACAGTAACCCAACAAGAGAATACCCGATGAAAACATTATCAATAGTGATGTTAGCAGGCTTATTGTCTGCAGCTCCCTGCCTGGCAGAGCCCGATCAGCATCATCACCACGGTGATGACGAAGTACCCAGCCTGCTCGTGCTCAATCAAGGAGCTAAATGGCCGGTAGACGAGGTTTTAAGTGCAGCTATGCTGCGGTTAAGGGCCGGACTCGTCCGCAATCTGGATGCGATTCATCACAAACGTTTCAGCACACCGCAGTACCAGCAGCTTGCCAAGAAACTGCAGCAGGAAATCAACCATATAGTGGCTAACTGCGATTTAACCCCCGAGGCTGATGCGCAGTTTCACTTAATTTTGGCGGCGATGTTGCAAAGTCAGCAAGCGATGGCTACGGGTGATGAAGCCAGACAACGTCAGGGTGCAGTGCATTTGTTCAACGCATTACAACGTTATCCAGAGTTCTTTAAGGATGACGTGTTTCTGCCTATTGAACATTAAAACGGTGAGTCTCAACGAACAGCAGTTGCAAACTAGTTTTAAATTAAGACACCACAGCTTTGCTGTGGTGTCTTCAGTTAATGAAACTATCAGCCCGGTTGTTGCAGTGGCTGCTGGGCTGCGTTGCTGTCAAACACGCCTTTAACCACTTGCCAGGATACCGCCAGCGCGCCGATGATAAAGATCACGTCACCAATAGTGCGCACCCAGCGCAGGGTATGCAAAATGTCGCTTTGCATAAAGGCTTCGCTGCGGGCATACCATAAGCCTTCGGTAGCACTGGCATAAAACTGAATAAAGCCTATCGGTAGCAGACTACTAAACAGCATCAGAATAAGACCGCCATTCATCCACCAGAATGCGGTTTTCATCAGTTTTTCATCAAATGCCAATTGCGGCCGGATATAACGCAGAATGAGCAGACAGAACCCGAGCGCCAGGAAGCCATACACCCCAAACAGCGCGGCATGGGCATGGGTAGGGGTGGTGTTTAACCCTTGCAGGTAATAAAGCGCAATGGGTGGGTTAATCATAAAACCAAACACGCCGGCGCCGAGCATATTCCAGAATGCCACTGCGACGAAAAACAGTAACGGCCATTTAATATCAGCCATCCACGGCGCTTTATTTTTTAAACGCCAGTTTTCCCAGGCTTCATAACCCAGCACAACCAGTGGCACCACTTCAAGCGCACTAAAGGTAGCGCCGACAGCCATGACCGGGGTAGTGGTACCAGCGAAATACAGGTGGTGGAAGGTACCAGGTATACCGCCTAGCATAAACAATGAGGCTGAAGCCAGACTTGCACTGGTTGCCACGGTTCGTGATACCAGTCCCATGCTATGAAAAATAAATGCCAGTGACACAGTGGCGAATACTTCAAAGAAGCCTTCTACCCAAAGGTGAACCACCCACCAGCGCCAGTATTCCATTACTGATAAATGGGTACGCTCGCCATAAAACAGGCCGGCACCGTAAAACAAACCGACACAAATGACCGAAGCAGCAAATAACGCCAGTAGGTTTTTATCACCCGGTGCTTTAAACGCCGGCACGATCGCCCGCAGCATTAACAGCAGCCAGAACAATACACCCACATACTTAATAATTTGCCAGAAGCGGCCAATATCAATGTATTCATAGCCCTGATGACCAAACCAGAAGCTTAAATGCTCAGGCATAATTTGCATAATGGCAAAATAGTTACCGGCAAAAGAGCCGGCGACTAATACCACTAACGCCCAGAACAAAATATCGACGCCCAGTTTCTGATACTTCGGATCTTTGCCACCGTTGATAATAGGTGCTAAAAACAGCCCCGCGGCTAAAAAACCGGTTGCGATCCAGAACATCGCCGCCTGAATGTGCCAGGTACGGGCCAGACTATAGGGCAACCACTCGGTGGTATTCAGACCGTAAAATCCATCACCTTCCACGGTGTAGTGTGCCGTAAAGCCGCCCAAAAATACCTGCAGGGTAAACAGCGCAACCACCACCAGAATGTATTTACCCAGCGATTTTTGCGACGGCGTGAGTTTAAGCCGGGCGATAGGGTCAAGCTGAGGGGCTGCTGGTTCTTCTTCATCATGTTTGCGTAAAAATGACCAGCCCCAAATCAACGCACCGACGCCGGCAATCAGTAAAATAATACTGACCAGCGACCAGATCAGGTTTTCTGCTGTCGGGCGGTTATCGATTAACGGTTCATGCGGCCAGTTGTTAGTATAGGTCGCACTGTCTGGTGAGCGTTCAGTGCTGGCAGCCCAGGCGGTCCAGAAGAAAAACTGAGTCATTTCCTGGCGCCGTCTTAGTGATGGCAGGGTATTGTTTTTCATTGCGTAGTTTTCACGGGTCTGACTGAGTGAAATGTCATCTCCGAACAGGGCAATATAGTGCTCTGCTGTTTGCTCAATAGCCTGCACCCGGCGATCGCCAAGTTGCAGCGTATCCGTAGCTTTGTCATAGCTGTTGGTACGGTAGGTTTGTTTTAAGGCAAACTGCAGCGCATTTTGCTGGGCAGGGTCAAGTTGCGTATAACTAAGACCATACTCATCCAGAGCCGCCAGTTCCAGCCAGGCCAGCAGTTCCCGGTGCAACCAGTCCGCAGTCCAGTCGGGTGCCTGATAAGCGCCATGGCCCCAGATTGAACCCAACTGCATACCACCGACCGATTGCCAGGCTGTCTGACCGTTTAAAATAGTCTCATTGGTCATCAGCACTTGCCCTTGCTGATTCACTACCTTAGCCGGGATAGGCGGGGCCGAGCGGTAAACCTCAGCGCCAAAATAGCCCAATACCGAGAAAGTTATCGCCAGGATGCCAATTAGCAGCCACCAGAGTTTACGATATCCGGCCATATAGCCCCCTTACATAATTGTTATTGCGCCCAAATCTCATACTTCACTCCTGTTTTTTTATCGGCAGGGCGTCACCTGCCTGCGCTGCTATTACAAGAATCAAGCCAAAGGTTAAGCTTCTGTTTTTAATGATTTTATCTGTTTTAGTTTACACGGCAGGGTAGTTTTAACCTGAGCAGGGTTGGGTGTAATTAACTCTTTGGGTCAAAATGACCCGACAGCTTCGCAGGCAGGGTGCTTTCTACCACTTTAGCGATATAGGCATAGCAGCCCGGTTGTTTTAAGGTAGCGCCTAAGTGCACTGCTGATGCGCAGTTTTGAGGCCCTACTGATGGAATACTATTTACCGCTAAAACACTTACACATGCTGTGTGCGTTTTTAAGCGCCACCTTGTTTATTGGCCGTTTATTGCTGGACGTGACCGGTAAACCGCAGTGGCGGCATAGCCCACTGCGGCGTTTACCACATATTAATGACACCCTGCTACTGACATTAGCGTTTACGCTGTTAGCCATAGGCCCCTGGCAGCCTTTTACTCACCAGTGGCTGGGTTTTAAAATTCTGCTATTGCTCGGCTATATTGGTTTTGGTGTCGGGGCGTTAAAGCCAAGCCTGGCAGTGCCAACACGCGCAATCTGCGCAGTGTTGGCGCTGGCTCAGCTGGCCGGAATTTTTTATCTGGCGCGGTTTAAACCGGTATTGTTCGTTCTTTCATAGTGGCGCAGCTTGTGCTCCTGGCGGCGGCCACGGCTAAAGGCCGATACCCGTTTTAAATAACCGATAACCCGGGTGCCGTAATCAATATCGTTACTGCCGCAACTGGGGCAGGCGCATAACGTGCGCTTGTCGATGGTTTCGCAATGATTACAGATGGTAATTTTGACGTTGACGCAAAAATAGTTGCATCCGGTTTGGGCGGCGATATTCAGTAGTTGCAGGTAGCCGGTCTGATCTAACCTTTCCTCCAGATTTAAATGCAGGGCAGAGCCGCCGTCGAGGTAATCCAGTAGCTCGCGGCCGTGCAGCTGAAATTTATCCAGGGTGTTGCTTTGCTCATCTTCTACTACGTAAAAATACGAGTTATAGCAATCCCGCGGCACCAGGTAGCCATCCTCACGGTCCCATTTGGCATTCTTAACGCCAAGGTTTTCTGCCGGTACAAACTCGGTGTTAAACATATAGCCATATTCAACTTTAGCCGCTTTATTGGCATCAAAAATGATTTTCAGCTGTTGTTGCACAAAGTTAATGTAGTCGGGGTTATTGCTGGCAGTTAAGCCCTGTGACTCGGCTGCTTCTACCATGCCGTTGATACCAATGGTTAAAAATTGCTTATCCAGGCTGATAAAGCCGGCATCGTAAACGGTCAGCAACCCTGCCGCTTGGTACTCTTCCATTAACCTACGATAAGCCACCTGATATTTATGAATTTTACTGACTTCGGTTGCTAAATCCCGGCCATCCTGCACCAGCCGGTTCATATTAATAGTAATTACATTGATTGAGCCGGTGGCGACTCCGCCGGCCCCTAACGAATAGGAAAAGGTGTTATCGCTGATTTCACTACGCAAACGGCAGCAGCTGGCCAGTGAGTCGGCATTTTCTGATTGATAAACAAAGAAAGCGTTACCGGCAGCCATTTCCCGGGCAATGTCATTGGCAAAGGCTTTATCTTTGCACTGACCATTATTGGTTAACATGGCCACGGTGACGACCGGAAAGGTCAGCACGGTTTTTTCCCGTTCTTTATTAAACCACTGTAAAAAGTACTGCTGTAAAGCTGATACTGATTGCCACTCTGGTTTCTTAAAGTCGGGAAACACAAAATTGCCAAACATACTGTCAAAGTAGTATTGATCGTAAATTGAGATATTCCAGAATACGCTTTGGTAGCCGCGGGCCGCAGCGGGCTGGTTTAATGCGTACACCACATGTTGCAGATGATTAGCGATTTGCTTTGGATGAGTTTGCAGATAGTTATCGCCATAATCTTTACGGGCAAAGTAATCAAAATACGTTAAAAACTCAACGGTAGCCACGGCACCGGCAAACTGGCTGGAAACGGCAAATACAAAATTGACAAAGCAACCGCAGAACGACTCCAGATGTTTGGGCGCCTGCGACTCGCCACCCAGTTTGGTTAAACCATCCCGTAAAAACGGATACATGGTTACCGACACACAATAGGGTTTTAAGCTGGTTTCATCATGGACATATATTTCGTGGTCGGTTATCTGGCGCAGATACTCCGCAGCCAGTTCAGCTCCGAACAGTTCACTGATTTTATTGCTGATCAGCGCCCGGTTGACCTGAATAAACTGATCTTTCATCAGCTCGGCTTCCAGGGTTGCGATGTTTTTCTGAGTCACGTTGGCATTAGCATCCAGTTTAGAGCCATCAGCAGCATTATTGGCGTGCAGGTAATTGTCGATAAAACTCAGTTTTTGTTGAAGTTGGTCAAAGTTCAGCGCTTGCATAATAAATCCCTCTGCAGTTTATTTTTGAAGAAAAAGATGGTTCAGGCATTGGCCTGTGCGTAAATCAGTAAAAATCTGGTTAGTGTTGGCGCTGTTCAGCCCCCCGCGCTCCTGCAGCCAGCGGCCGGTTTTCAGATACGTCAGCTGCTGTTTAAGATCAGGACTGATATCGTCCAGGCCAGTGTAGAGACAGGTATTCAAACCAGCAGCACGTGCCAGCCTTAATAATTCCAGTAAGTTTTGCCGCTGCCATTCGCCGCCCAGGAACAACACGCAGCTAATTAGCTTCTGATAGCTCTGCAGGCGGTGGCTAAAGTACTCTGGCGTTAGCTGGCAGCCAATATCATCCCGCCAGCTGTAGCTGCTGTGGCAGCCTTTACAACCCAGCGGGCAGCCAGCAATGGTAAAGGCCAGTGATACTTCGCCCGGCACTTCCTGGAAAACGATTTGCTCATCAGTGAATCTAAGCATATTTCCTCTATGTAGTGTTTGAGTTGTAAATAGGCACTATATGTTGTGTTTTAGCTTAGTCTTCCTTGCAGTCGGAAACTTGATCTGGATCAAGTTTTGCTCGTGGGGTAAACCCTGGTCTGGCGCCAGGGCCCGGATTTAGTGAGGTTGTTACCCCTTCGGAGGTAAAGCCGGTTATCTTTGATACCCTTTATCCGGCTGGCGAGGAAAATAAAAAACCGCCCACTGAAATCCAGGGGCGGTGCAGAGGAGCCAATAACAACATTGGCCAACGTGGAGCGATAAGAGAAAATGGCTTACAGCTGGTAACTCAGCATTAGCCAAACCTTGGTGGTATCTGCTGCCAGCGAATCGGCCTGATAGTGGGCCAGTTTTAATAAAGCAGACAGCTGTTTACTGACTGCATAACCGGCACTGGCATTCCATTCGTTGCCGTATTTACTGTTGCCAGCATCACTGTCAAAGCGGTGATAGGTAACGGCAAGTGCAACATTATTTAATTTGCCGCTGGCCTGCAGCCAGCTATCTCTAAGGCCATTATCGGGGGTGTTTAAGAATATATCAGCAAAGCCTGAAAAGGCATGCAGGGTAGCCAGTGGGGTTTGAAAAGCGCTCTGACCGTCGCCGGCCAGCCGTTCTTGTCCGGCTTGTAACGTGACATTTTCCAGTGCCCAGCTCACACTCAGTCGATGGTAATGATGGCTAACGTTTAACGGCGCATTATGGGCGTCATCCTGTTTGGCCAGGGCTAAATGCCAGCTAAGTTTCGGCCAGTTATTTAACTTGCCCTGATAGTCGATACCAAGGGTGCGGCTACTGCGTGCTGCCCAGTTGTCAAACTCAAAGTCATAGCCAAAAGCAGCCAGTTGCTGGGCAGGGCTGAGTTGCCACTGTAGCAGTGCTGTATTGAAGCTACCACGCTGATCTGCCGCGGCGCCTTCAGGGCCAAACACCCGGTTTACGTTATAATAATGACCCACTTCGGCGCTTAAGCCCTGTTTGAAACTTTGCTGCAGCCGGTAGCCGTCTAAGGTTTGCTCATTCTGGCGCCAGCCTACGCCCCCTAAAAAGCGCTGGTTCAGCTGGTTTACCAGCTGGCGGCCGGCGCTTAGCACGGTGCCACTGTTGCTCTGGTAACGCAGCAGTGCCTGATTAATATCGGTGCCCTTAGGGTCGGCTACCACGCTGTAACGTGTATTGCCATTTACGGTGCTGTTGTAGTTATCACCCCCCAACTGGCTAACGTTGTCCAGCTGTAATAACGCACTAAAACCAAAAGCCTTGCCGGTATCAATGTTTAACCGGCTGCGCAGGGTAGAGGCGATAGCGTCATCCAGGACGTTATCCTGCCCAACATATTCTAAGCGGTAGCGAAACTGCGCCGAAACGCTGCTTTGCTTAACTGCAGTGTTCAGTTTATCACTGATACTGGCGTTAACCGGTGTCGGCAGGGTAGTCGCAGATAAAGCGACTGTGATCGCAAAAGGTAACGCAGAAACGGCGGTTGTCATGGTCGATCTCCAGACTGCAAATGATGCAGAGATCCTAGCCTGAAATAATTATTTTTATAATTAGGTTAAGGAGTTACCTAATTATTGGTAGGGGAGGTGATGAACAGGAGTAAAGGGGTAAAAACGCAGAGGCGCCAGCTGTTCCGACAACATTGGCGCCTCAGGTTGGGCTGGTCTGGCACTGCTGAATTATTGCATTAGTGGCGACGCTGACAGGTTAAAATCAAAGCCGTCTATTTCTGCATCGACAATCAGTGTATGAATATACTGCGCTACTGCTTTGCGCCGGACTTTTTCATTTAAATATTCGGCAATTTTCTGCTGTACTGCGCGAAACGGTAGTAACTTGCCGGGTACTTTGCGGGCAATATGGACGACATGGTAACCATAGCGGCTTTCTACCGGCTGTCTGACCAGGCCAGGCTCGGCAGTGAAAAGTTGCCGCTCAAATTCCGGTACGGTTTGGCCCCGGCTGATTTGGCCTAAGCTACCGCCGGTTTCTTTTGATGGGCAGGCGGAGTGGTGCTGCGCCAGTGCGGCCAAAGGTTCGCCTTGTTGTAACTGGCTGATGAGCTGCTCGGCCAGTATTTTGGCCTCTACCCGGGCTTTGTCATCCTCAGGTGCGGCCGCCAGCAGAATATGGCTTGCTTCCAGCAACGGCGAACTTTGAAATCGCTGTGGGTTTAGCCGGTAGTATTGCTCGCATTCGTCCTGGCTGGCTGTGGGAATAGCCACTTCAGCAGTAATTAATGCATCGAGAAAATTATCATCACTGGCGGTATTGGCTTCACTTTTTACGCTAAGCCCCAGTGCTTTGGCCCGTTGGCGCAGCAACTCACCGATAATCAGTGATTCGGCTGCCTTTAGCATAGCGCCGCGTTTGTCACTGGCCGGGTGATACTGCATTTCGGCCATAATGGCCGCTTCGCTGATACTGGCGTTGTTTACTTGTATCATATTAAACCTCTGTTATTTGGTGCTATATAGCTTGCCGTTTGGCTGCTGAAGGAGGCGAGCCGTTGTTGCTAAACCAAGCGTCTTTGGCATGGATGCCAAAGAGGAGCCTCCAGGAAGGGATTTACGGCGTCTTTGTGTGCAACACCGGCTTAAAGCCTCCTGGAGCCGGAAAGTTTAGTGACTGGCTTCAGGTTGGAATCCCTGTCAGGCTCGTCACAGCAACTCGCTCGCGGCTTGCGCGCTCACTCAGACACTCTGTGCCGACCTGCCACGGTTCCAACCGTCAGGGCCTTAAACCATCCTTTGTTCACGTCCTCTAGCGTACAAACCGCTGCCGAACTATCTGGTGCTGGCGGCTGATGTACTGCACCGGCACGCTGAGCATATGGACTAAGCGGCTGAACGGAAACACGACGAACAACGTTAAACCCAGAAATACGTGCAGCTTAAAAATCCAGTGTACGCCGCTGATAGCTTCTGCTGCGGCCACGCTGTTAAAGGTAACGGTATTTTGGGCCCAGGCCATCAGTTTTAGCATTTCTGCACCTTCTAAATGGCTTACAGAGACAGTGATACTGAGTAAACCCAGAATCAGCTGTGCATAGAGTAAGAACAGGATAACAATATCCATGGTATTACTGGTGGCACGAATGCGCGGGTTAAATAAGCGGCGTTTAATCAGCACTGTTAAACCGTAGAAGCAGATTACGCCAAATAAGCCGCCGGCGACGATGGCGATCAGCTGTTTCATCGAAGTGGTGATACCAAGCAGGTACCAGATTTCTTTGGGCATTAATAAGCCAAAGAAATGGCCCAGTAAAATGCCCAGGATCCCGATATGAAAGGCAATGCTGCCCCGGCGCAATTGTTTGCTTTCCAGCAGCTGGCTGGAACTGGTTTTCCAGCTGTATTGCTCTCTGTCGTAGCGGATCCAGCTGCCAATTATCATGATAGTGATCGCAATATACGGATAAATGCCAAAGGCAAACATATTTAAATGTGCCATGTTAATGCTCCTTTAAGCGCGCTTAGCCGCGGCTGCTTTATAAAGTTGTTGCCCTGCCTCTTCGCTACCTAATAACTCCGTACTTAGCGGAATAAACTGGTCGCGGCGCTGGCCGTCGGTAGGCTTGTTACCTGTGCCGCACGCCGAATTGGTTTGCTCGTTGCCGATAAAGCTGACCATTTCTTCTTCCCAAACCTTGTCGAGCTCTTTGGGCGTATCGTCACGTTTTTCGCTGGCGATCTGGCTTTTAATGTCCGTCAAATCAATTTCAGCAGCAGATAAGGCGACCAGAGTGGCAAAAATGCTGGCGTAGTCCGACTCACGCTGCTCAAGGCGGCACAACAGTACCGCCAGCACCGGCGCAATTTCTTCCAGACCAATTTGCGCGTTTTGCCCGCCCTGAGTGGATAAAAACTCTAAGTAAAGCGGCAGGTAGTCCGGCAGCTCTTTTACGCCGATATCCAGGCCGGCCTCACGGTATTGCGCCATCAGATTAACCATGGCCTGACCGCGATCGCGTGACTCGCCATGAATATGCTCAAAAATCAGCAAGGACAACGAGCGGCCGCGTTCAAACAGGCTGTCGTATTCAGACTGCCAGTCCATCAGCTCACCGCTGCTGCGGGTTTCTATAAAAGCACTTAAACTTTGCTTAAGTTCTGCCGCGATAGCGGCATCGGCCACTATCGTCAGCAACTCCGCTTTCGCATCTAGCAGCGGCTGCCTGGGGTAATCCAGCAGCAGGGATAACAGTTGTAGTATGGGCATGCTTTGAATTGACATAAAATTTAATCCTTAATCTCAACCGGGATAACCTGACGTACACCCTTGGCTTTGGTGCCAAACAGATTTACGCCGTTATTGCCATCGCCACAGCCGTTGCCAAAACTAAAACCACAGCTTGATTTTAAGTCATAGGCGTTTTCGGCGTAGGCGCGGTGGCTGGTCGGAATGACAAACCGGTCTTCATAGTTTGCCAGCGCCATATAGCGGTACATTTCTTCTACCTGCACCGGGGTTAAGCCTACTTGCTTTAACACCTCGGCATCTTCTACCCCGTCTACCTGCTGGGCACGTTTAAAGGCGCGCATCGCTATCATCCGCTCCAGCGCCCGCACTACCGGCGCTTCATCACCGGCGGTGAGCATATTGGCCAGATAGCGCAGTGGAATACGCAATGATTTCAGATCCGGTATTTCACCGTTCATGCCGACATGGCCAGCCTGTACTGCGCCCTGAATGGGTGACAGTGGCGGCACATACCAGACCATTGGCAGGGTGCGGTACTCCGGGTGTAGCGGTAAGGCTACTTTCCAGTCCATTGCCATCATATATACCGGCGAGCGCTGGGCGGCTTTAATCCAGTTATCACCAATACCTTCCGCTTTGGCTGCAGCAATTACTGCCGGATCGGTCGGATCGAGGAAGATATCTAGTTGCGCCTGATACAAATCTTTTTCGTTTGGTGTATTGGCGGCCGCTTCAATTTTATCGGCGTCATACAGCAGCACACCCAGGTAGCGGATGCGGCCCACACAGGTTTCCGAGCATACGGTCGGCTGGCCGGCTTCAATGCGCGGGAAGCAGAAAGTACATTTTTCTGATTTACCGGTTTTCCAGTTGTAATAGATTTTCTTATACGGGCAGGCCGAAACACACATCCGCCAGCCGCGGCATTTGTCCTGATCAATCAGCACTATGCCATCTTCCTCGCGCTTATAAATGGCACCGGAAGGACAGGCTGCAACGCAGGCCGGGTTTAAGCAGTGCTCGCACAAGCGGGGCAGGTACATCATAAAGGTTTTCTCAAACTGCCCGTAAATGTCTTTTTGCACCACTTCGTTAAAGTTCTGATCGACTTTGCGTTTGGCAAACTCGGTACCGAGAATTTCTTCCCAGTTCGGGCCCCATTCGATTTTTTCCATCCGCTGGCCGCTGATTAACGAACGAGGACGTGCCACCGGCTGATGTTTGGTATCGCCAGCAGTATGTAAATGCTGATAGTCAAAATCGAACGGCTCGTAGTAGTCGTCAATTTCCGGTAAGTCCGGGTTAGCGAAAATATTTGCCAGAATACGGCGTTTGCCACCGATTTTCAGTTCCAGCTTACCGCTTTTATTGCGTACCCAGCCGCCATTCCATTTTTGCTGGTTTTCCCATTCTTTCGGAAAACCAATACCGGGCTTGGTTTCAACGTTGTTAAACCAGGCGTATTCGACGCCTTCACGCGAGGTCCAGACATTTTTACAAGTGATGGAGCAAGTGTGGCAACCTATGCACTTGTCTAAATTCAGCACCATGCCAATTTGGGCTCTTACTTTCATGTTACTTACTCCAACCTTATTTAGTGTCTAACCAGTCGACTTTGCCCATTTTCCGGATGATGACAAACTCATCGCGGTTACAGCCAACGGTACCGTAGTAGTTAAAGCCGTAGGATTGTTGGGCATAACCACCGATCATATGGGTGGGCTTCATCACCGCGCGGGTAACCGAGTTATGAATACCGCCACGGGTACCGGTTAACTCGCTGCCGGGTACGTTTACAATGCGCTCCTGGGCGTGGTACATCATGCTCATGCCCTCTGGCACCCGTTGCGATACCACAGCGCGGGCGGCGATGGCGCCATTGACGTTAAAGATGTCAATCCAGTCGTTATCCTCAATACCGGCAGCGGCAGCGTCGGTTTCGCTTAACCAGACGATAGGGCCGCCCCGCGACAGCGTCAGCATCAGCAGGTTGTCCGAGTAAGTACTGTGGATACCCCATTTCTGGTGCGGCGTGATCCAGTTCAGTACGATCTCTTTATTGCCGTTCGGTGTTTTATTCAGCACCGGCTGCACGGTTTTTAAGTTAATCGGTGGCTTGTAGCTGCACAGCTGCTCGCCAAAATCGCGCATCCACTCGTGATCCTGATAAAACTGCTGGCGGCCGGTAATGGTGCGCCATGGGATCAGCTCATGGACGTTGGTGTAACCCGCGTTGTAAGACACATGTTCATCCTCCAGGCCAGACCAGGTTGGCGAGCTGATGATTTTGCGCGGCTGGGCGACGATATCGTTAAAACGAATTTTCTCGTCAGCTTTAGGCAGTGCCAAATGGGTGTGGTCGCGACCGGTAATTTTGCTAAGCGCCTGCCAGGCTTTTACCGCGACATGGCCATTGGTTTCCGGTGCCAGAGATAAGATCATCTCGCAGGCATCGATGGCGCTGTCAATCTTCGCCATGCCTTTGTTAATGCCTTCGTCAGTGTGCACCCGGTTCAGCTTTTTCAGGAAAGCGACTTCGTCCTTGGTATCCCAACCGATGCCTTTACCGCCATTGCCAATCTTCTCCAGCAAAGGGCCAACAGAGGTAAAACGCTGATAGGTATTGGGGTAATCACGCTCAACAATATTAATATGTGGCATGGTCAAGCCTGGTAAGGCCTCACATTCGCCTTTCCACCAGGCTTTTACGCCATAAGGCTGGGCCAGTTCGGCCGGGGTGTCGTGGTGCATTGGCGTGGTGACAACATCAGTTTCCACACCTAAGTGGCCAACAGCGGCTTTGGAGAATGCCTTGGCGATGCCTTTAAAGATTTCCCAGTCGCTGCGCGCTTCCCATACCGGGTCAATCGCTGCGGTTAACGGGTGAATAAACGGATGCATATCCGAGGTATTCATATCGTCTTTTTCATACCAGGTGGCGGTAGGCAGCACAATATCGGAATACAGACAGGTGGTAGACATCCTGAAATCCAGCGTCACCCATAAGTCGACCTTGCCTTCAGCGCCGTTGTCAGTCCACTCGACATCCTGTGGTTTTTTGCCACCGAACTCGCCTAAGTCTTTACCCAGCAAGCCATGTTTGGTGCCCAGAAAATGCTTCAGCATGTATTCGTGGCCTTTACCGCTGGAACCCAGCAGGTTAGAGCGCCAGATAAACATATTCCGCGGGAAGTTTTGCGGGCTGTCGGGCTGCTCGCAGGCAAACTTAATGCTGCGATCTGTTAGCTGCTGCAGCACATAGTCTTTTAGCTCAACCCCGGCCGCCTTGGCTTTGGCGGCCAGCCCCAGCGGGTTAACGCCTAACTGTGGTGCGGATGGCAACCAGCCCATGCGCTCGGCACGGCTGTTAAAGTCGATAATGCTGCCGCTCCACTTTTCTTTGTTCGCCAGCGGTGATACTACTTCGGTCATATCCAGCTTTTCATAACGCCACTGGCTGGAATGGTTATAAAAGAATGAGGTACCGTTCATATGACGTGGTGGCCGCTGCCAGTCCAGCGCAAAGGCCAGTGGGGTCCAGCCGGTTTGCGGCCGTAGTTTTTCCTGGCCGACATAATGCGCCCAGCCGCCGCCGCTCTGGCCAATACAACCGCACATCATCAGCATGTTAATTAAGCCACGGTAATTCATGTCCATGTGATACCAGTGGTTTAATGCTGCGCCGACAATGACCATCGAACGGCCGCGGGTTTTATCGGCATTGCGGGCAAATTCGCGGGCTACTCTAATCACATCGTCCGGGTTAACACCGGTGATTGGCTGCTGCCAGCCCGGGGTATAGGGCACATTGTCCAGATAGGTTTTTGCGCGACTATCATCACCAATGCCGTTGTCGACACCGTAGTGTGCCAGCATTAAGTCAAATACAGTGGCAACCAGCGCCGTGCTGCCATCGGCCAGCTCAACTTTTTTGGCCGGAATTTTGCGGATTTGCACATCGTCGTGCGCGGTGTGCTGAAAGTACTGATATTCGTGCGGCGCGCCACCAAAATAAGGAAAAGCCACGTCGACCAGCTCATCACGGTTATCTTTTAACGATAACTGTAAGTCGATATCACCGTCTTTATCTTTTTGCTCAAGGTTCCATTTTCCGGCCTGGCCCCAGCGGTAACCAATGGCACCGTTTGGGCTGGTTAAGCGGCCATCGCTGTTAATGGCAATGGTTTTCCAGTCCGGGTTGTTGTCTTCGCCCAGGTTATCCACTAAATCGGCAGCACGCAGGAAACGGCCCTGTGTCAGATGCTTATCCCCTTGTTCCAGCATCACCAGCATCGGCATATCAGTGGTGCGTTTTACATAGTCGGTAAAATACGCGCTTGGGTTATTAACGTAAAACTCTTGTAAAATAACGTGGCCAAACGCCATTGCCAGCGCGGCATCGGTACCCTGGCGTGGCGCTAACCAGGTATCACCGAACTTAGAGGCTTCTGAATAATCTGAGGTGATAACACAGGTTTTGGTGCCTTTGTAACGTACTTCAGTTAAAAAGTGCGCGTCTGGTGTGCGGGTTTGCGGCACATTAGAGCCCCAGACAATAATGTAATTCGAGTTATACCAGTCGGCCGACTCCGGCACGTCGGTTTGCTCGCCCCATACCTGGGGTGAGGCCGGTGGCAAGTCGCAGTACCAGTCGTAGAAGCTTAAGCAGTTACCGCCGATTAACGATAAATAACGGGCACCTGCGGCGTAGGACACCATCGACATCGCCGGAATGGGCGAGAAGCCGGTAACCCGGTCCGGGCCATAGGTTTTGGTGGTATACACATTTGACGCAGCGATAAGCTCGTTCACTTCATCCCAGCTGGCGCGGATAAAGCCGCCCAAGCCGCGACGTTCTTTGTAACTTTTCGCTTTTACCGGATCGCTGACAATAGACTCCCAGGCTTTTACCGGGTCCTGATGCAGCGCTTTGGCTTCGCGCCACAGTTTCATTAATTGCTGGCGTACCTTGGGGTATTTTAAGCGATTGGCGCTGTAGATATACCAGGAATAGCTGGCGCCACGCGGACAGCCGCGCGGTTCATGATTCGGTAAATCCGGCCGGGTGCGCGGATAGTCGGTTTGCTGGGTTTCCCAGGTTACCAGGCCGTCTTTTACATAAATTTTCCAGCTACACGAGCCGGTGCAGTTTACGCCATGGGTTGAGCGCACAATCTTATCGTGCTGCCAGCGCTGACGATAACCTTGTTCCCAGGTTCTGTCTTCGTTAGTGGTAACACCGTGGCCGTCGGCGAACGGGGCTTTGCGGGTTTTGAAAAACCGCAGTTTGTCGAGTAGGTGACTCATGGTTTACTCCTGGTCTTGTCCTGCATGAACAGAGATCTTGCTTTTCTGGTAGGCACACTATAGAAACTACACTGAGATAATGCTTGATTTGGATCAAAGCGGCTACCGCGCTAAATGACTGATAAAAAACAAAAATACCCACAAGGTGGTAGTGTGGGTAACGCTGTTTTAGTTGACAATACGCAGGTCTATACCCCCTGCAAAGCCAGTGCGGTAATATTGACTACCCCGGCGGGGCAAAAGGAGTAGCTCATTTTTGCCGGCAATTTTTGCCAGATAGCAGCGCGGCAGCCAATAAGCAGGTATGCTTAGCCAGTAATGTAAGCGGAGAAGTTATGCGACAGTTTTCAATAGTCAGCCGAATTAATATTGCCCTGGCCTGCATTGTAGCGCTGGCTATTGGTACCATGCTGGTCTCGTACTGGTTATCAGATAAAACCGATAATGATGCTCACGCAGTCAATGTCGCCGGCTCGCTCAGGATGCAAAGTTACCGTCTGGCCTTGCTGACGCTGCAGCAGGATGAACAAAAGCTGCAGGCTGCCAAAGTACAATTTAATCAAAGCTGGCAACATCCGGTGTTTACCCGCTTTATGCATAACGAAAAAATAGCCTCGCAATTCGAAACGGCCAGACAGCACTGGCAACAACTGGAACCGGAATTGGCGCAGTTGTCACAACAGCCGGTACAGATTGAGCAGGCTCTGACAGAGCAGATTCAGTTGCTTGAGCAGCTGGTGTCTTATATCCAGCAGGATGCCGAGCAGAAGGTCCGTAGTTTCCGTACTCTGCAGCTGGTCGCATTACTGGCCACAGTGTTGTTGTCGGCTATTGTCATTTATTGGTTAAAAGTGATGGTTCAGCAACCGCTGGAAACACTGACTCAGGGCGCGAAAAGAGTTGCTATGGGAGATTTTACCCACCGTCTCAGCGTGGAGAATAATGATGAGCTGGGCACTCTGGCGCACAGCTTTAATAAAATGAACGATTCCATCGCTTACATGTATGGCAATCTGGAACAGCGGGTAGAACAGCAAACCGAGGCGCTGAAGCATAGCAATACCACGCTACGGTTTTTGTATAACACGGCGCAGCGTATTAGTGAACATGTGCCGGAGTATGTCGATTTTAATCAGATTATTGCTGAGTTAAAGCCGGTGGTTAAACTCAACGATTTGGAATTGTGTCTGTTCACCCAGGAAGGCGATAAACCCTATATACAACTGGTGCCCGGAACCGACGGTGCAGAACCTTGCATTCAGCTGAACTGCGGTGACTGTTTAAGTCAGACAGAAAATGCTGGCTGTACAACTCATCAGTTTAATTTTCAGCTGCAACGCGAGCGGAAAAAATATGGTGTTCTGGTGGCACGGGTTACACAGGGCCAGCAGCTGGCTAAGTGGCAGCAACAGTTGCTAAGCTCAGTCGCTGATCAGCTGGCACTGGCATTAAGTTTAAAATCTGAAGAACAACAGGTACGCCGGCTGGCATTGATGCAGGAGCGCACTGTGATTGCCCGTGAATTGCACGACTCGCTGGCCCAGGCGTTGTCTTATTTAAAAATTCAGGTTACCCGCCTGAATAAAGCGACCCAAAAAGATGACAAAGCTATTATTGCTGATGTATCGGCTGAGTTGAAACAGGGTCTGGATGCGGCTTATCGCCAGCTGCGCGAGCTGCTAACCACCTTCCGTTTAAAAGTTGATGGCGAAGGCTTGTTAAGCGCCTTACAAACCACGGTTAAACAATTAACCATTCAGTCTGATTTGCACATCAGGCTGGATTACCAGTTGACGAATGTGCCGCTGGCGCCACATGAAGAAATTCATCTTTTGCAAATTATCCGGGAAGCCAGTCAGAATGCTGTGCATCATAGCCAGGGCAGCGAGCTTAAAATCAGCCTGCATCATAGTGCTGAGGGGATCAATCTGGCGGTGGAAGATAATGGGGTTGGCATACCTGCATCGGCTGAAAAACTAAACCATTATGGTCTGGCCATTATGCAGGAACGAAGCAAGCATTTAGGTGGCAGTATTCAGATTAAAGCCCGTGCAGAAGGCGGTACCGGTGTGTATTTCAGCTTCCGGCCAGAGTATTTATTACAGCAGCATCTGGCATGATGGAGCGCAAAGGGGGCGTATATTTACGCCCCCTGTGGTTTGCAGGAATAGCTGTTTGGGCTATGGATTATAAAACTCGCCGTTTTTACGCAGGTAAAAAAACCAATTCACCAGCAAACACAGGCTGTAGAAAATGGCAAACCCTACCATCGCGTATTCCGGGGTAGCCGCTTTTATTTGCTCTCCCAGTACCTGTGGAATATAAAATGCACCATAGGCGGCAACGGCTGAAGTCCAGCCCAGTACCGGGCCAGCTTGTTCTTTTGGAAATACCACAGCAATGGTGCGGAAGGTGGAGCCGTTACCAATACCACTGGCAGCAAACAAACCTAAAAAGATCAGGAAGAACGGCACAAAGTACTGCTCTGGCGTGGCGCTTTGATAGGCCAGCTGCATATAGTAAGCCGCACCCAATGCACATAGTACCATCACCACAGAACATAGCTGGGTTACAAAGGCGCCACCGAGTTTATCAGCAATCCAGCCGCCAACCGGGCGGATCAGCGCGCCCACAAAGGGGGCAATCCAGGCATAAGTTAAGGCGCTGGGGCCGTTGGGGTTTGGCGTAGAATGGGTCATAACGCCATCTACCATAATATGGCTGTAGCCAAATATCACTTTAATGGATAACGGGAAGGCGGCGGCAAAGCCGATAAAAGAGCCAAAAGTCATCACATAAAGTACGCTCATTACCCAGGTGTGTTTATTGTTAAAAATCTTATATTGCCGATCCAGACTGGTGCGAATGGCGCCCGGCAACAATTTAAGTAAAAACACGGTGGCAAATAAGATTGCAATCAGCACAATTTCTTTCGGAATACCAAAACCTGAACCATTGGCCGACTCCGGTAAAATTAACCATAGACCGGCAATAGAGGTGATAAAACCAATGCCCAGCATGGTCAGAATGATGCTGAAAGATTTGGCTGCTGAAGGCAGTTTAGGTGTCACTTCTTCGGTATGAATATTGTTAGTGCCAAACCAGAGCAAAAACGCCAGCGGTATCAGGGTGATTAACCAGGCAAAACCGGCATTCTGGATCCAGGTTTCAGTGCCGGCCGGTATGGTACCGGTAACGGTGCCGCTGGCTTTAGCCAGGATCATCGGCTCCCCACCACCGAGCAGGGTAAACACGCCATACGACATAAAAAGCGGCACCAGGATTTGCACGGTAGTAACACCAAAGTTACCCAGGCCAGCGTTTAAGCCCAGTGCCAAACCTTGCTGCTTTTTCGGAAAAAAGAAACTGATATTAGACATTGATGAAGCAAAATTGCCACCGCCAATGCCGGATAACAACGCCATCAGCTGAAATACCCACAGCGGGGTGTCGATACTTTGCAGCGCCAGCCCGGTTCCGACAGCAGGGATCAGCAGTAAGCTGGTAGTAAGGAATAAGGTGTAACGACCACCACACAACCGCACAAAAAAGCTGGAAGGAATACGTAACGTTGCGCCGGTTAAGCCGGCAATTGCGGTAAGCGTAAACAGCTCTGCCGTGCTAAACGGATAACCTACGTTAAGCATTTGTACCGTGACAATACTCCATAACATCCAGACACCAAAGCCGCAAAGCAGGCTGGGGATGGATATCCACAGGTTACGGTTGGCAATAGCCTTACCCCGGCTGTGCCAGAAGTTGTCGTCTTCCGGTTGCCATTGTTTAAGATCTGACATAGTTCACTCCTGTTGGGAACAGCAATTTAAGCTGCCCAAACTATGCAGGGTCAGACGCTATGTCACAATGTATCTTCAGAGTTAGCCGTGGTGGGAAGAGGGATAGTTAGGGGTACCTAGAAAGTGGTAGCTTTAAAAATTCTGGTTAAAATAATTGATATATATCAGTAGCATATAATCAGGCGGTGAGCTCAGGTAGCGCTTAAAGTTTAAATTAAGCCCGGCTGCTGAACAGCCATTTTACTGATTTATATCAAAGTTCGTCCCGGCTTGTTGTAAGCTAATAGCATATAGATACATTGTCTAATCTTGGAGCGGGACATGGCAGAGCAGAAATCCAGCATTATGTTAGTGGATGATCACCCTTTATTGCGCAAAGGCTTAAAGCAGTTATTAGCGCTGGAAGATGAGCTTGAAGTGATTGCTGAAGCCAGTAGTGGCGCTGAGGCAATTCCGTTGGCAAGCGAGCTGGACCCGGATTTAATTATTCTGGATTTAAATATGCAGGGTATGGATGGTATTGCGACCTTAAAAAAAATGCGCGATGAAGGCGTAACGTCCAGGATAGTTATGCTGACTGTTTCTGATGCAGATGAAGATGTTGTTAATGCTATCAGTAACGGCGCAGATGGTTATTTACTAAAAGACAGTGATCCGGAAATTTTACTGGATCAAATTAAACGCTCGCTTACCGGTAAAATGGTACTCAGTGAAGCGATTACTCAGGTATTGGCAACTGCACTACGCCGGCCGGCGGTTAAAACGCCGGCTGAACTTAACAGTCTGACTAACCGTGAGCATGAAATTCTCAGTTTTATTGCTAAGGGCTTAAGTAACAAGCTGATTGCCCGTGAACTTAATATCTCGGATGGCACAGTAAAAGTCCATGTTAAACATTTATTGAAGAAGCTTGGCCTGCGCTCACGGGTTGAAGCAGCGGTGTGGATGGTTAACCAGCAAGCTTCCCAGTTTTAGTGGAGAAACGCCCGATGCAAGACGCCCGCGTCCCGAAACAAATGCTAACTGCAGAGCAGGCAATATTACAAATGCTTGGCGAAGTGCAGCCGCTGACCCAAAGCGTTAGTGTGCCACTGAACAATGCGCTGGATAGAGTGCTGGCACAGCCTGTGGTGTCAGACATTAATGTACCGGGTTATGACAATGCAGCTATGGATGGTTATGCGCTGTGCGCAGCGGATGTTAAGCCTGACGTTCGATTGGCGGTGGCCGGAACCGCGCTGGCCGGCCATGCGTTTGCAAATCCTGTCCCGGCAGGGTGTTGTGTAAGGATAACCACCGGGGCCGTGTTGCCTGAAGGTTTAGATACTGTGGTGATGCAGGAACAGGTAGCGCTTAGCGAAACCGACCAGCAGCAATCGATTCTCTGTCAGCTCCAACCAACAATGGGCGAGCATGTCCGCCGTGCCGGTGAAGACATCGCCAAGGGTGCTGAGGTGTTTACTGCTGGTCATAAGCTGCGCCCGGCCGATATCGGTTTGCTGGCGTCTCTGGGCATTGCCAGTGTTAATGTGCTTCGTCAGCTAAAGGTAGCGATATTTTCCAGTGGTGATGAGCTTGTTGCGCCGGGGCAAAAACTGCCGGCAGGTCATATTTATGACAGCAACCGCTACGTTATCGCCGCAATGCTTAAGCGTCTTGATGTGCAGCTTATCGATCTTGGCTTATTGCCAGACGAGCCTGGGGCAATAGAGCAGGCATTTCAGCAGGCGATGAAAGAGGCCGATGTGCTGGTAACCAGTGCCGGCGTGTCGGTGGGCGAGGCCGATTATACCCGGCAAATTCTCAGTAAGCTTGGCCAGATCAATTTCTGGCAGGTGGCGATTAAGCCGGGGAAGCCGTTCGCCTTTGGTAAACTTAACAATTGCTGGTTCTTTGGTTTACCGGGTAACCCGGTGGCGGCAGTGGTCACGCTGGAGCAATTAGTCCAACCGGTGTTGCGTAAACTTAGCGGTGAGGTTATCCAATCGTCAGCTAAGTTGTTGCAGGCAGAATGTGATGTACCGCTGAAAAAACAGCCCGGGCGGCAGGATTATCAGCGCGGCTGGTACTGGCAGGGCGAAACCGGTTTAAAAGTAAAAACCTCAGGCGCCCAAAGTTCGGGCATGTTGAGCTCTATTGCAAATGCTAACTGCTATATTGTCTTGCCGCGTGACAGCAGCAGCCTGCCAGCCGGTGAAATGGTATCGATACTGCCGTTTTCAGATTTGTTACGCTGATATCCAAAAATGAGCATACCTCTTTTGTACCGGCTGAAGCCGGTGCGGTTTTGATCTGTATCAACACCAGTTAGCGCAATAATAACCACACTGCCGGCATCAGCTAAAACGGGAGTGGTTTATGTTATTAATCGATGCGTTGTTGCAGGAACTGGACATTTTTGGTGTTAAACAACTGTTTGGCATTCCCGGCGATTTTGTGCTGCCGTTGTTCGAGCAACTGCAGCAGCGCAACCACTTGCCGCTGTATTATTTAAGTCATGAACCCTCAGTGGTATTTGCCGCCGATGCAGCAGCCCGGATCAGCAATAAACCGGCGGTAGTTATCCTCACTTATGGTGCCGGAGCCCTTAATGCCGTCAATGCGGTGGCCCAGGCTTATGTTGAACATGTACCGCTGTTAGTTATTGCCGGTTTCCCTAGCCAGGGCGAGATTGCGCGCGGTTTGCAAATACATCATCAGGCCAGAACGGTCGACTCACAGCGCGATATTTACCGTGAAATTACCGCTGCCCGGTTTCGGTTAGATAACCCGGATACTGCCGGTTCCGACATTCGTGCCGCGTTAACCGTGGTGGAACAGCAAAGCCGGCCGGTGCTGCTGGAAATACCGCGTGACGCGCTAAGTTTTAACACGACTGCCGCAGGGCCTTACCTGCCTGAACCGATAGCGGCGGATAAAATTGAGCTGGCCGTCGCTGCGTTAACTGGCCGCTTACAAAAGGCAAAAAAGCCGGTGATATTAGCCGGGGTAGATGTCCGCCGTTTTGAGGCAGTGACTGAGCTGGAAGCCTTAGCCACTAAGCTGAATATACCTTTTATCTGCACGCTGATGGGCCGTGCCAGCTTTAATCAGCACCATCCGCGGTTTGGCGGTATTTTTCTTGATAAATCTGATATCCGCCCGGCAAAGCTGTTATCTGAAGCCGATCTTATTCTGCAAATTGGCGTGATTAAAACCGATAGCAATTTTGCTGCCCATTCAGAGCTGTTCCCCGCTGAAAAAGTGCTTTGTCTTGAACAGCAGCAACTGGCATTAAAGCCGCTGCTGGCAGCATTGCTGGCCGCGCCACTAGCGGCATTTCAGCCACCGGTAATGCCGGCTTTGCCATCTGTCGCAACAGAGCAGCAGCTTAGTGCCACCAGCCTGGTGCAGGGTTTGGAGCGGATATTGACCGCCCGCCATGACACTGTGCCACTGATTTCTGATATAGGCGATTGCCTGTTCGCCTCTTTGCATGCTAATCCCAGCCTGATGCTGGCACCGGCGTTTTATGCTTCTATGGGCTATGCGGTGCCTGCCGCCTTTGGCGTGCAGGCCGCCACCGGCTTACGGCCGGTGGTGCTGGTAGGCGATGGCGCCTTTTTAATGACTGGCCTGGAGCTTGGCCATTGTGCCCGCTATGGCTTTGCCCCGATTATTATTGTCTTTAATAACCAGCGCTGGGACATGATTGACGCTTTTGCTCCCGGCCTTAACTGTACCGGCTTAGATAACTGGCAATATGCTGAGCTGGCCCGCAGTATGGGCGGACATGGTATGCAGGTTAGTAATCTGGCTGATTTTGACGAGGTATTGTCGTTGGCGCTTAACAGCAACAGACGCTTTAGCCTGATAGAAGTAATGCTACCGGCAGGCAGTCGCACCGCACGGCTGAATAACTTCGCTGAGGGCTTTAAAGCGGCAGCCAAAAGCAATCTCACACCATGTTAGCTATCCGGGCTTTGGCTTTGCTCATTACCTGTCAGGTGTTTACCGCTGGTAATAACAATGACAAACCTTGGATGTGATCAGTGATTCGGCGTTAAGCTAGTCCAACGCCACTGCTTTAATTTGCGCATAAACCTGCTGGCCAATTTGTAAGCCGAGCCGGTCTGCTGATTGTTTGGTTAGCAGTGCCTGAAGTGGCTGGCGGTCAAGCTCCAGCTGTACCAGCAGTTCGGCGGGGTGCGGTGCGGGGTGTATGCCGGTAATGCTGACCTGAAGCTGATTGCTGACTGAGCAGTCGCTAAGTGGTTTCAGGCTTAGCGCGACATCGCGCGCCTGAATACGTAAACGGTATGAGGTGGCGGAGTAGTTTGCGTCAACACTATGCTGTGGTGAGGGTAATTGTAACTGCTGTTGGCCGATACTAAGCTGCAGCAGGTGGTTGTGACTGCCCTGGCTTTTGGCGTGCAGTAGCGACATAGCACCGATAGCAGCCAGTTCGGGTTGGAGTAATTGCTGTTGCAGCGGGCCCTGGCTGTGGATGCGGCCGTGTTTCATCAATACCAGCTGATCGGCCAGTTTTACGACGTCGTCCAGCTGATGACTGACCAGCAGCATAGGTATGCCGGTTGTATTAGCTATGCGCTGTAAAAACGGCAAAATCTCGCTGCGGCTTTGCTGATCCAATGATGCTAAAGGTTCATCCAGCAGCAGTAATTGCGGCTGGCTCAGTAAAGCCCGGCCCAGTGCGATGCGCTGGCGCTGACCGCCGGATAAGTACTGTGGCGCCAGTTTAAGCAGTGACGTCAGCTCAAGTAAGCGGATCACCTGCTCTGGTTGCAGCCGCACAGCAGTTTGCTTTGCCAGCCGGTTAAAGCCATACAGCAGGTTTTGCTCAACTGATAAATGCGGCAGCAGGCTGCTTTCCTGAAATACCATACCTATCCGGCGCTGATGCACCGGCACAAACTGTTTACCCTGTTGCCATGGCGTTTCGTTAAGGCAAATTTGCGCATTAGCATGGCGGTCGAGCCCGGCAATTGCACGCAATAAGGTGGTTTTACCACAACCCGAGCGGCCAAATAGGGCGGTAATACCGTTTAACGGCAGGCTGTTATTTAACTGCAGTGAAAATTCGCCAAGAGCCAGGCTTAACTGCACTGTAAGCGTTTGGCACTCAGGCGCAGCGGCTAATTGGCGTGGCTGGCTAATATGCTGCCAGCAGTGCTGGGCGGCATGTTGCAACAGGCTAATCATAGTATGGCCTCGCGTTCAAACCGGCGGTTTAACCCATATACAATAAACAGTACTGCAAAGGCGGTAATTAATAACCCTAACGATAACTGATGCGCCTGCGCATAATTCATCGCTTCGGTGTGGTCATAAATCAGTACCGATAACACCTGGGTTTCGCCGGGTATACTGCCACCGAGCATTAAGATAACCCCAAATTCGCCTAAGGTATGGGCAAACGTTAACGTTGCAGCAACGATAAACCCACCACGGCATAGTGGCAGTATTACACTGAACAGCTGATCCAGCTTGCTGGCACCTAAAGTAGCGGCGACTTCCAGCGGCCTTGGTCCCATGCGTCGAAAGCTTTCCACTAAAGGCTGCACGGTAAAGGGCAGCGAGTAAATGACTGAGCCAATTAGAATGCCACTAAAGCTAAATGCCAGATGGTTTAGCCCCAGTTGCTCCAGGGTACTGCCGATAGCGCCATGCGGCCCAAGCAGCAGTAACAAATAAAAACCCAGCACAGTGGGTGGCAATACCAGTGGCAGCGCTACTATCGCCTGAATGGCGGTGCGCAGTTTGCTATGGCTAAGCGATAACCACCAGGCCAGCGGGGTACCCAGCAGCAGTAAAATCAGCGTGGTGTATAAACACAGCTTAAGGGTGAGTTGGATGGCTTGCCAGTCCTGACTACTCAATATTGTGAGAAACTCAGGCATGGCTTAGTCCTGTGCCGGCAGAGTTGCTGGCAGTTCAAAGCCGAAGCGTTGCATTACCGTTAGGGCAGCCGGATTTTTCATAAAGGCGCTAAAATGGTGAGCAGCAAGGTTATCCGCGCCATGACGGGTAACCACAAAAGCCTGGGTAAGCGGCTGATGCAGGTCTGTCGGAATAAGGTGATAACCCTGTTTGGCCAGTTCAGGAAACTTTGCTAACGACAGCGCAATAATGCCAATGTCTGCGCCGCCGCTTTGCACCAATTGTGCGGTTTGGGCGATGTTTTCGCCATACACCAGCTTTGGTTCAAGCTCTGCCCACAGGCCAAGAGTTTGCAAAGCTTCTTTGGCACGTTGGCCATAAGGCGCATGCGCCGGTTGAGCAATGGCCAGGCGACGAAACGTCATGTTTTTCAGCTGATGCAGCTCAACCTCTGACATATTTTGCCGTGGGCTCCACAGTACCAAATGACCCACAGCGTAAGGTTGTGGCACAGTAACCGCGTGGCCATCTTGGTACAGCAGCTCAGGAAAGCGGCTGTCAGCTGAAAAAAACAAGTCAAAAGGCGCGCCATGGCGAATTTGCGTGCTGAGTTTGCCGCTTGACCCATATACAACATGAATATCTGTGGTGGGGTGCTGCTGGCGAAACAGCAGAATGACTTCATCTAAGGCATAGCGTAAATCTGACGCTGCAGCCAGCATCAGCTTGTCGCCGGCATAAACCGGTAGGACGTAAACCAGAGAAAACAGACAAAACAGCAGTGCACTCCGGATCATATTTTACTCCCAGCGCGCCAGCGCCTGCTGATCACTGGCTTTGGCCTCAACCCAGTAATCACCCTCTGCGGTATGTTCTTTTTTCCAGAACGGTGCGCGGTTTTTTAAGTAATCCATAATAAACTCGCAGGCGGCGAACGCAGCGGCCCGGTGGGCGCTTGCTACCCCGACAAACACTATCTGCTCATTTGGCTTAAGCCTGCCAACCCGGTGAATAATATGTACAGCAGCCAGTTGCCAATGATTAAGCGCATCGGTGGCAATGCGGTTAAGTGCCTGTTCGGTCATGCCAGGGTAGTGCTCCAGTGTCATGCCATGCAGAACGGTATCATGCAGCTCTCGCACCAGGCCGCTAAATGTGACAATTGCTCCACAGGCTGCATTACGGCGTAGCTCACTGTATTCACTGGCCAGACAAAAATCATCACTTTGTACGGCGACAAATATGCTCATATCAGCCTCCGGTTACCGGGGGGAAAAACGCCAGTTCATCCCCATCCTGCACGCTGGCGGTTAGCGGCACCAGTTGCTGGTTCAGGGCGCAAAGCAAATCAGTGCGGCTTAGCTCCTGCTGCCAGTTTTGGCAGCGGCTTTGCAATTGGCTGAGTACCGATGCCACATTCAGTGTATTGCTCTCACAACTGAGCAAGTATTGCTCGCAATCCAGTCGCTCACGCAGCGCTGCAAAAAACAGAATTTTAATCATATTGCCTCCGAAATATAATGCCCCGACTTACCGCCGGTTTTTTTCAGCAGCCGGATCTCGCTAATGGTCATCGCCTTATCTACCGCTTTACACATATCGTAAATGGTTAGCGCTGCCACACTGGCGGCAGTTAATGCTTCCATCTCGACGCCGGTTTGGCCGCTTAGCACACAGCAGCTTTCAATTTTTATTTGACCTTGCGCTGGCAGTAGCTGAAAGTCGACTGATACCTTGCTTAGCATGAGCGGATGGCACAGCGGAATAAGCTCACTGGTTTTTTTCGCTGCCATAATGCCGGCAATGCGGGCGGTGGCCAGTACATCGCCTTTTTTCAGTAAGGCCTGCTCAATTAAACTGATCACTTCTGGCGTGGTAAATACTACTGCGCCGGCGCGGGCCAGCCGCTTAGTGTCCTGCTTGTTACTAACATCGACCATGGCAGCGGCACCACTTTGATCCAGATGCGTTAAATGTGGGAATTCACTCATTTCAGGCTCCACAATTATTGATTGGGTTGTTTTTCACATGAGCAACAAAGTTACAGGGACCGGTTTTGCTATCCAGCTGTGGCAAAATCAATTGCTGCATGGCAAGCCTGCAGGCACCGCCAGAGCCAGGCATCGCAAATAGCAAAGTGCCATTGGCCAGTCCAGCCAGTGCGCCGGATTGCATCGCGGCTGAGCCTAATTCGTTAAACGTTAACTGTCGAAATAACTCGCCAAAGCCCGGTACCTGTGTATCCATAAGCGGTGTTAATGCTTCGACCGTACAATTACCCTTGGCATAGCCGGTGCCACCATTCAGCAACACTACCTGAATGGTCTCGCTTGCGATCCACTGACTTAACACGGCACGTATGTGATATTTGTTGTTCGGCAATACTATCCGCTCTGCTAATTGGTGACCTGCGGTTTGCAGCAGCTGACAGAGCAAGTCGCCGCTGCTGTCATTAGCGCTGCTTCGACTGTCCGAGACGGTAAGTACGGCTATAGTCAGCGGATAAAACCGGCTTAAATCAGGCCTTGGCATAGTGCTCTCCGTTATTTAGTAATTTCAGGCAAAGCTGCCAGTCTTGTGGGGTATTGGTATTAAGCAGTTCAGTGGTCGGGGCCGGCAGAGTTCGCGCATTAAGGTCTGCCAACAATGCTTTAACCGAACGCTGGCCGTTTTGCAGTTGTTTACTAATCATGGCACTAAGTGTCGGGTTTACCGGCAGTACGCAGGGCAGCGGGCTATTGGCAAAACAGGCGGCTTGGCCAGCCGCGTGTCGCAGCAGCCGCTGCAGACTAAGTGTGCTCAATAATGGCGTATCTATCGGTAATACCAGTAACTGTGAGCTGCGACAGTGCTCAAGCGCCGCTAAAATACCGGCTAAGGGCCCTTGTTGCTGAGTTTGATCGGCAATAAAACCCGGTTGGTTACGACTAATCAGTACCTCTGCTGCACCGCTTTCTTGCGCCAATTGCTGCATATGCTCAAGTAAATTCAAGCCATTAAGGTTTAGCAGCGCTTTATCCTGGCCCATGCGGCTGGATTTTCCTCCGGCTAAAATCAGTGCGCTAAATTGCATACAACTGCTCATATTAGCCACCAATCTGGGCTAGGTGCCGGGTGCTGCCACTGTAATCTTCAGCCAACTGATGGCTGAAAGCTTTGCCTTGCACTGCTTGTTGCAAAAAACGCATTAAGGGCGCGCTATTATCTGTTTGCAGCAGGCTACGCAACTCCTGGTGGTTGTCGGTAAACAGACACAAATACAGCTGACCCAGGCTTGAAACTCTAAGCCGGTTACAGTCGGCACAGAAGTCTTTGCTGTAGGGCATAATCAGACCAATCCGCCCCTGATAATCTGCATGCGAGTATTCCAGAGCTGGACCGTCAGTTTTCGCTTTGACATTCAACTGCCAGCCCTGATCCAGTAGCTGTTGTTGAATGCTGGCACCACTTAAATGTTGGCGTTGATAAAAATCAGCATTATCGCCAGTACGCATCAGCTCGATAAAACGCAGCGCAATATCCTGCTGTTTAACAAATTTAAGAAAATCGGGCAGGGCCAGGGCATTATGCTGTTTTAGCAGTACGGTATTAATTTTTACCTGCTTAATGCCAATGGCTTTAGCATGGGCTATGCCCTCTAAGATGTCGGCTAATTTGTCCTGGCCTGTGACCAGGTGAAAGGTGTCGGCATCCAGGCTATCGACGCTAACGTTCACCGCATCCAGACCTGCTTCCTGCCAGGCCAGCGCATCACGTTTTAAACGGTAGCCGTTGGTGGTCAGTGCCACTTTTTCAATACCGGGTACCGCTTTGCAGATAGCGATAATTTCGGTCAAGTCTTTACGCAGCGAAGGCTCGCCACCGGTAATCCGTACTTTGCGGGTACCCAGCCTGGCAAAGGCAGTAACCAGATGTTTAATTTCGCTTAGGGTTAATTCACCGCTACGGGAGTCACAGTCATTGCCATCAGGCAGGCAATAGCTGCAGCGAAAATTGCAGATTTCAGTAACAGAAAGCCGCAAATAGCTAAAGCGGCGCGCATAAGCGTCAGTTAACATAATTCACCTTTCCAAATGGGGAGGTATGGCCGTTTCCCGTCATACCCGGTGGCATGATTGCCACGGCATACCGTTCATCCCTGATATCGTAAAATACGTATCAGGCTTAGAGCCGGTAGCTCGGTGTTGTGGATTAATGTTACATGCTGAGGCTACGCTTGGTTATTGCCATTAAGAGGGGGCTTGTTTACTCCATTGTGGGTAGGTAGGCTTACAACAGGATAATAAAAAGCAAAAACGCCACCCATAAGGTGGCGTTTTAAAAGAAATTTTTGGTGCGTCCTAGTGGACTCGAACCACCGACCCCTACCATGTCAAGGTAGTGCTCTAACCAGCTGAGCTAAGGACGCACACTTGGGTTGCCGGCCGCTATGCCTTTATAAAGAGTAAACAGTCTGGCTGACAACGGCGGCTATGTTATTGTGCTGCTGACGGGTTGGCAAGTGTTTTTCGTGTTTCGTTTAACGTTTGGCTGAATTTTAGCCTGTCAGCCGGTATTTAACCGCAACTCTGCAGGTTTTGGTCGTATCTTTGCCGCAGTCAGCCCCTTCGCTGCACACATTTATCGTCGCCTATGTTAACTTTGGCCCACCGTAAGATATGTCGCCTGGCAGAACAATAATTCAGATAAGCAGGCTTTCGAGGAAGTTATGATTAGAACGAGCAACGGCTTACGCCGACCTTTGCGCTTTAGTGCGGCTATGTTACTGCTGATTGTCAGTGCCGGCTGCAGCCAGTTGCAGAACACAACGCCCCAGGCTGAAATAACCTCTGGCGCTATTGCTGCCAGTAGCGTTGCAACGACCGGTTTGCGGCCACTTGCGCTGACCGACATTATGAAATTTCGGGAAATTAAAGAGCGCCAGCTTAGCGAAAACCAGCAATTTATGGTGTATACCGCTGCGCCTGATTTTGGCGACAGCACCGGTTATCTGGTTGCTTTACAAAGTGGCAAACAGCTCAGTGTTGAGCGCGGCGATAAGGGCCAGCTTAATGCCGATGGCAGTTTTGCGCTGTTTCGCCAACGCGCGCCGCTCTTAGAGCGCGAGCAGGCTGCTGATAAAAAAGCGCGTGAAGCATTGGCGCAAAATGCGGTACTGGTAAACAGTGAAACGGGCGAGCAGCGGGTTATCGCCAATATTGATCGCTTTGCATTTACCGGTGACGGCCACACCGCATTGTTACTGGTGCGTAAGGCGGACAGCAAAGACCGCACACAAACCCTGCAGGCGCTGCATTTAGCCAGCGGTACCTTGCAAACCCTGGCTCAGGTAACCGATTTTGCGGTGGCGGCAGAGGGGTCAATGGTGGCCTGGGTTGCTGAGTTGGCAGCAACAGAGAACGCCGGCCCGCAAGCTGACAAACAACCACCAGAGCAGCAGTTGCTGGTATGGGACAGCGCTGCTGACAGCCGGTTCACTGCACATGGTGCAACAGCACAAAAGCTGCAACAGCTGAAATTTAATCAGCAGGGCAGTCAGCTGGTATTTTTCAGCGGGCCCGACAGCGCGCAGTTAAAGGCCTCAAACCAGGCAGAAGCAGCCCAGCAGCTATGGCTCTGGTCACAGGGAGATGACAGCGCGCAGCAGCTTAATACTCAGCGCGCAGGTTGGCTGCTAAGCGAGCACACTGCGCCGCGCTGGAGCAAAGATGGCAAGCGGCTGTTTATCGGCCACCGGCCGGATAGCGGTGACAAACCGGCAAAAATGGAACCGCCGCAAACTGAGGCTGAGCTGTATAACGTGGAGCGGCTGCTGGCCGACCGGCGCTTGCAGGTATGGCATGGCGATGATGCGCGGATTAACAGCCAGCAAAAGGCAGAATATAAGCAGGCGTTAAAGCGCACTGCGCCGGCTGTTATCTGGCTGGACAGCGCGAAGATGGTGGTGTTAAGTGATGATATCGACGAGCGACTGCAGCTTAGCGAGCATACTGACGCGCAGCTTATCAGTAGTGGCCGGCCTTATTTAAAACAGCTGAGCTGGGATGGCCGCTTGCACGATATCTGGCATATTAATTTACGCAGCGGCCAGCGCCAGCAGGTATTCAGCGCTAACCGCAGCCATGAGTCGGCCCATTTATCGCCATCAGGCCGCTACGTTGTCTATCTGCAAGAAGAGCAGTACCAGTTGTTTGACAGCGCAACCGGCACTACTGTGCAGCTGGGGGGCAGTGCCCCGGTATCCTGGGTAGATGAGCAGAACGACCGGCCGATGGCTGCCGAAAGTTATGGTGTGGCAGGCTGGTTAGCCGATGAGTCGGCGGTACTGGTGTATGACCGGTTTGATATCTGGGCGCTGAGCCCTGGTGGCGGCATGCAAAAACTGACGGATGGCAGGGCGGCTAAGCAGCAATACCGCTTGCAGCAAAAGGATGATGCGCTGGCTGTCGACCCGGCGGCAGCCCATTTGCTGCAAATGTATAACGAAGACACCAAGCAATATGGTTTTGCCCAGCTTACCTTATCTGCTGATGCCACCAGCGGCGAGCTTACGGTATTACTGCAGGGCAAAAAACGCTATGACGTGGTTGAAACTCTGGATGACTTCAGTGAGGCGAAACGGCATTACTTATTTACTGAGCAGAGCTTCAGGCAGTTTCCTGATTTATGGCTGGCCAGTGCTGATTTTAATCAGCGGCGCCAGCTGACCAATGTTAACCCGCAGCAGGCAGAGTTTATCTGGGGTGACAGCCATTTAATTGAATGGACCAGCGCCAGCGGCGAGCCATTACAGGGCGTGTTACTGACCCCGGATGGCTATGATCCGGCAAGGCAGTACCCGGTAGTGGTGTACTACTACGAGAAGTTCTCGCAGCGGCTGCATCATTATAATCAGATGAAGGTCAATCACCGGCCGAACTTCCCGTATTATCTGGGCCAGAATTATCTGGTGTTTTTACCCGATATTCATTTTCGACCGGCAGCGCCTGGCCCTAGTGCCACGGAATCTTTAGTGCCGGGCCTGCAAAAATTAATTGATATGGGCGTGGCCGATCCACAGGCGATTGGCTTACATGGCCATAGCTGGTCAGGTTATCAGACGGCCTTTGTTGTGACCGAAACCGACATGTTTGCAGCAGCCGTTTCGGGGGCACCGGTGGCTAATATGACCAGTGCCTACAGCGGTATTCGCTGGCAGAGCGGTCTGGCCCGTCAGTTTCAGTATGAAACCGGCCAGAGTCGGCTTGGCGTATCGATGTATGACGACCTGAAACCCTATATTGATAATTCACCGGTATTTTTTGCCGATAAAATTAATACCCCGATGCTGATCCAGTTTGGCGACGACGATGGTGCGGTGCCGTGGGAGCAGGGCATTGAGTATTATCTGGCGCTGCGCCGTTTAGGCAAAGACGTGGTAATGCTGCACTATGAAAATGAGCCGCATCATTTGCAGCGCTATGCGAATAAACTGGACTACAGCATTAAAATGCGTGAGTTCTTTGATCACTACTTAAAAGGGGCGCCGGCACCGATGTGGTGGGCAGAGGGCATGCCGTATCAGCAATACGAAAAGTAAGCTGCGCTTTTAGTAAAAAATACGCGTTATCAGCCCGGCCTAGGCCGGGCTTTGGGTAAGGTTAACCGGGCATACCTGGTTGAGTTGCTGCCACCACTGTACATGCAACAGCAGTTGCTGCTGCAGTTGCTCGGCTGGTTGCTGATAACGCTGTTGCAGCGCCGGATAAATCGGGGTGTGCTGATACAACTTGGCAATGAGCGGCCAGCTTTCATTATAGTAGCGGGTCAGCTCAGCTAAGTGGGCCTGCACCTTTGCAATAAAAAACTTGCTAAATACGGTGCTTAAAATGGTCAGTTGCGGTTTGTTTTGTCCTGCTGGACATAAGCTTGTCGGCGCAATGGTTACTAACTGCGGGTTAACCTGAATAAACCAGGCGGCACTGAACCGCAGGCTATTTTGTAATCCGGCTAAAAAATCATGCTGATACAGCGCTGCCAGGCTTTGTTCAATATCAACTTCTGCAGCGTGTTGCCAGGCGCTTGTTTCTATCAGTTGTTTTAAATTAATCAGGCTGCGCAACGCGGCGGTGCTGTCAATAAAGCCGTTAGTCTGGCCAGGCACTAAACGTTTACTGCTGCTATGCCATTGCTGGCGTAGCGTGTCGTCAGTTAGCAGCATATTATTAAAAGCAAGTTGGACGCTTTGTTGTTTTTGAGCAAGCCAGCCACTAACTTGCTGTTGTAATGCCGGGCTTAACGGTTGCTGCTGACACTGCTGCAGGCGGGCGAGTAACCGCAGTTCATAATTTAGCTGTTTACTGGGCTGAAATACCCGGCCTAAGCCACTGTTGCGCTCACCAATCAACTGATCCAGGCCACATTCGCGGCTGGCCCAGGCATCCGTTAAGTCCATACGGATGTCAGGCAGCGGCTGATTCAGTGCACTGGGGCGCGGCAGTGTTTCAGGTAACTCAGCTTGAACACTGATATTTTCAAGCTGCAGCACCCGGTTTAAGCGCTTTTGATAGTCAAGTAGTGTTGCTTTGCTATCGGGTTCAGCACAGCCGCTAAGGGCTAACAGCACCCCCATCAGCATCGATACCGGCATGCCGTATTTCATGATCGATCCTTTTAAGTTGGTTGCGTAAAATAATTGCCAGCATAATGGCGGCAGTACTCAGGCCAATAATAATGCCTATCCAGAAACCATGAGCACCCATTGGCGCTACCAGCCAGTCAGTTAAGCCTAATACGGCGCCTAAACCAAAACCGATTGGCCAGTAAGCAAACAGGGTAATGTAAAACACTGGCTTGGTGATTTTCATACCGCGCAGGGCACAAGCCGACACCACCTGAATGGCGTCAGATAACTGGTAAAAGCAGGCCAGAATTAACAGCGAGCTGGCCATGGCGATAACCTCTGGATTGGTCGAGTATAGCGAGGCCACATAAGTGCGCATAAAATAGGTAAAGCTGGCGATAAAAAATGACATAAACACGGCCATACACAGCGCAGTCATAATGGCTTTTTTCAGCTCTTTATTATTTTGCTGGCCGACTAAATGGCCAACTCTGATGGTCGTTGCCAGGCCAAAGCTCAGCGGTAGCATAAATACCAGCGCACTGTAGTTATTCGCGACCTGATGGCCGGCCACCACTATCGGCCCCAGATGCACTATCGCCAGCGGAATACAGGCAAACAGCGTCACCTCAAAAAAGATGGAAAAGGCAATCGGGGTACCCAGGCAAACTACATACCAGATGTCTTTTAAATTGGCGCTAAGCTGCTTAGGCCAGTGCCGGTAGGGCCGGGTAGTGCGGCTGTACCAGCCGTATACCAGCATGGCGATGAACATTGCCAGAAATACCAGGCTGGTGGCAATGCCACAGCCCGCGCCGCCCAGGGCCGGCATACCCAGCTTGCCGTAAATAAAAATATAGTTAGCCGGAATGTTGACCAAAATGCCGACAAAACTGATCCACATACTGGCTTTGGTATTACCTATGCCTTCAAATAAATTACGGATAACAATATAGCCGGCGGCCGGAAACAAGCCCCAGCTTACGTAATACAGATATTGCAGGGTTTTATCGCGCAGCACCGGCTCCATATTCAGCATGTTGATTGGAATATCGGCAAACAACATCAGCATAAATAATAAGCCGGCAAGTAGCATTCCCAGATACAGACTTTGCAGGGTAAAATGACTAACCGGTTCGGTTTGCCTGCTGCCATAGTACTGCGCCACAATGGGCGTTAACGCGAGCAGCAGGCCTTGTAAAGTTAGCACTACCGGTAACCACAGGCCTGAGGCTACCGCCAGTGCTGCCATATCAGTAGCACTAAAGCGGCCGGCCATGACGGTATCGACAAAATACATCATGGTCTGGGTTAGCTGGGCCAGCATAATAGGGCCGGTCAGTTTTAGCAGAGTTTTGGCTTCAAAGCGGGAAAAGGGTACCATGCGCCATCATTCGGGTTGGCCAGTTATGGCGCGCAATTTAGCACAATTGAGGTTTTATGTTTACCGGAATAGTTCAGACAACCGCGCAAGTGCGCGAAATTCGCGATGAAGGGCAGCTACGCCGCCTGACATTAACGGTGCCACCCGCCAATTTACAGGCGCTGGAGCGTGGGGCCAGTGTTGCGATTAATGGCGTATGTTTAACCGCTACCGAATTTGATAGTCACGCAGGCTGGGTGTGTTTTGATGTTATCGCCGAAACATTGGATAAAACCAACCTGGGTAAGCTTGCCGTGGGCAGCAAGGTAAACCTGGAGCGCTCATTGACGTTTGGCAGCGAACTGGGCGGCCATATTGTATCAGGCCATATTCAAACCACCGCCATTTTAACCAGACTGACGCGCGAGCAGCATAAGGTGAGTATGGAGCTCAGTCTGGATACACGCTTTTTGCCTTATATTCTGGCCAAAGGCTTTATTGCTGTAGAGGGCTGCAGTTTAACGGTGGGCGAGGTGACCGACAGTGGTTTTAGCCTGTATTTAATTCCGGAAACCCTGGCCATTACCACGTTGGGTGACAAGCAAGAGGGCGATATCGTTAATATTGAACTGGATCAGCAAACACTGACCATCATTAAAACGGTTGAGCGGGTGATGGCAGAACGCTTTGCTACGGCTAAAAGTTAGCCGGCAGTTAGCCATCATTTAAACAATCATTTTAGCTATCAATAGTACTGTTCATCATCTGCGTCGACAAATATCTGCACACTGTGATGTTGAATATCTTTGTGTACCTTTAAGTGAATTGGATTGCAGCAATTGCTGCAATCTTCAATGTAGTCCTGATCGTCATCGGTCACTTCAACATCGACATGTATCGGGTGGCCGCAAAACGGACAACTGATGGTTTTGGTTAAAATACTCATACTGCCTCCTTTAATCAGGCTTTTTGTGCTGTTCCCAGGCTGCGACCACCATCAACAGCAATAATCTGACCACTGATATAGGGCGACTGCAGCAAAAACAGCACGGTGTTGGCAATATCATCAGGGGTGCCGATACGCTGCAACGGTATTTGCTGCAAAATCTCCGCTTTATCCGCGTCGGCTAATTGCTGACTTGGCCACAAAATAGCGCCTGGTGCGATGCCATTGACTCTTATTGTAGGCGCTAATTCCCGTGCCAGCGATTTTGTCATCATCAATAAGGCCGCTTTAGCCATGCAGTAAATGCTGTGATCCTGTAATGGCTGCGTGGCATGAATATCAACCATATTGATAATACAGCCTTTATGCATTGACAGGGTTGGAGCCAGCGCCTGAGCCAAAAAGTAGGGCGCTTTAACATTGCTACCGAATAAATCATTCCAGTTTTCTATGGTGGCGCTGGCCAGAGGGGTAGGATAAAAGCTTGAAGCATTATTGACCAGAACGTCCAGTCGGTTAAAACAGCTCAGCGCGTTGCTGGCCAATTGTGTTAATTCATCGTAGTTTAACAGATCCGCTTGCAATGTGGTGGCGCTGTCAGGCCGCTGCTGATTCAGGCTGGCAGCCAGCTCATTTGCTGCAGTGTGTGACTGATGATAATGAATAATAACCCGGTAGCCTGCGTGATGCAGCTGGCATACAATTTGTTTGCCTAAACGTTTGGCACTGCCGGTAACCAGTGCCACCGGGGCGTCGGAATGGGACATAAAGCTATCCTAGTAAAATTGCTGTTTAATCATCTCCTGTGCTTGTACCAGAAAAGCGCCGCGAAACAAATATGCGTGATTAAGTATATGATACAAATTATAAAGCTCTTTGCGCTCGCTAAAACCGTCAGGAAGTTTATTAAACTGCTGGTAACTTTGATAAAAAGTTTCAGGAAAACGGCCAAACAGACCAGTGAAAGCGACATCAGTTTCTTGATCGCCGTAATAACAGGCCGGGTCATAAATGACTGGCGAGCCGGCTAGAAAACCGACATTACCGCGCCATAAGTCACCGTGCAGTAAGCTAGGTGCTGGTTGATGATGTGTTAAGCGTTGGCGGCATTGTTCAACAATATAGTCGATATTGCCAAAACCGAAACCCTGCTCCAGCAGTAACTGCAATTGCCAGCCAAGGCGCTGCTCTGAAAAAAAGCTGCTCCAGTTACTTTGCCACTTATTTGGTTGCGGGGTGCGGCCGATAACATTGTCCCAATCAAAGCCAAACATGGCCTGTTCATGTTGTTGATGCAATAAGGCCAATTGCTGGCCCAACTGCTGCCAGCCGCTGCCGCTTTCTTTTACCAGTGGCAGGTATTCGAGTACCAAAAACGCTTTATCAAGGGTTTGACCGCAGCAAATTACCTCGGGAACCCGGATGCAATGATGCTGGCGCAGCGTTTTAAGCCCTAATGCCTCAGTTTCAAAATGCTCTAATTGCTCCCGCTGATTAATTTTAACGAAAAAGTGGCGATCGTTACCGCTTATTTTAAACGCCAGATTAATATCACCACCGGTGAGCTGAACTTTATCTTCAACTTTAAAGTCGGTATCCAGTTCACTATTAATATGATCTGCAATCGCCTGCCACATCGGTTATCTCCATTCCGCTGTTGTCATTTCAGTATGACTGATATATAAGAAAAAACACTGATCCTGATCAGGATTTAATAACGTAATTACGGGTCATCGTTTTAGTAGCTGCTACAGTTGTTAATACTACCCGTTGTCTGGAGTTCAAATGGCCATTGTTATCCCGAGTTTTCGTGTGCATGCGTTCAAACTAATGAGTGGGGTAAACCTCACATTGTTTGTTTTGGCACTGGCATTGGCCAGTTGGCATGGCAGTTGGTTACCGGCGCTGCTAATAGGTTTGCCATCCGCAATACTGCCTTTGTTGTTCTATCGGTTGCTTGGAGATCACCCGCTGGCCCGGATAAGCTTTGGTGTCAGTTTTATGTTTTTCTCGGCGCTGCATATTCATCAGGCTGCCGGTATGCTGGAGATGCACTTTGGCATTTTTGTGTTACTGGCCATTTTAATTTCCTTTCGTGATTATCTGGTTATTCTGACCGCTGCTGCCACCATTGCCGTGCATCATTTGCTTTTTATGTATTTGCAAATGCAAGGTACCGCTGTTTATCTGGTTCCTGAACAGAGTTTGTCGTTCGGTATTATTATGCTGCATGCGGCGTTTGTGGTGGTGGAATCAGCAGTATTAGTCGTGATCTCAAGGCAGAGTTACCGTGAAGCCATCGTAAGCCAGGGCTTGTTTGATGCCACTGAAGCATTGTTAACCAGCGATGGTAAGGTAGTGCTAACCCATCGTTGCCCCGATTTGAATTCAGCCATTATAAATAATTTTAATGCGGTGCTGGCAACACTGCAAAAAACGCTGACAACGATTGAAAAACAGTCGCAAACTTTAAAAAAGGAGTCTGGGATTTTGCGTGACGAGGGCGATTCACTGGCCGTAAGCATGCGCAATGAAATGAATGAAGTAGACCGGGTTGCAACTGCCACAGAGCAAATGTCGCATAGTATTCAGGATGTGTTTAATTTATCGCAACAGGTACTGGATTTTTCAAAAGCAGCAGAGCAGGCTGCAGATCAGGGGAAAACATCAGTCAGCAGCACTATTGCGTCCGTGCAGCAACTTGCAACACAATTAACTGACACTGGCCGGACGGTAAATGAGGTGGCCAATGCCACCGTTGATATTCGTAAAGTTTTAGATGTTATTCAATCTATTGCTGAACAAACCAATTTGCTGGCACTAAATGCTGCCATTGAAGCGGCCAGAGCCGGCGAGCAAGGTCGCGGTTTTGCCGTTGTCGCTGATGAAGTGCGTACTCTGGCATCACGCACCCGTGGTTCGACAGATGAGATTAAAACCATGATTGAAAGGCTGGTTGAGAACAGTGCGCAATCAGTGGTAGTGGTTAAGCGTAGTATTGAGCAACTTGAGGATACCCGTGGCCATGCCGAACAAAGTGGCAAATTACTGCAAACTATTCTGGAGCAGGCCAGACAAGTTGCTGATTCTTCAGATACTATGGCCAACTCTTTGCAGCAGCAAACCGCATCCAGTAATGAAATTGCGCAAAGTGTGCAACACCTTAACCAAATGACATCAGAGCAACATGCTCTTGGACAGAAAGTGTTAGAAAGTGCCGATAGTCTGGAGCAAATTACCATTGCTCTTAGTAATGAGTCGGCAAAATTCAGGGTGTAATGGGTGTATCAAGCGCCCAAAGGCGAGTGATGTTGCTGCTTGTAGTCTTTGTGGTGTGGGTTGTGCTGGCCAGTGCCGGATTATTTTATTTCGGTAATCAGAATTATGGCCAGTTCGATGATAGCGGCAGTTGGCAGGTTTCAGCCCCCAAAGCTTTAGCAATTGAAACGCTGGGTATCGCACCAGAGGCTGGCAAACAGGTTGTGCATGTCGGGCAGCCTGAGTGCGTTTGCAACAGGTTGGCAAGTCAACATATCGCTTCGTTTACCGAGGCTTATCAATTGCCTGCAAATAAACAGTTTTATCGTCAGTTACAACAGGTAAGCGGCGCCGGTCTGATGCTGCCGGCAACCCCGGCGGTGCTTATTTTTGATAATGGTCAATTGATTTATGCCGGGCCTTATGCAACCGGCCCGATGTGCTCTGTTTCGACCAGTTTAATTGCGCCCATTTTAAAAGGTGACGTTAACCTTGCCGGTCTTTGGCTTAATGGTGAAGCTAAAGCGTGTCGCTGTGTCGTCAAGCTAGGCGCCTGATTAAGCCACTGGCAGATGTAAAACTAAGGGCTCTGACCGGTACGGACAATTGCCAACTGGCAGCGATTACCGGTGGTGTTAGTTTATCTACAGGTGTTTCGCCCCTGGGCGTCATTACTTTTTAATGGTTTAAAAAATATTAACTTACTTACGGACATGGCCCCATTAAAGTGATAAGTAGCTGGCCATTTTTATCGTAAAAGTGCCATTTGCATTTCTCTTGAGTAGTCATGCTTGGCCTTGGGAAGTTAATGTTACCATCAGGATAGCTGCCTCCAGCATCGCTGCCGGTTGGCTCACTTGGAATCGCATTGCTGGCATAGTAATTTTTCTGAAGCTGAATAATTGCACAAGCGCTCAGTTCCATCATCCAAGAACTATTCTGTAAAACATCTTGAAGGTTTAAGTCTGGTTTTACTCTTGATAAACTCTTCTCTATTTCGACTACGATCATATCCAAATTATCATCCCAAGACAGCTTGAACGCCGCTCTGGGAGGATAATAAGATTCGCCTTCTGGTACGATTTGCTGACCAGGTTCAAAAATATATTTACTAACTAGTTTAGCTTTATTTAGATATTCCCAGCCTATAGATATGCCAACACCATCTTTTTTTGCGTCGAATCCAAATTGGTTAAACCGTATGTCTTGGAAATCTTTTTTATATAATGAAGCAGCTATTTGCCTTAACCGCGTGTTAACGGCATTACGTAGACTATTTTTGTATTTAGGGTCCAATGCCATTTTAAGAACGGTTGCAGCGCTGTCTGATGCGCATTCATCGGGGGCAGTAGTAGTGGAAGCGTTGCTATAGCTACCTGTTGAGAAGGTTGAAACGGAATGTGGTGCCGTGTATGTCAGTTGCAAGTTTTCTTCTTCAGCTAGTGCTATAGCCTGCAATGTCTGTTCTTGCATTTCTAACATGTCAAAAAAATCTTGCGCTATTCCGGCTTCTGGATGCGTTAAACTTGTAAGGTTTGAATTCAGAATCATATCTGAACTTGAGCCACCTTGATTGCTATGAGATACGTGAAATGGATAAGTTATCCTATTCTTCACATCAAAAATAACAAATTTTTGCGGTGAACTGTAACACGCGTGTTCATCAATACTTGTCAGTTCATTGTTGCCTGTCGGTTCACAGCGAAGGACAGGTGCTCCCCGGGAGCGAGCAATACTCTCAGCTTGCTGCGATGTGCAATTGTTACAGGCATAACCTTTTACGCCTGTTGATGCTGATGCAGTGCCGGCATAAGCCGAGACAAGCAAGCAAAGTGCCGAGGCTAATTTTTTTATCATTTTGTACCTCATTTGTTGTTTTTGTGATGATAAAGAACACATGTATAAATGTAAAATATGTTTATCGTTAAAGTTACCCACTGGCTGGTTTCGCACTCATCGCATGCGGAATTAAACAATATTTTTGGTTAATAAATTACCATTTGGATTCAGACATAAATGATTCGCAGCATATTTTCATGTATGATGCTGGTGCCTTTCTAATCTACGTTGATTAGCAATGGCTTAAAACGTGTACCACGCTGTGTACAAACAACCCTTAGTAAGGGATGTCAACTGCCACGCAAGGCGCACGAAATAACGATTTACGTGTTTAATCAAGTGACCCTTGGTGTGGGCCACCACTGTAAAAGGAAATATCATGCCAGTTATTACTCTGCCTGATGGCAGCCAGCGCGCCTTTGATTCTGCTGTTTCTGTGATGGATGTCGCCAAAGACATCGGCCCCGGTTTAGCCAAAGCTACTATTGCCGGTAAGGTAAATGGTCAGTTAGTGGATGCCTGTGACCCTATTACCACGGATGCAACCGTAAGCATTATTACCAGTAAAGATCAGGACGGTCTGGAAATTATCCGCCACTCCTGCGCGCATTTATTAGGCCACGCCATTAAACAAATGTGGCCGAATGTGAAAATGGCCATTGGCCCGGTAATTGAAAACGGCTTTTACTATGACGTTGATATTGATCAGCCAATCAGCAGCGACGATTTAGCTGAGCTCGAAGCGCTGATGCTCAAACTGGCTAAAACCGAATACGATGTGATTAAGCATAAGGTCAGCTGGCAAGAAGCGTTTGATACCTTCAAAGCACGTGGTGAAAGCTACAAGATGGAAATTCTGGAGCACAACGTCAGCAAAGACGATAAGCCGGGTTTGTATCACCACCAAGAATACATTGATATGTGTCGTGGCCCGCATGTGCCCAATATGCGGTTTTGCCAGCACTTTAAAATCATGAAAGTGGCCGGCGCTTACTGGCGTGGCGACTCGAAAAACAAAATGTTGCAACGGGTGTACGGCACGGCCTGGGCTGATAAAAAGCAACTGGCGGGCTATTTAACTCAGCTGGAAGAAGCAGAAAAGCGTGACCATCGTAAAATAGGTAAAGCGCTGGGTTTATTTCACTGGCAGGAAGAAGCACCGGGTATGGTGTTCTGGCACAACGACGGCTGGACTATTTTCCGTGAGCTGGAAAGCTATGTGCGGGAAAAGCTGGGCGAATATGATTATGATGAAGTAAAAGGTCCGTTAATGATGGACCGGGTGCTATGGGAAAAATCTGGCCACTGGGACAAATATGCCGAAAACATGTTTACCACTCAGTCTGAGCATCGCGAGTATGCGATTAAGCCAATGAATTGCCCGGGTCATGTCCAGATTTTTAATCAGGGCCTGAAATCGTATCGTGATTTACCGCTCAGAATGGCCGAGTTTGGCTGTTGTCACCGCAACGAGCCATCGGGCGGCTTACATGGTTTAATGCGGGTGCGCGGTTTTACTCAGGACGATGCCCATATTTTCTGTACTGAAGATCAGGTGCAGGCCGAAGTAACCAAATGTATTCAGATGGTATTCGATGTTTATAGCACTTTTGGCTTTAAAGACGTTAAAGTAAAATTGTCAACCCGGCCTGCACAGCGCATTGGATCTGATGAAAGTTGGGATAAAGCCGAGCAGGGCCTGATTGAAGCGCTGAAAAGCAATAATATCGACTATGACTTGCAGCCAGGCGAAGGCGCGTTTTATGGTCCGAAAATTGAATTTACCCTGCACGATTGTCTGAACCGGGCGTGGCAATGTGGCACAATACAGTTAGATTTTGCCTTACCTGGCCGTTTAGGCGCCACTTTTATTTCTGAAGGTGGTGAAAAGCAAGTGCCGGTGATGATCCACCGGGCGATACTTGGCTCGCTCGAACGTTTTATCGGTATTTTGATTGAAGAATATGCCGGCCTGTTTCCAGCCTGGTTAGCTCCCACTCAGGTGGTGGTAATGAATATTACCGATAATCAGGCCGAATATGTGCAGAATTTAGTAAAAACTTTCAAATCTAACGGTATTAGAGTCATTAGTGACTTGAGAAATGAGAAGATAGGCTTTAAAATCCGCGAGCACACGCTTAAGCGTATTCCTTATCTTGTTGTCGTTGGCGATAAAGAAATGGAAGCGGGCGATATCGCCTTAAGAACGCGTAAAGGTGAAGACCTTGGAAAAATGTCGGTGGCGGCGTTTGTAGAGAAGCTGACCACAGAAATTAAAACCCGGGTATAAGCGATTAAGCGTATAAGAATAATTTTTCGGAGGAACATACTATTAAAGTAGGAAAGAAAACATTACCTGCAAACCGTCCTAACAGGATCAACGAAGAAATTAACCTGCCAGAAGTACGGTTAATTGGTGTCGAAGGTGAGCAACTGGGTGTAGTAAGTATTGCTGAAGCTATTAAACTGGCTGAAGACAGTGGCAATGATTTAGTCGAGATTAGCCCGACAGCCGAACCACCAGTTTGTAAGTTGATGGACTACGGTAAGTTCCTGTTCGAAAAGAGTAAAGCTCTGAAAGAGCAGAAGAAGAAGCAAAAACAGATCCAGATTAAGGAAATAAAATTCCGGCCTGGAACTGACGAAGGCGATTACCAGGTAAAACTACGCAACCTGCGTCGCTTCATTGAAGAGGGTGACAAAGCTAAAGTAACGCTACGTTATCGTGGGCGTGAAATGGCGCATCAGGAAATCGGTATTGAGATGCTTTCTCGGATTAAAGAGGACTTATCTGATATCGCTATCTGCGAATCTTTCCCTTCACGGGTGGAAGGTCGGCAGATGATCATGATGCTGGCCCCAAATAAGAAGTAATAAGTGCCTTCAAGTTTAGGAAACTGCGGCTTGCCGCAGTTTTTTAACGCCTTATTATTCGTTGTAACTTAACAATGCGAGTTTAAATACTATGCCAAAGATGAAAACCAATAAAGGTGCCGCGAAGCGTTTCAAAAAAACCGCTTCTGGTAGCTTTAAACGTAAGCAATCACACCTTCGCCACATCCTGACGAAGAAGACTTCTAAGCGTAAGCGTCAGTTAGGTCCAAAAACCTTAGTCGCTAAAGTAGACATTGCCGGCTTAGTCCGTTGCATGCCGTACGCATAATTAACAGGAGTCAGAAATGCCAAGAGTAAAACGTGGTGTGACGGCGCGCGCGCGTCATAAGAAGGTGTTAAACCAGGCTAAAGGTTACTACGGTGCCCGCAGTCGTGTTTATCGTGTTGCGTTCCAGGCCGTTATTAAAGCCGGTCAATATGCTTATCGTGACCGTCGTCAGCGTAAGCGTCAGTTCCGTCAACTGTGGATCGCGCGTATTAACGCAGCGTCACGGATGAATGGTTTATCTTACAGCCGTTTCATTGCAGGTCTGAAAAAAGCCTCTGTGGAAATCGACCGTAAGATCCTGGCTGACATCGCTGTATATGACAAAGCCGCTTTCACCGCTTTAGTATCTAAAGCCAAAGAAGCCCTGGTCTGATATAAGCTGATAGCATCGGCAGCCACTTAGCCGTGGCTTAAATACCCTCACTACCCATGGTATGAGGGTATTTTTTTGGGCTGCAACTGAAAAAAAGGGCCTTTACGTAAATAAAGGCCCTTTTCGTATACTAATACTTATCTGCTAGTTCAGTGCTGGTTTTAGCTCAATTAGCAGACTATTGTCTTTAAACAGCTGTAGTTTATTGCCATTAACTTCAGCCCGATCTGCAGCTTGCAATGACGAGGTAAACTGCTGTTCAAACTGGCTGCTATCGCTACAGAACTTTTGAGTGCTGGCCAGGCCGGCGACATTCAGGCGGTTAGATTGTTGCTTATAACTACCATTAAAACTGTTGCACCCTGCAAAACCATATAAGCGATCTTGTGAATCAAAAAGCATTCGTACATTCAATTGTTGCGGCACATAACGGCCAGCAAGCTTTTCGGCCCGCCAGACAATGCCCTGAATTTGTCCCGGTGCATAGGGATCAGGACATACCGCGTTGGGCCAGAACTGTTCAAACTTTTCGATCAACAATTGCGTTTCACCTTCGGCATTGTCCTGTTTGCGACCAACCAGGGTGGCAATAACGGCATTGTTCTGCAACCGTTCGTCTCGCTGGTAATGGCGCATCATCGGCAAATGATGTTGGGTATTGGCAACCGGCAAACTTTCACCTGTCTGGCAGAGTGTAAAGGTCGCGTTATTATCATTCAGAAAATACAAGCCCAGCATCGGTTGCCGGGTATCGAGTTTACTAAAATCCGCTATACGTTTTAATTGATAATTGAGTGCTGAGCTTATTGGTTTGCCGGCCAAATCCAACATCGCCAGCTGGTTATTATTAGAGAAATAAAACGCTGGCAGCGTATGCTGCTGATTAACCAGATGCAGGTTGCGTTTTTCCAGTAACCATATTCCTTTAATAATATTGATTTCACCACGTTCCAGATATTCCTGGCGAACTTCAAAACGACCATCGCGGTACAGGTTCAGATGGTACTGAATGCCTGGACAGTCAGCGCAGGGCAGGGTACCGCTAAAACTGACGTTATTGTCGATAAAAATTTGTTCAAAATTAGTGGCAATCGATTTGGTTGTTTCGCTATCTGGTACCACTTCTTCCTGTGGTTGCTCTGGTGCAGCTGGTGCAGCAGGGGTTGCACTGACTTGCTCGGGGCTCACTTGTTCAGGAGCTGGCAGTTGGCTGCACCCTGCCAACACCATTGCCGCTAATAGTAAGGACTTTTTCATCTGCATACCCTGATAAAAATTTGTCATATTATAACGTAAAGCATACCAGTTTATAACGTCAATTTTAGCCCGCTTTACCGTTTAAATGCTGCAACATCAGCCTGGCCGTTGTCGCCGGGTGTTCCTGCATAAAGCAATGGCCACCCTCGGTGACGACACTTTGCACCGCTGGATTACGATTTTGCCACTTTTTGACCGCTTTACTGATAAAGGGATAGGTGCTGTTGCCGTAGATCACCAGAATTGAGGAGCAAGGTTGACTCAACTGTGGCCAGAGTTTATCGGGATAAGAGCTGAAAATTTCTGCTTCACGTTCCGGTGCGCACTTCAGCCTGAGGCCCTGATCTGATGCTGATATGGCATGCTCAATATAAGCTACCAGCGCCTCAGGTTGCCAGTTTTTAAACATACCGCGGTTGTTAAAATAACTATAGGCAGTATTTTTGTCAGGCCAATGCTGACGCCGGCGCAACGCAGCTTTGGCCATTGGATTTTTTCGATATAAACCAATGCCATCCAGCGAACGCATAACGGTAAGCATAGAAGGTGTAAACAGCACCGGATCAAGCAGTATTACCTGCTGAAAGGGGCTATCAGGGTTGCTGTGGATCAAGGCGGTAAGTATGCCGCCAAAGCTGTGGCCGACGCCAATAACAGGTTGATCAGGGAATAGATGACGATGCGCGTGCAATGCCTCAGCAGCAAGTTCAGCGCAAATATTCCAGCCTAAAAAGGGGCCGCCATGGTCGCTGTCACCATGGCCCTGAGCATCAGACAGAAAAAAATCAAAATGACATGCTAAATGTTGCAATAAAGGCAGGTAAGTACGACTACAAAAACCATTGCCATGCAACATATGCAGCAGTGGTTTGCCGCTGGGCTTACTATGATAGCCTCGTAAGGTAAATCCGTAACGTGTCGAATAGTGCCAGGGAATTAAATCCACACTTTATGCTCTGTAATAAAAAATGGCACCAAAGTGCCATTTTTTAGTGTCTCAGGCAATAGCTTTATCGGGTGCCAAACAATTTATCACCGGCATCGCCCAGGCCAGGCAAAATATATCCTTGTTCATTTAAACCCGTATCGATGGCTGCAGTGTAGAGCTCAATCTCGGGATGCGCTTCGCTCAGTGCTTTAATTCCTTCAGGCGCCGCCACCAGCACCAGCGCCTTGATGCGCTGGCAGCCTTGTTTTTTCAATAAATCGATAGTAGCAATCATTGAGCCGCCTGTTGCCAGCATAGGATCAACCACCAGCGCTAGTCGCTGATCCAGCTCTGCGGCGAGCTTTTGAAAATAGGGAACAGGCTGCAGGGTGCTTTCGTCGCGATAAATACCAACCACACTGATTCTGGCACTGGGTAGTAGATCCAGTACGCCATCAAGCATACCTAAGCCGGCTCTTAAAATTGGTACAATAGTGACTTTTTTGCCCTGAATTTGCTCAATCTGACAGATGCCATTCCAGGTGTCGATGGTGGTAGTTTCGGTGGCAAAGTCTCTGGTAGCTTCATAGGTTAGTAAACTGCCCAGTTCAGCTGCGAGTTGCCGGAATTGCTTGGTACTGATATCGGCGGCTCTGAGCAGCCCTATTTTATGCTGAACCAGAGGGTGTTTTACTTCATTGACCTGCATCTTATGTTCCCTGTGCTTGTGAAGTGATAGATAGCTTAACCGGGTTTACCCTGCACATAGTAACTAACTTGCGCCCTGGGGTTAAGGTATTCTCTGACCTTCTCTGGCAGGCTGGCAATGGTCAGCACCTTGCTGATGCTGAGATCATCGCTATTCAGACTGATAACCGGTGCTTCGAGCCGTGGCACGTCCGGCTGATAGATCATTACGTTTGGTTGCAGCAGGCTGTCACTATTAACTGACATCACCATAGCAAACCGCTGGTCGCTTAACATTACCACAGTACCTGGTGGATAAATTCCCATCATTTTAATCATAACCCGCATGGTTTTATCATCCAGCTTGCCCTTCATACTGCGGTACAGATATGCCAGTGCATGATGCGGGGAGCGGGCTTTGGCAGGGTCAAGCGGATGACATAAATTATCAAATTCATTTACCACAGTGACAATATGGGCAAGGTTATTAATTTGGCCTTTGCTCAGTGCTTTTGGATAACCACTGCCGTCCAGATATTCGTGATGCTGCTCGATGATTGGCCAGGCTTCAAGCGGAAAGGTTTCCGCCAGTCCAATCAGGTCTGTACCGTATTGAGTATGCAGTTTTAATAAATTTTGTTCGGGAGCCGTTAAAGGTGTTGTTTTGCGTAGGATTTGGCTGGGTATTTTAAGTTTGCCAATGTCGTGAAACAACGCACCGATGCCAATTGTTTTGATGTCTTGCGCTGAACAGCCCAGATTGCGGGCCAGCATCATGCTGACGATAGAAACATTCAGAACATGATAGTACAAGGTTTCCTGATCTTTATTACCCGATGAAATTAAATGCAAGATCAGACTTTCGGCATTAATGATGGTGTCAACTAACTGGCTGATTAAGTGAGAGGCTTCGGTAATGGCATTAAGCGGCCGGCTACTAACCTGTTTCATCAGTTCGCGAACCTGATTTAACGAATGATTAAAGGCTTTCTCTGTTTTTTGAATATCCCGCCGGTGTGCTTTAGCTTGCTCAATCCTGAGCATTTTTTCATTTAACATCATGGCCTGAGCTTCAGACATTTTGCTGTTAAATTCAATCTCTTCACTTTCAGATAATTCAGCAATATCTTCAGTTACTTGTTTACTTTTGTTGGGGTAAAAATATACATACTCCAACCCCAGGTTTTTAATAATGTGAAGCTGCTGCTGGTTTTCTACCAGCATGTTGCTGGATAAAAACGGGTGTTTCATCCAGCCGCTGGGGAGCTTAATGGCATAGCCTAATTTTACTTGTTCAGGTTTAATTTTCACTGCAGACAACTGCCACTCCGTTTTCAGAGAATTACTACTCAAACAGAGAGTTTAAGTAAGGTTAGGCACAGGCGCCAGCGTTAACTGAAAGATAAGGGACTTTTCAGCCCCTTTATTGTGTAGGATCAGTATGAATGCCTGAACCTGTTAGAAATTTACGGTATATCTGACAGTCCAGAGGGTACCAATCCAGTCATGCACTGAACTGGCATAGCCATTGGTCGGTGACGAGGCATAGGGCGGCTTTTCATCGGTCAGGTTTCGTACCGTCAGTAACAGACGCTGATCCGCCGTCAACTCATAGCCGACGCTGCCGCTGAATACCAGCCAGGCGTCAACAGTTTCGTTACCACCGAATTTAAAATCACCATCTCCCAGCTCGCTGATATAGTGTGCAGATAGGCTGGCGGTCCAGTTATTTAAACGCCAGTCTGTGCCAACGTCAGCAACAAAGTCGGGTCGGGCAATTTCATTGGCGCCGCTTAACTTACCCAGCAAATCTTCGCTGGCGCTATCAGGGGTGATTTGACGTTCATAGCTGAACGTTTTAGTGCCGGCAGCAAACAGTTTAAAGCTGCCAAAACTGTTCGTCTCAATACGATAGTCCAGTTTAACGTCTATCCCGTCTGTTTTCTGGCGACCTACGTTAAAGAAGCCGGTACGTAAAAACACTAAATCGTCGCCGCTATCCAAGACGCAACCAAACTCACCATTAAGCGCTGCAATGCTGCTGGTTACCGGGGCGGTACCGGCAACACAGGCTTTGAGGGTAGTGTTGGCATCAACATCGACGATATCGGTATGTTCATAGCGCCAGTAATCTGCAGTAACTTGTAGTTTGTCGGTCAGGTTCCAGGAGAAACCAATGTTTACCGCTTCAGAGTTTTCTGCATTTAAGTCACGGTTACCCAGGGTTTCCTGATCAAGCTCTAACTCGCCAGCTGTGGCACCAAAGTTACCGCACAGCGCATCGAATGGCTGGTCGGCTCCACAGTTTATGTAGGCCGAACTTAATGACTCGCCAGCACCAAGTTGTGACAGTGATGGTGCCCTAAAACCGGTACTCCACGAAGCACGAACAATTAAATCATCGGTTGCCCGATAGCGAAGGGACAGTTTGGGATTAATATCGCCACCAAAATCGCTGTAATGGTCGTAACGTAAAGCCGCTATCAGATCCAGCTCGGCAGTAAGTGGCAGGTTGAATTCGCCATAGGCCGCATATTGGGTGCGATCTGCTGCGGCGTCGCTGGCTCCGAGCGCAAATACACCACCACTTTGGGCAATGTCAGCTGGGCGGTCAAAAATGTCTTCACTTCTGAATTCGCCACCGAAAACGGCGCTGATATTTCCCGCAGGTAATGCTACAGCTAAGTCACCCGCGAGATTAAAATCGACTGAGTAAACCTCTGATTCGCCAACCCGGGGTGCCAGTTCACGTACCGCAGCGATAGCACTTGCACTATTATCGCGGCCTAAATTGAACGGGTTAAACGAACCGCTGGCAATAGCGGCATTAACCTTGTCAATACCCATGTAACCTTGAATATGCGTAATTTCGTTATCGGTTTTGCCATAAGTCGCTGCGCTCTCCCACGACCACATACCAAGGTCACCACGCAAGCCCGCTAAAACCCGGAAGCTAGTGGTATCGTAATCCTGCACACGGGTTTCAGGAAAACGGGAGCGGACCCGAATTTGATTTACCATGCCATCTGCAGCATCAACATCCCGCGCCCATTGTGGAACCAGATCTGAATTGCCCGCTACCCGTACATCAAACGCGGCAGCAGAGTCGTACGCTGCACCGGTATTATTCTGAAACATGGCTTCGACAAAAAATTCATGACCATTAGCCAGCTGATAATTATGATGCAATGTCGCGCCAAGGGTAGTGGTATCAGGCTGAATGGATCGCTCAATAACATAGTCATAGCGACAGCGACTACCACCGTTGCTGACATCATCACCACACCAGGGCTCTGCGTAATCGGTGCCGTCGATACTTACCCGGGTACTGGATTTTAAGGTGACTTCAATTGGCCGGTTGCTGTTAAACAGGGCATTGCGATCAAAATAATCGACAACCAATGTGGTGTTGCTGTGTTCAGTGTTGAAACCGCCAACATAGGTCAGGTTGGTACGGCCAAAGTTGCTGCTTTTAGTATCATCACCATAAGACACGGAAACTTCATGGCCTTCAACATCTTTACGCAGGATAAAGTTGATTACCCCGGCAATGGCATCGGAACCGTACACGGACGATGCGCCATCGGTCAGGACTTCAACCCGCTCTAAGGCGGACATAGGTATAGCATTAACGTTTACAAAGGAGTTAAAGCCATTGGTGAACGAGTCGACGGCAACCCGGCGGCCATTAACCAGAACCAGAGTAGAACTGCTGCCCAGGCCTCGCAAGCTTACACCTGAAGAACCGGCTGGAGAACCATCTGCACCGCCTACGCCACCATTTTCGGTAAAGGTGCCGGCACTGGAAGCTTGCGGTAAATCGCGCAAAAACGAACCGACACTGTCGTAGCCGCGTTTCGTCATGTCTTCGCGGCTAAACACCTGCAAGTGATTGGCGCCTTCCATATCTACGCCTTTTAAGCGGGAGCCGGTTATCTGAATTTTTTCAGTTTTCTGCTCTGTGGCAGTAGTCTGTTCTTCTGCTCCGAGCGCATGCTGGCCGGTAGAGGCCAGGATAACCGCAACAGTTAGGGTGGATAGCTTCATTTTTGCTTGACAATACATACACATTCCTCTGGATTACAAATGTTGCCTTTAATTGGCAATCTGATAGAAAAAGGGAAAAGTGCGTCAAGGCAAAGACGGATAGATATACCCCGGGCAGGAATTTAAACAGCAAAACGCTGAAAGTTTTTGAAATGCTATTTTTAATAATATCGCACGGGGAAGCCTCTGCCTGACGCAGAGGGAGAACTAATTATTGAACCATTCAGACAGGTAAAACACAGAGCAATAGTAGACGTGATTGCGGGCGCATTTTTGCATCTGACTACTCTCCGGTTGGTTAATATCACAGCAAAGTTCGCTCAGCGGCTGAATAATGTCAAGCTATTTTTTCAGGTAGAAAAATGCAGATTAAATCCCCTGCTACGACAGTTACTTATTTATTGTTGCTCATCAAGTCTGACCAGTATTGAAGTTGTTGCTTGACAAGTTTTAGATTCAAACGTACATTTCAAACACTTGTTTTAATTTGTGGGTTAACGATGGTTGCAAAACAAAATACCCAACAAAAAATCCTTGACGCTGCACAAAATCTGTTTGCTGAAACGGGTTTTAATGACACCTCGCTGCGTCAGATTACCAGTTTAGCGGAAGTGAATCTGGCGGCGGTAAATTATCATTTCGGTTCAAAAAAAGAACTTATTCAGGCAGTGCTGCAACGTTATTTACGGGTACTGATGGCACGTTTAGATCAGGAATTTAACCGGTTACTGGCAGTGCAGCAACCTAATAACCTGACGCAGGTACTTGCCGTATTTGTTAAACCTTTGCTAGAGCTTAACTCGGTACACCATAACGGTACCCGGATTTTTTTACAGTTACTGGGCCGCGGCTATACCGATGTGCAGGGCCATTTACGCTGGTTTATAAACCATAATTATGGCCGGGTGCTGGATAAATTTGTGTTGCTGGTACAGCAATCCTGCCCTCAGTTACCTGCAAGTGAACTGTTCTGGCGACTTCATTTTTCGCTGGGCACCGTGGTATTTACCATGGCGTCAAATGAGGCGCTGGCGGAAATAGCTGAAGCAGATTTTAGTGAAGAAGTTGATATAGAAGGCGTGATTCAGCGCCTGCTGCCCTATCTGGCTGCAGGTATTGCCGCGCCAGTGTTTACTCGTTCATACCCTCAGCAGCTGTCGCGCTCAGGTACTTAAAGGAAAGCGTTATGGAGATATTAATAATTTTGGTTCTGGCTGTGGTGGTGATACTTGGTGTCACTGATATCCGCCGTAGTCTGATCAGTAAACCGGTATTTGCGATATTCAAAAAAATCTTACCACCGCTGTCTGATACCGAGCGGGAGGCTATGGAGGCTGGCGATGTCTGGTGGGATGGCGAGCTGTTTAAAGGCAAGCCAGACTGGCACAAGCTGCACAGTATTCCAAAAGCGGAACTGTCAGAAGATGAGCAGGCATTTATGGATAATCAGGTCGAAACGTTGTTATCTATGCTGGATGACTACAAAATAGTGCAGGAAGATCGCGACCTGCCTAAAGCGGTCTGGGATTACATAAAAAGCGAAGGCTTTTTTGCGATGATCATCCCCAAAGCTTATGGTGGCCGCGAGTTTTCTGCTATTGCTAACTCTACGATTGTGTCGCGGATTGCCACCCGTAGTTTAACCGCAGCGGTTACCGTTATGGTACCAAATTCATTAGGGCCGGGTGAGTTACTGATGCATTACGGTACTCAGGCTCAGAAAGATTTCTGGCTACCGAGCCTGGCCAACGGCACCGACGTACCCTGTTTTGCTTTAACGGGCCCGGAAGCTGGTTCAGATGCCGGCGGCATTCCTGATACCGGAATTATTTGTAAAGGCGAATTTGAAGGCCAAGAGGTACTTGGGATCAAGCTCAACTGGGACAAGCGCTATATTACGCTGGCACCTGTCGCGACCGTGTTGGGTCTGGCGTTTAAATTATACGATCCGGAACAGTTACTGGGAGAGAAGGAAGAACTGGGGATCACCTGTGCGCTGATCCCAACCAGTCACAAAGGGGTTGAAATTGGTGACCGTCATTTCCCGATGAATATGGCGTTTATGAACGGCACGACTTATGGTAAAGACGTCTTTATTCCGCTTGACTGGATAATCGGCGGGCCTGATTACGCAGGTCGTGGCTGGCGCATGCTGGTGGAATGCCTGTCGGCGGGCCGGGGTATTTCATTGCCAGCATTGGCGACGGCAACGGGTCATTTAGCAACCCGGATGACCAGTGCTTATGGCTATGTCCGGCAGCAATTTGGCATGTCAATTGGTAAGTTCGAAGGGGTACAAGAGGGCATGGCGAGAATTGGTGCCTTTACCTATACGTTGGAAGCTATGCGGGTAATGACCGCTGGTGCGATAGATTTAAAACTTAGCCCGTCTGTCGTTACGGCGATTGCCAAATACCACATGACCGAGATGTCGCGTACCTTATTAAATGATGCGTTTGATATTCATGCAGGTAAAGCTATCCAGTGTGGCCCGATGAACTATCTGGCTCATGGTTATATGGGGATCCCAATTTCTATTACTGTAGAAGGGGCCAATATCCTGACTCGTAACCTGATGATTTTTGGTCAGGGCGCTACCCGGTGTCACCCTTATGTACTGGCAGAATTAGAAGCCGCGGCGAATCCCGATGCGGAAGAGGGCCTGAAACAGTTTGATAAATTATTGCTTAATCATGTTGGGTTTGCGATTGGTAATACGTTCTCAGCGTTATGGCAGGGCCTGACTGCTGGCGCGTTTAACGCCGCTCCGGTTTCTGGTGAGACGGCCCGTTATTACAAGCAACTAAGCCGGATGAGTCGCGCGTTGGCATTAAGCGCCGATGTGTCAATGCTGATGCTGGGTGGCGATTTAAAGCGTAAAGAGATGTTGTCTGCCAGGTTAGGTGATGTGTTAAGCCAGTTATATATTGCCTCAGCGGTGCTGAAATTTTATGAAGATAATGGTCGGCAGCAGGCAGACTTACCATTTGTTCATTACAGCGTGCAGCGTTCGCTGGCCGAAATTGGCAAAGCGTTTGACGGCTTTCTGGTTAACTTTCCAAATCGGTTCGTGGCAAGGGTTATTCGTACCCTGGTATTCCCATTTGGCATTGGTTACAAAATGCCGGATGATGAGATTGCCATCAATATTTGTACCGCACTGGCCAAGCCCGGAGTGATCCGCGATCGGTTAACGCACTTGTGCTTTATTGGTAACGATGAGAACGATGCTACCGGCCTGATGGAGTCAGCCTTTGTCGCCATGCATGACGCACAGCCGATCATGAAGAAAATCTACCAGGCGCAACGGGAAGGTAAACTTGCCCGTAAATTGCCTTTAGCCGAAACGATTAAGCAGGCACAAGTGCAAAAGGTGATCAGCGAGGGGGAAGCGGTGCAGTTAACCGAAATGAATAGGTTACGTTTTAAATCAATTTCGGTTGATAGCTTTAAACCTGGTGTGTTGTCAGCTCAGGCGCTGAACAAACAAAATGCGGCTTAATCGCTAAGCCGTTATTAATAAAAAAACCGGAGTATTTGCTCCGGTTTTTTATTATATGGTGTTTGCTGAAGTGATAATTTCAGCAATTAGTCTGCAGGTTGCTGGCCGCGGCTGATAATTTCCTGAGCCATTACGTCGGCGATGTCACTGGTAGGTTTGCCTTCTTCATCCGCGCGCTGAAAAATATTCAGCAGGGTATGGTAAATCTGGTTAACCTTGGCTGTAGACTCATCAGCATTGTAACCTTGTGGCCGCATTTCACAGGCGACGTTAATAATGCCGCCGGCATTAATAACGTAATCCGGAGCATACAAAATACCGCGCTGACGCAACATTTCGCCATGACGTGCCTGTTTTAGCTGGTTGTTAGCACAACCGGCAACCACTTTCGCCTTTAACAGATTAATGGTTTCATCGTTAAGCGTTGCACCTAATGCACAAGGTGCATAAATATCGGCGTCAACCTCATAAATGCCGTGTAAGCCAACCGCGGTAGCGCCAAATTGAGCGACAGCCCGTTCAACTGACGTCTGATTGATATCAGTAACTATAAGTTTGGCGCCTTCCTGATGCAAATACTCACAAAGGCCATATCCAACGCTACCAAGACCCTGTACGGCTACAGTTTTCCCGCTTAAATCGGCTGAGCCATATTTGTGCATGGCCGCAGCTTTTAAACCCTGATAGGTACCAAGCGCAGTAAAGGGGCCAGGATTGCCACTTTTGCCTTCCAGGCCAGCAACAAAAGGCGTTTCTTTATTTACCTGCATAATGTCGCCGGTGGTAATATTAACGTCTTCCGCACTATAATAACTGCCACCAAGCCGATGTAACATCCTGCCAAAAGCACGGAATAAGGCTTCGGTTTTGATGGTTTTCGCATCGCCAATTATCACCGATTTGCCACCGCCTAATGGCAGGCCGGCCATGGCGTTTTTATAAGTCATGCCGCGGGAAAGCCGAAGCACATCAACAATGGCTTCTTCGTCAGTGGCATAGTTCCATAAGCGACAGCCGCCAACGGCAGGCCCTAAGCGGGTGCTGTGCACGGCAATAATAGCCCGAAGCCCTGTTTCCTGGTCACTACAAAACACCACTTGCTCATGGTTGTCGAATTCAGGATGATTAAATACTGCCACGTCTGATTCTCCCTCGGGTTTAATCTGGCTGATAATGAGTGGCACTACGCCACTTTTTTGCGCCGCGGAATGTAACATTTCAACCTGAGTTTCGCTATATATCACCGAAAATAATAGGTGGTCTGACATGTGGATGGTCGACATTAATTGGCGACGCTTGATTGTGCAGACTGAGTACCTTAAAGTAAGGCAAATTTTAATTGGAAGCGAAAAAATGAGTGAGCAGTTAACTCAGGAACAACAACAAGAACAGCAGGCAGTTGCAGAGCAGCAGCGGATAGAGTGGGTTAGAACCCAATATCAAAAGGCGAACCAGTATCTTGCTGGTAAAGGTATTATTCCTGACAATGTTGCCGTAACCGAAAGCCGCTACCTACCGCCGCTGGTGGCATTGTGGAAACTGAATACCAAAGATAAAAAGTCATATTGGGTGATTAGTGGTGATTTGCCAACCGATCATATGCCATTTTCTGCAGCGCCAACAGCGCGGGATGCGATGCGCTCTTTTTCTCTTAACTGGCAGATAAAGGCGGAAAACATTATGAATAACGCAACGGTTGAGAAAACTCAGCGTGATTTCGCGAATTTGCTGGTCTCCCGGGCTCAGGGGCTGTATCAGTTATTTGAAGATGAAGCGGTGTGGCAGAGCTCGACTAATGCTTAATCTGTAACGCAGAGCATACAATAAATAAAAAAAACCGCAGATTCTGCGGTTTTTTTATTTGCTTAGGTTACCAGCACGTCATCGCCATATCAGTATGGGATGACAGAGCCTGATTTGCTAATTTACTCGGTAAAATGCCAGTAACCCAGATTTATTAAATGAACCAGTAAGCCAAGCCGCTCTGGCAGGGCCAGAAAGTGGCGGCACTGTTGCTCATCCAATTGGCGCTGCTCGGTAAGTAACTTAGCGGTTGTCAGTTCGTTGCCTGGCAGCAGATATTGTTCACCATTAATAAATAACGCAATGTCTGCCGGTTCGCTGGTGTCGGAGCTCGCCTGATGATAGCAGCAGCGCAACCCGCCGGTCAGGGTTAATTCTGAGCCTTCTTCCAGATACTCCGCTATCTCCTCTGCCTGATAATGCGGATCAGGCTCCTGCAGGTCAAGTTCGTGTTTAGCCCGGCTTATATACTGGCCAAACCATAATGGCAGGCTTTCATCATCACTGACCAGTTGTTGCAACAATTGTTTTACCTGAGTCAAATCGGCACTACCCAGCTCACCAATATTCGAGGATACCGGCCGCGCAGGATCAGTAAAACGTTTGCCACTGATATCATTATCGATCAGATAGTCAGCCAGCCCGGTTAGCAGATCTTTTTGTGCCGGCGCTCTGAAACCGACTGAGTAGTTTAAACTGTTTTCAAGCGAAATACCCTCGTGCGGACAACCTGGCGGAATATACAGGATATCGCCCGGCTCCATTATTACATCGATACAGGCATTAAAGGGGCTAACTTGCAACAACCTGGGGTGCGGGCAGAATTGCTCAAGAGTGCTATCAGGCATACCCACCCGCCAATGCCGTTTCCCCTCACCCTGCACAATAAATACATCATACTGGTCAAGATGCGGGCCAACGCCGCCACCGGGGGTGGAAAAGCTGACCATGAGATCGTCTATCCGCCAGTTTGGAATAAACCGGAAAGGATCCAACAAGGTTGCTGCTTCACTATGCCAGTGATCCACCGCCTGCACTAAAATGGTCCAGTCTTGCTCACCAAAACGACTAAAATCGCTTATCGGTCCGGTTTCCATTTGCCAGTTACCGTTAGCACACTGTACCACCCGGGATTCGACTTCCTCTTCCAGTGCCAGGCCTGCCAGCTCGTCCGCAGACAATGGATCGGTAAAATGCTTAAAGCCTTGTTTTAACAATAGCGGTTTTTTCTGCCAGAATTCGGCTAAAAAACGCTCTGGGGTGAGGTCGCTAAAGTCAAGTTTGTACATAAGGGTATTCCAATTAAAAAGGCACTGCGCCATGCAATGCCTGTTATGTTGGGCTAGTGGAGCATTACTGCTGCACCAACAGTTGCTATTGTGGTTATGGTAATTTATTTACCAGAGCAATGGCATCGCCAATATAATTAGCCGGTGTTAATTGTTTCAGCTCAGTTTTAACTGCTTCAGGTAGCGCCAGGCTATCGATAAAGCGGGCCAAATCAGCCTGATTTATCCGTTTACCCCGGGTGAGCTCTTTTAGTTTTTCATATGGCTTTTCAATGCCGTATTTACGCATAACGGTTTGCACCGGTTCTGCCAGCAGTTCCCAGTTGCTGTCCAGTTCGGCGAGTAGAGCCGGGGCATTAACTTCCAATTTGCTGATGCCTTTTAACGTTGCCTGATACGCAATTAAGGTATAGCCGAAGCCCATGCCCAGATTACGTAGCACGGTAGAGTCTGTCAGATCGCGCTGCCAGCGGGATACCGGTAACTTGGCCGAAAGATGGTTAAATAACGCATTGGCAATACCCAGGTTGCCTTCTGAGTTCTCAAAATCAATCGGGTTTACTTTATGAGGCATGGTGGAAGAACCGATTTCACCGGCCACGGTTTTCTGTTTAAAATGGCCCAGCGCAATATAACCCCAGATATCGCGGTCAAAATCCAGCAATATGGTGTTAAAGCGGGCTATCGCATCAAATAGCTCGGCAATATAGTCGTGCGGCTCTATCTGGGTGGTGTAAGGGTTAAAGCTTAATCCCAGGCTGGTGACAAATTGCTCGGCAAATTGATGCCAGTCAAGGTCAGGGTAGGCAGATAGATGCGCATTATAGTTGCCTACGGCGCCATTAATTTTACCCATAATATCGACTGCGGCAATCTGATCACGCTGGCGTTGCAGCCGGGCGTAGACGTTGGCCATTTCTTTGCCCATGGTAGTGGGTGAGGCAGGCTGGCCATGGGTGCGAGCCATCATCGCAACCGTTTTATGTTCCAGCGCCAGGTTTTTGATGGCGGCAAGCAGGGCATCGCACTGTGGTAATAACACCTCTTGACGAGCCTGGCTTAACATTAAACCGTGCGACAAGTTGTTAATATCTTCAGAGGTGCAGGCAAAGTGGATAAATTCGCTAATAGCACTAAGCTCGCTATTGGCCGCCACTTTTTCTTTCAGCAGGTATTCCACCGCTTTTACATCATGGTTGGTGGTGCGTTCAATGTCTTTTACCCGCAGGGCGTCTGCCAGGCTAAAATTATCGACAATATTATTAAGCAATTGATTTGCTTCTGCAGATAACGCCTGAACCTCGGCAATGGCAGGGGTGGCGGCTAATTGCTGTAACCAGCGTACTTCAACAGTAACCCGGTATTTTATCAGACCAAATTCACTAAAATAGGGGCGTAGCTCAACCGTCTTGCTACCATAACGGCCGTCAACCGGGGATATGGTGGTAAGGGCATTAAGTTCCATGAAAACTCCAGAAGTTTAAGGTGTGGTTTGTGCCAGCATCTGCTTAGCGGCTGCCACCAGTTTGCGACGTTTAAAAATAAAATTCAGCCTGCTACCGCCTGCCTGGCGCCACAATACCGCAGCGCGCACTGCCGCCAATAACAGTGCCCGGACTTTTTGCTGCACGGCAGTTTGCTTGAGTAAATCTGGTTGCCCATATACCTGAATGCGGCTACCCAGGCTGCTGATACACTCACTGTAAATGTCTGCCAGACGACCAACAATGGTCTCGTCGGTGACGGAGAAATGTTGTAACTGTCGCTCCAGCTGGCCAAGTTGTTTGCCAAGCTCAGCCAGGTTACCCTGCTTTTTATTGAGTTTACGCTCAAGTGCCAGCACGCCAACCAGATAACGGGTCAGTTCGACATCCTTTTTGGTATTGTCGCCCAGCTGGTCGATAATTAACTGCAAGCCGGCGGCAAGGTTTGCCGGGTCATCGCCATATACGGCCAAAGGTGATTCCGGATTCAGGTTAGCAACACTGGCCAACGTGGTGTGATAAAGCTCAGGCTGCAGTTTGTTGTGCCGGGCCAGGTTTTGGAGCAAGCTGACCGCCTGACACAGGCCGGCCAGACCAATAATTTGGTTTGATAAAGAAGGTTGCATAATTACGTAATGGCCTCGTCGATAATGCCGCCGCCTAAGCATACGTCATCAAGATAAAATACCGCAGACTGGCCAGGAGTAACGGCTTTTTGCGGCTGATCGAATACCACCTTGATCTGGCCATCTGCCAGCGGGGTTAAGGTACAGCTGATATCACTCTGGCGGTAACGGGTTTTGACGGTGCAGCGTAAAGTATCCTCTGGCCCCTGGCGGTCGACCCAGTCTAACTGGTTGGCAATCAGGCCCCTGGATAACAATGCCGGATGGTCATGACCCTGCGCCACCAGTAGCCGGTTTTGCGCTAAGTCTTTGCCTACCACATACCATGGTGCGTCAGCGCCATCACGCAGACCACCAATTTTCAAGCCTTTGCGCTGGCCCAGCGTGTGGTACATAAGACCATCATGTCGGCCAATTACCTGTTCATCGTCAATGCTAACGATATCTCCGGGTTGGGCAGGCAGATATTGCTGTAAAAAATCTTTAAATTTACGCTCGCCGATAAAGCAGATACCGGTAGAGTCTTTTTTGTCATGGGTAATCAAACCCTGCTGTTCAGCAATAGCCCGCACCGCTGGTTTTTCCAGCTCACCTATTGGAAACAAGGTCTGGCCGACATGGTGTTCACTTAACGTGTATAAAAAGTAGCTTTGGTCTTTATTATTATCCAGACCACGGAGTAGTTGCCAATGGCCGTTTTGCTGGCGGCGACGCACATAATGACCGGTGGCAATGAAATCTGCTGCCAGCGCCTCAGCGGCAAATTCGAGAAAAGCCTTAAATTTTATTTCTTTATTACACATGATATCCGGGTTAGGAGTGCGGCCCGCCCGGTATTCAGCCAGAAAATACTCAAACACATTATCCCAGTATTCTGCGGCAAAATTTATTTTATGTAACGGAATGCCCAGTTTATCGCAGACCTGCTGCGCATCATACATATCTTCGGCTGCTGCACAGTATTCGTCATTGTCATCTTCTTCCCAGTTTTTCATAAACAGGCCTTCAACCTGATAACCCTGCTGAATTAACAAATAGGCCGATACTGAAGAATCCACGCCGCCGGACATGCCGACGATGACTTTTTTACTGCTGTTAGCTGACATTGCACCACACTGGCTGTGACCAAAATAAGGCGCGGAGTATAGCACTAAATTAACCGGTAAAAAATCGTTATCGCCAGCGTGGCTGCAGCTTATGTGTCTGCTGGCTGGATTTAGCCGGAGCAGGTATCGGGCTAAGGTAAATTTATAACCCGGTATTCTCCGGGTGGTAAGTCAGCGAGCTGCCACTGGCCAATCTGTTGGCGCACCAGGCGTAATGTGGCAAAGCCTACTGCTGCTGTCATGCGCCGAACCTGACGGTTACGTCCCTCGGTTATGGTCAGGCTTAGCCAGCTGGTAGGAATACTGGCACGGTAACGCACCGGTGGGTTACGTGGCCACAGTGACGGAGCGGCCATCCGCTCGGCAATTGCGGGTAAGGTAGGGCCATCATTTAGCAGCACGCCCTGGCGCAAGCTGGCCAGGGCGGCATCACTAATCTCACCTTCAACCTGCACCCAATACGTTTTTGGTGCTTTATGTTTAGGGTCGCTTAACTGATGTTGGGTCTGGCCGCAATTGGTTAACAGCAACAGCCCCTCACTGTCGCGATCCAGCCTACCTGCCGGGTAGACATCTTTTAACTGGATAAAATCAGCCAGAGTAGTGCGGGCAGGGGTACTGTTATCCGTAAACTGACTAAGCACATCGTAAGGTTTATTGAACAATACCAATAGTGGAATTTCGACCTTGGTCCTATTGTTTTTTTTAGCAATTGGCTTATGTTGCCTGTGGCGAAAAGGCGCTGGATGTTTCAAAGCTATTTCCTATAAGTCACTTAGCGCCACGCGCCGGTCTCGATACTGCAGGCGCTGGTGCGCCTGTTTAAATCGACTTTATACTGATATACTAACGGCCGTTGTTTTTGCTGCGTTTTAAACAATAATCACAGTGCTACAGTGTTAGCGCGGCACTTCCCATTGGGCCATCGGGGCCGCGGACTTCCGTGGACAATCCGCGATTACAATACAGGAACTAACATGTCGAAAGAAAGTGCAACAATCATTTATACCATCACCGATGAAGCGCCAGCACTGGCTACTCATTCTTTGCTGCCCGTTATCCAGGCATTTTCTTCAGCTGCAGGCATTGCAGTTGAAACCCGGGATATTTCACTGTCAGGGCGTATTATTGCCAGTTTTTCGGATTTTTTAAAGCCAGAGCAACGCATTAATGATGCGCTGGCAGAGTTGGGTGAGATGGCTAAACAGCCAGAAGCCAATATTATTAAGCTGCCCAATATCAGTGCTTCCGTACCGCAGTTAAAAGCCGCGATTAAAGAGCTACAGAGCCAGGGCTATGCGCTGCCAGAATATCCATCAGAGCCTAAAACAGATCAAGAGCGCGATGTGAAAGGGCGCTACGACAAAATTAAAGGTAGTGCGGTAAACCCGGTACTGCGAGAGGGTAATTCAGACCGACGTGCGCCGGCTTCTGTTAAGCAGTACGCGAAAAAAAATCCCCACAGCATGGGCGCCTGGCAGTCAAACTCAGCCTCACATGTTGCTCATATGCAACATGGCGATTTCTATGGCTCAGAACAATCCACTACTCTTACTGCCGCTGATACCTTGCGCATTGAATTGCATCAGGCTGATGGCAAGGTTGCGGTATTGAAAGACAACGTGGCAGTGCTGGCAGATGAGGTTATTGATGCGGCAACCATGAGTGCTAAAGCGCTTCGTGATTTTTATGCTGCTGAAATTGCTGATGCGAAAGCAAAAGACATCCTGTTTTCGCTGCACTTAAAAGCCACTATGATGAAAGTATCTGATCCCATTATGTTTGGCCATGCGGTTAAGGTGTTTTATCAGGAAATCTTCAGCAAATATGCAGACGATTTTGCCAATGCCGGTGTTGATGTCAGCAATGGCTTGGGTGATGTGTATGCAAAAATTACCAGCCTGCCAGAAGCCAAACAACAGGAAATTAAAGATGCTATAACGGCGTTATATGCAGACAAACCCGCTATGGCAATGGTGAACTCAGACAAAGGCATTACTAATTTACACGTTCCCAGCGATGTGATTATCGATGCGTCAATGCCAGCGATGATCCGTAGCTCTGGTCAGATGTGGGGCCCGGATGGTCAGTTAAAAGACACTAAAGCAGTTATCCCGGATCGCTGCTATGCCGGTGTTTATCAGGAAACCATTAGTTTCTGTAAAGAAAACGGGGCTTTTGATCCACGTACCATGGGTTCAGTTCCTAACGTAGGCCTGATGGCACAAAAAGCAGAAGAATATGGTTCACACGATAAAACCTTTGAAATTGCGGTAAACGGTACGGTAAAAGTGCTAAACAGTAAAGGTGACGTGTTGTTCAGCCATACCGTTGAACAAGGCGATATCTGGCGGATGTGTCAGGTAAAAGATGCACCAATTCGTGACTGGGTAAAACTGGCCGTGAATCGTTCTCGTTTAAGTGAAACGCCGGCGATTTTCTGGCTGGACAGTGAGCGGGCCCATGATGCACAGCTGATTGAAAAAGTAGAGCGTTATCTGAAAGATCATGATACCACTGGCCTGGATATTCAGATTATGGCGCCGGTAGAAGCTACCCGTCATACCCTGGCCCGGATTAAACAGGGCCTTGATACAATTTCTGTAACCGGTAACGTGCTACGTGATTATCTGACAGATTTATTTCCGATTTTAGAGCTGGGTACCAGCGCTAAAATGTTGTCAGTGGTACCACTGATGAACGGTGGTGGTTTATTTGAAACCGGTGCTGGTGGCTCAGCGCCTAAACACGTAGAGCAATTTGTTGAAGAAAACCATTTGCGGTGGGATTCGTTGGGCGAGTTTCTGGCATTAGCGGCATCGTTGGAGCATTTGTCTCAGGTGACTGGCAACAGTGCCGCCAAAGTACTGGCAGATAGCCTGGATAAAGCGACTGCAACCTTCCTGGATAACGACAAATCACCGCGACGCAAAGCCGGTGAGCTGGACAACCGCGGCAGTCACTTCTATCTGGCGTTGTACTGGGCGCAGGAGCTGGCAAATCAAACTACTGATACCGCACTGGCAGCGCGCTTTAAAGCGCTGGCTGAATCGATGCAGGCGAATGAGCAGGATATCCTGACGGAGCTGAATGGTGTGCAGGGACACCCCGTGCAGATTGGTGGTTACTACCGGCCAAATGACAAACTGGTAAGCGATGCGATGCGGCCTAGCCCGACATTAAACAGGACCTTACAGTCACTGTAATTATTACCAGCTGAGTACCGATAAAAAAAGCAGGCATTTGCCTGCTTTTTTATTTTTAACTGCCGATGCCAGGTCGGTACAACATTGAAACGATGAAAAGGTTATTCTTCGCCGGGGAGCTTAATATTTACAGCATGCAGCCCTTTCGGGCCTTCAGATAGATCGAACACCACATCCTGGCCTGCTTTTAGCGTGCGGTAGCCATCCATGCTAATGGTAGAATAATGAGCGAAGATATCTTCATCACGACCATCTTCACGAATAAACCCAAATCCTTTGGCATTATTGAACCATTTTACTTTACCGGTAGCCATACTACTTACTTCCTTCTCTAAGTTAGCTATATTCTATATTCTAGAGTGTACTTGAAGGGGACTCGTACAGCCCCAATATCTACTGTAGATAATTTAAGCAAAGAGTCAAGCTGTTTGCAAAAATAGTGCGATTTTTTTACTAATTTTTAATATAAGCGCCTTTGCTGGTTGGCGCAGGCATGGCTATAGTTTATGAGCGGTAAGCAAAATTTAGATACAAAACACGATGACCTGGCAGAGTTAACCCGACAAAAAGTGACTCCGCCACCTATGTATAAGGTGATTTTGCACAACGACGACTACACTCCAATGGATTTTGTGATCGATGTGCTAACGCATTTTTTTAATATGCAGTATGAAAAAGCCAGTGAAATAATGTTGAAAGTACATTACGAGGGCAAGGCGGTGTGTGGCATTTTCACAGCTGAAATTGCAGAAACTAAAGTACAGCAGGTGCAACAGTATGCAAAAGAGCATCAGCATCCACTGTTGTGCACAATGGAACGCGCTTAGGAATGTCTTGGCATGGTCTGGAAGTGGTTCTCAGGGGTATTGGGAGTAAGCTATGTTAAATAAAGATCTGGAACTGACGCTGAATTTAGCGTTCCGGTTTGCGCGCGAACGCCGGCATGAGTACATGACGGTAGAACATTTATTATTGGCGTTGCTGGATAACCCGGCAGCCGGAGATGCACTGAAATCTTGCGGTGCTAATATTGATAAACTCAGGCTTGAACTAGCGAGCTTTATCGACTCTACAACGCCGGTGTTGCCTGACAGTGATGCAGAGCGAGATACCCAGCCTACCTTAGGTTTTCAGCGGGTTTTACAGCGGGCGGTGTTTCATGTGCAGTCATCAGGTAAATCGGAAGTCACGGGTGCCAATGTGCTGGTGGCAATTTTTAGTGAGCAGGAGTCTCAGGCGGTTTACCTGCTGAAGAAAATTGATATTACTCGCTTAGATATCGTCAATTTCATTTCGCATGGTGTGACTAAAACGGAAAAGCTTGAACAGCACGATGACAGTGGGCAGGAAGAGCTGACTGATACGGTGCCTGAAGAAAGTAAATATCTGGAAAATTTTACCAGCAACCTGAATATTCAAGCGAAAAATGGTCATATTGATCCATTGATTGGCCGTGACCGCGAGGTAGAGCGCGCAGTACAAGTACTGTGCCGGCGCAAGAAAAATAACCCGCTGCTGGTAGGGGAAGCGGGTGTCGGTAAAACCGCTATTGCTGAAGGTCTGGCGTATCGTATCGTGCAGCAGCAGGTGCCAGAGGTCATTGCTAATGCCACTATCTACGCGCTTGATATGGGCGCATTGCTGGCGGGGACCAAATACCGTGGCGACTTTGAAAAACGGTTAAAATCGTTACTTAAAGAACTGGAGAAAGAGAAAGACTCAATATTATTTATTGACGAAATTCATACAGTAATTGGTGCCGGTGCCGCTTCAGGTGGCGTAATGGATGCGTCTAATTTAATTAAGCCGCTATTGTCCAGTGGCCGGCTACGTTGCATGGGATCGACCACTTATCAGGAATTTAAAAGTATTTTTGAAAAAGACACAGCCCTGGTGCGCCGTTTTCAGAAAATTGATGTTACCGAACCCAGTGTCGAAGATACCACCCGTATTCTGATGGGTTTGAAAGAACGTTATGAGCAGCATCACAATGTGCGTTACACCCAAAAGGCAATTCGGGCTGCGGCAGAATTGTCAGCGAAGTACATCAATGAGCGTCATTTGCCTGATAAAGCGATAGACGTGATAGACGAAGCCGGAGCCAGTCAGCGGCTTCTACCAACATCAAAACGCAAGAAAGTCATTAACGTTCCTGAAATAGAGCATATTATTGCTAAGATGGCGCGGATCCCGGAGAAATCCGTGTCAGCTTCAGATAAAGATGTGTTGGCGAATCTGGACCGCAATCTTAAGCTGGTGGTATTTGGTCAGGACGAACCAATAGAAGTGTTGACGGCCGCGATACGGTTGTCTCGTTCGGGCCTTGGCAATGAAGAGAAGCCAATAGGAAACTTTCTGTTTGCAGGTCCTACGGGGGTGGGGAAAACCGAAGTAACCAAGCAGCTGGCAAAGGTAATGGGGGTAGAATTATTGCGCTTTGATATGTCTGAGTATATGGAAAGGCATGCGGTAAGCCGGCTGATTGGCGCCCCACCAGGCTATGTCGGTTTTGAGCAGGGTGGTTTGCTGACTGACGCCGTTTCTAAACATCCATACTCGGTCGTTCTGCTGGATGAAATAGAGAAAGCCCATAGCGATGTGTACAATATTTTGTTACAGGTTATGGACCACGGTACTCTGACCGATAATAACGGGCGTAAGGTCGATTTCAGAAATGTAGTGCTGGTGATGACCACCAATGCCGGAGTTCAGGAAACAGTTCGAAAATCCATCGGCTTTAAACAGCAAGACCACAGCCATGATGCATTGAGCGAAATCAACCGTACTTTTAGTCCGGAATTCCGTAACCGGTTAGATGGTATTATCTGGTTTAAACATCTGGCTGCCGATATTATTCTGCAAATTGTTGATAAATTTGTTTGCGATTTACAGGTGCAGTTAGATAAAAAGCAGGTATCAATGGAGTTAACCACTGACGCCAGACAATGGTTGGCTGACAAGGGCTATGATCAGGCGATGGGTGCCAGACCAATGGCCAGGGTGATCCAGGAACAACTGAAGAAACCGTTGGCCAATGAGATATTATTTGGTCGCTTGCTCCACGGGGGTGATGTAAAAGTGAGCTTGAAAAACGATGAGTTATTCTTCGATTACCAGACCGAACAGGATCTTGCCCTGATAGACTAGGCTTGCTCTGAGCACAAAGCAAAAACCCGGCATTGACCGGGTTTTTTTAGTACTAAAGCTGATTTAACGCTGACGGAATACGATACGGCCTTTACTTAAATCATAAGGCGTTAATTCAACGGTAACTTTATCGCCTGTCAAAATGCGGATATAGTTTTTACGCATCTTACCGGAAATGTGAGCGATAACCACATGACCATTTTCCAGTTCTACTTTGAACATGGTATTTGGCAATGTATCCAGGATGGTACCTTGCATTTCAATTACGTCTTCTTTCGCCATTCAGCGTACTCGCCTCTATAAATTTGGTTTGAACCTTCAAAAAACTGCGCAGATTGTGCCGAAATCACAGCAATAAGTAAAGCAGCAAGCGCTTTTTTAGGCAAAAGAGTGCCAATGTCCCTGAATAAATCGTTGTTGTGGTCTAAATTCGGCCTTATACGCCATCTTCTGACATGCCTCTACCAGATAACCTAAATAGACAAATGCTTTGTTATCCAGCCGGGCACGCTCGAGTAAATAAATTATAGCGAGTTTGCCGGGTGAATATTGCTGATACTGCCGGGAAAAAAAGGTATAAACCGCTGAGTAACTATCGGCAAGCTGATCAATAATACTGACGCTAATCAGCTTTTCGTCGTGATAAATCTCCAGAAATTTCACTTCTAGCCAGCTGCACGTTAGCATGCTGCTAAGTTGCTCCTCCGTTGCCGGGAACATGATGCCATCGTCATGTTTAAAAGCGATATAAGCAGCAAACAGCGGAAAATAAAGTGCAACATCCGCTGTGGTAACCAGCCTGTATTGCAAATTAGCGCGCGTTGCTTTATTTAGTAGCCGGCGCTGGCTGCGAGAAGGCTGCCATTGCAGCGGGTCAATGCGGACTGACTGACACGCGGTACAGGCCGGGCAGTGGGGGGTATAGCTTTGTTCACCACTGCGCCTGAAGTTCAGCGCCAGCAGCTGCTGATATAGTTTGGCGCTGATGGGCTCTTCCGGCATTAACACGACTAATTGCTCCTGTTGGCCCGGCAGGTAACTGCAGGGAGCAGGATGGGTTAAACCAAAACGTAATGCACGCTTTGTTGCCGAAAAAGACTCAGTCATATGGTAAGCTTAGCTGTTGTGGCAGCCAGTGGCCGGCTGGGCTTTTGAGCATGGCCTGTTGCTGTAATAAGGTTAAGTATTGTGCGCGGCCAATTGTCCCGGCCCCTAATTGCTGTAAGAAAGGGTTAGGGATCTGACAGTCAATCCAGCCCGGCGCATACTGGCTAACGTGTTGCTGCAGCGCCAGCAACGCAAATTTTGCGCCGTTGGGTATCCGGTTAAACATTGACTCGCCACAGAACAAACCGCCAACAACAATACCATACAGGCCGCCGACCAGCTTACCAGCCTGCCACACTTCAATACTATGGGCATGGCCTTGCTGATGCAGCTGCTGATACGCCTGTTGCATTGGCGGCAATATCCAGGTTTCAGGTTGGTGCTTGCGCGGCGCGGCACAGCCCTTAATCACGTCGGTAAACGCATGATTAAGAGTCAGCTGCAGTGCTGAGCGTTGCCATTGTTTACGCAGGGTACGGTTAAATTTCAGACTGGCGGGGGCAAATACTGCGCGTACCGCCGGGCTCCACCACAACAACGGATCACCGTCGCTGAACCAGGGGAAAATGCCGCTGCGATACGCCAGCGTCAGGCGGCCACTCGATAAGTCGCCGCCCATCGCCAGTAAACCATCGGGTTGTTCAAGCGCCTGCTCAACCGGAGGAAACCACAGTTGGGCAGGGTCAAGCTCAGGCAGGTAAATAGCCATTTGAACTGGCTAACTACGCTATTTTACCAGACCATCCAGGTAACGCTCAGCATCCAGCGCAGCCATACAGCCTGTTCCGGCAGAGGTAATAGCCTGACGATAAATATGGTCGGACACGTCACCGGCAGCAAACACACCGGGAATACTGGTTTGGGTGGCATTACCTTCCGTGCCGCTGACAACTTTTAAATAACCGCCATTCATGTCCAGCTGGCCTTTAAAAATATCGGTATTAGGCGAGTGGCCAATGGCAATAAAGACGCCCTGCAGCGCCAGCTCCGATGCGGCTTCGCCTTTGGTTGACCCCAAACGTACGCCGGTTACCCCCATTTCGTCGCCCAGTACTTCTTCCAGTACACAATGGGTGTGGAGCACGATTTTTCCTGCGGCCACTTTTTCCATTAAACGGTCTACCAGAATTTTCTCGGCTTTAAAGGTGTCACGACGGTGAATAAGATGCACTTCACTGGCAATATTCGACAGATACAGAGCTTCTTCTACCGCGGTATTACCACCACCAACCACGGCGACTTTCTGATTACGGTAAAAGAAACCATCACAGGTAGCACAAGCTGAAACACCGCGGCCACTGTAGGCTTCTTCTGACGGCAGACCCAGATATTTAGCCGAGGCACCGGTACAGATAATTAACGCATCACAAGTATAGCTGCCATTATCGCCGGTCAGGGTAAATGGCCGCTGTTGTAAATCAACAGTGTGAATATGATCGAAGATAATTTCGGTGTTAAACGCTTCGGCATGGGCCTGCATCCGCTCCATCAGCGCCGGCCCGGTTAAGCCATGAGCATCGCCTGGCCAGTTTTCTACTTCGGTGGTAGTGGTTAGCTGGCCACCTTGTTGCATGCCTGTTAGCAGCACCGGATTTAAATTAGCTCTGGCAGCATAAACTGCGGCGGTATATCCGGCCGGGCCTGAACCCAGAATTAGTAACCGACAATGCTTGCTGTTTGACATGTAATACTCCAAAAAAACGACTTAGTGAAAACGCAATGGGGGTGATTCTAAAAGAATGCAATCGGCATAGAAAGATCTGGGGGCTAATTAGTTTGCTGCTAGCTGTAAACCTGGCGGGCTAAATCATTATTCATAAACCATCTACCTAATAACTTAGCGGTATAAGGGCGTTAAAATATTTTCCTGAAATAGTTTATTTGTTTCTGATATCCGTTTTTTTTCCCTGGATGAGGGCTGACGTTTTTTTTTATAAGTATTTTGTAAGAGTTTTGTAATTGTTGTTTTCTTGAGCAACTGGTTAGTTAAGTGTCGAAGGACGCAGTCAATAAAAAGGATGTCATACAATTCATATTCTGAAAACAAGGTACCACAATGAAAACAACTAAAAAACTCTTAGTACTTGGTGTCAGCAGTTGCTTTGCACTTACTTTAACTGCTCAGGCCGTTGCTAACAGCCTGATTGACGAAAATAACGACAACGGCCGATATATTATTAAATTTAAGCCGACCGCCGCAGTAATGAGTAATGGCAATGGCCAGAATGAATTTTCAACCCAGCAGGCCGAAACGGTATTACGTGGTCATCGGGTTGATGCTCTGATGCACTTAAAATCAGCCAATGCCAGTGTGGCGAAGTTAACGGCTAAGCAGCTAAAAGCACTGCAGGCAAACCCAAATGTGGAATACGTGGAAGAGGACGCCAAACGCTATCTGATGGACGTAATCAGCCCGATGGCGCAATCGACGCCTTACGGTATTACTATGGTGCAAGCAAACCAGGTAAGTGATGGCAGTGCCGGTAACATTAAAGTATGTGTAATTGATACTGGCTATACTTCAGGCCACGAAGATTTACAAAGCTCAGGCGTAACGGGTTTTGCCTTTTCGGGTCATGGCAACTGGTATTCAGATGGCAATGGTCATGGTACCCATGTTGCGGGCACCATGGTGGCACTGGATAATAATTCAGGTGTCGTAGGGACTATCGGTTCCGGGCAGGCCGGAGTGCACATCGTTAAGATTTTTAACGACTCCGGAAACTGGACCTTTGCTTCTAACCTGGTGCAGGCAATCCAGTCGTGTAAAGATGCCGGTGCTAAAGTGGTGAATATGAGTCTGGGCGGTGGTTCATCAAACCAGACTGAAAACAATGCCATGACCAATTTCTATAATGGCGGTATGTTGCTGGTGGCCGCGGCAGGTAATGCCGGTAATACCAGTTTGTCTTATCCTGCCTCATATAATGGCGTTGTTTCGGTTGCAGCGGTAGATTCAAACCGTAATCTGGCCAACTTTTCACAGCGCAACTCGCAGGTAGAAATTGCCGGCCCTGGCGTTAATGTCAGTTCAACCTGGCGCAATGGCGGCTACAATAGCATTAGCGGCACCTCGATGGCCTCACCACACGTGGCCGGAGTCGCCGCCCTGGTATGGAGCAACCATCCTTCGTGTAGCGCTGCTCAAATTCGTAATGTGTTGAATGTGACGGCACAGGACCGCGGTGCAGCGGGTCGTGATAACTCGTACGGTTTCGGTATTGTCCAGGCCAAAGCGGCGGATGACTTTATTACCAATAATGGCTGTGATGGCAGCGGCGGCGGTGGCGGTACACCTCCGGGCGGTGGCGCAACCTTCCCGAATCTGTCGGCTTCAACCGGTCAATGGTTACGTGGTAGTTACCAGATCCCCTCAGGTGTCTCCCAGCTTACTTTCCAGATCTCCGGTGGTAGCGGTGATGCTGATTTGTATGTCCGGTATGGTAGTCAGCCAAGCACCAGTGCCTATACCTGTCGCCCCTACTTAAATGGCAATAACGAAGTTTGCACTATTAACAACCCACAAGCCGGTACCTGGCATGTGGGTATCCGTGCCTACAGCGCCTTTAGTGGTGTAACGTACAGCTACCAGTACTAAGCGATAACATACAACCGCAAAGGTTGTTGCAGGGCTGCGTCAGCAGCCCTTTTTTATAGTGCCATTAACAAATTTTGCTAGGCATGCGGCATCACATACCAATATACGGCTAAAAAGTGCAATATACTGCCGGCCAGCACGAATAAGTGCCAGATCATATGATGCAGGTACAGGCTGCGCCAGATGTAAAACAGCACCCCGCCAGAATAGGCCAGGCCGCCGGCCAGTAACAGCCACATCGCCGGCGCAGGCACGTGGGTCAGCATCGGTTTAATTGCAACTACGACTATCCAGCCCATTCCCAGATAGAGCGCCAGGGATAGCTTTTTATATTTCAGGCCGGTAGCCAGCTCCAATATCACGCCGGCTATGGCAATAAGCCAGATTACAGCAAATAACGTCAGGCCCCAGTCTCCGCGCAGGCTTATCAGAGTGAACGGCGTATAGGTGCCGGCAATCAGAATAAAAATTGCCGCGTGATCCAGCTGGCGCAGCCGGTATTTTAGCAGCGGGTTGTGAATGCTGTGATAAAGCGCCGAGCTACTGTACAGCAGAATGATACTGCTGCCATAAATCAGCGCGCTGGCCAGCTGCCAGTTATCACCAAACAGTAAACTCAGACGTAGCATAAGCCCGAGGCCAATCAGGCCCAGCACGGCACCGACGGCGTGACTTAGCGCGTGCAGCTGTTCTTCCAGCAGGGTGTAGCGGCTTAAACTGGTCATAGTGAGTACCGGATTAATTAGTTAAAAAGCTGAATTCAGATGCGTATCTTAACAACAACCTGCTTCAGGTAAACAACAACCAGCCGGGTATCGGTAAAAGCATTGGTATTTCGCCGCTACGGCGGTACACTGCGCTTTTTGAGCAACGCCTGTACAGCAAAGCACATCTTATGCCATTACTTATTGTTCTGGGTTACGTCTGGCCCGAACCTAATTCTTCTGCTGCTGGCAGCCGCATGCTCAGCCTGATCAAACTGTATTTAAGTCAGGGCTGGCAGGTGCAGTTTGCCAGCCCGGCTGAGCTCAGTCCGCATCGTTTTCTGTTGGCTGAGCTTGGCGTCGCTGAGCAGCAGGTTAAATTAAACTGCGATAGTTTTGATAGCTGGTTAACAGCGCAAAATCCGCAAGCGGTGCTTTTTGACCGTTTTATGCTGGAAGAGCAATTTGGCTGGCGGGTAGAGCAGGCATGCCCCAGCGCAATGCGCATTCTTGATATGGAAGATTGCCATGCCCTGCGCCAGGCCAGACAACTTTGCCATATTAAGCAGCTGCCGGTTGATGCGCCGGCGCTTAATTCTGATCTGGCGCTCAGGGAAATCGCAGCCATTTATCGCTGTGATTTAACTCTGGTTATTTCTGAAACGGAAATGCAGTTGCTACAGCAGCATTATGGCGTGCCGGCTGAGCTACTGTGCTATTGCCCGTTCTGGTTAGATAAACTCCCCGCAACTAACCGCCCTGGGTTTGATCAGAGGCAGCATTTTATTGCCATCGGCAATTTTCGCCATGCTCCCAACTGGCAGGCGGTACTCTGGTTAAAACAGCAGATCTGGCCGCAGATCCGAAAACAGCTACCTGACGCTGAACTGCATATTTACGGTGCCTATCCTCCGCCAAAAGCCACGGCATTGCATAACCCGAAACAGGGTTTTTTAGTTAAAGGCTGGGTGGCTGATAGTGCTGAAGTAATGCGTCAGGCCAGGCTTTGTTTGGCACCACTGGCGTTTGGTGCCGGTTTAAAAGGTAAATTGTTGGAAGCGATGTGCCAGGGTACACCCAGTATCACCACCGATATTGGCGCCGAAGGCATGAATGTCGACTCGGGCTGGAGCGGCGCTATCGCCAACGATAGCAGTGCAATTGCCGACGCGGCGGTGGCGCTATATCAGGATAAACTGCGCTGGCAACAAGCACAGCAGCAGGGCTATAGCATTGTGGCTGAACGGTTTGGCCCGGAGCAGGCTGCGCGGGTCTGGCAGCAGCTTGAGCAGATACGGGGAGGCTTAACGCAACAACGGCAAATGAATTTTACTGGCCTGATGCTGCGACATCATGCTTATCGCAGTACTAAATATATGGGGCAGTGGATCGAAGCGAAAAGTAAACTGGCGCAAATTGCGCCAGTTTCAGATAACGAATAACCTGCCGTTATTACTTAAACACGGCAATTAACGCGAACCACGAGGTGGCCGTTGCTTGCTATCGTTAATTTTTTCCGCCCAAAACGCAGCAGCTGCGCCCGGCGTGGTATTTGCCGGCGTTGCTGTTTTAGCTTTGCTTTTTGCTGCGGGCTTGGCTGCTGATTTTGCCGCTGGCTTAGCAGGTTTTTTATCTGCTTTAGCCGTGGTGGACGCAGCCTTTTTGGTGTTGCCGCCTTTACCGTAGCTTTCCGCTAGTTCTGCCAGCTCAGCCAGACGAATATTTTTACCACCATCAACACTGAACCAGCCTGGTTTTTGCTCCAGTTCTGGCGCTTTACCAAATTCAGCTTTATAAGCTGCAGTAAAATCAGCGATTACCTGATCTTTATCCAATTTTGTCATGCTTAGGGTACCTGTGCGTGAAAATTAATCGTTGCCCGCTATTTATACATCAAAATGCAGGTAATAGACAAATCTGCCTGCTTTTTAGCTGTTTTTCAGTACAATAGTGCCATTAGCGGATATTACAAACCGGAGTTTTTATGTTGCAACGCCAACAACTGGTCAGCCTGCTGGCAGAACTACTGCAAACTGAGCGGGTACGTGATTATTGTCCAAACGGCTTACAGGTGGAAGGTAAGCCGCAAATTAACCGTATTGTTACCGGGGTAACCGCCAGTCAGGCCCTGATAGATGTCGCGATAGCAGTGCAGGCTGATGCCATTTTGGTTCATCACGGCTATTTCTGGAAAAATGAAGCGCCGGTTATTACCGGCATGAAAAAAAATCGCCTGCAGGCGTTATTGGCCAATGACATCAACTTGTTTGCCTACCATTTACCATTAGATATTCATCCACAGCTTGGCAATAATGTTCAGCTTGGCAAACTGATGCAGGCGACCAAGATCACTTCTCTATCAACAGTAGAGCCGGTTGGTGTCTTGATGCAGGGTGAATTTGCCGAGCCACAGAGCCTGACGCAGGTAGCGGAATTATTGCAGAAGCAACTGGGACGGCAAGTGCTGGCTCACAATGCCTGCTCGGATAAACGGGTACGAAAACTGGCCTGGTGTACCGGCGGTGGCCAGGGCTATATCGAGCAGGCAGCCGCTGCTGGCGCTGATTTGTTTATCAGTGGTGAAGTGTCTGAGCAAACTATTCATGTATCACGGGAGCTGAATATTCACTTTATTGCTGCGGGTCACCATGCGACCGAGCGCTACGGCATTAAGGCGCTGGGCGAATACCTTAGCGCCAACTATGCGCTGGATGTGCAGTTTATTGATATCGACAATCCGGCATGAACAAAAATACCGATCGTAGCTTTGACGGCATGGCCGCCAAGTTTCAGCGCAATATCTACCAGAGTAGTAAGGGCGAGATCCGTCAACAGGTGTTGCTGCGGGACTTAAGTCAGCTAACGGTGCTGCAGAGCCCTTGTCAAGTGCTTGACGTTGGCGCTGGTCAGGGCCAGCTGGGTCTGGCGTTGGCGGCCAGGGGACATCAGGTAACACTAACGGATATTTCGGCAGAAATGCTGGCGATGGCAGCAGAGGCTGCGACCGCACAGGGCTTGGAAGTTTCCGGTGCTGATGCTCTGCTGCGTTTTAGCCAGCAAAGCCTGGCGGCGTTAAGCCATGAGGCCCCGCAGCAATACCCGCTGGTACTATGCCATGCCATGCTGGAGTGGCTGGCTGAACCAGAGTTGGCGTTAAATCAACTTTGGCAGCTGGTTGCGCCGGGGGGCACATTGTCGCTGATGTACTACAACAAAGATGCAATGCGCTTCAGTAATATTTTATATGGTAACTTCGATTATGTGACAGCCGATTTTAAGGTTAAAAAGAAAGTGCAGCTCAGCCCGCAAAACCCACTGGAACCGCTAAAGGTTGAGCAATGGTATCAGCAAGCCGGCTTCTCCCTGATCAGTAAAACCGGCGTGCGTTGTTTTCATGATTATCTACGGGATCGTACTCAGCAACAAAGCCATTTCCAGCAGGTGTTGGCGCTGGAGCTGTTATATAACCAGCAAGAACCTTATGCTTCGTTGGGACGCTATACGCATCTTTTACTGCGCAAACCGGAATAAGCCAGACCTGCTGCCAGCCATGACAGCATGGCTAATCAAATTCAAAGCGGTATAACAGGTCTACCGCTTTATCAAGCCCGGATACCGCTTCCAGATATAAACTTTGCATTAAGCGGTATCGTAGGGTGAACTCGCCAATGGGCTCAAAAATACCGATACCATATTTAACCTGTAAATCACGGGTTAAGTAGCCGCTAACGGTTACCTGAGAGTTGTCACCCGAACCTGCCGTATCGAGGGTTAAATCACTTACGCCAAACGCTTCGCCTATTTCTCCGACCAGGCTACCGCTTGAAGCAATGCTCATACCGATAAGGCTGGTGGTAACCGCATTGGCGGCACTGCCCGATTCACTATCCAGATCACGGCCGACCAGCAAGTAGGACAGGGCATTGGCCTGGGGCATGGCAGGCTCTGAAAAAATAGTGATTTGCGGCCGGTCTGCCGGGCCAATAACCCGGATACCTGCCACTACGTTATCTTCCATATTGGCGGGGTTACGGATGGCTTCTACATTTAAGTAGGGTTGATCTGGCGGGCCATTGAACGTCATTTTACCGCTACGGATTAACAAATCCTGGCCATAAGAACGAAAAGTGCCGTCAACCAGCCTTACTTCACCATTGATGGTTTGTCTGCCGTTTTGCTGTCTGACCTGCAGATTACCCCGCAATAAGGTTTCCAGGCCAAACGCAGCCAGCTGAACCTTGTCTCCCAGCTGCAACCTGATATCTGCGACAATCGGTGTTGCCATGGCTTGTTGTTCCTTAACAGGCTGGCCTTCAGCGTTAAGGATGACGGTATCACTGGATAAGCCCACCGCATTTTGTGGCAATTCATCAATACTTAGCTGAGCGCTTGGGATGGCAACGTTACCGGTAAGTTTAATGCGTTGTGGGTTGGCGCTGATCTCAAGATCTGGCTTAACCTGCAGTTTGCCTTGTTCAATCTGAACACTAAGTGGATCGCCTTTAACTCCCAGAAGGGCTTGCCAATTGTCCAATTGTTGCCAGTCAGCCTTACCTGCCAACGTCAGATCTCCCTGAGGTGTGGCAATGTCACCTTGCAAATCGGCATTAGCGCCTTTAAATGCGACCCTCAGGCTGCCGTTATTAATATCGGTGGGTGCCAGTTTGCCTTTTACCCGCAATTTATTCAGGGCAAGTTGTCCGGACAGCAGCGGGTTTTCTACACTGCCATCAGCCGCGATATCAGCGCTGATCACCCCGGCTAACTCACTGTATTCGTCCAACAGCGGCTGCAGAAATTCCAGGGTAAATTCGGTTAATTGCAAGCTGCCGCTCAGTGGTCGGTTGCTGCTGCTGATATCCGCAATATTGAGCCTGGCCGTTAAGCCGGCTTGCTCATTTAACGTGGCTTGCAGACTGGCACTCAGCTGGTCGTTTTCTAACCGACTGCTCAGCGTTAATTGTTGCCAGCTCAAAGCAATAGGGGGCGAGGTTTGCTCGGTCAGGGCACCACGGTTACTTTGCACCGATAACTCAAACCGGGGCTGCTGGCCGGGTTGCCAGTTGGCACTGGCGCGGGCATTTAACTCACCTGTTAAATTTACTGCCAGCGGCATCAGCGGATTGAGACTAGCCAGATTTAATTGTTGTATTTCAATTTTTGCGGCTAAATTTTCAGCACTGAGGCTGGCATTTTCCGTTAAGCAGAGCGTGCCAGGATCGTGTTGCCAGCAATGCTGGCTAATGTTCAGTTGCTGCTGTTGCAGCAGATAACGTAAGTCGATGGCATCTTGCAATCGCCAGGCACCAATCGGAGTGCCTACCGTAGCATCGCTTAGCTGACCCTGCCAGCGCTTGCGGTCCGTTAGCTGACCACTAAGCCTGAATGAAACATCTGCCTGGGTCGATAGCAAGTCGAGGTTCAGCTGGTGCTGGGCTTCGTCGCCTGAGCCGGTTAACGAAAGCTTGTCAATCTGAAAACCATTTAGCTTGCCATCGCTGGCGGTAAGGTCAAGGCTGGTCATTATTTGCTGGTTTTGTTGTACCTGCAACTGCACATCAACTGCCAATTGCTGCAGCGAATGACCAGCGTAACGCAATTCACTGGCGGTAATCGTTGCCGCTATTTGCGGCTGGCGCTGCGCTCCGCGCAGAGTTACATCAGCATTAATGATACCATTAGCCATCGGCAGACTGCTGCTTAAGTCAGGTACCGTAATCCGGGCATCCAGCTGCCATTGTTCTGCCAGTGAGCCAGAGAGGGTAATGCGGTTATCGCCATGTTGCAGGATTAGCTGTTCGCTGTCGATTTGATAACGGTCAACTGGCTGACGATAACTGGCAGCCAGTTTACCCTGAATATTAATTGTTTCATCTCGCAATTGCCCGTTGATAGCCAGTTGGTTTAATTCAGTTTGCCAACTGCCATCCTGCCTAAAGGTTCCTGTATTTGCCAGTTTGCCATTAATCTGACCACTGAATTCTGGCCAGAATGAACCAGGTTGAATACTGGTAAGGTTTAGCTCTGCCTGCCAGCGCAGGGTGTCGGCCAGTTCAATCCGGGCATTACCGCTAACGGCGCCATCCAGCACGGCCACCTTTGCAGTATCAATCAGTAACACAGAGTCCGCTAGCAGATACTGGCCTGTAGCGTTAAGTTCTGCCGCGGGCACGGTGCTGTGCGATACCCCGGCGTTCACGCCAAATTGCAGTTGTTGCAGGTCTCCGCTTGCGGTCAGGTTGCCGCGGCGAAGTTGCCAGGCGTCGCTGTTGTCAAGTGGCCAGTTAAATGCCTCATAGTCTAAATTAACACTCAGCGGCAGCCCTGCCGTGAGTAACGCTAATTGCGCGTCGGCTTTTGCCTCTATTTTTCCTGTGGTGCGGGCACTGACTGCCAAATCAGCCAGAGTACCACTGAGACTGACATTCAGTTGCTGTCCTGCCAGTGGCGCCTGGTTGAGTACCGTACTTAGCTGCGCTTGCAGAGGGTAGCTGCCTTGCAGGGTAATATCGGCGGTGGCACTCAGGCTGGCAAGCGGGTGGCGGGCTTGTAAGTCGAGCAGGCGGATATTCTGTTCACGTGCTTGCACACTGAAATTAACATCAGGCAGTGCTGTGGTTTGCCCGGCCTGAATGATGCTGGCATCAGTCAGGTTGAAGCGATTGACATAAACGGCCAGCGGTAGCGTAAGGTCGCTAAGTGTTGGCGGCTGATACTGAAAGGGTTCAGCTGATGGTTCACTGGCCGGTACCAGGTCAATTTGCAATTGTTGCAGTTGACTGTCATTGAACTGCAACTCCCGACCCCAGGCTTCGGCCGAGGTATTAAACCGGTTAAAACGAAACGTATTTTCGCCAAGCTTCAGCGAGCCCTTGCTGAGCGTTAATTCTGAAACACAGAGCTTAAGTTGGAAAAAGCAGTTGTTATTTATATCCAGTTGCAACTGTTCGAGTTGGAATCTAACCCCCTCGTTGTGCCAGCTGAGGTTGTTAAGTTGCATACCGCCAAGCAAGCTACCGGTGTGGCCGGCAACCGATAACTGCGGCACATATTTGTCACTGAGCCACAGCCCCAGCTTAAGGCCAACAGGCGTGTAGAGCAGTATTGCCAGCAGCAACACCACGACCAGCAGCGGCAGGATCAGCGTCCAGTTTAGCCATTTCAGGGTTTTATGAATTGCAGGCTTCATCGGTCAGGTCTCATAACTCAGGGCCCAGGGCGAAATGGATCTTGAATGCTTTACGCTCACCGCTATCCAGACCATAACCGAAGTCGAGCCGCACCGGGCCAACTGGTGAGGCCCAGCGAACCCCTAAACCAACACCACGCTTAAATTCCGGTTTGTCTTGCCAGGCACTGCCGTAATCGAAAAATCCAGCGAGCCACCAGTTGCCACGAACCCGGTATTGATACTCAACAGAAGCCGTTGCCATATAACGGCCACCGACAACATCAGTGCTTTCATCTTGCAGTGGTAACGATTCATAACCATAACCACGCAGATTATTGTCTCCCCCGGCAAAGAAACGCAGTGAAGGCGGTAAGTCTTCAATTGCGGCGCCTATCACCGCCCCGGCATCAGCCCTGGTTACAAAGCGATGACTATTACCCACACTGCCAATCCATCCGGCACGACCACGCACTCTGACAAAGTTTGCACCTGAGCCCCAACGCTTATCAGATACTTCAACGTTAAATAATAATCTGTCTGCCGATCGTGGCATCTGGCCACCAGACTGGCGTAAACGGTTAAAACGAATGCCAGGCATCAGGATATTGCTGGTTGTGGTTTGTTCAAACTCGGTTGCTTCTTCATAAAGCCAACGAACTGACGCAATCCGATACCAATCGCTTTCGAGTAACCAGTGGCGTTCTGCAGCCAGATTAGACACTTTGGTACGAACATTATCCTGGCGGCTATATTCTTTAACGCCAACCCCGTATTGAAATTGATAAAAATCACTGGGAGAGTCCGCTAACGGCATTTTATAGCGTGCTTCAATATTTTGTTCTTCGCCGGATAAAATAAGGTCGGCATTTAAACTGTGACCACGGTCATTAAGCCAGGGTTTAAACCAACTTAATTTCAGGCGCGGCCCCACCTCTTGCGAATAACCAATCCCCGTTTCAACGCTGTTACGCAGCCGCGGTTCCAGTTTAACTATAATCGGTAAGGTGTAATCGTCTATTTGTTCAGTAGCACCTTCAATGGCGATAGCGGAAAACCAGTTGGTATTGGCAAGTATTTGATTAAATTCTCCCAGCTCACTGGCGAGATAGGGCTGGCCGGGTTCAAATGGGATTAGCGATTGCATCCATTTATCACGAATTTGCTGTCCGCTATAGGTGACTTCGCCAAATTTATAACGCTTGCCACTGTCAAAGTGCAGATGAATATTTGCCTGACTAAGCTCAGGAATGACTTCCAGCCGGCTACGGCTAAACGTGGCATCAAAGTAACCTTTACGCAGAGCCAGACTGAGCAATTCACTTTTCAGACTTTCATATTTCCCATGGTGCAACGTATCACCGACTTCTGGCGCCTGACTTCTTAGCACCGCGTTAAACTGTGGATCGTCAGTCGCATCGCCGATCAGAACAATATCCGATATGTTAATTTTGACCGGTTCGCCCGGGGTGATAGCAACGGTTAAGGTGGCTTTGCCAGCGCCTTCCGACAACGTAAATTCAACTTCGCTCTGGTAGTAGCCCAGTGCTTGTAAGGCTGTCTCAATATCTTGTTGCAGGCTCAACTGAAAGCGCAAGGAACCGGAGATCTCAGTAGCATCATATTTTGCTAAAAAAACGTTGACGTTTTTCTCCAGCTCACCCTTCAGCCCTTCAATTTGCAGTTTAGTTTGCGCAAAGCTACTGCCACTGACCAGGAAAAAAACATAAATTAGCATTCTAGATAGCGACATGCGGATGATCTTATTCCCCGATAAACAGAAGAAACACCCCTGATAGGGGAGGTTTGTCGTCAGTAATTACCTGCTATTATGCCGCAGACCAAAGCATAGTGTACACCGTCGATACTGGATCTCACCTTAACAAGCAGGCATACAAGCAGGGTATGGTACTGTAAAAGCGTAGCGTGTTGTGGAATAACTTGCTAAATCAGGCAAGCGTCAGCCAGTTGCTGTACCACTAAACGCCGACGATAATTTTCGTTATACTAGGCAACAAGCCGGGCCACAGTACTCCGGGCGCAGCATTCATAATCGACTCATAGTACAATGGAAATGCCGGCAATTCAGGCCTGGCCGTGTTTTAATCAGATAATAAGATCGTCGCAACCAGACAAGGTGTAAAGTAATGCAAAATATTGTAATCAGTGGTTCAGGGCTATTTACGCCAACCGCGACCATCAGTAATGAAGAGCTGGTTGCCAGCTATAACCAATATGTTGATTTACACAATCGGCAGCATGCTGCAGAAATCAGTACCGGACAACATCAGGCGTTGGAATACTCCAGCAGTGAGTTTATTGAAAAAGCCTCAGGCATAAAGTCGCGGCACGTGTTGTATAAAGATGGCATTCTTGAGCCAAAGATAATGCACCCGGTATTTGAGAAGCGTGATGAAAATACCCCGCCAGAAATGGTTGAGATGGCTGTAGCTGCTGCCCGGGAAGCTATGCTGCAGGCCAATAAAACGGCCGCAGACATTGACCTTATAATCTGTGCGGCATCCAATATGCAGCGGCCCTATCCGGCACTTTCTATCGAGCTGCAGCATATTCTGGGCGTTGCCGGTTATGCGTTTGATATGAATGTTGCCTGTTCCTCTGCCACCTTTGCCATTAGCAACGCTGCCAATGCCATTCGCGGGGGGACAGCGAAAGTCGTGTTAGTGGTTAACCCCGAGTTTGCCTCACCTCAGGTGGATTATAAAAATCGTGACAGCCATTTTATTTTTGGTGATGTATGTACCGCCACCATTATTGAAGCACAAAGCAGCTGCACGTCAGAGCAGGCATTTGCTATTTTAGGAATGCGGCTGCAAACCAGTTTTTCGAATAATATCCGCTGTGATATTGGCTACACTGAACATTGTTTTGCTGAACCCGATCCTAAAGTTCCGTTTTTCAAACAACAGGGTCGAAAGGTTTTTAAAGAATTATTGCCTATTGTTGCCGACGTTATTCAGAATGAAATGGCAACGCTTAATATCAGCCCGGATCAGCTAAAACGGCTGTGGCTGCATCAGGCAAATATTAATATGAATATTTTTGCGGCGAAGAAAATTCTGGGACGAGACCCGTTGCCAGAAGAAGCACCACTGGTACTGGACAGTTATGCAAATACTGCCTCTGCCGGTTCAATCATAGCGTTTCATAAGCATAAAACGGGTTTAAATAAGGGTGATAAAGCCGTGCTGTGTTCCTTTGGTGCGGGTTACTCGGTTGGCTGTCTGATACTGGAGCGCTGTTAAACCTGCTAAGTGAGTACCAGGTGCAAGCACAACAGTGCCGGCACCTGGTAATATCAGAGCTATAACCGAATGACTGAATTATGATCATAAGATAACGGTGACGGTAGATAAGCGTCTGCCGCGTCATCGTTTAACCAGGTACCGCCGTTAACCAGATAGCGAAACTGGTATTCCTGATCGTTATTCAGGGTTACGCTGGCACTAAAATCACCTTTTTTACTTTTTTTCATGGGTAATGCTGCCGGATCCCAATCATTAAACTCACCAAGCAGGGCAACAGTCTCGGCTCCGGCTAATTGCTCAGCACTAATTTTAAACGTGACTTTACACACTGGTTTGGTTTTTAAATAGTGTTTGGTGATACTCATGTTGCTTCCCTCAATCTAACTGCATTGGCAGTCTGCGTAAGCATAATGCTGCTGCGATAGTGAATACTGGCAAAAATACTACCTGCGATATATGACTTAAAAATGACCAGCCTGATCACCGTGCTTACCATAAATCAGCGTGGGGCAATCGGCAAATAACTTTAAGTTGTAGGGTTATAACTGCCACTTAAACAACTGTTTTAATTTTTGTGGTTTGTAACAAAATATTACGAAGGGTCAGGCGCCTGGTCGCCCGTTAAGCGTAATGTTAACCCGGTCCGGGGCCCACAGTCCCGCAGATGGCCGCGTTATTACAGGCCTGGCGCAAAGTGACACGGTTTTGGATCCATCTGTTTTTGGCGTTAGCATAACTTAATGCCGCGCTATCAGGATACAATCATTAACAGTCGCTGGCATACAATTGTCGCCATAGCGCTTATGATGTACGCAGTTAAAATTGACGGGTAGGTAAGTCATGTCTTCTTTTTTTGTAAAAGTAATTCTTCCGGTAGTGGTTGTTGTAGTCGCTATTATGGCCGCAGTGGGTTTAGGCAAGATGCGTCAGCCTCCTCAGAAAAGTGAGGAAACCCGACCGGCTATTTTGGTCAATACTGGGGCTATTTCGCCTGATAACATCGTTTATCAAATCAGCTCTCAGGGCATGGTAACACCCAAGCTTGAAACCAGCCTGATTTCAGAAGTGAATGGCCGGGTAGTGGCGGTAGCAGAAGAGTTTGTTGCCGGTGGTTTTTTTAAAAAGGGCGACTTGCTGGTACAGGTTGAAAAAAGTGACTATCTCACCAACGTTAAAGCAGCCCAGGCAGCGTTGGCTAATGCGCAGGCGATGCTGGCTGAAGAAAAAGCCCGGGTAAAAGTTGCTGAGGAAGAATGGCGATCCTTTACCGATGGTAACGCGCCTGCGTTGGGCTTGCGCCAGCCACAACTGGCCAGTGCGTTAGCCAGTGTGCAGTCGGCCGAGGCTGAAGTGGAGCGGGCGAATCGTGATTTGGCCCGCACTGAAATCCGCGCCCCTTATGATGGCATGGTGCGGACACGGGCCGCGAACCTTGGCCAATTTATCAGTCGGGGCACCGCGCTGGGTTCAATTGTCGGCACTGACATTGCTGAAATTCGCTTACCTTTGACTGATACTGATATGGCATTTCTAACTATGCCAGGTGCCGGTGAGTCCGACACGATAACGTCTGATAATAACCAGGTTATGCTTAGCAGCACCATTGCCGGACAGCAAGTGCAGTGGCCGGCAAAACTTGTTCGCACAGAAGGGATCCTGGATGAGCGCAGCCGGGTAATTTATGTGGTCGCTGAGGTAGCGGATCCTTATCAGCGCCGTAATCAAACACAACCAGTTTTGAATTTTGGCCGCTTTGTTGCTGCAACCATCACTGGCACTCAGGCCGAGCAGGTGGTTAAGGTTGCCCGTCATTTACTATTACCAGGCAATAAGGTGCTGGTAGTAGATAATGATAACACCTTGCAATTTCGTCAGGTCACGGTAGACCGGGCTACAGCAGAGGCGGCGTACATTACCAATGGACTGCAAAGCAGTGATCAACTGGTGTTATCTGCCATTTCTAACCCGCTGGCTGGCACTATGGTGCGGATAGCCGGCGACAATACCGTAGAAGACCATGCCGAACAACCTACGCAACTGGCCGATGCAGCAGCGGCGGTGAAGCAAGCAGAGGGCCAGTAACATGGATACCAATAAAGGTATTATTGCCTGGTTCGCCCGCAATAGCGTCGCAGCAAATTTGCTGATGGCGATTATTTTAGTAGCCGGTATTGCGGCTGTTTTTACGATAAAAAAGCAGGCTTTTCCAGAAATTGAATTGGAAGTGGTTAACATCCGGGTGGCTTACCTTGGCGCTGCACCACAAGAAGTGGAATCCGGGGTTATTGATAAAGTCGAGGAGAGCCTGCGCGCAGTAAATGGTATTAAACGCATTCGCTCTACTGCCGTCGAAGGCCTGGCAACAATTCGGGCTGAAATTGACTCGAATTTTAAAGTGCAGGAAGTCATGGATGAGATAAAAACCCAGGTTGGTTCTATTTCTTCCTTGCCAGAACAAACTGAACGGCCAGTGGTATATCGGGTGCGTTTTCAAAGTAATGTTATGTGGTTATCGTTGTATGGCGATGCACCAGAGCGCACCTTAAAAGAGCTGGCTAAAGATATCCGGGATGAAATTAAAAAGCAGCCTGGGGTGAGTAAAGTTGATGTGGTCGCCGCGCGCGACTACGAAGTAGCCGTTGAGGTCCCGGAGCTTAAATTAAAAGAATATGGCTTAACGCTGGATCAGGTTGTGGCCGCGATCCGGGCCAGTTCGGTAGATTTACCCGGTGGTGCAATCCGCTCTGAAAGCGGTAATATTTTACTGCGCACCAAAGGCCAGGCCTATAATCAGGCTGACTTTGACAATATTGTACTGCTGAAATTTGCCGATGGCAGCCGGCTTACCTTAGGCGAAATTGCCAACGTTAATGATGGTTTTATTGAACGCAGCCGCTTGGCAACCTTTGACGGTAAAAACAGTGTGTCGATCCGGATTGATGCCGTAGGTGAAGACGATACGCTGCAAATTGCTGATACCGTTAAACAATATGTTAAAGATAAAAAAGCCAGTTTGCCGCCCAGCGTGCAGCTGGATTACTGGGGTGACTCCAGTTATTACCTGCAAGGCCGGTTAGATCTAATGACCGGCAACTTGCTGACCGGGGTAATTCTGGTGCTGCTGGCGCTAACCTTATTCTTGGAGTTTCGGGTGGCCTTCTGGGTGATGGTGGGTATTCCGGTCTGTTTCCTTGGCGCACTGGCGATGCTGCCATTACCGATGTTTGATGTCTCTATTAATATGATCAGCTTGTTTGGCTTTATTCTGGTGCTGGGGATAGTGGTGGATGATGCGATTATAATCGGTGAAAGCGCCTACACCGAGATAGAAAAGCGCGGTAAATCGACTGCAGCGGTGATTGCCGGGGCCCAAAAAGTTGCCATGCCGGCCACTTTTGGCGTGTTAACGACTATTGCGGCCTTTGTACCGATGTTAATGGTTGGCGGCGGTCAGTCAGCGATATGGGAATCCATTGCCTGGGTGGTGGTGCTGTGTCTGGTGTTTTCTATTATTGAATCAAAACTTATTTTACCTACTCACATTGCCAATATGGATACTAAACCGTGGGATCCGGATAAAGGTGGTGTTTACGCTTTAGGCCGGTTTGGTAGTAATACCTTAAAGCGGGTTCGCGAAGCGGTATCCCGTGTACTGTATCGCTTTATTCACAATACGTACAAACCTTTTATTGAGCGGTGTATTCAGCTGCGTTATCTGACGATGGCGTGCTTTTTTGCCTTGATGATTTTAATGATTGGTGTGCTGCAAGGTGGTTTTGTCCGTTGGGTATTTTTCCCGAATATTCCTAGTGACTTTATTCAGGCTAACGTCCAAATGGAAGAGGGCGCGTCGAATGAGGCGACCGTGCTGGCGATGCAGGAAATTGAAAAAGCCTTACTGCGTGCCAACACCGAACTTGGGCGTGAATTTAATGAAGATGTGATTAAGCACCGGCTGGTATTTTTAAACAGCGATACCGCAGGTCAGCTGGTGGTCGAGCTTGAAAAAAGTGAAGACCGCGAAATTGATGGCTTTGAGATTGCCAAGCGCTGGCGGGAGCAGATACCGGAAATCCCGGGTTTGAAAACATTTAAAATTAACAGCTCGCCGATGGGCGGTGGTGGCGCTGATATTGCGCTGCAATTGCGCGGTACCAACTTACAAAACCTGCAACTGGCAACTGAAGAGTTAAAAGCCAGATTGGCCGAGTATGCCGGGGTATTTGATATTGAGGACAACTTACTTGGCGGCAATGATGAAATTGTATTGGCATTAAAACCAGAGGCCGAGTTACTGGGCATTAGCCTGGCCGATTTAGCCCGGCAGGTACGCTATGGCTTTTACGGGGCGGAGGCTCAGCGCCTGCAGCGTAATGGCGAAGAAATTAAAGTGATGGTGCGTTACCCGCAGGATGAGCGTCGTTCAATTGGTGATTTGGAAAACATGCGCATTCGCACGGCTAACGGTGGCGAAGTACCATTTTCCCGGGTAGCCAGCTATACCATGCAACCGAGCTTCAGCGCCATTAACCGGGTGAATGGTGAGCGGGCGGTGACCATTAGCGCGGCAGCCGATAAAACCCTGATTGAGCCAGCCAAAGTCGTTCGTGAAGTACAAAATAAAGTGATCAAAGAGCTGGAGCAAAAATACCTTGGCGTCACCGGGTCATTGGATGGTGCCAGCCAGGATGAAATTGATGCCCAGGTTGATTTAATGAAAGCGGCAGTGTTAGCGCTTTTTGCCATTTACGCGTTAATGGCGGTGCCGCTTAAATCTTACAGTCAGCCATTAATTATTATGAGCGTGATCCCCTTTGGCTTAATTGGTGCTGTGGTGGGCCATATGTTACTTGGGCTGAGCCTGAGCATTATGTCGATCTTTGGTTTAGTGGCATTAGCGGGGGTAGTAGTCAATGACAGCCTGATTATGGTGGACTTTGTTAACCGGGCACGGGAGCAGGGCATGGCCATTAAACAGGCGGTAGTAGAAGCTGGTACCCAGCGTTTTCGGGCCATTTTATTAACCTCGCTGACCACCTTTGTCGGTTTGGCGCCCATTGTGCTGGAACGGAGCTTACAGGCGAAAATTGTAGTGCCGATGGCGGTATCACTGGCATTCGGTATTCTGTTCGCGACGGTCATTACTTTGGTACTGATCCCGGCGCTGTATGTTATTTTAGAGGACACTAAGAAAGTCGTGCCACAAGCTATCAGCAGTTTTGGCCGGGCTATTCGCAGCTATGCTAACTTTAACCAGCCCGATAGCCGGCGCGAGTTCTGGCAGTTTTTCTGGGTTCATATTGCGCTGTTGCTGGTGTTGCTTATTGTCGATGGTATTGTTGCCCGTACAGGAATATTACCTATGGGCGTTATCGCATTGTCCTATTTAATCGCGATGACATTGCCGATTGCTGCGGCGATTTGCCGCCGCTTAGTCGATTTAGAGTTCAGTCGCGGGTGGGCACTGTTGTTGATTATTCCACTGTTGGGTTTAATCGTGCTACTGATAATAACGTTGTTTGCCGGTAAACATGCAGCCCAAGTTACTACTGAGGATGAAGCAAAGGATCCGAGCCATTCACCGGTAACTGATAGCGGTTTTTAAGCACGGCGTAACCCACACAGGAGGCAGTAGCTTAAGCGGATGGATGCACTGCTATGGTTAACAGCGGCAATGCCGCTGTTAAGTGTTTTTATGTTACTGGTGTTGCTGCGAATGCCTGCCAGCCGGGCGATGCCGCTAAGCTTAGTGGTATGCGCGGTACTGGCCTATCTGGTGTGGCAAGTGCCCCCGGTGCAACTGGCTGCTGCGGTGGCCGAAGGGCTGGTTATTGCCAGTACTATTTTATGGATAGTATTTGGCGCCATATTATTACTGAACGTGTTAAAACAAACGGGTGCTATCGGGGTCATTAAAAGCGGATTTGCTGCTATATCCCCTGACAAACGGGTGCAGCTAATCATTATCGCCTGGTTGTTTGGCAGTTTTTTAGAAGGCGCTGCCGGCTTCGGTACACCGGCTGCTATTGCAGCCCCCCTTTTAGTTGCCCTGGGCTTTAGCCCCATTGCTGCCGTGGTACTGGCGCTGGTCGCCGATTCCAGTGCAGTGTCTTTTGGTGCGGTTGGTACGCCGGTGCTGGTCGGTATTGCTCAGGGTGTGCCAGGTATAACTCACGATGCGGTGCTGCAAATTGCCTTAACGGCCATCAGCATCGATATTGCCGTTGCGTCCTGGTTACCACTGATCATGGTGGTAATGTTAACCCGGTTTTTTAGTGTCAGGCGCAGCTGGCGCGATGGTTTTGCTATTGCGCCTTTTGCGCTGCTAAGTGGCCTGGCGTTTACCGTACCTGCGTATTTGGTGGCACTATTGCTGGGACCCGAATTCCCGTCAATACTTGGCGCGCTAATTGGCTTAGTACTTATTTGTACCGCCGCCCGTTACAACATATTGCTACCGGCCAGGCCATGGCTAGGTGATCCTACCAGCACCGATCCGCAAACCCTGCCGGTGCAGCCAGATTTAAGCCTTGGTAAATCAGATATGCCGCTGCCAGTAGTCATTTCGCATGGCATGTCGCTTGGTCGCGCCTGGTTACCTTACGCGTTAATCGCTGTGCTGCTGATAATCAGCCGGATCCCTGGCTTACCCTTTAAACATTACTTACAACAAATGGCATGGCAGTGGCCTGATATTTTTGGCACCGGGCTTAGTGTTAGCGTCAGTCCGCTTTATTTACCGGGCACTTTATTTGTGCTGGTGGCTATTGGCAGCTGTTTTTTACTGCGTGGCTCAACTCCGCTGTTAATAACAGCTTGCCGGCACAGTGCTCAGATGCTGTTACCCTCCGCCATTGCCCTGGCCGGAGCTGTACCCATGGTCAGAATTTTTCTGCAATCAGACGTTAATGCCGCAGGCTTGCCTGCCATGCCTATCGCACTGGCCAGCGAAGCGGCTCAATATTTAGCCCAAAGCTGGTTGTGGATTGCGCCATTTGTCGGTGCGCTGGGCTCATTTATTGCTGGCTCTGCCACCTTTTCGAACTTGATGTTTGGCAGTTTTCAGCAGGCAATGGCTACAGAAGCGGGTTTACCTTTTTCCCTTACCTTAGCGTTGCAAATGCTGGGAGCCAATGCTGGCAATATGATTTGCGTGGTTAATGTGGTCGCCGCAGCAAGTGTGGTAAATTTGCAGGGTAGAGAGGGCGATATTATTCGCTATACACTGGCGCCGATGTTGTTTTATTGTGTAGCAGCAAGCACGGTAGCCTGGCTGTTGTATGTTTAAGGCTGCTCGGCATACTGTCTCTGTTTATAACGCCGGTATAAGGAAAGTATGAAAATTATTTTCAACGCTAATGATATTTTAGAAGCGCATATTGTCGCCGGTATGCTGCGCTCCTATGGCATAGAAGCTCACGTGGGAGGGCATTACCTGCAAGGCGCAGTGGGGGACGTTGCGCCGCTGGGTATTGCCACTATTCTGGTGCAGGACGAAGATAGCGAGCAGGCTGAAAAGATTGTTGCCGATTATCAGAATAATGCAGTAAGCCAGAGCGAACCTGACGATCCGCTGCTGGCAACCGAAGCTGACTAACCCTGGTTACTCATGACGTCATTAGCATTCAATAATATTGACTGCCAGGCCACCGCGTGAGGTTTCCTTATACTTGGTTTGCATATCGCGACCGGTGTCCCACATGGTTTTAATCACTTTATCCAGTGACACTTTCTGATCGCCGCTACCACGCAGCGCCAGTCGTGAGGCATTAATCGCTTTAATTGAACCCATGGCGTTGCGTTCAATACAGGGTACTTGCACCAAACCGCCCACCGGATCGCAGGTTAAGCCTAAGTTATGCTCCATACCAATTTCAGCGGCGTTTTCCACGTGCAGTGGCGTACCGCCCTGAATTTCAGTTAAGGCGGCGGCTGCCATAGAGCACGCCACGCCCACTTCACCCTGACAACCGACTTCAGCGCCGGAAATAGAAGCATTTTTCTTATATAAAATACCAATAGCGGCCGCCGTTAGCAGATAACGGGTAGCAATTTCCGGGCTGACCGGCTGAATAAACTTATCAAAGTACATCAGCACGGCTGGAATGATGCCAGCAGCGCCGTTAGTGGGCGCGGTAACGACCCGGCCGCCGGCAGCGTTTTCTTCGTTAACCGCCAGCGCAAACAGGTTGACCCAGTCCATTACCTGCAACGGATCGCTGCTTTTTTCACTGATAAGACGTTTATACAGTGCTGGTGCGCGCCGTTTTACTTTTAAGCCACCCGGTAAAATGCCCTCGGTTTTAATACCACGGTCAATACAGGCACGCATAGTAAGCCAGATATTATTCAGCTCACTCTCAATTTTTACCGGGCTGCGTAATACTTTTTCATTTTCAAGCATTAAGCCCGACACCGATAAACCATGCTCTTTGCAAAGCGCCAACAGCTCAGTACCCGATTCAAAGGGGTACGGCGGCGGATTATCGGCTGCAAACTGACTGGCGGCTTCTTTTTCTTTGGCAAACTCTTCGGCCTTAACAATAAAGCCACCGCCAATCGAAAAATACACTTCGCGCAATAACTCAGTTTTGTTGCTGTCAAAAGCCACCAGCTCCATGCCATTAGAGTGTTCTTTTAACGTTTTACGCCGGTGAAACATAATGGCGCCGTCACGCGGAAATTTAACGCTCTGGCTTTGCGCCAGCTGCAATCGTTGACTGTCGTGCACCTGTTTTAACAGGCCATCAATGGTGTCCGGATCGATAGTTTCTGGCAAATAACCTGATAGACCGAGGATCACCGCCTTGCCGGTGCCATGACCAATACCGGTTTGGCCCAATGAGCCGTACAACTCGACTTTGACACTGGCCACGTTCTCCAGCAGCGAGGCTTCGCTGAGGTTATCGGTAAATTTTTTGGCGGCGCGCATCGGGCCAACAGTGTGCGAACTGGAGGGGCCAATGCCAATACTAAACATGTCAAAAGCACTGATAATCATAGTAGGTGTCTATTCGTTTATTTGATGAAATTGCGGCTATTGTAACGGAAGCGGGCCACTACTGTAAGCCGGGTGGTAACTGGTCGGGTGTTATTACAGCTTGTTGTTAATTTGTTCGGGGCATAAATCGTTCGGACCAGAATCGGTTTGCTGTAAGCCAACCGTTGAAGCCCCGGATGGGCGTAAACGAGCCCCCAGGGATGGATTCACGGCGTGTTGGCGTGAGCAAACCGGTTCGACTCAGTTAATCCGATATATTTTATATTTGTGGTTGTAAGCAGTTTAATTGTCAACCTAAATTTACATTACGCCAATTGCAAACATAGCTGATGCATAATGGCCGCGGTAGCGCCCCAGATAAACTTATCCTGATACGGCATAAAATGCAGATCCCGGGTTTTACCGCGCAGGGTCAGCGAGAGCTGATGGCGGTTTTGCCGGGGTAAAAAGTGACTAAGGGGTACCTCAAATACTGCTGCCACTTCCGATACCTGCAGCTGAAAACCCCGTTGCGGGCTAATAATACCTACCCATGGCTCGATAATAAAACCAGTGGTAGTATCTTGTGCGGGTAAGCGGCCCAATAAGCTCACTTCAGTTTGTGCCAGGCCTATTTCTTCTTCAGCTTCGCGCAGGGCGGCCGAGCAGCTGGTCTCCCCGGGTTCAATCCTGCCACCGGGAAAACTAATTTGCCCCGGGTGATGACGCAGGTGCAAAGCGCGTTGGGTGAAGAGTACTTTTAGTTGATTGCCATAATCGACAATGGGTACCAGTACGGCCGCATGCTGCGGGGTGGCAGGGACACCATCGGCCAGAGGCACCGGGCCTTTTTGCACAGGTAAAGGTTGACCCGCCGCTAATGAATTACGGGTTAACACAAAGCGGCTGCAAAAGTGCTCAGCCAGCATCGGCGTTATCAGCTGTAGTGTTGACGTTAACGAGTACCGGCAATATTTTATTTACCTTATCCAGGGTTTCCTGATATTCACTGTCTGCTTGTGAGTCGGCAACAATGCCGCCGCCCGCCCAGCAATGAACTACCCCTTCACTGCACACCAGGGTACGAATAGCGATATTACTGTCCATGTCGCCGTTATTGTTTATATAGCCAATAGCACCGCAATACACTGAGCGGCGGTGTGGCTCGAGCTGTTCAATAATTTGCATGGCGGCTACTTTCGGTGCACCGGTAATTGAGCCGCCGGGAAAAGCACCACGCAGCAAATCACAGGCATTGTACTGTGCGGCTAACTCGCCGGTAACAGTACTAACCAAATGATGCACCGCCGGGAAGCTTTCTATGGCAAATAACGCTGGCACCTTAACACTACCGACCCGGCATACTTTGCCAAGGTCATTACGCAGTAAATCAACAATCATCACGTTTTCTGCCCGATCTTTTTCCGCTTGCTGTAGCTCTGCAGCGGCTTGCTGATCGAGCTGCAGGTTACTGTGGCGGGGACGGGTGCCTTTAATGGGCTTGGTTTCTACCTGACGATTTTTTAACTGTAAAAAGCGTTCGGGCGAAATACTGAGTACCGCGCCCTGTTCCAGCCTGATAAACGCCGAAAATGGCGCGGCATTAGCTTCCCGAAGTGCCAGATAGGCTTGCCACTCGTCGCCCTGATAACGGGCAGAAAAACGCTGGGCCAGATTAATCTGGTAGCAGTTGCCATTTAATAAGTGCTGCTGAATTTGCGCAAATCGCTCGTTATATTGTGCCTGACTGATGTTCGCTTGCCAGGTACTGGTTAGCTTGAAGGGGGTTGCGGCCAGTTTCTGAGACAACTGGTGCTGGATTAATTGCCAGCGGGCCTGCGCATCGCCATGATAGTCAACGCACCAAAGCTGTTGTTGCTGTTTGTCTAATATTAATGTCCAGCTATAGAGACCCACTGCCATATCAGGTAGCGCAATATCATGCTTGCTTAGCTCGGGCAGCTTTTCCAGATAACGGCCTAAATCGTAGCCAAAGTACCCCAGAGCACCGCCGGTAAAGGGCAACTCGCCGTTCACTGGCTCAGGGAAATACCGTTTTAGTGCACAGTCCAATACGGTAAAAGGGTCTTGCGTGTAATCGTGGCTGCCCTGTTCATCGCGCAAGGTGGTGACGCCATTGGTTGCAGTCAGGGTGGCCAGTGGCTGCATAACCATGATCTGGTAACGGCTGTTTGGATGGTCACTGGCAGCAGAGTCGAGCAACATCGCCCACGGTTGGTCGGCAAAATGGCTGAAAATGGCAGTCAGGTCTGCTGACCCGGCGTATGGAATGGTTTGCGCAATTAAATACTGCTGCATAGAATGGCTAGCCGCTGTTTTCGATGCGCGCTATCATACCAGCACAGGTTACAATAGTTAATGATTAAGCCACTAATGGCATGAGAGGAAAAGTAAGCATGACGGTAATTCGCCAACAAGACTTTATCGAGAGCATTGAAGATGCGTTGCAGTATATCTCGTATTATCATCCGCTGGATTTTATCCAGGCGCTGGAGCAGGCTTACCATAAAGAGCAAAACAAAGCCGCTAAAGATGCCATTGCTCAAATTCTGATTAACTCGCGCATGTCGGCCGAGGGCCACCGGCCGATTTGTCAGGATACCGGTATTGTTACCTGTTTTGTCAAAATAGGTATGGACGTGAAATGGGATAAAACCGACCTTACCGTGCAACAGATGGTCGACGAAGGTACCCGTCGTGCCTATTTAAACCCCGACAACCCGCTGCGGGCCTCTATTGTGGCCGACCCTGCCGGCGGGCGTAAAAATACCAAAGACAATACGCCATCCGTGGTGCATATTGATTTAGTAGCGGGTCATCATGTTGAAGTGATGATTGCCGCCAAAGGCGGCGGCTCAGAAAATAAAACTAAAATGGCCATGTTAAACCCGTCAGATTCTATTGTTGACTGGGTACTGGAAACCTTACCAAAAATGGGTGCCGGCTGGTGTCCGCCAGGTATGCTGGGTATCGGTATTGGCGGCACGGCGGAAAAAGCCGCCGTGCTGGCCAAAGAAGCGCTGATGGAGCCGGTAGATATTCAGGAGCTTATTGCAAAGGGCGCTGAAACTGCCGATGAAAAACTGCGCCTGGAGCTGTATGAAAAAGTAAACAAACTGGGCATTGGCGCCCAGGGTTTAGGTGGCTTAACCACGGTAGTTGATGTCAAAATTAACAGCGTGCCCACGCATGCTGCCAGCTTACCGGTAGTGATGATCCCGAACTGTGCGGCGACCCGTCATTTACATTTTCATTTAGATGGCAGTGGCCCGGCCGATATTAAACCGCCTAAACTGGAAGACTGGCCAGAGGTAACCTGGGAGCTTGGCAGTAAGGTGCGGCGGGTTAACCTTAATACGGTAACGCCTGATGATGTCCAAAGCTGGCAGGCCGGCGAAACCGTGTTATTAAGCGGCAAAATGCTAACCGGACGCGATGCGGCGCATAAACGCATTGCTGATATGCTGAATAAAGGTGAAGGCATGCCTGAAGGGGTCGACCTTAAAAACCGCTTTATTTATTACGTCGGTCCGGTAGATGCCGTGCGCGATGAAGTGGTTGGCCCGGCCGGCCCAACGACAGCCACCCGGATGGATAAGTTTACCGAAATGATGTTATCGCAAACCGGTTTGCTTGGCATGATCGGTAAGTCTGAGCGCGGTGATTTAACCGTAGAGAGTATCAAAAAACACAAAGCGGTGTATTTAATGGCCGTGGGAGGCGCCGCTTATCTGGTATCAAAAGCCATTAAGAAATCCCGGGTAGTGGCTTTTGCTGATCTGGGAATGGAAGCCATTTATGAGTTTGACGTGGAAGATATGCCGGTAACGGTGGCGGTAGACTCCAATGGCAATAACGTGCATAAACAGGGCCCTGCGATCTGGAAAGCCAATATTGCCGAGCTGGACGCCAAACTAAAAGCAAAATAATAACGATATTAAAGCGCTGGTGTATACCGGCGCTTTGCTTTGATTTTAATCATCCTGAAGGGGAGCGAACATGAAATACTCACTGATGCTGCTAAGCGCGTTAGCGGCAGCACCACTGGCGGCGCCAGTGACCGCGAAAGAGCCATTAACGGTAGAGCATCTGAACCAGTTTAATAAAATTTCAGCGATGAGTTTATCAAACGATGGCCGCTTTCTGGCTTATAGTCAGAGCAACGGCGGTTTTGCCCCGGCAGACACCAGCAGTGACATTTACTTAAAAGACCTCAGCCAAAACAGTTCTGCGCAGCGTTTAACCCAAACCGACGCCAGCGAGCGGGCACTGGCTTTTAGCCAGGATGGCCAGGCCTTGTATTTTATTGCCAATCGCAGTGGCAGTAATCAGGTATGGCGCATGCCACTAAAAGGTGGCGAAGCACTCCAGGTAACAGACTTACCCTTGCCGGTTGAAGGTTTTATAGTATCTGCCGACGGCAAAACGCTGGCACTGTCACTGGCGGTATTACCGGGCTGTAGCACGCTTAAATGCACGGTTGATGCCAAGGCTGCTGAGCAAGAGCGTAAAGACAGTGCGCTGGCCTACGACAGTCTGATGGTACGGCACTGGGATCACTGGCGTACGCCATATCGCAGCCAGTTGCATGTCGCCACGATCAATGAAAATGCTGCCGATGGCATGGTGACCGATGCCAAAAACCTGATTAGCGACTGGGATACTGATATTGCTGGCATGGATCAGGTGGCGTTTACCCCTGATAACCAGCATTTAGTGTTCAGCGCCAAAGCGCCGGGTAAGGAGCAGGCCTGGCATACTAACTATGATATTTTTCAGGTGGCCGTTGCTGGCGGCGAAAAAGTTAACTTAACAGCTGACAACAAAGCCTGGGATGCCAAGCCCAAGTTTTCTGCGGATGGTCGTTTTATGGCTTACCTGGCCATGAGTAAGCCGGGGGCGGAAGCCGACCGTTTTGGTTTAATGTTACTGGATATGGTGACCGGGCAGCGTAAAGAGCTGGCGGCAGAGTTTGATCGCTCGGTCAGTGATTATCAGTTTGGTAGTGATAACCGTACAATTTATGTAACAGCGCAAGACCTTGGCCAGTACAGTATTTTTGCCATTAACACCAGCTTTGGTGACGTACGTAAGGTATACAGCAATGGCTATGCCGGCAACTTGCAGGTTGCCAGTGACAAGTTGGTGTTTACAAATCACCGGCTGGATATGCCAACAGAAGTATTTCAACTGAGCACTGATGGCAGTCAGTTAACCCAGCTTACCGATGTCAATGCCAAATGGCGTGAGCAGGTGCAGTTTGGTGATTACGAGCAGTTCAGTTTTAAAGGTGCCAACGATACCACCGTCTATGGCTATCTGGTAAAACCGTGGAATTTTGATGCCAGCAAAAAATATCCGATGGCGTTTTTAGTGCACGGTGGGCCACAGGGCAGCTTTGGTAACATGTTTAACGAGCGTTGGAACGCCCAGATGTATGCCGCTAAGGGTTATGCGGTAGTGATGGTTGATTTTCATGGCTCTACCGGCTACGGCCAGGCCTTTACTGATGCTATCAGCCGCGATTGGGGTGGAAAGCCGTTAGAAGATCTGAAAAAAGGGTTTGAATATATCGTTAACGCCCAGCCCTGGATTGACGGTGATCGCGCCTGCGCGCTTGGTGCTTCTTATGGTGGCTATATGATGAACTGGATTGCCGGTAACTGGCCAACCGGCTTTAAATGTCTGGTTAACCATGCCGGCTTATACGATATGCCCAGCTTTTATGGCAGCACCGAAGAGTTGTGGTTCCCGGAGTACGACTTAGGTGGCCCGGCCTGGGCTGCAGATTCAGACTATCAGAAATTTAACCCGGCAGCTTATGCCGATAAATGGCAAACACCAATGCTGGTTATTCACGGCTTAAAAGACTACCGGGTACCTTATGCCCAGGGCTTAGGGGCTTTTACCACCCTGCAGCGCAAAGGTATTGATTCGCGTCTGGTTATTTTCCCGGATGAAAACCACTGGATCTTAAACAAAGATAACCGGGTGCGCTGGTATAACGAAGTATTTGCCTGGCTGGAGAAGTACACTAAGTAATAGAAAGTGACCGTAGTTATTCAAAGCTGCGGTTACGGCAGAAGCCGGTTTACTCACGCTGACACGCCGTAAACCCTTCCTTGGGGGCTCCTCTACGCCCATCCGGGGCGTAGACGGTCAGCTTAGAGCATTCCGACTCCTGCTGCACCAGCAATGGAGTAGCATCGAATGTTCGATTTTCAACAATGCCGTGATCACTGCCTGATGCAACTGCAAAGCGTTGAGGACTTCCCGTTTGGTCCGGATATTTTATGTTTATAAAACCGGCAAAATATTCGCCATTTTAAGTGAACAGGACGGTGTCGCCCGGGTAAACCTGAAATGCGACCCTGCCGAAGCGCTGATGCTGCGCGACATTTTTCCTGCCATCAGCCCCGGTTACCATATGAATAAACAGCACTGGAACACTGTGTTACTGGACGGTAGCGTGCCAGATAACGAAATAAAACGCCAGATTGAAAACTCCTATCAGCTGATTGTTCAAAGTCTGCCGAAAGCGAAAAGACCGTTGCTAACAAAATAGAGGTAGCCAGCATGAATTTATCTGATGTCGTGATTTTGTCCGGTGTCCGCACCGCGATTGGCAGTTTTGGTGGCAGTTTAGCCGGGCTAAGCCCGGCAGACCTTGGTACGGCGGCTGCGACAGAGGCGCTAAACCGTGTGGGTGTTTCGCCAACAGATGTCGACCATGCGGTATTTGGTCATATTATTACTACGAGCCCGGCAGACGTCTATCTGGCGCGGCATATCGCACTAAAAAGCGGCATGTCAGCAAGCAGTGCTGCATTTAATGTTAACCGTTTATGTGGCTCTGGGGTGCAGGCGATAATATCGGCTGCGCAAATGATTCAACTGGGCCACAGTAAACTGGCGCTGGCCGGTGGTGCCGAGAGTATGAGTAACGGTGCTTATTTGCTGCCAAACGTCCGGCGTGGTTTGCGGATGGGCCATGCCAATGTAACCGATTTAACCCTGGGTATTTTAACCGACCCGTTTGGCAGCGGCCATATGGGGATTACTGCCGAAACCGTTGCAGCCCAATATGGTTTTAGCCGCGCTGACTTAGATGCCTTTGCGCTGCAAAGCCAGCAGCGGGCGGCGCATGCGCAGCAACAGGGCTACTTTACTGAGCAAATTGTGCCACTGAAGGTAAAAGTAGGGCGCAATGAAGAGTTGTTTCAGCAGGATGAGCATATTCGCGCCGACACGACTCTGGATAGCTTAGCCAAACTAAAACCAGCGTTTCAAGCCAATGGCCTGGTGACACCGGGTAACGCATCTGGCTTAAATGACGGTGCGGCTGCCATGTTGCTAACCAGCCGGTTTGAAGCTGAAAAACGTGGCCTCAAGCCACAAGCCCGGCTGCTTGGCTATGCTTTTGCCGGGGTAGAGCCTGGGGTTATGGGGCTGGGGCCAATACCTGCCGTGCAGCAGGTTTTGGCGCAAACCGGCTTAACGGTTGCCGATTTGGATGTGATTGAGTCAAACGAAGCCTTTGCGGCTCAGGCCTTAGCGGTAAGCCAGACGCTTGGTTTTGACAACGCCAAAGTAAACCCCAATGGCGGCGCTATAGCGCTGGGCCATCCGGTGGGCGCTACCGGTTCAATACTGATTATTAAATTGTTAGCCGAGCTGAAACGGATCCAGGGCCGTTATGGTCTGGTCACCATGTGTATTGGCGGCGGCCAGGGCGTAGCGCTGTTAGTTGAATCGATGCAGTAGTGCGTTTAGCGCCAGCGGTTTAACACCTTTACTGACTTTCGCTGGCGATCTGTTGCAGCGCCTGCGCCAGTTGCGCCGGTTCCTGTGCGCCGGAAATCAGATATTTCTGATTAATAATAAACGCAGGTACCGATGAAATACCAGCCTGCTGATAGTTAGCAATATCTTCACTGACATCATTGGCATAGTCATCGCTTGCCAGAATACGGCAGGCTTCTGCTTTATCCAGCCCGGCTTTTTCGGCACACTTTGTTAATACGGCTACGTCAGACACATCTTTCGCCTCGCCAAAATAGGCATCAAACAAAGCCAGTTTCATCTCTGTCGCTTTATTTGCAGTGGCTGCCCACTTTACCAACCGGTGGGCATCGAAGGTATTACAGGTAAAACGCTGCTGCATTTTTGTGAAATTAAGGCCAAGCTCAGCGGCAATATTCATCATATTGGCCTGCGTCTCGCGCATTTCTTGCTCTGAACGGCCATATTTGCGGCTTAGCGCCGGCAAAATAGGTTCCTGGAGGGCATTTTTGTCCGGGTTCAGTTCAAAAGCGTGCCATTCTAGCTCAGTATCCAGCTCAGGCAATGAGCCGAGCGCCTGCTGCAACCGGGCGTAGCCAATGGCACACCAGGGACAGGCAATATCAGAAACTAAGTCAATTTTCAGAGTTGTCATGGTTCAGGCTCCTGTTAATTGCGGTGTAATTAATAGTAACCCTAAACGCTAACACAGCTGTTAGCAGTTACCAACTCGCGTAGTAATTTTTACGTTATCACTGCAAATATTACCGGTAACTTTCTTTGTTCATTTTCAGTTAATATTTAGTAAAAATAATGATTTATTTAAATCAAAAACTTACAGAAATTCATCAGAGAATCCATTCTTGGTACAGCAGTTGCGTTTGGTTGGACAGCTGCGATGGCGCAGCGGATTTTATAACCAACTCCTGGAGAAATGACATGAAAAAACATATCACTTCTGTACTGGCATTAACAATATCATTAAGTAGCGCAGCAGTTTTAGCGAATAAAACAGGCTTCGATGATATCGATCGTGACCGCGATGGTTACGTAACAAAATCTGATTTTCAACAACATGTTGCCGATCGGCATTTTATGCAATTTGATCGTAACCGCGATGGTATGCTTGATGAAAATGAATTCAGCAGCAGCCGCTTCGGAAGCAATATGGCTGATTTTGACCGAGATCGGGATAGTCGGTTGTCGAAAGCTGAAATGATGGACGGTATGTTCAGTCAGTATGATACTGACCGGGACGGCCGGTTAAGTAAAGAGGAATGGAAAAATGTTGAACGTGCTGGTATTGGCTACTAACCAGTGAGCTATTCGCCTGGGGTAAGTGCTACCTGGCGAATAGCGCTTGCCTAGCTTCAACCAGCAAGACAACCTGCCAAATAATCGACCAGGATCCGAACTTTGGCGGATAAATGGCGATTTTGTGGATAGATAGCCCAAATACCATCATCGGGTTGGCGCAGCGTGTTTAGCACGGCTACCAGTTCGCCTGTGTGCAGTTTATCCAGCAGGTAGTAATCAGGTAGTTGCACCAAACCTAAACCTTTTAATGCGGCATCGAGTAACGCCACACCGCTGTTGCAGATAATCCGGCCCTGTGGTTTAAACTGCACGCTTTTGCCATGCTCGGTAAAGCGCCACTGACTTACGGTGCCAATCAGGCATTGGTGCTGTGCCAGCTCAGTAATATTTTTTGGCGTACCATACTTTGCCAGATAAGCCGGTGAGGCCACCACATACTGGGTACGGTTAGCCAGCTTACGGGCGATCAGGCTGGAACTTTCCAGCGTGCCCAGCCGGATAGCTAAATCAAAGCCGCCTTGTACTAAATCAAGTTTGTTATTGGTTAGCTGTAAATCCAGCTCGGTATCAGGATATTGCTTCAAAAAATTATGAAGCAGCGGCGCAATCCGGGTTTCACCATAAAATACCGGCGCGGTCAGTTTTATTAAACCGCGAGGCGTGGCCTTTAAATTTGCCAGGGTACGGTTCGCCTCTTCCAGGCCACTTACTAAATGACGACAATGCTGTAAATACAACAGGCCTTCTTCCGTTAAGCTAACGCTACGGGTCGAGCGGTACAGCAGCTTAATGGCCAATTGCTGCTCCAGCTCGGCGATATTACGGCTAACCTGCGCCACCGAAATACCCAACTGTTTTGCCGCTCGGGTGAAGCTGTGGTGTTCGGCCACTGCAACAAATTCACTAATACCTGTCCAATGTTTCATTTTTTCCCTGGAGTATGTGATCCAGGCTGCTTGCGTTACAACGCCCGCCTTGGCTCACCACAGCAACTCGCTCACGCTTGCGCGCTCACTCAGACACTCTGTGGTGACCAAATCGGGGTTCTAACCGCAGCCTTTGATTCGCATTGTTGTAAATATACAAAACTAATTTGCAGTTTAGTCTCATTAACAGCGATATGGAAATAATAGAAAACGCGTTATAGTTATAACCGTTAATAAATTTTCAGTACTAATTAAGGACGCCGTATGAAGATGATTAAAACCCGTGCCGCTGTTGCCTGGGGCCCAGGCCAGCCATTATCGATTGAAGAAGTGGATTTAATGCCACCGCAAAAAGGCGAAGTGCTGGTAAAAATTGTTGCTACTGGCGTTTGTCATACTGACGCTTTTACCTTGTCGGGCGAAGACCCTGAAGGTATTTTTCCGGCTATTTTAGGCCATGAAGGCGGCGGTATAGTTGAAGCTGTGGGCGAGGGCGTAACATCAGTAGCGGTTGGCGATCATGTTATTCCGCTGTATACCCCGGAATGCGGTAAATGTAAGTTCTGTTTATCAGGCAAAACCAACTTATGCCAGGCGATCCGGGCCACCCAGGGTAAAGGCTTAATGCCAGATGGCACGACTCGCTTCTCGAAAGACGGTAAGCCGATTTACCACTATATGGGCACCTCTACTTTTTCTGAATACACGGTACTGCCTGAAATTTCACTGGCAAAAATCAATAAAGAAGCGCCACTTGAAAAAGTCTGTCTGCTTGGTTGTGGTGTGACCACCGGTATGGGCGCGGTAATGAATACCGCGAAGGTTAAAGAGGGCGACACGGTTGCCGTATTTGGTCTGGGGGGAATTGGCTTATCAGCGATTATAGGCGCAGTGATGGCTAAAGCCAGCCGGATTATTGCTATTGATATTAACGAAGATAAGTTTGATATTGCCAAAAAACTGGGCGCCACGGATGTGGTTAACCCGAAAAAATTTGATAAACCCATTCAGGAAGTGATCGTTGAGATGACAGATGGCGGGGTCGATTTTTCGTTTGAGTGTATTGGTAATGTTAATGTGATGCGCTCGGCGCTGGAATGCTGTCATAAAGGCTGGGGTGAGTCGGTGATTATTGGTGTGGCGGGGGCCGGGCAGGAAATTTCAACCCGGCCGTTTCAGCTGGTAACCGGCCGGGTATGGCGCGGCACAGCGTTTGGCGGGGTAAAAGGGCGCAGCGAATTGCCGGATTACGTTGAGCGTTATTTAAATGGCGAATTTGAGCTGGATACTTTTATTACCCACACGATGCCATTGGAGCGGATTAACGAAGCCTTTGATTTAATGCATGAAGGTAAGTCGATCCGGACGGTTATTCATTTTTAATTTGATCTTTAGTAGGACAGATTACAACGCCCGCCCTGGCTTGCCACAGCAACTCGCTCGCGCTTGCGCGCTCAGACACTCTGTGGCAACCAGAACGGGGTTCTAATCCTCTCTGGTCGTCATCAGTTAAGGAACAATTTATGACAATTTCAGCTTTAACCAAGGTTAGCGAACAACTTTGCTTTGGCGGAAAACAAATCCGGTTTACCCACCAGTCAGCGGTAACCCACTGTGAAATGCAGTTCTCGGTATTTCTGCCACCGCAGGCGCAGGAAAATAAGGTACCGGCGCTATACTGGCTATCGGGGCTCACCTGCACCGATGAAAACTTTTCCAGTAAAGCCGGTGCCCAGCGGGTGGCTGCCGAGCTGGGTATAGCCCTGATTATTCCGGATACCAGCCCGCGGGGCGAGGGTGTGCCGGATGACGATGAAGGTGCGTACGATTTTGGTTTAGGCGCCGGGTTTTACGTTAATGCCACCCAAAAGCCTTTCTCCAAACACTACCAAATGTATGATTATATTGTCAGTGAGCTGCCGGCACTGGTTGAAGCCGAACTGCCAGTTTCAGCTGTGCGCGCTATCAGTGGTCATTCCATGGGCGGCCATGGTGCACTGGTTATTGGCTTACGAAACCCTGAGCGCTACCGATCAATATCGGCTTTTTCACCAATTTGTAACCCGGTTAGCAGCCCCTGGGGCATAAAGGCTTTTAGTGCTTATTTAGGCGATGATCAAAGCCAATGGGCCCATTATGATGCCTCAATGCTGTTACAGAAAACTCAGAAAGCCATACCCATCCTGGTTGATCAGGGCACTGCCGATAACTTTTATCCCGAGCAACTGCGAACGGACACATTGACCGTGGTGGCAGAGCAAAGTGGTGCCAGGGTGCAGATCCGGCTGCAACAGGGTTACGATCACAGCTACTATTTTATTGCCAGCTTTATTGAACAGCACCTTCGTTTTCACGCTCAGTACTTGCAGTAAAATAGGTTACTGGCATAATCCGGTATAGTGTGTCGAAAGGATTATGTTATGAACTACGATAACGATAACATCTTCGCCAAAATTTTACGTGGCGACATCCCTTGCTTTAAAGTGTTTGAGGATGAGCATACCCTGGCATTTATGGATATTATGCCCCAGGCAGAGGGGCATACTTTAGTTATCCCCAAATTTGCAGCTGAAACTATCTTAGATATACCCGCTGACCAGCTGATCCATACTATGACCACAGTGCAGAAAGTCGTATCAGCATTAAAATCGACCTTGGGCGTGGATGGTGTGATCCTGATGCAGCTCAACGGCAGTGCGGCTGGTCAGAGCGTGCCTCACCTTCATTTTCATTTAATACCGACCCATTTGTCTAACTTGAAGCGCCATGGCAGCGAGCAAGGCGATATGGATAAAATCAAAGCCTTGGCTGAGAAAATCAGCGCGGCCTTGTGAAACTGCACAGGTGTAACAAAAGGCTTGCCGATAACAGCGCTGTAGGTAGTAGCCGCAATGAATTTTGTTAATAAAATCAGAACATCATTGCCCTGGCGCAGTGCTTTGCTGCTATTGTTGTGGTTGGCGGTTTGGGCTTTGGGCTTATTGGTTGAATATGCGCCGCATGCCTCGGTATGGTTCCCTGTTGCGGGCCTGACGTGTGCAGCAATGCTGGTGGCAGGTGTCAGGGCAATACCTGCTATCTTAATCGCGGCCGTTGTGATTACGTTCTGGACTGCCTTGCAGTACGATATTGACATGAGCTCCCGGCAACTGACGGAAGCTGGTTTGTTATTTGGTTTTGCCCACATTTTTCCCTACTATTTGGGTGCTGTGACGCTTCGAAAACTCAGCACTGTGTCACAATATAATTTGCCCCTTTTTGTCGTCAGCTTTCTGGTGCTGGCGGTATGTTGTTCGTTACTGGCCACGGTTACCGTGCTGACCTCTCTGGTGGTTACTGGTTTAATGCCGGCAGCGGATATTGCAACAACCTGGTTGCCGTTCTGGATAGGTGATATGGCAGGGGTCGTGGTTATTGCGCCACTGTTTGCCAGTATTTTGCTAAATGTGTTTCCACAGACGAAATTTGATCTTCATAAAGTAATAGGTTCTCACTCAAAGCTGGCATCAGGCCAATTTAAATATAAATTAGGCCTGACCTTGCTGATGCTGATTTTTGCTATGCTGATCGCCTGGTATAGTGGTTCGTCAGAAAGTGCATTTGCTATCTTTTTTCTGGTGATCCCGCATATGTGGATCGCCTGCACCGAAACACCGTTTATCACCGTTTTGAGTCTGGCACTGAGCAGTTTTCTTATCGCATTACTGGTCAATCTATTGGGATTAATGGACCATGTTATGGTGTATCAGTTTGCTATTAACGTGATTGCGGCCAATGCGTTATTTGGCTTGACAGTGCCAGCGCTAATGACGGCTAATTCTCAATTGCGCTTGGTTGTCTCGACCGATAGTCTGACCAATGTAGCCTCGCGTGAGCATGTGCAACAACGGGCTAAACAAGAAATTGCGCGCAGCCAGCTGCAGGGCCAGCCACTTTGTATGATGGTGTTTGATATCGATCATTTTAAAAAAATAAATGATCAGCTGGGACATAGTATTGGTGATTTGGTGTTACAACTGGCCTGTCAGGCAGCACAGCAGATGCTCAGACCAACCGATGTGATAGGTCGCTATGGTGGCGATGAATTTGTCGTTGTTTTACCCGATACTGAGCAAGACGTTGTGGTTACTATTGGCCAGCGCATTATTACCCGATTAAGTCAGATTGAGTTGACGAATAATATGCCGGTGTCAGCGAGTTTTGGGGTTGCTGTATTAAGCGCTGATGATTCATTTCATAGTTTATTTGAGCGGGCTGATCGTGCGTTATACCGGGCAAAACAGCAAGGCCGGAGTCAGGTCGCCTGTCAGGAAAGTACCGGTCATTTTTCCTGATTACAATACTCAAAATAGCCGCCAGGCTCCTTGTTACTGCAATTAAAAATAGCGTTCAATTAAATTATTAAGGATTACGTTATGCGACAATATTTTCTATTGTTTCTCTCCATTACATTGCTGGCAGCCTGTGCCACGTCGCACGATAAGCCGTTAACACTAAGTATTATCCATATCAACGACACGCACTCTCAATTTGATGCCACTCCAGCCAAAGTACAGGGGCCGGATGGTGAGCCTCTGTATACGTTTATTGGGGGGCATCCGCGACTGTTAACCAAAGCACAGGCATTACAACGACAGGCCGCAGAGAACGGTATTGCATCGCTGTTTTTACATGGCGGTGATGCGTTTAAAGGCAGTGCATACTTCGAGCTGTTTGAGCAAAAAATCAATATCGATATTTTAAACCGGATGGGCCTGGATGCGATGGCACTGGGCAATCATGAATTTGATATCGGCCTGGCCAAGCTGGCTGATTTTGCAGCGAGTATTAATTTTCCGCTACTGGCAGCCAATGTTGATACCCGGCCTGAGCCAGTGTTAGCAACAGTCAGTAATTTAAAAAGCTACCAGTTATTTGTGGTTGATGGTACCGAGCTTACCCCTGTTGGTGGTTTCAGCGAAGCTGGCGGAAAACCTGTGGTGGCGGTATTTGGCTTAGCGCTGGCAGATATGCGAAGCATGGTGCCGGCTACCGGCGAGCTGGTATTTGCTGCAGAAGTGGCTTCAGCTCAGGCAACAGTGGATTATCTGCAGACGCAGGGGATTAACCATATTATTGCTTTAACCCACCTGGGGCATCAGCGCGATTTAACCCTGGCGCAGCAGGTTAATGGGATTGATGTGATTGTCGGCGGCCATTCTCATAGTTTGCTGGGTGATTTCAGACACTGGTATCTGGGGCAACAGCCGCCTTATGCTGAGCTTATCGCTAATCCGGATGGCGCTGGCCAGACATGCATTGTTCAGGCCGGCCAGTTTGCCCAGACAGTGGGCGCGGCCACGCTGCAATTTGATAAAGCTGGCCGGTTGCGCCAGTGCGACGGTGAAAATACCTTACTGGCCAGCCGGGATTACTTTCAGCTGGCGTTGCGCACAGAAGACAGCCGAATAGCTGAAGATGCGCAGGCTAAAACCGAAAGTTATATTAATCAGCTGGCTCGTACGGCGATTACTGCTGAGGATCCGGAAATTCGTCAGGTATTAAATGATGTCTACCTGCCGGCAGTAAAAAAGGCCTATGGTGAGCAAATCAGTGTTACCGAGCAAACCATAAACCATGTCCGGTTGCCGGGAGCTGATGGTAGCGATCATCATGGTTCAGCACTGGCTGGCCATGTTACCGATGCGATGCACTATTGGTTAAATCAACCGGCGGTGCGGGCGAAAACCGGTCGCCAGGTTGATTTTACCCTTATCGGTGCCGGTAATATCCGCGCCAACCTGAATGCAGGAGCCATTTTTGAGGGCCATATCCGCTTAGAAGTATTACCCTTTGACACTCCGCTAAGCATACTGACGGTAACTGGTCAGGAACTGCGCGAGTTGTTGCAGCAGGTGATCAGTGCCACCCTGCCAGAAGGGGCACATGCCGGGAAGTTCCCGTATGGCAGTCATCTGCGTTATGTCGCGCAGGAAAACTCTGCTGGCAACGCAGTGCTTGAGCAGTTGCAATGGCTTAATGGTGAGCGTTGGCAGGATATTGAGCCTGATACACAATACAGCCTCGCTACCACCAATTATTTAGCCAATGGCAACGATGGCTGGCACCGGTTGCAACAGGTGCAGCAACACCGTACCGATCGAATTGACTTAATTATTGAGCAGCAACAATTGGCGATATATCCGCTAAACCGGGTTGGCGTAAAAACCGACAGCAGTGGCCAGAATGCATTTATGCCGCATTATCAAAATACTGCGGGCTTGCCGTGTAAAATACCGGGCAATGATTGCAAAGTGGCAGCTCTGGCGATGATAAACTACCTGAAAGCCACACCGGTGCTGTGGCAACAGCAGCGGCCGCCAACGGTTACGTTACTACGACAGTAAAACGGCCGTGCTAACAGAGACGACTCAAATTGGGCATGTTGCTTAGAGCACGCTAAGCAGCATACCCGCAATGGCACACCCGGCCAGCACCCGCAGAATACTTTGCCCAAATTTAAACAGTGCACTTGCCGCTATCACTGTCAGTAGCAATGCTATGAAGTCAAACTGACCGCTAAAGCCAGTTGGCCACAACACGTAATAGCCGAAAAACAATGCTAAATTGACAATTACGCCTACTACGGCGGCGGTTACTGCTGTCAACGGTCCGGTAAAGGTGGCGTGCTTGCGGCTGGCTTCCACAAGTGGTGCGCCAGCAATAATAAACAGGAAAGAGGGTAAAAAAGTAAAAAAAGTGACAATAGCCGCAGCCATTATGCCAGCTTGCCACAGATTGTCGGTGCCAAACAGTTGCTGACTCCAGCCGGCCACAAAACCAACAAAGGCGACCACCATAATCAGCGGCCCCGGCGTACTTTCACCCAGTGCCAGGCCATCTATCATTTGTAGTGTTGTTAACCACTGATATTGCTCTACTGCCGCCTGATAAACATAGGGTAATACCGCATAAGCACCGCCAAAGGTCAGCAGGGCGGCTTTGCTGAAAAACCAGGCCAGTTGGGTCTGAGTGCTGTGCCAGCCATAACAGGCGGCGAGCAAACCAATTGCGGCTAACCAGATAATTATGCCGATGCTCACTGCAATTAGCAGCTTGCGCCAACTAAAACGTTGCGCAGCAGATACGGCACTCTGATCATTTATTATCGCAGCTGCTGGCGTGCTATCACTACAAGGTGTGGCTTGTACCACCGGAACCTTTAGCTGCATTGGAAACCACTTCATCAAAACTAAACCGGCCAGTGCAGCAGCAAATATAATCAGCGGGAAGGCCAGGTTAAGCCCGGCGATACTGATCAAAGCTAACAACGCTAATGCTTGCAGCGCAGGCGTATGCAGAGTTTTTTTGGCCAGACGCCAGGCCGCAAATAAAACGATAGCAGTAACCGCCGGTTTAATGCCATACAACACGCCTTGCACCACTGCCATGTCACCATGTGCCAGATACAGCCAGCCAAGCGCAGACAACATAAAAAACGAGGGCAAAATAAATAGTATGCCCGCAATAAAGGCGCCACGTGTACCATGCAATAACCAACCAATATAGGTCGCCAGTTGCTGTGCCTCGGGTCCGGGGAGCAGCATGGTGTAATTTAACGCATGCAAAAAGCGCTGTTCTGAAATCCAGCGTCGCTTCTCTACTAACTCCTGATGCATCATCCCCAGCTGGCCTGCCGGGCCGCCAAAGCTGATAAAACCCAGTTTCAGCCAGTAAAAAAAAGCTTCTCGCAGGCTGACCTGATGTTGGCGCGGTGCCATAATCTTGCTTCCTTAACGTTTAAACTTGGTTTCCAGGATCACCGACGAGGTAGTGCGTTCCACCCCTTCCAGATTGCCGATATCGTCCAGTATATGGCTTAGCTGTTCAGTATTTTGTGCCTGCACAATGGCAATTAAATCGTACTCACCGCTGATAGCATACAATGCGGCGACCTGAGGCAGTTGTTTTAATTCAATATTGGTGCGCGCAGTCAGCTTTTGCCGCACTTTAATGCTGACATGTGCTGCCACCAACGTTGCCAGATATTCGTCGCCATATTCAACGGTATAGCCCTTAATTACCCCACTTAATTCCAGTTTTTGCAAGCGGGTTTGTACCGTAGAACGTGACAAGCTAAGCTGGCGGGCCAGGTCGGAAATACTGGCCCGGGCGTTGTGTTGAAGCACAGCTAACAGTTTTTCATCTTCCCTGGTAATGCTACTGTTTGACATTTTGCTAAATCACTCCGTTAAAATGAAATATTTACCTGCTAAATTGTCAATAATGATACTGCACATTGCTTAAGCCCGCCAATATAATAGTGGCATCGTTTCAGCCCCAACCAATGAATGACAATAACGGGGCCTTAACTGACAGAGGTTAAAAAAATGGTAGTAAGCAGAAGTTTGTTTGATGACGTAATGGTACCTAATTATGCACCGGCCCAAATAATCCCGGTAAAAGGCCAGGGTTCTAAGCTTTGGGATCAGGCTGGCAAAGAATACATCGATTTTGCCGGTGGTATTGCGGTTAATTGTCTGGGCCATTGTCATCCGGCCTTAGTGTCTGCCTTAAAAGATCAGGCCGACAAACTGTGGCATTTATCAAACGTATTAACCAACGAGCCGGCGCTGTTGCTGGCCAAAGCATTGGTTGAGCATACTTTTGCCGAAAAAGTTTACTTTGCCAACTCTGGCGCCGAAGCGAATGAGGCGGCATTGAAGCTGGCCCGCCGTTATGCTAAAGACAAATATGGCGAGCATAAAGATCAGATCATCTCGTTTAAGCAGGGCTTTCACGGCCGTACCTTCTTTACCGTCACCGTCGGTGGTCAGCCAGCGTATTCTGATGGTTTCGGTCCCAAGCCTGAGGGCATTGCCCACGCTGAATTTAATGATCTGGACAGCTTAAAAGCATTAATCAATGCCAATACCTGTGCGGTAATGGTCGAGCCGATGCAGGGCGAGGGCGGTGTCGTGCCAGCCACTAATGAGTTTATTAAAGGCGTGCGCGAACTGTGTGATAAACACAATGCCTTGCTGATTTTTGATGAAGTGCAAACCGGCGTTGGCCGTACCGGCGAGCTTTATGCTTATATGGCTTATGGCGTTACCCCGGATATCTTAACTACAGCGAAAGCGCTCGGTGGCGGCTTTCCAATTGGTGCCATGTTAACCACCACCGAAATAGCCAAACACTTAGTGGTGGGCACTCATGGTTCTACCTATGGCGGCAACCCACTAGCCTGTGCCGTGGCACTGGCGGCAGTGGATACCGTTAATACCCCGGCGGTACTTAGCGGCGTTAAACACAAAGCAGAGCTGTTTAAGCAGGAATTACAGCGAATTAATGAAAAATACCAGGTGTTTAGCGAAGTTCGCGGCATGGGCTTATTAATTGGTGCGGTGTTAAATGCTGATTATGCCGGTAAAGCCCGCGATATTATGCTGGCCGGTGCTGAGCACGGGGTAATGACCCTGGTGGCCGGGATGAATGTGGTACGTTTTGCGCCGTCACTCGTTATTCCCGATGCCGATATTATTGCTGGCATGGCACGCTTTGAGCAGGCGATTGCTCAGGTTGTAGCCGCAACTCCAGCAAAGCAGGCTTAATTATGCTGGTTATCAGGCCTATTACTTCAGCTGATTTTACGGCGTTAAAACAAATTGCTATTGAATCTGGTCATGGCTTTACGTCACTACCGATGCACGATGGCCGCTTGACTCAAAAAATTGCGCACGCTGAAAAAAGTTTTAATGCTAACGTAACAACGCCTGGTGATCAGGGATACTTGTTTGTGCTCGAAGACACCAGTACCGGTGAAATTGTCGGTACTACCGGTATCGAAGCGGCCGTAGGCCTGCAAACCCCGTTGTATCATTTTCAGCAAAACACGGTTATTCATCACAGTGCTGAGCTGAACGTAATGAATCAGCTGACAACCCTGACTCTGTGTAACGATTACACCGGCAGCTCAGAGATTTGCACCTTGTTTTTGCGTGAAAGCTACCGCCGCAACCATGCCGGGCGGTTTTTATCCAAGGTGCGGTTTTTATTTATGGCCGAGCACCCACAACGCTTTGCCAGCAAAGTTATTGCGGAAATGCGCGGTGCTGCGGATAAAGACGGTCAGCCGCCGTTTTGGAACTGGCTGCAGAAGCTGTTTTTAACAATCGATTTCCCCAAGGCCGACCAGTTGATTGGTGTCGGTAAAAAAGCCTTTATTGCTGAGCTGATGCCACGCCATCCCATTTATGTCGGTTTATTGCCCGAAGCAGCCCAGCAGGTTATTGGTCAGGTGCATGAAAACACTAAGCCTGCATTGCGGATGCTGGAAAAAGAAGGCTTCAGCCATCGAGGTTACATTGATTTATTTGATGCCGGCCCCACCGTTGAAGCGCCGCTTAGTCAGATTAAATCGGTGGCTGCCAGCCGCAAAGTGCCGGTGAAGGTGGCAGAGAGTGAGCAGCAGGCGCACGGCGAATATACCCTGGCCGTTGCCAATACCGCTGTACAGGATTTTAGGGCCAGTTTCGGCAAAGCGGCGCGCTTTGATGAACAAAGCCAGACGTTAATTATCAGCCCGGCGCTTGCAGCAGTGCTGCAGCTAAGCGATGGCGCTATGGCACGATTTATTAATTTGGATCAGGCCTGAGTCGCCGCCTTTTTGATATAATGCGCGCCAATAATTAAACTGAATAACCTTAACTTTAACTTTAAAAAATTTTGTGATCAGACCTAAACCGGAGTAGATATGCACACTGATGTAAATGCCCTGTTCGCCAACTTATGGCAAGACTATGTAGCGGTAACACCGTCGGCCAAAAAAGTGCACCAGCTGCTGGGTTCATCACAACAGGATGATGTAATAAACGACCATATAGCGCTGCGTACCTTTAACCTTGATAAAGTAAGCCTGAATAAACTGGCGGCTCATTTTTTAGCCTTAGGTTATGAAGAGTGCGGTGAGTATCACTTTGAAGCGAAAAAGCTGTACGCCAAACATTTTGAGCACCCGGATCGCAATCAGCCTAAAGTGTTTATCTCGGAATTACTGTTAGATAAATGCTCGGCCTTTTTACGTGACACCATTACCGAACTGGTTGCGCAAATACCAGAAGAGGCCGTAACGGCGGATAACTTTTTATACAGCGGTGCTCACTGGCAGGTAAGCCAGGCTACCTATGAAAAGCTGCTGGCTGAGAGTGAATACGCCGCCTGGGTTGCCGCCTGGGGTTACCGGGCTAACCATTTTACCGTCAGCGTCAACGAGCTGGCCAGCTTTGACAGCTTACAGCAGGTAAATACTGAGCTGAAACAAGCCGGCTTTTTACTGAATACGTCCGGTGGCGAAATTAAAGGCACGCCTGAGGTGTACCTGGAGCAGTCATCCACCCTGGCTGACCTGCATCCGGTGCAGTTCAGCGACACCGTTGCCACTATTCCCAGCTGCTTCTATGAATTTGCCCGCCGCTACCCGTTAAGCTGCGGCATGCTTTACAGCGGTTTTGTTGCCGCCTCAGCCGATAAAATTTTTGAAAGCACAAACGCGCGTTAAAATCATGCCCGCTAAGCAATAACTGCGTTATCAAGGCCAGCATCCCGCTGGCCTTTTTATTACGAGGTATTGGAACAGCGCAAACATTTTACCTATGCTTGATGTTTAACATGCACAAGCAGTCCGGTGTAATACTAAAATGCTGTGTCTTGCAGGACATCACTATGCCACGGGGTCAGCCTAACCAACATTCTTCCAGTAGCTGGCTTGTTTTTCTGGCCCATTTGCTATTTATCCTTGCCGTCTGGACGCTGTTTATAAAATATCTGTTTCCGATGGCCTATGCGCTGGTGTATGACGAATCTTTGATGCGCTATGTTTACTGGGATTTCTGGCCACTTGCCCATATCTGGCTGGGCTGGGCGCTGTTGGCCCGCCCGCCCTATACCCGGGCACTGGCCATTGGCATGGCGGTAATTGAAATTGCCATTATCTGCACGCTGCTCGGCCGTTTTCTGGCCGATCCCGAGTGGAGCATCTGGCGGACCAACTGGTTTGTTAACAAAGTATTTGTGCTGACTTGCTTTGCATTGGTGCTTGGTACCGCGCTGCGCCGGCCTGACAAAATGTAAAGGTATGCTTGCTGCTGCCAGAAAATCGCCCGGCTGATAAAATATCAACTATTGGTTGCTGGTATTGACTAATAATTGCCGCATCTCCGGCAGTGTCGCTTGATGCGATACAGCAGCAGGGATATAGTGTCGGCAATTCGGACGTGGTAAGGGTTGTTAATTCCGCATATGAAGTTATTTGTAATATTATTCGCTGTGCTGCTGTTAATCAGCCCTGTCACCCTGGCTGAGCCAGTTTCATTATGCAAGCTAACAGTTCGGGTTGAATCTGAACAGCAGCATGCTGCTGCGGGCTCGTTTAACAATACGCAGGTTTCGCAGCAGTATTATGCGCTGTTAAACACGCTGGTGAGCAAAATAAATTGTACTTTGCAGCTTGTTGATTTACCTGCCGGTAGGGCAATGAAAATGCTCGAGGACGGCCAGCTGGATATTATGGTAGGCATGTCTGAGACTGACGAGCGTGCCAGTTACAGCTATTTTGTCGGCCCGCACCATATTGAGCGAATGGTTGTGGTTGCCTCAGAGCGGGTGCCTGATTCTGTCAAAAGCTTACAACAGTTGGTTGAGTTAGACGGTGCAATCTCGGTGGCTGATGGCGCTTATTATGGCCCACTGTGGCAGCAATTATTGCAAGACAACCCGGCGTTAATACCCCGGATTTTTGCTGCTGCCGGCAACCAGCAAAAACTGGCCATGTTGGTGTCGGGCCGGGTAATGGCCTCACTGGAGGACGAGGCTACTGTCGACGAGCTACTCGAGCAGAATGATTTACAACACGCATACCGTAAACTTTTTGTGATTCATAACAACCCGGTTTATTTCGCTTTTAGCCGTAAATCAATCGATAACGCTATGTACTTGCAGTTACAACAGCAGTGGCAGTTAATGCTAGCGTCGGGCGAAGTTAATCGCTTAAAGCAAACCGTGTTGTAAACGCTACCCCAAGGCTTGATCCAGGCGTTCACTTTTCCTGTATGATATTGCTTACCTTACCTTTTCCGCTAATATAGCGGCCACAACCACTCATACGCATTATTCAGGGATGGCGTTACTTATGTATCGGTTTTTATTATTAGCCTGTATCAGCGGCTCGGCGATGGCCATGCAGTTTGATAAAGTTACCATTGAGCTTGGCCATCCGGCCAATGGCAGTATGGTGCATCTGGAAGATGCAAAACTACTGGCGGTGTCGGGCTTCAGCCAGTTTGAGCGCTGGTTAAGTCTGGTAAATTTAGCCGGCGATTTTAACGTCCAACCCGTTGCTATTCCTGCCAATGCCCAGTATTTCAGCCAGGCCAGGCTAATTGAAACTGACAGAGCGCAAAATGGGCCCGTTAGCCGGCAGGCTCTGGTTTTTTTAACCCTGGATGGGATTAGCGTCTATTACCCGCAAGCTGGCCAGACTGAGCCGTTAATCAGCAGTTCGTCACTGTACCGGGTTTTAGATAAAAACCGCTTGCGCAGCAGCGAGTTTGTGCTGCAACTTGGTAGTGAGCGCGCCGATTTTTTGATACCGGATTTTAATCACAGTCATTTATTCCGGCAGCAAGCCGATGGTAGCTTTAAGCAATATTCACTGAACATTGATGCGCTGGTGACCAGTTGGCGCGACAGCCCGAGCTATGAACCCAGGCGCTATTATATTGCTGATGTTGATTTAGACGGCCGGCGTGATCTGGTATTTATTGCCGGCGGCAAATTTCAGGTGTTTTATCAGTTAGCGGACGGCGCATTTAACACCGAGCCGGTTACTCAGAACTGGCCGGTGGCATTGTCGACTGAACAGCAAGCTGACCAGCGTAACGACGCCGGACGCAGCTACACCGGTCAGAATATCGACAGTGTGCGGGATATTACTGATATTGACGGCGATGGTATTGCCGATATTGTCGTTAATCGCGAGCAACTGGCCGATGCGCTGGAGCGTACCAACAGCTTTCGGGTGCATTTTGGCAAACAATCTGTCACCGGTTTGCAGTTCAATGCTGAACCCGAAACTCAGATAACGACTGATACCTCGCCAATTGCCGTGATGATCGACGATTTTAACGCTGATGGCCGCAAAGACTTTTATATTTCCAGCACCCATTTTGGGGTGGGTACGATAGTGCGGGTATTGCTCAGAGGCAGTGCTAACCTGGATATCGACTTTTACCTGTTAAATGGCCAGCGCCAGTACAACAGCAAAGCCGATTTTCAGCAGAATGCGGTTATCGATGTCAGTATCAGCAACCTGCGCTACGATATGCCGTTATTCGAGCTGGCTGATCTGGACGGCAGCGACCAGCAAAGCCTGATTGTTGGTGAGGGCGGTGACGAGCTGAGATTTTACAGCCCTGAACCCGAACGGTTATTCAGTCGCCGCTCTGAGCGGGTAAAACTGCCGCTGCCTCGTGATGCCCGCAAAGTAATGGTTGCTGATCTTACCGGCAACGGTAAAGATGATATTGTGTTGCCATTTGATGCGCAGGATAAGGAGGGGCAACGCAACCAGTTGTTATTACTAATGAACACTCAGAGTGACTAAACAGAGTGTGACATTAAAATCCGCCAGCGCCTTTTGGGCTGTAAATTGCTTGACCGCAAATTACCAGACCGTAGATCGCTTGACAGTGGAAAGTCACGCCGCTAGTGTCAGCAGCATTGGCCATCTTATATGATTAAACAGAACTGTTGAGCCTACAAATCCATACCGCATTATTATTAGTCGCGCTGGCATTAGCCGCAGCAGTCGGCGGCATGCTGCGTTTTGCTATAGCCAATGTCATTGCCAGAAGATGGGGCGTGCAGTTTCCGCTTGGTACCTTGCTGGTAAACAGCAGTGCGGCGCTGATGATGGGGTTGCTGGCCGCCTGGCTGGCGGTCTTTCCTGCATATACTGGCTGGGGGCAGGTTATTGCTGGCGGTTTGCTGGGCAGTTACAGTACGGTATCGTCATTCAGCCTGCAAACCCTTATCTTGTGGCAAAGTCATCATTACCGTCAGGTTCTGCTGAATATTGGTTTATCATTTGGCTTGTGTTTAAGCCTGGTATTGGTCGGTTTTAAGCTGGGTAATCTGATATGGTAAAACCGGGTTTATATGCAGCAGTGGGCCTTGGCAGTGCACTGGGCGCCATGCTGCGGTTTGGCTGCTCATTATTACTGCTGACCCAGGCCGCGGATCTGCCTGTCACCACCTTGCTGGTTAATATGGTTGGCTCGTTCTGGATTGGCTGTTATGTCAGCCTGACCGGCGAAAATGGCCGCTGGCCGGTATCTGCCTGGCAAAAACAATTTATGCTAAGTGGCGTTTGTGCGGGGTTTACTACCTTTTCCCTGTTCAGTCTGGAGTTTATGCAATTATTGCAGGCCGGTCAGACAGCGCAGGCATTCGCGTATGTTGCAGTATCGCTGATACTCTGGCTGGCTGCCTGTTGGGCAGGCTTAACGCTTGGCGAGAAGATAAACAAGGTCAATTCGTCTGACAAAGGTGCAAATGGTGTTTAGATTATTAATGATTGCTACAACTGGGTTGCTGTTAACCGCTTGCGATAATATGCAAACGTTAACTGAAGCACAGCAGATTGAGCGGACTATCCGTCAGCAAGTCAGCCGTGATCTGGACGGCCTAAATGCACTGACAGCAGCGGCTGATACCACTGAATATGATGGTTTTGCCTGGCGCCGCGGTGAAAAAATCCAGATCCGCCAGCGTGTGGACGGCGAGCTGGCTTTACTGGAGCAGGCAGAGGCACCTGAGATAATTGCCACGGCAGTTGAGCATCAGATCCCAAGTTTTAGCCTGGTGCGTTATCAGCAAGGCTGGTTGGTGGTGTTTCGTACTTATGTCAGTAATCACTGCCAGGTGGTGTATGCTTATGCCTACCGCGGCAAGTTACCTGATACCCCGCAATGCACAGAAGAGGTGTTTGCCAGTCAGGCCAATGGCCGCTGCCTAAGCCCGATTAATGACGAGTGGCAAGTATTTAAGGAATGGTTTTTTGCCGAGTCATTGGTGGCAGAGGGCAACCCGGTGTGCAAAGCGAAGCTGGAGCAGGGCTGGCAGGTGCCGCAATGAAATGTCAGTCTATCGCGGCACGCTGAGCTTGCAATATCGACTACAGATACTGGTCGATGCTGATCTTTCGACTACTCGCATTGGCGTCCTTAACAGCTTCCAGCATAGCATCAAGCTGCGTGCGGCCATATACCCGGCCATTCAGGATCACGGTGTCGATTGCCCGGGTGTTGTTGATATCGCTCAGTGGGTTCTTGCTGAGCAAAACCAGATCGGCACGTCGACCTACTGCAATAATTCCGGCATTGCTCTTCATCAACTCAGCCGGGTTCTTAGTGGCAGTAGCGAGTGTTTGGGCTGGGCTCATGCCAGCCATATTAAGTGATGTTAGTTCATCATGGATTGAAAAGCCGGGTACGACTAAATTTGCGCCAGCGTCTGTGCCGGCGACGATATTAACGCCACGGCTGACCATTGCTTTTAACAGAATGTGATGTGCTTTCTCCCGGGCTTGCCAGAAAATATCATTCTTATTATAGATTTCTTCTGACGGTGTACTGGTGGCCTCGAATTGGTTGTAACCGGGTAACCAGCCGACTTTAAATTCTTCAGAGTCTTTGGTGCCTTCAACAATACCAGGGTTGGCGTATTCAATAGCCACTTCCGATAAGGCCAGTTCAAGATTACTGAATTGGTCATGGATACTTTCCATAAACCACAGTACTGAGTTGACGGTAATGTCGTTCGCCAGCAGATCATCGATAATGTCATTGCTGCGCTCTGTTACGTGGGCATAGAATGCATCGCGGCCTTGGTCATTGATAGAGCCAAATTCACGGATCAGTACCCGGACAATTTCCTCAAGATGGCCAACTTCTGTTTGCTGTGTTACGGCAAGTTCTGATAGCTCAAATGCCAACGGGAAATGTCCGGTTGTCGGCACACCGAGTTCGGCAGCCAGTTCGTTTACAGCGCGGTAGCTTGGCATATCAAGGTGATAGATTTTAATGGCATCGTAACCTTGCTCTGCAAACTTTTTAACCATTCTTTTGGCGTGCTCTGCATCGTGGGTGTTTTTGTGGAAGGTGATTAATTCCCAAAAAGCGCCCTCTAGCAGGCCCATTGAATCTATCGCCGGTGATGAAACAAATAGCCGTGGGCCGGTGCGACCTTGCTCAATTTCATCACGTAATTGCAATCGTTCTGCCGGCCCCCCCAGATCACGTATATGGGTGACACCGTTGGCGACGTAAAGCAACAGATCATTAGGGCTTTGCAGAAGATGGGCGTGTGAATCGACCAGGCCGGGAATAAGATATTTACCATGGCCATTAATAACCTTGGCATCTGCAGGTGCAGTGCCACCGACAGTAACTGAAATAATCTTGCCGTCATTTATCACTACTGTCCTGCCAGCAAGCATCGCTTGCCCGTCCGGCGACAGGACATTGACATTGGTAATTGCTGTCAGCTCAACCGCTGTAGCAAAAACGGTATGATCGACCTCGGCGGTATGAGCGCCATAAATAAAATTGACGCCCTGTTTAAACCAAACCAGATATGCCGAGACAAAAATTGCTGCGCAAATTACCAGACCAATAAGCCATTTCGAAAGTGTTTTTAACATAGTTAGGTTCCATCTGTTATCGATGGCTCAATTTAAACAGGGAAGCGGGACGGGGGCGTCCGGATTTATAAGATTAGACGTCTATTCTGGTATATTTCAAGCTGGACGCGTTTAAAACTAACTCAAAACTTAGTTGAAACAGCAGTGGCAGGTGGCTGGCTTCGATACTGGCTTGGGCTTTGCCCGGTGTGCTTTTTAAAGATGGCATTGAAACTGCTTTTTGAAGCAAAACCTGCATCCAGCGCCAGATCAAGTAATGTTCGTTCACTGTTATGGTCGAGTTGCGCACACACTTCTGCCACCCGATACTCGTTAATAAATTGATTAAAGTTCTTGCCACCGTACTGATTTAACGTCTCCGACAAATGATGGACGCTGACCCCAACATGTTGTGCAAGGGCGACCAAGGTGAGTTGACTATCCCGATACAAAGCCTGTTGTTTGACCTGGTCTTGTACCATTTGAAAAATGTCTGAACGCATATCTTGCTCTAATAAGCCATTAGAGGACGGTTTAAGTTTCGGCTGCTGCCGTTGTTTTGCAAGTTGCTGAATATGAAACAGGCCAGGGTTGCGCCACTGCACAATAGCAACAAAATAAATCAAGATCACCAGCAGACAATCGGCCACAATATTTATCACAGGCGCCGGGCTGATAAAATAGAACAACACCTTTAAAACCCATATTGCCACCATGAAGATAGTCAGGCTCCATAGCCAGCTGAATATATCCGGGTTATAAGACGATAATGTTTGTTTAGCTTTAGCCTGGTAGCGACTGACCATGCTAATTAATAATGCGGCATAAACTATGGCCTGACCGTAGAACACAACTTTTGTCAGGTTATGTTTTAAAAGAGTGGTTTCAGCCGTTGTAACAAAGTTTAGTGCCTTTTCAGCCGAAAATAGCAGGTCATAATTGAGCAGATAGCAGAGTACCAATGGCAATAGATGTAACATATCGCGGTGTTTAAGTGCCGAGCCGGTGATTGCTGTTCGGCAATACAAGTAAGTAAGCGCGCCATAACAGGCGGGTAAAAATACCAGCAAGCCAATCATCCAGGCAAATTGGCTTTCTCCGGCGGAAACAATTAGCGGTAACACAAAGCTGGTTGCTATTAACAGGCATTGTAAACCCAGTAATTTACTGGCGTAGTTAACCCGCTTATCACTTATTAAAAGTGTGAATAACAGCAAGCCCTGAAACACGCCAATGGCCAATATTAAAGTCTGAGTTTGCGACATTCTTATATGTATTACGTTAGAAATATAACAGGGCGAAAGTCTATCTTTTCATAGTGCTAATGTCGAACCATGAGTTGTTAGCAGCAATAAGCCAGCAGCAATAAGTTAGTCCACCCAGCCATATTCCCCGTATAAGCCTTATCATTGACCAAGTTAAGGATGTACCGTGAAATTTTTACTCTCTGTTATTGCGTCATTATTGTTAGCAGGCTGCTCGGTATTTGGTCAGAGTAATGTTGAAACTGCGCCTTACACGCTGTTGAAAGCCGAGCCGGAACAAAAAATTGAAGTGCGTAATTATGACGCTATGGTACTGGTGTCAGCTGAAATGTCTGGCGGGGGGCGCAACAGTGCCTTTCGTAAATTATTCCGCTATATCAGCGGTGAGAATGAAGGTGCAACTGAAATATCAATGACCGCACCGGTATTTATGGGTGAGAAAGAGCAGGCTGAAAATAACAATCAAGGCACTGAAATTGCCATGACCGCGCCGGTTTTTATGGACAACAGGGCGGGCGGGGCGATGATGTCATTTGTGATGCCCAAAGAGTTTGCCCTGCAAACCACACCCAGGCCAACCGATCCGGATGTTAAGGTTTCCGAGCTGAAAAATTACAAAGTAGCCGCTATTACTTTCAGTGGCACGCTTAGCAGAAGCAACGTTGCAAAACACCGCGATATTTTAACAGACTGGATTAATGCGAACGGCTACACGGCTATTAGCGAACCAATAGAGGCAGGTTACAACGGACCGATGACCTTGCCCATGCTGCGCCGCAATGAGGTGCTGATTGAAATAAAGTAATGTCCTGAGCAGCCAAATCCCCAGCTATTTCTGAAATACCAGCCCCGGCATTGCCGGGGCTGCAGCACGAGCGCTGTTAGAAGTCTCGTTCTAATAGGAGCTGCGATCAATTATTTCCCAGCTGCCATCTGAACGTCGGCAGGCGGTACCGCGCACATCGTCCCGCTGGCCATCAATATCCATTCTGAAGTCGCGACAAGGCCGGTTATTGCTCTGAAAGGTTTCTGTTGGCGTCAGCTGGTAATTTCTGCCGTTATCCGGATTTTGCCAGCTCGACGAGCGGCCGGTCGGATTATATTCCAGTGCCTGGTTAATATTTCGTCTGTCGCGCTGGTCCAGTTCCTCACCGGCGTCACGGCCAATAAGGCCACCAAGCACCGCGCCAAGCAAGACGCCGCCAGCGCCGCCATCGTCTAATATTGCACCAGCTGCGGCGCCGGTGGTAGAGCCAACGACAGTGCCTGATTTCTCTTTAGTGGCACAACTAAACAGCAGAGTAGCCAATAAGATAACCACGACATTTTTCAGGGGGTAGGGCTTCATTTTCTGTTCTCCTCCGGGTTGTTTTAACACGCTCATCTATTAAACATAGGGTAAGTTTGTCAGCATTCAAGGGCTGCTATTGCGCTTTGGGCAATAAGGGCCATACTGCTAAATGTAAGGCGCCGCGGGCCCTTACATACAGCTTATTTCAAATACAGGTGATTATAATGAGCAAAGGCCAGGACAGTAAAAAAGACGTAAAAAAGAAACCGTTGCTAACCGCAAAAGAAAAGAAAGCGGCTAAAGCGACTAAGAAAAGCGAAAAAAACGTGCTAGGACACCAGAATTAGTAACGATAGTAAATTACTATCCCGGGCAGCGGATAAATCCGCTGCCCGCCAAACCCGCGATACAGCTACTTAGTGTAATCTTCATTACCATGTGAAAATATTTCATCTTTTCTCTACATTAGTTATTCCAATCATTGCTCAACATATTGAAAGTTAAATCAAATAAATGTTGGTTTATTTCTTGCTCCCTGTTGTAGCAAAGGCATTTATGAACCTCGCATGGGATTCTGAATGTTGGGAATATCTTTGATCAACTGACAGATAAAAAGGAGTTGTTATGAAATTCAAATTAGCTGCCGCAGCAGTTGCGGTATTAGCCCTTTCTGGTTGTGAAGTGGAGAAAACGCAGTCTGGCGAGTTACCCAGTGTTGATGTCGACGTTAGTGCGGATTCCGGGCGGTTACCCGAATACGATGTAGACTGGGCCAGTGTTGATATCGGCACCACAACTGAAACCATTACCGTGCCCAAAGTGGTAGTAGTAATGGAAGAAGAAGAAGTCGAAGTGCCTTATATGGATTTGAACATGCCTGATGAGCAGGGCAAAAAGTCCAAACGATCAATTGTCGTAGAGGCTGAAATTAAAGGCAATATGCAAGAGCTGGATATTGAAAAGGTGTATGCTAAGGATCGCAGGTTAATAGTCGTATCTCATCTCAACAGCACGAATGAACCCCTGGAAGGGCAAACCGTTCGTATATCAGACAGAATAGTCATCAACGCGCCTGATCTTGATGTGCAACATATTATTGTTGGCGAAAAGCCCCGTGGTGACTGGAACAATCAATATACCTTCGTTCGAAATGAATCAGCGCTGCAAGCTCGTCTGGATGGCGCTTCAGAAATTTATTCCAGATAGCGTTGCCAGTGATCAGTACAAAATTTTTGTGCCGCTGGTCACAACTTTCCTGCTACGTTAACACGGAGACAATATGGATATTCTTAGAATCATTATTGCGATATTGCTACCGCCACTTGGTGTGTTTTTGCAAGTTGGCATTGGGGCCCAATTCTGGATTAACATCCTACTAACGCTTTTAGGGTATATCCCGGGCATCATCCACGCTGTCTACATTATTGCAAAGCGCTAGTAGATTAGTAGCTAATGCCTGGTTCAGCAATAGCAGGTTTGCCACTGATGGCTGGCCGCTATTAAAATTCATCTGTTGTTAGTCAAAGGCCATCCTGACGGATGGCCTTTTTGTATCAGTCAACGTTAACACACTGCGGTTTCTATATTCCCACCTTTAAGTACTCTGTTTCATATCTGTAGTGTTGTCATTAATGATATAAAAAGCAGCCAGATACCCATACAAAGCGGCTGTCGCCCGGGCATAAAAAACGATATATTAGCCCCTGTAAAAATAAGTGAAAATAATAACCTCAGGGGAAACACACCATGTACATGATTATAAAGCATACCCACTTAACCCTAATTGCGCTGACGCTAGTGTTTTTTCTGATCAATTTTGCCTTAACGATTAAAGGCTCTGATAAGGTAAATAACAAACTGCTGAAAATTGGCCCGCATATCTTATATACCCTGTTCATTGCCACGGCTATTTATCTGATAAGCATTAATCCACTGCAGTTATATCCCTTCTATAACGGCTGGGCCTCTTCTAAACTGGCTGGTTTCGTACTTTACGTGTTATCTATTACGTTTGCCTTAAAGTGGGCAAAATCGACATTATGGCGCATAGTTGGTTTTGTCAGCGCGCTGTTCTGGTTTGTTATGAGTGCCCGACTGGCTTATGCTCACAGACTGAAAGTAAAAGGTAGCAACGATGATGTTAATGCTTATATTGATGCAGCGCAGTCAATGCTGTTGGCGGTAAGTTAATACTGAAGCAAGCCCTTGTATTGCAGGGGCTTGCTTGTTCGCTGTTCCAGGGTTTGGTTGCGATTTTACTCAGACTTATCTTTTTCTTTATTTTTATCTTGGTCAGGCGTTTTCTTTTGCTGTAATCCTGCACCAATCGCAGCCCCAATAGCAATGCCGATTGCGATACCTGCACCTAAATTATCTATTGCATTACCAATAGCCACTCCTACAGCAACACCTATTGCTATGCCAGCTCCAATCATAGATTGATTATGTTTGGTTAATCCAGTTTTTTTATTGTCATCACTCAAAACATTCTCCTTATTTAACACTTGAACAAGTGTTGATGATCTCCTGTTCCTGGCCATTAAAAGCAAAGCAGTTGCGCGGCAAGCCTTCGGATTTCTTTTTCTGTTTTATACAGCTTATTTGATAAAAGGCCCATGCAATTGGTTACTACCATCTAATCCGTTGTATAACCCTATGAAATAAGAGCCTGTTTCCGTATTTTTGTATAGAAGATATTCCAGCCCATCCATCATTTCTATGTTTTTAATGTCGCAAATACCTTCAAATTTTTCAGCTAGTTCAAAAGGCACATAAGATATGGCGTTTTGACTTTTTTTGATGTTAGCGTGAATAAACGCCGAATCGGCCTCGTCACAAGCATCAATTTGAGACGCACCAGTAAAAGGAGCAATTAAAAAAAATACAACCAGAAATTTACGCATAAGTACCCTTACATACAATGAAACTTGGGGGCGGCTGGAGTGCAGCGTAATCGGTTCCAGCCACGAAAGTGGCGACAATATCGCCTTGTTATGTTTTTACTAAAGCACTGAATTTTTTAAGTATGTATAGCATCATAGCAATATTAACCGCGCCCACAATTGCCAGAAGCTTAATCAGAATGCTAATTTCTGAAGCTTGAGCATACATAAAACCTGTTGCAAAAAATGACATTGCAACAAAACAAAATACCAAAACAACCAGCATTTTGAATTCCGATTTAGCGTTCTGCAACTTAACCACCTTTAAGACGTTTGACATTAATCTAAAATCTCTGATGACATGTAAAACACACCGCAGCGACCACACAACTGCGCAGCGAAATTGAGGTTGAAATTGAGGTTGAAATTGAGGTTCAGTAACCAATGGGGGCATTGCTGACAGCCCTAGTTAAGTCAATTAACTCTGTTCAACCTTTTTTGCCGGCTGAGTCACTATCAAAAAAATGATGTATCCAAGTAATGGAAAAAATACAACCGCTAGCGACCAACCAAACTTAGCACCACCGTATGACCGGCTCGAAATGACTACATGGAGTAGCGGTAGTGCCAAAACGATGAATAAATGCCAAATACTTATCCCACCAAAGCCCATAAATTAATCCTTAAAGTCCTGAAAATAACGTTTCTCGCGCAGTCGCTTGATAATTTAACGCCCGCCACACAGCCGAGCAACTTATAAGCCATTAAATACAATCCAATTGTAAATAACAAGCTGTCGCTAAAACCCAAGCTTGAATGAACGTCACTGTTTCGTTAGCTGTACTTGTGGCGCAATCAGTATAGGTATGATCTCTGATAAATAAGTATTGATAGCCTTAGCATATAGTTATTCCAACTGTGTAAAGTTAAGTGTGAACGTCGACCCTAGCGTCGTCATAATGAGCAAGGAACCGGCGTGTGAGTGAATCGAATTAACTTCTTCCCTTGATGATATTTATCATGCGATAGTATTCCTTTAGTCATATCTATTCACCTTGAGAAACATTTAAAAAATTATTTAAATCATCAATAGCCGCACGTTGCTGCCAGATTTCCCTTTGAATTTTTTGTTGCCTGAGTTTATTATTTAACCTTAATGTATATCAAGCGTTTTATTGTTGTTAGATATGTTATTGCTGCAAATTGCGCGATTTAATCCGCGCAATTTGCAGTTAGAAAGTTCATAGAGGGAAGTTATTGATTTAACTAATTGAAACGGGATGGGGGAGGGCCAAGCCTTGACAACGCAATGATAAATGGGCTGCAGCTAAATCTTTGCATTTTTCTTGTTAAATTTGATGACAGCATTTGAATGCGCTTCGGCTATTAGTGGTACAAGGCTTTCAAATGTTGCTTTACTTGGGTTTAGCACCTGAACCCAGGCCATCCAGCCATAAACCGGATGTGGCATTAGTACATCCAAAGCAGTGAAATCGTGCCCGGTAGCAATTATTCCACTTTTAGCTGGCCTTTTCGGTTTGCTGCCGAATAGTTGTTCGTAACGTTGCGCTCCAATGCCAATACTAAGCCTATATACGTCCTCACGATCCAGCGCAGAGGCGGTATCATTCTCGCCGTTTTTCTGTTTTATAGTGCAAAAATAAACGCCATTGGGTAAAAGCTTGTCGCGATTATAAAACAGGGCTGTTTCACCCCAGCTTGATTTTGGTATTACCCCTTCAAAATCAGTGGTTATTCTTTCTACAATATTTTTAACATGCATTATAATTTCTTACCTGATGCTTAGCCAAAGAAGCCCGGCAGTATTGATGCTGGCTACTTTTTTGTCAGCCGGATATCTTACGTCGTGCTTCGATGTATTGTTCCAAAGTACAACGACTTCAGATAACTTTGCCAAGGGATGAGCCAATAGTTATCCCAAAGCTGAAGATAAGCACTGCCACAAAAAATGCCGCCAGCACTATCAGCCCCGTTTTCTGGGCTTTTGGTACAGAATTCCACCAGTTTTTTAATTCATTAAGCATGTCTCCTCCTTTAAAGATCTGAATAGGGCAGGGCTAAGCCGTAGCGTTTTAGCATGAAACGCCGCGCAGCGGGTTGACGTTACGGCTCGCGACTATTACTGGCAATAAAATTTTCTTGTTATATTTCAAATCTACGAAGCTCGAACTTAAAATCATTGTCGAGCTTTATACGTTTTACCAAATTTGCTTTGTCAGGCCTATGCGTTCTCCAATTCCATTCACCGTCTATGAGTACGATATTCACTAGCCCAAGCTTCTCCATATCGGCTAAAGAGTAATCGTAACCAACAGTTCCTTTGCCTAACAAGCTCAGGGCAAAGTCCAAAAAATCAAACTCAGACTGGCCGTAAGTAGTTATTAGGTTGTCGACTGTGATATCTGCGTAAAATTCAGTTTCTCTCTGACGCATTAAAGTAATGTATGAATTGAAAGATACGCGGTGCTCTTTATCAACATGCCAATTGGTCTGCCAGGCGCTACCATGCCAAATCAGAACCGAGTCTTTTCTTAAGTACTTAGTATTGGCAGCTGGTAATACATAGTTGGCACAAGAAGAAGCGCATACTCTTATGATTTCAACATCCAAATCATTATCTTTGACCCACTGCCCCAAATCCATTCCCGCACCAATCTCACCGCCTTGGCTGGAAATAAGCAGTCGGTTTGGCTTGAGTTCAGCCGCCCTAAACAATGAAAAAATCACATTATTTGAGGTTTCAGTTATTTCACCTTTATAGATCAGTTGTCCATCTTCTATTCCAACAGTAGCTTCAGAATTTTGGCTGCTTTCACCAACATCTTTTAAACTGGTACAGCTAATAACCAGAAATAAAAAAACTAAAACTAAATGCTTCACTATTCGTCCTTGAAATTGTTCTTACCCATAAAAAGTA